>CAVZBU010000027.1:0-17331 GCA_963773565.1 uncultured Gammaproteobacteria bacterium | reverse complement strand
ACGAAGGCGGCTGTTCCGGACTATCGGGCATGCTGATGTTGCCCGGCTCCAGCCGGTTCAAGTGCAGGAACTGCATGTGCAGTTCGTACTGGTCGAGAATGTCGCCGATCACCTGATCGCGGGTATAGCCCATCAGGTCGTAACCTTGGCTGCCCTCGAGCAGGTAGACCTCCAGCCGGTAATAGCGCTCCGAGGCGTGCGGCGTATGCATGGCAAACCCCGGCGTCGAGAAGCCCTGACTCCAGATCTGGTAGGTGAAGTTCTGCTCGTCCTCGAAGTCGACGTTGAGCGACAGATAATCGTCGCCGTTCTGTACGCCTTCGTGGATTTCGGCGGACACGCCCTGCTCGTGCAGCGAATCACGCACCGACTCCATGGCCGGCTTGCAGGTGTCGTCCATGAAGCGCCGCGCTTCTTTCTTGTTGGGGAAGCTCATGGCGCGCTTCAGGCGCTGCTGCCAGTTGCGCGTATCGCGCTCGCCACCGCCGCCGGTACGTCCGGAAAGCTGACCGGCCAGGCTCAGGCGACGGCTGTCTTCCTTGAAGGCCTCGAGCTTCAGTGCCTTGAGCAGCCCCGCCATCATGAAGAACAGCACGACCGAGAACGGCAGGCCGGTAATCACCACCGCGCTCTGCAGGGTGGACAAGCCGCCGGCAAGCAGTAGCGCCAGAGTCAGGATGCCGATCACCGCCGACCAGAGAATACGCATCCAGATCGGCGCATCGCTGTTGACGTTCTTGAGCACCGAGGTGAAGTTCGAGAGTACCAGCGCGCCGGAATCCCCCGAGGTAATGAAGAACACGATCGCCAGGATACTCACCGCCAGGGTGGTCAGGACCGGCATCGGATACGATTCGAGGAACAGGTAGATCCCCGCCGGCGGGTTGGCCATTACCTGCTCGCCGAACTCGGTGGCGCCATTGATCGCCATGTCGATGGCGCTGTTCCCCAGCAATGACATCCACAGGAACATGAAGATGATCGGCAGCGTCATGGTGCCGAGCACGAAGGTGCGGATGGTGCGGCCCCGCGAGATACGCGCCAGGAACAGCCCGACGAACGGCCCCCAGGCGATCCACCAGGCCCAGAAGAACAGCGTCCAGCCGTTCAGCCACTGGGTCGGCCGGTCGAAGGCATAGGTGTTGAACGACAGGCTGATGAAGTTGGATAGGTAATCGCCGACGTTCATCACCAGCGCATTGAGCAGAAAGATTGTCTTGCCGGCGAACAGCACGAACAGCAGCAGCAGTATCGCGAGCAGGATGTTGAACTCGGAAAGCCGGCGAATGCCGCGCTCCACCCCGGTCACCGCGGAGATGGTCGCGAACAGCACGATGCCCAGCACCAGTATCACCTGGGTCCAGGTGCTCTTGGGAATGCCGAACATGTAGTCCAGTCCGAAGTTGAGCTGGATCACCCCGATGCCCAGGCTGGCGGCGATGCCGAAGACCGTGCCCAGCACCGCGGCGGTGTCGACCACGTGGCCGATCATGCCGTAGATCCTGTCGCCGAAGATCGGATAGAGCGCGCTGCGGATGGTCAGCGGCAGGTTATGGCGGTAACTGAAGAAGGCCAGTGCCATGCCCACCAGGGTATAGATGCCCCAGCCGGAAAGCCCCCAGTGCAGGAAGGTCAGTTCCATGGCGTGACGCGCCGCGGCGATCTGGTCATCGGGCGCGTTGGGCGCGTTGTAGAACTGGGTCAGCGGCTCGGCCAGCGCGAAGAAGATCACGCCGATGCCGATCCCGGCGGAAAACAGCATTGCCGACCACGAGAATAGATTGAAGTCGGGTCGCGAATGTTCGGGCCCCAGGCGGATATTGCCGTAGCGCGACAGCCCCAGGTAGATCACGAAGACCAGGTAGATCACCACGGTCAGGAAGTAGTACCAGCCGAAGGTGTTGGCGATCCAGCCGAGAATGGCATTGATGACCGTGTTGGCCTGTTCGGTGGCGATCATGGTCCACAGCGAGAAGACAATGATGCCGACCACCGAACTGTAGAACACCGGCCCATTGAGGCGATCGCGGGGGGGCGCCTCATTGTTGGATTGTGTCGTCATAGGAGTTCCTGATCTGGTTCAGGCAAGGTTTACGTTCACGGCGTTAGCACACGAGTAAGCTGGCCGGTCGCCGTTCGATACCGACATAACACATGCACGACTTCACAGCCCTCTACGCGGGAACAGCCATGCTGGCCCTCTACGCTGTTAAGCTTAGAAGCAATACGGAAAAGTGCCGCTTATCGATTAAGCGACGCACGTAAACAATTATTTATGGTTTCGTCAAGCCTTGTACCACCACACCCGGTCAATATGCGTCGCGACTTGCGATTCCTCTATACTCTCCACCAAGACAACACTCGCCACCACGGCAACACCCGCCACCACGGCAGCGCCCACCCGCGGCTGTTTACACGCCACGATGACAAGGAGTCTGCATGCCCGCTTTACGCCCTGCCTCGCTGTACGCCGTCCTTTTAGTGCTCCTGGTGCTGGCCGCCCCGGCGGTGGCGCAATCGTCGGCGACGGCAGGGTGGGCGACGGCAGAGTGGGCGGCCTACGAGGACGCGCTGGCCCGCGGCGAGCGCCAGGCCACGCTGTGGCGCTACGGCTGGGGCAGCATCTATACCGCGAGCCTGGCCAGCAACATCTACCAGGCCAGCGAAGCCGATGATCAGGACGACCGCTTCGATGGCCGGGTCGGCGCGGTGAAATCGGCGCTGGCGCTGGGCGGGGTGATCAGCGACCCGCAGCCGCATCCGGCGGCGCATCGGCGGCTCGAGGCACTGGCCGCGCAGGGCGATCGTCAGGCGCTCGGTGAGGCCCGCGAGCTGATGCGCGCCACCGCCGCCGAGGAGCGTGCCCGTCACGCCTGGCGGGCGCGGCTCGATTCGCTGGTGGTCAACACCCTCGGCGGCCTGGCGATCGGCGTCGGCGACGACCGCCCGCGCGACGGCCTGGTCAACTTCGCCACCGGCATGCTGGTCGGCGAGCTCCAGCTCTGGACCCAGCCGACCCAGGCCGGCGCCGCGCTCAACCGCTTTAAGCCCGCCACGCTGTCGCTGGGCGCTAATCGTCTCGACTATCAATACGCCTGGGTGCTCACGCCTAACCAGGTAGGTGTGAATATCCGCTACTGAGCCTTTATCGAAACCAACCAGCCGCGCGGCACGTCTTCGGGCTATGCGGCTGGCCAGAGTGCATTTTGTTATGTTATAACTTTTTCGGCTTTTCCCACCGGCTCAATCCAAGAACGCATCCGCATGGCACACCGTCACCGTCACCGCCCCGATGGGCCCTGTCACTTTTCCCTGATGTCACTCTCGGCGCGCCGCCGGCTATTGATGGCGCTCGCCCCGCTGGGGCTGCTGTGGCTGGCCGTGGCCTGGGCCAACGGAGCGTTCGGCTGATGGCACGCCTGCGACTCGACGGCCTGCAGCTCGCCCAGGGCGGGCGCACCGTGATCGAAAATCTCGACGGCGCCTTTCCCGATGGCGCCATCACCGCGCTGATCGGTGCCAACGGCGCCGGCAAGAGCACCTTGATCCAGGCGATCATGGGCGTGCTGCCGCCGGTGGCCGGGCGCATCGCCTGTAGCGTGCCGCGCGAACGGCGCGCCTGGCTGCCCCAGCAGCTGGCGCTGGATCTGAGCTTCCCGATGAGCGTCGAGGAGCTGGTGATGACCGGCTGCTGGCCGGTGCGCGGCGCCTTCAAGGGCTATCACCCGGCGCACTACCGCCAGGCTCGCACGGTCATGCAGCGCCTGGGTATCTCGCAGCTCGCCCACCGCCCCTTGGGCGAGCTTTCCGGCGGCCAGCGCCAGCGCGCGCTGCTCGGCCGCACGCTGATGCAGGAGGCCGAGCTGCTGCTGCTCGACGAGCCGTTCGCCAACGTCGACGCCGACACCGTCGGCGTGCTCGCCGAGGTGCTGCGCGACATGGCCGCTCAGGGCACCACCCTCATCGTCGTGCTGCATGATCTCGATCAGCTCGCCGCGCTGGCCGGCTGCGTGCTGCAGCTGGCCGGCGGCCACGGCCATTGGCGCGAGCCCCGTGAGCTGCTCGCCGACTATGGACTCGACAGGAACACCGGTACGGATACCGGCACAGAGAACGCCCGCGCGCCGCACCTGCCGCTGAACCTGGCGGGACAGAACCCGGCGGGATTGAAGACACCGGGAGCCGCACGATGATCGATACGCTCAACAGCCTGCTGCTCGCCCCGCTCAGCGACTACGGCTTCATGCGTCGCGCGCTGATCGCCGGGCTGGCGCTGTCGCTGGCCGCGCCGCCGCTGGGGGTGTTCCTGATGCTGCGCGGCATGAGCCTGATCGGCGACGCCATGGCCCACGCCATCCTGCCCGGGGTGGCGCTGGGCTTTCTGCTCGGCGGCTTTTCGCTGCCGGCGATGAGTCTCGGCGGCATCCTTTCGGGACTGGTGGTTGCCGGGCTGGCGGGCGGCGTCTCGCAGCTCACCGGCCACCGCGAGGACGCGGCGATGGCCAGCTTCTACCTGATCTCGCTGGCCGCCGGGGTGATGCTGGTGTCGCTGGGCGGCAGCAGCGTCGACCTGACTCACGTACTGTTCGGCTCGATCCTGGCCGTCGACACCACCGCGCTGTGGCTGATCGCCGCGGTGTGCAGCATCACCGTGATCGTGCTCGCACTGAGCTTTCGCGCGCTGGTCGTCGAGTGCCTCGACCCGCTGTTCTTGCGCAGCCAGGGGGTGCGCAACGGGCTTATCCAAGGCGTATTCCTGGGCCTGGTGGTGCTCAACCTGACCGCCGGTTTCCAGACCCTGGGCACGCTGATGGCGGTGGGCCTGATGATGCTGCCGGCGACCGCCGCGCGGTTCTGGTCGAAGCGCCTCGAGGGGCTGATCGGCCTGGCGGTAGTGATCGCGCTGTTCGCCAGCACCGGCGGGCTGCTGCTGTCGTATCACTTCAGCCTGCCCTCGGGGCCGAGCATCATCCTGCTGGCCGGTGCGGTGTATGTGCTTTCCGCGCTGCTGGGCCGGTACCATAGCCTGCTGGCGCACTGGCGACGCACCGCGGCGCCGCTGGAAAGCGCCGATGGCGAAAGTACGGGGCGAGAGAGTGCCACGCCGCGCTGAATGGCCCCGTTTGCCCTTGACTCGTAAGGAAGCCTCGTCATGCCTCAACGTATTCTCTCCGGGTTGTTGTGCGGCGCCCTCGCGCTGGGAATGGCTGGCATCAGCCAGGCCCGCGAGCCACTTAACGTGGTCACCAGCTTCAGCGTGCTCGCCGACATGGTCGAGCAGGTCGGCGGCGAGCACGTCGCCGTCACCTCGCTGGTCGGCCCCGACAGCGACAGCCATGTCTACAGCCCCAATCCGGCCGACGCCCGCAGCTCGCCGCAGCCGACCTGGTGGTCTTCAATGGCCTGCAGTACGAAGGCTGGATGAATCGCCTGCTCGACGCCGGCAACTACCAGGGCGTCACGGTGACCGCCACCGACGGTATCGAGCCGCTGGCCTTCAGCGGCGCCGATCATGGCGCACTGGCCGAGCACACGAATGCCGGCAATGACTGAGGGCGACGAGCATGACCACCCGCGTGGCGATCTCGATCCCCATGCCTGGCTGGACGTCACCCGCGCCGAGCACTACGTCAGCAATATCCGCGATGGCCTGATCAAGGTCGATCCGCAGCATGCCGAGGACTACCGCACCACTACCCAGCGCTATCTCGGCGAACTCGAGGCCCTGGACGACGAGATCCGCGAGCTGATGGCCGACCATTCCCGCCGAACGCCGTAACGTGATCACCGGCCACGATGCCTTCGAGTACTTCGGCGCGGCCTACGGCGTGCGCTTTCTGTCGCCGGTGGGGCTCAATACCGCCGCCGAGCCGGCCGCCGCCGAGCTGGCGCGACTGGTCGACTTCATCCAGGCCAATCAGGTCAGGGCACTGTTCTACGAGAACATCACCAGCCCCGCGCTGATTCGCCAGCTCGCCGAGGAAGCCGACCTGCCGGTCGCCGGCACGCTCTACTCCGGCGCGCTGGCCAGCGACGGCGAGGCCAGCAGCTATATCGGCATGATGCGCCACAACGCCCGAGTGATTCACGCCGGCCTGAGCGGCGATGGCGCGACGCAATAAGAAGGAGGCACTCGCCCCACGCCGACCGGTCGTAGCGAGAAATCAGGATTTCGAGATAGATTTATCGACCTTTAGAAGCGTAGCGGGCTATTTTACGAAAAAGATCGAATGAAGTTGGCCGAGAGATCGGGTTCTGCGGTAGCCCAGTGCTAGTCCTACAGGCTGCTAGACTAACGATAGTATGCAAGGAGTTACGCAATATGCGTCTATCACTTACCCAACGCCAACTCATACTTGCGACGATTCAAGACCTTGGCGATGGGAACATTGACACCCGGCTGTTCGGCTCGCGCCTCGACGAGAATCGTCGGGGCGGAGATCTTGACCTGTTATTGATCGTCACGAGGCCTCTTTCCCACATGACGATCGCCGAAATCAAACAAGAGCTCGAGACGAGGCTTTTCCTGCCTGTGGATATAGTGACCTACACAGTGGGCTCCGAACCAACCCCCTTTCAGGCTATCGCTCTGAAGCAGGCTCTCCCCATCGAAATCGAAGATGCGGCATGACCCGCGATATCCTGGATGATCAGCAGCGCCACCTAGCGCGACTACTGGAAGCCATACAGCGCTGCGCCTGGTTCCTGCATGAGTCCGATGCCAAGCTCGCCTGGCCGATCGAGGCCGAGTGGCTAGCCGAACACAAGAAGGACGTCGACCTCTTCGAGACGCTGGCGGCCATCAACGAGCGATTCGCCAAACTCCAGGATTCCTTGGCATCGGCCATGCGACACAGTGCGCTCCTCATGGGGGAGGCCACTGACAGCTTCCTGAAAATACTCGCGCTTTTCGAGAAGCTGGGTGTCATCGATTGCATGGCTGACTGGCAACGCTGCAGGGCGGTCCGCAATATGGCGGCTCATGATTATGCCACCAGCTACGCTGACATTGCCGAGCACTTCAACCTGCTGCAACAGCTGAGCGACATGCTGTTCCAGACATCACGCCAGCTGATCAATCTCTGTGAACAATCGCTCGGCATTTACCCTGCCACCAACGACTTCGTCGATGAATTCGACCATATCTTCGCCTGAGCGGTGACATCGCGTCGCAGTAGACGATCGCCCCACGCACGAAGCCACAGGCTTTGTTACTGTGCGGGGACACGCGCCGACAAGACATCTGCCATGCTGCAACTGACCGACGTCACCAAGAGCTACCCGACCCCGCAAGGCCCGCTTTACGTGCTGGATGGCGTCGACCTGCACCTGGCGCGCGGCGAAAGCCTGGCGCTGATGGGCGAGTCGGGCAGCGGCAAGTCGACCCTCTTGCATCTCGCCGCCGGGCTCGACGTGCCCGATCGCGGCGAGATCCAATTAGGTGGCGAGCGCCTGTCGAGCCTCGACGAGGCGCGACGCAGCGCGCTGCGCCGCCAGCGTCTGGGGCTGGTGTTCCAGCAGTTCCATCTGGTACCCAGCCTGTCGGTGGCCGACAACCTCACCCTCCAGGCGCGCCTCGCCAGACGCGAGGACCCGGCCTGGACCCAGCATCTACTCACCCGGCTGGGGCTTGCCGATCTTGAAGGGCGCTACCCCGAGCAGCTCTCCGGCGGCCAGCAGCAGCGCCTGGCGATCGGCCGCGCGCTGGCCGCACGCCCCGAGCTGCTGCTCGCTGACGAGCCCACCGGCAACCTCGACGAGGCCGCCGCCGACGACGTGCTGGCACTGCTGCAGGCGCTGATCGCCGAGAGCGGCTGCGCGCTGCTGATGGTCACCCACAGCGCGCGGGTCGCCGCCCCGCTCGACCGCTGCGTGCACCTGCAGCGCGGCCGGCTGGCCAGCGACGACGCATGAGCGTACCTGCCACCCGCCATCGCGGCGTGTTCGCCACCAGCGTATTTGCCACCACCCTGGCCACGCTGCTGTCGCATTACCGTCGTCACCCCGGCCAGCTGGCCATGCTGCTGCTCGGGCTGTGGGTCGCCAGCGCGCTGTGGAGCGGCGTGCAGGCGATCAACGCTTCGGCCCGCGACAGCTACGCCCGCGCCGAGGCGCTGTTCGAGAACCAGCTCGATCGTATCGAGCGCCGCGACGGCGAAGCGCTGACCCTCGACGACTACCTGACGTTGCGCCGTGCCGGGGCGCCGGTCTCGCCCTTGGTCGAGGGCCGGCTGCGCCTGGCCGGCGAGGCTTCACAAGACGACACGGCGGTGACGCTGCTGGGCATCGACCCGCTGACCCTGCCCGGCGATTCGAGCCTGGCGCGCCGCGAGAGCAGCGCCACCGCGCTGCGCGACTGGCTGCTGCCGCCGCACCGGCTGCGCGCCGCGCCGGATGTCGCCGACGCCGCCCGCGGCGACCCGCGGCTTCCGCCGGTGGAAAGCGACCCCAGCCTGCCGCCGGCCACCCTGGTCAGCGACATCGGCGTGGCCCAGGCGCTGCTGGGGCTCGACCGGCAGCTCACCCGGCTGGTCGTCGCCCCCTCGGCGACGTTCGCGCTGCCCGAGCAGCTGGTGCGCATCCCCGCCCGCCAACTGGCCTCGCCCGGCCAGCTCGCTGACAGCTTTCATCTCAACCTCACCGCGATGGGCCTGCTGGCGCTGGTGGTGGGGCTGTTCATCGTCCACGCCGCGCTGGGCCTGGCGCTCGAGCAGCGCCTGGGGCTGATGCGCACGCTGCGCGCGCTGGGCGTGCCGGCCCGCACGCTGGTCGCCGCGCTGATCATTGAGCTGCTGGCGATCGGCCTGATCGGCGCGCTGGCCGGGATCCTCAGCGGCGTAGCGCTGGCCAGCTGGCTGCTGCCGGACGTCGCCGCCAGCCTCGATGCGCTCTACGACAGCCGGGTCAGCAGTCAGCTGGCGCTGCCCTGGTACTACTGGCTGGGCGGTCTGGCGGTCACCCTCGGCGGGCTCGCCACCGCCGGCTCGGGGGTATTGTGGCGAGTCGCCCGGCTCGAGGTGCTGATGCTCGGCCAAGCCCAGGCCTGGCGCGCACGGCTGGCGCGTCAGTGGCGCCGCCAGGCGCTGGCCGGCAGCGGGCTGCTGATCGTCGCGCTCGGGTCTCGGCGTGTGGCTGAGCGCTTCGGGCGGTGCGACCGGCCGGACCACGCTGATCGCCGGCTTCGCGATGGTTACCGTGGCGCTGCTCGGCGTGGCGCTGTGGCTGCCGGCGCTGCTCGCCATGGCCTTGCAGCTCGCCAGCCGCGCGCTGCGCCGCCGGCCGCTGTGGCAGTGGGCGGTGGCCGACCTGCAGCTCCAGCTACCGCGCCTGCAACTGGCGATGATGGCGCTGCTGCTGGCACTGGCCGCCAACCTGGGGGTGAGCAGCATGGTCGGCGGCTTTCGCCTGACCTTCCTCGACTGGCTCGACCAGCGCCTGCTGGCCGACATCTACGTCCACCCCGAGGAGGACGACTACGCCAGGCTCCAGCAATGGCTGTCCGCGCAACCCGAGGTCGCCACGCTGCTGCCGGCCCGCCACGCCCAGGCCACGCTACTGCTCGACGCTGAACGCCGTGATGGGGAACGCGACGCCGTGCCGGTGGCGCTGTTCGGCATCCACCCGGCGCCGGTGCTGACCCGCCAGTGGCCGCTGCAGGCGAGTGCCGCGGGCCGCGAGGCGGCCTGGCAGGCGTTGCGCGACGGCGCGGTGTTCATCAACGAGCAGCTCGCCCGCCGTCGCGGCTTTCACGCCGGTGAGACGCTGACCCTGCGTGGCCCCGACCAGCGCGAGCAGCGCCTGGTAATCGCCGCGGTCTATCCCGATTACGGCAATCCGCATGGCGAGATCGTCATGCCCACCGCACGGCTGGCCCGCGAGTTCGCCGCGCCGCCGGGCAGCCTGGGGGTGGTGCTTGCCGCGGGCAGCGCGCATGGCGAGGCCCGCGATGCGGCGCTGGCACGGCTGCGCACGGGGCTCAGCGAGGCGCTGGCGATCCCCGGCGAGACGTTCACCGACCAGCGCCGGCTCAAGGCCACTTCCAGGGAGGTCTTCGAGCGCACCTTCGCCATCACCCGTGCGCTCAATGCGCTGACCCTGGGCGTCGCGGCGCTGGCTCTGCTGACCACGCTGCTGGCCCAGGCCAGCGCGCGACGCGCCCAGCTCGCGCCGCTCTGGGCGCTCGGCGTGTCGCGCGCCCAGCTGGTCGCGGTGCAGCTCGGCCAGTTGATCGGCGCGGCACTGGCCACCGCGCTGGTGGCGCTGCCGCTGGGCATCGCCCTGGCCTGGGCGCTGGTCGCGGTGATCAACGTCGCGGCGTTCGGCTGGCGCCTGCCGCTGCATGTGTTCCCCGGCGAAATGGCCGTCACCCTGGCACTGGCGGTGCTGGTCGCCGCCGGCGCGGCGCTGTTGCCGGCACGGCGGCTATGGCGCAGCCCACCGCGCCAACTGCTCGAGGAGTTCGCGGCGACATGACCCAGCGGCAATGGATACTCTTTATGACGCTGCTGGCGGTCGTGCTGATCGCGAGCGTCGCGGCCTGGCGACCCTGGGCGACTCAGGACTCCCCTGCCTCGGCCGGCTATGCCGGGCTTGGCGATCAAGCGGCGGCGGGCTTCGCCGAGGCGCATCCGGGGAACACGCTGGACTTTCCCGCCGATCACGGCGCCCATCCCGACTACCGTATCGAGTGGTGGTACCTGACCGCCAATCTCGAAAGCGCCGACGGCCGGCCGTTCGGCGTGCAGTGGACGCTGTTCCGCCAGGCGCTGGCACCGCCCGGCACGCTGACCGGCCCGCAAACCGACTCCCCCTGGGCGAGCCGTCAGCTATGGATGGCCCACGCCGCGCTCTCCACGCCCCGCGAGCACTACGACGCCGAGCGTTTCGCCCGCGGCCTGACGCTGGCCGACACCCGCGGCCAGGCCGGCGTCGAGGCCGCCCCGTTCGCCGCCTGGCTGGACGACTGGACGCTCGCCACGCCGGGCGAGCCGTCGAATGGCACGGCCAGCGCAGGCGAGGCAGCGGGCGACGGTCTCGATCATCTTCAGGTACATGCCAGTGGCGAGGACTTTGGCTACGCCCTGGCGCTCGACGCTCAGGGCCCGCTGGTCCTGCACGGCGACGCCGGGTTCAGCCAGAAGTCCGCCGACGGTCAGGGCTCGATCTACTACAGCCAGCCGTTCTACCGGGTCAGCGGCACGCTTGAGGTGGACGGTGAGCCGATCGCAGTGAGCGGTCGCGCCTGGCTGGATCGAGAATGGAGCAGCCAGCTGCTGGGCCCCGGCCAGCAGGGCTGGGACTGGTTCTCGCTGCATCTCGACAGCGGCGCCAAGCTGATGGCGTTTCGGCTGCGCGGCGCCGGCGAGGCCGGCGGCGACTACCTGTCGGGTAGCTGGATCGCCGCCGATGGCCGCGTCACCCCGCTCGGCGAAGACACGCTGCGACTGACGCCGCAGGCCACCAGCGAGGTCGCCGGGCGCCAGCTGCCCACCGCCTGGCGGGTCGAAGTACCCGATCACCACGTCGATGTCACGGTGCGCGCGGTGCATCCCGACCAGTGGATGGACACCTCGTTCGCCTACTGGGAGGGCATGGTCTCGATCGAGGGCAGCCATGGCGGCGAGGGATATCTGGAAATGACCGGCTATTGAACTGATAAGCCCTGGTCGACAACGACCGCGCTCCACCTTCCAGCAAGCGCGATTCCCATGCCGCGTTCATTCTCAGCTCATTTCCATGGGCCAACCTGCCCCTCATCGAACCAGGAGTGCTGGAAATGCGCGCAAGGACGAGGCCATTACATAGGCCCATGCAATGGGTGTTGCTGCTGGGGTTGCTCGCCATCGCCACGGTGGCTACGGCCCAGACTCCCTTCGGGCAACAGGGCAAGTTCCTGCCCCCGGAACAGGCCTTCAAGCCAACGCTGACCCAGGATGGTGACACACTGCAGATCGCCTGGCAGATCGAGCCCGGTTACTACCTCTACCGCCACCGCTTCTCTGCCGAAGCGGGAGGGCGCGAGCTACCGCTCGAGCTCCCCGACGGCGAGACCATCGAGGACGAGTACTTCGGCCGCTCAGAGATCTACCGTCAGGCCCTGAGCATGACCACTCGACCCGGCAATGCCGACACGATAACCCTCCACTGGCAGGGCTGCGCCGACGCCGGGCTCTGCTACCCGCCCCAGCAGCAAACCTTCGATCTGCCGCCCTCGGCCGCGGAAACAGCGGAGACGCAGCCAACGCCCGACGCCACGAGCCCCGCCCCGGGGGCGCCCGCCGCGTCGGGCCCGGCTACCGCCCCGGAGAGAAAGCTGGCGCAAGATCAGCAACTGGCGGCGCAGCTGGCCGGGGGTCACTGGGCCTGGACGTTGGCCGTCTTCTTCGGCATGGGCCTGCTGCTGACGTTCACGCCCTGCGTGCTGCCGATGATCCCGATCCTGTCGAGCCTGATCGTCGGTCAGCGCAAGGCGGGAGAGAGCCATCGAACGGCCGGATTCGTACTGTCTACCGCCTTTGTCCTGCCCATGGCCGCCGCCTATGCAGTGCTCGGCGTTGCCGCGGCGATGGCCGGCGCCAATCTGCAGATTCTGTTCCAGAACGTCTGGTTCATCGGCCTGTTCGCGCTGCTGTTCAGCGTTCTCGCACTGGCCATGTTCGGCTTGTTCGAGCTGCAACTGCCGAGGATGATTCGGCAGCGCCTGGACGCCGGATTGGCGCGCCAACGCGGCGGACGCTTGAAAGGCGTCGCCATCATGGGCGTGCTCTCCGCGCTGCTGGTAGGTCCCTGCATGACCGCGCCACTGGCGGGCGCGCTGCTGTTTATCGCCGAAAGCGGCGACCCCTGGCTGGGCGGCGCGGCATTGCTGGCGCTCGGCCTGGGAATGGGCGCACCGTTGATCCTGATCGGCACCCTCGGTAGCCACTTGCTGCCCAGACCGGGCGCCTGGATGGTTCGTGTCAGAGCGCTGTTCGGCTTTGTGCTGCTGGGGATGGCGATCTGGTTCGTCGCTCGCGTGGTGCCGGAGCCCATCGTCCTCGGCCTTTGGGGTGCCCTGGGGCTGAGTTTTGCCGTTTCGCTGCGCGCTCTGGCACGCAGCGCCGATGCCTCGAGCGTGGTGCCCCAGGGAGCGACCGCCAGCGCTGCGGTCATCGGCCTGTGGAGCGCGCTGATTCTGATCGGCGCCGCTGGTGGCGCCGACGATCCGTGGCGTCCGCTGGCGGTCTACGCACCGGCCGGCGATAGCTGGCGGTAGCCGCGCCGACAGCGCGCCCCGGCCAGCCGCTCGCATTCGACGACGTCGACGACCTGGCTACCCTCAACGCCCGCGTCGCACAAACCGCGGCAAGCGACCAGATGACGCTGGTCGAATTTACCGCCGACTGGTGCATCTCCTGCGAGGTGATCGAGCAGGAAGTCTTCACCGACCCGAGCGTCAAGGCCGAGCTCCAGAACGTGCAGCGCCTGAGTATCGACGTCACGGATTACGACACCAGAGATCGGGAGATCATGCAGCACTTCGGTGTCGTCGGCCCACCGACCCTGATGTGGTTCGGCCCCGACGGCCAGGAACGCCGCAGCGCCCGCATCATCGGTGAACTGGATGCCGAGGCCTTTCTCGAGCGCTTCGATCAGGCCCGACAAACGGCCAACGATGCCACCCGGAGCAGCCCATGAACCCCCTGGATCGCAGTCTGGCCATCGGCCCGTTTGCCCTGAGCCTGGGGCTACTGCTACTGGTTTTGTCGATGGTCGTCGCGCTAGTCGTCGGCGCCTGGCTCGGCCGCCGCCGACGGGTCAGCGTCGGCGATAGCTTGTTCAACGCCCTGCTTGTTGGCGTGGTCGGGGCGCGAATCGTTTTCGTCGCCCGCTATTGGCAGAGCTACGACACGTTCTGGTCCTGGCTGGACATCCGTGATCGCGGCTTCGAGCCGCTGGCCGGCCTGGCTATTGCCTGCGTCTATCTTGTCTGGCGTTGCTGGCGGCAGCCGAGTGAACGCCGCCCGCTGGGTGCGGCTGTCCTGTCAGGGGCACTGGTGTGGTCGCTGACGGCCGGGGCACTGGCAATGATGACGCCCCAGGGCACCAACATACCGTCGGCACCGCTGGTGGCCCTCGATGGCACGCCGGTGACCTTGCCCGGCGTCCAGCGCCAAGCCGGCCGCCCCATGGTGGTCAATCTCTGGGCCAGCTGGTGCCCTCCCTGTCGTCGCGAGATGCCGATGCTGGCGCAGGCCCAGCAGGAGCGGGACGATGTAGCCTTCGTCTTCGTCAATCAGGGCGAGAGCGCGCGCAAGGTCACTACCTTCCTGCAGCGCGAGTCACTCGCGCTCGACCATGTCTATCGCGATCCGAACATGAGCTTTGGCCAGGCGGTGGGTGCCATGGCCTTGCCCACCACGCTCTATTACGACGCCGATGGAATGCTTATCGACACCCACTTCGGTGAGCTTTCCCGCGCCACGCTCGAGCGCAGTCTCGAGCGTCTCGACCCCTGACTTTCAACCCTGACTTCCAGCCCTGATCTTCCCAACAGGAGACAACACGCATGCAAGTTCGCTCCCCCCGCATGATCCGGCTACGGCGCGCACTGACCCTCGGCGCTGGTATCGCCCTGGCGACGAGTCTGCCGGCCACTGCCGAGCAGTGGCCGGCCCCGATTCAGCAGCTCGAGCAGCAAGGACTCAAGGTGCACGGTGAATTCGACGCGCCCGGCGGGCTCAAGGGCTATGCCGCCAGCGTGCGCGGCCAGGCCGTCGCGGCGTACCTGACCCCGGACGGCAAGCACGCCGTCGTCGGCACGCTGATCGATGCCGAGGGCCGGGATGTCTCGGCCGAGCCGCTGGAGCAACTCGTCAACGGCCCCAGGAACGCCAAGCTTTGGCAACAGATGGCCGACCATCACTGGGTCCGCGATGGGGATGCCGATGCACCACGCGTGGTCTACACCTTCAGTGACCCCAACTGCCCCTACTGCCGCAAGTTCTGGCAGGAGGCCCAGCCCTGGGTCGAAAGCGGCAAGGTGCAGATTCGCCATCTGATGGTGGGCATTCTCAAGGCGGACAGCCCCGCGAAAGCGGCAGCCCTGCTCAGTGCGGATAACCCGGGCGACGCGATCGCCGAGCACTACCGTACCGGCAGCATGCCGGACAGCAAGGGCAGCGATCAAAGCGAGCAGTGGGTCAGTGAAAACACGCAGCTGATGCGCGAGGGTCAACTCTACGCGACCCCCGCGACCTTCTATCGCGATGCTGACGGCGAGGTGCACAATGTCATGGGCGCCCCCTCGCCGGACAAGCTCCGCGCCATCATGGGTGGTGACGCCCCGGAGTCCTGAAGGAGCGGCACAGAGAGCAGCCCGACGGCCGTTCAAGCCGTGGGTAATGCGAGCGTCACCCGCAGCCCTACGCCGTCGCCGGAGGCGAGCGCCACCCGACCACCGGCGCGGGTGACGATCGCCTCGACGATAGAGAGGCCCAGACCGCTGCCCTGGGGGTGGTTCCCGCGATGGAAACGCTCCGTCAAGCGGGCGAGCTGTTCAGGCGGGATGGCCTCTCCCTGATTGCTGATGGCGATCATCGCCATGCCATTCGATTGTTGCGCCTCGATCTCGATCGGGGCGCCAGGCAAGCCATGTCGCATCGCATTCTCGAGCAGGTTGCGCAGGGCGATCACCACTAGCGAGCCCGACAGGGCGACGCGTATGCGGCTCACCCCTGGGCTGTAATGGCAGCGGTCACGACTGCCGGTTTCCGTCATCGCGGTCTCCAGCGCCTCGCCGAGTGGGGAGGATTCAAGGCTACCGCGGGTGATCTCCTTGCTCTCCATCCGCGCCAGCAGCAACAGTTGATCGAGCGTTTTCGTCAGCCGTTCCACGCCCGCCTCGGCCTGCTGCATCGCCTCCCGGCGCGGGTTGCCTTCGACCCGGCGTGCGATCTGCAGATGGGTGCGAATGGCGGTCAGCGGTGTGCGCAGTTCGTGGGCGGCATCGTCGGTGAAACGCTGCTCCAGCTCGAGCATTCGCCGAGTCCGCGAAAGCAGCGTATTGAAGCCATCGATCAGCGGCCGTATCTCGCCGGGCAGCCCGCGGGTGGGCAGTGCCGAGAGGTCGTCATAATCACGCGAGATCAGTCGCCGCTGCAGCCTCGAAAGCGGCGACAGGCCACGGCTTACCCCCCACCACAACGCGATGAGACTGCCGATCAGCGCGAGCAGAAACGGATAGAACGCGGCACGGCGAACCTGCGCCAACAACGACTCCCGCTCGCGCAGACGATCCGCCACGGTGATTCGCTTGGCCTCGTCGATCAGCGTGTAGACACGCCAGCGTTGTCCGTTGTGCTGGCGATAGCTGTAACCCTCGCCATCGGCCGCGAGCACGTCGTTCATTTCGGGGTGCGTGCCGGCCACCACCTGGCCGCGCAGCGAAGAAACACGGCAGGCGACACCCTCGAGCGCGGGAATGGCCGATGGCTCGCCGGCCACGCCATTCCATGCCGCCGCCGGCACACGATCCAGCAGCCCTGCCACCATCTGGGCCGATTGCGCCAGACGCTGATCCAGCGAGCGCTCGAACTGGGTCGACAGGTCGCGCATCGACCATACCGCCGTGATCCCCCACAGCAGCATCAGGGTGATCCCGAGCGTGGCCATGAGGCGCAGGCGCAGGCTCATGACGCCGCTTCGTCGCTGGGTGCGCCGAGACGATAACCGACGCCACGGACCGTCTCGATCACGTTGCGCCCCAGCTTGCGACGCAGCTGATAGATATGCACGTTGAGGGCATTGCTTTCGATCTCGTCGTCGATGCCGTAGAGACGATCCTTCAGTTGCTCGGCGCTCAGAATCCGCCCACGAGCACGCATCAGGGCCTCCAGCAGCATCAACTCGCGTCTCACCAGGACTACTGGCTCTTCATCGAGCGTGACGCTGCGAGCGACAGGGTCCATGGCCAGCCTGCCGTGGCGAAGGCAACGGTCGACCTGCCCCGCCGCACGCCGCAAGAGCGCCTGAAGCCTCGCGGTCAACTCGTCCAGATCGAACGGCTTGACCAGATAATCGTCGGCACCGCCCTGCAAGCCCTCGACGCGGCTGGCCACGGCGTCTCGCGCCGTCAGCATCAGCACCGGCGTCGCCACACCCGCTCGACGCCACTGCTGCAATAAACTCAGCCCATCGCCATCGGGCAGGCGCCGATCGAGCACCACGGCGGCGTAGTCGATCGTCGCCAGCGCGCCTTGAGCGGCATCCAGCGTGGTGACGGTATCGACCACGAAGTCACTCAGGGCCAATCCCGCATCGATCCCTGCGGCTACGGGTGCATCGTCCTCG
>CAVZBU010000026.1:0-24743 GCA_963773565.1 uncultured Gammaproteobacteria bacterium | reverse complement strand
CCTGATCGCCGTCTTGGCGGGGTAGGCTGTCTAGTAATGGCGAGTCTGCCGGGTTATACCGTTGAGGGTCAATTTCACGTTGCCCATCAGCTGCCGTCAGTAGCGGCGACGTTGCAACCGCACTGGCGCGGGATAGTTATCGAGCCAGCCCAGCATGCAGGCCGGCCGAAATCAGCAAAGTCTTGGCTCTTATCCCAGCCGGCCTGGGCGAGCAGGGCGAGATGCTGCTGGGTTTCGACAGCTTCGGTGACGACCTGCAGGCCGAATCGGTGAGCCAGGTCGATGGTTGCATTGACGATCAGGCCATCATCGGGCTGGGTGGGCAATTCAAGCACGAAGGACTTGTCGATCTTGAGAATGTCCAACTCCAACCGGCGTAGCTGGGTCAGCGAGGAGTAGCCGGTGCCGAAATCATCGATGGCGCACTGATCTGCCTATTTCGCGCAACTCGCACAATAGCTGTGCGGCTAGAGCGGGTTCGCGCATTGTCGCTTGTTCGGTGACTTCGAGTGTCAGCAGGCTGCGGCATTGATGCTGGCGTTCGGCCCAGCCAGCCGGCGATCCGCTGACTCAACTGCGCCTCCTCCAGATCGACCGCCGATACATTGGCGGCGATGGATCTCGCGAGCCGAGGGCCGCCCATTCCGCCATCTGCGCGATCACCTGCTGAAGCATCCAGTCGCCGAGCAGCGCCATGTGGCCGGAGGCGACCGCCAGCAGCAGAAAGCTGTCGGGCTGCGGAGCAGGCCGAACTTGGGGTGCTGCCATTGCAGCAGTGCCTCGAAGCCGGCAATGCGTCCCGTCGGCGATATGGCTCTCCCCCTCGCCGACGACGCGCAGTTGGTCGTCTCACGCACGGCCAGCACCATGTCGTGTAGCAGTTGCCGTTCGCGATCGCAACTACGATCCAGTTCCTCTATAGGCGCTGGTAGCGCTCGTGGGCCTGACTGGAGCCCGCAGAGGACAGGGCGATGCCCGAGCGACGCAACAGGGGCGGCGTGCTTCCTGGCCATGTTCGGGGTAGTTGAGGGTCGACAGCGAAAGCGAGGGAATCAGCTGATGGTGCCTCGCAGCTCGGAGCGGTTGACAGAGCACCTGACGCAGGCGCTCGTGCAGTCCCTCCGGTCCCTGGCGCGCGCGGTGCAGCATCAGGAATTCATCGCCGCCGAGTCGATACCCCCGCCCGCGGTGGAAACGGCAACTGCAACAATCGCTGCGCCAGCGCGACCAGCAACTGATCGCCGACGCCGTTGCCGAGATGCTGGTTGATGGTCTTGAGATTGTTGACGCTCATGCGCAGCAGGACAAAATTTTTATTATGTTCGATGAGCCAATTCGATTTCGCCGAGTGCGGCCTGACGCGTGCCGATTCCGGTCCAACGGGTCGATATCGGCGGACCGCGCAAGCGGCCTCGCGGGCCTGAAGCCAGGCTTGCAGCATGCGCAGATGCGCGGACTGCTGCTCTTCCGATACGGCGGGTATCGCTCTGGGCGATTGCTGCCGGCCAACAAGCGTCCGCCGAGGAGCCGATGGCCAGGGCCAGCTCGAGCAGCCCCAGGCCCAGCTGTCGCCGCGCGCCATCGACACAACCACGAAGCCTCCGTGAACGAGGCCATGTCCGGAAATGAGGCGATGAAAGTGGCGGTGGTCGGTGCGACTCATGGGGTTTTCGGGCTACCTGAGGAAGGAGCATGGATCACACTAAGGTACCGAATAGCCGAAAAAGTTTCGCGGCTCGCTGATAACAATGCGCGTGGCTGGGTGGCGGCGCTTTCGCGGCGCGGCTTAGCTGGCCAGCAGTGCAAGAAATTCGCGCATCGTCGAGAAGGCCGGCAAACAATATTTCCAGAAAGTGCCCTCCCCCTGCATTAATACCGCGATCAGTACCAGCCCCACCGTCAGCGTCATGGGGAAGCCGATGGAGAAGATCGTCAGCTGCGGCGCGCCGCGATTGAGAATCCCCAGGACAGGTTGATGATCAGCAACGCCGCGACTACCTGTAGGGGCGAGCAGTAGCCCGGCGGTGAAGATGGTGCTGGCGTAGCGAGCGACGAACTCGAAGGCGTCGGGGTTGAGCGCCTGGATCCGATCGCAGCGTGCGAAGGATTCGGCTAATATTTCGATGATCTCCAGGCGGGCTTTGAAAGCCAGCACATGAGAACGCGATCATGTACAAGAATCGCGACAGGACGATGGTGTTGGCCCCGGTATCCGGCCAGAAGAAGGTGGCGAAGGCCAGGCCCATCTGCAGGCCGATAAAGATCGCGCGGCGGCCATGACCACGGCCAGCGCGATACGCATGATCAGACCGATCGCCACGCCGATCAGGTCTGCTCGACCACGACGCCGAGCCCTTCCCAGGAATGATCGGCACCTCGGGAAGCGGTGGCAGCGTCGGCGCGATGACATAGGCGAGCATGGCGGCCAGGCGATCTTGGACTGCCGAGGGATGCTGCTCGTGCCCCCATAGCGGCGCCGCCATGGTAACGCTGCCAACCGTGTGAAGGGCCATAGGAAGGCGACGATCCAGCCTTGCAACTGGTCGAAAGAGACTTCGATCATGTCGCTACCCGGCCTACCCGAGCACGTGAGGGATGTTTCGGAACAGCTCGGTGGTGAACTGGGTTATCAGCCGCATCCCGGCGGCGGCCAGCACCAGGGCGGCGAAACCCCCTTGGGAATGAACGACAGCGTCATCTCGTTCGATCCGCGTCGCCGCCTGGAACAGGCTGACCAGCAGGCCGATGGTCAGCGCCGTGAGCAGCAGCGAAGCCGCCAGGAAAAGCGTCACCTTCATGCCCTGGTAGGCCATGCTCATCACCATTTCCGGTGTCATATCAAGGCCTCCTGAAGGCTTGTGGCGGTGGCCCGTGCCGAGGGGTGAGCCGGTAAATCGATAAATGAATGGTTCAAAGAAAGTAGAGGCTCTTAATCACTCTCAAATATAGAGAAGGGTCATGGAAACCCTAGATATAGAAACTCTCGGCCAGCGAACCGATCAGCAGATGCCAACCATCGACCAGCACGAACAGCATCGCTTGAACGGCAGCGAGAGTCGCCGGCGGCACCATCATCATCCCCAGCGACATCAGCACGCTGGCGACCACCAGATCGATGATCAGAAACGGGATGAAGATGGTAAAGCCGATCTGGAAGGCGGTCTTGAGCTCGCTGGTCACGAACGAAGGCACAGTACCCGCATCGGCATGTCCTCGGGCCCCTGAAAGGTGCCGGCATCGGCCAGCCGCGCGAACAGGCGACGTCCGGCTCGCGGGTCTGGGCCAGCATGAACTCGCGAAATGGCTGGCTGGCCTGCTCGATAAACACGTCGAAGTTGATCTGTTGATCGGAAAACGGTTGCCAGGCATGGTCGTATACCTGCTGAAGCACCGGCGACATGATGAAGAACGTCAGGAACAGCGCAATGCCCAGCAGCACCTGATTGGGCGGCGCCGACTGGGTGCCCATGGCGGTGCGCAGCAGGCCGAGCACGATGATGATCCGGGTGAAGCTGGTCATCATCAGCAGAATGGCCGGCAGGAAGGCCATCGAGCTGAGCAGCAGCAGGGTCTGCAGGCTCAGCGACCACTGCTGGCCGCCATCGGCCAGGGGCTGGCTGGTCAGCCCGGGCACCGACTGGGCCAGCGCCTGCTGCGAGACGAGGGCCAGGCAAGCCAAGAGCAGCAAAGCGGCGACTCGGCGACCGGTGCTGGCCGTCGCGTCGCTCGGGGAGCTGAGCAAGGGCCCCACAGACTCATCGTTCGCCCTCCCCAGGCCGGAGCGGCTGCCGCGCCGCCCCAGCCAATCGCGCGTATTGTCGCGTAGCGCCGGGCGAAGCGCGCGGCGAAACCCGCTTCGCGACAGCGCTTGCGCCGTGTTCGGTGTCGCTGGGTGCCGGCAGTTCATGCAGGCGGGTGACCTGGCCACCGCCCACGCCCAGCACCAGCCAGGTGCCCTCGACCTCGACGATGACCACCCGCTCGCGCTGACCGATGGCGCTGCTGGTCACGACCTTGAGATGACGATCGCCCCGCCCGCGTCCGGCATTAAGGCGGCGCAGCAAATAGCTGCAGGCGAAGATCACGGCGATCACCAGCCCCAGGGCGAGTGCCGTTTTGCCGAGAACGGCAAGGCCCATCAGGTCGCCTTGCGCGCTGCCGAGGGTCTCGGCGGCGCCCTGGGTTGCGGATAGTCTGACTCATCGGTTGAGCTTTTGGACGCGCTCGGAGGGAGTAATGATCTCGGTGATGCGAATGCCGTACTTGTCGTCGACCACCACAACTTCGCCCTGGGCGATCAGGTAACCGTTGATCAGGATATCCATGGGCTCGCCGGCGAGCCCATCAAGCTCGATCACCGAGCCCTGGGCGAGCTCCAGCAACTGCTTGATGGTCAGCCGGGTGCGGCCCAGTTCCACGGTCAGCTTGACCGGGATATCCATGATCATCTCGAGATCGCGCATCGAGCCACTGGCGCGCTCGACGGTACGAGCGGTGCCAGTGGCTCGATGCGCGATCTCGAGATGATCATGGACATCCCGGTCAAGCTGACCGTGGAACTGGGCCGCACCCGGCTGACCATCAAGCAGTTGCTGGAGCTCGCCCAGGGCTCGGTGATCGAGCTCGACGGCCTCGCCGGCGAACCCATGGATATCCTGATCAACGGTTATCTGATTGCCCAGGGCGAAGTCGTGGTGGTCGACGACAAGTACGGCATCCGCATCACCGAGATCATTACTCCCTCCGAGCGCGTCCAAAAGCTCAACCGATGAGTCAGACTTCCGCAACCCAGGGCGCCGCCGAGACCCTCGGCAGCGCACAAGGCGACCTGATGGGGCTCGCCGTTCTCGGCAAGACGGCACTCGCCCTGGGGCTGGTGATCGCCGTGATCTTCGCCTGCAGCTATCTGCTGCGCCGCCTCAACGCCGGACGCGGGCGGGGCGATCGTCATCTCAAGGTCGTGACCAGCACCGCCATCGGTCAGCGCGAGCGGGTGGTCATCGTCGAGGTCGAGGGCACCTGGCTGGTGCTGGGCGTGGGCGGTGGCCAGGTCACCCGCCTGCATGAACTGCCGGCACCCAGCGAACCCGAACACGGCGCAAGCGCTGCCGGCGAGGCACAGGGCTTCGCCGCGCGCTTCGCCACGGCGCTACGCGACAATACGCGCGATTCGCTGGGGCGGCGCGGCAGCCGCTCCGGGCCTGGGGAGGGCGAACGATGAGTCGGCGTACCTCATCAAGCCCCCCGGCGACGCGACAGGCCAGCACCGGTCGCCGAGTCGTCGCTTTGCTGCTATTGGCTTGCCTGGCCCTCGTCTCGCAGCAGGCGCTGGCCCAGTCGGTGCCCGGGCTGACCAGTCAGCCCCTGGCCGATGGCGGTCAGCAGTGGTCGCTGAGCCTGCAGACCCTGCTGCTGCTCAGCTCGATGGCCTTCCTGCCGGCCATTCTGCTGATGATGACCAGCTTCACCCGGATCATCATCGTGCTCGGCCTGCTGCGCACCGCCATGGGCACCCAGTCGGCGCCGCCCAACCAGGTGCTGCTGGGCATTGCGCTGTTCCTGACGTTCTTCATCATGTCGCCGGTGCTTCAGCAGGTCTACGACCAGGCCTGGCAGCCGTTTTCCGATCAACAGATCAACTTCGACGTGTTCATCGAGCAGGCCAGCCAGCCGTTTCGCGAGTTCATGATGGCCCAGACCCGCGAACCGGATATCGCCCTGTTCGCGCGGCTGGCCGATGCCGGCACCTTTCAGGGGCCCGAGGACGTGCCGATGCGGGTACTGCTGCCTTCGTTCGTGACCAGCGAACTCAAGACCGCCTTCCAGATCGGCTTCACCATCTTCATCCCGTTTCTGATCATCGATCTGGTGGTCGCCAGCGTGCTGATGTCGCTGGGGATGATGATGGTGCCGCCGGCAACCATCTCGCTGCCGTTCAAGCTGATGCTGTTCGTGCTGGTCGATGGTTGGCATCTGCTGATCGGTTCGCTGGCCGAGAGTTTCTATATATAGGGTTTCCATATAGCGCTTCTCTATATTTAGAGAGTCATTTAGAGCCTCTACTTTCTTTGAACCATTCTCTATCGATTTACCGGCTCACCCCCTCGGCACGAGCCGCCACCGCACGCCTTCAGGAGGCCTTGATATGACACCGGAAATGGTGATGAGCATGGCCTACCAGGGCATGAAGGTGACGCTTTTCCTGGCGGCCCCGCTGCTGCTCACGGCGCTGACCATCGGCCTGCTGGTCAGCCTGTTCCAGGCGGCGACGCAGATCAACGAGATGACGCTGTCGTTCATTCCCAAGATACTCGGGGTCTTCGCCGCCCTGGTACTGGCCGGCCCCTGGCTGATCCAGCTGATCACCCAGTTCACCACCGAGCTGTTTCAAAACATCCCGCACATGCTCGGGTAGGCCGGGCAGCACATGATCGAAGTCTCTTTCGACCAGTTGCAAGGCTGGATCGTCGCCTTCCTCTGGCCCTTCACGCGGCTGGCCGCGTTCATCATGGCGGCGCCGCTGTGGGGCCACGACAGCATCCCCAGGCAGTCCAAGATCGCCCTGGCCGCCCTGCTCGCCTATGTCATCGCGCCGACGCTGCCACCGCTGCCCGAGGTACCGATCATTTCCTGGGAAGGGCTCGGCATCATGGTCGAGCAGACCCTGATCGGCGTGGCGATCGGCCTGATCATGCGCATCGCGCTGGCCGTGGTCATGGCTGCCGGCGATTTTATCGGCCTGCAGATGGGCCTGGCCTTCGCCACCTTCTTCTCGCCGGATACCGGCGCCAACACCATGGTCCTGTCACGCTTTCTGTACATGATCGCGTTGCTCATGCTGCTGGCCTTCAACGCCCATCTGGTGGTCATCGAGATCCTCGCCGAATCCTTTCGGACGCTGCCGATCGGCATCCAGGCGCTCAACCCCGATGCCTTCGAGTTCGTTGCTCGCTACGCCAGCACCATCTTCACCGCCGGGCTACTGCTCGCCCTGCCGGTGGTCGCGGCGCTGCTGATCATCAACCTGTCCCTGGGGATCCTCAATCGCGCCGCACCGCAGCTGACGATCTTCTCCATCGGCTTTCCCATGACGCTGACGGTGGGGCTGGTACTGATCGCGGTACTGATGCAGGATTACGGGCGCTTTCTGGAAATACTGTTTGCCCAGGCCTTCTCGACGATGCGCGAATTTCTTGCACTGCTGGCCAGCTAAGCCGCGCCGCGAAAGCCGCCGCCACGCAGCCAAGTGCATTGTTATCAGCGAGCCGCGAAACTTTTTCGGCTATTCGGTACCTTAGTGTGATCCATGTTCCTGCCCCCAGGTAACCCGAAAACCCCATGAGTCGCACCGACCACCGCCACTTTCATCGCCTCATTTCCGGACATCGCCTCGTTCACGGGTCGCTTCGTGGTTGTGTCGATGGCGCGCGGCGACAGCTGGGCCTGGGGCTGCTCAAGCTGGCCCTGGCCATCGGCACCTCGGCGGATCGCTTGCTGGCCGGCAGCAATCGCCCAGAGCGATACCCGCTATCGGAAGAGCGGCATCCCGCGCATCTGCGCATGCTGCAAGCCTGGCTGCAGGCCCGCAAGGCCGGCTTGCGAGCCGCCGATATCGACCCGTTGACCGGAATCGGCACGCGTCAGGCCGCACTCGGCGAAATCGACTGGCTCATCGAACATGGTGAAAACTTCGTCCTGCTGCGCATGAGCGTCAACAATCTCAAGACCATCAACCAGCATCTCGGCAACGGCGTCGGCGATCAGTTGCTGGTCGCGCTGGCGCAGCGATTGTTGCAATTGCCGTTCCACCGCGGCCGGGTCTATCGGCTCGGCGGCGATGAATTCCTGATGCTGGCCGCGCACGCCACCGATCCGGAGGAGCTCCACGAGCGCCTGCGTCAGGTGCTCTGCCAACCGCTCGAGCTACAAGGCACGTCGCTGATTCCCTCGCTTTCGCTGTCGACCCTCAACTACCCCGAACATGGCCAGGAAGCACGCCGCCTGCTGCGTCGCTCGGGCATCGCCCTGTCGCTGGCTCGTCAGGCTCACGACGGCTACCGCGCCTATCAGGAGGGACTCGATCACCATTACGATCGCGAACGGCAACTGCTACGCGACATGGTGCTGGCCGTGCGTGACGATCAACTGCGCGTCGTCTACCAGCCCAAGATCCATATCGCCGACGGACGCATTGCCGGCTTCGAGGCACTGCTGCAATGGCAGCACCCCCAGCTCGGCCTGCTGCAGCCCGACAGCTTTCTGCCGCTGGCGGTCGCCTCCGGCCACATGGCGCTGCTCGGCGACTGGATGCTTCAGCAGGTGATCGCGCAGATGGCAGAATGGGCGGCGCTGGGGCGCCCGCAACCTATCGCCGCCAATCTATCGGCGGTCGATCTGGAGGATGCGCAGTTGAGTCAGCGGATCGCCGGCTGGCTGGCCGAAAGCCACGTCGATCCGCACCTGCTGACACTCGAAGTCACCGAACAAGCGACAATGCGCGAACCCGCTCTAGCCGCACAGCTATTATGCGAGTTGCGCGAAATGGGCATTCAGGTCGCCATCGATGATTTCGGCACCGGCTACTCCTCGCTGACCCAGCTACGCCGGTTGCCGCTGGACATTCTCAAGATCGACAAGTCCTTCGTGCTTGAATTGCCCAGCCAGCCCGATGATGCCCTGATCGTCAATGCGACCATTGACCTGGCTCACCGATTCGGCCTGCAGGTTGTCGCCGAAGGTGTCGAAACCCAGCAGCATCTCGCCCTGCTCGCCCAAGCTGGCTGCGATCAGGCCCAAGGCTTTCTGATTTCGGCCGCCCTGGACGCCGACGCCGTGCTCGGCTGGCTCGACGACTATCCGGCTCCAAGTCGGTTGCAACGTCGCCGCTACTGACGGCAGCTGACGGCAACGTGAAATTGACCCTCAACGGTATAACCCGGCAGACTCGCCACTACTAGACAGCCTACCCCACCAAGACGGCGATCAGGGTGATCGAATCGACTCAGCGCCCACTCGCCGCGATCAAGCGATGGCGAAGTCGAGCACTGGCCTTTGCAATTCCTTGAATGACAAAGCTGAGGCTGATGATAAACGAACGGCAGCGCCTGCAGCTGGCGACGAAATACAG
Source organism: uncultured Gammaproteobacteria bacterium (assembly GCA_963773565.1). Taxonomy (GTDB): domain Bacteria; phylum Pseudomonadota; class Gammaproteobacteria; order Pseudomonadales; family Halomonadaceae; genus Modicisalibacter. The sequence goes on along the minus strand of CAVZBU010000026.1, from coordinate 15,616 downwards.
CTACCGAAAAACCCAGGGGTTGATCCTGGGCTCGCTCGTGGCGAGCCTTGGAGCAGCCGCTGGGAGCCTTTACGTATCGGCGCAAACCCATGCTGCCATGCTCAAGGACGAGTTGCTGGCGACCGCGCTGGTCACTCTCGTGCTGTCGATGATTCCGCTCGCCGCCACCGTGTTGCTGGCCTTGCGCTGGATCGCTCGAAGCAGCCCGCGGCCTGCCGACAGCGACGCGGCCTCGTCAACGCAGCAGCGCCTGGATCAGCAACAGCGGTGGCGCTATCTACGCGAGCTGCACCAGCGGAACGTGCCCGAGCCATACTTTCTCACTGCCGCGCTCGAATCGCTCAAGAGTCTGCTCGGCACGCCGCGCATCAGCCTCTGGTTCTTCGATGATGACGACCGGACACTGACCTGTCGCTGCAGCCTGCCCGACCCGCCCATCGATGACCGCCTCGATCGCCAGAACCTGGGCGATTATTTCGACAGCCTCCATCGCATGCCCTACCTGGCTGCCAACCATGTCCATGAAGACACGCGGTTGAGCGGGCTCGATAGCTATTTCAGCAAGCACGGCATCGCCGCGGTGCTGGAGGTCGGCATCTTCGTCGGCGGCGAATTGCGCGGCGTGCTGTGTTGCGACGATAGCCAGCCGCGCGACTGGCAGCCCGAGGAAATCAACACCGTGATGGGCGTCTCGAGCCTGCTGTCGCAATTCGCCGAATCGCTGCGCCGCCGCGAGATCGAGGACGATCTCGACCAGCAGATCCACTTCGATACCATTACCGGGTTGCCCAACCTGCGCGGGCTGATACGCGCCATCGATCGTCAGGGCGCTGCGCTGTCGGCCTATCACCTGGTGGTCGTGCGTATCGGCGGGCTGCGTCAGGTCAATCATCAGTTCGGCCAGGACGCCGGCAACCAGACCCTCGGCGAGGTTGCCGCCGCCCTGCGCAAGCGTCTGATGCCGCAGCGCCGCGCACCGCGGCTGGCACGCCTCCCGGGGAACTACCTGGCGATACTGCTGCCCGGCGATAGCCCTGATGCCTGGCTGTTGCAGCGCCTGGAGGATATGCTGGCGGCACTGACCGAGACCCAGTGGCTGACTGAGCGGCATCCCTGCCAGCTGCATTTTATCGGCGGGGTCGCCCACTACCCGCGTGATGGCCATACGTCTCGATGAGGTACTGCAAGCCGCCGAACTGGCACTCAAGCAGGCCAGACAGCAGGACCAGCGGCTACTCCTCGAATACATGCCGGAACTCAGTGAATGGGCGACGCAACGTCTGCGCATCGAACAGCAATTGCGTACCGCCCTGGCCGAGCAGCAGTTTCGCATTGTCCTGCAGCCGCAGTTCACCGGTCAGGGCGTCCTGTATGGTGCCGAACTGCTGTTGCGCTGGCAGCATCCCCAGCAGGGCCTGCTCGCCCCGGGGGCCTTCATCGACGAGGCCGAACGCTGCAACCTGTTGCGACCGATCGGCGACTGGGTACTCGCCCAGGCCGCAGCGCTGCTCGGCGGACCGCTGGCCGATACTAACCTGACGCTGTCGGTCAATGTATCGATTCAACAGCTCACCGACAGCGCCTTCGCCGCGCGCATCGAGAATCTGGTGGCGAGCTGGCGGCTTCGCGCCGCAGCGGCTGGTCCTGGAAATCGTCGAGTCGCTGCTGGCGACACCCGAACTTGCCGCCACGCTGCAGCAGCTGCGCCAGTTCGGGAGTGCAATTGGCGATCGACGATTTCGGCACCGGCTATTCATCGCTGCGCTACCTGCAGGATTTTCCGCTCAACGAGATCAAGCTCGACAAGACTTTCATCGACCCGTTGCAGAGCAGCGACGATGCGCCGCTGGCACGCTCGATCATCGCCCTGGCACAGACCCTGAAGCTGCGGCTGGTCGCCGAGGGCATCGAAATCGAAAGCCAATTGGCCTTCCTGCGCCGCCACGGTGTCTCGCGACTGCAAGGCTTCTACCTGGCCCGACCGGAGCCGACCGAGGCATTCCTCGCCCGCCTTGCCGCCGCCGTGTGAGCCCAGCGGCCGGCGTCTCGGAGCAGAACGGTTTGCATCAGCGTCATCCGCCGCTCAAGGCAACTTGCGATCTTCGACCTGCGCGGGTTCGACACCCTCGTCCAGCGGATGGCCCTTGGCAAGCTCTGCCCGGGTGGCGCCGCGCACGTCCAGCACCTCGAGTTCGTAGCGCAGCGTCTGACCGGCCAACGGATGGTTGGCGTCGACGGTGACCCGGGCCTCGCCGACCGCGACGACCGTCACCGCGCGCGGGCCATCCGGGCCCTGAGCCTGAAAGCGCATGCCCGGGGCCAGTTCACTGCCTTCACCGAAGGCGCTGCGCGCCACCTCCTGGATCAACGCCTCGTCGCGTTCACCGTAGGCCTGCTCGGGAGGAAGCTCGACCGTCAACTGATCGCCCGGCGCATGGCCATCCAGTGCCCGCTCGAGACCGGCAACGATATTGTCGTGGCCGTGCAAATAGCGCAGCGGCGCATCGCGCCGGCGCGAATCGTCGAGCAAACGGCCATCGGGGCCATAGAGGGTATAGTGCAGGGTGACCACCTGTTGCAACGCGATGGACATCGTCTCTCCTGAAAATTTAGGTTTATCCGCGAACTTGGCGGTTTACTGGCGGCGTAGATGACCGATCGGCATCTCCAGGCGCTGCTGGCCATGCAGCAGGTTGAGCAGCACGATCGCCCGCTCCTCGCCCTTCTGGCTTTCGAACACCGCCTGCAGGGCACGAAACGGCCCGTCACTGATCTCGACCTTTTCACCGGCGCGAAAATAGACGTTGGCGGACTGCGCCTCGGGTTGCTGGCCGGCACTGTCCTGCAGGGTCGAGACCAGCGCGTCCTCGACCGGCAGTGGCTCGTCACCGAAGCCCACCAGCTTGAGCACGCCTCGCGTCGAGCGGATCGGCCGCCAGTTGCTGGCCAGCCGATCGAGACGGATGAACAGATAATAGGGAAACAGCGGCTCGTCGAGCCAGCACAGCTTGCCGCGGCGCTTCTTCTGGACCTGCAGTACCGGATGGAATATCTCGTAGCCCTGATTGTCCAGATGCTCGGCAGCCCGAAACGATTCGCCGCCCTTGCACTGGATCAGATACCAGCGCGGCACGGCATCGGGGTTGACCGTGGTTTGATTGTTATTCGCTTCCCTCATCAGGCATCCTCGCGCAGTACAGTATTCTTGGCCGTCGCAGATGAGCGAGCGGCGATTGATCAAACCTGCGTAGAACCCGTAAGTTACCCGCTGGCCTAGAAAGTTTGACCGATTCAGCCAGTCTAGCATCGATGCCCACAGGCTTTGATGCCCTTGCGATGCCCTTGTGATCGCCCCCGTCACCGCCAGGAGAGCCTTGCATGCCCCGCACCACCCCACGCCGTTCCTGGCGTGACGCACTGGCCGTCTATCGCCAGCCCCCCGTCGTCGCCATGCTGTTTCTGGGTTTTTCCGCGGGCCTGCCGTTTCTGCTGGTATTCTCGACCCTGACCGCCTGGCTGCGCGACGTCGACGTGCAGGTCGCGGCGATCGGCTTCTTCTCGTGGATCGGCATCCTCTATTCGATCAAGCTGTTCTGGGCGCCGGTGGTCGATCGCCTGCCGCTGCCCTTGATGACGCGCTGGTTGGGCCAACGGCGCGGCTGGATGCTGCTGGCCCAGGCGGTCATCGCCACCGGCCTGGTGGGGCTGGCCAGCGTCGATCCACGCCACAGCCTGACGGCCGTCGCCCTGCTCGCGCTGCTGGTCGCCTTCGGCTCGGCCACCCAGGACATCGTGATCGATGCCTTTCGCATCGAGTCGGCCAGCGAGACGGTCCAGGCGGCAATGGCCTCGACCTACATCATCGGCTATCGCGGCGGGCTGCTGGCCGCCGGCGCCGGGGCGCTGTACATCGCCGACATGGCGTCCTGGCACGCCGCTTACCTGAGCATGGCCGCGCTGGTCGGGATCGGCATGCTGACCGTGCTGCTGCGCCCCGAGCCGCCGCGCGCCGCGCTCGCCGTGCAACTGATTCACGAACCGCGCGTGCGGACCTTCCTGCGTCAGGCCCAGCATCGGCCCCGCTGGCAGCGCCGTATCGGCGCCTGGCTGATCGGCGCGATCGTCTGTCCGTTCACCGATTTTTTCAGCCGCTACGGTCGTCAGGCGCTGTGGTTGCTGCTGCTGGTGGGGATCTACCGGATCAGCGATTTGTCGATGGCGGCGATGGCCAACCCGCTGTATATCGACCTGGGCTTTTCGCTGTCGCAGATCGCCAACGTCACCAAGGTCTTCGGCATCGCCATGAGCATCGCCGGCGGTGTGCTTGGCGGTCTGCTGGTGGTGCGCTATGGCGTCGCCACGATGCTGGTGATCGGCGCAACCCTCGCCGCGGCGACCAACCTGTTGTTCGTCGCCCTGGCGCTGTCCGGCGCGCAACTGCCCATGCTGGTGGTGACGATCATGGGCGACAACCTGGCCAACGGCCTGGCCAGCACAGTCTTCATCGCCTTCCTGTCGAGCCTGACGTCACGGGCCTACACGGCGACCCAATATGCGCTGTTCTCGTCGCTGATGACCCTGCCGGGCAAGTTCATCGGCGGTTTCTCGGGGGTGATCGTCGCCGACCAGGGTTACAGCACTTTCTTCCTGTGGGCGGCGCTGCTCGGCCTGCCGGCGATCTGGCTGGCCTGGCGACTCAGCCGTCGGCCCGGCGTGATCGACAGCGGCCGGATGCGTCAGCCGGCGGGCCATTGATCAGTGCGTGCGGGAATTCGCAACGCGACGGCGCTGCTCGTTCAACCAGCTCAGCGCACCGCGCGTGGCCAGCCACTGATCGCGCATCAACGCCCGATACTGCCAGGCTTCCGCGCGCGTGCCGGGCTCCGGCACCTCGACCGCCAGCGGCACCGGCTTGGGCCTTTCGGCGCACATCATGGCGATGACATGGCTGTTGGTGTCCTGCACGGCGCTCAGCGAATCGCGGGCCTCGTCGAAACGCTCGAGGCGATACAGCGCCAGCACGCGGCCCATCAACACACCCAGCAGCGGCGATTCCTCATCGGCCGGCGGCTGATCGCTGAGGGTCACCGCTTCCTCGTCACGCCCCTCGCGCAGCAACTGATCGAGCACCAGCTCGCGCAGGCCCAGGCTGTCGTGATCGTCGAGTACCAGCAGGCGCTCGGCGAGATGGCGCGAACGCTCGCGATCGCCGCGCTCCATGCCCACCACCAGCGCCAGCCCGGTGCGCAGCAGCACGGCATTGTCGGCATCGTCCCAGGCGAAGCGTCCGCCCACCGCCTCGAGCTGATCGAGCCAGCGCTCGAAGCGCGCCGCCAGCGGCGCGAAAAAGCTCTCGGCCATCCACGGCAGGCTGCCGAACCGGCTGGCCAGCGCCATGCTCAGCATCTGCACCACCCGCGGCGAATCCAGCCATTCGGGGTGCGAACACAGCGCGTTCAGCCAGTCGCCGGCATGCGGCCACGGCTCGTCCTGGAAGCCCAGCGCCGCGTCCTCGTCGATCTCGACCTGGAACTCGGCCTGCCAGGCGGCATGCAGGGTATCCTCGCGAGCCGCCGAGTGATATTCCAGGTTGCCGTCGGCGTTGGTCTCGAAATGCAGCCGCGGCGCGGTGGGCAAGGCCTCGAGCAACGCCTGCAGGTTGGTCAGCGGTTCGGCCAGCCCCTCCTCGGAATTGACCATCTGCTCGGCCAGGGTGGCGCCGGGGTTGTCGGCCAGGTCGGCGAGAAACTGCAGCTGGTCGGAGTCCAGGTCGCCCTGGCGCGCCAGGCGGCGAAACCAGAACCGCGCCCGCTCGCGCGCCTCGCGCGGATGGCCTTCGTGGAGCAGCAGCATGGCCTCGATGTAAGCCAGTGTCGGCGAGTCGGGCAGCGTCTGCTGGGCGCGCACGAAGGCCTCGCGCGCGCTGGCCAGATCGTCGCTGTCGAGATGCATCAGGCACAGCCGCTCCAGCGCCACGCCACGCAGGAACAGCGGGCCGCGCTCGAGGATCTCGTCGAGCAACGCGCTCTTCTTGCGGTGGAAACCGCGCTCCTGATAGATATCGATGAGCAGTTCGAAGGCCGGCTCGGTCTGCTCCGGCAGCTGGTCCCAGTCGGCAGCGTCGAACAGGGTCTCGAGCACTTGCTGGGCACGCCCGCGCTGGCCGCCCTCGGCGGCGATCAGGCCGGCCTCGAGCAACGCCTGGGCCGGCGCCCGGCCACTCTCGAGCGCCGCCTTGAGGGTTCGCCCTTCCACTCGCGCAGCGAGAGCATCCACATCAGATGCGACGGAATCGCCCCGGGCAGCGTCACCGCGCCACAGCACTCCTTGGTCTTGCGCCCCGAATCGCACCAGCACGGCTCGTTGGGCCCCGGCCGCGCCAGCGGCTCGCAGGCGAAGCCCTGGCGTTCCAGCGGCGTCTGGTTCCATAGCTCGGGCGCCAGCGCCTGGGCCATCGCCAAGTCGTCGCCCACATACTTCACGCCTTCCTGGCGCGCCCAGACCATCAGCGACGGATAGTGCTCATGATCACGGATGGCAGCCAGCGCGCCCCCGGCATATCCCAGCAGCTGTTCCACCCACATCGCCAGCATGGCTTTCTCCTTGGAAAATCGGCCTCAGTCTACCATGGCTCGGCACCCGCGACCCATCGGCCAGCCGGCGTCTATGGCGCGCTCGGGTATGCGGTGCTAGGGTTAGCGCCTGCCGCTCTAGCCGTCGCCAGCCATGAGGAAGCGCCCCCTTGCGTTTGCCGTTTCGCCGAGCCTCCCGAACCGTTGCCGAGACACCGCAGGTGCGCCTGGAACGCGAGGGTCGCGACGAGATACGTCGCATCACCGCGGCGGTGGAAAAGGTCCCCTGGACGGTCAATCTGCTGCAGATCCTGTGGACCGCGGGGCCGGTCACGCTGCTCGGCGCCTGGGGCGGTTACCTGCTCGGCTACGGCAAGGCGCCGACCGCCGAGAACTACATCTTCTTCATCTCCTATACGGTGATCACCGGCGCCGCGGGGATCATCGCCAATCTCGCCCACAACCTGACCGGCGGGCGCCGCGCCGAACGCACCGCCCACAAGATCGAACGGGTCATCAAGAGCCTGCCCGAGCTGCTGCTGGTGACCCGCAATCTGATCGTCGAAAGCCTCGAGGGCGATGCCCGGCGACGCGAAGCTGCGGCGATGCTGCTGCGCAAGCAGGATCTCTCGCCGGAGGGCGTCGAGCTGGCGGCCATCGAGCTGCTCGACGATCGCGACAGCGCGCGGGTGATCGCCCAGATCGACATCTATCGGCGGGTCGGCCTGCATGCACGCATCCAGGATCTGGTCGCGCTCTATGGCGAGACCCTCGAGCCGCAGTTCGCCGAGATCGCCGAGCTGGCCCCGGATGCCACCGCGCTGCTGCGCCAGCGCTTTGAAGGGCACGCCCCGGACCTGCGCGACGGCGTGCCGCGCGACACCAACTTCATCGAGCGCGTGCTGGCGGCCATCGAGCAGCGACGACGAGCTGCTGATGACCCTGCAGGATGTCGAGGAGATGCTGATCCTCGCCTTCGAGCTGATCAGCGGCCGCAAGATCCCCATGCTGACCTTCGAGTATCGCGGCCGCTGGCGTCTGGCCCAGGCGCTCGATGGGCTCGAGGAGGCCCGCGCCCGCTATCGCATCGCCCAGGCCACCGGCCTGTCGCGCCTCAAGGCGCTGACCGCCTATCTGGCCGAGCAATCGGGCACGCTGATCGAGGATGCCGCCGCCGGCCTGCGCACCGATGTGTTGCTCGAACGCTCGCTGCAGGCCATGGACGCGCTGGCCGAACAGACCCAGCACCTGGCGCCGACGGTGGCCGGTGGCCCACCCGAGCGGCGCAGCCAGTTGCGCCACAAGGCCGAGCTGCTGACCAACGCCATGCGCCTCTACAAGGCCGCCTACAGCGCCTACGAAGCGGTCGGGCGCAGCCATGCCCAGCTGCTCAAGCGCGCCGAGCGCTGGGAGCAGATCAGCGCCCACCTGGGCGACGAGCAGACGCGCCTGCGGCTGGGTCCCGGGCGACGCGGCCTGCGCCTGCGCGAGCACATCATCGCCCTCGACGATGCCGCCAAGGCCGAAGTCTGCAAGCATCTCGCCAGGCATCTTGGCGCCACCGGCATCGAGGAGCCACAGCGGGCACGCAGCGCGCACCTCGAGCGCGATTCGCGCATCGCCGCGGGCGTCGACACCGCCAAGCGCCTGGCCATCGAGATCGCCCTGGCGCTGGAACCGCACATTCAACTGTCGCGCCCCGAAGTGCAGCGCGCCATCAACGGCTCCAACGCCGCCGATTTCGGCCAGCTCGAGCCCAACCTGTCGGCTGCCGCCAAGGCGGCGCTGGGCGCGGCGATGGTCAAGGAGATCGATGTCGATCTGTCGCGTACCGCGGAATCGCTGGCGCTCGCCCTGGTCCGCCATTACCGGGTCGATCTCGACCCCGCCGCCAAGCGCTTTCTGATCGAGCACTACGGCGCCCGCGAGGCCACGCTGAACATGCTGAGCAACTTCCAGGCCAGCCATTCGCGCAGCGATTCGCGCAATGTCAGCTTCCTCAGCCAGCGCCCGCCGGCGGTCAGCCCGCCGCGCCGCGACTGGTATCGCGCGCTGGTTCAGGCCAAGCGCGCGCTCGGCTCGAGCAAGCCGTGATTCGCCGCCACGGCTACGGGCATAATGCCTGAACTGTATAAAGATACATATCGACAACATGCCGTCGGAAGCCTCGCCATGCGCCTGATCATCGCCGAGAAACCCAGCCTTGCCCGCGCCATCGCCGATGCCCTGCCCGGCACCTCGCAGCGCATGGAAGGCGCGCTGCGGGTCGGCGACGACGTCGTCAGCTGGTGTTTCGGTCACCTGCTCGAACAGGCCGCCCCCGACGCCTATGAGGCGCGCTTCAAGCAGTGGCGCCTCGATCATCTGCCGATCGTCCCCGACCAGTGGCGGCTGACGCCGCGCCCCAAGGCGCGCGGCCAGCTCAAGATATTGCGCGGTCTGCTCAAGCAGGCCGACGAAGTGGTGCATGCCGGCGATCCCGACCGCGAGGGCCAATTGCTGGTTCAGGAGGTGATCGAGCATCTCGGCTGGCGTGGCCGCGTACAACGCCTGCTGATCAGCGATCTTAACCGCCCGGCGGTGCAGCGCGCGCTGGCGGGTCTCGAGGATAACCAGGCCTACCAGGCGCTGTTTCGTGCCGCCGAGGCGCGTTCCCGCGCCGACTGGCTGTACGGCATCAACCTGACCCGCGCCTGGACGCTGACCGGGCGCCAGGCCGGCCACGACGGGGTGCTCTCGGTGGGCCGGGTGCAGACCCCGGTGCTCGGCCTGGTGGCGCGCCGCGATCGTGAGATCGCCGCCTTCGAGCCGCGCCCCTTCCATGTGCTGTGGGCGGATTTCCGGGTCGCCGCCGGCAGCGTGCGTGGCTGGTGGCAGCCCGGCGAGCACCATCCGCTCGACGATCAGGGCCGGCTGCTCGCACGCGCGCCCGCCGAAGCGCTGCTGGCGAAGCTGCCGGGCGCCCAGGGCCGGCTCGAGCGCCTGGAGAGCCAGGACAAGCGCCAGGCGGCCCCGCTGCCCTATTCGCTGTCGGCGCTGCAGGTCGACGCCGCACGGCGCCATCGGCTATCCGCCAAGCAGGTGCTGGATACCTGCCAGGCGCTCTATGAGCGTCATCAGTTGATCACCTACCCGCGCTCCGACTGTCGCCACCTGCCCGAGGCGCATTGGAGCGAGGCCAGGCGCACCCTGAGCGGCGCCTGCAAGAGCGACGACACGCTGCGCGAATGGCTGGCCGGTGCCGATTTCAGCCGCCGCTCCAAGGCCTTCAACGACAAGCAGGTCGGCGCCCACCACGCCCTGGCGCCCACCGGCAAGCCGGCCGATCTGGCGCGCCTGTCGAGCGCCGAGGCGAACGTCTTCCGGCTGATCGCGCGCAATGTGCTGGCCCAGTTCTACCCGGCGCTCGAAACCCGCGAGGTCAAGGCGACCTTCAACGTGCTCGACGAGCACTTCCGCGCCCAGGGCCGCGAGATCCGCGTCGCCGGCTGGAAGCCGCTGTTCACCACCCGCGACGAGGCGCCGCCGCTGCCGCCGCTGAACGAGGGCGAACCGGCCACGGTCGACGAGGCGGGTATCGACGACAAGCAGACCCGCCCGCCCGAGCCGTTCACCGACGCCAGCCTGATCAAGGCGATGATGAATATCGCCCGCTACGTCGACGACCCGGCGGTCAAGCGCACCCTGCGCGACACCGACGGGCTGGGTACCGAGGCGACCCGCGCCGGGATCATCGAGACGCTGCTGACCCGCAACTACCTGGTGCGCCAGGGCGGCGCCTTGCGCGCCACCCGCACCGGCCAGGCGCTGATCGCCGCGCTGCCCGACGCCGCCACGCGCCCCGAGCGCACCGCGCTGTGGGAGCAGCGGCTTCGGGCGATCGCCGAGGGCGACGATCAGGCCGCACCGTTTCTCGAGGCCCTGATCAGCGACGTGCGCCAGTTGCTGACGGCCGCCGACGCCCAGCGCATGCGCCAGGCGCTGGGCAGCGCCGAAGGCTTTGCCAGCGCAACGCCGAAGCGCCGCCGCGCCAGCGGGGCCAAGCGCTCGAGTGCGGATGCCGGCCAGGCGACCGGCAAACGCCGTAGCACGCGCAAGCCGAGCACGCGCAGCAAACGCCGCACGCCGGAGCAGTCATGAACCCGAAAACAGTCATGAACTCAAAAACAGCCATGAACTCGAAAACAACCGCCCCCGCCGCTCCCTGGCTGATTCTCGGCGCCGGCTCGCTGGGCCGACTGCTGGCCTGTCGACTGGCGGGTCATGTCGAACTGGCACTGCTCGCTCGCCAGGCAAACCGGGAACCGCTGTTGCTGACCGATCCCGAGGGTGCGCAGAGCGCCCAGCGCATCGCCCGGTTGCGCATCGCTCAGGCGCCGCCGACGCCGGCCCTGGTACATGTCACCACCAAGAGCCATGCCGTCGAGTCGGCGCTGGAGGAACTGGCAGTGCGGGTCGCCCCCGCCACGCCGCTGGTGCTGTGGCAAAACGGTTATCAGGTCCAGCCGTCTGTGACGCGAGGCTGGCCCGGCCCGGTACTCTGCGCTACTACCAGTGAAGGCGCCTATACCGATGGCGAGGATGGTGTGGTGCATGCCGGACAAGGCTATACCTTCATCGGGCATCTCGACGGCGTGCACGGCGCCTTGGCCACACACGTCGCCAGCGTGCTCGACAGGCCGGGCTGGCCAGCGAAGCGTGTGACGACATTCACCGCCGCCTGTGGCACAAGCTGGCCGTCAATGCCGCGATCAATCCTCTGGTGTCGATTCATCGCATTCGCAACGGCGCGCTACGTGACCCCGTTCATCGGCCACGCGTCGAGGCGATCATCGCTGAGGTCGCGACCATCATGGCCGCTGAGCGGATCGAGCCGCCGGCCATCGGCTGGTCGGCGCATGTCTGGGGGGTGATCGAGGCGACCGCCAACAATCGCGCCTCGATGCTGCAGGACGTGCTCGCCGGACGGCCCACCGAGCGCGAGGCGATCCTCGGCCCGCTACTCGAGGCCGCGACACGCCATGGCCTCGACGTGCCGGTACTGACCGAGCTTTATCGAGACACGCCGGGGTAGGAACGAAAGATGGAAGAAAGGATCGATTGCCAATCGCGCAGCCCAGGATGCGCCAGCGAGCGAAGGCAAGACCAGGCGAAAGTCAGCGATACAGCGGACTGGGCTCGCACCCGAGTTTGCTATTGCAAATGAGCATTTATCGCTGACTTTTAACGCCGTATTGCCGAGCGCAGCAAGCATCAGCCGGTATTGCGCAGACCGGCGGCGATCCCCGCCATGGTCACCATCAGCGCCCGCGACAGCGCCGGGCTGATCGCCCCGTCGGCGTCGCGGTTACGCTGCAGCAGTTCGGCCTGCAGGCCATGCAACGGGTCGATATAGGGGTTGCGCACCTCGATCGCCTGACGGATCAGCGGCGTGCCCTCGAGCAACTCGTGCTGGTCGAGCACCGACAGCAATACCCCGTGCAGGCGCCGCAACCGATCGCGCAACGCCCCGCCCAGTGCCTGCAGGGCCGGCTCATCGACCAGCCGCTGCTCGTAGTATTCGGCAATGCTCAGGTCGGCCTTGGCGAGCAGCATCTCGAGCATGTCCAGATAGGTGCCGAAGAACGGCCAGTGCTCGCGCATCTCGCGCAGCCGCTCCAGGCCGCCGGGCTCTTCGAGCCGGTCGCGAAGGCCGCGTCGCTGCCCAGCCAGGCCGGCAGCATCAGCCGGATCTGGGTCCAGGCGAAAATCCAGGGAATCGCCCGCAGGATTCGACGCCACCCTCCGGACGGCGCTTGGCCGGGCGAGTGCCCAGCGGCAGCCGACCCAGCTCGCCTTCGGGGGTGACCGGGCGGAAATACGGCACGAAATCCGGCTCCTCCCGCACCACGCCGACATAGGCGCCGTGGGCGATGCCGCCAGCCAGTCCATCTCTCCCGCCATTCCGGCTGCGGTCCGGGCGGCGGCAGCAGGGTCGCCTCGAGCACCGCACAGGCATAGATCTCCATCGAGCGCAGCGCGATTTCGGGCAGGCCGAACTTGAAGCGGATCATCTCGCCCTGTTCGGTGACCCGCAGGCTGCCGTTCACCGAGCCGGGTGGCTGCGACAGGATTGCCGCGTGGGCGGGACCGCCGCCACGGCCCACGGTGCCACCGCGGCCATGGAACAGCGTCAGGTCAATGCCCTGGCGCTCACAGACCGCTGACCAGCGTTTCCTGGGCCCGGTACTGGGCCCAGGCGGCGGCCATCTGGCCGGCGTCCTTGGCCGAATCGGAATAGCCGATCATGACCTCCTGGCTATCGCCGGCGAGCTTGCGATAGCCGGGCAGCGACAATAATTGATCGATGACTTCGCCGGCGCGGTTGAGATCATCAAGAGTCTCGAACAGCGGCGCGATCGGCAGCCGCACATCGCCGCCGACCTCCTTCATCAGCAGCGCCACGCTCAGCACGTCGGAGGGGTGGCCGGCCATCGAGATGATGTAGGTACCCAGCGCCTCGCGGTGTTCATTGGCAATCACGCGAAAGGTATCGATCACCTCGCGGGCTTCGGTGGAGCAGTCCCAGCGGCGCGGAATCAGCGGACGCGGCGACACCAGTTCCTCGAGCAGGAATTCCTGGCGCCGGGTCTCGTCCCACTCCTGATAGCGGCCCAGGCCGAGATAGTCGGTCAGTTCGTCGAAGAGCTGGGTGTGGCGTGTCGATTCCTGGCGGATATCGAGCTTGGTCAATGACACGCCGAACACCGCGACGCGGCGCAGGGTATCCAGCAGCACGCCGTTGGCGATGGTATCGAGGCCGACGTCGCACAGCGAGCGATAGCAGGTCAGCAGCGGCGCGTAGAGCTGGTCGCGGGTCTCGATGATCGGCCCGCCATCGTAGGAGGCGCCGTCGAGGCACGCCTGCGCCCAGTCGCGGGTCGCCTCGACCCGCATGGTGAGCCGCTTGAGCAGTGCCCGGTAGGGCTCGGGCTGGTGGTGGCGAGCTGGTTGGGCCTTGTTTCCACATGACAGGCCTCACACAGCAGATCCTGAGATGCCAGTGGGTGGGCTGATGGGCCCACAGCAGCAGGCTGATGGTGATGGTCTGGGGCTGCGCCTGCAATGCCCACCGTCGCGGGCGAGCCGGGCGCGGCGGGCATCCTGGCGGGCACGTGGCCGAGCTGGTCCTGGGGGTGATGGGGGATGGGCCGCCCTTGGTGGCAAACCCCCCTCTCTGTCCACCGCTAGGGCTGCGTGCTGGGTGGCGTTGGGCTGACTCCTGGGCCACTGGAGGCGGACTTGGAATCGCTTCTCATCGTAATGCTCTTCGCAGTAACTGATTCCGATGGCATCATCTTCTTGATGACATAGCAATAACACGTGGAGTGGCCGTGGGCACCACTGGCATCCAGCAGCCTGACCAGCTGCATCCAGCATGTCGGCAACTCCTCTGCAGTCAGCCTGCCAACTGGCTGCTTCGGCTTCTGTCAACAAGCCGAATGCTCTCGGCAATGTCCAATTAAAACTGGTTCGACCAGCCTTCAGCAACAGATCCATGGCAGTTGATCAGCTCAGCACTGACCTGGCCTGGCCAGCACCTGGCCCCACTGGCGTAGCCTGATACTGTGACAGCGGGTAGGGTGGGCAATGGTGCCCAGACCATGGCACCCCAATTCCTACACCGAGGTGTGGGTGGCCTGACTAGTTATCCCTAATCATAACTGATTCTGGTGCGCTGCTGCAGTCATCGTGCCTGGCATGCCAAAGTGGCCTGTTCAGCAGCCGCCCACTGACATGCCGAAACGTGCTGAACTCTTTGTGGTGGCACAACCTGGGGTCGGCCTTCGGCAACAGCACAGTCAGCAGCAAGCGCGTGCCAACATCACCTCACATGGGCACTGATCATGACAGCCCACACTCGACCTGGCAGCGTGCACAATAGCAATGCATTGAGTTAGCAATCAGACACACGCGCCTTTGAACTTGTGACCGCAAGCGTCCCGGCAATGGGCACGTGGGGTGGCCGAGACCAGCTGGCTGGGCTCTGGCTTTTCCACACGTTGGTGACATTGACATTCACTCGTAGGCATTCATCTGCTCATCACAGCAGCACTCGAAGTCGCCTGGGGATGGCACACATCCTGATGATGTTGACATCATGAAGTGAAGCCTGGACAAGCAGTAATAACAGCCTCAACAGTCACAGTTTTATGGCAACTCACTGAAGAGCTAACATTTCATGGAAACGTGCACATATTCTGGGTATGACAAACGTCGGTGTCACTGCTGCTGGTCCAGGCCACGCTGTGGGTGGCAGAACCACATAGGCCTGAGCAGATTACTAAGCAATAGCAGCCAGCATGGCTGTGTCCTGGCCTGGCTCCTTGATGCACTTGCCAGCCTATGATCCCAATGGTGCAGCTGCTGATGCAACTGCACATAGAAGCAGTGCAGCCTGGATGATGCGGCCACTGGTGGCTGGTGGTGGTGTTGACCCATCCTAGCCTCTGTCTGCTCACCCTGGTCCACCGTTCAGACGGAGCAATGCCAGCTCAATACATGCTCACGGATCCTGATCATCGCCCACTGGCATTGACAATGCGCCCCACTCCTCTGCATCTCCAGCTCCAGATGTTGGACGATGCTCGGCAGTGATGGTCACCTACACCTGGTGATGTGGTGGCGCCGGCGACGGGTGATGGTGTCTTGGTGCCCGCGGCACGGTGGTGCCGGCATCTTGCAGCCTTCGAGCACTGGCTCACTGCTCCATCATGATCACGACCTCTGAGCCTGATGCCTGAGCCAATAATCGCGCACACAATCCTCGGTGCTGATCTGCAACTGATTTCAGCATGGCCATGGCGCTCGGCCTGATGGACGAATCCTTCCTTGGAGGAAGCCCAGCTGATTGAGGATTTCACCATGCTGGTGCTGGACCAACTGGATACCTGGCAGGTCGAGCACGTGGGTTGGCATCAGCTGACAGCCTGTGATCCAAAGTGAACTCCTAACAGCTCTAATGACCGATATGATGACCAATGAGTAACTGACCTTGGCACCAC
>CAVZBU010000025.1:0-86422 GCA_963773565.1 uncultured Gammaproteobacteria bacterium | reverse complement strand
CCCTCGGCCATTGCCAGCACCGCTGTAACGATCGCAGCATCGGCGACATCCTCGGGCAATGCACGAATAAAGGCACGGTCGAGCTTGAGCTTGTCGATCGGCAGCCGCTTCAAGTAGGCCATCGAGGAGTAACCGGTACCGAAGTCGTCGATGGCGATCGGATGGCCCTTGGCGCGCAGCGCCTCGAGGCGTGGCGAGATGTCCCCCGCGCGCTCGTCCAGCAGCACCGACTCGGTGAGCTCCAGACCGAGCAGGCGCGCCGGCATGCGGTGCTGGGCCAAGGCTGCGGCAAGCCGCGACTCGAGATCGCCCTGGATCAGCTGCAGCGCCGAGATATTGACCCAGATCGGCACCCGCGGCATGCCGCTGGCGTACCAGCTGGCCAGTTGCGCGACGGCTTGCTCGATGACCCAATTGCCGAGCGCCGTCATCAGACCGTGGCGCTCGGCCAGTGGGATGAAATCGCCCGGCGAGACCATGCCCAGCTCGGGATGGCGCCAGCGCAGCAGCGCTTCCAGGCCCACCATGCCACCGTCGCTCAAATGATGCTGGGTCTGGTAGTAGAGCTCCAACTGGTCGCCCTGAGCCAGGGCGCGCCGCAGATCGTTGACCATTGCCAGCTGGCGGTCACCGGCGACTTCCAGCGAGGGCCGAAAGCGCCGATCGTGATTGCGACCGTGGCGCTTGGCCGAATACAGCGCCGACTCCAGGCGCTGGAACAGTACACCCGAATCGTTGCCGTCGTCGGGCGCCCGGCAACTGCCGATGGTCAGCCCCAGACGCAGCGAGCTGCTGTCGATCTCGAACGGCTCGCTGAGATGCTCGCGCAGACTGGCGATCCATTGCTCGTGATCGTCGAAGGTGGTGGTGCGGATCACCATGAACTCGTCGCCGCCCAGACGGCCGACGACGCCGCCGGCGACGAAGGCCGCCAGGCGCTGGCCGAAACGTGCCAGCAGGCGGTCGCCGCTGTCGACACCCAGGCCATCGTTGATCGCCTTGAAGCCGTCGATGTCGATCAGCGCCATGTCCAGCCCTTCACCGGCGCGCAGCCGTTGCAGCCGCGAGGTCAGCAGGTCGTGCAGCCGGCGACGGTTAGGCAGGCCGGTCAACGGGTCCTCGAAGCCGATCCTGCGCAGATCCTGCTCGCGCGCCTTGTGCCGCGAGATGTCGCTGAACAGGCCGACGTAATGGCTGACCCGACCCTTGTCGCCGGAGCACGCCTGCACCCGCAGCCATTCCGGATACTGATCGCCGTGCTTGCGCTGATTCCAGATTTCGCCTTCCCAGCGGCCGGTGGCGTCAAGCGTCTGCCAATAGCGCTCGTAGAAAGCCTTGTCGTGACGCCCCGACGCAAGCGTCGAGGCATCCAGGCCCAGCACTTCCTCGCCGGTGTAGCCGGTGATCTGGGTAAAGGCCGGGTTCACGCTGATGATGCGGTTGTGTCTATCGCTAATGATCACTCCGTCACCGGACAGCTTGAGCGCCTCTTCGCAGAGTTGACGGCGGCGATGCTCGCGCTTGACCTGCCGCCAGCCATCGGCCAGCGCCGCCAGGACCATGGCCAGCGTGACCAGACGCAGTGACACCAGCGGCAGCCAGCTCATCGCCGCCAAGGCGGCCAGACCCATCCAGGTCATCGGGCGATTAAGGGTAAAGGGGGGCCACATGGCTGCTCATCTTGGATGCTGTTCATGTTGGATAGAAGGGGCGCGTTACAAACGCTTGCATCATGCCCCGCGCGTCAAGTCTGGCGCAAGCCGCAACGCCACCAAGGTCGGCGTTGCGCGACGCTTTCACCACGGCTAGCCTAGGGGCCGACGTGCATTCCCCACGCGGGGCCAGTAGACTAGGCCCGTCTGCGCCGGGTGCGTGGCACAACAATTCGGACTCTCGGAATGACTCAGTGACCAAGCAACACTCTTTCAGCTACGAAGAACTGCTGGCGTGCAGCCGCGGCGAACTGTTCGGCCCGGGCAACGCCCAGCTGCCAGCCCCCAACATGCTGATGCTCGACCGCATCTCCAACATCCAGGAGACCGGCGGCGACCACGGCAAGGGCGAGCTGATCGCCGAACTGGATATCCATCCCGACCTGTGGTTCTTCGACTGCCACTTTCCGGGCGATCCGGTGATGCCCGGCTGCCTGGGCCTGGATGCCATGTGGCAGCTGGTCGGCTTCTACCTCGGCTGGCTGGGCCACCCGGGGCGCGGACGCGCGCTGGGCTGCGGCGAAGTCAAGTTCTCGGGCCAGATCATGCCGGATGCCGACAAGGTCACCTACCGGATCAACCTCAAGCGGATCATTACCCGGCGGTTGATACTGGGCATTGCCGACGGCACCGTTTCGGTCGACGGTCGCGACATCTACCAGGCCAATGACCTGCGTGTTGGCTTGTTCACCTCCACTGCGAATTTCTGATCAGGAGGCTTCCATGAGACGAGTGGTAGTCACCGGCCTGGGCATCGTTTCCTGCCTCGGCAATGACCAGCATCAGGTGCTGGATGCCCTTAGAAGCGGCCGCTCAGGCATTCGCTTCAAGGACGAGTATGCCGAACGAGGATTCCGTAGCCACGTCGCCGGCGTGGTCGACATCGATCTTGATGCGCTGGTCGACCGCAAGCAGCGCCGCTTCATGGGCGATGCCGCCGCCTATGCCTATGTGTCGATGGCCCAGGCCATCGAAGACTCCGGGCTGACCCCCGAGCAGGTTTCCAACGAGCGTACCGGGCTTATCGCCGGCTCCGGCGGCGCCTCGAGCGCCAATCAGGTCGAGGCGGCCGACATACTGCGCGAGAAGGGCCTGCGCCGCGTCGGCCCTTACCGGGTCACACGCACCATGGGCAGCACCGTGTCGGCGTGCCTGGCCACGCCGTTCCAGATCAAGGGGGTCAATTATTCGATCTCCTCGGCCTGCGCGACCTCCGCCCACTGCATCGGCAATGCCGTCGAGCAGATCCAGCTCGGCAAGCAGGACGTGGTATTCGCCGGCGGCGGCGAAGAGGAACACTGGACGCTGTCGTGCCTGTTCGATGCCATGGGCGCCCTGACCACGGGCTATAATGATCATCCCGAACAGGCTTCGCGACCCTACGACAAGGGCCGTGACGGCTTCGTGATCGCCGGCGGTGGCGGCATCGTGGTGCTCGAGGAGCTTGAACACGCCAAGGCGCGTGGCGCCAGGATCTACGCCGAGGTGGTCGGCTACGGCGCGACCTCCGACGGCTACGACATGGTCGCGCCCTCCGGTGAAGGTGCCGCACGCTGCATGCGCCAGGCCATGGCCACGGTCGATGGCAGCATCGACTACATCAATACCCACGGCACCTCGACGCCGGTCGGCGACGTCGCCGAGCTCAAGGCAGTGCGTGAGGTATTCGGCGACCACACTCCGGCGATGAGCTCGACCAAATCGCTGACCGGCCATTCGCTGGGCGCGACCGGGGTCCAGGAAGCGATCTATTCGCTGCTGATGATGGAGCATGGCTTCGTCGCCGCCTCGGCCAACATCGAGAACCTCGACGACCAGGCCGAAGGCTTCGACATCGTCACCCAGCGCCGCGACAACGTGACGCTCAACAGGGTGCTGTCCAACAGCTTCGGCTTCGGCGGCACCAACGCCTGCCTGGTGCTGCAGCGCCTGGAGGAGTAACACACTCCCTAGGCGACATCGCTTGGCCGGCACTGGCGATACAGCAAAGGCACCCTTTTCAGGGTGCCTTTGCTTTTATAGCGCTCTTTCGAACGGCGTCCCTGCTCGGCTAGACCGGCAGCTTTCCGGCCACCGTCTCGCTGGCTGTCGCCGGCCGCGGCACTTCGGAAATCGCCGTCAACTGCTCCTCGATCCAGGCCTCGACCTCGACCAGCACCGCTTCCGGCGTGCGCCCCTCGGTGGCGATCGGCGGGCCGACCACGACATTCAGCGGCCCGGGATTCTTGACCCAATGATGCCCCGGCCAGCGCTCGCCGGCATTGTGCGCCACCGGCAGCACCGGCACACCGGCCCGGCAGGCGATCACCGCCCCGCTCTTGTTGTAACGCCGGCGATGGCCCGGCTCGACGCGTGTACCTTCGGGAAAGATCAGCACCGACAAGCCTTCGCGCAGGCGCTGGGGCCCCTGCGATAGCACCTGCTTCATGGCCCGCGCCGGGCGCGAGCGATCCAGCGCGATCGGATGCAGTAGCCGCAACGCCCAGCCGAACAGCGGCAGGTTGAGCAGTTCCTGCTTGAGCACGGTACACACCGGCGGCTTGAGTATCTGCAGGAACAGCGTCTCCCACTCGCATTGATGATTGGCGAGTATCACCACCGGCCCCGCCGGCACGTTGTCGCGTCCGCGCACCGTGTAACGCACCCCACAGGCCCGAGCGAACCAGCCGACGATAAAGTGGTTGTAGAGGTTGAGCAGCCGATAGCGACCGGCCAGCGGCAACAACGGCGTGACTGGCAGGCACAGCAGGCCGAACACCAGGATGGCCAGAAAGTAGCCGACATAGAAAATCGCACTGCGAATCGCGTTCATGGCGCCTCCTGAGCCTGATAGGCCAGGCACCAGGTGTCCAGCATGCGACCCAGCTCGAGCCGCCAAGGCTTCTGGTGAACGCCGAAGGCATCCAGTACTCGCCGGCAGTTGAGCACTCGCCTCAGCGGCTGGTCGTGATGATGATTGAGTGCCTTGAGTTCGCCGAGCGCCACCGGCCTGCCGAGGCCCTCGAGACGCGTCGCCAGCTGGGTGCGCACCACCGAGGCAAAAGTGTAGCCGCTGACCGGCTCGGTTCCGGCCAGATGATAAGCCCCCCAGGCATCGGCACCACAGCCTAGTTGCTGAAGCATGCCGATCAGCGCCAGCGCCACGGAATCCACCGAGGTGGGACAGAAGATGATGTCTTCGGCGACCCGGACTTGCCGACCGGCCATCAACGTATCGATCAGCTCGGTCAGCCAGGCTCCGGCGCCCTCGAGGGCAAACAGCGGCCCCAGGCGCACGATCAGGTGACGAGAATATTGCTCGCGCACGCGATTGCCGGTCACGAGCAGCCGACGCAGGCTCCCGTCACGTGGTGACGGGATCACATGTTCATCGATTGGCGTATCGGCACCATCCTCGTAGAGCTGGTCGGAGACACACCAGACCAATGGCACAGCGTGCTGCTGGCAGCATTCCAGCCAGCCTTCCACGGCTTCGGCATGGGCCATCACGGCGGACGGATCGGCATCGCTCGGCTGAACCAGCGGAGGGATCAACACGGCATCCGGTGCCACCTCAGCGAGCCGATCAGGATCGAGGGCCAAGCTCTCCTCGATAACCAACTCGGTGTCCCCCCGCCGGCTGGCCTCGCGCGCCAGCGCCAGGCTCAAGCAGTGAGGGGCGTCCAGGATCAACAACTTCACGGCGCTTCCCTTCTCTATAAGTGGCTTCGCGATAAGTGGCTTCGCGATAAGTGACTTCGCGTCTATCAATGGCTTCGCGGAAATCGGCCTCGCCTACAGCGACATGGCGAGCGACGCTATTCGCCCCGCCAAATGGTGACCATACTTAGCACTTCCGCCGAAAGCTGTCATCCGCCTGCGTTCTCATCGCGGCTCGCTTACGCCACCCTGGAACGCGTGTATCGCACGCGACGAGGAATTCATGACCGCACGACCGCAAAACCTCTGGAACGCCCGCACCCGACTCGGGGAAGGGCCGCTCTGGTCCAGCGAGTACCGCTGCCTGCTGTTCGTCGATATTCTCGGCAGCCGGCTGCTGAGCTACACCCCCGATAGCGGCGCGACCCGGAGCTGGCCGCTCGAGGAGGCCTGCTGCTGGCTGGCGCCGCATAGCGATGGGGGGCTCGTCGCCGGGCTACGCTCGCGACTCGTCCGCCTGAGCCTGGAAGAGGGTGCACCACGCATCCTCGAAACGCTCGCCGAGCCGGTCGCCGAGACCCCCGGCCATCGCCTCAACGACGGCAAGGCCGATCCTCGGGGCCGACTCTGGTTCGGCAGTATGGACAGCCAGGAACAGGCGGCCAGTGGCCGCCTGCTGCGCTTCGACAAGCGCGGCCTGCACGAGATGGACAGCCCCTACACGGTGACCAACGGCCCGGCGATCAGCGCCGATGGCGCTACGCTCTACCACACCGATAGCCCGGCGCGTAGCGGTCTATGCCTTCGACCTGGACGATGACGGCACGCTCACCAACAAGCGTCTTCACATCCGCTTCAGCGAGGACGACGGCTTCCCGGATGGCATGACGCTGGATGCTCACGGCGGCCTGTGGATTGCCCACTGGGACGGCGCCCGGGTGACTCGCTTTCTCGCCGATGGCCGCCGCGACCAGGAGATTCGGCTTCCGGCGTCGCGCGTCACCTGCTGTACCTTCGGTGGCGACGATCTCGCCACGCTGTATATTACCACCGCCGCCGAGGGCTGTGACGGGGAAAGCCAAGCCGGCGCCCTGTTCAGCATACGTCCCGGCGTTCAAGGCCTGAGGCCTTGTGCCTACCGCCCCTGAGCGACGAAAAACAGCCGCATCGCTGTTATCCGGCTGCGAAAATCCTGCAAAGCTTAACCCATGATCAGGCAGCCGGGATCATGCTGGGTTACTTTCGGGCGTCCTCGGCAGTTGGGCGCCCCAGCTCCGGAGGACCACGGAGTACGATTATCGATAAGGAGATCATCATGACCGAACAGAACGGTTACCTTGCAGACGATGCACGCCAAGTGCAGCCCGGCGAGCTGATCGCCTTCGATGTGCCGATCGTCAGCGCCAATGCCCGCGCCAGTGAGCTCGCCGAGATGCTGCGCTTCGTACAGGATGCCGCCACATTCGGTGTCGCCTCCCATATCGAGCGCGTGCACTATGATTCGTCCGAAGGGACCTGCGATATCAGCGTCCGCGACGCAGCCACGCTGCAAGAACGCGTCAAGCATCAGCTGTTCGGCGCCGCACGCAAGCACCTGGGGCGTTTCACGCTCGACGATATCAACGAACTGGGCGAGTCACTGGAATCCGGCGACCTGCGCACCCAACCCAGCGCCACGACCGGCTATCCTGACGCCGCCGACAACGATGACGTCGTTGCCGTAGCGACTGACGAAGACACCACGCGCGCTTAACGGCAACGCCTCCTGATACACCTGCAGCCCCCTGTGCCGCCTCGCCAGCAGGGGCTTTCATGGCCGGCAACCCAACCGACCGCTCACGATGCATGGCCTATCTCGCGCAAACCGTGTCCGTGATCTCTTACGTAGTGATGTAACTCAGGTTAAATGCTCAAAAGACCAAGGCTGCCAGACTATGTGAGGTGAGCAAGGACGCACTCACTGCATGGATGACCGAGCAATGGATGGCTCAACCAAGGACGTACGGGCAGGACGCCCGTGAAAGCAGCAAGGAATGCTCGGCGCAAAAAAGCCCGGCCTGAACGGTCGGGCTTTTTTCGTCAGGCGAGCCATGAACTCGGGAGCAACCAGGGCGAGCCTTGCCTATTTGACGAGACGAAGCGTACCTGGGCCGCAGGATGCCGACCAAGACCTGACCAAACAGCCGCCCCTAGAAACGAAAAAAGCACCCGTAGGTGCTTGATTCGTATGCTTGAATGGTGGAGGCGGGGGGAATTGAACCCCCGTCCGCCGACACTCGCCCATTGGCTCTACATGCTTAGTTCCGTCTTTTGTTTTAGCGTTGCTGACTCCGACGGGCAGGATCCAGCAACGCGAGCCTTCTTAAGTTTGACGATTGACGTGAAGGCGCCGCCAATCGCGATCCCATTACTTTGCGCTCTTCTCCCGTCCACGATGAATGGGCACATCGCTTCGGGGCCAGGCTAACACTAGCAGTTTTTAAGCTGCCAGCGCGCCCTGAGCGTAGTTTTCGTCGTTTGCGACTATTTAATCGTGATGTTGGATTTACGAGATACATCACGCTCTCGGCATGCACCTCAGGGGTTGTCATCGGCGTCGAAGCCATGTCGCCCCCATAACGCGATAAACTATACCAGAGTGTTTTGCTCAGGTACAACTGGATTCGCTGCCCCGCTCACTTGTTGTCGCGCATGATGCGCGCCTTCTGCCGGTTCCAGTCGCGCTCCTTTTCCGTGGCGCGCTTGTCGTGTTGCTTCTTGCCGGTAACGAGCGCCAGCTCGCATTTCACCAGGTTCTTCTTCCAGTAGAGTTTCAGCGGCACGCAGGTATGCCCCTTGTCCTGGGTGCGCGAGAAAATCTTGGCGATTTCCTTGCGATGCAGCAGCAACTTGCGCGTACGCGTCGGATCGGCCAGAACATGGGTACTGGTGGTATTGAGCGGCATGAAATGGCTGCCCAGCAGCCAGGCTTCGCCATTCTTGACCAGAATGTACGTGTCGGTCAGCTGGGCCTTGCCGGCTCGCAGGCTCTTCACTTCCCAGCCTGCCAGAGCCAGACCCGCCTCGAAGGTTTCCTCGATGTGGTATTCGAAGCGCGCCTTCTTGTTGAGGGCAATGGCGCTACTGCCCGCCTTGTTGGCTTTCTTCTTGCCCATGGATCCTCGTATGTCGCTATGCGGTGACGCCCAGTAGACCCAACATGGGGTGAGGCATGTTATCCTTCAAGGGCTTGGCGTGATAAACAGCCATGATACGCTCCAGTCACAGGGAAGTCAGCGGAGAGGCACATGCCCACGGTCAATCGGTCTGCATTGGTGCGACATTCCGCCCAGGCCATGTTCGATCTGGTCAACGATTTCGAGCGCTACCCGGAATTTCTGCCGGGCTGTCGGCGTACTCGGCTTATCGAGCGTGACGAAGAGCACCTGATCGGTGAGCTGACGCTGGCCAAGGCCGGTGTCGAACAGAGCTTCACCACGCGCAACGATCTCTACCAGCCCGAGCGCATCGAACTGTCGCTGGTCAGTGGCCCATTCAAGCGCCTGCAGGGCCAGTGGCTGTTCACGCCGATGGGCGAGAATACCTGCAAGGTATCCCTGGAAATGAGCTTCGAATTTTCCAACCGCATACTCGGCATGGCGTTCGGCAAGCTTTTCAGCCAGGTCGCCAGCCAACTGGTGGATGCCTTCACGCGACGTGCCGATGATGTCTATGGCCGCTACTGAATCCCGCGAGGGGCCTGCCACATTCGGCATCGAGGTGGCTTTCGCGCTGCCCCAGCGACAGCGCGTCATCGCTCCTGACGGTGGCCTCGGGCACCACGGCTCGCGAGGCCGTGCGTCTCGCGGAGCTCAGCCGCTATTTTCCGGAGCTGCCGGAAGCGGCCTTTCTGGAGGCCGAGATAGGCATCTTCGGCAAGGCCCTGCGCGAGCCCCATAAGCAGGTACTGCAACCCGGCGACCGGATCGAAGTGTATCGCCCACTGCTTATCGATCCCAAGCAGGCCCGGCGTCAACGCGCCGACCGCTCGGCAGGCCACTAGCCGGGCCACCCTTGGCGAGCCGATCGTTTACTCGACCGTGCCACCTCCAAACGAAGTACGACTGGGTGTCGTGTCGATCACGCTGTTTGGCAACGCATTGTCCTGCATCGCCGGGCCCCCGCTTTCAGGTTTGAGATCAACGTTGGCATCGATATCGCCGTCGGTCTGGATATCGACCAGACGATCATTATTGAAAGTGAGCGTCAGGCGCTTGTAGATGACGCCACCGTAGGCCTCGTCAAGAAGAAAGACGTAGTCCCACTGGTCCTTGTCGAACGGTGTTTCAAGCAGCGGATTACCCATTACATACTGCACCTGATCACGGCTCATGCCGGGCTCAAGCTGGGTCAGCATCTCTTCGGTGATCAGGTTGCCCTGAGGCAAGTCACGCTTATAGACGCCGAAGTAGCTACATCCACTGACAAGCACCAGCGCGAAGGAAAAGATGACTGTTTTGATCAGGTTTTGCATTTGGCCCCGTTCTTCACTATCGTTGCTTTGGTCGATCATAACCGACCCACCACGATACTGCGAAGAGTAACCATGGCCGACCAGAACCATGAATTGCGCCGGGCAGGGCTGAAGGTCACGCTCCCTCGCGTCAAGATCCTGCAAATTCTTGAGAAGTCTCGGGACATGGAGACGCATCTCAGCGCCGAGGATGTCTACAAGGCTCTGCTGGATGCCGGTGAAGATGTTGGTCTGGCGACCGTCTACCGCGTACTGACCCAATTCGAAGCCGCCGGCCTAGTCATCCGTCACCACTTCGACGGTGGTCACGCTCTGTTCGAGGTTTCCCAAGAGGAACACCACGATCACATGGTCTGCCTGGAAAGCGGCAAGATCGTCGAATTCTTTGACGAGGCCATTGAAAGACTTCAGCGCGAGATTGCCGAAGAGCATGGCTACGAGCTCGTCGACCATGCTCTAGTGCTTTACGTGCGCCCCAAAGGTTCCAAAGCCACTCGTCAGGAAGTCAGCAAGAAGGCCTGAGTTGTTGGCCGCTAGCCGGTAACGATATTCCTCGCTACCGGCATTCTTAATGCTCGCCTGGCAACCCGCTCCCGGGCAACGTCAGCTGACAGCTGAAATAGCCGATCAACGCCCGAAGGGAAAATTCTCGGAATGGCGCCCCTCCCGCTTGAGCGACTCACCGCCGTCGACAAACAGCGCCTGCCCGGTGACGAAGCGATTCGTTAACAAATAATCGAGCGCCTGCCCCAACTCCTCCAGTTCACCCTGACGTGCCAGTGGAATGCCGTCGCGACGCCAGGACAGATAGTCGTCGCTGCGTACCGCAGCCGGCAGTACCACGCCCGGGGCAATGGCGTTGACGCGGATGCGTGGAGCGAGTTCCAGGGCCGCCATGCGAGTCAGCTCACCAAGGCTTTGCTTGGCGAGCAAGTAGGCCGCGTAGGCAGGCTGATTGAACGCAATCTTGTTATCCAGAATATTGACGATATCACCCTCGCCGATCTCGTTGGCAAAGCCACGCGTCAGCCGGAACGGCGCGAAGAGATTGACTGCGAACTGCTCCTGGAGAAGCGTCTCCGAGGTCTCGGTAATAGCTGCCGCTGCGTAGGCCGAGGCGCAGTTAACCAGAACGCAAAGCGCCGGAAAGTGTGCCTTGGCGCGTGAAATGAGAGCCTCGACATCGCCCTGGCGAAAATCGCAGGGAAGACACTCGCAGGATTGTCCCAGATCGCGAATTGCTTCGGCTACGTGGGCCGCTTGCTCGCTGGAGTGATGATAATGCAAGGCAATATCATATCCTTGACGTGCCAGATGCAGCGCAAAAAAACGACCGATGCGGGTCGCCCCACCGGTAACCAGTGCGGCCTTGCTGAAGGTTTCGATGCTGCTACTCCCGGTATTCACTGAGTTGAGTCGTCAATCACGCTCACAACATACCCAGCCACCCGGCTATCAACAAGCCTTGCGGCATGCCGTGCCCCCATCAATAGCTGCCCTTGACCAGCAGACGCCCAAGGGCCTCCGGTGTACGCCCGGTAGTGGAACTGACAACGAGCTCATACTCATGATGAGAACATTGCGGGCAAGCTGGCGCCATTGCAGCCAGCGCATGCTGGATGTAAACGAGCGTCCAGCAATTCAAACAGACATATAATGATCGATCACGCTCCACCGTCGCGCCTCCTTCATCATCCTTGTTCGCCATCCTTGACGATGCGCTTCCTGAATGCGCTCCTGAACGAGAGTGTGTCAACGCTCAGTGCTTTTCGTCGAGATGAAAATAGCCGCCCTCTAGGCGAGCCGTTCGGCCATCCTTGCAGGGTGTGCGAGCCCTGCATGACGTCACCAGGAAAGCCATGTTTACCTCAGCGGCCGATAGTCATGCAGGCCGGCTGCGTATACGCTTCAATACGCAGCCACCCATATGCCACACTCGGACGACATCCTGCCAAGGAGGCAAATCAGCGATGCTCAAGAAAACCATCACCTGGCGCAAACTTCCGGACCCGCATAATGTCGAGACGCCGAAGTACGAAGTCTACGACAGCGACACTGGCGCCACCATCGGCGTGTTCGACAGCCGTGAGGCCGCCGAGGATGAGGTCGCGCGAATGAATAGCTCGGATATTGAAGGCCTCGAGAAGCAACATCGCAAAGAGGATGCCGATCCCGCCGATGGTTGAGCCGCGCCCGCCAGCCACTGAAAAGCCGCCCTGCCAGGGTGGCTAATTTTATTTTCTGCCCGCCCCGTTCAGCGCGCCGCCAATTGCCAGGAAGCCTGGCGCTGAGCGTGGCGTGGCGTATTAGTGTCGCCCGCTAACACTCTCTCGAGATCGTCGCCATGGCATTTGAATGCCCGGCATTCGGCACAGCGAATAGTCTGATCGGCTTCTTCGAGCGTCGGCAGCGTAAAGCGCTCGCCGTTACAGACGTTGCAACGCAGGTCCAGAGTGACTTTCAACATGGATGATCCCTTCCTTTTTCAATTATCGCGGTTGCGCTCAGGCCAGCCAGCCCTCTTCAGGCAGATACCGCCGGCTTGCATCCGAACGGCGTGCCCGGCGTCCACGCTCCTTGCCGTCACTCACTCAATGAGCAACGTGACTTTATGTTAATCTTGCGTGCCTATTGTCTCATGTACAACATGAGTACAATAATCCATCGCACCTTGCCAAATTCACCCAGCGCTTCCAAGCCATGCTTGGCCGCTGCGCAGCCGATAGCTTACGCCCGGATGGTCGCCAGATCCCAGCTAGAGTAGCGAAGAACAGCCAATCCTTCCTGCCTTCGTTGAACTGGCATGCCTGGCACAAGTTTTCAGCGACACCCGATGAGCGACAACCAACCGGCAGGCCAGTGCCGCCGTTACATGGAGGTTTAACGTGCTGAAATCGCGCAATATCCCCTGGATAGGTCACTGGCTGGGGCTGACCCTGATGATGTTCATTGCCCTGCCGGTATTCGCTCAGGAGGGCACCGCGCCTGCCAACGCCGCGGAACAGGAACAGTCGGGGCCGGCCTATGCCACGCTCGCCGATCTGCTCGAGAATGAAAGCTCCCGGCAGCGTTTGATCGAGGAGCTACGCTCACTAGCCGAGACAACCACCGCGGGCGAACAGGCGCTACCCGCCGAGGCTCCCGGCGACGAGGCGATGGCCGATCAGGCACCCAGCGACCAGCGCCCCGAGCAGGTGTCCTTGGCGCGTCGACTGGCCGTGTTGACCAGTAGTATCGCCGGCAATATCGGCGGTCAGTTCAGCGCCCTGGCCGGCGCGCTGGGTGGGCTCCTCAGCCCTCAGGCCAATGCTGGCCCGGGCATCGATACCGCTGTCGCGCTCTCCGCGGCAATCAATCTGGGCCTGGTCGTTATCGCCACCTTCGTGGTGTTTTTCGTCCTGCGGCGCCTCGGCCGTCCCCTCTTCAACCGCATCAGCCAGTGGTCACAGACAGGCGATGAGCGTAGCGCACTGCTGCGCTTGGTCGGCGCTGTGGCGATCGCCGCGCTGATCGATGTAATCGTCGTCGCGCTGTCCTATATCGGCGGCAATTTGATCGCCACCTTCGCCATCGGCGATAGCGGCAGCCTGTCGACCCAGGCCTCGCTATTCCTCAACGCGTTCTTGATCATCGAGCTGGTCAAGGCAGCTATTCGCATGCTGTTCTCATCGCACTACGAGGGCCTGCGACTGCTGCCGGTCGCCACAGAGGAGGCAAAACACTGGAACCGCTGGCTGGCCACGCTTACCGGTTTCGTGGGCTATGGTATTCTGGTCGTGGTGCCGATCATCAATTTCAATCTGTCGCCGGCGCTGGGCCAAGGTATCGGTCTTGTCATCATGCTGCTGGCGTTTATCTATGCCACCCTGATGGTGCTTAAAAACCGCACCAAGGTGCGCGCCGCCCTCGAGGCCAAGGCCGAGCAGGCCACCATGAGCCCCAGCCGGGTAGCCCTGCGACTGCTTGGCAAACTCTGGCATCTGCTGGCCATCGGCTACTTCCTGGTCGTCCTGCTGGTCAGCGTCGTACGCCCCGAAGACGCCCTGCCGAGCGTTGCCGCGGCAACCCTGCAGACGCTGATCATCGTCGGGCTGGGGCTGTTGCTGTCGGGCGTGCTCACTCAGCTGATCGGCCGGCGCATCACGCTCTCCGACGACCTGCGGCGCAAGCTACCCAAACTGGAAATGCGGCTCAACGCCTACATCCCAACCTTTCTCAAGGTGATCCGCACAATCATTCTGATCGCTGTGGTCATGCTGGTGCTCAATGCCTGGGGTGCCTTCGATCTGGCCGCCTGGTATGCTACCGATGCCGGCAGCGGCACGATCAGCAAGGTCATCGATGTGATCGTCATCCTGGTGGTCGCCGCGGCGGCATGGATCGCCCTGGCCAGCCTGATCGAGCATCGTCTGAGCCCCGAAACCGGCAGCGGCGAACCCTCGGCCCGCGCCAAGACGCTGCTCAGCCTGTTCCGCAACGCTCTGGCGATCGCCCTGATCACCATGACCGCGATGATCGTGCTGGCCGAGATCGGCATCAACATCGGCCCGCTGATCGCCGGCGCCGGGGTGATCGGCCTGGCGATCGGGTTCGGCGCCCAGAAGCTGGTCCAGGACATCATCACCGGGGTATTCATTCAGGTGGAAAACGCCATGAATACCGGCGACGTGGTCACCGTCGGCGGAGTCACCGGCACCGCCGAGCGGCTGAGCATCCGCTCGGTGGGCATTCGCGATCTGGCCGGCACCTACCATATCGTGCCGTTCTCCAGCGTCGACACCGTCTCCAACTACATGCGCGAGTTCGGTAACCATGTCGGTGAGTACGGCATCGCCTATCGCGAGAGCATCGACGATGCCATCGCCCAGTTGGAACTCGCCTTCGAGGATCTCAAGGCCAGCGAGGAACACAGCCACAAGCTGTTGGCGCCGCTCACCGTGGCCGGTGTCACCGCGCTGGCCGACAGCTCGGTCAATATTCGCGTGGTAATCAAGACCACACCGGGCGACCAGTGGGGCGTGGGGCGTGCCTACAACCGCCTGGTCAAATTGCGCTTCGACGCTGCAGGTATCGAGATTCCGTTCCCGCACACCACGCTGTACTTCGGTGAAGACAAGGATGGCGGCGCACCGCCGGCCAATATTCGCCTGGTCGAGGAGCGCCGTCAGGCCGTGGAAACGCGCCCGGAAACGGACGACTCCAGCGGCGACGCAGCACCGCCCGTCTATAAGGTCAGCGACCCGTCCCACCGTAAGCCCGACAGCGACGACGTCGACGACCCGCAGGAGCGCTGACGTCGGGCGCTCGTGCCGGCCACCGCAAACCTGGGTGGCCGCCGGCTACGCCACATCCCGCCTGAAGGCGGGATGTGCGTTTGCGGACCTGTCGTTAGCGTGCCCAGGCGCTACCCTTTAGGCGCCACCTTCGCTTTGCTCCAGGAGTTACCGATGGATCATTTCTACAACGCCCCGGACGATCTCGTCACCGAAATACTCGAAGCCGAGGCGTACCTGGGGCCCGTACGCCTTTCGTCCTCCGCCAGCGGCATGCGCCTCGTGCTGCGTGCCGACTGGCACAAGGATCGGCAGGGTAACGCCCAGGTCGCCGTGCTCTCGGGTGGCGGTTCGGGGCATGAGCCCGCCCATGCCGGCTTCGTCGGCGAGGGCATGCTGACCGGGGCGGTTGCCGGCAGCCTGTTCGCTTCGCCCAGCGTCGAGGCCGTCTTGAGCGGCATCCGTGAAGTCTGCGGCCAGGCCGGTTGCCTGCTGATCGTCAAGAACTATACCGGCGACCGGCTCAATTTCGGTCTGGCCGCCGAACGCGCCCGTGGCGAAGGGCTTGATGTCGAGATGGTCATCGTTGCCGACGATATCGCCCTGCCAGATGCCCCGCAGCCCCGCGGTATTGCCGGCACCGTCGTGGTTCACAAGGTCGCGGGCTATCATGCCGCCCAGGGCGCCTCGCTGGCCGAAGTCGCTCGCCTGGCGCGCGAAGCCGCCGGACACATGGCCTCGCTGGGCATGGCGCTGCGCGGCGCGAGCCTGCCGGGCCAGGCCCACGACGAGCGCTCGCCGGAACTCGGCCTGGGCATCCACAACGAGGCCGGCGCCCAGCGCGTCTCGCCAACCACGGCCCGCGAGGCGCTGAGCGAAGTGCTCACACCCCTGTTGGCGGCGCTGGGTGAGCGTCATGACTCACAGGCACCGCTGATCGCCCTGCTCAACAATCTTGGCGGCTGCACCACCCAGGAAATGAACGTGCTGGCCCAGGCGCTGCTCGCCGAGCTCGGCGCCGAACGGCTGAGGCTGCTGATCGGCCCCGCGCCGCTGATGACCTCGCTCGACATGCACGGCTTTTCGGTCACCCTGATGGCACATGACGAGACGCTGGCCACCGCGCTGAACGCGCCCACGGCGGCACCCGGCTGGCCGGGGGTACGCCAGGTACGCACACCGCAGCGTTTCGAGCCCGCCGCCAACGTCGAGCAGGCCAGCGTACTCGCCAACGACGCACCTCAAGATGCCACGACTAGTCACGCCCTGCAGCGGATTCTCGATACCCTGAGCGAGGCCCGCGAGACGCTGGATGCCCTGGATGCGCGCAGCGGCGATGGCGATGCCGGCAGCAGCATGGCGAGTGGCGCCGAAGCCATCGCCAAGGCGCTGCAAGCCGGTCGCATCAACACACAAGACCCCGCCATCCTGATGCGTGGCATCGGCGAGCTGCTGGCCCGGGACATGGGCGGCTCCAGTGGCGTATTGCTGTCGATCTTCACCACCGCGGCCGGTGCGGCGCTCGGCCAAGGCAAAGCCTGGGGCGAGGCCCTGGGCGCCGCTGTCGAACGCATGCAGCACTACGGTGGCGCCCGCCCGGGCGATCGCACCATGATCGATGCGCTGGTGCCGGCCATCGATGTCCTCAAGGCGGGCCAGGGGCCGCGCGATGCCGCCGTCGCGGCACGCCAGGGCGCCGACGCCACCGCGCGCCTCAAGCGGGCCGCAGCCGGTCGCTCGGCCTACGTTCCGGAGGACGCCCTCGATGGCGTCACCGACCCGGGCGCCGAAGCAGTCGCCTTGGCCTTCGCGGCGCTGGCCCGGGACGACTGACCGACCGGTCTATCATGAGCCGGTACAAAAACCCGCCATCTACCTACCGGCGCCAGCTCGGACACGACTACACCGGTTAACGATGGATGAACTCACCCTGCACAAGGGCTATCGCTACGCTCCGGTGTCCGCCTGAGCGAACGCCTAAGGTGGTGTGGATCGGCGAAGGCTGCCCCCGCGGGGCGATTCGTCCCTTCTTCGAGTGGTTGGGCGAGGCGCGGGAACAGACCGAGTATCTCTGGCGCAAGGTAAGCACGCCTGGATAGCGCTGACAGCTTTTGAAAGCTTCCAGTGCCTGAAACACCGGGTGCAGAAGAGGCTCAGGCTATGACAGCGAATTTTGGTTTTGCATGGATACTGGATATTAGAAGGATGCCAGAACCGAAACGCCGGCCACCCAGGCATTGTCGGTATCGGGATCCCCGCCGGGGTGAATCACGTACTGCAGGTTGGGACGCACCTTGAACCAGTTGGTCAGATGCACCGAATAGTAGAGTTCGCTGTCATACTCCTCCCCCTGGGAGGGCATCAAGCCTGGGTCGGTCACGCCGGAGAGCGCCACACTACGTTGATTGTAACTATTATAGTCGTCATTGACCTTGGCATACGCCAGCCCCCAGCCGATCTGATCCTTGGGCCGGGCATCAAATAGCCCCTGGTAGGTTACGCCAGCCGACACATAGCGTTCGATGAATGAAGTATCGTTGTCGTTCCAAGCGCCCATACTAAATACACTGGGGCCGCGATTGACATTACCGTCGCGCGTAGCAACCTGCTGTTGTACTACATAATAGAGACCGTAACTCTCACTCTTGGATCGAGTGTCACCCCCGCGAACCATAATCAACACTATAATCAGTGGAATCCGCCGTACTGTAGTAACCACCGAACCGATAGACGCCCGGCAACCCGTCGCGGCCCAGCTTGGGGGTCCAGCCGATTTCAGCGGGAATCAGCGTACCGGTGGTACCACTGTCATGATAGATATCCAGGTGTTTGTCCGGGTCGATGTTTTCCGGATTGATATTAAAAAAACCCAACTGCGCGTAGGTATCGGACGTCGTGTTGAAGCGCCCCACCGCAGCCCATTGTGACACCGGCCAATTGTACCAGATATCGCCGTTCTGGTTACCCGGCTGGCCGCTACCCAGATAGAGATTCTGGAACTGGCTGTTGTAGACGGCAAAGTCGTCACTCACCGGAATACGTCCCAGCTTGTAGCTGAGCCGGCCGTTGAACAGCTTCTGCTTGAACCAGAATTGCGTCAGACGAACCACGTTTCCTCGCCCGTAAACCTCCTGCACCGAGGAAATATTGCCGTTGACGGGATTGGTAAGCCGATCGGTGGTCAGATTATCGCCGTTACGATCGGTCAGCGTGACCTGAAACTGTGCGTCGGGAATCCCGAACAGTCGGGCGAAATCAAGATTGACACCCGCCGTCCATTGATCCGAGTAGCGCGCAGTATGGTCGTGATTATAACCACCATGCAGATTGTAGGCGGATTCGGAAACATATTGCAGTTTAAAGGTAACCCCCTGATCAGCGAGATAGGTCCGTGCGCCTTCCCAGTCGCCGAACATGTACTCCCCGCCAGGATCAAAGACTAACGCCGCATGAGCCTGTGCGCCGGCTGCCAACATCCCCAAGGCCACTACACTGCAACATCTCCTGCCGGAAACCCTCATGACCCCTCCCTGGACTTCATGAACTTGCTCCGCACCGTGATGCTCCCTTCAGGTCGGTCGCCTGCTCACGGAGGCCATCGTTACCATGATGCTAGCCCTCTCCTCCCCCTCTGGAAAGGCTTTACCCGGCAAAATGCGACGAATCTAAAAAAGGGCGCCCGCAGGCGCCCAGGAGAGCATTCGTTACAGTTGGCCCTACGGATTCTGGTCGCTCGGCTGCGGCAATGCCGGTAGCGACTTGTCGAGCAACTCGACGCTCTGCCGGTAGTACAGTTGGCTCTTGTTGTGTTCGCCGAGATTGGCGAACAGCCGCGCCAGCTCGGCACACACCACGCCGCTGGGGCGCTGGCGCTGACTGGCCTCGAAGTACTCCTGCGCCTTGCCCCAATACGCATTACGCAACGACAGTCGCCCCAGGGTCAGCAGCAGATCGGGGTCGTTGGGACGCTCCTGCAACCATTTCTCGGCATAGGCCAGCTGGCGGCCAGCATCGACGTTGAGCAGTCCATAGCGCAATACCAGACGGTTGTCCCAGCGCTCCTTGAGAGTCTGGCGCAACAGGCGTTCGGCCAGGCCCTCCTCCTTGCCGCGCACCAGCGCCTCGGTATACAGGGCGACCAGCTCGACCTCGTTGCGCAGATAATCGGGCATGTCTGCCCATAGATTGCGCACCCGCTCCAGATCGCCGGGTGGCCGGGCCGCCTGCAGGATCAATTCGCGATAGGCGCGCTGCTCGAGCTCACGGCGCTCGTCGTCGCTGACCAGTTGCTGACGGGCCAGCCGCGGCATCAGCCGGCGCAGCCCTTCCCAGTCATTGACGCTAAGATAGGCCTGCTTGAGCAGCTTGAGCACCTGCGGATGCTCGGGAAGCTGCTTCTCGAGACGCGTCAGTGTCGCCAGTGCCTCCTCGAACTGCTGACGGTCGAGCATCAGCTGCGCCTGCACCAGACCGACCGCGGTTTCCGCACCTTCGGTGCTGAAGTGGGCCCGCTTGAGCAGGCTATCGGCCTGTTCGTAGCGCCCCTGGTAATGCGCCGCCAGCGCCGCCGACAGATAGTTGACCAGCGGCGTGCTGGAGTCGTCGGCGGCCTTGGTCAACGACTTCTCGGCGCGCTTCCAGCGGCCCTCGGCGAGCGCCACCAGACCACGCACGGTACGCCGCATGGCATTGCGGTTGCGAGTGCGGCTGTTCCAGACCTTGAGCCGGCTGACCGGACGCCGCAGCCGCGTCAGTAGCCGCAATAAAAAATGCAGGACCAGAAACGCAGCCAGCAGCAGGACCAGCCCGAACCAGAACGAGGTCTGGAAGGAGGTGTCGCCAACCCGGACCAGCCAGTAGCCAGGCAGCGATTTCATCAGCTGGCCGAACAGCGCACCGATAGCCAGGCCGAAGACGACGATCAGGACGAACTTTCTCATGCTGCGTCGCTCCCGGCGTCATGACGACGCTCCATGAAGTCGCGCAGTTTCTGCAGCGACGCACTGATATCCGGCAGTTCAGGATGCACGTTCTTGTCGGCCAGCGTAGCCAGTCGCTCGAGCGAATTGGCGACACCCTGGTTGTCGGTATCGTAGTAGCGCTCGATCAATTCACGCGCCTTGCCGAGGCTCGCCGTGTAAAGCTTGGCATCGCTCTGCAACAGCGCCAACTGGGCCTGCTCGAGCTGCAGCCGGACGTTCTGGCGCAGGTAGGATTCCTGCTCCGGGGTCATCAGCGCCTCGAGCGCCTGATCGTGCTTGCGTACTACCACCAGATCCTTGAGCTCCTGACCGAAGCGCGAAAGCTGCTGCTTCCAGCCACCTTCCATCGGCGCGGTGTCGCCGGCCTCGACAGCCTGCTGCTGAATGTCCTGCTCCAGCGGCAACCGGGCAAGCTGCTCCTGCTGAGCCATCAGCTCCAGATAAATTCCGGTGCGGTCGATCTGGGGGACCGAGTCGAGCGCGCCGATCTCCGACTGAATGGCACGCCGCACCGGCGTCAGCGCGGGATTGTCGACCTGCGCCAGACGCTCATCGGCAGTCTTGAGCAGTGACATCGCACCCTTGACGTCGCGCTCGAGCTGCAGGCGCTGATTGGCCAGCCGCAGCAGGTATTCGACCTCTGCGAAACGCCATTCGCTGGTGTCGGTCTGCTGCTTGCTGGCGAGTTGCTTGAGCACCTTGTCGAGCGTGGCGTTCATCTCCTCACGGTACTGCTGGAAATCGTTGCGCAGCGCGTGCATCGCCTGCTGGCGTTGCTGGTCGTCATTGCCGCGCTGCGACTTGAGCTGCGACTCGAGCTGGGAAATCGCCTGGGCGTTGTTGTCGGCCTGCGTCAGACGCTGCTGCTGGGCCTGGAATTTCTGCCAGCCCCACCAACCGCCCAGCAGCACGACCAGCGCCAGGACGATCACCAGCGCCAGCGCGATGCCCCCCGCCTTGCCGCCACCGCCTGACGTGTCGCCTGGCGGTTTGTTGCCGCCGGAACTGCCTCCGCCGGTCGGTTTGTTGCTCGCGCCCGCCGCAGCGGGCTTAGCGCTATCGCGCGAGCCGGTGGGCTGACCACCCGAGGTCGAGCTAGAGGAGGCTGCCGCGCGGGACTTGGCATCATCGCCGGGGCCGCTGCTGTTCTTATCTGGATCGCTCTTGTCTGGATCGCTCTTGTCTGGATCGCTCTTGTCTGGATCGCGCTTGCCTGAATCGCTCCTGCCTGAGCCGCCTTTGCCCTTGCCCGGGTCGCTGCCTTTCGCCGTCTCGGCGCTCGGGCGCTTGCTCGAGGCAGTCGCGCCGGCCGGACTAGCGGCGCTGCCAGATGGGGTACCGGTGGCCGGCGCGCCTTGCTCCGACGCGGCCGGTTTGCCTTCGCCGGCTTTCGCCGCAGCAGCGGGCTGCTCGCCTCCCTGGGGCGTCGAGGCGCGCTGGTCGGCACTCGCCGGGGCGTCGGTCGGGCGCTTGGACGCCTCGGCCCGCCTTGCCCTTGTCCTTGCCCGCGCCTGAAGACGCACGCTGTCCGTCCTGATCGTGCTCTTGCTTACTCATCTGTCGCTAGCCCTTTTCAAGATCGTCATGATCGGCGCCGTCCAGGTAACAGACATCAGCCACCGCTGTCGCCAGCGCGGCCGGGGAGGCGCCTCGCGCCACCCGAGGGCGCAGAAAGCCCAGCGTCTCGGCCAGTGTAGCCAAACGCCGACTGGAAACGATTAGCGGTTGGTTCAACGCACCCGCACCACACCATCCTGCCAGATGTTCGAGCAATTCGCCGCTGGTGACCACCAGCGCGGCGTAATCGCCGTTGACCAGCAGCCGCTCGCCCGCCCCCGCAGGGGCACGCAACAGCCGCCGATAGAGTGCCAACCGGGTCAGCCGCGCGCCGCGCTGGGTCAGCTCATCGGCGAGCCACTCACGACCGCCCTCACCCGCCGCCAGCAATACCTGCTGGCCGCTCAGCTGCTGCAGCGAGGGCAGCGTCAATAATGCCTCGCTGGTGTTGCCTTGCGCGTCGAACGGCTGGTGAACACGCACGTCCAGCCGCTCGTTGAGAGTCTGGGCGCTGCCTGCGCCCAGCGCATAGAAGCGCGGCCCCAGCGGCAACTGCGGCCAGTAGCGGTCAAGGCCGTCAGCCAGACAGTGGGCAGCGAAGGGGCTGACCACCACCACGCGCTGGAAATTATCGAAATCGAGCCACGCCTGGCGCACCGCCGGCGTCTCGGCGAGCGCCTCCAGACGCATCACGTCGAGCGCTTCGACGTCGACCCCGCGTGCCGTCAGCGCTCGCTGCAGCGGCCAGGCACGCTCGCCGGGGCGGGTGATCAATACCCGCGGGCGCGGGCGCATCACACCTCGCCGTAGACCTGGGCGAGGATCTCGCCGGCGCCCTGATCGAGCAGGTCCTCGGCGACCCGCACGCCCAGGGTCTCGGGCTCGTAGACCGAACCACGGCCTTCGGCACGCAGCACCCGCGAGCCGTCGGGCATCCCCACCAGGGCACGCAGCCACAGCGTCCGCCCACCCTCCTCGAGCACCGCATGGCCGCCGATGGGCACCTGGCAGCCACCTTCGAGCCGGGTGTTCATGGCACGCTCGGCGCGCACCCGGGTAGCGGTCTCGGCGTGGTCGAGCGGCGCCAGCAGCGCCAACAGCTCGGGATCGTTGGTCCGACACTCGATGCCCAGCGCACCCTGACCGCAGGCCGGCAGGCTGACTTCGGGCGGCAGCTCGTAGGTGATGCGCGCATCCAACCCCAGCCGGCGCAGCCCCGAGGTGGCGAGGATGATCGCATCGAAGTCGCCGGCGTCGAGCTTGCCCAGCCGGGTCTGAACGTTACCGCGCAGGCTGAGCACCTCGAGATCGGGGCGCGCCTCGCTGATCTGCAGACCGCGGCGCAGGCTCGAGGTACCCACCCGGGCGCCCTCGGGCAACTGCTTCGGGCCCGGCGTAGTGGTTGGAAATGAACGCATCGGTGGGCTCGGCGCCCTCGAGGATCACCGACAGCCCGAGCCCCTCGGGGAAGTGCATCGGCACATCCTTCATCGAGTGCACGGCGATGTCGGCACGCCCGTCGAGCATGGCGTCCTCGAGCTCCTTGACGAACAAGCCCTTGCCGCCGACCTTGGCCAGCGGCGTATCGAGAATCTTGTCGCCCTTGGTGGCCATCGCCACCAGTTCCACGTTCAATCCCGGGTGCAAGGCCATCAGCCGGTCACGCACGTGTTCGGCCTGCCACATGGCCAGGCGGCTCTTGCGGGTGGCAATTCGCAGGGTGGTCATAGTCGGTACTGGGCTCTCCCGGCACGGCCCCGGCAAGGGCTCGGTAAAATAGGCTCGATGTTTAATTCAGTGCTTGAAGCCAAGCAACGAGCGGCGAACCGCTCGCCAAGAATATCCGCCATCCATGACCTCATCATAAAGCAGTCGCCAGATAAGGAAAAATCGTCGGGCGGGCCGCCCGCTCGCCTGCTGCGCTGACTCTGGTACACTCGAGACACAACGTTCTCGTGACCATGCAGGATCCGCAACCCCGATGAGCCAGCATACCAACCAGTCCTGGGGTGGCCGCTTCAGCGAACCCACCGATGCCTTCGTCGAGCAATTCACCGCCTCGGTGAATTTCGATCGTCGCCTCTATCACCACGATATTCGCGGGTCGATCGCCCACGCCACCATGCTCGCCCGCGTCGGCGTGCTGACGCTGGATGAGCGCGACGCGATCATCCAGGGGCTCAGCGAGGTCGAGCGCGAGATCGAGGCCGGCGAGTTCCCCTGGTCGGTGGCGCTGGAAGACGTGCACATGAATATCGAGGCGCGGCTCACCGAGCAGATCGGCATCACCGGCAAGAAACTGCACACCGGGCGCTCGCGCAACGACCAGGTCGCCACCGATATTCGCCTTTATCTGCGCGACGAGATCGACATCATCGACGCCGAGATCGCGCGCCTGCGCCACGGCCTGCTCGAGCTGGCCGACGCCGAAGCCGAGACCATCATGCCCGGCTTCACCCACCTGCAGACCGCCCAGCCGGTGACCTTCGGCCATCACCTGCTGGCCTGGCAGGAGATGCTCACGCGCGATCAAGAGCGGCTGCGCGACTGCCGCAAGCGGGTCAACGTCATGCCGCTGGGCGCCGCCGCGCTGGCCGGCACCACCTACCCCATCGACCGCCACGTCAGCGCCGAGCTGCTCGGCTTCGAGCGCCCCGCCGAGAATTCCCTGGATGCGGTCAGCGATCGCGACTTCGCCATCGAGTTCTACCGCTTTTGCCAGTCTGCTGCTGATGCATCTGTCGCGCATGAGCGAGGAGCTGGTGCTGTGGACCAGCGCGCAGTTCGGCTTCATCGACCTGCCCGATCGCTTCTGCACCGGCTCATCGATCATGCCGCAGAAGAAGAACCCCGACGTGCCCGAACTGGTGCGCGGCAAGACCGGCCGCGTCTACGGCCACCTGATGAGCCTGCTGACGCTGATGAAGTCCCAGCCGCTGGCCTACAACAAGGACAATCAGGAGGACAAGGAGCCGCTGTTCGACACCGTCGATACGGTCATGGGCTGCCTGCGCGCCTTCGCCGACATGATCCCGGCGCTCGAGGCCAAGGCCGACAACATGCGTGAAGCGGCGCGCAAAGGCTTTTCCACCGCGACCGATCTGGCCGACTACCTGGTGCGCAAGGGCGTGCCGTTCCGCGATGCCCACGAGATCGTCGGCCAGTCGGTCGCCTATGGGCTCGAGCAGGGCAAGGATCTCTCCGAGATGTCGCTCGACGAACTCAAGCGCTTCTCGGCGGACATCGACGATGACGTCTTCGAGGTACTGACGCTGGAGGGCTCGGTCGCCGCGCGCAACCATATCGGCGGCACCGCGCCCGACCAGGTCCGCGCCGCCGCCCAACGCGCCCGCGACGCCCTGGCCGCGCTGGGGGACGCCCGATGAGCGCACCGCGCACCGCACTCGGCATCGTGCTGGTCGCCCTCGCCCTGCTCGCCGGCTGCGGCCAGAAAGGCCCGCTGTACATGCCCGGCGACGAGCAGGCCGCCGAACAGTACGACCCGGCCGATGCCTACCCGGATCAGCAGGAGCGTCAAGCGCAGTCCCGTACACGTGAAGAGGGCGCAGACGACGCCGATAACGCTACGACGGACGGCAACGTCACCCCAAGCGAGGCCGGAGAGTAAGCATGGATCATTTCGACTATCGCGACGGCGTGCTGTATGGCGAGGACGTGCCGCTGTCCCAGGTCGCCGAGCGTTTCGGCACGCCCTGCTACGTCTACTCACGGGCGACCTTGGAGCGCCATTACCGCGCCTACAGCGAAGCGCTGTCCGGCCATCCGCACCTGATCTGCTACGCGGTCAAGGCCAACTCCAACCTCGCGGTGCTCAATCTGCTGGCGCGGCTCGGCGCCGGCTTCGATATCGTCTCGGTGGGCGAGCTCGAACGCGTGCTGGCCGCCGGCGGCGACCCCGCCAAGGTCGTCTTCTCGGGGGTCGCCAAGACAGCGCCACGAGATGGCCCGGGCGCTGGAAGTGGGCATCAAGCTGCTTCAACGTCGAATCGCTGGCCGAGCTCGAGCGCCTCGACGAGGTGGCCGGCGAATGCCGTGAGACCGCGCGGGTCTCGCTGCGCGTCAATCCCGATGTCGATGCGCGACCCATCCGTACATTTCCACCGGGCTCAAGGCCAACAAGTTCGGCATCCCCGCCGATCAGGCCTTCGACATCTATGCCCGGGCCGCCGAGCTTCGCGCACCTCGAAGTCGTCGGTGTCGACTGCCATATCGGCTCGCAGCTCACCGAACCTCGCACCGTTCATCGACGCGCTTGGACCGTCTGCTGCTGCTGCTCGACCGGCTTGCCGAGCGCGGCATCCACGTCGAGCACCTGGATCTCGGCGGCGGGCTCGGCGTGCCCTACCACGGCGAGACCCCGCCGGCGCCCTGACGACTACGCCCGCGCACTGCTTGAACGGCTCGCCCAGTGGGACAGCCAGCGCAAGCTGACCCTGTTGTTCGAACCCGGCCGCTCGATCGCCGCCAACGCCGGGGTACTGCTGACCCGCGTGGAGTACTTGAAGCCCGGCGAGGACAAGAACTTCGCGGTGTCGACGCCGGCATGAACGACCTGATCCGCCCGTCGCTGTACCAGGCCTGGCAGGCGATCTCGCCGGTGGACACGCCGCACAGTCGCGCGATTCGGCGCGCTACGACGTGGTCGGCCCGGTCTGCGAGACCGGCGACTTCCTGGGCAAGGATCGCGACGCTGGCGCTCGCCGCCGGCGACCTGCTGGCGGTGCGCTCGGCCGGCGCCTACGGTTTCGTCATGGCCTCGAACTACAACACCCGCCCGCGCCCGCAGAGGTGATGGTCGACGGCGAGCGCCTGCATCTGGTGCGCCAGCGCGAGAGCGTCAGAGTCTTCGTGGGCGGGCGAAGCGTTGTTGCCGGCCTCCGCCATGGGAGCCATTGATGCGGGTGTATTTCACCAAGATGCACGGCCTGGGCAACGACTTCATGGTCATCGACGGTCAGCCAGCCCGTCGCGCTCGAGCCCGAGCAGATCCGCGCGCTGGCCGACCGCCACTTCGGCATCGGCTGCGACCAGCTGCTGCTGGTCGAGCCGCCGCACGACCCGGACGTCGACTTCCGCTACCGCATCTTCAATGCCGACGGCGGCGAGGTCGAGCAATGCGGCAACGGCGCGCGCTGCTTCGTGCGCTTCGTGCGCGACAAGGGCCTGACCGACAAGCGCCGCGATCCGCGTCGAGACGCGCGGCGGCGTCGATCGAGCTGCGCCGTGGACGACGACGGGCAGGTCACGGTCGACATGGGCGCGCCGCGCTTCGAGCCCGCCGACGATTCCGTTCGCAGCCGAGGCCGACGGCGCTGGCCTACGCCCTGGATGTCGACGGGCGAACGGCATCGAGATCGCTGTGCTGTCGATGGGCAATCCGCACGCGGTGCTGCGTGTGGACGACGTCGACAGCGCCCCGGTGGCACCGCTCGGCGCCGGCCATCGAATCGCATCCGCGCTTCCCGCAGCGGGTCAACGCCGGCTTCATGCAGGTCGTCGACCGCGCACGACATCCGCCTGCGCGTCTTCGAGCGCGGCGCCGGCGAGACGCTGGCCTGCGGCACCGGCGCCTGCGCCGCGGTGGTCGCGGGCATTCGCCAGGGCTGGCTCGACAGCCCGGTCGACGTCCACCTGCGCGGCGGTCGCCTGTCATCGAATGGGCAGGCGGCGGCCAGCCGCGCTGATCATGACCGGCCCCGCCGAACGGGTTTTCGATGGCCGTATACAACTGTGCTGAGCTGCCTGGCTGGATCTTCCAGCTGAAATCAGCGCGCCGAACGACAAGAGGACGCCATGCCCCCTGCGAAAGCGCCCGAATCCCGCCAGACGCTCGATCCCGAAAGCGTGGCCCGCTGGCTGGCCCGCCATCCCGATTTCTTCATCGGTCGCGAGGGCCTGCTCCAGCAGCTCAAGGTGCCGCACCCCGAGTCGCATGGCGCCATCTCGCTGCTCGAGCGGCTGGTGATCGACCTGCGCGAGCGTGCCGAAGGCGCCGAATGGCGCCTCGAGCAGTTGCTCGAATCGGCGCGCTACAACGAGTCGCAGTATCGCCGCACCCGCGAACTGGTGCTGGCGCTGCTCGAGGCCGAGGACAGCGACGCGCTCGGCGAGGCACTGGCCACCCAGCTCGCCGAGCGCTTCCAGACCCAGGCGGTGGCGCTGTGGTGCGCGCCGGAGCTCACCGATATCGAGCCGCAACCGCCGCAACCGCCGCGCTTCGTGCTCGACGAGAACAGCGGAACCCGGCTGGGCGCGCTGCTCGATGGACGCACCAGCCGTTGCCGGCGTCTTTCGCGCAAGGACTGGCAGCGCCTGCTGCCGCACAGCGAACCGCCCCAGCAGGCCGGCTCCTGCGCGCTGACCCGGCTGACCCTGGGCGAGCCGCTGGGCTACCTGATTCTCGCCAGCCACGACGGCGACTACTTCCGCGCCAGCCTCGACACGCTGTTTACCGAGTATCTCGGCGAAGTCGTC
Organism: uncultured Gammaproteobacteria bacterium; assembly: GCA_963773565.1. Taxonomy (GTDB): domain Bacteria; phylum Pseudomonadota; class Gammaproteobacteria; order Pseudomonadales; family Halomonadaceae; genus Modicisalibacter. Next base: position 58,251 of record CAVZBU010000025.1, on the reverse strand, counting down.
GCCCGCCTGATGATGCGCCATGCCGGACGCCTGTGAGCGCCTGACGGTCGAACTCGAGGCGTTCCTCGCCGGGCTCGCGCAGCACGCCAGCCCGGCGACCGTCGACGCCTACCGCCGCGACACCGCCGCGCTGCTGCGCTTCGCCCAGCGCCGCGAACTCGACGACTGGGCCGCGCTCGATGCCGCCGAGGTGCGTCGCTTCCTGGGCGGTGAGCGCAGTCGCGGACTGGCGCCACGCAGCCTGGCGAGGCGTCGCGCCGCTCTGTCGAGCTTCGCCGAACATCTCGTGCAGCGCGGCGTGCTCGCGCACAACCCGGTGCGCCTGGCGCCCTCGCCGCGCACGCCCCGGCACCTGCCACGCCCCGTCGACGTCGATCAGCTGGCGCGCTTTCTGGACACGCCCCATGACGGCTCGCCATTGGCACTACGCGATCAGGCAATGTGCGAGCTGCTGTACTCCTGCGGGCTGCGCCTGGCCGAACTCGCTGCGCTGGATCTATCGCACCTCGACGGCCCGCGCGTGCGGGTCATCGGCAAGGGCGGCAAGCCGCGCCAGGTGCCCGTCGGTAGCCGCGCCCGCCAGGCGCTGGATGCCTGGCTGACGGCCCGTCAGAGCCTGGCCGGCGACGGCGAGCCGGCGCTGTTCATCGGCCAACGCGGCACGCGACTCGGCCATCGCGCCATCCAGCAGCGCCTGGCCCGGCTCGCCATCGAACGCGGCCTGCCCGAACACCTGCACCCGCATCGCCTGCGTCACTCCTTCGCCAGCCATCTGCTGGAATCCAGCCAGGACCTGCGCGCCGTGCAGGAGCTGCTTGGCCATGCCCACCTGTCGACCACCCAGGTCTACACCCACCTGGACTGGCAGCAGCTGGCCGGGGTCTACGACGCCGCGCATCCCCGAGCACGACGCCGCGATTGAACGCGCCCTCGACGAACAGCCGGCGCTTCGCTCACTCCCCGCCGAGACGTACGTCGCTCCCCGAGTATTTCCCGCTCGGATAGCGGCCATCCGCGGACGGGTGCGCGATAATCTTTAGCGTCACGTCGGTCGGGGTGGTGCCGTATGTAGGCGCCGATTTCCGCGAACGCCGCCTGCATGTGCTTGTCGACGATCGCCGCCATGGCGTCCTTGCTGATGCGATAGGCGGCGATGGTCTCGTCGAGACCGTGAGGGTGCGGCTCCCCGGATCGTCCCGGCTCATCGGCAGCGGTCTCGCCGTCGTAGGTCGTGGAGCTCTCGCCGGCATAGGCCCGCAGCGAGTCGATGAGTTCATCGATGACCTGCCTGTCTCCCTGTCGCGCTCGTGCCGCTAGCGATCCCGCCCGGGCGAGGTTTTTGATCAGTCTGTCGAAATCACTCATGCCGGCCTCCGGCGGTCTGTGGGTACTGGTTCAGTGTAACCGCTGCCTGACACGCGCGATTGGACGGTTGATTGCTGTCTATATGTCTGCAATTCTGGATATATGGACAATATGGCAGCTATCGAGGCGTTCGCCGCACTTTCCCAATCGACCCGCCTGGAGACCTTCCGGCTGCTGGTCAACCACGAGCCGGAGGGATTGCCTGCGGGCGACATCGCACGCCTGCTGGACGTGCCCCACAACACGCTGTCGGCCCACCTGAAGGTGCTGGCGCGAGCCGGCCTGGTCGTCTCGCGCCGGCAAAGCCGCTCGGTGATTTATCGCGCCAGCCTGGAGCGCATGCAAGAGACATTGAGCTTTCTGGTCCGGGATTGTTGCGCGGGGCATCCCGAGCTGTGCGAGCCGCTGCTGCGGGAACTTCGCCCCGGCTGCCCAACTGACGAAGGACAATCCCCATGAGCAGCGTGATCTATCACAACCCCGACTGCGGCGAGATTGTGCGCTTCACGGGGACAGCCTCGTGACACGGGATCAACTGCCCAATATAGACCCCGCACGCCTGCACCCCATCGACGTCGAGGCGTTAATCGGCCCCGACCAGCCCCGCCATCCGCCACGCATCCTGGTGCTGTACGGCTCGCTGCGCGCGCGCTCCTACTCGCGACTGGTGTCGGAAGAGGCCGGTCGCCTGCTGCGCTGGTACGGGTGCGAGGTGCGCACCTTCAACCCCTCGGGGCTGCCGCTGCCCGACGATGCCGATGCCAGCCACCCGAAAGTGCAGGAATTGCGCGAGCTGGCCGAATGGAGCGAAGGCATGGTGTGGGTCAGCCCCGAAAGACACGGCGCCATGACCGGCATCATGAAAACCCAGATCGACTGGATTCCGCTGGCGCTGGGCGGCGTGCGCCCCACCCAGGGCAAGACGCTGGCGGTGATGGAAGTCTCCGGCGGCAGCCAGAGTTTCAATGCCGTCAACCAGCTGCGCATTCTCGGGCGCTGGATGCGCATGCTGACCATCCCCAACCAGTCCTCGGTGCCCAGGACCTTCAACGAGTTCGACGATGCCGGGCGGATGCGGCCGTCACCGCTTTACCTGCGCATCGTCGATGTCTGCGAGGAACTGGTGAAGTTCACCTGGCTGACGCGCGGCCGCTCGGCGTACCTGACCGATCGCTACTCGGAGCGTGTCGAGAGCGCCGACGCCGTTTCCCTGCGCGTCAATCAGCAAACCCATTAAGGATCTATTGCATGCCGGCCTTTGCGATCTTTGTGGTCACGCTGGCGCTGGTCATCTGGCAGCCCAGGGGGCTGGGGATCGGCTGGAGTGCGCTAGGTGGCGCCGCGCTGGCCTTGGCAAGTGGCGTCGTCGACTGGCACGACGTGAGTGTCGTCTGGCACATCGTCTGGGACGCCACCTTCACCTTCGTGGCGCTGATCATCATCTCGCTGATCCTCGACGAGGCCGGCTTCTTCGCCTGGGCCGCGCTGCACATCGCCCGCTGGGGCAACGGCCGGGGGCGGATGCTGTTCCCGCTGATCGTCGTGCTGGGCGCGCTGATCGCCGCGGTGTTCGCCAACGACGGCGCGGCGCTGCTGCTGACGCCGATCGTGGTCGCCATCCTGGCGCGGCTGGCGTTCAGCCCTTCTGCAGCGCTGGCCTTCATCATCGCCACGGGCTTCGTGGCCGACTCGACCAGCCTGCCGCTGGTCATCTCCAACCTGGTCAACATCGTCAGCGCCAACTACTTCGAGATCGGCTTCGATCGTTACGCCCAGGTGATGGTGCCGGTCGATCTGGTGTCGCTGGCCGCCACGCTGCTGGTGCTGGGCGTGTATTTTCGCAAGCAGATACCGCTGCGCTACGAGGTCGAGCGCCTGGAAGCGCCGGCAACGGCGATTCGCGACCGCCAGGTCTTTCGCGCGGCCTTTCCGCTGTTGATCGTGCTGCTGATCGCGCTGTTTTTGACCGGCCGCTGGGATATCCCGTTCGCCTTCCTCATGGGCACCGCGGCGCTGATCCTGATGGCCGTCGCCGGGCGCTGGTTCACGCCGGGGCATGTACACGTCGTCTCGCTCAAGAAGGTACTGAGCAACGCCCCCTGGCAAATCGTGCTGTTTTCCGTGGGCATGTATCTGGTGGTGTATGGACTGGGCAACGCCTGGCTTACGGCTGGCGCATCCCAGGTGCTGGTATGGCTGAGTCGCCAGGGGGATTTCGTGGCGACCCTCGGCACGGGCTTTGCCTCCGCCATCCTGGCCTCGCTGATGAACAACATGCCCTCGACACTGGTCGGCGCGCTGGCCATCGACCAGGCGCAGGTGATGAGTCAGACCCAGCAGCTGATGATCTACGCCAACGTCATCGGCAACGACCTGGGGCCCAAGTTCACGCCCATCGGCAGCCTCGCCACGCTGCTCTGGCTGCATGTGCTGGCCGGCAAGGGCTACCGCATTAGCTGGGGGCAGTACATGAAGGTCGGACTTGTCATCACCCCGCCGGTGCTGCTGGCTACGCTGGTCGCGCTGGCACTCTGGCTGCCCCTCGTCTCACCGCCATGACGAGCCCGGCCAGTGCTCGGTAGCGCGATCTGTGGCAGATTTGCATGAGCGACAGAACGACGACGGCCTTCGGAGCACCCATGAACGCGATGACACGCCATACCCGCATCGAGGCGTTGACCTTCGATCTTGACGACACGCTGTGGGACAACCGGCCGGTAATGGAGCATGCCGAGTCGACCCACTATGCCTGGCTCGACACCGCGCTGGGCGAGTGGCTGGCCGCTTCGCCGCTGGGTGAGCTGTTTGCCGAGCACGAACCCTATGCGCAGCGCTTTCCGCTGGCCGCCTACGTCGAGCGCCGACTGGCGTTGGCGCGGCGCCATCCGCTGCGTCGCGGCGACTTCACCTGGCTGCGCGAACGCGCACTGATCGAGCTGCTCGAGGAGTATGGCCTGCCACGCAGCGCCGCCCATCTCTGGGCGGCGGCGGCCATCGGCCATTTCCTGACGCTGCGCCATACACTCACGCCCTACCCCGAGGCGATCCCGCTGCTCGATGCGCTGCGCCAACGTTACGCGCTGGCCGCGATCACCAACGGCAACGCCGATCTCAAGCGCCTGGAACTGGCGCAGCATTTTCCGGTGGTGATCGCCGCCGGCGAGCTGCTCGCGCCCAAGCCCGACGCCCGGCCCTTCCTCGCCGCCCTGGCACGCCTCGGTAGCCGCCCGGCACGGGCGCTGCATGTCGGCGACTCCTGGAAGGAAGACGTGCTGCCGGCATGGCGACTGGGCATGCAGGTGGCCTGGATCGACAAGCACGACGAACGCCGAGCGGACCTGCCGCCCGGCGTGCATCGCCTGGGTCATGTTCGCGAACTAGAGGCGTTGCTTGAGCGCCTGAATGGCGAGCACTGAGCCTCAGTCGCCCTCGACCTCGTCGAGCAGCCACGCATCGAGCCGCGCCGCGAGTTCGTCGACGCCCTGGCGCTTGAGCGCGGAGAACAGCTGGAGGCTGACCAGATCTTCCCAGTCGGCGAGCTGCCGGCGCACCTTGAGCAGCGTGTTCTTGGCGGCACCGGGTTTGAGCTTGTCGGCCTTGGTCAGCAGGATGTGTACGGGCATGTCCTGCTCATCGGCCCAACCCAGCATCATCTCGTCGAAGTCGGTCAATGGGTGGCGCACATCCATCATCAGCACCAGGCCCTGCAGTGACTGACGCTTGCGCAGGTAATCGGAAAGATGCCGCTGCCATTCGCGTTTGACCGACTCTGGAACCTTGGCGAACCCGTAACCCGGCAGGTCGACCAGCCGTTGACGGGTGTCGTTGGCGATGCCGAAGAAATTGATCAACTGGGTACGCCCCGGCGTCTTCGAGGTCCGCGCCAGCGCCTTCTGCTGGACCAGCGCGTTGATGGCGCTCGACTTGCCGGCGTTGGAGCGGCCGGCGAACGCGACCTCGCGACCCTCGTCCGGCGGGCAGGCCGCCAGTGTCGGGGCGCTGGTCATGAACTGGGCGGTATGGAAATTGAGGCGGCTCACGGCGGCTGGCTTCCTGGCGTTACGGTGCTGGCGAATGGCATGGCGGGCGCACAGCGTCACTCGCCTGGGCCTCGGTTGGTGCGGGCGAGAGTGTACCATCACGCTCTTACGAGCGGCGAACGTCGCCGCCAGCGGTACCCGACGGCGCCCGGCCCGGGAACCGGCGTGCCGTTTCGTGCTCCAAGGTGGGCCGGTCGGCGTCTCATGCGGCCGGAATTTCTGTTACCTTTGCCGTATATTCGGTTCGCTAAAGGAGAGAGGGCGCATGTTGAAACAGTGGATCGCCGCGGTCGCCGGCCTGGGCCTGTCATCATTGGTCATGGCCGCACCGCCGGTCGCCGGCGAGGACTACAAGGTCCTCGACACCCCGGTCGAAACCAGCGTGGACGAGGGCCAGATCGAGGTCACCGAAGTGTTCTGGTACGGCTGCCCGCACTGCTACAAGCTGGAAGAGCCGCTCAATGCCTGGGTCGAAGATCTTCCCGACGACGTTACTTTTCAGCGCATTCCCGCGACCATGGGCGACACCTGGACGGCCCACGCCCGCGCCTTCTACGCCGCCCAGCAACTGGGCATCCTCGACAAGGTCCACAGCGACTTCTTCGATGCTATCCATCAACAGGGCCAGCGGCTGACCGACCCCGACGATATCGCCGCCTTCTTCAGCGATTACGGCGTCAGTGAGTCGGATGCCAAGCAGGCCTTGAGTTCGTTCGGCGTGAAGAGCCAGATCAACCAGGCGCATGCCAAGATGCGCGCCTACGAACTGATGGGCGTCCCGGCGCTGGTGGTCGACGGCCACTACGTGGTGACCGCGCGCACCGCAGGTAGCCTGGAAAACATGCCCCAGATCGCCGGTGCGTTGATCGACAAGGTACGCCAAGAGCGCAGCGAGTGACGCCATGAGCAGCACACGCGCCACACCGACCGAAGCCCCCGCCACTCTGCGGTTGATGACCTTCAATCTGCAGGTCGGCATCCAGACCTCGGCCTACCATCACTATTTGACGCGCAGCTGGCAGCACCTGCTGCCTCACCCGCGGCGCCTGAACCGTCTGGATGCGATGGGCGAAGTACTCAAGGCCTTCGATATCATCGGCCTGCAGGAGGTCGATGGCGGGAGTTTCCGCTCGGGTAATGTCAACCAGGTGGAATACCTGGCCCATCGGGCCGGGTTTCCTCACCACTACAAGCAGCTCAATCGTAACCTTGGCCGAGTCGCCCAGCACAGCAATGGCTTACTGTCGCGGCTGGTGCCCGAGCACATCGAGGAGCACCGGCTGCCTGGCACCCTGCCCGGGCGCGGCGCCATCCATGCCCGTTTCGGCGCGGGCCCCGACGCGCTGCACGTGTTCGTCGTCCACCTGGCGCTGAGTCATCGCTCGCGGGCCCGCCAGTTCGATTACCTTGGCGAGATCATCAAGCCGCTCAAGCACGTGGTGGTGATGGGCGATCTCAACTGCACCCCGGACCAACTCCACAGCCAACATTCAGGCTTCTGCACGGCACTTCCGTTAAAGCCGGCACGCCCCCTGTTGAGTTATCCTTCCTGGCAGCCAAGCCGGGCTCTGGATCACATCCTGCTGTCCTCGTCACTAGAGGCGGACAACCTGCAGGTACTCGACCAGTTGTACTCGGACCACCTGCCGATCGCCGTGGATATCCATCTCCCCGCTGCCTGTCAGCACGCCCTGGACAGGCCGTCAGACCAATGATCCATTGCCGGTTTTCCCGACACACGGCACTCTGACGCTACTTCAGGCGTGGCTTGGCCGTTGCCCTCGAAGCCTTCAACTCGGGGGCATACAATACCCAGAAAAACGGCATCCACTGCCATGATAGCGAGGGATCCATGAATCGATCTGCATCCGAACCAGCGCTCCTGGTCTGGATCGACACCATCACCGAGCGGCTGGGCAAGACACTCGCCTGGCTGATCCTGGTGATGATGCTGATCCAGTTCCTGATCGTAGTGCTGCGCTACCTCTTTAACTTCAACAGCATCCCCATGCAGGAATCGGTCATGTACATGCACGCCGTACTGTTCCTGCTGGCCGCGTCCTATACCCTCAAGCACGACGGTCATGTCCGTGTGGATATCTTCTATCGCGGCTTCTCGCCGCGCGCCCAGGCCTGGGTCGATCTGCTGGGCACGCTGTTCCTGCTGATGCCATTCATGGTGTTCATAATCCTGGTCAGCCTGGGCTATGTTGGCAAGTCGTGGGCGATCCTCGAGGGCTCGCCGGACAATGGCGGCATCCCCGGGGTGTTCCTGCTCAAGACGCTGATTCCAGCCTTCGCGGTATTGATGATCACCCAGGGGATCGCCGAGATCATTCGCAAGGCACTGATCATTTCCGGTCGGCTACCGCCTCAGCCCAAGCATGACCACAGCGAGGAGCCGATCTGATGCTGGAGTTCATGCCGCTGGTGCTGTTCGCACTGATCTGTGCCGTGCTGATGCTCGGTTTTCCGGTGGCGCTGACGCTGGCCGGTACCTCACTGGCCTTCGCCGGGCTGGGCATGGGCCTCGAGTCGCTGGGCATCGATGCCAATTTCGACGCCAGTTTCCTGTCGGCCTTCCCCAATCGCCTCTACGGCATCATGACCAACCAGACGCTGCTCGCCGTACCGCTGTTCGTGCTGATGGGCGTACTGCTGGAAAAGTCCAAGGTCGCCGAGACCCTGCTCGATGCCATGGCGCTGCTGTTCGGCTCGCTGCGCGGCGGGCTGGGGATCTCGGTGACCCTGGTCGGCATGCTGCTGGCCGCTTCCACCGGGATCGTCGGTGCCACCGTGGTGACCATGGGGCTGCTGTCGCTGCCGACCATGCTCAAGCGCGGCTACAGCCCGTCGCTGGCCACCGGCACGATTTGCGCCACCGGCACGCTGGGCCAGATCATCCCGCCGTCGATTGCCCTGGTGCTGCTCGGCGACGTGCTGTCGTCGGCCTACCAGCAGGCGCAGCTGACGATGGGCATCTGGAGCCCCAAGACAGTCTCGGTGGGCGACCTGTTCATCGGCGCACTGGTCCCGGGAATGATCCTGGTGGTGCTGTACATCGCCTATGTAGCATTCATCGCCTGGCTCAAGCCGGAGACGGCACCGCCCGCCGACCGTCAGGAGCTGATGGCCGAGCTCAACCATCAGGGCAGCCTGTTCACCCTATTGCTCAAGGGTCTGGTGCCACCGCTGACACTGATCGTCGCCGTGCTGGGTTCGATCCTCGGTGGTTTCGCCACGCCCACCGAGGCCTCGGCGGTGGGCGCCTTCGGCGCGCTGGTGCTGGCGCTCACCTATCGCAAGCTGGACTTCGCTACCCTGCGCGACGTGGTGCGCTCGACCACCCACGTTACCACCATGGTGTTCCTGATCCTGATCGGTGCAGCACTGTTTTCGCTGGTGTTCCGCGCCTATGGCGGCGAGGAACTGGTCAAGGACCTGTTCGCCAACATGCCCGGCGGGGTGGTCGGCGCGACGATCATCGTCATGCTGGTGATCTTCCTGCTCGGCTTTATCCTCGACTTTATCGAGATCACCTTCGTGGTGGTGCCGATTGTCGGCCCGGTGCTCTTGGCCATGGGTCTCGACCCGGTCTGGCTGGGGATCATGATCGCCATCAACCTGCAGACCTCGTTTCTCACCCCGCCGTTCGGCTTCGCGCTGTTCTACCTGCGCGGCGTGGCCCCCGAGTCGGTGCCCACCACGGCGATCTATCGCGGGGTGCTACCCTTCATCGTGCTCCAGCTCGGCATGCTCATGGCACTGGCCTTGGTACCCGAGCTGGCGACCTGGTTACCGGCCCAGTTCAAGTAGCAAAGGCGACATTTTACCAAGGTGTAAGGGGGCGGATGCTTCGGCCCGCCCACTACCAAGCAGCGCGCCAGCCAGGCGCGTACGACACAAAAAAGGGAACGCACCATGAAAATCAATAGGTTGGCTTGTGCAATCGCGCTGGCGACCAGCACAGCGGGGCTGCTGACGCTGGCTACGACGGCCCAGGCCCAGGAAACCTTCGAGTGGAAGATGGTCACCTCGTGGCCGAAGAACTTTCCCGGGGTCGGCCAGGGCCCCGAGCGTCTCGCCGAATTGGTCGACAAGATGTCCGACGGCCGGCTGACCATCGATGTCTACGGTGCCGGCCAGCTGGTTCCGGGCTTCGAAGTCTTCGACGCGGTTTCCGAAGGCACTGCCGAGATGGGTCACTCCGCCTCCTACTACTGGAAAGGCAAGGCGCCGGCTGCACAGTTCTTCGCCGCCGTGCCGTTCGGCATGAATGCCCAGGAAATGAACGCCTGGCTGCACTATGGCGGCGGCATGGAGTTGTGGAACGAGCTGTACGACCAGTTCGGCGTCGAGGTCATGGTCGCCGGCGCCTCGGGCGTGCAGATGGGCGGCTGGTACAACAGGGAGATCAACTCGGTCGCCGACCTCGACGGCCTGAAGATGCGCATGCCGGGGCTGGGCGGCGAAGTCATGAGCCGCATGGGTGTGGCGATCGTCAACATGCCGGGGGGCGAGATCTTCACCTCGCTGCAGTCCGGGGCGATCGACGCCACCGAGTGGATCGGACCCTATAACGACCTGGCCTTCGGCCTCTACCAGGCCGCCGATTACTACTACTACCCGGGCTGGCACGAGCCGACCGTGATGTTCGAGGCGATCGTCAACCAGGAGGCCATGGCATCCCTACCCGATGACCTGCAGGCGATCCTGCGCAGCGCCGTGGCCGACGTCAACCAGTCGGTGCTTGACGAGTACACCGCCCGCAACAACGATGCGCTGCAGACGCTGGTCAATGAGCATGACGTCCAGCTCAAGCGCTTCCCCGACGATGTGCTCGCCGAGGCCCAGAAGCTTTCCGAGGAGGTGGTCAGCGAACTCGCCGAGTCCGACCCCATGGCCAAGAAGATCTACGATTCCTATCGTACCTTCCAGGACAAGGTCGAGAGCTATCACGCGATTTCCGAGCAGGCCTTCTACAACGCCCGCAACCCCGAGGGCGACACCACCACCGACTAAGCGCGTTCAACCACGTGAACCATCGCTGCCCCGCGCCATTGGCGCGGGGCTTTTTCGTTCGTCGTGGCTGAGCGTCGTTGCGAGTGAGCGTGGTTACGAGAGAGTCGGCGCTAGCCCGCCGTTGCCAGCATGGCGCCGCCCATGATCCGCACCCATTCGATCATTGGCGTCGGGTAGATGCCCAGCACGATGATCAGCAGTGCCACGCCCAGCACGACCACACCGCCGGCACGCACCCCCCAATCCTCGGGCGCATCGCGCTTCTGCATGCCCGCCTCGGCCAGGTAGAGCGTGACCATCACCCGCAGGTAGTAGTAGAGCCCGATGGCGCTGCCCACGATCACCGCGCCGACCAGCCACCAGCGTCCGGCCTCGACGCCCAGCGCGATGATGTAGAACTTGCCGATGAAACCCGCGGTAAAGGGAATCCCGGCCAACGACAGCATGGTCACGGTGAGTACCGCGGTCAGGTAGGGGCGCCGCCAGAACAGGCCGCGATAATGGTGCAGTGCCGCCGCATCCTCGCCGTGATAGGGCGAGGAAATCAGCGTCACCACGCCGAACGCGCCCAGTGTGGTCAACACGTAGACCACCAGGTAGACCCCGGTCGCCTCGACCGAAAGCCCCTCGCCGATGACCAACGCCGTGAGCAGGTAACCGAAGTGAGCAATCGACGAGTAGCCCAGCAGCCGCTTGAGGTTGGACTGGGTCAGCGCCAGCAGGTTGCCGACCAGCATGGTGAGAACCGCCAGCACCGCCAGCACGCCATGCAGCCAGGCATCCTGGAAGGCCGGGGCGGCCATGATCAGGCGAAGCAGCACCACGAACACCGCAACCTTGCTGGCCGAGGCGAGGAAGGTCGATGCTGGCCCCGGTCCGCCCTCGTAGACGTCCGGCGTCCACAGGTGGAACGGCACGATCGACAGCTTGAAGCCCAGCCCCATGAGCATCAGCGCGGCGCCTGCCAGCCCCCAGGCGCCGGGCCCGGCGGTCAGCTGCGTTGCCAGACCGGTAAAATCGAGACGGCCGGTTTCGGCGTAGAGCAGCGCCATGCCGAACAGCAGGATGGCGGTCGCCGCCGCGGACAGCACCAGATACTTGATGCCGGCCTCGAGCGAGCGGCGCTCATGATAGGTGTAGGCGAGCATGCCATACAGCGGCATCGACAACAGCTCGAGACCGAAGAACAGCGTCGCCAGATGCGTGCTGGCGGCCAGCACCATGCCACCCGCCGTGGCGCACAACAGCAGCAGGTAGAATTCCTCGCGCGGCCCCCGGTAGTGCTCGAGATAGGCATGGCCCAGCGTGGCGCAGGCCAGCGCCGCGACCAGGATCAGCACCGAGGCGAAGATCGCCAGGCCATCGATGGCCAGCATCGGCGTGGCCAATGGCGCCATGAACCACACGCCGATCAGCGAGACCAGCGCCAGATTGAGGCCTACCGCGGTGGTCACGGCGATAGCGGTGTGGTGGCGGCGCCAGGCGATCCCCAGCATCACCACGATGGCCGTGGCACAGACCAGGATCAGCGGCGTCAGCGCCAGCAGGTGCGTCGCGGTCAAGGTCATGGAGCCCCCGTCAGCAGAGTGGACGACTGTGCAACGGCACCGAACAGTTGCTGCACCTCGAGCATCGCCGCGCCGGTAGTATCGAGTAACGGTTGCGGAAAGAGCCCGAACAACAAGACCAGGGCCAGGATCGAGAGCATCATCAGGTATTCGCGTTTATCGAGATCGGCGAAGCGTCCTTCGCCCTGAGCCGGGCCGAAATGGACCCGTTGCATCAGCAGCAGCGAGTAGATCGCCGCCAGTACCAGCCCGCCGCTGGCGATGACCACCGTCCAGGGCGCGACCGGGAAGCTGCCGAACAGCACCATGAACTCACCGAGGAAGTTGGCGGTGCCGGGCATGCCCAGCGAGGCGGCGACGAAACACAGCGAGAATCCCGGCAGGCTGCCCATGCGTCCCCATAGTCCGCCCATCTCGCGCATGTCGCGGGTGTGCAGCCGCTCGTAGAGCTGGCCACTCAGGATGAACAGCCCCGCCGCCGAAAAGGCGTGGGCGACCATCAGTACCACCACGCCCTGCAGGGCAAGCTCGGTGCCGGCATAGATGCCGATCAGCACGAAGCCCATGTGCGAGATGCTGGTGTAGGCGATCAGGCGCTTGACGTCCTGCTGACCGCAGGCCAGCAGCGCGCCGTAGAAGACCCCCACCAGACCCAGCGTCATGGCCACCGGAGCGAACGCCTGGGAGGCCTCGGGGAACAGCGGCAGGGCAAAGCGCAACATGCCGTAGGCGGCAGTCTTGAGCAGGATGCCGGCCAGATCGACGCTACCCGCGGTGGGTGCCTGGGCGTGGGCATCGGGCAGCCAGCCGTGCAGCGGCACCACCGGCAGCTTGACCGCAAAGGCGATGAAGAAGCCGAGCATCAGCACCATCGCCATGCCCTCCGACAGCGGCGTCTCCATCAGACGTCGCGTAATCGAACGAGTACATCGCCGGTATTGGCGTGGTGCACGAACACCAGGCCCAGGATCGACACCAGCATCAGCAGGCCGCTGGCCTGGGTATAGATGAAGAACTTGGTCGCCGCGCGGATACGGGTCCGCCCTTCCGAGCCGCTGTGGCCCCACAGCGCGATCAGGAAGTACATCGGCACCAGCATCATTTCCCAGAAGAAGAAGAACAGGAACAGATCGATCGCCAGGAACACACCGACCACGCCGCCGAGAATCCACAGCAGATTGAGGTGGAAGAAACCGACCCGGCGCACGATCTCGTTCCATGAACAGAGCACCGCCAGCATGCCCAGGAAACCGGTCAGCGCGATCAGCACCAGCGACAGGCCATCGAGCGCCAGATGGACGTCGATGCCAAACCGCGGAATCCACGCCACCTGCCACTCCATCGACCAGCGCGCCGCCTCACTGGCGGTGCCCATCTGCGGCAGATGGTAGTCGCCGTGGAACCACAGCCCCAGCGTGATCAACAGTTCGATCAACATCGTCGCCAGCGCGATCCAGCGCGGCGCCTGATCGCCGAAGCGCTCACCCTGCCAGCACAACAGGCCGCCGACGAAGGGAATCAGGATCAGCCAGAGCAGCATCATAAGCGGTGCGTTCCCTGTGGTTGTCGATACATTGGTGGCATCCCCCTGCCCCTCGTTCTGCAAATCATGGTGTACAAATCACCTTGTTCAGCCGCCCAGTACCAGCACGAGCAGGACCACCGTCACCCCCAGCGCCATGCTGGTGGCATACAGCCGCAGCTTGCCCGACTGGGTGTAGCTCAGTGCCGCGGTGCAGACAGCCAGGCCATCCAGCCTGGTACCAGCATCAGCCGATCGATGACGTCGTTGCGCAGCACATGAACCAGGCCGCGATAGGGCCGCACGAACAGCCAGTCGTAGGCGATGTCGAAGCCCCAGGCCTGGTTCCAGAGCCACCACAGGCGCGCCTCCCAGCCGCTGGCCACGCGCTCGGCCAGCCAGCGCTGACGCCGCAGGAACAGCCAGGCGGCGACGGCCAGCCCGCCCAGCGACACCAGTGCCGCGACGATACCCAGTACGGTATGGCCGGTGCCGTGGGCCCCCGCCCCGGGACCGGCCGGCAGCACCCCCTCGAGCGGCGGATGGATCCAGGCCCCGAGGAAGGTGGAGAGCACCGCCAGCACCACCAGCGGCAGGCCGTGGACCAAGCCGCGCCCGGCCTCGGCATGGCGGGCATTGTCGCTGCCCGGCTCGCCGTGGAAGGTGCCGATGATCAGGCGCAGCGTGTACAGCGAGGTGAGGAAGGCGCCGACCAGCCCGGCCAGCATCAGCCCGCCATGGCCGGAGGCCAGCTCCTGCCAGAGGATCTCGTCCTTGCTGAAGAAACCGGCCGTGACCAGCGGCAGCGCCGCCAGCGCCGCCCCGCCGATCACGAAGCCGGCGTAGGTCAGCGGCAGCTTGCGCCACAGGCCGCCGAGTCGGCGCATGTCCTGCTCGTGGTGGCATACAGACGATGACCGAGCCGGCGGAGAGGAACAGCAGCGCCTTGAAGAAGGCATGGGTCATCAGGTGGAAGATCGCCGCATCGTAGGCGCCGACACCCAGCGCCAGGAACATGTAGCCGATCTGGCTCATCGTCGAATAGGCCAGCACCCGCTTGATGTCGGTCTGGGCCAGTGCCGCAAAAGCCGGCCATCAATAGCGTCAGCGCGCCGATCACCCCCACCAGCTAGAGCACCGTCGGCGCCAGTTCGAAGATCGCCGTGCAGCCGGGCGATCAGATAGACACCGGCGGTGACCATGGTCGCCGCATGGATCAGCGCCGACACCGGCGTGGGGCCGGCCATGGCGTCCGGCCAGCCAGGTATGCAGCGGTAGCTGGGCCGACTTGCCCAGCGCGCCGCCCAGCAACAGCAGGGCCGCCAGCTGGACCTCGAGTGAGCCCTCGCTCCACACTTCGGGAGCGCGCGTGCAGAATCTCGGCGATATTCAGCGTGCCCAGCGCACGGAACAGCAGAAACAGCCCGATGGCCAGGAACACATCACCGAGCCGGGTGACGATGAACGCCTTGAAGGCCGCCCAGCCGTTGGCCGAGTGTCTGATAGTAGTAGCCGATCAGCAGATAGCTGCACAGCCCGACGCCTTCCCAGCCCAGGAACAGCAGCAGCAGATTGTCGCCAAGCACCAGCAGGACCATGCTGAACACGAACAGATTCATATAGGCGAAGAAACGGGTAACGCCGCTTCACCGCGCATGTACCAGGCGGCGAACAGATGGATCAGGAAACCGACGCCGGTAATGATCGCCCAGCATGGTCAGCGACAGACCATCCAGGCGCAGGCCGATGGTGGGCTGGAAGTCGCCCACCGATATCCAGGTCCACAGGGTCATGTCGACGCCGGCACCGTCGCCGGCATGAAAGGTCCAGCCGACCCAGGCGGTGGCCAGGGCCGCCAGACCGACGCTGGCCACGCCGACCACCGCACTGGCGCGCCACTCAGCACGCCCCGGACAGCGGCCAGAATCAGGGTGCCGACCAGCGGCAACAAAAACGTCAGCGGCAACAACGACATCGACAGCTCCATCATCCGCGCATCCGGCTGGCGGCATCCACATCCAGCGACCTGAAGCGCTGGTAAGCTGAATCAGCAGCGCCAGACCCACGCTGGCTTCGGCCGCCGCCAGGGTGATCACCAGCAGGAACATGCCTGCCCCTCCGGCTGCCCCCAGGCCGTGCCGGCCACGATAAACGCCAGCCCCGCGGCATTGAGCATGACCTCCAGGCTCATCAACACGAACACCATATTGCGCCGGAAATCAGCCCGGCCAGGCCCAGCACGAACAGGATCGCGGCCAGCACCAGGCCGTGTTCCATGGGTATTCCGTTCATGTCGCCTCCTTGTCGGGCACGGATTCGGCATGACCTCGGCTTGTCGGGGGCGGTCGCGCGCCGACATGGGAGGCCGTGACCAGCGCCGCCAGCAGCAGCATGGCGCGCCAGCTCCACCACCATCATCCAGGGCCCGAACAGCAGCGTACCCACCGCCTTGGCGGTCAGTATCTCACCACTGATCATGCGCTCGGCGTCACCCCGCCACAGCGTGGCTCAGCAACACCATCAGCAACACCGCGGCCAGCAGCGCCGGGCCCAGCCAGATGCCGCGGCTTGAGCCAGGCCTTCTCCTGGGCGGCGCCCTGCTCGCCGAGATTGAGCATCATCACCACGAACACGAACAGCACCATGATCGCGCCGGCGTAGACGATCATCTCCAGCGCCCCGGCGAACGGCGCGCCCAGGGCGAAAAACACCATGCGCCACCGAGATCAGCGAGACGATCAGATAGAGCAGCGCATGCACCGGATTGGTGTCGGTGATGACCCCCAGTGTGGCCAGTACGGCAATCAGGCCACTCAGAGTAAAAGGCAATTTCCATAGGTTGCTTCCCGCTAGTGAATGGCTGACCGTTCATGGCAGCAACGTCTTGACGTCGATCGGCTGTTCTTCGTTCTGCGCCCGCCCTTGTCCTTGCCGGCGATCGCCATGCCCCGCCACTTTGTAAAAGTGATAATCGTGGTCCTTGCCGGGGCCGTCGATCAGCAGGTCCTCCTTTTCGTAGACCAGCTCCTGGCGCCTGATACTCGCCCAACTCGAAGTCCGGCGTGAGCTGGATCGCCGAAGTCGGGCAGGCCTCTTCGCACATGCCGCAGAAAATGCAGCGGGAAAAGTTGATCCGGAAGAACTCCGGGATACCAGCGACCATCTTCCTGTTCGCCCTTCTGCAACGAGATGCAGGCCACCGGGCAGGCCACCGCGCACAGGTTGCAGGCCACGCAACGCTCCTCGCCGTCCGGGTCACGGGTCAGGACGATGCGCCCCCGGTAGCGCGGCGGCAGATAGACCGGCTCCTCCGGGTAGTTCAGCGTCTCGCGCTTGCGGAAGCTGTGCATGAAGACCATGCCCAGCGTGCGCAGTTGGGAGCCGGTGCCCGCGATCACCATTTCATGAACATGGCCATATCTCCTCCTTACAGTGGCGGGATCACAGCGGATCGGCAATCAGGATCACCGCGCCGGTCACCAACAGATTGATCAGCGTCAGCGGCAGACAGAATTTCCAGCCGAAACTCATCACCCGGTCATAGCGCGGCCGCGGCAGCGAAGCGCGCAGCAGCACGAAGAACACCAGGAAAGCCCCGGTCTTGAGCGCGAACCAGACGAATCGGCGGCAGCAGCGGGCCATGCCAGCCACCGAAGAACAGCGTCACGATCAGCGCCGAGACCAGCACCATGCCGACATACTCGCCGATGAAGAACATCCCGAACTTCATGCTCGAATACTCGACATGGTAGCCGTCGGCCAGCTCCTGCTCGGCTTCGGGCTGGTCGAACGGGTGGCGGTGGGTCACGGCAATCCCGGCAATCAGGAAGGTACAGAAACCGAAGAACTGCGGAATCACGAACCACAGGTCCGTCCTGGGCGTTGACGATCTCGCGCATGTTGAACGAGCCGGTCATCGCCACCACGCCCATCAGCGCCAGGCCCATGAACACCTCGTAGGAGAGCGTCTGCGCCGAGGCGCGCATGGCGCCGATCAGGGCATACTTGTTGCCGCTCGACCAGCCGCCGAACAGCACCGCATAGACGTTGATGCCGGCCATGGCGAAGAAAAACAGCAGCCCGATATTGAGATCCGCCACGCCCCAGCCCGGCGTGATG
The DNA here is from genome assembly GCA_963773565.1 of uncultured Gammaproteobacteria bacterium. Taxonomy (GTDB): domain Bacteria; phylum Pseudomonadota; class Gammaproteobacteria; order Pseudomonadales; family Halomonadaceae; genus Modicisalibacter. The sequence continues at coordinate 40,615 of CAVZBU010000025.1, read as the reverse complement.
GGAATGATCAAGAACGACAGCAGCAACGAGGCCATGGCGATCGCCGGCGCCAGCACGAACAGCGTACGATCGGCGAACGGCGGGATCCAGTCCTCCTTGAAGAAGATCTTGATCATGTCGGCGACCAGCTGCAGCGAGCCGAAAGGCCCGACCCGGTTGGGTCCGTAACGGTCCTGCCACAACCCCAGCAGGCGCCGCTCGACCACCGTCATCACCGCCCCCAGCAACACCGCGCCGAGCAGGATCACCACGGCCTGGAGCATGGCGATCAGACTGGCGACGACCGTCGGCGACAACCAGCTCATGGGCGATCTCCTGTCTCATCGCCACGGCGTGTCGCGGCAGCGGCATCGGGTAATTCGGCGCTCCGGGGCTCAGCTCGGCCCAGTCGCCGCTGGCCAGCCCCGGCTCGACACCCGCCGGCACGCCGATCAATCCGGCCGGCAGCGCACCATCGAGCTGCACCGGCAGGCTGATCTGGCCGCCCTTGGTGGCCACGCTGAGCAGGTCGCCGTCGCTGCAGCCCAGCCGCTGGGCATCGTCGGCCGACAGCCGCAGTGTCGCCGGCGCGGCACGCTCGATGATCGGCGCGGCGCGTGACGAAGTCTCCTCGCCGCCGAACAGCCGCGGCAGCACCACGACCTGCCAGGCCGAATCGCGCGGGGTGAAGTTCGCGGGTATCGCGGCATGGTAATCGTAATCACCCGGTTGCGGGTGAAGCAGGCGCACCCCCGGGTCGCCGGCGCTCAGGTGGCCGCCGACCTCGTCGGTGAACTTGTTCCAGGCCTGCGGCGAGTTCCAGCCCGGCGCCCAGGCGAAGGCGACTTCTTCGCGCGGCCGGTCGAAGCCGTTGTAGCCTTCCATCGAGAAGGTGAACGGCGAATCCGACATCCTGGGGCGCGCGCGGCTCATTGACGTCGAGGTGCGCGCGCATCGAGGTACGCCCACTGTAGCGATGCGGTTCGCGGGCCAGCTTGAGCCCGCGAACCCGGTAGTCGGCGCCCGGTGCGGCAGCGACAATACCGGCAGCGCAGGGTGGCGCTCGGCGCAGGCCTGGGTCACCGTATCAAGGGTGATCTCGCCGACGTCGTGGCGCAGTCATGTCGGCACGCAGCGCATGCAGCCAGCGCCAGCTTTCGTGAATGCGGGTCTCGGGGCGGATATAGAGTGGATCGAAGACCTGGAAGAACCGCTGGGCACGACCCTTCCAGGCTGACCAGGGTGCCGTCGGCCTCGGCGAAAGCCGCCGCCGGCAGGCCCAGGTGGGCATGCTGCCAGGTGTCGGTGCGCTGATGATCCAGCACGACCACCGTCTCGGCGCTGCGCCAGAGCGGCATCGACCCGGGCGCGCGGCGCCGCTGGTAGAGATCGTTTTCGAGCACCACCACGCGCATCGGCACGGCGCCGCTGTCGAGCTCATCGAGCGCCCATTCGAGCGACTCGCCGCCGAGCATTGCCAGGCCGGTGCTGTTGGCCTCGCCACGCACCAGCAGCAGACTGCCGTCACGGGCCGAGCGCGACAGCGCCCGAGCAATGCTGCCGGCCGCCTCGATCACCGCCAGCGAGCCCAGCGAGCCGCCGCTGACGATCAGCGGACGGCGCGCCGCGCAGCAACCGCTCGGCGATCGTTTCGCGCTTCGCGCCGGGTGGCCTCGTCGAGACCCTCGACAGCCGGGGCCGTCGCGATCGATGGCATGCGCCACGGCGAAGCCGAGCCGCGCGATATCGTCCGGCGCCAGCGCCCAGCTCGCGGCAGCTGATTTCGTCCAGCCCGGTGGCGGTAGGGTAGGCGATGATACAGCGGGTGATAGCTGTCCTGACCGAGCGTTCTGACCGCCTCGGCGTTCCAGGCCGGAATGCCGCGTTCGGCGGCCAGCTCTCGCGCCGTCGCGGTGGCCGCCTGACGAACCGCCAGGCCCACCCGGGCGGCGCTTGCGATCAGGTCCTCGCCGAGCACCAGGACGGCGTCATGCTCCTCGACCTCCCGCAGCGTCGGGTGTGGCCAGCCCGCAGCTGCGGTTGAGGTCGTGCATGGCCGTCAAGGCAGGCCTGTTCCTGGGCGGCGATGCCGGTGGAGAAGTTGCCCTCGCCGACCAGTTCGCGCAGCTGGTGATTGCTTTCGAGACTGGCCCGGGGCGAGCCGATACCGATCACCCGGCGCGCAGTCACGCAGCAGGTCGCCACCGCGGTCCAGCGCGGCGTCCACCTCCAGGGTGACCGCGGTGTCGCTGCGATCGTTGCGCCATTCGGGCACATAGCGGGCGATCGCTGCGATTGACGTAGCCATAGCCGAAACGGCCCCGGTCGCACAGGAAATAGCGGTTGACATCGCCGTGATAGCGATTTTCGATGCGCCGGATCTCGCCGTAACGCTCGCCGGGACTGATATTGCAGCCCACGGCGCACTGATGGCAGACGCTCGGCGCGAACTGCAGATCCCATTTGCGGGTGTAGTGATCGGAGTGGGTCTGATCGGTGAACACCCCGGTGGGGCAGACCTCGGTGAGATTGCCGGAGAACTCGCTCTCGAGCACGCCGTCTTCATGACGGCCGAAATAGATGTTGCTCGTTGGCGCCGAAGGCGCCCAGATCCTTGCCGCCGGCGTAGTCGCTGTAAAAGCGCACGCAGCGGTAGCAGGTGATACAGCGATTCATTTCGTGGGCAACGAACGGGCCCAGGTACTGGTTGCGGTGGGTGCGCTTGCGGAAACGGTAACGCCGCCGGTCGTGACCGGTCATCATGGTCATGTCCTGCAGATGGCAGTGGCCACCCTCCTCGCACACCGGGCAATCGTGGGGGTGATTGATCATCAGCCACTCGATGACGCTGGCGCGAAACTCCTTGGCCTCTTCGTCGTCGATCGAGATCCGGGTGTTGTCGGTCGCCGGCGTCATGCACGACATCACCAGCTTGCCCTGGGTGTCGTCTCATCCTTGTACTGCTTGACCGCGCACTGGCGACAGGCGCCGACGCTGCCCATCGCCGGATGCCAGCAGAAATAGGGCACGTCGAGGCCCAGCGACAGGCAGGCATGGAGCAGGTTGTCCGCGCCGTCGACGTCGTAGCTCTGCCCGTCCACGTGAATCGTCGCCATGCCGTTACCTCGCCTTGGGGTGAATGAAGCCGCTCATACCTCACCCACCGGAATCGGGTCGGCATGGGCGGAATGCGGCGGACTGCGCGACGCCACGCTCGAATTCGTCGCGGAAGTACTTGAGCGCCGACTGCAGCGGCATCGCCGCGCCCGGGGCATGGGCGCAGAAGGTCTTGCCCGGGCCCAGGTCGCTGCCCAGCTTGTCGAGCATCTCCAGATCGCCGCGTTCGCCCTCGCCACGCTCCAGCGACTGCAGGAGTTTGACGGTCCACGGCAGTCCATCGCGACACGGCGTGCACCAGCCGCACGATTCGCGGGCGAAGAACTGCTCGAGATTGCGCACCAGCGACAGCACGCTCTGGTCCTCGTTGACGACCGTCAAAAGCCCGGTGCCCATGCGGCTGCCCAAATTGCCGATGGTGTCGAAATCGAGCGCCACATCAAGATGCTCGGGCAGCAGAAAACCGGTACTGCCGCCGCCGGGCAGCCAGGTCTTGAGCGCCCGGCCGTCGCGCATGCCACCGGCACGCTCGAGCAGTTCGTTGCCGCGTGGTGCCGATCGGCAATTCCCACAGACCCGGTCGATTGACCTTGCCGGAGACGCCGTAAAGCTTGGTGCCGCCGTCGTTGCTGCAGCCCGCCGGACAACTCCTGATACCACTTTGCACCGTGGCGCATCACCGCCGGTGCGTTGCAGAAGGTCTCGACGTTGTTGACCACGGTAGGCTTGCCCCAGGCGCCCGACTGGCCCGGAAACGGCGGCTTGGCACGCGGGTTGGCGCGGTTGCCTTCCAGCGAGCTGATCAGCGCCGTCTCCTCGCCGCAGATGTAGCGCCCGGCGCCGGTGTGCAGGGCGATATCGAAGTCGTAACCGCTGCCGGCGATGTTGTTGCCCAGCCAGCCGGCGGCACGTGCCTCGTCGAGCGCGCGGGTCAGGGCGCGGGCGGCCTCGACGTATTCACCGCGCAGGAAGATGTAGCCGAAACGCGAATGGTTGGCGTAGCCGCCGATGATCATGCCTTCGATCAGCAGATGCGGCAGCTGTTCGAGCAGCAGGCGATCCTTGAAGGTGCCCGGCTCCATCTCATCGGCATTGCAGACCAGATAGCCGCGCGGAATGCCTCGCCCCTTCATGGTCAGGCTCCATTTCATGCCCGCCGAGAAGCCGGCGCCACCGCGTCCGCGCACGATTGGCCTCCTTCATGGTGGCAATACGTCGTCGGCCGACTGGTTGATTGAGTGCTTCGCGCGCGGCGGTATAACCGTCCTTGTCGAGATACTCGTCCAGCCCGACCATGGCGCCGTCCTCACGCAACCGCCAGGTCAGCGGATGGGTTTCGGCGCCGCTCGCTCGGCATTCTGGCTGACTAGCTGGCAGTGATAGCACCGGCTGCACGTCGCGGGTCATGAATACCCCTCCAGCAGACCGGCCAGCGTCTTCGGGCGCGACAGGGCCATAGGTGTCGTCGTCGATCATCAGTGCCGGGCCCCTGGTCACAGGCACCGAGGCAGCACACCGGCAAAAGGGTAAAGCGACCGTCCGCCGTGGTTTCACCATACCCGATGCCCAGTCGCTCCGGCAGAGCCTCACGCAGCTCATCGTAACCGGTCAGAAAACAGGAGCTGCTGTCACAGACCAGAATCACATGCCGGCCTACCGGCTGGCGGAAAATCAGGCTGTAGAAGGTGGCCACGCCCTTCCACATTCGGCAGGGCCGATGCCCAGCACCTCGGCAATGGCCGGTATGGCGCCGTCCGGCACCCAGCCGTGGCGACGCTGAACAATTTTCAGCGCCTCGATACAGGCGGCCTGCGGGCTGCTCGTAATGCTCGCACTCGTGCTGCGATGGCCGCGCCGATCCTCGCGGCATGCATGAAGCGTTCGCCATCGCTGGCGATGGTCTGTGCAGGATCGAAAGTGGCGGTGTCGCAGTCATCAGCGGTCCACGTCAGCCATCACGAAATCAATACTGCCCAGGTGGGCAATCAGGTCCGGCACAAAGCCACCCCGCATCACCGACGGGAATCTGCTGCAGGTGCGGGAAGCTCGGCGTGCGAATCCGGGTGCGGTAGCTCATGGTGTTGCCGTCACTGGTCAGGTAATAGCTGTTGATGCCCTTGGTCGCCTCGATCATCTGCATGCGATTCATTGGGCTTGAGCACCGGCCCCCATGACACCTGCAGGAAGTGGGTGATCAGGGTTTCGATGTGCTGCAGCATGCGTCTCACGCGGCGGCGGCGTGGTCAGCGGGTGATCCGCCTTGTAATCGCCGGCCGGCATATTGTCCACGCATTGCTGGATAATCCGCAGGCTCTGGCGCATTTCCTCGATGCGCAGCTGGCCGCGGTCGAAGACATCGCCGTTGGCGCCCAGAGGCACTTCGAAACTCGAAGTTCTCGTAGCCGGAATAGGGGCGCTTCTTGCGCAGGTCGAAATCGCAGCCGGTGGCACGCAGATTCGGCCCGGTCACGCCCCAGGCGCAGGGCCTCGCGCGGTGTTGAAGGCGGCCATGTGTCGAGTGCGCTCCTTGACGATGGCGTTCTCCATCATCGCTTTCTCGTATTCTCGCAGGCGCTTGGGCATCCAGTCCAGGAAGCCCTGCACCAGCCGGTCCCAGCCCGTGGGCAGGTCCTGCATGACGCCACCGATGCGGTACCAGGCCGGATGCATGCGAAAACCGGTAATGCCCTCGATCACCTCATAGGCCTTCTGGCGGTCGGTGAAACGTGAAGAACACCGGCGTCATGGCGCCCAGATCCTGCAGGTAGGTGCCCAGGAACAGCAGATGGCTGTTGATCCGGAACAGCTCCGCCATCATCACCCGGATGGTCTCGACCCGGTCGGGCACCTGAATGCCGGCCAGTTTTTCCACCGCCAGCACATAGGGCAGGTTATTCATCACCCCGCCGGTATAGTCGATCGCGGTCGGTATAGGGGATGTAGCTGTGCCAGGACTGGCGTTCGGCCATCTTCTCGGCGCCGCGGTGGTGATAGCCGATATCCGGCACGCAATCGATGACTTCCTCGCCATCGAGCTGCAGGACGAGGCGGAAGGCGCCGTGGGCGGAGGGATGGTTGGGCCCCAGGTTGAGGAACATGAACTCGGTGTCGTCATCGCTCACGCTGCATACCCCAGTCTTCGGGCTCGAACTTCAGCGCTTCCTGTTCGACGTTCTGGCCGGCGACGGTCAGGGTATAGGGATCGAACTCCGTGGCCCGCGCGCCGATGATCCTTGCGCAGCGGATGCCCGGTCCAGGTCGGCGGCATCAGGATCCGGGTCAGGTGCGGATGGCCACGAAAGTCGACGCCGAACATGTCCCACACTTCGCGCTCGTACCAGTTGGCGTTGGGGTAGATCGACGACGCTGGTGGGCAGCGCCAGGTCGTCCTCGTGCAACGCCACCTTGAGCATCATGTCGCGGTTGCGCGAGATCGACAGCAGCTGATAGAAGACCGTGTAATCCGCTGCCGGCAGCCCGCGCCGGTTGCCGCGCAGCCGCTCGTCGACTGCCGACAGATCGTAGAGCATCTCGAACGGCTCGGGCATCTCGCGCAGGAAGCTCAGCGTCTCGGTCAATTTCTCACGGGCCACCCACAGCACCGGCATGCCGGTCAGCGTCGCCTGCTCGAGGATGGCTTGATCGCCGAAGCGCTGCTTGAGCGCGCCGACGACAGGATCGTCGGCGGCCGTCGAATCGATGGTCGGTGTGGCAACGCTCATGGACGTGAACTAGCTCCTGCAACAAAAAGGTGAAGGCGCGCTCAGATGCTGTCGGGGGTACGCAATTCGGTGGCCTGGATGCGCCGCTCGCGGTGTTTCTCGCGCTGCGAAGGCATTTCGGCACGATAGACACCCTGGTCACCGACGACCCACGACAAGGGCCGCCGCTCCTCCTGGATCGAGTCCTGCAGCAGCTGAAGACCCTGCAGGAAGGCCTCGGGGCGCGGCGGGCAGCCGGGCACATAGACATCCACCGGCAGAAACTTGTCGACGCCCTGGACCACCGAGTAGATATCGTACATGCCCCCGGAATTGGCACAGGAGCCCATCGAGATCACCCACTTGGGCTCGAGCATCTGGTCGTAGAGCTGCTGGATGACCGGCGCCATCTTGATGAAGCAGGTCCCGGCAATGACCATGAAATCCGCCTGCCGCGGGGAGGCGCGAATCACCTCGGAACCGAAGCGGGCGATATCGTGCGGCGCGGTAAATGCTGTAGTCATCTCCACGTAACAGCACGACAGGCCGAAATTGTAGGGCCACAGAGAGTTCTTGCGCCCCCAGTTGACGGCCGAATTAAGCACGTCTTCCAGCTTGCCGGTGAAGACATTGCGATGAATCTGCTGCTTCATCGGGTCGTCCTCGACCCGCTGCCGCTCGCCCAGCGGATAACGTGCATTCGCCGATACGGCGTCTTCGGCACGCGTGAGGGTATAAGCCATGCCTCTCCTCCAGCTAGCGGCTAACTGCCACGTCGTTATTGAGCATCCGGGGCCAGTATCGGTCGGGCCTGGCTGCGTGCCAAGGCCTGAATCGTCCGGATCAGGAACCGGGATCGCGCATCTTGCGTTTCGGGGCCCAGTCGAGGGCCCCGACACGGCTGTCGTAAACCAGGCCGGCGAGCAGGATAAAGATGAACACCGCCGCCCCCAGGAAGCCGGCCCAGCCCACCTCACGCACCGACACAGCCCAGGCGAACAGGAACACAGCCTCGATATCGAAGATCACGAAGAGCATCGCGACCAGATAAAACTTGACGGAAAAACGTTGGCGAGCACTACCCGTGCCCACAATACCGGACTCGAAAGGCAGCGACTTGCTGCGCCCCTTGCTGCGTCCGCCGAGCAGGCTGGCGGCACCGATCATGAAGGCGCACAGCGCGATGACGGCAACGACGAACAGGCCGACGGCCCAGTATTGCGCGATGATCGCGGTAGCGTTCTGGTTCATGCAGTCCCTCGTTAAAACCATGAACAGCAGGCAGACCCAATCGCTAGGCGATCATTGGTTGTAGTTCTTGTTGTAGTTCTTGGGGCCTGGCATTTGCCCGTACGGATTTAAGCATAGGAGATCATTAGAGAATCGTCAGAGGCAAGCAGTACTTTTGGTGCACTCTCGGTGACTGAGAAACATTATTGCCTATGACTAAGAAGCATTCGTATTTCTTGATATCCCATCCATTCATACTACCACTACAGGCCGCCACGGGGCACCCTCAAGCCTTGGCAGCGATTCAGCACAGCGGCATCAGCCAACGCCCTGCCAGCCATAACAGCACGGCGTAGCGCAGCCCCTTGGCGATTGCGATCAACAGGCTTGCGCGCCACCAGGGCAGGCGCATCGCACCGGCCAGTACGGTCAGCGCATCGCCTACCAGTGGAGCCCAGCTCAGCAGCAGGCTCCACGCCCCCAACCGGGCGTACCAGCGCTCGCTGCGTGCCAGGGCGTATGCCGAGACGGGGAACCAGCGCCGCCCCTGAAAATGGCGGGCGTAGCGCCCCAGGCCAACATTGACCAGACTGCCGAGCGTATTGCCCAGCGTGGCCACGCCCCATAGCGCCAGCGGCGGCTCGCCGAGACACCACTGGCGCGCCAGCCAGGCCTCCGAGCCGCCGGGCAGCACGGTGGCGCTGGCCAGCGCCACCAGGAATAGACTCAGCATGGCCGAGACCCGGGCCGATGCACTAGGCTATAGCTTTTCTCACCCAAGCTGTCTTCCGATGATGTCTGCGACTCCCCGTATCGCCAATGTACTGACTATCGCCGGTTCCGACCCTTCAGGGGGCGCCGGCATCCAGGCCGATCTAAAGACCTTCTCGGCGCTCGGCACTTACGCGACCAGTGTCATAACCGCCCTGACCGCGCAGAATACCCGTTGCGTCAGCGGCGTGCAGCCGGTACCGGCCGCATTCATCGCCGAGCAGTTCGACACCCTGCTCGACGATGTCGCCATCGACGCCGTGAAGATCGGCATGATTGGCAGCCGCGAGGTCGCCGAGACCGTGCGGACATGCCTGGAACGCCGGCGGCCACGCTGGGTGGTGCTCGACCCGGTGATGGTCGCCAAGAGCGGTGACCTGCTGGTCGACGATATCGGCATCCATGCGGTACGCGACATACTGGTGCCCTGCGCCGATCTGATCACGCCCAACCTGCCCGAGGCGGCGGTGCTGCTCGACAGCGACACGCCGCGCAATAGCGACGCCATGCAGGCGTTGCTCCCGCAGCTGCTCGAGCTGGGCGCGCCGAACGTACTGCTCAAGGGTGGCCATCTCGACGGCGAACGCTGCCCGGACCTGCTGGGCTCCGCCGAGGGCTGTAGCTGGCTCGAGGCCGAGCGTATCGCCACCCACAATCTGCATGGTGCCGGCTGCACGCTGTCCTCGGCGATCACCGCCCACCTGGCCCGCGGCGAAGCGCTGGTCAGCGCGGTTCAGCACGCCAAGGTATGGCTCAGCCAGGCGCTGCACGAGAGCGATCGACTCAGCGTCGGCAGTGGCCGCGGACCGGCACATCATTTCCATGCCTGGTGGTAGCCGGCCGGCGAGACTTGCAGACCGCGGCAGGCCGCACCATGCTTCCAGTCACGCTCGAGACGTCATCGCCGGGCGACCCGCCGAGTGAAAACCGTGGGAGGATGCCGTCATGCCTCAGACCCTGCTGTTCGCCTGTGACCTTTCCGCCGAAAATCGTGCAGCTTTCGCCCGGGCGGTACGCCTGGCCGTGGACAACGGCGCGCGCCTGGACGTGCTGCATGTGCTTGATCCGCACTTGCCACACCAGGCGCTGCGCGACCTTGAAGGCGCGGTGGTCGCCGCCATGGAGCGCACCCTGCAGGATCTGCGCGAGGATTATGCGCTTCCCGAGCCGGAGGTGCTGATTCAGACCATGACCGGTGAACCTTACGCCGAGATCGTGCGCGAGGCCCATGAGCGCGAGGCCTCGCTGATCATGCTCGGCGCCCATCGCAAGCGTGGCCAACCCGACCTGGTGGGTGGCACCACCCTGGCCCGGGTGATGCGCAGCGCCCCCTGCCCGGTGTTCTCGGCCAGCCATTCACCCGACCAGCAGTGGCGCGATATCCTGGTGCCCATCGACTTTTCGCTGGCCAGTCGTCAGACACTCCATCAGGCCCTGACTCGCTTTCCCGAGGCGCGCCTGACGCTGCTCTATGCATGGGACATACCCGGCGAACACGAGCTCGCCTCGAACAGCGGTTATGCCCGCTGGCGCGATCGCGAGGCCGGACGCCTGCGCAGCCAGCTCGAGCGCGAGATCGATCTGCTGCTCGACGAGCTGGGCGACGTGCCCGAACTCGAGCTGGTGCTCGAGCAGGGGGAGCCGAGCGAGGTGCTGATGAGCCGTCTACGCCGCCTGCCCCCGGACCTGCTGGCGCTGAGCAATTATTATCGCCGAGGACGCCCTGACGATCTTCTCAGCGAGCAGCTACTCGCCGAGCCCCGTTGCGACCTGATGGTCTGCCGAGACCTGGTAGTCCCTTTGCCAGGCCGTTCATGGGCACAAGGCCCGGTCAGGCGCCGGGCCTTCTGTTCTTAGACCATGGCCGCGGCGATCGGGCAGTGCTTCTTTCACTCGGCTGCTGTCTGCTCGGCCGCCTGGATGTCCTTTTCGAGAGTGTCCAGAATTCGCTTGCCGCGCTCGCCGGCTCGTTCGATGAAGGTATCGCGGACCGGCATGCTCATCTTGCGGAAGGCGTTGCGCTGCGTCTCGCTGAGGGTGGAAATCTGGATGTCGCTATCCTCCTCGATGACCTGGAGGCGCTCGGCGTTGAATTGCGCCTGCTTGTCGAAAATGTAGCTGCGCATCTCCTCGGTCGACCTCGTCGAGCAATTGCCGCTGGTCGTCCGGCAAGCCCTCGTAAAAGTCGTTGGCGGTCACCAACGTGGTGATGAACTGGGCCTGCTTGGCCTGGATCAGGTAATCCTGGACTTTGTAAAAGCCCATCTCCTCAATGGCGAAGATTGGGTTGACCTGACCATCGATCTGCTCGAGCTGTAACCCTGAGTAGACCTCGGAGTAGGCCATCGGTGTCGGATTGGCGCCATAGGCCCGATAGGACTCGACCATGATCGGCGACGTCATGGTGCGAATCTTGAAGCCCTGCATATCCTCGGGCGCACGGATCGGGCGATCGGCGGTCCAGGTCATCCAACCTTCGGGTATCACCCCGAGCAATTGCAGATTCTGCTCGTCATACGCGTCCTGCAGCATGCCCACGGCCTCGGAGCTGCCCAGCACCTGCTCATTGACCGCATTGTCGTCAGAGAACAGGAAGTGCAGGGTGAACACTCCGGTTTCGGGGATCACCGAGGCCAGGTGGCCCGGTGAGGCAAAAGCCAGTTGGATGGCGTCCTGCTGGACCAGCTCGGTCAGCTGCGAAGATGTGCCCAGTGAGCCATAAGGGTAGATTTCGACCGTAATATCGCCGCTGGACTTCTCCGCGACGCGCTTTTTGAACTCTTTCGCGTAGGCATCCTGCACGCTGCCATCGACCTCTTCGAGGGCGAAACGCCAAGTGTCCGTTTGAGCCATGCCCGTGAGCGAAGCCCCCGCGAAAGCGATAGCAACAGCAGCGGCCAGAGCGGTTCTGCCGAGCATAGTGTTACTCCCTTTCCTTGGAATGGTGGCCTTTAGCCTTGTCAGCTTGATCGAGGGTTTGGCGGAAATCCAGGCCGCCAGCGGATCGATCCTTCTCTACAGGCAGCATCGCCGTTGCGGGACAGGCAGCATCGCCGTTGCGGGTCGGCCTGCAGCCGCTCCCGTGTGCGAGGCCATGCTATGCTCATCCGCCACTGGAGTTTTTCGCCATCAGGACGTTTCATGCGAGCATTGATACAACGCGTCAGCCGCGCCAGCGTCGCGGTCGACGGGCAGACCATCGGCGCGATCGATCACGGCCTGCTGGCGCTGATCGGCGTGGAGAAGGACGACGATACGCCACGCGCCGACAAGCTGTTGCACAAGCTGCTGCATTACCGGGTATTCAGCGACGATGCCGGCAAGATGAACCGCGACCTGCGCCAGGTCGATGGCGGTTTGCTGCTGGTCTCGCAGTTCACCCTGGCCGCCGATACCGGCAAGGGCCTGCGCCCCAGCTTTTCCAGCGCAGCCCCGCCCGACCAGGGCACGGCAGCTATTCGACTACCTGCTCGACACGGCGCGCCAGGCCTGGCCACGCGTCGCCTGTGGCGAGTTCGGTGCCGAGATGCAGGTCGCGCTGGTCAACGACGGTCCGGTGACCTTTCTGCTGGAAACCTGAGAGGGCGCCTACAAAATGCCTGCACTCGGCAATACGGCGTTAAAATTGGCCTCAAAATGCTCATTTACCCACCTGTAAACTCCGCTTTTTCGTCCAATTTTGCCTTGTCTTGCCTTCGTTCGCCTATTTTGTAATCACCCTCTGAGCACCCGCCACTCCTAGGAGCCCAACATGACCGACCATCGACTCGCCCTGATCACCGGCGGCGCCCAGGGCATCGGTCGCGGCATCGTCGAGTACCTGCTGGCCCGCGGCTGGCGGGTCGCCGCGCTTGATCGCGACACCCTGGCACTCGACGAGCTCGCGGCCGCGCACCCCACCTCACCGCTGCTGGCCGTGGCGGTCGACGTCGGTGATGAGGCGGAGGTCGACAACGCCTTCAGCCGACTCCAGGACTGGCAGCGCGCGCACGACCAGCCGCCGGGACTCGACCTGCTGGTCAACAACGCCGGCATCGCCGATCCCGAGAGCGGGCCGATCGAACATCTGTCGCTGGCCGGCTGGCGGCGCTGGCAGGACAGCCACCTCACCGGCGCCTTTCTGTGTACCCGCGCGGCAGTCACCGGCCTGCGCAGCCGTCACGGCAGCATCGTCAACATCGCCTCGACCCGTGCCTTGCAGTCCGAGCCGCACTGCGAAGCCTACGCCGCGGCCAAGGGCGGCCTGCTGGCGATGACCCATGCACTGGCGATCAGCCTCGGCCCCGAGGTGCGCGTCAACGCGCTATGTCCGGGCTGGATCGAGACCGGCCCGTGGCAGAAGAGCAGCGCCCGCAGCGAGCCCGAGCATCGCCCCGTCGACCGCGAGCAGCACCCCGTCGGCCGGGTCGGCGAACCCGAGGACATCGCCGCCACGGTGGCCTTCCTGGCGAGCCCCGAGGCCGGCTTCATCACCGGCCAGCACTTCGCCGTGGATGGCGGCATGACGCGCAAGATGATCTACGCCGACTGAGAAGGCGCCAGGGCTCAGCTCTCGCCGACCAGCTCGGCCTCCAGCCGTTCCAGCTGCTCCTCGGCCTCGAGCCAGGCCTGCTCGAGCGCGTCGACCTCGGCCTTGAGCTCGCCCTGGCGGGCCAGCAGTTCGGTCAGCTCGGTCTTGCGCGCGCCATCGGTATAAAGCTCGGGCTCGCCCAGCGCCGCTTCCAGTTCGCCAAGCTTGTCCTGGGCTGCGCCCATGCGCCGCTCGACCTTGTCGCGCTCGCGCTTGAGCGGACGCAGCTTGTCGCGCAGCTCGGCGGCGGCGCGCCGCGAAGCCTTGCGGTCGGCTGGCGGCGCCTCGGCCGTCGTGATGCCAGCCTTCTCGGCTCGCGCCTCGCGTCGCGCGCCCTCGAGGCGCGCCTTGAGCCAGGCCCGATAGTCGTCGAGATCGCCGTCGAACGGCGTCACCCGGCCGTCGGCGACCCGCCAGAACTCATCGACCGTGGCGCGCAGCAGATGGCGATCGTGCGAGACGATGATCACCGTGCCCTCGAAGGCCGCGAGCGCCTCAGTGAGCGCCTCGCGCATTTCCAGGTCGAGGTGGTTGGTGGGCTCGTCGAGCAGCAGCAGGTTGGGTTTCTGCCAGGCCACCAGCGCCAGCGCCAGGCGCGCCTTCTCGCCGCCGGAAAAGTGCCCTACCTCGCCGAACGCATCGTCGCCGCGAAAGCCGAAGCCCCCGAGGAAATTGCGGATCGACTGGTCGCTGGCCCTCGGCGACAGCCGCTGCACGTGCATGAACGGTGTGGCGCTCAGATCGAGCCCGTCGAGCTGATGCTGGGCGAAGTAGCCGATCTTCAAGTGCTCGCCGGGCACCCGCTTGCCGGCCAGCAACGGCAAATCGCCGGTCAACGACTTGATCAGCGTCGACTTGCCGGCGCCGTTGGGGCCCAGCAGGCCGATCCGCTGGCCGGGCAGCAGCGTCAGCTTGACGTCGTCGAGCAGCGCCGAGTGCTGGTCATAGCCCAGCCGCGCCTCATCGAGCACCAGCAGCGGATGCGAGGTCTTGTCGGCGGACGGCAGCGTGAAGTGGAACGGTGAATCGACGTGCGCCACGGCGATGGTCTGCATGCGCTCGAGCATCTTCAGCCGGCTCTGCGCCTGGCGCGCCTTGGTCGCCTGGGCGCGAAAACGCGCCACGAAGCGCTCGATCTCCTCGCGCCGCGCCTGCTGCTTGGCGGCCTCGGCCTGCTGCTGGGCGAGCTTGTCGGCGCGGGTGCGCTCGAAGGTGGTGTAGTTGCCGCTGTAGAGCGTCAGCCGGCGCTGCTCGACGTGCACGATGTGCTCGCATACCGCGTCGAGGAAGTCGCGGTCGTGGGAGATCAGCAGCAGCGTCCCGGGGTAGCGGGTCAGCCACTGCTCGAGCCACAGCAGCGCGTCCAGGTCGAGGTGGTTGGTCGGCTCGTCGAGCAGCAGCAGGTCGGAGGGCATGAACAGCGTCTGGGCAAGATTGACGCGCATCCGCCAGCCCCCCGAGAACGCCGCCAGCGGACGCTCGAGATCGGCCTGGGTAAAGCCCAGCCCGACCAGCAGCCGCGCCGCCCGGGCCGGCGCACTGTAACCGTCGAGCGCCTCGAGCCGGCCATGCAGCTCGGCCTCGCGATGGGCCTCGCCGTTGGCGCTGGCGGCCTCGAGCGCGGCCTGGGTGCGGCGTAGCTCGCTGTCGCCATCGAGCACGTAGTCGTGGATCGAGCGCGATAGCGACTCGACCTCCTGGGCCATGTGAGCGATCCGCTGGCCGCCGGACAGGCTCACCTCGCCGCGGTCGGGGGCCAATTCACCGAGCAATAGCTTGAACAGGCTCGACTTGCCGCTGCCGTTGGCGCCGACGATGCCGGCCTTGTGGCCGTGGTGCAGGGTCAGCTCGGCATCCTCGAACAGCGGCTGGGTACCGCGTTGCAGGGCCAGCTGGCGTAATGCGATCATGCCGTTCTCCCGTCGACTCCAAAGGCTTCAAGGACGCACTGTCCGGCGTCGCTAATGACCGACCATTGTACCCAATCTCCCTTCGCCTTGACCGCCCCCGATGCACTCTGGCGTTATGCCCTGGCGACATATGCCGAGCCGGCAACCGCCAAAGCCTGCCTCCTCCTGCAGGATCGGGCCGCTGCCGACGTCTGCGAACTGCTGTGGCTGGGCTGGCTCGATCACCTTGGCCTGGTGACAACCCCGGGCGTCTGCGCCGCGCTGACACCGGTTCGCGACCACCAGGCCCGTCACACCTACCCCTTGCGCGCCCGCCGTCGCGCCCTCAAGCCTCACTCCCGGCCCGGCTCGCCACTGGCCGCCTGGCGAGAACAGCTCAAGCACGCCGAGCTGGCAGCCGAGCGCGAGGCCTTGGAGAAACTGCAGGCCCTGACGCGGCGCGGCGAGGGTATTCGCCCCTGGCATGCGACGGACGGCAACCTGCAGACCCGCCTGGCACGCCACCTGGGAGACCCTCGCGACGCCACGCTGGCCGGCGCGCTGGCGACACTGGCAGTCGCGCCTGCATGCGACTCGGGTCCCAGGCGACGTGTAGCGCTGTTGCGACAAAGGCTGTAACTTCAAATGAGCGATTCGTCTTCGTCCATGGGCAACGTCGTCGGTGACCTTCGGGCTAGAGGCCAGCCACCGGCGGCGCGCCACTCCTGACACAACAAGGAAAACTTGCGACATGACTCAATCATCCCCGTCTTCCGGCGATGGCCAGAAACGACCCGCCGGTCTGCTGCGCATCCTGGGTGTCCTCGATCGGGGGCTTGGCGTGATCGAGCGAACCATCGTGGCCGGTAGCGTACTCGTCATGGCCGCGCTGATGAGCGCTCACGTGGTCGGCAATCTTCTCTTCGGCAGCGGTATCGCCGGCACCTACGAAGTCACCGAGATGCTCATCGTGGTGATCACCTTCGTCGGTGTCGGCTATGCCGCACGGCACGCCCGCCATATCAGCATGTCGGCCATCTACGACCAGCTTGGCGGGCGTTGGCGCAAGGCACTGCTGATCCTGATCTGCCTGGGCACGGCCGTGCTGATGTTCTACTTCGCCTACAAGTCCATCGATTACGTGATTGTCATTGCAGGGGCGCGGGCGCGCCAGCGCCTCGTTGGGCATTCCGCTGTGGATTGTCTATCTCGCGCTGCCTGTCGGCTTCACCCTGGCCGGTGCCCAGTACCTGCTGACCACTGCGCGCAATCTCGTGAGCGATGATATCTACCGCTCGTTCAACGAAAAGGAAACGTATTCCGAGGTACCCAACGACGATAACGATTCGCCTGATAGCGACGCAGTCAAAGCGCGATGTATAGCCGCTCAACAACACCAATACCATGCTAGA
Source organism: uncultured Gammaproteobacteria bacterium (assembly GCA_963773565.1). Lineage (GTDB taxonomy): Bacteria > Pseudomonadota > Gammaproteobacteria > Pseudomonadales > Halomonadaceae > Modicisalibacter. The sequence continues at coordinate 23,946 of CAVZBU010000025.1, read as the reverse complement.
CACGAGGATTATCTCATGCTCATTTGGCTAGGCGTGATCATGCTCGTGCTTCTGCTTCTGGGGTTCCCGATGATGGTTCCCCTGGCGGCGGGCACGCTTTTCATGATGTTCACCGGTATGACCTTCTTCGGCCCCGATCAGGCGGTCAGCTGGATGATCAACGGTGTGGGCAGCTGGGTGCTGGCCGCGGTACCGATGTTCATCTTCGCCGCCGACATTCTCACCAAGGGCCATACCGCCAATCGGCTGCTGGATGTGGTCGACGCCTTCACCCGGCACATCCGTGGTGGCCTGCCCATCACCACCGCCGCCTCCTGCGCCCTGTTCGGCGCTGTCTCGGGCTCCACCCAGGCAACGGTTGTGGCGATGGGCGGGCCGATGCGTCCGCGCCTGCTGGCCCGCGGCTACTCCGACAGCTTCACCCTGGCGCTGATCATCAATGCCAGCGACGTCGCCCTGCTGATTCCACCCAGCATCGGCTTCATCGTCTATGGCGTGGTGATGAAGACCTCGATCGGCGACCTGTTCCTGGCGGGCATCCTGCCGGGGCTGTTGATCCTCGGCCTGTTCGCGCTCTACTGCTATATCGATTCGCGCCTCAAGGGCATCGAGCCTGAACCCAAGGCCACCTGGAGCGAGCGCTTCCAAGCCATCCGCCGGGTGATCCTGCCGATGGGCTTCCCGATTCTGGTGGTTGGGGGCATCTACGGTGGCTTTTTCAGTGCCGTCGAGGCCTCCGCGGTGGCCGTGGCCTATGCGCTAATTCTGGAAGTGGTGATCTATCGCCAGGTCTCGATCCGCGATCTCGGCAGCCTCGCCCTGTCCACCGGCATGATCACCGCCGTGGTGTTCATCCTCGTCGCCATCGGGGCCGCCTTCTCCCAGGCCCTGGGCACGGCCGGCGTACCGGATCAGATCCTCAGCCCGATCATCGCTGGCATCGGCGACAGCCAGTTCCTGGCGTTGCTGCTGATCGCCGCCGCCTTCTTTGTCGGCTGCATGTTCGTCGACCCGATCGTGGTGATCCTGATTCTGGTACCGATCTTCAAGCCCCTGGTCCAGTCCACCGGGCTCGATCCGGTCCATGTCGGCGTCATCGTCACGCTGCAGGCCGCCATCGGCTCGGCCACGCCACCGTTCGGTTGCGATATCTTCACGGCCATCGCCGTGTTCCGCCGCCCCTATATGGACGTGATCCGCGGCACGCCGCCGTTCATCGCCATCCTGCTGCTGGCGACCCTGATCCTCATCCTGTTCCCACAGATCTCCCTGCTGCTGCCCTCGCTGGGCGGCGATTGATCGCTTCGGCCCGGCGCTTGCGCCGGGCATCCCAGCAGCGCCTCTCGTGTAGGCACAACACCCGACGTGGCACGGCCTGGCGCAGCCGGCAAGCTCGCGCTGACTGCACGCAGCAGTAATGGCGTGTCTGCTCGCGTTGAGCGCTTCGTCATGCATGAGCAGCATAAAAACGCCCGGAAGCAAGGCTCCCGGGCGATGCGTAGCAGGGTGGGCCGGCTGGCCGCCAGCCCGACGATCAGGCTACGACATCAGGAATCCTGATTGCCGGCACCGGCTCCTGCCTTGTCGATCTCCTCGAGCAGAATATCGAGCGACTGCTTGCCACGCTCGCCGGCCATGTCGATATAGTCTGGCGAACCGGCTTGGCGAGTTCACGGAACTTGGCGCGCTCTTCGTCATTCAAGTGAATGACATTGATATCACTCTTTTCCTTGATGGTATCGAGACGCTCGGAATTGAATTGCGTCTGAATATCATGACCCTTCTGGACCATTTCTTTCAACGTGGAGTCGAGCATCTTGTGCTGCTCGTCGGAAAGACCTTCATACCAGTCGAGGTTACCGATCAGATTGGCGATGAACTGCGACTGATCGGCAAAGATCATGTAATCCTGAACTTCGTAAAAGCCCATGTTCTCGTGGGCGAAGACCGGCTGGATGTTGCCTTCGGCCTGGCCCTGCTGCAACGCGCTGTACAGCTCACCGTAGGCGATGGTGATCGGCGACGCGCCATAGGCCTGGTAAGTCTTGCGCAGCAGACTGTTATCCATGACGCGAATCTGCAGCCCCTGCATGTCGTCCGGGGTACGGATTTCCTTGTTGGCGGTCCAGACCTGATAACCTTCGGGGAGTGCGCCCAACGGCACCAGGTCGCGTTCACGGTAAGCCTGCTGCCAGGGATCGCTCTTCAGGAAGGCATCGGAGTTGAGTATCTTCGCCGTTTGAAGCTGGTCATTCGGCATGACGAAGTTGAGACTCATCAGCTGACTTTCAGGCACCGTACCGCCGAGGAAGCCAGAGCCGAAACCGATCTGGATCGAACCATTCTGGAGAGCATCGTAGAGCGCCGAGTAACTCGACCCCCAGGTACCATAGGGGAGAAGTTGCACGGTGATATCACCGTCACTCTTCTCCTCGATCATTTTCTTGAATTCTTCGGCGTAGCTGTACTGAACACTGCCTTCGGTCTCCTCGAGACCGAAGCGCCAAGTTTCGGCGAATGCCGATGAAGCGACGCCCACCATGCCCAACGCGGTAACGCCGATCACGATATTGCGCATTTGCATTACGTTCCCCTTTAATTGTCGATGTCAATTCAGAAAAGAGCAAAGCCATGCCAATGTCAAGTCAGGGCCCGAGCGCCGCATGGGTGCGGAACAAAATCAGCCCTGCTAGAGTCCCATGAAGTGTTTGGCGCCATTATCGTTCGCCAGCCGACATCGCATACCGAATCACCAGACCAAGGAGACTTCATGAAAACTCGGGTGACCGCCGTTGCCTTAACGCTACTGGCCAGCGCGCCGTGGGCCCTCGCCGCCCCCCAGAGCGATCAGGAAAAACTCAGCTACAGCATCGGCGTAACGCTCGGCCAGAGCCTCTCCCAGGATATTCAGGATCTGGATATCGATAGCTTCACCCAGGCCGTCGAGGACGTCTACGCTAATGACGATCTGCAGATGAGCAAGGAGGAGATGACTCAGGCGCTGACCAAGTTCCAGCAGCAGCAGAACGCCGAGCGTCAGAAGCAGGCCAAGCAGGCCGCTGAGAAGAACAAGGCCAAAAGCGAGGAATTCCTCGCCGAGAATGCCAAGAAAGAAGGCGTCAAGGTCACCGATTCCGGCCTGCAGTACAAGGTGCTCGAATCGGGTGACGGCGCTTCGCCGGATGCCAACGATACCGTCAAGGTCGACTACGAAGGCAAGCTGATCGATGGCACCGTCTTCGACAGCTCCTACGAGCGCGGCGAGCCGGTCGAGTTCCGCGTCGACCAGGTCATTCCCGGTTGGCAGGAAGCGCTGCAGATGATGAGCGTCGGTGACACCTGGATGGTTTATCTGCCGTCCGACCTGGCCTACGGCCCGGCCGGCACTGGCGGCCCGATCGGCCCCAACCAGGCGCTGACCTTCAAGGTCGAACTGCTCGACGTGACCAAGGCCGAGGCGCAAGCCGACGCGCAGAGTTCAGGTCAGCAAGCAAGCGATCAGAGCCAGAGCGACCAGAACGGCTAACGCTTTCAAGCAAGACTAGCCGCGAGAGTGGCGCTAGACCCCGCACGTCTGACGTGCGGGGTTTTTTGTGTAGGCATCAAGCTTGCCCGACGGGGAGTGTCCGCCGGAGGCACACCACTGCACGACCTCGCTTGGCCGCCGATCCTCGCTTCTTACGCAGTGCCCGCCGGACGCTTGCGCGGCGGGCACCAAACAGGTGGTCCGCCCCGTATGGGCCGGTGTCACGGTGTCGCGGCGCAGGTCGTAATGCACTAGATAGCCCAGCGCAACGATGATCGTCATCAAGGTGACGATGATCAACACATCGAGTAGCGGCGGTCGCGCATTGTCGTCAGCTGGTCGATGCATGGGCGTTGGTGGCAAGTCCGTCCTGGCCGGCAAAATCGCGATAAGCTTACCAGCTCGTCGGTTCATCGACCTGTGTAAGGATGTCGCATCCACGCCGTCCCAACCGATTATCGCGACCAGCCTGTGTAGCCGACCTTGTAAATAACCGACCTTGTAAATAATTGAGGAGAGTTCGATGAGCAGCGTTCAAGGCGCCCTGGGGCCGCTGTTTCTATTGATCCTGCTGGGCGCCCTGCTCGGCTGGCGGCGCCTGCCCGGCAGCGATTTCTGGGTGCAGATGGAGCGCCTGATCTATTTCCTGCTGTTCCCCGCCATGCTGGTATCCACGCTGGCCACCGCCGATGTTTCCCAGGTACCGGTGGGGCGCGTGGCCATCGTGCTGCTGGGTGCCATCACCGGCTTCGCGGCCGTGCTGTGGTGGGTCCGCCCCGCACTGGGCCTCGACGCCCCTGCCTTCACATCAGTGTTCCAGGGCGCGCTGCGCTTCAATACCTACGTCGGTGTCGCCGGTGCATCAGCGCTGCACGGCAGCGCCGGGGCGACGGTCGCCGCGGTGGCTGTAGCGGTGATGGTGCCCATCATCAACGTGCTGTGCGTGGCGTGCTTCATCGCTGCCGGTACGCTGGGTCCCTCGAGCCTCGCCAAGAGCCTTGCCGCACTGACCCGCAACCCGCTGATCCTGGCCTGCATCACCGGCATCGTCCTCAACCTGTCGGGCATTGGCCTGCCCGGGTGGAGCGAACATGCCATCGGCCTGCTGGGCCGCGCCGCTCTGCCGCTGGGGCTGGTTGCAGTGGGCGTGGCGCTGCGCCCACGTGCACTGGTGCGTCTCGACCGAGGCGTATGGAGCGCCAACCTGGTCAAGCTGCTGCTGATGCCGGCCGCGGTACTGGCATTGTCCTGGTTGACCGGGCTCGACCCGATCAGCCGTGATGTCACGCTGCTCTTCGCTGCTCTGCCCACCGCCACCTCAGCGTACATTCTGGCCCGTCAACTGGGTGGCGACGCCGAATTGATGGCAGCATTGATCACCGGCCAGACGCTACTCGCCATGCTCAGCCTGCCGGCCTGGCTGACACTGACCGGTTAGGTATAGAGCCGGCTCGAAGCCTTATTGAAAATCTTTCTCTCTTAGATTGACATCACAAATGAGAAACATTACCTTTTGATTGTGGCGTTTGCCAAGGCGCCACGGACCATCGCAGCGAATGTCAGGTTGCTGCCATGGTTATCTCCTCATCAAGCTAGTCACGGTCTTGCCGCCGCCCTCCCCGGGCGGCTTTTTTTATAAGACACGCTTCTTACTACACAAAAAATGGCCGCTCGATCGAGCGGCCATGGAGCTTGCTTCAGCCATCAGCCACTCACTCGGTCCGTACGTAAAGCAGGTCCCACACGCCGTGGCCGAGTTTCGCGCCACGCTGTTCGAACTTGGTCAACGGGCGAGATTCGGGGCGCATCACGTAATCGCCCTCGGTCGCGGTGTTGCGATAGCCGGGGGCCGCGGCCATGACCTCGGCCATGTGCTCGGCATAGGCCTGCCAGTCGGTGGCCATGTGCAACGTGCCGCCGGGCTTGAGCCGGGTGCGCACCAGCTCGACGAAGGCCGGCTGAACGATGCGCCGCTTGTGATGCTTCTTCTTCGGCCAGGGGTCGGGGAAGAACAGCTGCAGGCCGTCGAGGCTGGCCTCGGGAATGCAGCGTGACAGCACTTCCAGGGCATCCTCGCGGTACACCCGCAGATTGCCGAGCTCACGCTTGTCGGCCTCGTCGAGCAGCTTGCCCACCCCCGGGGCATGCACCTCGATGCCGATGAAATCGGTCTCCGGATGGGCCTGCGCCTGTTCGATCAGCGAGGCACCCATGCCGAAGCCGATCTCCACCACCCGCGGCGCCTGACGTCCAAACAACGCATCGAGATCCAGCAGACCATCGGCGACGCTTAGCCCCAGGCGCGGCCAGACCTCCTCGAGGCCGCGGGTCTGGGCGGCGGTCATGCGCCCGGCGCGCAGCACGTAGCTCTTGATACCGCGTTGCACACGCGGGCCGTGGGAGGCCGGTGTCCCGACCGCGCCGCTCGAACGATTGTCAGTCATGCCACTCGCACTTGAATTGGTTGCATTGGAAAAAAGCACCATAAAAAACGCAATGCGCTCAGGAGTTGATTCGCCCACTGGTGGGCGACGAGGCCTCGGCACGCCCGCGCCGCGGCATGCGCTCGGCGAGGAACGCCTCACGCCCCGCCTCGACGGCCTTCTTCATGGCCCCGGCCATGGCGGCCGGGTGACGGGCATGGGCGATCGCCGAATTCATCAGCACGCCGGCGCAGCCCATCTCCATCGCCAGCGCCGCGTCGGAGGCGGTGCCGATGCCGGCATCGACCAGCACCGGCACGCTGGTGTTTGCGACGATCAGCGCCAGATTCGCCGGGTTGAGCAGGCCATGGCCCGAGCCGATCAACGAGCCCAGCGGCATCACCGCGCTGCAGCCGAGCGCCTCGAGCTGGCGGGCGACGACCGGGTCGTCGCTGGTATAGACCATCACGTCAAAACCGTCACGGACCAGCTCGTCGGCGGCCTTGAGCGTCTCGACCACGTTGGGATAGAGCGTCTTGTCGTCGCCCAGCACTTCGAGCTTGACCAGATTGTGGCCATCGAGCAGTTCGCGCGCCAGCTTGCAGGTGCGCACCGCGTCCTTGGCGGTATAGCAGCCGGCGGTGTTGGGCAGCAGCGTATAGCGTTCGGGCGACACAGCGTCAAGCAGGTTGGGCTCGCCGGGACTCTGGCCGAGATTGGTGCGGCGCACGGCGAAGGTGACGATCTCGGCACCGCTGGCGGCGATCGCCGATGCGGTCTCGTCGAGATCGCGGTACTTGCCGGTGCCCACCAGCAGCCGCGAATGAAATGCACGTCCGGCAACCTGCCACGGCCGGTCGAGTTGAAGATCGGTCATAAGAACTCCGAGAGAATAGTGGCTGACTGCGGCCAGCGTGCCTGCGGCATTTTGCGCTGACGGCTATCAACCACCGCCGATGGCGTGAACTACCTCGACCCGGTCACCATCGGCCAGCCGGATCGCGGCGTGCTGACTGCGCGGGATGATCGCTTCGTTGACCTCGACCGCGATACGCCGCCCCGTCAGGCCCAGTGTCGCGACCAGATCGTCGATGGTCGGCTCACCATCGAGAGCGTGGCGTTGCCCATTGAGTTGAATCTGCATGGCGTCTCTACGTAGCTGCGTAGGCTGATCAAAGCGCTAACGGCCCGTCGCGCGGACGGGCCACCATTTTAACGTCAAACGTCGCCGCGAACACCCTCGGCGTCAGACATCCCGCGGCGGCCAGACGTCGCTATCGACCTGCTCGGGCTTCTTGAGCACCTTGGGATCGAATACCGGCTCGGCGATACCCTCGCGGCGCTGACGCTCGTAGTCCTGCAGCACGCGAATGGCGATCGGCGACATGATCAGGATCGCGAACAGGTTGGTGGTCGCCATCAGCCCCATCGCCAGGTCGGCGAAATGCCAGACGAATTCAAGCTTGGCCAGCGCGCCGATCATGGTCATCGCCAGCACCACCCAGCGCAGGACGCTGACCGCCCGCTTGGCGTGGCCGCGGAACAGATACTCGATATTCACCGCCGAGAACGAGAAGTTGGCGATGATCGAGGTATAGGCGAACAGCAGAATCGCGATGGCGATGAAAATCTCGCCGAACGTCCCCAGATGGTCGGCCATCGCATCCTGGGTCAGCTTGATGCCCTCGATCGAGTTCCCGGCCGAATTGCTCAACAGCGTTTCGTAGACCCCGGAGAGCAGGATCGCCACCGCCGTGCAGCTACAGATCACCAGGGTATCGACGAATACCCCGAACGACTGCACCAGCCCCTGGGCGGCGGGGTGCTTGACCGTCGCCTGGGCCGCGGCGTTGGGCGCCGAGCCCATGCCCGCCTCGTTGGAGAACAGCCCGCGCTTGATGCCGTTCTCCATCGCCGCCTTGATCGCGTAGCCGGCCGCACCGCCGACCGCCGGGCCGAAACCGAAGGCGCTCTTGACGATCAGCGCCAGCATCGCCGGCACTTCGCCGATATTGGCGAACAGGATCCACAGCGCCACCAGCAGGTAGGCGATGGCCATCACCGGCACGATCATCTCCGCGGTACGTGCCACCGACTTGAGACCACCGAAGATCACCACCGCCACCACGCACACCAGCACGATGCCGGTCAGCCAGTTGGGAATGCCGAAGGCGCCATACATGCCCTGGGCGATGGTGTTGGACTGGGCGGCGTTGAAGGCCAGGCCATAGGCAATCAGCAGGAAGATCGCGAACAGCGCGCCCAGCCAGCGCCAGCCCAGGCAGCGCTCGATGTAATAGGCCGGGCCGCCGCGAAACACGCCGTCCTCGTTGCGGTGCTTGTAGGTCTGCGCCAGCGTCGACTCGACGAAGGCGGTGGCGAAGCCGACCAGCGCGGTCATCCACATCCAGAAGATCGCCCCGGGGCCGCCGACCCACAGGGCGATCGCCACGCCGGCCAGGTTGCCGGTACCGATCCGCGCCGCCAGCGAAGTGGCGAACGCCTGAAAGCCGCTGACCCCCTCGCCGGCGCCACGCGCCGAGACGGTGACCTTGGCCATGTGGCCAAACAGCCGGAACTGCATGCCGCGGGTAAGCACGGTGAACAGCAGCCCCGCGCCGAGCAGCAGATACACCAGGATGTAGCTCCAGATGAAGTCGCTGACCGGCATCATCACCGCTTCGATACCATCGCGTAGCGGCGCGAAGAAAGACATTAGGGCTTCCATGGCGGTATTTCTCCTTGGCTGTTGTTGTCTCTTGGTAGTCGCGTGGGCAAGCGGACGGCTCGCCAGGCGGGCCACCGGGGCGGCATCATAGCGAGCCATATCCGGTGACAAAAGTCTCGGCGAAGCCTCGGCGCTCGCTAACCAGCGATAACTGGCGGCCCGAGCGGCCTTTTCACGAACCAACAGAACTCACTAAAACAGCGTAGTCAGGAGTGCTCCACCATGCCCCATCGGTTGATCTGGATCGGCGTCGCACTGAGCGGTTTTATCGTCGTGACCATGGGCGCCTTCGCCGCCCATGGCCTGCAGGGTCACGTTGCGCCGCGCCTGCTGGAGGCCTTCGAGACCGCCGTACGCTACCAGGCCTGGCATACCCTGGCGATGTTCGGTGTGTTGATCTGGCGTCAGACCCAGCCGCTGCGCGGCCAGCGCCTGGTACTGGCGCTATGGGCCATGGGTATCGCGCTGTTCTCAGGCTCGCTGTATCTGCTGGTGTTGACCGGCGCCCGCTGGCTGGGGCCGATCACGCCCTTTGGCGGGCTACTGCTGATGGCCGGCTGGCTGGCGCTGGCGGTCTGCGCCGGGCGGGCGCGTACCGAGACATGAGCGTCAATCGTCCTCATCCTGGTCGGGCAGTACGTAGGTCGCCGTGACCAGCGCCACCGGCTGGTCGTCGCCGGCCGAGAACAGTTCGACCTCGCCCACCGCCAGGCGCTGGCCCATCTTGACCAGCCGGGCGTTGGCGATCAGGTCGCGATCGCCGCGGGCGCGGCGCAGGAAGTGGCAGTTCAGATCACTGGTCACCGCCATCGCCTCGGGGCCGATCTGAGCGAGAATCGCCACGTACAGGCAGACATCCGCCAACGCCATCATGCTCGGCCCCGAGACGCAGGCGCCGGGGCGCAGGTGCTCGTCCTCGATCGCCAGGCTCATGGTGGCGCGCATCTCGTCGACGCCCTCGATGGTGCCCTGGCGATGGGGGAACACCTCGTCGAGAAACTCCTCGATGGCGGCGGCGGTCATTACGGTCATGGCTCTCTCCTGGCAGGCTCGATGGCGCGAGGCGGTTGCGCCCAAGATAGCGCAAGCGCCTCGCGCCGCACAGTCACCACGGCTCGACAAGCGTCAACCAATGAAAAAGCCCCCGCCGGTCGGGCGGGGGCTTCGTGCATAGCTAGCGCTTTATCCGCAGCAGAGCCGGTTCAGGCGCGGGCCTTGGCCTTGTGCACCGCGCGCCAGTGATGCAGCAGCGGCTCGGTGTACCCGGCCGGCTGGCTGCGGCCCTTGAAGATCAGGTCCGAGGCGGCCTGGAAGGCGCTGGAGTCGGCCAGATGCGAGGTCATCGGCGTGTACTCCGGGTCGCCGGCGTTCTGGTCGTCGACCACCTTGGCCATGCGCTCCAGGGTCTCGCGCACCTGGGCCTCGCTGACCACGCCGTGGTACAGCCAGTTGGCGATGTGCTGGCTGGAGATGCGCAGCGTGGCGCGGTCTTCCATCAGGCCGACGTCGTGGATGTCGGGCACCTTCGAGCAGCCCACGCCGTGCTCGACCCAGCGCACCACGTAGCCGAGGATGCCCTGACAGTTGTTGTCGAGCTCCTGCTGGATCTCGTCGCTGGCCCAGTTCGGCCTCTTCGACCACCGGCACCGTCAGCAGGTCGTCGAGCAGGTCGCTTTGGCCCTGGCTTTCGAGCTCCTGCTGCACGGCAGCGACATCGACCTGGTGGTAGTGCAGCGCATGCAGCACCGCAGCGGTCGGCGACGGCACCCAGGCGGTGTTGGCGCCGGCCTTGGGGTGGCCGATCTTCTGCTCGAGCATCGCCGCCATCTTGTCGGGCATCGCCCACATGCCCTTGCCGATCTGGGCGCGTCCGCGCAGGCCGCAGGCCAGCCCGACCTGGACGTTGTTCTTCTCGTAGGCGGCGATCCACTTGGCGCCCTTCATGTCGCCCTTGCGCAGCATCGGCCCGGCTTCCATGGCGGTGTGCATCTCGTCGCCGGTGCGGTCGAGGAAGCCGGTGTTGATGAACGCTACCCGCGAGCTCGCGGCAGCGATGCAGGCCTTGAGATTGACGGTGGTACGCCGCTCCTCGTCCATGATGCCGATCTTCAGCGTGTCGCGGGCCATCCCCAGCACGTCCTCGATACGCGTGAACAGCTCGTTGGCGAAGGCGACCTCCTGCGGCCCGTGCATCTTGGGCTTGACGATGTACACCGAGCCGGTACGGCTGTTGCCTCCTTCACGCTTGAGATCATGCAGCGCGATCAGGCTGGTCACCAGGCCGTCGAGGATGCCTTCGGGGATCTCGTTGCCGTCGCCGTCGAGGATCGCCGGGGTAGTCATCAGGTGGCCGACGTTGCGCACGAACAGCAGCGAACGCCCGGGCAGGCTCAGCGCGCTGCCGTCGGCCGCACGGTACTCGCGATCAGGGTTGAGGCGGCGGGTGAAGGACTTGTCGCCCTTGTCGATGGTCTCCTCCAGGTCGCCGCGCATCAGCCCCAGCCAGTTGGCGTAGACGCCGACCTTGTCCTCGGCATCGACCGCCGCCACCGAGTCCTCGCAGTCCATGATCGTGGTCACCGCCGCCTCGAGCACCACATCCTTGATATGCGCCGGGTCGGTCTTGCCGATGGCGTGCTCGGCGTCGAACTGGATCTCCAGATGCAGGCCGTGATTGGCGAGCAGGACCACCGTCGGCGCGGCGGCCTCGCCCTGAAAGCCGAGGAACTGGTCGGGGCGCTTGAGGCCGACCTCGCGCCCGCCCTTGCAGGGTCACCGTGAGATGGTGGCCATTGATGCTGTAGCGCTGAGCGTCGCGGTGCGAGCCTTCGGCCAGCGGCGCGGCCTGGTCGAGCACGTTGCGCGCGTAGCCGATGACCTTTCTCGCCGCGCTTGGGGTTGTAGCCGCCGCTCTTCTCGGCGCCGTCCTCTTCGCCGATCACGTCGCTGCCGTAGAGCGCATCGTAGAGGCTGCCCCAGCGTGCGTTGGCGGCGTTGAGCGCGTAGCGGGCGTTGCTCATCGGCACCACCAGCTGCGGGCCGGCCTGCACGGCGACGGCATCGTCGACATTGCGCGTGGTAGCCGCGACGTTCGCCGGCGGGTCGACCAGATAGCCGATCTTGTTCAGGAAGTCCCGATAGGCGCCCAGATCGCGGACCGGCCCGGGATGTGCCTTGTGCCACGCATCCAGCTCACCCTGCAGACGTTCGCGTTCGGCGAGTAGTTCGCGGTTTTTGGGGGTCAGATCGTGTATCAGCGCATCGAGTCCCGCCCAGAAGGCGTCGGGATCGACCCCGCTACCGGGCAGCGCAGCCTCGTTGAGGAAACGATCGAGTTCGGTGGCCACCTGGAGACGGTGGCGTGTGACACGTTGAGTCATGGCAAGCTACCTCCTGCTGCACTGCATGAGCGTCACTGCGGTGCGTCGAGCGCTCATGGCAGAAATTGTGGAAATCCATTCCACATATTAGCCCAGAACCCCCCGGCGGGGGCAAGCGCTAAACCAAGCGCGTGCGCGTCATCGGTTAGCGACACAAGGCCTGCGCTGGTTCACAATCGACACTGGCCATAGCAGTCGACAGACTGCAAGCATGGAGGTGTACAACAAGGAGTCCAATGAGCCAATTCGAACCCCTACAGGCCCTCGGACCGCTGGCCCGGGTAAGCGCTTCGCCGCCTCACGCGCTGAGCGACTACCTGGCGCACTATCGCCTGGCACCGCTGCTCAGCCAGCGGGTCGGCCTTTATGCCGGCTTCGTCGACACCGAGCGCTATCGGCTGTGGGCCCAGGTATGGACACCCGAGCAGCCGCGCGGCACGGCGTTCGTGGTGCACGGTTATTTCGACCATCTGGGGCTCTACCGGCACCTGCTCGAGCGGCTGCTCGACCAGGGTTGGCGCGTGGTGTTGTGGGACCTGCCGGGCCACGGGCTGTCCAGCGGGGCGCGCGCGACCATCGACGATTTCGAGGACTATGGCGCCTGCCTGCAGGCCTCCAGCGTCAATTAGCCGACGAGGGGCTGGCGCCCCATCCATGGGTGGGCATCGGTCAGAGCACCGGCGCGGCGATCCTCGCCACCGATGCACTGGGTCGCGGTACGGCCTCGCCCTGGCAGGGCCTCGCACTGCTCGCGCCGCTGGTGCGGCCATGGGGCTGGCCGCAGTCGAGCTGGCTGCATCGCCTGGCCAGCCCGTTCATCCGCTCGATCCCGCGCACCTACCAGGCCAACTCCAACGACGCCGACTTCGCCGCCTTCCTGCGTGAACAGCGACCCCCTGCAGCCCGATCGCCTGACGCTGACCTGGGTCACCGCGATGCGCCGCTGGATGAGCCACATGCTGGCGCTACCGGCCAGCGATCTGCCGGTGCTGATCCTGCAGGGCGAGCAGGACCTGACCGTCGACTGGGCGTGGAACCTCGAAGTGCTGGCCGGCAAGTTTCCGCAGGCGCGGGTGGTCCGCCACCCCGAGGCGCGTCATCATCTGGTCAACGAATCAGCCATCATTCGCGAGCCATTGTTCGACGAGCTCGATGATTTTCTCGCCGGCTTCCATGACGCTCCGGCTGCTGCCGATCAACCTACCACGACGTCCTGACCATGCCTCGCTACGCGCCGACGATTCGCTTTCCGGGATGGCTACTCACGCTGCTGATCGCACTGGTCCTGAATGGCTGTGCGAGTAACCAGGGCCCACCTAAGACCGTGCGTCAGGCGCTCTACGGGTTGGGCGAACGCGCCGCCGAGACGACCCTCGCCGCGCCGGTCTGGCAGGTACCCGATGGCGAGCGCGTGCTGCTGCTGGCCCCTGCCGAGATCGATGCCGCGCTGCCGATCGAGCCCGCACAGTTCGGTGAAACCCTGACCCGCGCGCTGCTGGCCGTCGACTCGGGCCCCCAGGTACTCGACTGGACACCGGCCAGGGCGAGCCACGAAACGCCGGATAACCAATGGTTGCTGGAAAGCCGCCTGATCGCCGAGGGTCCGGCACTGACGCTCTCCGACCGGCGGCTATTACCCTACCGGCTGGAACTCACGTTACGCCGCCCCGGCAATACCGAGCCCCGCTGGCAACAGACGCTTACCGGCGCGCTCGACGCCTCGGCGCTGTAACTATAAAGAGGCGCCCGAAACTGCGCCTCAAAAGCGCCCGAAGCCGTGCTCGAAAAGCGCCCCAAAGCGCATCCGAAAACGTGCTCGAAACGCATCCGAGATGCGCTCGAAGCGCGCCCACGGCGCTTTTGCCAGACGCGGGGCCGAGCGCCACAATGATCGTATCGAGACCGTTCGTCCGCGCCACGTCACGTTCATGCGTGCGTCCGTCTGTCCGCCAAAAAGGAGCCGCCATGTCGCGTTACGCCCGCCATCTGCTGGATCGCCAGGGACCGACCAACCCCTTCCCGGGCATCAAGGCCCTCGAGCGCCGCCTGGGACGCCGCATTCCACATCGCCTCGGCTCCAACGAAGGACTCGACATGCCGCACCGGGCGCTGACGGCGCGCTTCGGTGAAGAGTTCGCCGAGTTGGCACGCGCCTACGGCGACGCCGAAGCGCTCGGCGTCCGCCAACGCCTGAGCGATGCGCTGGGCACCCCCCGCGAATCGCTGCTGGTCGATGCCGGTGCCGACAGCCTGATCGCGCTGGTGCTGCGCGCCACCTGCGAGCCGGGCAGCCCGGTAGTCGCCAGCGCCGGCACCTACCCGACCTTCGGCTACTTCGCCGCGGGCCAGGGCTGCCGGCTGAGCGAAGTCGCCTACCAGGAGGCTCCGGGGCTGCTCGCCCCCGATCTTCAGGCGCTTGCCGAGCGGGCGCACCGCGAGAGCGCACAGCTCGTCTACCTGGCCAACCCCGACAATCCCGGCGGCCACCTGCATGACGACGACGCGGTGCTCGCCCTGCGCGACGCTCTGCCCGAAGCCTGTACGTTGTTGCTCGACGAGGCCTATCACGACTTCCGAGACGATGCCGAGACGACCGTGGCGGGTGCCGTGTGGCCCGGGGTGATCCGCCTGCGTACGTTCTCCAAGGCCCATGGGCTGGCCGGGCTGCGCATCGGCTACGCGATCGCCGAGCCCGAGGCGCTGGCCATGCTGGGCAAGGTCCGCATCCACTACGCCGTTTCGTCACTGGCGCTGGCCGCCGCCGAGACGGTGCTCGACCATCCCGGCGAGACCCGCGCCCACGTCGACGCGGTCATTGCCTGCCGCGAGCGCCTCGCCGAGCGCTTGCGCGCACTAGGCGGCGACGTGCCGGCCAGCGCCACCAATTTCATCGCCGTGCGTCTTGCCAATGCCGACCAGGCCGCCCAGATCCATCGCCAACTGCTCGATGCCGGTACGCTCGTCCATCGCCCCGCGCACCCGGCCCTCGGCCATGTGCTGCGCATCAGCACGCTCGCCGAAGCCCTCGAGCCGGGCCGATTGGACGCGCTGGTCGCCGCACTCGATGGCTGAACCGCTGTCGCTCCCCGGGCTCGTGTCGATCGTCGCACGCTCGCTGCTGGCGCTGATCGTTGCGTTGTCGGCGGGCTGGGCGTGCCTGGCGCTATGGTTCCGCCTGCCGGGCGCCGAGGGGCTGCGATTGGCCGCCGCGATGCTATGGGTCCTGCTCGCCCTGGGCTGCTGCGTGGCGCTGTTCATGCCAGCGCCGCTGCGCTGGCGGGGGCTGGCCGGCTACCTGCTGCTGTTCGGGGCGCTGGGGCTGTGGTGGCTGTCGATCCGCCCCTCGGCCGAGCGCGACTGGGCGCCCGAAGTGGCCCGACTGGTGTCCGGCGAGCGCCACGGCGACCGGCTCACGCTGCATGACGTGCGCAATTTCGACTGGCAGACACCCGAGCGCTACACCGAGCGCTGGGAAACCCGCCGCTACGATCTCGACCAACTGAGCTCGGTGGACCTGCTGGTGTCCTACTGGATGGGCCCGGCGATCGCCCATACGCTGGTCAGCTTCGGCTTCGCCGATGGCCGTCACTTGAGCTTCTCGGTGGAAATCCGCAAGGAGCGTGGCGAAGCCTTCTCGACCCTGGGCGGGTTCTTCAAGTCCTATGAGATGGCGATAATCGCCGCCGATGAGCGCGATATCGTGCGCCTGCGCAGCAACGTGCGCGGCGAGGACGTGTATCTCTACCGGGTGGCGATGCCGCCCGAGGTGCGCCGCGCACTGCTGCTCGCCTATCTCGACGAAGCCGAATCGCTGCGCGCGTCGCCGCGCTTCTACAACACCCTGACCAGCAACTGCACCACGCTGGTCTACGCCATGATGACGCGGATCGTGTCGGGCCTGCCGATGGACTACCGGCTGCTGCTGTCGGGCTACCTGCCGCAGTACGTCTATGCGGTCGGTGCACTTGCCGACCGCCTGCCATTTGCCACCCTCAAGGCCCGCGGTCATATCAACGCACGCGCCCAGGCCACCGCGCGCGCCGCCGACTTCTCCGCGCGCATCCGCGACGGCGTACCGGTCCCGCGCTGAGCGAGACCGTCACACGGGTTAACCGGCCGCGTCGCCGAAGATCACCATGACCACGCCCGCGGCGTAACAGCCGATGATCGCCACGCTCTCGAAGCCGATACGCCCCGGGCCCTGCTCCTGGCGACGAATCAGCCCGGTCATCAGGATGCCGGTCATCAACAGCGCCAGGGCGACCCACAACGAGACCTGGTCGGGCACCGCATGATAGATCGAGCCGCCCCGGTAGGCGATGTCCGAGACCGCCGCGAACAGCGTATCGAAGGCGTTGCCGCCGATGATCCCGGCTACCGCCAGGGTCAGCGCGCCACGCCGCACGGCGGCGATCGAGGTCACCAGTTCGGGCAGCGAGGTGGCGACCGAGGTCAGTAGCACGCCTACTGCGGCCTGGCTGAGCCCGGTCTCTTCGGCAATCACCGTGGCGCTGCGCTCGAGCAGCCAGCCGGTCACGCCGAGTACCCCCGCCATGATCGCGAAGGCCAGCCACAACGTGCCCAACGAGCGCTCCAGGGCCTGCGAATCCGGCTCGTCGAGACGCGTCTCGTAGGTGCGCGACGGGCTCCACATGGGGTTGGTTTCGGCACGCCGCACCAGATGCAGGCCGAACAGGTAGCCGCAGAACAGCAGCGGCGTGATCGGGTGCACCTGCCACAACGTCCACTCCGGCGAGAAGCGCCCCACCAGCATCAGCGCCAGCAGACACAGTAACAGACCGCCCTGCATCAGGTTACCGAGCGAGGCAGCGGCATGTTCGAGATTGGCGCGCCGGTGCACCACATCGGCCATGGTCAGAAACAGGGTCTGTACGGCGATACCACCCAGCGCGTTGCTCATCGCCAGTTCGGGCCGATCAGCCAGCGCCGCGGAGACCGACAGCACGATTCCCGACAGCGAGGTCGCCATGCCCAGCAACACGGCACCGGCGATCGCCTCGCCGAGGCCGGTACGGTCGGCCAGATCGTCGACCACCTGGGTCAAGCGTGTGCCCAGCACGCCGATGACCAGCGCACAGGCGCCAAACAGTACCCAGCTGGCCGCCAGCGGTAATGATTCCAGTAACTCGATCATCGTGTTGCACACCTGACGCCATCAGCCGACGCCGTTGCTGATGAGGTCTCGTTTGCCTTGTGCATAAAGCCTCCTTGGCATAACCGATAAGCACGAAACGAATAGATGAATGGGGACCGCACCGGCTCTTGAAGGGCAGCCCGGAGACGCCGCGGCGATTAATTGCTCGCGGTAGCGGGCCGGTCCAGGCCGCTGCGCAGGCGATCGAGCTGACGGTAACCGATCGCTTCGAGCAGCTGACTGCGGCCCGGATGCGGCTCGCCGGCCAGGTCGGCCAACGTCAGCGCCACCCGCAGCACCCGATGATAGGCCCGCGCCGAGAGCTTGAGCCGGGTCAGCACGTCGGCCAGCCAGGCGCGCTCGGTGTCGCTCAGCGCACAAGCCACCTCGAGCGCGGGCCCCGGCAGGCGGGCATTGAGAAAGCCGCGTGCCCGTTGCCGCTCACGAGCCGCCAGTACCCGCGCGCGGACGTGTGCTGAGCTTTCACCCCGGGTGTCGGCGGTGAGCTGGTCGGGCGGGATCGCCGGCACCTCGACCTGCAGATCGATGCGGTCGAGCAGCGGGCCGGAAAGCCGCCCTCTGATAGCGCTGCACCTGGGCCGGGGTGCACACGCAGGTCTGGCGCGGGTCGCCCAGATGCCCGCAGGGGCACGGGTTCATTGCCGCCACCAGCTGGAAACTGGCCGGAAAACTGCGCTGCTGGCTGGCCCGGGCGATATGGATCTGCCCCGACTCCAGCGGCTCGCGCATCACCTCGAGCACGCTGCGATCGAACTGCGGCAGCTCGTCGAGAAACAGCACCCCCTGGTGGGCCAGCGAGATCTCGCCGGGACGCGGTCGCGAACCGCCACCGACCAATGCCACACCGCTGGCGGTGTGGTGCGGCGAGCGAAACGGTCGCTCGCCCCAGCGCTCGAGCAGATCGAGCCCGCACACCGAGCGGATCGCCGCAACCTCGAGCGCCTCGTCGGCCGACAAGGGCGGCAGAATGCCCGGCAGGCGGCTGGCGAGCATGGTCTTGCCGGTTCCCGGCGGGCCTGAAAACAACAGGTTATGCCCGCCCGCGGCGGCGACTTCCAGCGCCCGGCGCGCCTGGTACTGGCCCCGCACATCGGCCAGATCGGCCAGTGGTTGCTCGGGCAGCGCGGGCGTCGTCACCCGGTGCGGCTCAAGCCGGGCCTGGCCCAGCAGGTGGGCGACGACCTGCGACAGGTGCTCGGCGGGCAGCACCTGTAGATCGCCGGCCAGCGCGGCCTCGTCGGCGTTGCCCGCCGCGACCAGCAGGCCGCGCCCCCGTGCCTTGACCGCCAGCGCCGCCGGCAGCACGCCGGTAACCGGACGCAGCCGGCCATCGAGGGCCAGCTCGCCGAGACACTCGAGGCCCTCGAGTGCCGCGCCGGGGATCTGCTCGGAGGCCACCAAGATGCCCAGCGCGATGGGCAGATCGAAGCGTCCGCCCTCCTTGGGCAGGTCGGCCGGCGCCAGGTTGATGGTGATGCGTCGCGTGGTGGGAAACTCGAAACCGGCATTGAGCAGTGCGCTGCGCACCCGCTCGCGACTCTCGCGAACCGCGGTTTCCGGCAGGCCGACCAGGGTCATGCCCGGCAGACCGTTGGACAGATGGACCTCGACCAGGACTTCGGGCGCATCCAGCCCCAGCCCCGCACGCGTGGTGATGATGGCTAAAGCCATGGCCGCTCCTTGCCCGGCGGTTCTCAAGCGAAGCCGCATGCCATCGTTTCTCGTTCACCGCCCAGAAACTATAGCGACCCCGCACCCAGTATCTGTTCACGACTGTTCATCGATACAGGCCTAGTGATACAGATCGGCGCGGGGACTGCAAGCCTCGAAGCCAACGCAGGCGCTTAACGCTAGGTCGGCTTGGACGACGAGGCATCGGTATCCTCGGCAGGCGCCGTGTCCTCGGCGGATGCCGTATTTGCGGAGGGCGCCTTTCCGGGAGACGCCGTATTGCTGGAAGACGTCGTGTCCTCGGGAGGCGCTGCCGTGTCGGCGGCGACCATCGCCGGAGAGCCCGGCGCGCCAGCGTCATCGTCGAGGCTGGCCTCGAGCGCGGCGACCTGCTTTTCCAGCGACTCGACCCGTGCCCGGGTGCGCTGCAGCACATCCATCAGGATATCGAAGTCCTCGCGGGTCACCAGCTCCATGCGATCGAAGGCTCCACGCATCACGTTGTGCACGTTGCGCTGGATCTCTTCGGGCGCGTGAGAGGCATCCTGAAGGCGCTCGCCCAGCTGCTGGGCAAGACGACTGATCCGTTCGTTACTGAGCATCGGCCCACTCCTTGTTGCGATCTTCGTCGAGATGTTCTTCAGCATACGCAACGCGATTCGACAACGCATGCCCCGTTATGGCGCATCGCCACGGCCTTGCCGCACCAAGATAGCGATTTGCACCGCAGCTTGACGGCCCGGCGTGGCACACGCCTCCCGCAACGACACCCTACGCACCTGAAATAAATGACAAAAACACAGACTGGCATGACTTGCGCTTAAGGGGTAGCAGGCGCAGGCCACAACGGGAGACAAGGGATGAAGCTCATCACCGCCATCATCAAACCATTCAAGCTCGACGACGTCCGGGAGGCACTGGCCGATAACGGTGTCCAGGGCATCACCGTAACCGAAGTCAAGGGTTTCGGTCGCCAGAAGGGACATACCGAACTCTACCGGGGCGCCGAATACGTGGTCGACTTTCTACCCAAGGTGAAAATCGAGATCGCGGTCGACGACAGCCGCGTGGAAGGCGTACTCGAAGCCGTCAGCCAGGCCGCCAATAGCGGCAAGATCGGCGACGGCAAGCTGTTCGTCACGCCGCTTGAAGACGTCATTCGTATTCGCACCGGCGAACGCGGGACCGACGCCGTTTAAGGCGCAGGGCTATTCCTGAATTCAGCGAGACTATAACTATGACAGAGCTCAATTACGCGCTCGACACATTCTACTTCCTCATCTGTGGCGTGCTGGTCATGTGGATGGCCGCTGGCTTCGCGATGCTGGAAGCGGGCTTGGTACGCTCGAAGAACACTGCAGAAATCCTGACCAAGAACGTCGTGCTGTTCGCCATCGCCTGCACCATGTATCTGGTGGTCGGCTACTACATCATGTATTCGAGCAGCGCCGGTGGCTTCCTGCCCAACCTCGGCTTTCTGATCGGCAGCGAGAACAGCGTCGAGGCGGTCCTCAACGGCGGCGATGACGCACCCTACTATTCGGCGCGTGCCGACTTCTTCTTCCAGGTGGTGTTCGTGGCGACCGCCATGTCGATCGTCTCGGGCGCCGTCGCCGAGCGCATGAAGCTGTGGGCGTTCCTGGCCTTCGCGGTAGTGATGACCGCGATCATCTATCCGGTGGAAGGCTACTGGACCTGGGGCGGCGGCTGGCTCTCCGAACTGGGCTATTCCGACTACGCCGGCTCCGGGATCGTCCACCTGGCCGGCGCTGCCGCGGCTCTGGCCGGCGTGCTGGTGCTCGGCCCGCGCAAGGGCAAGTACGGCAAGAATGGCGCCATCTACGCCATCCCCGGTGCCAACATGCCGCTGGCCGCGCTGGGCACATTCATCCTGTGGATGGGCTGGTTCGGCTTCAACGGCGGCTCCGAGCTGAAGGTCTCCGACGTCGCCTCGGCCAACAACATGGCCCAGGTGCTGCTCAACACCAACGCGGCCGCCGCCGGTGGCGTCATCGCCGCGCTGATCCTGGCCAAGATCTGGTTCCGCAAGGCCGACCTGACCATGGCACTGAACGGCGCGATCGCCGGCCTGGTCGCCATCACCGCCGACCCGCTGTCACCGACCGGCCTGGGCGCGACCCTGATCGGCGCGATTGGCGGCCTGCTGGTCGTGGCCTCGATCGTCACCCTCGACAAGCTCAAGATCGACGATCCGGTGGGCGCCATCTCGGCTCACGGCGTGGTCGGCATCTGGGGCGTGATGGTGGTACCCGTCAGCAACGGCGAGGCCGCCTTTGGCTCGCAGTTGATCGGCGTGATCGGCATCTTCGCCTGGGTGTTCATCGCCAGCCTGATCGTGTGGCTGATCATCAAGGCAATCATGGGCGTGCGGGTGACCGAAGAGGAAGAATACGAAGGCGTCGACCTGGCCGAATGCGGCCTCGAGGCCTACCCCGAGTTTACCGCCGGTGGCGGCAACAAGTGAGCGTGTACGGGCTCGACAAGCGAGCCCTTGCGCAACGAGTGAGCTGGCGTGCTCCCCTGGCCCCCTTCGGGGGGTCTTTTTTATTCCTATAGCGAGCGGTGTATGCTTGAGAGCAAAGCAACCGACGCAAACCGGGGCCGCGTCGCCGTCAGGCGCGCGACAAGACCCGCACCATAGCTGCGAGGAGTATGAGCATGAAACTGGTGACCGCCATCATCAAGCCATTCAAGCTGGACGATGTTCGCGAATCGCTGTCCGAAATCGGCGTTCAGGGCATCACCGTGACCGAGGTCAAGGGCTTTGGTCGCCAGAAGGGCCACACCGAACTGTACCGCGGTGCCGAGTATGTGGTCGACTTCCTGCCCAAGGTCAAATTGGAAGTCGCCGTCGACGATGCCATGGCCGAGCAGGTCATCGAAGCCATCACTCAGGTCTCCAACACCGGCAAGATCGGCGACGGCAAGATCTTCGTCTCGCCGCTCGAACAGGTGATTCGCATTCGTACCGGCGAGACCGGCAAGGATGCGGTCTGAGACGTCAAGCGTGACGTAAACGCAGCTACCCCGTAAAAACGGAAACCCCACTGGCCGAAGCCAGTGGGGTTTTCTCGTTGTACATCGCTTGCCCGCGACTAGACGAGGTTACTTTTCGACGAACGCCCGCTCGATCACGTAGTCGCCCGGCTCGCCCATGCGCGGCGAGATCTTGAACCCCAGGTCGTCGAGCAGCGCGCTGGTCTCGTCGAGCATCGCCGGGCTGCCACAGATCATCGCCCGGTCCTGCTTGGGATCGAGCGGCGGCAGGCCGGTATCCTCGGCGAGCTTGCCGCTGCGGATATGGTCGGTGAGGCGGCCGGTGGTATGGAACTCCTCGCGGGTCACCGTGGGGTAGTAGACCAGCTTGTCGCTGATCTCCTCGCCGAGGTACTCGTGGGCCGGCAGCTCCTTGCCGATGAAGTCCGCATAGGCGAGCTCACTGACGCTACGTACGCCATGAATCAGCACGATCTTGTCGAAGCGCTCATACGCTTCGGGGTCCTGGATCAGGCTCATGAACGGCGCCAGGCCGGTGCCGGTAGACAGCATGTAAAGGTTGCGCCCCGGCAGCAGGTCGTCGGTGACCAGCGTCCCGGTCGGCTTGCGGCTGACCATGATCTGATCGCCGACCTGAAGGTGCTGCAGGCGTGAGGTCAGCGGGCCGTCGGGGACCTTGATGCTGAAGAACTCGAGGTGATCCTCGTAGTTGGGGCTGGCGATCGAATAGGCGCGCATCAGCGGCTTGCCGGCGACTTCCAGGCCGATCATCACGAATTGCCCATTCTTGAAGCGCAGGCTGCGTTCACGCGTGGTACGGAAGCTGAACAGGGTATCGTTCCAGTGATGGACACTCAGCACTTCTTCCAGGGCAAACTTGCTCATCAAAGCCTCCAATCATATTCCATAAACGCATAAAACATGGCGTATTTCATTACCGACATTCTAAGTCGCCGATGTTTATCTGTTAAATGGGTTGTCTGGATAACGCTTATCGGCAATATTGATATAGGACACGCCACCGGGGCTCCCATGCGTTACACCCTGCGCCAGCTCGAAGTCTTTGTTGCCGTCGCGCAGCAACAGAGCGTATCGCGCGCCGCCCGCGAACTGGCGCTTTCGCAATCCGCTGCCAGCACCGCGCTCGCCGAGCTCGAACGGCAATTCGATTGCCAGCTGTTCGACCGCATCGGCAAGCGCCTCAAGCTCAACGCCCTGGGCTTTCAACTGTTGCCCAAGGCGGTGGCGCTGCTCGACCGCGGCGAAGAGATCGAAGAACTACTGCGCGGCCAGCGCGGCGTCGGCTCGCTCGACGTCGGCGCCACGCTGACCATCGGCAACTACCTGGCGACCCTGCTGATCAGCGACTTCATGCAGCGCCATCCGGGCAGCCGGGTGCGCCTGCAGGTGCGCAATACGGTGTCGATCGTCGAACGCATCGTTCAGCACGAGCTCGACCTGGGGCTGATCGAGGGCGACTGCCAACACGCCGATATCGTCATGCAGCCCTGGGTCGAGGACGAGTTGACGGTGTTCTGCTCGCCGCGCCATCCGCTGGCCGGGGCCACCGATGTCTCGCTCGAGCGGCTGCTGCGTGAAGCCTGGATCATGCGCGAACAGGGCTCGGGCACCCGGCTGACCCTGGAACAGGCCACCCGTCACCGCCGTGGGCGCTTCAATATCCTGCTCGAGCTCGAGCACACCGAGGGCATCAAGCGAGCGGTCGAATCCGGCCTGGGCATCGGCTGCGTCTCGCATCTCGCGCTGCGCGACGCCTTTCGCCGCGGCAGCCTGGTGCCCATCGCCACCCCGCAACTCGACCTCAAGCGCCAATTCGCTTTCATCTGGCATCGCCATAAGTACCTGAGCACCGGCATGCGCGAGTTCCTGCGCCTATGCCAGCAGATGACCGAAGGGGTCCGACGCAGCGACGAGATCGAGTTGCCGACTATTCCCTGAGCACTTGGCACGCCGTTATGGCAACTCCCCGATGCCGAACGGCCCGCTCCGCTTGCCCCACTGGC
>CAVZBU010000024.1:0-45437 GCA_963773565.1 uncultured Gammaproteobacteria bacterium | reverse complement strand
TGGGCCAGCGGCTGGGTCAGTGGAATGCGGGGCAGGGCGAGCGGGTCGCTGCGAGGTGACAGCCAGCCGCCCTGTCCGGCCAGCGCCATGCTGACGCTGCACTGGCTGACGAGCCGCCGCAGGCGCGCCGAGGGCTGGCGGCCGGGGTAGGCGAACGACCGGCAGCGGCTCGCGGCATAGCCGTGCCAGGTCCTGCCGCGAGCGCATGACTTGGCGGCGGATCGCCTCGTCGTCGAGGCTCTCGAGTTCGGGCGAACCTATGCCACGGGTGCCGAAGCGGATCAGGCCCTCGTTTTCCAGCCGGCGGATGCTGAATGGGTCGATATGCTGGCGTGGCAGGTCGAGCTCGATGTGCAAGATGTCGGCTACCGCCTCGAGGCGGCGCGGAGTGACACTCGCCAATTGTCGGAAGTAGCCGAGCAGGGCGCGGCTGTAGGCGAGGTCCGGGTGGCTCGGCGGCAGTGGCGGCAGGGGCAGGCCGGCGTCACCCAGGATGTCGTGGATGCGCCGGGCGTTATGGCGCTGCCAGAGCCCCTCGCCGATTACCTCGCGCCAGGCGCCGCGTGGACGGTGTAGCCGGCCGGTGCTGATGAAGACGCTGGCAGGAATCGCATAATGGTCGAGCAGCGGCATGGCCGCGTCGAGGCTGTTGCGCCAGCCGTCGTCGAAGGTCAGCGCGATGCAGGCCTGGGGTTGACGGTGAGGCTGCATGGCCGTTGGCAGGCTGACCAGCCGGGCGATATCGCTGAGGGTGAGCAGCAGCCGTTCGAAGCTCTCGGGGCCCAGGCACCAGGGCGCGCGATGGGGCAGACGGGCGGCGGCCTCGTCGGCCAGCACGCGTTGCAGGACAAGGATCGCGCTGCGCCCCCAGAGTGGCTCGGCCAGGCTGCGCCGCCAGTGGCCCCGCAGACGACAGGTCAGGTCCTGGGCCAGGGACCGCGCCAGGCCGGTCATCGCCCGGCTCCGATCATCGAATAGCGACCAAGCATGCTGCTCTCTCCTTGTGCCCGGCAGGCACGGCACACACCAGTAACCTCAGTAATCTAGTAATCGCAGTACTTGGGTAATCTCAGCTTAGCTGTCTCTGGGCGGGCGCTAACTCGCCGGCCGTCGGCACTCCTCGGGGCGGCATTGCAGGACCCGGGCATGGCAGGCCTGCAGGCGGCCCAGCAAATCGCGCTCGGCCTGGCTCTCCAGGTCAGGATCGAAACCGCCGAGACGCTCGAACCATACTCGCCGTACGGCGAATATCTGAATCTGCAACCGGCCCCGGCCGATGAGCTGGAGCCAGGCCGAGATTGGCCATTGCTCGATGGTCACTGCCAAGGCGTCCCAGGCCTGCATGCGCAGCGCCTGGTCGACGTCGAGCAACCATTGATCCGAGAGCTCACTGTGCGACTCGATGAAGACCAGGATATCGCCATTACTGCTGTTGGCGGCAGCGTTGAGCCGTGCCCCGCGCGCCAGCCCGGGCAGGGTCAGTGTCCGGGCACCGTAACGCTCCGCCAGCTTGCCAAGGGAAAGCCGGGGGCGGTCGAGCACCAGCCAGCATGAGACGTAACCATCGATGCGCTGGGCCAATTTCTCCAAACTGAGCAGGCAGCGTTCTACGCGGTTGTAACCTCGCCGGAAATCAATGATTACACTGTATGCATTCATAAGCCTGGCGACCTGGAACCCGGTATGGCCGGTTACCGTGACGTTGACGTTGGCCGCCCGCGCTCACGATGCTTCAAAGGCATTGCTGCCAACGTCTCGCAGGCCCTGCTGCGCTCCTTCTACTGCGATTTCCTTGTAAACAAGAGTAGCTCTTGGTTTCTGAATGTTTCAATTGGCCAGCTGGCTGATTTCCCGGAGTTTCATGGTTGGTTTTCATCGAGTGCGGAGGGTGAGGCGCTTCATGCGGCAAGGTCTGGGCGGCTGAGCGGAACACTCATGCCGAGACGTGCTCGCCGCGCTCCATCTTGGTGCATAAGCTATTTTTTTGCTCATAGATGGTGCATTGGGTGCGCCGCATGCACCGCCATGCTGCGCCTCAGGTTGGAGAGGCGTACTTGATACGCATCCGCGCCTGGGCGCTTTTCGCTTGTAATTCATGGGGTTGATAGAAAAGCATGGCCACCCTTGCGCCATTTTGGCACGGCTTCTGCATTTGTTTTGCTAGAAAAGGCATGCATGGGCAATCAGCGCCCCGACGTGCTAAAACGACGCTGGACACGCAAGCCAACGGCTCATCTGTGGAGGACACAATGTCTGAGAAGACTCTAGCCCTGATCGAAGAACACGACGTCAAGTGGGTAGACCTGCGCTTTACCGACACCAAGGGCAAGGAGCAGCACGTTACGATTCCGGCCAGCGCGGTCGATGATGAGTTCTTCGAGGACGGTCAGATGTTCGACGGTTCTTCCATCGAAGGCTGGAAGGGCATCAACGAATCCGACATGATCCTGCGCCCCGAAGACGGCACTGGCTTCCTCGATCCGTTCACCGAAGACGCCACCCTGGTGCTGCGCTGCGACATCATCGAGCCGTCGACCATGCAGGGTTACGAGCGCGACCCGCGCTCCATCGCCAAGCGCGCGGAAGCTTACCTGGGCTCCACCGGCCTGGGTGACACCGCGTTCTTCGGCCCCGAGCCGGAATTCTTCATCTTCGATGAGGTGCACTGGAAGGCCGACATCGAAGGTGCGATGTACAAGATCACCTCCGAGGAAGGCGCCTGGTCGACCGATCGCAAGATCGAAGGCGGCAACCTGGCGCACCGTCCGCGCGTCAAGGGCGGCTACTTCCCGGTCCCGCCGGTGGACAGCTTCCACGACATCCGTAGCGCGATGTGCAACACCCTCGAGGCGATCGGCCAGAGCGTCGAAGTGCACCACCATGAGGTGGCGAATGCCGGCCAGAACGAGATCGGCGTCAAGTTCAACACGCTGGTCAAGAAAGCCGACGAAGTCCAGGAGCTCAAGTACGTGGTCCACAACGTGGCCCACGCCTACGGCAAGACCGCGACCTTCATGCCCAAGCCGCTGGTCGGCGACAATGGGTCTGGTATGCACGTCCACTCCTCGTTCTGGAAGGATGGCGAGAACCAGTTTGCCGGCGACGAATATGCGGGGCTGTCCGAGACGGCGCTGTACTACATCGGCGGTATCATCAAGCACGCGCGGGCGCTGAACGCCTTCACCAACGCCTCGACCAACTCCTACAAGCGTCTGGTGCCGGGCTTCGAGGCGCCGGTCATGCTGGCCTATTCGGCGCGCAACCGCAGTGCGTCGATCCGCATCCCGCATACCGCCAGCCCGAAAGGCAAGCGCGTCGAGTGCCGCTTCCCCGACCCGACCGCCAACCCGTACCTGGCGTTCGCGGCGATGCTGATGGCTGGCATCGATGGCGTGAAGAACAAGATTCACCCCGGCGACGCGATGGACAAGAACCTGTACGACCTGCCGCCGGAAGAGGGCAAGTCGGTACCGACCGTGGCCAACAGCCTTGAGCAGGCGCTGGAGGCACTGGATAACGATCGCGCCTTCCTGACCGAGGGTGGCGTATTCACCGATGATACGATCGATGCCTATATCGAGCTCAAGGGTGAAGATGTCGAGCGTCTGCGCATGACCACGCACCCGGTCGAATTCGACCTCTACTACAGCTGCTAAAGCGAGCTGCGCAGTTGCTGAACGACAGCTGTTGAGCCAGCCGAGCGAAGACAACCGCTCGATCACCGAGGCCCGCCGTCATGGCGGGCCTTTTTGCATTACACTGGCTGTTAGCGTAAATCGCTCAAGTACCGACGTGGCGCGATGACAGGGGGTGAAGGACCATGGCCAAGCGCATTTTCACGGTTTCGCTGGTTCCGCTGCTGTGCACCGTCGGCCTGTGGGCCGGGGGCGCCAAAGCGGCCAGTGTCTATCGCACCACCGATGCGCAGGGCAACGTGGTATTTACCGACAAGCCGGTCGACAACGCCGAACGCATCGACCTCGAGCCGCTGACCGTGGTGCCTTCCGCACAGACTCGACGCCGCGCCGCGGCGTGCCGAGCCGGCCGCCTTGCGGGTTGCCGGGCAACCCTTCATGCCCTATTCGACCTTCCGTATCGCCGCACCCGACGATGAGCAGACCCTGCCCACGGGGGCTGCCGGCAATGTGCAGGTGCAACTGGCCATCGAGCCGGCGCTGCGTGAGGATCACAAGGTGCGCTTGCTGGTCGATGGGGCGATAAGCCAGTCGGCCCTGCACAGTTCCGCATTCATGCTCACCAACCTGGAGCGTGGCGAACATACCCTGGTGGCCGAGCTGCTCGATGCCGACGGCAAAGTGCGGCATCGCAGTGCGCCGGTCACGCTCTATGTGCAACGGGCCAGCGTCAATCTGCCCGCCAACCCCAACAACCCCGCCGGACTGCCGCCGAGCCGCACCGGCAATTAGCGGCGCATCGCTCCTCCGCTGGTTTTGTAAACGCCGCGTTTTGCCAATGCTGCGCCATCGAGCAGCTTTTTCCGTCCCGATGCACCATGATGGTGCATATGTATCTCGCCGTCATGTCCGCTTCCCGCTTGTCATGGGCCTGAGCAGGCTGGCGCGCTTCTTGCAATCTCCCAGCTAATGGATCTCAGGATGTCGAGACGCACCATGTACCAACGCTTGCTGGAAAACCTCACGACAGCGGTCGTGCTGCTCGATGAGTCGCTATGCGCTCGCTGGCTGAACCCGGCCGCCGAAGCGTTGCTGGCGGTGAGTCGTAGTCGGGTCGAGGGAATGCGTCTGGACTGTCTGGAGGGCGAAGGCGGGGCGGTCGCCGGGGTACTGCTCAAGGCGCTCAAGGAAAATCATCCCTTCACCCAGCGCGAAGCCCTATTGCTGCTGGCCGGTGGCGAGACGATCACCGTCGACTTCACCGTCACGCCGTTGTCGGAAACCGAGCTGCTGCTCGAGATCGAACCACGCGATCGGCTGTTGCGGATCTCCCGAGAGGAAGCGCTGGTTACCCGCCAGGAAACCATCAAGGTACTGTCGCGCGGCCTGGCGCACGAGATCAAGAATCCACTGGGCGGGATTCGCGGCGCGGCGCAGCTGCTCGAACGTGACCTGCCGGACCCGCAATTGGCCGAATTCACCCGAGTGATTGTCGAGGAAGCCGACCGGCTGCGCGATCTGGTCGATCGCATGCTCGGCCCCAACCAGCTGATTCGTCATGAGCCGCTCAACGTGCATCGGGTGCTCGAGCGGGTGCGTGCGCTGCTCGAGGCCGAGCACCCCCGGGTCGACTATGTACGCGATTACGATCCCAGCCTGCCCGATCTCAACGGCGACGAGCCGCAATTGATCCAGGCGGTACTCAACGTCGCGCGCAATGCCGTCCAGGCGATGGAGGAAAGCGGCACGCCGGCTCCGCGACTGACGCTGCGCACCCGCGCCAAGCGGCAGTTCACGCTGGGCGCCGAGCGCCATCGGCTGGTCTGCGAGGTGGCGATCATCGACAACGGCCCGGGGATACCCGCGGCGCTGCGCGAGACGCTGTTCTATCCAATGGTCTCGGGGCGTGCCGAAGGCAGTGGCCTGGGGTTGTCGATCGCCCAGTCGATCCTGCATCAGCATCAGGGGCTGGTCGAATGCGACTCGCATCCCGGCTGTACCGAGTTTCGGCTACTGATGCCGCTGGATGTCCATCAGTAATCGGGACGAAGCATTACGACAGCGCTGGATGCGCTGAGACTGCGACATTCGCCGCAGGCGAAACCATGCTACCCGCTGGAGGCCTTTATGAATGATGTCGCCCGTGTCGTCCTCGTCGACGACGATCGAGCCATACGCTGGGTACTGGAGCGCGCCCTGGCCCAGCCGGACCTGGAAGTGACCAGCTTCGATCGGGCCGATACCGCGCTCGAGGAGATCTTGAGTCATCCGCCCGAGGTACTGCTCACCGACATCCGCATGCCGGGGCTCGATGGTCTCGACCTGATGGCGCGGGTGCGCGAGGCCTGTCCGGACCTGCCGGTGATCGTGATGACCGCGCACTCCGACCTGGACAGCGCGGTGGCCTCCTATCAGGGCGGCGCCTTCGAGTACCTGCCCAAGCCGTTCGATGTCGACGACGCCCTGGCGCTGGTGCGCCGCGCGGTGGCCCACGCCCGCGAGCGCGCCTCGCCAGCGGTCGTGCCCGAGGGCTTCTCGGCGGACATCATCGGCGAGGCGCCGGCGATGCAGGAGGTCTTTCGCGCCATTGGCCGCTTGTCGCAGTCGCATATCACCGTGCTTGATCAATGGCGAGTCGGGGACCGGCAAGGAGCGTGTCGCCCAGGCCCTGCATCAGCACAGCCCACGCAAGTCGCAGCCGTTCATCGCCCTGAACATGGCGGCGATCCCCAAGGATCTGATGGAATCCGAGCTGTTCGGCCACGAGAAGGGCGCCTTTACCGGCGCCACCGCCCAGCGTCGCGGACGTTTCGAGCAGGCCGACGGCGGCACGCTGTTCCTCGACGAGATCGGCGACATGCCGCCGGACACCCAGACCCGGCTATTGCGGGTACTGGCCGACGGCGAGTTCTACCGGGTCGGCGGGCATCTTTCGGTCAAGGCCGATGTGCGGATCATCGCCGCGACCCATCAGAATCTCGAAACGCTGGTCAAGGAGGGACGCTTTCGCGAGGATCTGTTCCATCGTCTCAACGTGATCCGCGTGCATCTGCCCAAGCTCGCCGAGCGCCGCGAGGACATTCCGCGCCTGGCCCAGCACTTTCTCGCCGAAGCCGCCAAGGAGTTGTCCACCGAGCCCAAGGTGCTGACCCCTGATGCCGAGTTGCACCTGACCAAGCTGCCCTGGCCGGGTAACGTGCGTCAGCTCGAGAACACCTGCCGCTGGCTGACGGTGATGGCTTCGGGGCGCGAAGTGCTGATTGACGACCTGCCGCCGGAACTGCGCGACGTCGAGAGCAGCGAGGCGGCCAGTGGCGATTGGCGCGGCGCCTTCCGCGAGTGGGCCGATCGGGCACTGGCCGCCGGGCACACCCACCTGCTGGAAGAGGCGGTGCCGGATTTCGAGCGCATCCTGATCGAGACTGCGCTCAAGCACACCGGCGGGCGCAAGGGCGAAGCGGCGGAACTGCTGGGCTGGGGCCGCAATACGCTGACGCGCAAGGTCAAGGTATTGCTGCCGGCGCTGGCCGAGGAGTGAAGGGACACTCTTCACAAGACCGGAGAAGCGGCGGAGCTGCTGGACTGGGGACGCAACACCCGCTCTTTACAAGGGCCTGGTAAGCTCAAGGTGCTGCTGCCGGCGCTGGACGAGGTGTAAGTCCGGTTATCGTCTGCCGTGATAGCGGGGGTGTTTATCCGCTATTCTTGGGGAACATTGCCAAGCCGGATCGCAACGTTGGCCATGCAAGGTGGCGTGCCAGGTGGAAAGCGCCGAGCGTTATCGCCAAGATAGGGCAGCGGATTTTTCGATCTGTGCGGACAGCAAGGATTACACTCAAAGGGAGACGCGCAAGCCAATGACCGATATTGCCAAACTGCTGGGCGACGAAGCTGATAGCCTGCTCAACCACACCTGCCGCGGTTTCGACAAGCAAAGCCTCTACCTGCCGGGGCCTGATTTCATCGACCGGGTGATGAGCGACACCGACCGCGGCCCGCACGTTCTGCGCAACCTGCAGGCGATCTACGACCACGGGCGTCTGGGCGGTACCGGCTACGTGAGCATCCTGCCCGTCGACCAGGGCATCGAGCACTCCGCCGGCGCCTCGTTCGCCCCCAATCCGCAGTATTTCGATCCCAAGAACATTGTCGAGCTGGCGATCGAGGGCGGCTGCAACTGCGTGGCGTCGACGCTCGGCGTGCTGTCCTCGGTGGCGCGGCGCTACGCCCACAAGATCCCGATGATGCTCAAGCTCAACCACAATGAGTCGCTGACCTATCCGGCGATCTACGACCAGACGCTGTTCGCCCAGGTCGAGCAGGCTCACGCGATGGGCTGCGTGGCGGTGGGCGCGACCATCTATTATGGCTCGCCCGATTGCCGTCGCCAGATTACCGAGATCAGCGAAGCCTTCGAGCGCGCTCACCAGCTGGGCATGGCCACCGTGCTGTGGTCGTACCTGCGCAACCCGGAGTTCAAGAAGGATGGCACCGACTATCACGTTGCCTCGGACCTGACCGGTCAGGCGATCCATCTGGCGGCGACCATCAAGGCCGACATCGTCAAGCAGAAGCTGCCCGAGAACAATGGCGGCTATCGGGCGATCGGCTTCGGCCATACTCACGACAAGGTCTACGATGAGCTGACCTCCGACCATCCCATCGACCTGGCCCGCTATCAGGTCGCCAACTGCTACATGGGCCGTATCGGCCTGATCAATTCGGGCGGTGGCTCCAAGGGGCACAGCGACCTCGGCGAAGCGGTGCGCACCGCGGTGATCAACAAGCGTGCCGGTGGCATGGGGCTGATTTCCGGGCGCAAGGCGTTCCAGAAGCCGATGAAGGAGGGCGTCGAACTGCTCAATGCGATTCAGGATGTCTACCTGGCCAAGGACGTCACCGTGGCCTGATCGTCGTTGCAAATCGCCGGGTCGACGACCCGGTTGGTCTCGAGGCCCGGCTTATGCCGGGCCTCCTGGGTCCAGCCGGTAAGAGCCTTCACTCTGTCCTGAAAACAGTGGCCGCAATGTAAGCAGCGGCGAAATATTTTACCTCCCGCATCAGAAGCGCCACTCGAACACAACGGAAAGGGCGCACGGCCGATCGGCCGTGCGCCCTTTTGTTGCTCACGCTGCGGGCCGCCAACCGGCCCTTGGGCGCTTACTCGGCGCTGCCCAGCAATTCCTCGACCTGGGCGACGACGTTGTCGACGGTGAAGCCGTAATACTTGAACAGATCGCCGGCCGGCGCCGACTCGCCGAAGCTGTTCATGCCGACGATGCGCCCGTCCAGGCCCACGTACTTGTGCCAGTAGACGCGATGGCTGGCCTCGATCGCCACCCGCTTGCGGGTGCTCGGCGGCAGCACCGCGTCGCGATAGCTCTGCGGCTGGGCGTCGAACACATCGGTGGACGGCATCGACACTACGCGCACCGCCTTGCCCTCGGCTTCCAGTGCATCGGCGGCCTGCATCGCCAGGTCGACCTCGGAGCCGGTGGCGATCAGGATTACCGTGGCCGGCTCGTCGCTGTCCTTGAGCACGTAGCCGCCGCGCTGGATATCGGCCAGCTGGTGCTTGTCGCGCTGCTGCGGCGCCAGGTTCTGGCGCGACAGCACCAACGCGGTGGGCGCGCCGCGACGATGGATGGCGGCATGCCAGGCGGCGGCCGTCTCGGTGGCGTCACACGGCCGCCAGGTCGACAGGTTGGGCGTCGAACGCAGCGCGCTCAACTGCTCGATGGGCTGGTGGGTCGGGCCATCCTCGCCGAGACCGATCGAGTCGTGGGTATACACGAAGATCGCCTGACGATTCATCAACGCGGCCATGCGCACCGCGTTGTGCATGTACTCCATGAAGGTCAGGAAGGTCGCGCCGTAGGGGATGAACCCGCCGTGTGCGCTGATGCCATTCATGATCCCGCCCATGCCGAACTCGCGCACCCCGTAGTGCAGGTAGTTGCCCTCGAAGTGGTCGCGGTTGATCGCCCGCGAGCCCTTCCAGAAGGTCAGGTTGGAGGGCGCCAGGTCGGCGCTGCCGCCGAACAGCTCGGGCAGGCCCGGACCGAGTTCGTTGAGACAGGTCAGCGAGGCCTTGCGGGTGGCCAGCGTCTCGCCCTTCTCCTGGACCTCCTCGATCAGCTTCTCGCTCTTCAGGGTGCTGGGCAGCTGGCCCTTGAGGCGCCGCTGGAGCTCCTTGGCGAGTTCCGGATGGTCGGCCTGGTAGCGTTCGAAGCGTGCGTTCCAGTCGGCCTCGGCCTTGTTGCCGCGATCATGGGCATCCCAGGCGCTGTAGAGCTCTTCGGGCACATGGAAGGGCGCGTGCGGCCAGCCCAGCTGGTGGCGCGCGGCGGCGATCTCTTCGTCACCCAGCGGCGCGCCGTGGGCCTCTTCCTTGCCCTGCTTGTTGGGTGCGCCGAAGCCGATCACCGTGGTGCAGATGATCAGGCTGGGCCGATCGTCGTGCTGGCGGGCCAGCTCGACCGCCGCCTTGATCTCGTCCGGGTTGTGGCCATCGACGTTGGGCACCACATGCCAGCCATAGGCCTCGAAGCGCTTGGCGGTGTCGTCGGTGAACCAGCCCTCGATCTCGCCGTCGATCGAGATGCCGTTGGAGTCATAGAAGGCCACCAGCTTGCCCAGGCCCTGGGTGCCGGCCAGCGAGCAGACCTCGTGGGAAATGCCTTCCATCAGGCAGCCGTCGCCGACGAACACATAGGTGTAGTGATCGACGATGTTGTGTCCCGGCTGGTTGAACTGGGCGGCCAGGGTGCGCTCGGCGATCGCCATGCCCACCGCGTTGGCCAGGCCCTGGCCGAGCGGGCCGGTGGTGGTCTCGACGCCCGGCGTGTAGCCCAGCTCGGGGTGGCCCGGGGTCTTGGAGTGCAGCTGACGGAAGTTCTGCAGATCCTCGAGGGTCAGCTCGTAACCGGTCAGGTGAAGCAGCGAATAGAGCAGCATCGAGCCATGGCCGTTGGACAGCACGAAGCGGTCACGGTCGGCCCAATGCGGATTGGCCGGGTTGTGCTTGAGGTAATCGTTCCACAGCACCTCGGCGATATCGGCCATGCCCATCGGGGCTCCGGGGTGGCCGGACTTGGCCTTTTGCACGGCATCCATGGACAGTGCGCGGATGGCATTCGCCAACTCGAAACGGGACGGCATTCTTGAGCTCCTCGCTGCGG
This sequence comes from uncultured Gammaproteobacteria bacterium, assembly GCA_963773565.1. GTDB lineage: Bacteria > Pseudomonadota > Gammaproteobacteria > Pseudomonadales > Halomonadaceae > Modicisalibacter. The sequence continues at coordinate 34,621 of CAVZBU010000024.1, read as the reverse complement.
CAAATCGGCAATGGCAGTCGTCGGCGGGCATCCCTGTCGCTCGGCGCCCGACTCACTGCCGCTTGGCTGGACCACGCCGCAGTACAGCGCGGCACGATAATCAGGCGGTTATTGTCGCCGAGATAGGGGGCGCCATCAAATGCCGAGATCGCCGTCATGCGCCGCCGCCCCGGGGTTCTCGCTAGGCAGCTAAGCGGGCAGTGTGTAGACTCTTGACCCGAGCCGGCTCCACCGTCGATCAGGCTTGTCGCGCGTCGCCCATTCCACCCGGCAATTGCGGCGCTGTTTTCCCCTTTTCTCCGAAGCATCGGACGCCTACCAGAGAGGGTCGAGGACGCCATGAGCGAATATTCCCTGTTTACTTCCGAATCCGTGTCCGAGGGGCACCCGGACAAGATCGCCGATCAGATCTCCGACGCGGTGCTGGATGCGATCATCGCCCGCGACAAGCAGGCGCGGGTGGCCTGCGAGACGCTGGTCAAGACCGGCGTGGCGATCGTCGCCGGCGAGATCACCACCAGCGCCTGGATCGATCTCGAGGAGCTGGTGCGCAAGGTGATCCTGGATATCGGCTACAGTTCCTCGGATGTCGGTTTCGATGGCGAGACCTGCGGCGTGCTCAACCTGATCGGCAAGCAGAGCGTCGATATCGCCCAGGGCGTCGATCGCACCAAGCCCGAGGATCAGGGCGCCGGCGATCAGGGCCTGATGTTCGGCTACGCGACCAACGAGACCGCCTCCTACATGCCGGCGCCGATCCACTATGCGCACCGTCTGGTCGAACGCCAGTCGGAACTGCGCAAGAACGGCATGCTGCCGTGGCTGCGCCCGGACGCCAAGAGCCAGGTGACCTTTCGCTACGACGACCACGGCAAGCCGCTGGCGGTGGAGGCGGTGGTGCTGTCGACCCAGCACGACCCGGAGATCGACCAGGAGGACCTGCGCAAGATGGTCAAGCGCGAGATCATCGAGCAGGTGCTGCCCGCCGAATGGCTGACCGACAAGACCCGCTACCATATCAACCCGACCGGCAAGTTCGTGATCGGCGGGCCGGTGGGCGACTGCGGGCTGACCGGGCGCAAGATCATCGTCGATACCTACGGCGGCATGGCGCGTCACGGCGGCGGCGCATTCTCCGGCAAGGACCCGTCCAAGGTCGATCGCAGCGCCGCCTACGCCGGGCGCTACGTGGCCAAGAACATCGTCGCCGCGGGGCTCGCCGACAAGTGCGAGATCCAGATCTCCTACGCCATCGGCGTGGCCGAGCCGACCTCGGTGGCGATCGATACCTTCGGTACCGGCAAGATCAGCGATGCCAAGATCATCGAGATGGTCCGCGAGCATTTCGACCTGCGGCCCTATGCGATCACCCGGATGCTCGACCTGCAGCATCCGATGTATCAGCTGACCGCGGCCTACGGCCACTTCGGCCGCGAGCCGTTCGAGTCGAGCTATACCTGGACCGACGTCAACGGCGAGGCACATACCGAAACCTTTACTGCCTTCCCGTGGGAGAAGGTCGACAAGGCCGAGGCCCTGCGCAGCGCTGCCGGGCTCTAGAAGAGCGCGCGCCAGGCACATGACGACGCCCCGCCACAATGGCGGGGCGTCTTCGTTTGTGGCTTGCCGTAGAGCCTTCTACGCTGTCTGTGGGGACTGGATACCGCTAATCAATGGAGATGAGGATCGTGAACATGGAAAACCGCAAACTTGCTTGGTTCGCCGCGGTGGCGTTGTCCGGCACGCTCTTGGTCGGCTGTGGCGATGACAGCGAAGAGCAGCAGGCCGGCGGTGGCGAATCGACCACCAGCTCGGAAACTGCTGGCTCGGAAACCACCAGTTCGGAGACCACTGGCTCGGTGGCCACCAGTGGTGAGGCGTCCAACTCGGGGGGTAACATATCATCGCGATTCATCGGCCGGTTCGGGCAGTGGTTCGACCTCCGGTTCCGCGGCAACCGGCGACTCTTCCGGTGATCTGGGCATGAGCGATGAGCAGTCCAGTGGCGATATGCAGAGCGGTCAGACCCAGAACGGTGGCTCCTCGGATGTCACCAACGGCGACATGCCGGATGATCAGAAAGCCACGCAAAACGGTGGTCAAACCAGCCAAGACGAGACTCAGGAAGATCAGCCGGTCGAGGAACAGCAATGATCGCCGGCCAGTGATGAATCCGAGCTAATACAGGCGGCCCTGCGGGGCCGCCTTGTCGTGGGCGTACGCAAGCCGATTGAAAAAGCGTTACGCCTATAGTGAACTGCCAGACAGGGTCATGGACCCAGGTCGCGTTGCCGCCGTTCGAGGGGCGCTGCAGCACGCCGACAACCAGCGTCGGTGTGCGAGGCTCGGACGGCAAGCCGCAAGCAAGCAACGGCGCCCATTCCCCCGGAATGGAGTAAGACGACGATGACAGCCCAGGCGAATGCTCAAGCCAACCTCGCTCAGGACTACAAGGTCGCCGACATCGCGCTGGCCGATTGGGGCCGCCGCGAGATTCGGATCGCCGAAACCGAAATGCCGGCACTGATGAAGATCCGCGCCAAGTATCGAGACCAGCAGCCGCTGGCCGGTGCGCGTATCGCCGGCTGTATCCACATGACCATCCAGACCGCGGTGTTGATCGAGACGCTGATCGAACTCGGCGCCTCGGTGCGCTGGTCCTCGTGCAACATCTTCTCGACCCAGGATCAGGCCGCCGCGGCGATCGCCGCGGCGGGCATCCCGGTGTTCGCCTGGAAGGGCGAGACCGAGGAAGAGTTCTGGTGGTGCATCGAGCAGACCGTGGAAGGCCCCGAGGGCTGGACGCCGAACATGGTGCTCGACGACGGTGGCGATTTGACCGCGTTGCTGCACGACAAGCGCCCCGAACTGCTCGACGCCATCCACGGTATTTCCGAGGAGACCACCACCGGCGTGCATCGCCTGCAGGAGATGCTGCGCGACAGCACGCTCAAGGTCCCGGCGATCAACGTCAACGATGCCGTCACCAAGTCCAAGAACGACAACAAGTATGGCTGCCGTCACAGTCTCAACGACGCCATCAAGCGCGGCCTCGATCATCTGATGGCCGGCAAGCAGGCGCTGGTGGTCGGTTACGGCGACGTCGGCAAGGGTTCGGCGGCGTCGTTGCGTCAGGAGGGCATGATCGTCAAGGTCAGCGAGATCGATCCGATCTGCGCCATGCAGGCGTGCATGGACGGCTACGAGGTAGTGTCTCCCTATGTCGACGGCATCAATGCGGGCATCGAGAGCATCGATCGTGACCTGCTCGGCCGGATCGACCTAGTGGTGACCTGCACCGGCAACGTCCACGCCTGCGACGCGCCGATGCTCAAGGCGCTCAAGAAGGGCGCGGTGGTCTGCAACATCGGCCACTTCGACAGCGAGATCGACACCGCCTACATGCGTCGTCAATGGCACTGGGAAGAGGTCAAGCCGCAAGTCCACAAGATCTATCGCGACAGCGACCCGGGCGACTTCGACCCGCAGAGCCGCGATTACCTGATCCTGCTCTCGGAAGGCCGGCTGGTGAACCTGGGCAATGCTACCGGCCACCCGTCACGGGTCATGGACGGCTCCTTCGCCAACCAGGTGCTGGCGCAGATCCACCTGTTCGAGCGCAAGTTCGCCGACCTCACCGCCGATGACAAGGCCGGCGGCCTGAGTGTGACGGTGCTGCCCAAGCAGCTTGACGAAGAGGTCGCACGCTACATGGTCGAAGGCTTCGGCGGGGTCGTCACGCGCCTGACCGAGGATCAGGCTCGCTACACCGGCATGCCGGCTGAAGGGCCCTACAAGCCGGATGAATATCGCTACTGAGGCCGCTGGCCCCGTTACGCGCAACGCCGCCTGCTGGCGGCGTTGTCGTGTCGGGCCGGCATGTTCAAGCAAGCCCATCGCAGGCCGGCCAGGGAGGGCCCATGCTCGATCTCATCGCCATCATCATCTCGTTGACCGCCGTGCTGGCGTGGTTCAACCACCGCTTTCTCGGCCTGCCGCTGACGATCGGCGTGATGGCCATCGCGCTGCTATTGTCGGCGGCCATGCACGGGCTCACCGCGCTGGGCTGGACGGCGCTCGAAGGCCAGGTCGAGGCCTGGCTCGGCCAGATCGATTTCAATGCGTTGCTGATGGACGGCCTGCTGTCACTGATCCTGTTCGCCGGGGCCTTGCACGTCGATCTCGATCGACTGCGCCGCTATCGCTGGTCGATCGGCTTCCTCGCCACCGTGGGGGTGGTAATCTCGACCCTGGCGATCGGCGGCGCCAGCTATGCGCTGTGCACGCTGTTCGGATTCGATGTGTCCTGGCTGTACTGCCTGACCTTCGGCGCGTTGATCTCGCCCACCGATCCGATCGCCGTGCTGGGTATCCTGCGCAATGCCGGGGCGCCCAAGGACCTGGAACTGCGCATCGTCGGTGAATCGCTGTTCAACGACGGCGTTGCGGTGGTGGTGTTCACGCTGTTGCTGGGCGCGGCAAGCGGCGAGGAGGCGCTGACGGTCTCGCATGCCGGTATGCTGTTCCTGCAGGAGGCCGGCGGCGGCATCCTGCTGGGGCTCGTCGTCGGCGGGCTGGCGTATGGGTTGATGCGCAGCATCGACGCCTATCGTATCGAGGTGCTGATCTCGCTGGCGGTGGTGCTGGGCGGCTACGCCCTGGCCCTGCACCTGCACTTCTCGGGGCCGTTGGCGATGGTCGTCGCCGGCCTGCTGGTCGGCAACAAGGCCCGCGAGAGCGCGATGTCCGATACGACGCGACACTACCTCGACGCCTTCTGGGAACTGATCGACGAGATCCTCAATACCCTGCTGTTCGTGCTGATCGGCCTCGAGGTGTTGCTGGTGCCTTTCGAGACCGGCTATTTCTGGGTCGGCCTGGGCGTGCTGGTAGTGCTGCTGGCGGTGCGTTTCGTGACCATTGGCTTGCCGGTCATGCTGTTGCGCGGGCACCTGGGGTTTCGCCGCGGGGCGGCACGCATCCTCACCTGGGGTGGCCTGCGCGGGGGCATCTCGGTGGCGCTGGCGCTGTCGCTGCCCGACGGCGAGAATCGCGACGTGCTGCTCACCGTGACCTACCTGATCGTGCTGTTCTCGATCCTCGTCCAGGGGCTGTCGATCGGCCGGGTCGTCAGGCGCCTGGTGAACGAGTCGTGAGCTGAACGTCCCGAGATCGGAGCGTGCCAGGTGGAGGGCGTCGAGGTCACGGTGAAGCGTGTACCAAAAACCAGGGATCCTGAAACCTTCGAGTCGACCGCGCGTCTCAAGGCCAGCGGCTGACCCAACCCGGGACGCCCTGGTGGCATCTCTCAAGGAGTTCATCATGATTCTTCGTCGTGCCGAGGAGCGTGGCCATGCCGATCATGGCTGGCTGCGCTCCCGCCATACTTTCTCGTTCGCCGATTATTTCGATCCCGACCACATGGGCTTTCGCACGCTGCGTGTGATCAACGAGGACCGTGTCCAGGGAGGCCAGGGATTTGGTACCCACTCCCACCGTGACATGGAGATCATCTCCTATGTCCTCGAGGGTGAGATGGCCCACAAGGACAGCATGGGCAATGGGGCGGTCATGCGTCCGGGGGATGTCCAGCGCATGTCGGCGGGCACCGGCGTCACCCACAGCGAGTTCAACCACTCGAACGAACAGGAACTGCACTTTCTGCAGATCTGGATCGTCCCGCAACGCCGTGGCATTGCCCCCGGCTACCAGCAGCAGGCCTTTCCGCCCGGCGAACGGCAAGGCGAGTGGCGCCTGGTGGTCTCCCAGGACGGGCGCGAGGGCTCCGTCAGCATCAACCAGGACGTCAACCTTCACGTGGGACGCTTCGACGCCGGTGAACAGGCCGCGCTTCCTGCCGTGCGCCACGCCTGGCTGCATGTGGCCACGGGCGAGGCAGAGGTCAACGGCGAGCTGCTATCGGCCGGCGATGCGGCGGCCTTCAGCCCCGGGGAGCGGATCGAGGTGATCGGCCGTCGCGACGCCGAGCTGCTGCTGTTCGACCTGGCCTGAGGCCAGGTCGCCGGCAAGTACGTACGGCGAAGCCGAAAGATCGCGCCGTTCGGTCCGGGATCGCGGGAAGCGATTTGCCTAAGTGTGGGACAAAGGTTCTATGTTGATAGGTATATTGTAATTGATGTAGCTCTGTCGGGCCCGGTGTCGGGGCCGACTACGTTGCGCTGATACCAGGGATGGGGAACGCACATGGAACTGCTGACATTGCTGGCGGTACTGCTGATCGCGCTGGGGGCCGGTCTGGCGCTGCAATGGCCGGCGCTGCGTCGCCAACCCCTGCCGAGCTACTCCCAGCGCGCACCGTTCCTCGGCGGCGGCACCCCGGATAGCCACGCCTGGAGCCGCTATCACGTCCGTTATTACCCGATGACCCTGCTGCTGATCGCCTTCGAGATGGAGATGATGTTCATGTACCCGTGGGCGGTGGTGTTCGTCGAGAAGGGCCTGATGGCGGTGATGGAGATGGGCATGTTTCTGGCTATCCTGTCGGTGGGCATCGTCTACGCCTGGCGCGAGGGGGTATTCAAGTGGCAGTGAGCTGGCTGGGCCGACTCGCGGCCCGTGCGCCGGTCCCGGTCTACCCGCTGCTGGGCATCGGCGGCGAGCAGGTGCTGTACGAGCTGGCGCTGGCTGAGCGCATCACGCGGGTCGATTCGCCGCGTCATGCCAGCGTGCTGCTGGTCGCCGGCCACGTGCCGGCGCAACACCATGAAGCGCTCAAGCGCGTGCATGACCAGTTGCCGTGCCCGTTTGCCTCGCTGTGGTTTCGCAGCCAGCCATTGCCCGGGCTGGAGAACGCCCGGCGCCTCGATGACTCCGCGACGCTGCCCGACGAACTGATTGCGCTGCACCGCGAGCTGCAGACCGGCCAGCGTGGTAGCTCGCCGCGGCTGTTGCCCGACGAGCCGCCCAACCCCTGGGAAGGGCTGGGCGACGATGGTCACGGCGGCGAGGGCATGATGGGCGGCACGCCCTATGGCCGGCCGATGGCGATGAACATGCAGGACGACATTCGCGATGGCCTGACGCTCGATTCGCTGACCTTTCGGCTGGGGCCGTTCTATCCGCTGCTGCCGCCCGGGCTGGCGGCCGAGATCACCCTGCAGGGCGATGTGATCCAGACCTGGACGAGCCAGTCGTCTGCCTACCCCGGGACCCTCGATGCGGTCTTCCAGCGGGCCCGCGAGCAGCCAGTGGCGATTGCCGAGCTCGAGCTGGCTCGCGCCCGGCACCATCTTCGGCAACTCTACCTGGCGCTGCGCCTGGCCGGCCTCGAGGGCCTTGGCCTGCAGGCGCTGCGGCTGGCCCGCGACCTGTCTTCGGCGAGCCGCATCGACGGCCTGCGCCGGCGTCTGGTGCGTTCGGGATTCTTTCGCCTGGCGGCGCTCGACGGCGGTGCACTGGATAGCGAGTTGGCGTGTCGACTCGGCGGGCCGGCGGCGCGCGCCGCCGGCATCGAGGAGGATCGGCGCCGCGACGATGCGCATTATCGCCGCCTCGGTTTCAGCCCGGTGCTGGGCCGGGATGGCGACACCCGGGCGCGCTGGCAGCAGGTCCTCGCCGAGATCGAGCAGTCGTTGGCGTTGGCCCGCTGCGCCGTCGCCGACGACGACCTGACCACCGCCGCTCCCGGCAACGTCGAGACCCCGTACGGCCCGTGGCGCGAGCGGTCCGCGCAGGACGCCAGCGGCTGTCTCGATGCGCTGCTGCCCGGCATGGAATGGGACGGCGCGCTGGCGACGATTGCCAGCCTCGATCTCGCCGGGGCCAGTGCCTCGCCGCCGCCCGGCGATGCGCCGGCGTCCACTGAGTCGCAAGAGGAGGGCGCATCATGAACGTGCTGCTGGCTCTGATCCTGGTAGCGCTGATGCTGGTTGCGGGCGGCTATCTCGTGGCCGTCACCGATCGATGGATAGCCGGCGCCTGTGGCTGGCCGCGCCAGGGCAATGCCTGGCTGGCCCCGCTGGCGCGCGGCGCCTGGTTGTATCGTCAGGACGCCAACGTCACCGAGGCCCCCGACCGGCCCGCCTGGCGGCTGGCACCGGCGCTCTACCTGGCGTTGGCCGCCTTGGGCCTGACATTGGTGCCCTGGTCGCCGACCCTGATCGCCTCGGACCTGGCCACCGGCGTTGTGCTGTGGGGCAGCCTCGAGGCGCTGGCCACGGTGGCGATCTTCCTGCACGGCTGGTCGGCCAACGCGCCGTTGGCGCTGATCGGCGGCTATCGCTACGTGGCGCTGGGGCTTTCCTACATCCTGGTCAGCATGTTCGTGCTGATCGGCGTGGTGCTGCCCGCCGAGTCGCTACAGTTCTCGCAGGTGGTGGCCGCGCAGGACGAGCTGTGGAATGTGGTGCGTCAGCCGCTGGGTCTGCCGCTGTTTTTGATTGTCGGGCTGGGGCTGACCTTCTGGGGCCCGCTTAACCTGGCCGACTCGACGGATCTGGCCGGGGGCACCGCCAGCGAGGTCTCGGGGCCGCCGCGGCTGGTCTGGGAGATCGCCCGGGTGGCGATGCTGGTGGCCTTCAGCGGCGTGGCGGCGACGCGCCTTTCTGGGCGGCTGGCAGGGGCCGTGGCTGCCCGGGCCGCTGTGGCTGGCGCTCAAGATGCTGGCGATCCTGCTGGCGCTTTTGTGGCTGGGCCGGGTATTGCCGCGCCTGGCGCCGGAGCGCTGCGTGACGCTGATGTGGGTGGTGCTGCTGCCGCTGTCGTTCGTGGATTTGGTCTGGGCCGGACTGGAGGCGCTGTGATGCAGTCGAACCTGCTCGTCGACGTGATCTTCTGGGTGCTGAGCGTGCTCGCCGTGGTCAGCGGCTGGCGGGTGTTCTGTACCGACTCGATGGTCCGCGCGTCGTTCTTCCTGCTCGCCTCGTTCATCGCCGTGGGCGCGATCATGCTGCTGCTGGCGGCGGTCTACCTGGGGGTGGCGATGTTCTTCATGATGGCCGTCGAGATGATGGTCATGGCGCTGTTCATGGTGATGTTCATGATGAACCCGGCGGGGCTCAACCCGATGATGATGGTCCATCAGCATCGTCTTGTCGATCGTTGCGGGCGGCCTGGCCTTCGTGGCGCTGGGGGCGCTGGCGCTGTTCGTCGAGTTCCCCGAGCGGCCACTGCCCCAGGGGCTCGATCCGGTGGCGTCGCTGGGCCGCGAGATGCTCGGCGATTCGATGCTGGTCTTCGAGTCGGCGGGCATCGTGCTGCTGGCGACGATGATCGGTGTGGTGGTGCTGTCGAGCCACCGCGGGCGGTTCGGCGCCGCCAACGAGGGCTCGTTGCCGCCGGGGCTGGAACCGGGCGGCGCGCCGGCCGGCCCGCAGTCCGACTCGGAGGAGCAGGGCGGCCATCATCATTGCCATTAGGCTTCCAAGGAGCAACCAACACAGGGAGACGTGACATGACCTTGGTAACCCTCTTGCTGGTTGCCGCCGCGCTGGTCGGCATCGGCCTCTACGGAGCGCTGTCGCAGCAGTCGTTCGTGATGCTGATGATGGGCCTCGAGCTGATGATCAACGGGGTGATGCTCGCCGCGGTGGCGTTCTGGGCGCTGAGCGGCGCCGGCGTTCCCGAGGGCCAGCTGCTGACGATCATCGTCATGGCGGTGATGGCGATCGAGATGGCCATGGGCTTCGCGCTGGTGGTGGCGGTGTTCCGCACCAACCAGGCCGACATGACCGAAGCGCTCGGCGAGCTCAAGCACTGATGTTGTGGTCGCTGGGACTGTTACCGGTATGCGCGGCGGCGCTGCTCTATCTGGGCTGGCGCCCGCCTGGGGCGTGGCGCGCTCACGGCGTTGGCGGTGCTGAGCTGTGCTGGCCACGCTGGGACTGGCGGCGCTCGCACTGGCCGCGGCGCTGGGGCGAGACGAGCTATCGCTGGAGCGACACGCTGGCACTGACCCTGGCGCCGTCGGACGCTGCGGCGCTCTTCATCGCTGGCGGTGCCGCTGGTCGCGCTGCCGATCGTCGCCTATGCCGGCTTCCACGAGCTGAGCGATGACGCCAGCGGGCGGGCCGGCCACGGCGGCGCCCGGCTGCTGGCGCTGATCGTCGCCTTCGTCGGCGCGATGCAGTGGCTGGTGCTGGCCAACGACCTGCTGACGCTATTGATCGCCTGGGAGCTGATCGGCGCCTGCTCGTGGGCGCTGATCGGTTATCGCTGGGGCGAGACGGAGGTGACTCGCCAGGCATTGACGGCCTTTCTGACCACGCGCTGCGGCGATCTGGGGCTGTATATCGCCGCGGCGGCGGTGTTCGCCGGCAGCGGCGGCTTCGGCTACGCCGATCTGGCGGCGCTCGACGGCGCGCTGCTGGACGTCGCGGTGGCCGGCATCGTGCTGGCGGCGGCCGCCAAGTCGGCGCAGCTGCCGTTCAGCGCCTGGCTGTTCGCGGCCATGGCCGGGCCGGTGCCGGTCTCGGCGCTGCTGCATGCGGCGACCCTGGTGGCCGCCGGGCTCTATCTGCTGGCGCGCCTGCAGCCGATCCTCGACGGCGTGGCCTGGTTCGCCCCGCTGGTGATCGCGCTCGGCCTGGCCACGGCGCTGGCGGGGGCGCTGACGGCGATCTGCCAGGGCCATGCCAAGAAGCTGCTGGCGGCCTCGACCTCGTCGCAGTACGGGCTGATGTGGTTGGCGGTGGGCGCGGGTTTTCCGGCGGTAGCGCTGGTGCACTTCGTCGCCCATGCGTTCATGAAGGCCGGGTTGTTCCTGTCCGCCGGGCTCGCTGCCCACGAGTCGGGCAGCTATCAGCTGGCCGGCATGCGCCTCGGTCGTCGGCTGCCGGGTGTCGCTGCGACCACGCTGATCTCGAGCTTGGCGCTGGCCGGGATGATTCCGCTGGGCTCGGCCTGGAGCAAGGAGCAGATCGCCTCGGCGGCCAGCCAGCAAGCGGTCTGGCTGGCGCTGGGGGTCGCCGCTGGCCGGCGGACTGAGCGCGCTCTACGCGACCCGCTTCCAGCGCCTGGCCTATGGCCGCACCGACCGCCAGGCGCGCGATCGCCTACCGCTGTCGACACTGCCTTCGAAGGTCGAGATCGCCGCGCTGCGCAGCCTGGCGACCGGCACGCTGCTGTTGTCGGTATTGTGGTGGCCGCCCGCGCGCCAGGTCGTCGCTGGTTGGCTGGCGACCCAGTGGCCGCCTAGCCACCTGTGGTTGCTGCTGGTATCGCTGGCGCTGGTGCTGGCGGGGATCGCCGGTGGTCTGCTGCTGACCCGCCCCGGCCGACGGGTCGAGCCGGCCTCGGCCAGCCAGGCGCTCGTCGCCGAGTGGTTCGGCCTGACCGCGCTGCTCGCGTGCGTGGCGGGCGCGGTGACCGCGCTTGCCCGGCGTTTGGCGCGTTTCGATGATGGCGTGGTCGATGCCGGGCTGCACGCCACGGCGCGCTTCGCTGGCTGGCTGGCACGGCTCAATGCCGGCCGTGGCGAGGCGCTCACCGACGGCCTGCCCGGCGGCTTGAGCCGCCTGACCGACTGGGGCGGTGAGTGGGCGCGCAGTGCCCAGAGCGGCCAGACCCACCATTATTACAGCACCGTCGTCATCGGTGTCGTTCTCATCCTGAGTCTGCTGGTGATAGGAGTCCTGCTGTGATCCTGAGCATCGCCCTGGCTGTGCCCCTGCTGGGGGCTCTCGCGCTGGCTGGTTACCCGCACTGGAACGCCGTGCAGACGCGACGGCTGGCCATGGGCAGCGCCGGCGTCTCGCTCGCGGCGCTGATTGTCGCTTGGGCGGGGTTCGACCCGCAGGGGCCGCAGTTCCAGTACGTCACCGAGCTGCCCTGGGTACCGTCGCTGGGGGTAGCCTACCGGCTCGGGGTCGATGGCATCGCACTGGCGGTGGCGACCATGAGCGCGCTGCTGTTCACCGCGGCGGCCGTGTATCCCGTCGATACCCGCGGCGAGCCACGCGGCTACTACGCCTGGCTGCTGTTCATGCAGGGCGTGTCGCTGGGCGTGTTCCTGACCCTCGACCTGCTGCTGTTCTACGTGTTCTTCGATCTCAGCCTGGTGGGCATGTTCTTCCTGATCGGCCGCTGGGGGCACGGCCAGCCGCAGCTCTCGGCGCTCAAGTTCTTCCTGTATACCTTCGCTGGCTCGCTGGCGCTGCTGCTGGCGATCATCGGCCTTTATCTGTCGCTCGAGCCGCACAGCTTCGACATGCGCCAGCTGATCGAACAGCAGCCGCTGGCCGGCGGCGGGCTCTATACCGGGCTGGTGTTCCTGGCGCTGATGCTGGGCCTGGCGATCAAGACCCCGCTGGTGCCGTTGCACACCTGGCTGCCGCAGGCTCACGTCGATGCGCCGGGGCCGGTCTCGGCGATCCTCGCCGGGGTGCTGCTCAAGATGGGCGTTTACGGCATGATCCGCCTGCCGCTGGCGATGATGCCCGAGACCTTCGCCCGCTACGCGCCCTGGGTCGGGGCGCTGGCGCTGCTGGCGATCATCTACGGGCGCGCTGGTGGCGCTGGGCCAGAGCAATCTCAAGCGGCGCATCGCCTATTCCTCGATCAACCACATGGGCTACAGCGTGCTGGGTATCGCCGTGGCAGCCGCGTGGGTGGGTGAGCCGGCCGCGCGCCAGCTGGCACTGACCGGGGCCTCGCTACAGATGGTCGTGCATGGCTTGATCACCGGGGCGCTGTTCCTGATCAGCGGCTCGCTGTGGCAACGTACCGGCGACTACGAGCTTGACCGCTATGGTGGCCTGGCCCATCAGGCGCCGCTGCTCACCGGCTTCACGGTGCTGGCCGCCTTCGCCAGCCTGGGTATGCCGGGGCTGGCCGGGTTCGTCGCCGAATTCCAGGTGTTCGCCGGCACCTTCGCCGTCTACCCCTGGCTGGCGGTGCGTGGCGATCGTCGGCATCCTGATCACCGCAGCGCTGTTTCTGGACATGCTGCGGCGGCTGTTCTTCGGCCATCTGCCGGCCTCGTTGGGCACCTTCAAGGATCTGAGTCGCGCCGAGTGGCTGGTGCTCGGCGTGCTGTCGCTGGGCATCGTGACGATCGGCGTCTATCCGAGCTTCGTGCTTACGCTGCTCGAGGCGGCCTCGGGCGCATTGGTCGGGGGGCGCTGATGCCGGTCGGCGATCTGATTCCCGAGCTCATCCTGCTGGTGGCGGCGGTGGCGATCGTGCTGTTCGCCTCCTTCGCCGCGCAGCGCCACCAGGCGTGGGCCGCCGGGCTGGCGCTGGTCGCGCTGGCGGCGGCGGGGTTGGCCAGCGTGACGCAGTGGGCACAGGCACCGCAGCTGAGTTTCGCCGGGGTGTGGGCGCTGGATCGCCCGGCGATCGTTGCCAAGCTGCTGATCCTGCTCGCCGGCGCGGTGTGTGTCGGGCTGTCGCCGGACTGGCTGCGTGGCGACCGACGTCATGGCGAATACTACGCGTTGTGCCTGTTCACGTTGCTCGGCGCGCTGATGATGGCGTCGGCCCACGACAGCATGGAGCTGGTGCTCGGGGTGCTGTTGACCTCGGTGGCCAGCTATCCGTTGGCGGCCTTTCATCGTGGCTGGGCGCCGGCGCTCGAGGCGGCGATGAAGTACTACCTGATCGGCGCGCTGACCAATGCGCTGCTGGTGCTCGGCGTGGTGCTGCTGTTCGGGCTGGTTGGCGATACTGGCTACGCGGCCACCGCTGCGGCGCTGGCCGGAGCCGACCCCTGGGGCGTGATCGTTGCGGTGGCCTGTATCGTCATCGGCCTGAGCTTCAAGCTGGCGGCGTTTCCCGGCCATGCCTGGATGCCGGATGTCGCCCAGGCCGCGCCGGCGCCGGTCGCCGCGCTGCTGACGGTGGCCCCCAAGATCGCTGCGGCGCTGGCGCTGGCGCGTTTCGTCACGCTGTTGCCCGAGGGGGTGGCCTGGCCGGCGATCATCGCGCTGCTCGCGGCGGTGACCATGACGCTGGGCAACCTGGCGGCGCTGCGCCAGCAAGACGTGAGACGACTGCTCGGCTGGTCGTCGGTCGCGCAGTCCGGCTATGCGCTGATGGCGATCGTGGTCCTCGACGCCGCGCCGCGCGCACTGCCGGCGCTGCTGGCGTTCCTTGCCGCCTACGCCGTGGCCAACCTGGCCGCCTTCGCGGTGGTCACCCACTGGCGTGGGCGCACCGCGCTCGACGACTACCGCGGGCTGGGGCACAGCCGGCCGCTGGCCAGTGCGGTGCTGATCGTCGCGCTGCTGTCGCTGGTGGGTATCCCGCCGCTGGTGGGCTTCGTCGGCAAGCTGCTGCTGTTCGAGGTGACGATCGAGGGCGGCTATGCCTGGCTGGCGGTGCTCGCGGTGATCAACACCGTGATATCGCTCTACTACTATTTACGCGTTGCCGCCACGCTGCTGTTCCAATCACCAAAGGGCGACATCGCCGTACTGGGCCGGGCGTCCGGCTGGACGCTGACGCTGACGGCGGCGCTGCTGGTCGTCATCAGCGTGGCGGTACAGGCCCTGCTGTCGCCGCTGATGGGGATCGGCCTCGTCGGCTAGTGCTACGCCCCGGTCATTCCAGCCCGACCAGCACCAGCAGGGCGCCGAGGTAGGGCGGAATCAGCAGCGGCGCCGCCAGGGTCGTCAGCAGCACCGCGATGGCGCCCTTCTCGGGGCGGATATTGAGCTCCATGGCGACCACCACCACGTTGGCGGCCATCGGCACCACGCCGAGCAGCAGCAGCGCCGTGGCCAGGGTGGCATCGATTCCCACGCTGGCCTGCAGCAGCACCACCGCGGCGACGCTGAGCAGCGGCCAGACGATATAGCGTAGCGTCACGCAGGCGGCGATAAAGCGCGTATCGAACTCGCGCAGGGTCACCCGGCCGAGCGTCATGCCGATGATCATCATGCCGAGCACGGTGTAGCAGTACTTGAAGTACTCGAGCCCGTCGAGCAACGCGCCGGGCAGCGGCAAGCCGAGGCTGCTGACCAGTAGCGCGGCGAGAAACGCATAGATCAGCGGCAGCCGGGCGATACGCACAAGGCTCTGGCGCACCGAGAAGCGCCCGCGGGCGCTCAGGTAGAAGCCGACGGTGAATTCGAACAGATTGATCCCCAGCAGGCAGAACAGGTACTGGGTCACGCCTTCGGGGGGCAGCAGCACCATGGCGATCGGCAGGCCGAAGTAGCCGGTATTGCCGGTGCCCGAGGAAAACGCCAGCAGCGCGCTCTCCTCGGCGGCGAAGAACGGCCGGGCCAGCCACGCGACGAGCAGGGCGATGGCGCTCGACAGCAGGAACAGCGCGGCGGTAAGCAGCAGGTCGTCGGCGCCCGGGTCGCCGATCACCAGGGCGCGAAAGAAGGTCAGCGGAGCGATGACGTAGATCAGCAGCGTGGCGATGGGGCGCGGGTCAAGCACCAGCCGACGGGCGCAAATCCAGCCCAGGGCGACAAACGCCAGCAGCATCCATAACGGTTGGTAGAGATCGGCGTGAGACATCGGCGCGTCCGCGACAAAAGCGTCATGATGCCTGGTCACTGCGCTGATTGGCAGCGTCGCGTGTCATCCCGGATCCTTGACCCTATAGTGGCTACAGGTGCGGTAATTGCACCAAATTGCCAACGGAGTCCGCTATGGCGCACGACCACGACCACGACCACGACCACGACCACGACCACGACCACGACCACGACCACGACACGCGCCCACGGTCACCGCCGACAGCGCCAGGCGCGTCAAGTTCGCCATGTACCTGACCGCCGGCTTCATGCTGGCGGAGGCGATCGGCGGCTGGATATCGGGGTCGCTGGCGCTGCTGGCCGACGCCGGGCACATGTTCAGCGACAGCTTTTCGCTGGGGCTGGCCCTATTCGCCTTCTACATGGGCAACAAGGCGCCGGACAAGCGACGCACCTTCGGCTACCAACGCTTCCAGGTATTGGCGGCCTTCATCAACGGATTGTCGCTGTTGGGCATCGCGGTCTGGATATTCATTGCCGCCGTCCAGCGTTTCACGCAGCCGGTGGACGTGCTTGCCGGGCCGATGATGGCCATCGCGATACTCGGCTTGCTGGTGAATCTTATAGTGTTCAAGATTCTCCACGGCGGTGATCAAGAAAACCTCAACCTGCGTGGCGCGGTACTGCATGTGATGGGCGACCTGTTGGGCTCGGTGGCGGCGATTGCGGCCGCGCTGGTGATCATGCTGACCGGGTGGATGCCGATCGATCCCTTGCTGTCCATGCTGGCCGCAGCCTTGATCCTGCGTGCCGCCTGGAAGATCCTGCGGCGCTCGACTCATACCCTGCTCGAAGGCACGCCGGAAGGCGTCGATGTCGACAAGATTCAAACGGCGCTGGAAGACATCGATGGCGTGTTCAGCGTCCATGACCTGCATGTGTGGGGATTGACGCCTCAGGATCCACTGCTGAGTCTGCACCTGGTGGTGCGCGACGACATCTCGCACCCGGCGATCCTCAAGACGGCCTATGCCCGCCTTCGGGAGGATTTCGGCATTAGCCACGCCACCCTGCAGGTCGAAGGCGAGACCTGTCTGACCGGCGGCGATTGCGCAGAGCCGGGTATCGACGCTGCACGCTGACCGCCCAAGCGGCGAGTGGCGCTTACGTACAAGCGCAGCGCTAACGTGCAAGGCTTGCGTGCAAGAGAGCGCCAACATGACTGCCATTGAAGTTGCAGCGCGAAACTTTCATTGGTTCCCTTCCGGCTTGGCGGGCACAATGCGCTGCATCGAGTGGCCGCACGAGGCGGCCTGTCATGCCAATACGCCGACTGCGCTGGACAAGGGTTGATCGATGAGCACACAAGAGTATCCGCTGGGCATCAGTTTCGAATTCTTTCCCCCCAATACCGACGCCGGCCGGGAAAAACTCTTGCTGGCCCGCGATGCTCTGGCCGAGCGTCAACCGCGTTTCTTCTCGGTGACCTATGGCGCCGGCGGCTCGACCCAGGCGCGCACCCATAATACGGTCAGACAGGTGCGCGAATGCGGTATCACCACCGCGCCGCACCTGTCGTGCATCGGCAGCGAGAAAGCGCAGATGCGCGAGTTGCTGAACCGCTATCGCGACGACGGTATCGACAGCCTGGTGGCGCTGCGCGGCGATCTGCCATCGGGCATGGGCGGGATCGGCGAGCTGCGCTACGCCAACGAGCTGGTCGAGTTCATTCGAGGCGAGACCGGCGATCATTTCGAGATCGCGGTCGCCGCCTACCCCGAGGCGCACCCCCAGGCGCCGAGCTTCGAGCACGATCTGCAGAATTTCGCACGCAAGATGCAGGCCGGCGCCGATCTGGCGATCACTCAGTACTTCTTCAGTGCCGAGGCGTACTTTCATTTCGTCGAGCGGGCCCGCGCGCTGGGCATCGAGGCGCCGATCGTCCCCGGCATCATGCCGATCACCAACTACACCAAGCTGGCGCGTTTCTCGGATGCCTGTGGCGCCGACATTCCGCGCTGGGTCCGCAAGCAGCTCGAGGCCTACGGCGACGACAGCGAAAGCATCCAGGCTTTCGGCGAGGAGGTGGTGTCGAAGCTGTGTCAGCGACTGCTCGAGGGGGGCGCGCCAGGGCTGCACTTCTATACCCTCAATCAATCGACACCGACTCTGCGTATCCTCGATAACCTCGGCTGATTTTGCTGGCGGCCCAGTTGTCAGCCGGCCGTGGCGTTGACTAGCCTGAAGAGGCACGTCAAACCACGGATTGAGGTAATGACATGAGCATGATTCGCCAATACACGCTGGGGCTGGGTGCCGCGCTGCTCCTTGCCGGTACGGCGCAGGCCGGCGAGGAACAGATAACGGTCCATCAGGTCACCAGCGAAGGCGTCGGGCAGAAGATCGGCACTGTCTCGCTGGAGGATACCGACAAGGGATTGTTGCTGACCCCCAAGCTTGCCGAGCTGCCACCGGGCAACCACGGGTTCCATGTCCATCAGCACGTCAGCTGCGAGCCCGCCATGAAGAATGGCGAGAAGGTCGCGGCGGCGGCCGCTGGCGGCCATCTGGACCCTGAAAACACCGCTACCCACCAGGGGCCTAATGGTAACGGGCATCTGGGCGATCTGCCGATGCTCTCGGTGAATCCCAAGGGCAAGGCCACCACACCGGTACTGGCGCCGCGCCTCGAGGTCAGCGACCTTGAGAATCATGCCTTGATTATCCACAAGGGCGGCGACACTTACAGCGACGACCCTGAACTGGGTGGTGGTGGTGCGCGCATCGCCTGCGGAACCATCGGCTTGAATCCCGACGCCAGCCCCGAGACCGGCACCTGATCGACACGCCTTCCGCTGCCGGCCTACCAGTAAAAAGCCCTACCGCGTGCGGTAGGGCTTTTTTGGTGTCACCTCTCTGAAGGGCTCAGAAGGTGCTGTCGATCGTTCAGGCGATCAGGACTTGGCCGCGTCGTAGAGCTCGTTGGCATACTCCCAGTTGACCACACGCCACCAGTTCTCGACATAGTCGGGGCGCTTGTTCATGTAGGTCAGGTAGTAGGCATGCTCCCAGACGTCCAGGCCGAGCACAGGCTTGCCCTGGACACTGGCGACGTCCATCAGGGTATTGTCCTGATTGGCGGTCGAGGTGATTTCCAGCTCACCGTCGGCCTTGACCACCAGCCAAGCCCAACCGGAACCGAATTGACCGGTCGCGGCGCCCAGGAAGGCTTTCTTGAACTCGTCGAACGAGCCGTACTTGGCGTTGATCGCTTCACCCAGCGCACCCTTGGGTTCGCCACCGCCGTTCGGCGACATCATCTTCCAGAACAGCGCGTGGTTATAGAAGCCACCGGCGTTGTTGCGCACCACTGGTTTCTGCTGGGAAATGTTGGCGAAGATCTGTTCGAGGGACTGGTTTTCCAGTTCGGTGCCGGCAATGGCATCGACGAACTTGTCGAAATAGGTCTTGTGGTGCTTGGTGTGGTGAACCCGCATGGTGGTTTCGTCGATGACCGGTTCCAGCGCATCGTAGGCGTAGGGCAGGTCGGGAAACTCGTGTTGCATAATGGATCTCCTCCATTGGGTACATGATGGCGCGTCCTGGCGCCCTCGGCTCGGGCTCTCGGCCGGCGCTCTTGAATATAGCTGCTACTAGTGTTGATGATGATAATTCTGCTTTCAAACATAGATGATATTGAGACCGCGAGAGGGGAATTCAAGCGGTGTGCGGAAATCCACACATTACTTCGCTAGGCCTGTGTGGATACGCGCACATTAAACGGACCTGGAGGCAGCTTGCCGCTTGTTGATATTCGTATGTTTATGTTTTTAAAGAAAATATAGGTATTGGCACAGGGGTTGCTATAGTTGGGGTGACAGGTGCCGCCGAGGCGGCCCTTAGCGGTCGAACAGGCTGACTACAACGAGCCGGACGGCTGCCACACCTTTATCGCTATAAACATCCGTAAGGAGCCAACAACATGCGCACGCTCAAGCTCGCTTCGCTGACCACCCTCGCTGCCGGGATCATGATGGCCGGCTCGGCCTTCGCTGCCGACCCGATCACCATCAAGTTCTCTCACGTGGTCGCCGACAACACCCCCAAGGGCCAGATGGCCGAGAAATTCAAGGAACTGGTCGAGCAGAGCTCGGTAGGCGATCAGGTCGATGTCGAGGTCTATCCCAATTCTCAGCTTTACGGTGACGACCAAGTGCTCGAGGCCATGCTGCTGGGCGACGTCCAGCTGGCCGCTCCGGCGTTGTCGAAGTTTCAGAAATACACTGATCAGCTGCAGGTTTTCGACCTGCCGTTCCTGTTCGAGGACATGGACGCCGTCGAGCGTTTCCAGAACAGCGAGACCGGTCAGCAGTTGCTGACCTCGCTGGAATCCAAGGGCCTGCTCGGCCTGGGCTACCTGCATAACGGCATGAAGCAGCTGTCGGCCTCAGAGCCGCTGCGCGTGCCGGAAGATGCCGCCGGCAAGAAATTCCGCATCATGACCTCCGACGTGCTCGAGGCGCAGTTCGAGGCGGTCGATGCGGCACCGCTCAAGAAGCCGTTTTCCGAAGTCTTCATGATGCTGCAGACCCAGGCGATCGACGGCCAGGAGAATACCTACTCGAACATCTACTCGCAGAACTTCTACGAGGTGCAGCCGTACATCACTGAGTCCAACCACGGTTTGCTCGACTACATGGTGGTCTCCTCGGCGCGCTTCTGGAACAGCCTGCCCGACGACGTGCGCCCCGAGGTCGAGAAGGCGCTTGACGAGGCCGTTGCCTACGGCAACGAGATTGCCGCTCAGGAAAATCAGGAAGCCAAGCAGGCAATCATCGATTCCGGCAAGTCCGAGATCATCGAGCTGACTCCGGAACAGCGCCAGCAGTGGGTCGACGCCATGAAGCCGGTCTGGGATCAGTTCTCCGATGCCATCGGCCAGGACGTGATCGACGCCGCCAAGGCATCCAACAAGAGCTGATCGGCTAGTCGTTACCAGGCGATGGCGGGCCTGAGGGCCGGCCATCGCCGCGTTCGTTCGAGGTAAGACCATGATTGTGCGCTGGCTCAACAAGCTGGAAGAGACGATCTTTTGTGCGCTGCTGGTGGCCATGGTGCTGCTGGTGGGTGTCGAGGTGTTCTATCGCTTCGTGCTCAGCGAAGGCATCAGTTGGGCCCAGGAGGCGTCGCTTTACCTGTCCGGTTGGTTCGTGCTGTTCGGCGTCTCGTGGGGCGTCAAGCAGGGTGCGCATATCGGCGTCGATGTGCTGGTCAACAAGCTGCCGCGCGGCGGCCGGCGGATCGTCACGCTGATTGCCCTGGCTGTATGCCTGAGCTACTGCGGCCTGATGCTGGTCGGTAGCTACGAGTACCTGTCGCTGACCCGCATGATCGGCATCGAACTCGAGGACATCCCGATTCCCAAGTGGCAGGCGACGCTGATCCTGCCGATCGGCATGGGGTTGCTGGTGTTGCGTTTTCTCGAACTCGGCTGGCGGGTGATCAAGGACGAGGCCGACGGCTTCGGCTTCTCCGACGAGGGGGAGGCGAGTCTGAACCTGGCCGAGACCCATACCGACGAGCCGCAAACCGATAAAAATGATCGGGAGGAGCGCCCGTGACCACCGCGATCCTGTTTCTGCTGCTGTTCGGGGCGATCTTCCTAGGCATGCCGATCGCCTTTGCGCTGGGTTTTTCCAGCGTCACGACGATCCTGTTGTTTTCCAACGATTCGCTGGGCTCGATTGCCATCAAGTTGTTCCAGGGCGTGTCTCATCATTACACGCTGCTGGCGATCCCGTTCTTCATTCTGTCGAGCGCCTTTCTGTCCACCGGCGGTGTGGCGCGTCGACTGATCAACTTCGCCACCGATGCGGTGGGTCACGTCAAGGGCGGCCTGGCGATGGCCTCGGTACTGGCGTGCATCCTGTTCGCCGCGGTGTCGGGCTCGTCGCCGGCCACGGTGGCGGCGATCGGCTCGATCGTGATCGCCGGCATGGTGCGTCAGGGCTACCCCGAGTCCTACGCCGCCGGGGCGATCGCCAATGCCGGCACGTTGGGCATCCTGATTCCGCCCTCGATCGTCATGCTGGTCTATTCGGCGGCCACCGAGGTCTCGGCCGGGAAGATGTTCATGGCCGGCCTGGTGCCCGGCCTGCTGATGGGCCTGATCCTGATGATCGCCATCTACATCTCGGCGCGGATCATGAAGCTGCCGGCGCAGCCGTTTCCCGGTGCGCCGGCGCTGCTGCGCTCGGGCGGCAAGGCACTGGCCGGGCTGATGCTGATCATTTTGGTGCTGGGCTCGATCTACGGCGGCGTGGCCAGCCCCACCGAGGCGGCGGCGATAGCCGCGCTTTATGCCTGGCTGGTGGCGGTAATCGGCTATCGTGACATGGGCCCGCTCAAGGGCGACCCATGGCAGCGTCCCGGCGAGAGCCTGGGCGCGGCACTGATGCGCAGCCTGTGGCAGATACCGCTGGCGATCGGCGGCTCGTTCGTCAACCGCGAGGTGCGTGGGGTCGTGCTGGATGGCGCCAAGGTCTCGATGATGCTGCTGTTCATCATCGCCAACGCCATGTTGTTTGCCCACGTGCTGACCACCGAGCGCATTCCGCATCACATTGCCGAGGTGATCATCGACTGGGGTCTGCCGGCCTGGGGCTTTCTGATCGTGATGAACCTGCTGCTGCTGGCGGCGGGCAACTTCATGGAGCCCTCGGCGATCCTGCTGATCATGGCGCCGATTTTGTTCCCGATCGCCACCCAACTGGGCATCGATCCGATCCATCTGGGTATCATCATGGTGGTCAACATGGAGATCGGCATGCTCACCCCGCCGGTGGGGCTCAATCTGTTCGTGACCGCAGGTATCACCGGGCGCTCGATCGGCTGGGTGATCAAGGCCTGCCTGCCGTGGCTGTGCCTGTTGCTGGGCTTCTTGATGCTGATCACCTACGTGCCGGCGATCTCGCTGTGGTTGCCTAACCTGTTGTCCTGAAAGGATAGGCTGGAACGCAAAAGGCCCCGCCAATGGCGGGGCCTTTTCGTGTCCTGTCATCAGCGCTCGACCGCTAGCTCTTGGAACCCTTGGGATCGAGGATGCGTACCGGCTGTACGTCGTTGCGCTGCTCGTCGTCACGCGTGCCACTGACCCGAGTGGTGATCTCCGGCGCGTCCTGCTCTTCGATCGGCAGCTGCTCGAAGAAGTCGCAGGCCACGCAGTCGCGATAGCGGATGCCGTTGGCCTCCCAGGTGCGCACCTTGTCCATGGCCGCGCAGCGCGGACAGATGGCGCCGGCGATAAAGCGTTTGGGTGTCGACATGCTCTCTCCTGTCAGGCGGCGCGGATGCCGCTATGGCGAAGCAGGGGCTCGACGCTGGGCTCGCGGCCGCGAAACGCCTTGAACAGCTCGGCGGCGTCGCGCGAGCCGCCCTGCTCGAGAATCTCGCGACGAAAGCGCAAGCCGGTGTCGCCGTCGAACACGCCGGCCTCCTCGAAGGCGCCGTAGGCGTCGGCCGACAGCACTTCCGCCCACTTGTAGCTGTAGTAGCCCGCCGCATAGCCACCGGCGAAGATATGCCAGAAGCTGTTCTGGAAGCGGTTGAAGTCGGCGCGTGGCACCACCGAATACTCATCACGCACCGCGTCGAGCAGGCGCTGGACGTCATCGGCGCTGGGCGCTTCGAGCTCGTGGTGAAGACGGAAGTCGAACAGCGAGAACTCGATCTGGCGCAGCATGCCCATCGCCGACTGGAAGTTCTTGGCCGCCTGCAGCTTGCCGAGCAGTTCATCGGGCAGGCGCTCGCCGGTATCGACGTGGGCGGCGATCATGTCGAGCCCTTCGCGCTCCCAGCAGAAGTTCTCCATGAACTGGCTGGGCAGTTCCACCGCGTCCCAGGCCACGCCATTGATTCCCGAGACGTCGGCGACGGTCTGACGGGTCAGCATGTGATGCAGGCCGTGGCCGAACTCGTGGAACAGCGTGGTCACCTCGTCGTGGGTGAGCAGCGCCGGCTTGCCGCCCACCGGGCGGGTGAAGTTGCAGGTCAGGTAGGCGACCGGCAGTTGCAGGCTGCCATCCTCGCGTTCGCGACGCACCCGGCACTCGTCCATCCAGGCACCGCCACGCTTGCCTTCGCGGGCGTACAGGTCGAGATAGAAGCCGGCGATCGGCGTGTCGCCCTCGCAGATGGTGTAGTAGCGCACGTCAGGGTGATAGCGCGGCGCATCATCGTCGGCGACGAACTGCACACCGTAGAGCCGCTCGGTGACCCGGAACAGACCGTCGATCACCTGTGGCGCCGGGAAGTAGGGGCGCAGCTGTTCCTCGGAAATGGCGTAGCGGGCCTCGCGCAGTTTTTCGCTGGCGTAGCCGACATCCCAGGGCTGCAGATCGTCGAGACCGAGCGTCTCCTTGGCGAAGGCCTCGAGCTCGTTGAACTCTTCCTGTGCCTGGGCGTGGGCCCGCTTGGCCAGGTCCGCGAGGAATTCAAGCACCTGATCGGGAGACTCGGCCATCTTGGTCGCCAGCGAGTAGTCGGCGTAGGTCGCAAAATCCAGCAGCCGAGCGAGTTCCTGACGCAGGGCGAGGATCTCCTCGATCAGCGGCGCGTTGTCGTACTCGCCAGCGTTGGGACCGAGCTCCGAGGCGCGGGTGACGAAAGCGGTGTAGACCTCCTTGCGCAGCGCCCGGTCGTGGGCGTAGCTCATCACCGGGAAGAAGCTGGGGAAGTCCAGGGTGATGCGGTAGCCGTCGAGCTGCTTGGCCTCGGCGTTGGCCTTGAGCGTGTCCAGGGCACTCTCGGGCAAGCCGTCGAGCGTGTCGGCGTCGGTGATGTCCTTATGCCACGCCTGAGTGGCGTCGAGCACATGATTGGAGAAGCTGTTGGTCAGCTCGGAGAGCCGTGCCTGGATCTCGCCGTAACGACGCTTGGCGTCGGCCGGCAGGTCGACGCCGGCGAGGCGGAAGTCGCGCAACGTATTGTCGACCGAGCGTTGCTGGGCAGAGCTCAGCTCGGCGTAGTTCGGCGAGTCCTTGAGCGCCTGATAAGCGCGGAACAGCCCCTCGTGCTGGCCCAGCCAGGTGCCGTATTCGGAAAGCTTGCCGAGACACGCCTGGTAGGCATCGCGCAGCGCCGGGCTGTTCATGGTGCCGTTCAAGTGCGATACCGGCGACCAGGCCTGTGACAGCCGGTCGTTGAGCTCCTCGATGGGGGCGGCCAGGCTCTGCCAGGTCGGTGTCTCGCGATTGGCCTGCTCGGCCAGGCGGTCGATGGCGCTACGGTTCTCGTCGAGGATCTGCTCGATGGCCGGAACCACATGGTCGGGCTGAATCTCGCCGAAGGGCGGCAGGTGGTGCGATTCGAGCAGCGGGTTGCGGGACATGACGAAAGCCTCGTGTGAAACCGAATATACCGGAGTAGATGCGGGCGCAGGCGGTGGGTTTCAATGACTGGTTGCGCCATTGGCGGCCGCCAGCCGGCCTGCTAGTCTTGCGCCTTTCGCTCGGGGCACGTTGCTCGGGGCACGTTGCCCGCGCGCGAGTCGCGTATTAAAGGATAGGGGATCATGAACGAAACGCTGGAACGCTGGAGCTCACGGCGTGCATTCATACTCGCGGTCACCGGGGCCGCCGTGGGCCTGGGCAATATCTGGCGCTTTCCCTACATGACCGGTGAGAACGGCGGCTCGGCGTTCCTGTTGCTCTACGTGGTCTTCGTGGTGCTGCTGGGTCTGCCGGTGATGATGGCCGAGATCCTGATCGGACGTGCCGGACGGCGCAGCCCGATGCAGTCGCTGAGCCATCTGGCACGCCAGGCCGGCGCCTCGCCGCACTGGCGCTGGCTGGGTCTGTTCGGGGTGACCACGGTATTCTTCATCCTGTCGTTCTACTCGGTGGTCTCGGGCTGGTCGATCGAATACCTGGTCGAGTCGGTCAACGGTAATTTCGCGGGCATGGCGCCGCAGGCGGTGGGCGCCAACTTCAACGAGTTTCTCGCCGACCCGCTGCGCATGACCTTCAACCATACGCTGTTCATGCTGCTGACCATGTCGGTGGTCGCGGCGGGCATCTCGGGCGGACTCGAGAAGCTCAACAACCTGCTGATGCCGCTGCTCTATCTGCTGCTGATTGTGCTGGCGGCCTATGCCACCACCACCGATGGCTTCGGCACGGCGATGGCCTGGCTGTTTACCCCCGATCTCGCCGCGCTGAGCGTGCCGGTGATGCTCAATGCCATGGGCCATGCCTTCTTTACCCTGGCGGTAGGCGCCTGTGCCTTGATGGCCTATGGTGCCTACATGCCCGACCATCAGAGCCTGCCAAGGGCGGTTGCCGCCGTCGCGGTGCTCGACGTGGCGGTGGCGCTGCTGTCGGGGATCGCGATCTTCTCGGTGGTGTTCTCGCAGGGCCTGGATCCGGGCGAAGGGCCGGGGCTGATGTTCGTCACCTTGCCGATCGCCTTCGCCGAGCTGCCCGGCGGCTCGCTGTGGCTGGGGGTGTTCTTCCTGCTGCTGTTGCTGGCGACCTGGACTTCGTCGATCAACCTTGCCGAGCCGATGGTCGCCACGCTGCAGGGCTGGGGGCTCAAGCGCGGCCGCGCGGCGGCCTGCGTGGGCGTTGCGGTGTGGGCGGTCGGTCTATTGTCGGTATTCTCGTTTTCGTCGATGGCCGAGGTGCACTGGCTCGGCGAGATGAACTTCTTCGACCTGGTGACCACCGTGCCCACCGACCTGTTTCTGCCCATCGGCGGCCTGCTGATCGCGATCTTCGCCGCCTGGGTGATGCCGCGCGATATCGCCGAACGAGCGCTGGATGCCGGGCCGGCAGGGTTCCGCAGCTGGCAGAGGCTGGTGCGTTTTGTGTCGATCCCGTTGGTGGTGGTGGTATTGGTCTCGGGGTTGTGGTGAGTACGTTCGAACGAGCGGTGATTGCCGATGTGCTGTGACGGAGCGACCGTCGAGGAGAGAAAAATGACTCTACGAACTTTGCCTTTACGAACCTTTCAAGGCCATACACCGCAACGCGGCGAGCGCGTCTACATCGATCCCGCCTGCGTGGTGCTGGGCGACGTGGTGCTGGGTGACGACTGCTCGGTTTGGCCGATGGCGGTGATTCGCGGCGACATGCACCGCATCCGTATCGGTGCGCGGTGCAGCGTTCAGGACGGCAGCGTGCTGCACATCACCCACGCCAGCGACTTCAATCCCGGCGGGCACCCGCTGACCATCGGTGATGACGTGACCATCGGCCACAAGGCGATCCTGCATGGCTGCACACTGGGCGACCGGGTGCTGGTGGGCATGGGTGCCACGGTGATGGACGGCGCGGTGGTCGAGGACGAGGTGATCATCGCCGCGGGGGCGCTGGTCACGCCGGGCAAGCGGCTCGAGAGCGGCCACGTCTACGCCGGCAACCCGGCCAAGCCGTTGCGTGCACTCAAGGACAGCGAGCGGGCGTTCTTTCGCTATACCGCCGGCAATTACGTCAAGCTCAAGGACCAGTACCTGGCCGAAAGCGAGTAAGATCGCGGCAAGCGATTGTTTTTCTGGGCCACGCTGGGGATAATCTGGATTTATATCCAGCTTTTTTGGCAGGCGTTGCGTGGCCGACTTCCGTACCCATCTGAGTGTCGCCGTTTCCGGCGGGGCGTTGCTCGCCGTGAGTGGCTGGCAGGCCGCCTTATGGTCGCCGATCGACGCCGCGTCGCTGGCCGCACTGACCGCCTTCGGCGGCATCCTGCCGGATATCGACTCCGACCATTCGCATTCCATTCGGCTGATCTTCAACCTGTTCGCGCTGCTGGCGGTGGTCGCCGGGGCCTTGTGGCTGCAGCCCCAGCTCAGCCCGGCCGGGCTGCTGGTCGCCTGTGGCGGGCTCTATCTCGGGGTGCGCTTCGGTGGTGGTGCGGTGTTCCGACGCTTTACCGTGCACCGTGGTATCTGGCATTCGCTGCTGGCGACCGGCCTGTGCGGGCTCGGCATCACCACGCTGAGCTATCAATGGCTGGCGCAACCTGCCTGGCAGGCCTGGTCCCAGGGACTGGCGTTGATGTTTGGCGGGTTGATCCACCTGTTGCTCGACGAGGTCTACAGCGTCGACCTGGCCGGTTCGCGGCTCAAGCGCTCGTTCGGTACCGCGCTCAAGCTGTTCGATTACCGCGAGCCGGGCAACTCACTGGTCATGCTGATGCTGGCGGCGGGGTTGGCGCCGTGGCTGCCGCCCTGGCAGGCGCTCGCCGAGCTGGTCAGTCAAAGTACGCGACTGTGGCGCTAGGCTGGCAAGCTGGCCGGCCTCCGGGTCCTAGTTGCCGGCATGGCGCAGGCGATAGTCCTCTGCGCGCAGGTCGTATTTCTTGAGCTTGTCGTAGAAGGTCTTGCGCGGCAGCCCAAGGTGCTCGCAGACATCATTGACGCGCCCGCCGTGGTTGGCCAGCGACTGGCTGAGCAGGCTCTTCTCGAACAGCTCGACCTGCTGCGGCAGGGTCATCTCGCCGGCGCCACTGTCGCCGCCTTCGACCAGCCGCTCGAGCCGGTAATCGTAGGTTGCGCCGAGCAGTACGAAGCGCTCGGCGAGATTGCGCAGCTCGCGCACGTTGCCGGGCCAGTCGTGGGCCATCAGCACCGAGACCCCGGCGGCGTCGAGCGGCGGTGCCTCGAGGCCGCTGCGGTTGGCGGCGACCACCGCGAAGTGCTGGAACAGCAGCGGCAGATCCTCGCGGCGTTCGCGCAGCGGCGGGATCGGCACGGTCACCACGTTGAGCCGGTAGTAGAGATCCTCGCGGAATTCGCCGCGCTCGGCGGCGAGCTTGAGATCGGTCTTGGTCGCGGCGATGATCCGGATATCCAGCGCCACCGACTGGTTGGACCCGAGGCGCTCGATCGAACGCTCCTGCAAAACCCGCAACAGCTTGACCTGCAGTGTCAGCGGCATCGATTCGATTTCATCGAGAAATACACTGCCGCCATTGGCATACTCGAACTTGCCGATACGCCGCTCGACGGCACCGGTGAAAGCGCCCTTCTCGTGACCGAACAGTTCCGATTCGATGATGCTCTCGGGTACCGCGCCGCAATTGATGGCGACAAAGGGGTGGCCGCTGCGCGCACTGCGCTCATGCAGCGAGCGGGCCACCAGGTCCTTGCCGACCCCGGTTTCGCCGAACAGCAACACGTCGGTTTCCACCTGACTGACCCGTTGCAGCATTGACGAGAGCTGCTGCATGGCCGGCGTACGACCGACGATGCGTGGCCCCGGCGCGGCGCGCTGGGCATCCAGTTCCGCCTTGAGGCGGCGGTTCTCGAGACTCAGCTGGCGTTTCTCCGCGGCACGACGGACGACTTCGGCGAGCCGCTCGCCGGCGAACGGTTTTTCCAGAAAGTCCCAGGCGCCTTCGCGCATCGCCTCTACGGCGGTCGAGATATCGCCGTGGCCGGTGATCAGAATCACCGGCAGGTCGGGGTCGCGGCGGCGCACCTCGCGCAGCAGTGCCAGGCCGTCCATGCCCGGCATGCGGATGTCGCTGACCAGCACCCCGGGGTAGTCATCGCTGAGCGCCGCCAGGGCAGCCTCGGCATTACTCACCGCCTGGGGTCGGTAACCGGCCAGCTCGAGCGTCTGGCCGGCGGTAATGCGCAGGTGCTCTTCGTCGTCGACGATCAGCACCGGCGTTGCATCGGACTCATGCATGGTGATCCTCTAGCGCGTGATGGCGGGTCGCCGCCGGGGCTGCGGCGCCGGCCGGCAAGTCGATGGTGAAGCGCGCACCGCCGGCGGGGTCGTTGCAGGCCTCGAGCCGACCGCCGAGATCCTCGATGATGCGCGCCGAGATCGACAGGCCCAGCCCCAGGCCCTTGCCGGTCGGCTTGGTGGTAAAGAAGGGTTCGAAGACGCGCCCCAGGTGGGCCTCGTCGATTCCCGGGCCGCTGTCGTGCACGCCGATGCGCACACGGCCTGCGGCGTTGATGATGCTCAGCCTCAAGCGCGGGTCGGGGGTGTCGGTCATCGCCTGCAAGGCGTTGCCGATCAGGTTGACCAGTACCTGCTCGAGACGCACCGGATCGGCATGCACCCACACCTCGTCGGCGGGCCAGTCGCGGACGACCGTGACGCTGGCGCTGAGCAGGCGCGCGCGATACAGGCGCAGGGCATAGCCAAAGCCGGCCTGGACCGAGACTGCGGCCAGGCTGTCGCCGCTCTTGCGCGAGAACTGCTTGAGCTGGGCGCTGATCTCGGCCATACGCGCGGTGAGCTCGACGATCTGCGCCAGGTTGGCGTCGGCGGCGTCCAGGCGATTGCGAGCGATGAAGGCGCTGGCGTTCTCGGCGTAGGCGCGGATCGCCGCCAACGGCTGGTTGAGTTCATGATTGATCCCGGCCGCCATCTGCCCCAGTACGGCCAGCTTGGCGGCCTGGATCAATTCGTCCTGGGTCTGGCGCAGATCGGTTTCGGCACGCCGGCGTTCGTCGATCTCCGTGGATAGCCGGCGGTTGGAATCGAGCAGATCGCGGGTGCGCTCGGCAACGCGCTGTTCGAGCTGATCACGGGCGCGTGCCAGCGCCTGTTCCTGAATCTTGCGCTCGCTGATGTCGAACACCGTGGCTAGCCAGCGCTGGCCATGGGGGCTGACCAGCGGCCCGACGGTGAGTTCCAGCGGCACGCGCTGGCCGCCGGGGCGCAATGCCACGACCTCGATCGCCGGGCTTCCGGCGCTCGTGCGATGCGCGGCGTCATGGCGCAGGGCCGCGAGGCGTCGCGCATCGGCAGGGGTCAGCAATTCGGTGAGCTGACGTCCCTCGACCGCCGCCGGAGTGTGGCCGAATAGCACCTGGGCGGTGGGATTGAGATAGGTCAGCGCCGAGTGCTCGTCGAGTACCAGCAGGCCGGCGCGGGTGCGATCGATAATCCCCCGCACGCGCGCCTGGCCCTCGGCCAGGGCGCGCCGTTCGCGGCTGGCGAACAGCTCGCGCTCGCGGCGCAGTCGACGGCGCTGCCAGCCGATGCCACCGCCCAGTATCACCACGCCATACAGGCCTGCGGCGAGGAAGCCGGCCTGCCACTGGGCACTTTTCAGCGAGTCGAGGGGTTTGAGTATGCGTATCCGCCAATTCTGGTCGGGCAAGGTACGGCTCACCGAGAGGAACCCGCGGCCGGCCAGTGGACCGGCTTCGAAGCGCACGAGTTGCGAGCCATCGGGCCGCGAGCTGAGCCGGTCGAGAGGCAGGATGGGCAGCCGGGCGCCATCGTAGCGGCGCGTCTCGCGCAGGCGCGCACGCACCTCGGCATCGAGCGGGGCGAGGCTTGCCAGGCGTAGCCCCGGCTGGCTGGCCATGAACACCACGCCGTTGTCATCGCTGATCAGCAGCTCGCCGTTCTGGCCGGTCCAGTTGGCCTCGAGCGGGGCGATCAGCACCTTGACCACCATCACTCCGACAACGTGCGCTTGCTCGGATTGGTCGGCCCACACCGGCGCCGAGAAATAGTAGCCGCGCTCGCCGGACTGGGTACCCAGGCCGTAGAAGTGGCCCGTGCGGCCCGCGATGGCCTTCTTGAAATAGGGCCGGAAGCCGTAGTTCTGGCCAACGAAGCTATGCGGCAGTTCCCAGTTGCTGGCCGCCAATGTGGTGCCCTGGCGGTCGAGCAGATAGATGTCGGAGACGTCGCTGGCGGCACGGAATTCGTCGAGGATGCGGTTGAGCCGATTGACCACTTGCGCATTGTCGGGGTCGGCCAGCGCCCGGCCAACTGCCTCGCGGCTGGCCAGCAGGCGTGGCAGGTAATCGTGACGCGACAGGTAGGCCGACACGCCTGCGGCAGACAGCCGCAGTTCATTGCGCGCTTCGTTATAAAGGGTATCCAGGGCCTGGTCACGGGCCAGTTGGGTCGACTGCCAGACGCATAGCGCCAGACCCAGCGGCACCAGCAATAGCAGCAGGTGTCGCCAGCGTGAGGGGAGCCGAGTCGCTTGCATCGTCAGCGCACGCTCACTCGGTGCGCTCGGGCAAGGCATGGGTACGACGCAGAGCACGCTGGGTGCGGGTTTCGGCACGCTCCAGTTCCAGCAGGCCTTGCTCGACGAAAGCTAAATGCTCATGCGCTCGCTCCCGGGCATCCTCGGCGCGCCCCTCAAGGATCGCGTCGAGCAGCGTACGGTGCTGGGTCATCAGCTGCTCGCGTGAACCGGGTCGCTCGAACAAATGAGCAAGGCTCGAGACGATGCTTTTCTCCAGCAGGTGGAAGATGCCACGAATGGTATGCAGCAGCAGCACATTGTGCCCCGACTCGGCGATCGCCAGGTGAAAGGCGGCGTCGGCCTTGGCTTCGCGGTGCGGATCGTCCTGCAGCGCCGGTTCGGCGTAGCAGGCCTCGAGCTCCGCGAAGCGCCGCTTGAGCGATTGCTTGTCGGCGGGCGTCGAGCGAAGCGCGGCATAGTAGGCGGAGAGTCCCTCGAGAGCATCGCGGAATTCGAGCAGGTCGAGATGGAATTCATCGTGACGCGAGAGCATCTCCAGCAGTGGGTCGCTATAGCCGCTCTTGAGTTCTTCGTTGACAAAGGTGCCGCCGCCCTGACGGCTGTTCAGCAGGCCGCGGGCGGCCAGCTTCTGGATCGCCTCGCGCAGCGAGGGCCGTGAGACACCGAAGCGCTCGGCGAGTTCTCGCTCCGGAGGCAGGCGTTGTCCTGGCGCAAGGCTGCCCTCGAGGATCATCGATTCCAGGCGCTCGGTGATGATATCGGCGATACGTGGCTGGCGAACCGGCTGGTAAACCATGCGCTATTCTCGTGAAAGTAGATGACTAACGGGCCCACAGGTAAAGGCTCGGGCGAATCGTTTCAAAAGATTGTGGCGGTTTGTGTGGTCAAATTGGTTTTACCAATTCTAGCGGCCATCGGGGACACTGCAACCACCAGACCATGAATCTGGCCGGCACCAAGTCGCCGCTCTTGTGGCTTTCACTACCAAAGTATAAGCACAATCTACCCGGCAGCGAGGGTAGAGAATTGACTCCTTCCGGAACTTGACCATAAGGTATCTCTCAAGCCAATTGTCAATTGGTTTTACCAATTGGTCGGGTGTGATGGATGTAACTCGGCCGACACGAATTCTTCGATGGCCATTCATACATAGCGCATCCATTGCACAGGGCTCGACATGATCATTTCAGCTTCCACGGATTATCGCCAAGCCGCCAAGCGGCGTATTCCACCCTTTCTTTTTCATTACGCCGACGGGGGCGCTTACGCTGAGCATACGCTGCGGCGTAATGTCGAGGATCTTGCCGGTATCGCGCTGCGCCAACGCGTGCTGAAGGACATGTCGTCGTTGTCGCTGGAGACCGAGCTGTTCGGCGAAACGCTTGCCATGCCCGTTGCCCTGGCGCCGGTGGGGCTGGCGGGCATGTACGCCAGGCGAGGAGAAGTGCAGGCAGCGAGAGCCGCAGCCAGCAAAGGCATCCCGTTCACGCTGTCGACGGTATCGGTATGCGCCATCGACGAGGTTGCCTCGGTCATCGACCGTCCTATCTGGTTTCAGCTTTATGTGCTGAAGGATAGAGGTTTCATGAAGCATGTCCTGGAGCGAGCCAAAGCCGCTGGCGTCAAGACGCTCGTCTTCACGGTCGACATGCCCGTGCCGGGGGCGCGTTATCGCGATGCCCATTCCGGCATGAGCGGCAAGCATGCGGCGATTCGGCGAATGTTCCAGGCTGCGACGCACCCCTCCTGGGCCTGGGACGTGGGCGTTCATGGCCGCCCTCATGATCTCGGCAACGTGTCGGAATATCGTGGCCAACCGACGGAACTTGAGGACTACATCGCCTGGCTCGGCAAGAATTTCGATCCCGCCATCTCCTGGAAGGACCTGGAGTGGATTCGTGACTTCTGGGATGGTCCGATGATCATCAAGGGCATACTCGACCCCGAGGATGCCCGTGATGCCGTTCGCTTCGGTGCGGATGGCATTGTCGTTTCCAATCATGGCGGTCGCCAGCTCGATGGTGTTCTCTCCACCGCGCGCGCCCTGCCGGCCATCGCCGATGCGGTTAAAGGGGACCTGGCCATCTTGGCCGATTCCGGCGTGCGCAATGGCCTCGATGTCGTGCGCATGATTGCCATGGGTGCCGATACCGTATTGCTGGGGCGTGCTTTCATCTATGCACTCGCGACCGCCGGGGAGGCTGGCGTTGCCCATCTGCTCGAGCTGTTTGAAAAGGAGATGCGGGTTGCAATGACACTCACAGGGGCGCGTAGTATCGCTGAACTGGGTCCGGATTCGCTGGTTTCGGGCCCGAGTCGCGATGTTGATTGAGCGTCGCGTGCGCATCTATCAGAGTCATCAGTTCTCGCTAGCTTGCTCCGGGCAGGTCACTGAAATCGAGCAGACGCTGACTCATGGCGGCGACGGGCCGCATGAACGCGTGGCGGTATGCTGGTCCTACGGCTTCTGACTGACAGGGCATCCAACGGCTAAGGAGAGTGGCATGGCCGATGAGACGGTACTTCTTTTCGACGCGGGAGGCGTGTTGGTCGACTGGCGCGGTACGTCCGGGCTGGTCGAGTTGACCCAGGGGCGTTTCGATGCGGAGCAGGCTCGGCGCTTCTGGATGGGGTTCTCTGCGCTGACGGCATTCGAGACAGGCGACGATGACGGGACGGTTTTTGCCCGGGAGGCGGTCGAGGCACTCGAACTCGACATGACGCCGCAGGCGTTTCTCGAGGTCTTCAATGGCTGGATGCGCGGCCCCTTCCCTGGAGCGCTGGCGCTGATCGAGCGTATCCGGCCCGCTTATCGCCGTGTTGTGCTGAGTAATACCAACCCCGTGCACTGGCCGCGGTTGATCGATGACTATCGCCTCGATGCATCGTTCGAGCGGGCCTTTGCCTCTCATCTGCTCGGCGCGCGCAAGCCCGACGCCGAGGCCTACCGGCGGGTCTGTCATGAACTCGGGGTCGAGCCGAGCCAGGTGCATTTCTTCGACGATAACCCCGAGTGTGTCGAGGGCGCCCAGGCGTTGGGCATGCCGGCGACTCAGGTGCGCGGTCTGGATGAGTTGCGCGAGGCGCTGAGCGCGCTCGACGTGCTTGGGCCGCTCGCGGCAGCTGAGACTCTCTAACTGCATGAGCGGTAAGCGTCGAGGCTATGCGATCTGGCAGCGGTATACGTGGGCGGTCAGATGCGGCAAAACGATTGCGACCTTGGTCGCAAAAAACGCTTGCGCTCGGCGGCGTCGATC
>CAVZBU010000023.1:0-10054 GCA_963773565.1 uncultured Gammaproteobacteria bacterium | reverse complement strand
AAAGTGGGCTTGCGCCAATGTATTCGGGCTCTCGATGGGCACGCATCACTGGCGCCCGGCCCTCGATGAGAAGCCGCGCCCGTCCGACCTCAAAAAACCCACAGCATCAACGTGCTGTTTTTGTGATCAGGTTCTCGGACAGGCAGTGAGCCGTTTGTCGTCATCGCGATCCTACGCCGCAAAACCCGTGGCAGGGTATCTCCTCTCAGGCGAGCGTCGCCCCCGGCGAGGGACGGAACTCACCGCCCTTGGCCAGGATCGCCCAGGCGATTCTGGCCAGCTTGTTGGCTAAGGCACAGGCCACGACATTCGAATGCCGTCGACAACCCAGCTCTCTCAGCCAGCCACCTAAGCGGTCGTGGCGTTGGTCCTGGCGCTGCATCACCGCGCGAGCGCCCTGCACCAGCAAGCGTCTGAGGTGGCCATCGCCGCGTTTGCTGATACCCAGGAGTCGCGGCTTTCCGCCGGTTGCGTACTGGCGAGGCACCAGCCCCAAGGAAGCGGCGAACTCACGTCCCGAACGGTAGTGCGAGGCATCACCCACCGCGCCGACGATGGCGCTGGCCGTGATGGGACCGATCCCCGGCACCGTCATCAAGCGGCGGGCACTATCATTACAGCGGGTATGCTGCTCGATCATTTTCTCGAGAATCGTGATCTCGTCACTTAGCCAGGTGTAATGCCCTTGGAGGCGTTGAGCCAGCGCCACGAAGGCGGGCGGCAAGCCCTCCAGATAGGCCGCGAGACGACGGATCGCCGCATGCCCGACCGGCAAGGCCACCCCAAATTCGAGCAGGAAGCCGTGCAGGCGATTCATGATCGCGGTGTGTTCGGCGACCAGCCCTTGGCGAGTACGGTGTAGCGCGGAGAGGATCTGCTGGTCTTCGCTCTTGATCGCTGCGAAGCGCATGGTCGGACGTGAGGCCGCTTCGCAGATCGCTTCGGCATCGACGAAATCGTTCTTGTTGGTCTTGACGAAGGGCTTGACGTACTGCGGCGGGATCAGCCGCACGTCGTGCCCTAACGCTTGGAGCTGACGGGCCCAGTAATGGCTTCCGGCAAGGATCCATGACCACCCGGCAGGCCGGCTGTTGGGCCAGTTGCGACAGCAGTTTCTGGCGTGACAGTGCCTTGCGAAACAAGGGCTTGCCGTGGCGGGTTTGAGCATGCAGATGGAAGCTGCGTTTACCCAGATCGATACCAATGATGGCGGGCGTGGTCATGAGCGTGGTCCTCTGAAGAGAAGCCCAGCAAGCATAGCCTGCTGGGCTTCGAGGTCAGGCTGACCATCTCATTAAACCCGCTCGATTCGAGCGGGTTTTTGTTGGCGACGCTTCTTGGCGGCCATCAGAGATGCGGCTGCAGGGCCTGCACCAGCGACTTGTAGAGCCGCGGACCGGCGGCCATCAGTCGGCCTTCCGGGGCCACGCCGGGCGAGCCGTCGGGGCCGCCCATCAGCGCACCGGCTTCCTTGAGCAGCAGCGTGCCGACCAGGCTGTCCTGCTCCTCGAGGCCCAGCACGAACGCCGCGTCGACGCGGCCGGCGGCCAGCTCGGCGATGTCAAGCAGCGGGCAGCCGCTGGCGGTCAGCGTATCGATGCGCGGGCCGAGCTGCTGGGCCAGCGTCAGATAGGTCGGCAGATGGCGCGAGCGCAGCCAGCTTTCCGGCAAACCCATCGCCAGGCGGATGCCCTCGATCTGGGTGGCCTTGCTGACGCGGATGCGCTTGCCGTTGTGCTGCGCGCCGCGACCGCGGCTGACCAGGTATTCGTCGTCGCTGAACGGACAGATCACCACCGCATGCTCGGGGCGCCCCTTGACCAGGCACACCAGCGACAGCGCGAAGCCATTGCCGCCGGTGCTCAAGTTGGAGTAGCCGTGGAAGGGTTCGATCCGCCACAGCGTATCGCGGCCTTCGCCTTCACCATCGCGGTGCGGGGTGAAGCGACCGGCGACGCCGTGCTGCGGATAACCGCGCGCCAGCTGGCGGACGATCAGCGTCTCGGCGTTGCGTGCGGCGTCTTCGAGCAGTTGATCGATCTTGCGATCTTCATGAGCGACGTCGATACGTTCGCGGATGCGCACAAACTGCTCGGCGGCACTGCGCGCGGCGCGCAGTGCGTATTGGACCATCGGATGCATGATCGGGCCTTGAGGATTCGGTAACTGTTAAAGAACGCCGCGCATACTAGCAAAAAGCCGTCGTCGCGGCCATGACAAATCGCGCCGTCCCTCGCCGTTCGGCAACATGCTAGACTCTGCGGCGCACCGCGCCAACGACCGACCGGACCCGAATTCGCCATGCCCGACCAGCCTTTTTCGCTCGACCAGATCCGCATCGTGCTCATCGGCACCAGCCATCCCGGCAACATCGGCGCCGTGGCGCGGGCGATGAAGAACATGGGGCTTGCCGATCTCGCCCTGGTCGCACCGCGCTGCGAGGTCCAGACCAACGACTCGATCTCGCGCGCCTCCGGCGCCGACACGCTGCTCGCCGAGGCCTCGCTGCATGAAAGCCTGGACGACGCGGTCGCCGACGCCACGCTGGTGGTCGGCGCCAGCGCCCGCTCGCGCACCCTGCCCTGGCCGATGATCAGCCCGCGCCAGTTGGGCGTCGCGCTGCCCGCCGAGCTGGCCCGCCGCGAGGCCCGCGTGGCGCTGGTGTTCGGCCGCGAGGACGCCGGGCTGACCAACGCCGAGCTGCAGCGCTGCCATCGCCATGTGCACATCCCCACCAATGCCGAGTTCAGCTCGCTCAACCTGGCCGCCGCCGTGCAGGTGCTGAGCTACGAGTGTCGACTCGCCTGGCTGGATGCCGGCGAGGCCGGGCACGCGGCCGCGCCGGAAAGCGAGGCGCGCCTTGGTGAGATGCCCTTCGGTGAGGCACCCTTCGGTGAGGCGCCCTTCGGCGAGGCGCCCTTCGGCGTCGAGTGGGATAACCCGCCGGCCAGTCACGCCGATCTCGAGCGCTACTTTGCGCACCTTGAACGCGTGCTGACGACGATCGGCTTTCACGACCCCGAAAAACCGCGCCAGCTGATGGCCCGGCTGCGCCGCCTGTATCTACGCGCGCGCGCCCGATAGCCTCGAAATCAACATCCTGCGTGGCATTCTCACCGCCATCGAGAAGCACACCGGCCGACGCTGAGCATCCGCGCCGCCGGGCACCTTGCAGCCCGGCAGCTGCGCCCCAATAATGAAGGGCCACCCCGATCATCGGTGGGCCACCGCGCGCCGCCGTTCAACAAGGATCGCTGCATGTTTCGCCGTCTGCGTGAAGATATCCATAGCGTGTTCGACCGCGACCCGGCGGCACGCAACTTCCTCGAAGTGCTGACCAACTACCCCGGTCTGCATGCACTGCTCGCCCATCGTCTGGGCAGCTGGTTGTGGCGTCATAACCTCAAGTGGCTGGCCAAGACCATCTCGACGCTGGCGCGCTGGTTCACCGGCATCGAGATCCATCCCGGCGCGCATATCGGCCGGCGCTTCTTCATCGACCATGGCATGGGCGTGGTGATCGGCGAGACCGCCGAGGTCGGCGACGATGTCACGCTCTACCAGGGCGTCACCCTGGGCGGCACCAGCTGGAACAAGGGCAAGCGCCACCCCACGCTGGGCGATGGGGTGATCGTCGGCGCCGGCGCCAAGATCCTCGGCCCGTTCACGGTCGGCGCGGGCGCCAAGGTCGGCTCCAACGCGGTAATCACCAAGGAGGTGCCGGCCGGTGCCACGGTGGTCGGCATCCCCGGCAAGATCGTCAAGCGCGCCGACCCGGACAGCGAGGAAGTGCCCAACTTCGATCCCGAACGGCGTGAGGCGATTCGCCAGAAGTTCGGCTTCGACGCCTACGGCGTGAGCCAGGACATGCCCGACCCGGTGGCCCGTTCGATGCAGGCAATGCTCGATCATATGCATGCCGTCGACCAGCGCATCGAATTGATGTGCAACACGCTGCGCAAGCTCGACGCCAGCTACCGCGCCGGCAACCTGCCCGAACTGCGCGACGAGGATTTCGCCGAGATCCTCGCCGACGTCGACAGCTGCGGCCCGCCCGGCCCGGCGAATGCGTCCAAGCCCTCGAAAACCAGCGCCCCGGCCTTCTCCGAAGCGCCCTCTTCACAGCCTGCCGAAAGCGACGCCACCGCCTCGCCGGCCAACGAGGAAGACGCCACACGGCGACGCTCGGGCACTCAGCGCTGAGTCTACCGGCAATTGTTGACCATTCTACTCGGGTTTCTCATAATGGCTGCGTCATCGCATCCGGCAGGCCGCACAAGGCCTGCCGGACGAGGCTTGCGGCGCGAGCCGATCATCCTCGAAACCCAGCATTCGAGCGCTATGCGTGCGATTACCGCTCTCGATCATCCAACGCAGCTTGTGACTCCCTTATGCGCCTGACCACCAAAGGACGATACGCCGTCACCGCCATGCTCGACCTGGCCCTGCACGGCGAACAGGGGCCGATCAGCCTGGCCGACATCTCCCAGCGCCAGGCGATCTCGCTGTCGTATCTCGAGCAGCTGTTCGCCCGCCTGCGCCGTGCGCAGCTGGTCAGGAGCGTGCGTGGACCGGGCGGTGGCTATCTGCTGGCGGTCGCCCCGGGTGAGGTTTCGGTGGCGCGGGTGATCGATGCGGTCAACGAATCGGTGGACGCAACGCGCTGCCAGGGGCTGTCGGACTGCCAGCAGGGCAACACCTGCCTCACCCATCATCTATGGTGTGACTTGTCCGACGAGATTCATGGCTTTCTCGATGGCATCAGCCTGGGCGAACTGGTCGAGCGCCAGGAGGTTCGGCAGATTGCCGCACGGCAACGCCAGGATCTCGACGCCAATACCATCGCCACCTCAGCGCCGTGAAGCCGCGCTCACCAAGGCCAAGTACAGAATCATGAATTCACCCGTGTATCTCGACTACGCTGCCACCACCCCGGTCGACCCGCGTGTCGCCGAGGCGATGTCACGGCACCTGGGGCTCGACGGCATCTTCGCCAACCCGGCCTCACGCAGCCACATGGCCGGCTGGCAGGCCGAGCAGGCGGTGGAGAGCGCACGCCGCCAGGTCGCCGACCTGATCGGTGCCGACCCGCGCGAGATCGTCTGGACCTCGGGCGCTACCGAGGCCGACAACCTGGCGCTGATCGGCTTCATGCGCGCCAACCGTGCCCGCGGCCGGCATCTGGTGACCTCGACCATCGAGCACAAGGCGGTGGTCGATACCGCCCGCGCCCTGGAGGCCGAGGGCTTCGAGGTGACCTGGCTTGAGCCGGAACACGACGGACGCATCTCGCCGTCGAAACTGGCCGCGGCAATGCGCGACGACACCGCGCTGGTATCGCTGATGGCGGTCAACAACGAGCTCGGCGCGATCAACGATCTGGCCGCCCTGTCGGCGGTGGTGCATGCCCGCGACGCGGTGTTCCATGTCGACGCCGCGCAGGCCGTCGGACGCCTGGCGCTCGATGTCATCGACCAGGGCATCGACCTGATGTCGCTGTCGGGCCACAAGGCCTACGGGCCCAAGGGCGTCGGTGCGCTGTACGTCAAGCGCAGCCCCGACATTCGCCTCGAAGCGCTGATTCACGGTGGCGGCCATGAGCGCGGCATGCGTTCAGGCACCCTGCCGACCCACCAGATCGTCGGCATGGGCGAAGCCTTCGCTTTGGCCGCCGATGAGGGCGAGGCCGATCAAGTGCGTATCGCGGCACTGGCGAGTCGCTTTCTCGCCGGGCTGAAGGGCATCGAGGGGATCCATCGCAACACCGACACCAGCGTCTCGGTGCCCAATATCGTCAACCTGTCATTCGACGGCCTCGACGGCGAATCGTTGCTCATGGCGCTGCGTGGCATCGCGGTGTCCACCGGCTCGGCCTGCAATTCGGCGAGCGTCGAGCCATCCTATGTATTGACGGGGATCGGCGTGCCGCGCGCCCGGGCGTTGACGGCGCTACGCTTCAGCTTCGGCCGATTCACCAGCGAAGCCGAGATCGACACCGCCGTTGCCGACCTGCAACATGCCGTCACTACACTACGCCGATAGCGGTGCCATTCGGGTACCATCCCGGCAATCAAACAGCAGCAGCCGTCGTACAGAAGTCAGGAGGTTCATCATGGCGCAACTATCCATCACCACCGCCGCCGCCGAACAGATTCGGCGGGTGCTCGACGAGCGCGGCCACGGCCTGGGGCTGCGCGTCAGCGTCAAGCCCAGCGGTTGCTCGGGCTACAGCTACGTGCTCGACTTCGCCGACGAGGCGGCCAATGACGACGTCTCGTTCGAGGAGCACGGCGTCCAGGTGTTCGTCGCCCCCGATGCGCTGACCATGCTCGATGGCAGCGAGGTCGACTACGTCAACGAGGGGCTCAACCGCTTCTTCCGCTTCAACAACCCCAACGTCAAGGATGAGTGCGGGTGTGGCGAAAGCTTTAGCGTCTGAAAGGCAGCAGCGTCAGACGCCGCGCCATCGCGGGTGCGTAGTCGCTCACGAACCGCTATAATGACGCGCTCTCAGCGTCCGCCACGTCGCGGCGGCGCCTGAACCCGACCCTTTGCGCGCCGCTCTCTGCGGCGCGCAGCCGTATCAGCTTCCACTTGTTTTCACGGAGAACGACACCATGGCTAACCAGCGCACCCTGTCCATCATCAAGCCCGACGCCGTCGCCAAGAACGTGATCGGCGAGATCGTCAGCCGCTTCGAGAAGGCCGGCCTCAAGGTCGTCGCGGCCAAGATGCTTAAGCTGTCCCGTGAGCAGGCCGAAGGGTTCTACGCCGAGCACAAGGAGCGCGGCTTCTTCGGTGAGCTGGTTGGCTTCATGACCTCCGGCCCGGTCACCGTGCTGGTACTGGAAGGCGACGACGCCATCGCCAAGAACCGCGAGCTGATGGGCGCCACCAACCCCAAGGAAGCCGCGCCGGGCACCATTCGTGCCGATTTCGCGCAGTCCATCGACGCCAACGCCGTGCACGGTTCCGACTCGCCGGAGTCCGCCGAGCGCGAAGTGGCCTACTTCTTCGGCGCTGACGAGATCTGCCCGCGCTGAGTCGGCTCGCGGGAGCCCGCCGGCTCCCGCGGCTGCCCCTTCCGGGCTTACCCCTCATCACGCCCCACCGACCGGTTGACCACCATGACCGCCACCGCCGTTACTCCCCGCACCAATCTGCTTGGCCTGTCACGCGACCAGATGGAAGCCTTCTTCCTGTCGATCGGCGAGAAGAAATTCCGCGCCAATCAGGTCATGAAATGGATCCATATCGAAGGCACTGACGACTTCGAGGCCATGACCAATCTCTCCAAGCCGCTGCGTGCCAAGCTCGCCGAGGTGGCCGAGATACGCGGGCCGGGTGTGGTCTACGAGGGCACCTCGAACGACGGCACCCGCAAGTGGGTGCTCGAGGTCGAGGATGGCAGCTACGTGGAGACCGTGCTGATTCCCTCGGACAACGGCACCCGGCGCACGCTGTGCGTGTCGTCGCAGGTCGGCTGCTCGCTCGACTGCAGCTTCTGCTCCACCGGCAAGCAGGGGTTTCAGCGCAACCTCACCGCCGCCGAGATCATCGGCCAGGTGTGGGTGGCGCAGCGCAGCAGCGGGCCGCGCCGCGACACCGCCAATCGGCCGGTGACCAACGTGGTGATGATGGGCATGGGCGAGCCGCTGCTCAACTACGACAACGTGGTGCCGGCGATGAAGCTGATGCTCGACGACAACGGCTACGGGTTGTCCAAGCGCCGCGTCACGCTGTCGACCTCGGGCGTGGTGCCGATGATCGACAAGCTCGGCGACGAGATCGACGTGAGCCTGGCGATTTCGCTGCACGCCGCCAACGACGAGCTGCGCAACGAACTGGTGCCGCTCAATCGCAAGTACAACATTCGCAAGCTGCTCGATGCCTGCCAGCGCTACCTGGCCAAGTGCCATGACACCCGGCTGGTGACCATCGAGTACACTTTGATCAAGGACGTCAACGACCAGCAGGAGCACGCCGAACAGCTCGCCGCGCTGCTCGAGGAGTTGCCGTGCAAGATCAACCTGATTCCGTTCAACCCGTTCCCGCATTCAGGCTACGAGAAGCCCTCGCGCAACCAGACCATGCGCTTTCAGCAGTGGCTGTTCGATCTTGGCTATACCGCGCCGATTCGCGCCACGCGGGGCGACGATATCGATGCCGCCTGCGGCCAGCTGGTGGGCCGGGTCAAGGACCGTACGCGGCGTCACGAGCGTTATATCCAGTCGATTCAGCTCGACGCCGACTGAACGGCTGGGCGAGGCCCAGGGCGAGGCCCAGGGCGAGGCCCAGGGGCGAGGCCCAAGGGCGGGACCCAAGGGCGAACCTTGACTTCAACTGGTCGCAGCGCTTTTATGAGTACGCTCAAGTTTAGCTGCCAAGCGTCGCACCCGCGGCTTCTTATAACGCATAGATTCGACCGCCGGCCGTATGGTCCGCTACCGTCGAGAGGAGTGCATGATCCGTCGCCCATGCCCGCTATCCGCACCCCGACTGGGTGCCGTCGTGCTCGCTACGCTGTGGCTCGCCGGCTGCGCCGCCACGCAGCAGGACGGCCTGGAAAGCGGCGCGGACCCGGAGCGGGCGGCCGAGCTCAACGTGGCGATGGGTATCGAGTACATGGAACAGGGCAATCTGTCACGCGCCCAGCGCAAGCTCGAGCGCGCCCTGGCCATCGACCCCGGCAACGCCAACGCCCTGCAAGCCAATGCACTGCTCTACCAGCGCCAGGGCGAGAATCAGCTGGCGCGTGAGTTCTTCGAACGCGCGCTGGACGCCAACCCCGACTTGACCCGCGCGCGCAACAACTACGCGGCGTTTCTTTACCATCAGGGCGACATCGCGGCGGCCTGCGAGCAGCTCGAACGCGCCAGCCAGGATATCCATTACGACAACCGGGCCCAGCTATTCACCAACCTGGGCCGCTGCCAGTTCGAGCGCGGCGCGCTCGCCGATGCCATCGAGAGCCTTGAGCGCGCGCAAAGCATCGATCCCCGCCATGCGCCCAGTTATCTGGTGCTGGCCAAAACGCTCACCGCACAGGGCGAGCACGATCGCGCCTGGGACCAGCTGCAGCGCTTCATCCGGTTGACCGGCACCACCCCCGAGAGTCTTCGACTGGCCGCGCAGATCGCCAGCGCTCGCGGTGACAGTGCCAGTGCCGCTTTCTATTCGCAGCAGCGCAACGAGTCTCAGCGCGCTCCCTGATCACAATATAAGAGGACTGCTCGGTCATGAGCGATACACAACAGCGACAGGAAGCCAGTCTCGACCCCGAGCTATCCGGCCGGCACTCCGCCGGCGAGATGCTCAAGCGCGAACGCGAGCATCAGGGATTGACCATCGATGAAGTCGCGGTGCAACTCAACCTGCGTCCGGCGGTGGTCAGTGGCCTCGAGGCCGACCAGTACAACGAAGTTCCGATCGCCGCCTACCGGCGTGGCTATCTGCGTGCCTATGCGCGGCTGCTGGGCATCGATGAAGGCCCGGTGGTGGCCGCCTACAATGCCCAGCACGGCGACACCCGTAACGAGGTCGAACGCCGGCCGGCCCCGGTGCAGCGCGCGCGCAAGCCGTCGCGGGTCGGCGCCTGGATCTTCAAGCTGTTCACCCTGCTGGTAATTCTCGGCCTGATCGGCCTGACGCTGTTGTGGTGGCAGAGCCGCAACGGCAACGACCTGGTCGGCATGAGCGACTCCGATGAGAGCAGCGTCGTCGAATCCGGGAGCAGTGGCTCCGGAGTCAGTGATCAGGGTGATGGCATGCCCCCGGTCGCCGCTCAGGAAAGCGAGCTCGGCCTGGTCGAATCCGACAGTACCGCCGCCCCCGCCGGCGCCGGGAATGGCGAACCGCCGCTGGTCGCTGACCCCGCCAGCTCGGACAATACCGCCGCGACCTTGGCCGACGACGGGGCAGCCACGTCGAACCCGACC
The DNA here is from genome assembly GCA_963773565.1 of uncultured Gammaproteobacteria bacterium. Taxonomy (GTDB): domain Bacteria; phylum Pseudomonadota; class Gammaproteobacteria; order Pseudomonadales; family Halomonadaceae; genus Modicisalibacter. The sequence goes on along the minus strand of CAVZBU010000023.1, from coordinate 116 downwards.
AGCGCCGAAACTGATAACCGCGGGCCGGAAGACAACGCAGCCAATGCTGGCGGTACCGACACCGCCAGCCAGGCCGAAGGCGCCGCCCAGGCATCGGCCGTCAACGAACGGCAACT
>CAVZBU010000022.1:0-23265 GCA_963773565.1 uncultured Gammaproteobacteria bacterium | reverse complement strand
CCAGTACGCAACCGGCGGAAAGCCGCGACTCCTGGGTATCAGCAAACGCGGCGATGGCCACCTCAGACGCTTGCTGGTGCAGGGCGCTCGCGCGGTGATGCAGCGCCAGGACCAACGCCACGACCGCTTAGGTGGCTGGCTGAGAGAGCTGGGTTGTCGACGGCATTCGAATGTCGTGGCCTGTGCCTTAGCCAACAAGCTGGCCAGAATCGCCTGGGCGATCCTGGCCAAGGGCGGTGAGTTCCGTCCCTCGCCGGGGGCGACGCTCGCCTGAGAGGAGATACCCTGCCACGGGTTTTGCGGCGTAGGATCGCGATGACGACAAACGGCTCACTGCCTGTCCGAGAACCTGATCACAAAAACAGCACGTTGATGCTGTGGGTTTTTTGAGGTCGGACGGGCGCGGCTTCTCATCGAGGGCCGGGCGCCAGTGATGCGTGCCCATCGAGAGCCCGAATACATTGGCGCAAGCCCACTTTGTCAATGTCGTAGATCCCCGTTGCAAAAGCCAGGCTGACCATACATTTTATGCCCGGCGTTCAGCCCGCTGGATCGTTTCCGGCCGGACCGATCAAATGATCAGCTTCCTGGCAGCTGGCCAAGCCAAGGGTCCTGGTTCGCGGCCGATACGGCACGCTTTTCAATGACTGCTCTGGGAATCTCAGTGACAGCTCCAGGGTTCCTTGCTGGCGTTATCCTTGATGTTCTGATCGACGAATCGATAGTGACTCTCCTTGACGCGTGTCCACCAGCCATTGCTGATGGCGATGGCGTATCGGGTCAGGATCGCTTCGATATGCTCGATGCACAGTCGCGAGGCATCGTAGGCCAGCTCGAGGCGTCGCTTTTCCGGCGTGAAGGTGACGCGTTCAAGGCCGAACAGGTCGTCAATCTCGCCGATGGCAGCTTGCAGCGCCTCTTCATTGCAGGGCTTGAGCTTGAGTTTGCGGGTCACCAGATTGACCTCGGAGACACCGAGGCGACGCTCTTTATCCGGCATGTTGAACCTCCTCCCGCATCTTGAAAAGATTTTGGAAATGAACCCAGTCGTTCGTTTTTTGCCGTTCCATGGCTGCTTGCGTCGGGCGGCGATCCAGCAATGCTTATCGTGTGCCATGCTCAGATCTCCTCTCGCCGCAGCCGCAGGGCGTTGGCGACCACCGACACCGAACTGAAGCTCATCGCCGCCGCGGCGATCATCGGGCTGACAGCAGGATGCCGAAGAACGGGTAGAGCACGCCGGCGGCAATGGGCACGCCCAGCGCGTTGTAGACGAAGGCGAAGAACAGGTTCTGCCGGATGTTGCGCATGGTGGCGCGGCTGAGCCGGCGGGCGCGCACGATGCCGCGCAGGTCGCCCTTGACCAGCGTCACGCCGGCGCTCTCCATGGCCACGTCGGTGCCGGTGCCCATGGCGATGCCGACCTGGGCCTGGGCCAGCGCGGGGGCGTCGTTGATGCCGTCGCCGGCCATGGCCACGATGCGTCCTTCGGCCTGCAGCTGCCTTGACCTTCTCGGCCTTCTGCTCGGGCAGCACCTCGGCGACCACCTCGTCGATGCCCAGTTGCCCGGCGACCGCCTGCGCCGTGGTCCGGCTGTCGCCGGTGAGCATGACGATGCGGATGCCCTCGTCGTGCAGCGCCTCGATCGCCTCGCGGCGTCGTCTCCTTGATCGGGTCGGCGACGCCGAGCAGCCCGGCGGCCCGGCCGTCGACGGCGACGAACATGACGGTCTGGCCGTCGGCGCGCAGCGCCTCGGCTGCTCGGCGCAGTGCCCCGGCCTCGATCGCCTTCGGTCGTCCATCAGCGCGTGCGTTGCCCAGCGCCACCGCCTGCCGTCGACCCTGCCCTTGACGCCCTTGCCGGTGACCGACTCGAAGTCGGCGTAGCGCTCGGGCGCGATGCCGCGCGCCTGCGCGCCCCTGGACGATCGCCGCCGCCAGCGGGTGCTCGCTGCCACGCTCCAGGCTGGCCGCCAGGCGCAGCACCTCGTCTTCCTCGCAGCCCTCGCTGGCGACCACGTCACCAGCCGGGGCTTGCCCCTCGGTGAGCGTGCCGGTCTTGTCGACGACCAGCGTGTCGACCTTCTCGCAGGATCTCGATCGCCTCGGCGTTCTTGATCAGCACGCCCGCCGTGGCGCCGCTTGCCGCGTGGCCACCATGATCGACATGGGCGTGGCCAGCCCCAGCGCGCAGGGACAGGCGATGATCAGCACCGCCACGGCGTTGACCAGGGCGTAGGCCATCGCGCGGCTCGGGCCCCCACACCGCCCAGACGACGAAGGTGACGACGGCGGCGAGCACCACCGCGGGCACGAAGTAGCCGGCGACCACGTCGGCCAGGTGCTGGATGGGCGCGCGGCTGCGCTGGGCCTCGGCGACCATCTGCACGATCTGCGCCAGCAGGGTGTCGCGGCCGACGCGCTCGGCCTCGCATGACCAGCGAGCCGGTGCCGTTGACCGTCGCGCCGATGACCTCGCTCGCCGTCGCTCTTTTCGACGGGCATCGGCTCGCCGGTGATCATCGACTCGTCGACGCTGGAGCTGCCCTCGACGACACCGTGCCGTCCACCGGCACCTTCTCGCCGGGGCGAACGCGCAGCCGGTCGCCGATCTGCACCTGCTCCAGCGGCACATCCGTCTCGCGTGCCGTCGCTGCGCGATACGCCGCGCAGTCTTGGGGGCCAGCCCCAGCAGTGCCTTGATCGCGCCGCTGGTCTGGCTGCGCGCGCGCAGCTCCAGCACCTGGCCCAGCAGCACCAGGGTGATGATCACCGCGGCGGCTTCGAAGTAGACGGCCACCTGCCGTCTGCGTCGCGGAAGGAGGCTGGGAAGAGCCGCGGGAACAGCGTGGCGACCAGGCTGTAGAGCATAGGCCACCCCCACGCCCAGGCGCGATCAGCGTGAACATGTTGAGGTTCCAGCTGCACGATCGACCGCCAGCCGCGCACGAAGAACGGCCAGCCGCCCCACAGCACCACCGGCGTCGCCAGCACCAATTCGAGCCAGATCGCACGTTCATGAGGCACCAGCGCGCTCCAGGGTCATGCCGGGCAGGTGTCGGCCCATCGCCAGTACGAACACCGGGACGACAACGCCGAGGCTCACCCAGAAGCGACGGGTCATGTCGATCAGCTCGGGTTTTCCGCCTCTTCGGCGGTGACCTGTCGTCGGCTCCAAGGCCATGCCGCACTTGGGGCAATCCGCCCGGCTCGTCCCGGACGATCTCCGGGTGCATGGGGCAGGTCTATTCGGTCGCGGGAAGCCGGCGCCTGGGGAGTGGCAGGCTCCAGGGCCATGCCGCACTTGGGACAGTTCGCCGGGCCTGTTGCTGACGCACCTCGGGATGCATCGGGCAGGTGTAACCCGACCCTTCCTCCGCCCCGTCAGTCACGGTTTTCCGAGTCCGGGCGGGTGCCCGGGAAGCGTGAAAATGATCGTGTGATGGGTTCATGGCCACTCCTGGGTGGGACGATCTGGGTGGGACGAGGGCCCCGCTCCGCCGCTTGATGCGGATGCCGATGAGGACGATCTTTCACGATGACAGGTCGCGTTTGCGCTCTTCGAACTCTTTGCGGTCGATTTCGCCGCGCGCGTAGCGTTCGCGCAGAATATCCAACGCGTCCTGAGAGGTCGGCCGCGAGTAGGAGCGCTCTTTGGCGAAGTGCCTGACCGCCGCCACAATCAGTGCGATGACCAATCCCCAGAAGACCAGCATCATGGCGCCGCCGAAGAACATATGCCCCCAGCCGTCGCCGCCCATGTACCCCATCATGTCATGCCACATGGTCGCCCCTCCTCGTGTGTCGCCCACTCTCTGCGCAAGTAATCAGGCTTCTGCGTCAGTAACCGAGCAATAGCATCGCCCTTACATCGCGAGCGGCTAGTCGATAAATGAACCAGGATCAGCTTCGGTCGCGAAGCCAAGCTTGACGAGTAGCGTAAGACTTGCAGGTTACCCAAGGGTCAAGCGTTGGTTGCCTGTGAGAGGCACTCTCTTTAGCATCCATGATCCCAGTCAAGGAAAGCCGGCCGAGGCTTTAAGTTGGCTTTCAGGCTGCATCTTCTTCTATCTAGGCCAGAACTGGTGAAACCTAGGCCAAGACTGAAGAAGCATGAGGGGGTAGTGGAAAACATGAAAATCCTGCTTGTCGAGGATGATGAGTTACTCGCCGAGAGCCTGGCGGAGCTACTGGACGATGCGGGCTACCGCACCGATATCGCGTCTGACATCAAGACGGCGACGACGCTGGCGTCTACCGAGCGCTACGCGCTGGTGATTCTCGATCTCGGCTTGCCGGACGGCACCGGGCTGAGCCTGCTCGCCGGCTGGCGGACAGCGAAATGGCCCGTTCCGATACTGATCCTGACCGCCCGGGACAGCTGGATAGACAAGGTGGAAGGGCTGCGTGCCGGCGCCGATGATTACATGACCAAGCCGTTTCACGAGGAGGAGCTGCTGGCGCGGCTGCAGGCCCTGCTGCGCCGGCGGATGGATACCTTTTCTAACCTGCTGGAGGTCAACGGTATTCGTCTCGATGAGGCGCGTCAGCAATACAGCCTCGAACATCGGGAGTGGCAGTCGCTGACCTCCACTGAATTCCGGCTACTGCGCTATCTGATGCATCATCCCGATCGCGTTCACTCCAAGCGCCATCTGCTCGATCAACTCTACGCCCTCGAGCAGGACGCTGCGGCACCCAACCTTGTCGAGGTCTATATCGGGCGGCTGCGCCACCGGCTCGGGCGCGAACGCATCATGACCCGTCGCGGCGAAGGATACATGCTTGTTTCGGCCTGATCGCCGCAGCCTGCGTCTGCGCCTGCTGGGCGGGCTGGCCATTGTGGCGCTGCTGGTGGCGGGCGGCACCTGGACACTTCACGGCCTGTTGTTGGGCCGGCTGGCCCAGGATTTTCTCGCCGATCGTCTGCAGCAGGAAGCCGATTTCGTGGTGCGCCGCCTGCGCATCGGGGGCCCTGAATCATTGCCGCTGCCGCCCGATGCCAGTCCCGCCGAGACCTTTCATCACTTCTATCTGCTGCGTGTCGGCGGACAGGTCTATGGCACTCATGAGGCGCTGCTGCCGCAATTGTCGCCGCTGATCGAGGGGACAACGCAGGGCGCCGAACTGGTGCGATGGCGCGATCATCGCCTGCTGCTGTGGCGGACTCGCTTCACACTTGATGGTGAGCCGGCCGTTCTGGTGGTGGGCGAGGACTTCGCCAGCATCGAGCAGGGGCTTTCGCGGTTGCACTGGTGGATCGGCGCGGTGGCGGTGACGCTACTCTTGTTGCTTTTGCTGCTTAACCTGATCGCGGTCAATCGCGCCTTGCGTCCTTTCGGGCAACTGTCGCTTCAGCTTGCCGAGCTGCAGCGCGGCGAGCGTCGGCGCCTCGATATCGAGACTGTCTCCGAACTGGAGGCACCGATCACCCAGCTCAACGCCTTTCTCGACGAACAGGAGCGTCGTCAACAGCGTTCGCGCGAGTCGCTGGCCAATCTTTCCCATGCCATCAGAACGCCGCTGACGGCCGTCATGCAGGCACTACGCTCGAGGCGAGCGCTGGATGACAAACGCCGTACGCGCATTCTCGAGCGGCTCGATGACATCGACGAGAAGCTGGAGAGTGAGCTGCGTCGCTCGCGCATCGTCGGCCTATCGACCGGCCAGCAGCACACCACCATGGCGGAGGTGATCTCCATGCTGGAGATGTTTCGCACCCTCTATCCTGATCGAACCTTCCTCCTCAATGTGCCCGAAGCCACCGACTACCAACTCCCACTGGAACGTCAGGATGGCATGGAGATGCTGGGCATCCTACTCGACAACGCTGGCAAGTGGGCCCATGAGCGGGTCGAGTTGACGCTGCTTGCCGCACCGTTCCGCCTGGTCATCGAAGATGACGGCCCGGGCGTGGCCGATGAATGGCTCGCTCAACTGGGCCAGCGTGGTTTACGGCTCGACGAGCAATATCGGGGTCATGGCCTGGGACTTTCCATTCTGGCTCAGCTCGCCGAGCGTTACGGTGGGCGCGTGACATATGCCCGGGCGCGGCTCGGCGGACTGCGGGTCGAGATCACTTTCACCCACCGCTGAATAGGCGACGCCGCCCTAGGGCGCTGCCATTCCCGTTCAGGGTATTTTCAGGCTGAGGGTGTCTACTGTTTCGGGTAATCATTGACGTTCAGGAGATCTGTCATGCCGCGCAATATCGCCGCACTGGTGTTGTCTGCCACTTTCATGCTGGGCTCACAGGCTGCACACGCCTCGCTGCCCGAAGAAGCCACGCTCTACAAGAGCCCCAGTTGCGGTTGCTGTGCCGCCTACGCTGCCTATCTGGAAAATCGGGGTGTCGAGGTGAAGGTGGTGGAGACGCAGGCTCTTGGCGAGATCAAAAGCCGCCTCGGTATCCCTCACGGTCTCGGTAGCTGCCACAGTCTCGAAATGGGTGGCTATGTCGTTGAAGGCCATGTACCCGGCGCGGCGCTCGACCGGCTGTTTGATGAACGGCCCGCAGTGGCGGGTATCGCGTTGCCCGGTATGCCCGTCGGCACGCCCGGTATGCCTGGCGAGCGCCAGCAGGAGCTGACTGTCCATCAGTTCGATGACCAAGGCACGGCAATCTTCATGACCCTGCCGGTCGAAGCCGGTTGATCGGTCGGACGCGGTGCGTCTGCTATCTCTTTTTTCGACTTTCACCGGGGGCGCTGTAGCTATCCCCCTCTATATTCATCACGTGGAGATTTGCCATGAAGCTTTTGTTGACGCTTTTTACCTTCGCCGCCCTCAGCACGTCGGCGCTGGCCGATGCCGGGCACGGTCACGACGGCGGCAACACGCCGGAACCCTCACGCACCATCGAGATCAAGGCCGGTAGCATGTGGTTCGATCCCGCTGAGCTACAGATCGCGCCGGGTACGACAGTACGCTTTCGCATCGAAAACACGGCCATGATCGAGCACGAATTCTCGATCGGTAGCGATCGCATGCAACAGCTGCACCAGCAGATGATGCAGCAGGGCGATGGACATCACGGCAGTGACGGCCAAGGCGATACGATGGGCGGCCAGCATGGCGACATGTCGGGTCACGGCGGTCCCCAGAGTGCTTCCGTCACGCTAGCGCCGGGCGAGACCGAAACGCTGGTCTGGACCGCTCCCGAACAGGGCGGGCGCATCGAATACGCCTGTTTCATTCCCGGCCACTACGAGTCGGGCATGAAAGGTACGGTCCTTCTGAATCCGAGTTCATAAGCCGTGACTCTTCGCTACCAAGCCCAAGCCCCCGGGAGCTGGCCTCAGTGAAACAGCGTTCGTTGGATGGTGATCGTCGCCGTTTTCTTTTCGCAATGGCCGGTGCCGGCGCACTGGCGGGGCTGGAGGCACTATTGCCGGGCTACGCTCGAGGTGAAGCCCTTTCTCGTCGAGCTGGACTGGCCGCGCAGGTGGCGGGAGGAACGCCCCGTCCGGTCTCGCTGCAGCTTACCGTGCGCCGTGAGCGGATCAGCATTGCCGGCGGGCATGGTGCCGGTATCACAGTCAATCGCTCGGTACCCGCGCCGTTGATCGAGCTGTGGGAAGGGCAGGAGGCGCGCCTGCGCGTGCACAACCAGCTCGACGAGGACACCTCGGTTCACTGGCACGGCCTGCTGCTGCCCTTTCAACTGGACGGCGTGCCCGGTGTCTCCTTCCCCGGCATCGCGCCGAGTGAGAGCTTCGAGGCGCACTTCCCGGTACGTCAGAGCGGCACTTACTGGTATCACAGCCACTCCGGCATGCAGGAACAGATCGGCCTGACCGGGCCACTGGTTATACATCCGGCCGAACCGCCGCGAATCCCCGTGGATCGCGAATACGTGGTCATGCTCAACGACTGGACCTTCGAGGATCCGCACCGTCTCATGGCGCGGCTAAAAAGTTCGGGCGATTACTACAACTTCGATCAGCATACGGTGGGCCATCTGTTGGAGGATGTGCAGAAGCGCGGTCTGGCGGCGACGCTGGCCGACCGGCTGGCCTGGAAACGGATGCGCATGGCGCCCACCGACATCGCCGACGTGACCGGCGCTACCTATACTTATCTGATGAACGGTCGCCATCCTGCAGTGGGCTGGGAGGGACTCTTTAAGTCCGGCGAGCGTATTCGACTACGGGTGATCAACGCCTCGGCGATGAGCTATTTCAACTTCCGCATTCCGGGCTTGCCCATGACGGTAGTGGCTGCCGATGGTCAGGAAGTGGAGCCTGTGGAAACCGACGAGTTCCAGCTCGGAGTGGCCGAGACCTTCGATGTGATCGTCGAGCCACGGGCCGACAGCGCTTACACGTTAATGGCGGAGGCGATGGATCGCAGCGGCTACGCGCTGGGTACGTTAACGTCCCGTGCCGGCATGCGCGCAGCGGTACCGGCGCTACGCGAGCCTCCCCGTCGCAGCATGATGGACATGGGCATGGATCACGGCGGCATGGTCGGTATGGACCACGGCGCTGCGAACCAGAAGGGCATGGATCATGGTGTCATGCCGGGCATGGACCACGGCGCTGCGGGGCATGGCGCCATGGCACCCGCAGCCGGGCCGACGGTGACACGTCATGCGCCCGGCGGTCACGGCCCCGGCAATATCAACGTCGCCGAGATGCCGCGCGATCGTCTCGGCGAGCGCGGTACGGGCCTTGAAAGCGTCGAGCACCGCGTGCTCACCTACAGCCAGCTGCGCAACGTCGTGCCGATGCGTGATAGGCGTCCACCGTCGCGTACCATCGAGCTGCATCTGACCGGCAATATGTCACGCTACATGTGGTCGTTCGACGGCGTGAAATACTCCGATGCCGAGCCGATCGATATCGTGCTGGGTGATCGCATCCGCCTGGTGCTGGTCAACGACACCATGATGGAGCACCCCATCCACCTGCACGGCATGTTCATGGAACTGGAGAACGGCCAGGGGGATCGGCTTCCCTTCAAGCATACCCTCAGCGTTCTGCCCGCTTCGCGAGTCTCGCTGCTGCTGACTGCCGACGAACCGGGACGCTGGGCCTTCCACTGCCATCTGCTCTACCACATGGATGCCGGCATGTTCCGGGTCGTGCGGGTCGCACCAGCGGAGGCGTTCGAGCATGCCTGACAGAGTATCTCTCTGCCGTGGCGCGTGGCTGAGCGTCGTTCTCTGGCTGCCTATCATTGCTGTCGCCGAACCGCCCGCTCGCGCCGACATCGGTGAGGTGGTTCCCGATGGCCCCCGTAGCTCTCACAGCGGCTCGCCCGCTGGCTGGCGCGAGCCGGTACACGACGACGCGCTATTCAGTCAAATACTCATAGATAGGCTCGAATATCGCGATAGCATCGGCGCGCCCAACGCCTGGTTATGGGACGCCCAGGGCTGGATCGGCAATGATGAAAACCGCTTCTGGTGGAAAAGCGAGGGGGAGGGGCCGATCAGTGGCGGGGGGCCTGAAAGCAGTGACCTGCAGTTGCTCTATAGTCGAATGATTTCGCCTTTCTGGAACCTGCAGGCGGGCGTACGCCAGTCTTTCAACCCCGACCCCGATCGGCGCTTCGCGGTGGTGGGCCTGCAGGGTTTGGCCCCGCTGTTGCTGGAGACTGACACCGCTGTCTATGTCAGCGACGAAGGTGATGTCAGTGTCAGTGGCGAGTTCGAATACGAGATCCTGCTCACCCAGCGGTTGATTCTGCAACCGCGAATGGCGCTGGCTGCCTCGCTGCAAGATGCGCCGAAGTACGGCATCGAGAGAGGGATCAATAGTAGCGAGGTTGGATTACGACTTCGTTATGAGTTGATGCGCGAAATCGGCCCCTATGTGGGAATCAGCCACGCGCGCAACTATGACGAAAGCGACTCGACTACAGCACTGATAATTGGTCTGCGTGCCTGGTACTGAGCCACTGGAAGCATGGAAGGAGGTTCGCGATGCTGCGCCAGCAATGGCGGGATACGCCTGACCGCTATGGCTCTATCAGTCGCTGGTTTCATTGGGGGATCGGTGCCCTGCTGCTCTGGCAGTTGGGGGGCATGACAGCGCGGGCGCTGGTGGGCACCGAGGAGTGGGTACAGCTGTGGATAGCCACTCATCGACCGCTGGGAACGCTGCTGCTAGGACTGATCGCGTTGCGTGCGTTATGGGCGCTTTACAATCTACCCCGCAGGCCGCCGCATCGCGGTGTGCTGGGGCGTGTGGCGGCGCTTTCTTATCTGCTGCTTTATCTTCTGATGCTGACGATACCCACCCTTGGTCTCTACATGACCTGGAGCAGCGGGCAGCCCTTTGCTCCCTGGGGGATACCGCTGTTCGAAAGTGGCACCGTTCATACCGACAGCCTGCTGTTCGCTCGCCAATGGCACGGCTGGCTGGGTTGGACCTTATTAACGCTGATTCTCGGCCATGCAGGCATGGCAATATTGTGGCATACGCTTGTGCGCCGCGACGGCACCCTGAGGCGCATGGCCGGCAACCAGCGCCAGTGAAATCGGCAACTCCTTGGGCGGAATCAGAAAAGTTGGCTGGTTGGTCGCCCAGGATCATTCAGCGGGCCAAGCGATCGGGGTAGAATTCCATCGATTCCTGTCTGGAGGAGGCTCCATGCTCGACGTGTTTGCCCACCGCAGTTACCGCCATCTGTTTCAGGCTCAGGTCATTGCGCTCGTCGGCACCGGTCTGACCACGGTCGCCTTGGCGCTGCTGGCCCATGACCTGGCCGCGGGGCAGGCGGGGGTGGTGCTGGGCACGGCCCTGGCGATCAAGATGGTAGCTTACGTGGGTATCGCGCCGGTGGTGGGTGCCTATGCGTCTCGCCTCCCGCGGCGTGCCCTGTTGGTCAGCCTGGATCTGCTGCGCGCCGCCGTGGTCTGTGCGTTACCCTTCGTTACCGAAGTGTGGCAGATCTATGTGCTGATCTTCCTGCTCAACGCCTGCTCGGCGGGCTTCACGCCGGTCTTCCAGGCGACGATTCCCGACATTCTGGAGGATGAGGGGCAGTACACGCGGGCGCTGTCGTTGTCGCGGCTCGCCTATGACCTGGAGAACCTGCTGAGCCCGCTGGCCGCGGCGGGACTATTGATGGTGATGGGCTTCGATGCCCTGTTCCTGCTCAATGCCCTGGCGTTTCTGCTCTCGGCGGCTCTGGTTGTATCAGTGACGCTGCCCTCGCCACGCCCGGTGGAGAATCCGCCCGGCGCCTGGCGGCGTGTCACCCACGGCATGCGGATCTACCTGAAGACGCCGCGGCTGCGTGGACTGCTGGCATTGAACCTGGCGGTCTCGGCCGCCGGGGCCATGCAGATCGTCAGTACCGTGGTCTATGTGCGCTCCGTGCTGAACCTGGGCGAACGCGAGGTGGCTCTGGCCTTCGCCGCGGCCGGCGGGGGCTCCATGCTGGTGGCCTTGCTGCTGCCCAAGATCCTGGATCGGGTGCCCGAGCGGCCGGTCATGTTGCTGGGTAGTTGCCTGATGACAGTGAGTCTCTATCTGGGCCTGACCGGACCCGAGTTCGCCGGGCTGCTCGGGCTGTGGCTACTGCTGGGGGCCGGCGCCTCGCTGGTCATGACCCCCACCGGGAGTTTGCTCAAGCGGTCTTGCCAGCCCGAGGACCGGCCGGCACTGTTTGCCGCTCAGTTCTCGCTGTCACACGGCTGCTGGCTGGTCACCTACCCGCTGGCGGGCTGGATGGGGGTGCATCTCGGATTGACCGGAACCTTCGCCCTGCTGGGGACGATAGCGCTGGCGGCGACGGCAATTGCATCCCTCGTCTGGCATGCCCATGACCCGATGCTTCTCGAGCACCAGCACACTCCCATGAGCCATACTCACCTGCACACCCATGATGAGCATCATCAGCACGAGCACGAGGGATGGGAGGGGCCAGCGCCCCATCGCCATCATCACCCAGGAGGCCGGCATCGGCACGCGTATGTGATCGACAGTCACCACGCCAGATGGCCGTCGTGACATGTCGAGGGCGCACGGTGCTGGTCAGCGTGCCGGCCCGATGAGGTGCTTGACTTCCTGGTAGCTGGCGAGCCCCCAGGGCCCCAGCTCGCGGCCGATGCCGCTGCGCTTGTAGCCGCCCCAGGCAGCCTGCGGCGGTACCAGCTGTTCGCTGTTGAACCATACGCTGCCGGCCTGCAGTTGCCGACCGATGCGCCGGGCGCGTTCGGCGTCGCCGCTGACCACCGTGGCGGCCAGGCCGAACTCGCTGTCGTTGGCCAGTTCGATGGCCTCGGCTTCGCTGGCCACGCTACGCGCGCAGAGCACCGGGCCGAAGATCTCCTCGCGCCACAGCCGGCTGTCGGTGGGCACGTCGCGATACAGCGTCGGGGCGATGAAATAGCCTTGGTCGGGCAGGGGGCGATGGCTGGCGTCGCGCACCGCATGCAAACCTTCCTCGGCGGCGATCGCCAGGTAGCCGCGCACCGCGTCGCGCTGGCGGGCGCTGGCCATCGGCCCCTGGGTCGTTGCGCCGTCCAGCGGGTCGCCGAGCACCAGCGCGTCGATGCGCTCGGCCAACGCCTGATAGAGCGGTTCGGCGAGCGTCTCGTGGACCAGCAGGCGCGAGGTCGCCGAGCAGATCTGACCGGCGTTGAAATACAATCCGGCCATCACGTAGTCGGCGGCCTCGCCGGCATCGGCGTCGTCCATCACCAGGATCGGCGACTTGCCGCCGAGCTCCAGCGAAATACCCCGGCTGCCTTCGGCGACGGCGCGCATTACCGCCTCGCCGACCCGATTGCTGCCGGTGAAGGAGATCTTGTCGACGCCGCGATGGGCGCTGAGCGGTGCGCCGACTCCCTCGCCGTCGCCATGCACCAGGTTGAATACGCCGGCGGGCAGGCCGACCTCTTCGGCGATCTCGGCCAGCGCCTGCTCGGGCAGCGGAGTGACTTCCGAAGGCTTGAAGACCACCGTACAGCCGGCGGCCAAAGCCGGGGCAAGCTTCCAGGCACTGGTCACCAGCGGGAAGTTCCACGGCGTGATCAGCCCGACCACGCCCACCGGGTCGAAGTAGCAGGCGGCCTCGACGCCGTCCATCTCCAGCGCCACCGGCTGCCCCTGGCGGGCGTCGAGCGCACGCGCCTGGCCGGCGTAGTAGCGATAGCAGTCGATGGCGTCGTCGAGATCGATGCCCGCCTCGGCCAGCGCCTTGCCGTTGTTGGTCGACGACAGCCGCACGAGCTCCTCGCGGCGTCGGGTCAGCACCTCGGCGAAGCCATCCAGGTAACGTGCGCGTTCGGTGCCCGACAACGCCTGCCAGGCGGGTAGCGCGCGCCGCGCCGCGGCAACGGCGGCATCGACGTCGGCGCTGTCGCCGGCGGTCACCTCGGCAAGGGTCTGCTCGGTGTACGGGTTGACCACCGCCAGGCGTCGGCTGCCGTGCGAGGCCACCCATTGATTGTCGATGAACTGCTTGTCGAGTTGTTGCATGGGACTCCTCACAAAGCGTGGTCGCGCAGCCAGGCATCGATCAGCGCATGCAGATGGCCCCCCGAGAAGCTCGGGAAGTGCCCGCCGTGCACGGTGCGTACGGGAAGTTGGCGTAGCCGCCGCAGGCTGGCGGCGTAGTCGTCGAGATTGCTGTGCCAGAGATCCTCGATCAGCGGCCCGTCGTAGATGATGTCGCCGGCGATCAGGGTGGCGCTGGCCGCTTCCCAGAGCGCGATGCCGCCGGGCGAGTGCCCGGGCGTGTGAATGACCTCGAAACGCCGGTCGCCGAGATCGAAGCAATCGCCATCCTCGAGGGGGGCGATGCGCTGCGGTGGCGCGATGCGGTAGCTGTGGTATTCGAACGGCGCGGGCGGCAGCTCGTCGAACATCGCCTCGCCGAGGAAGGCGTCGGCCAGCGTGCGGGCGTTGTCGGGGCTGGCCAGGATATCGGCCTCGGCGGCATGCACATGGCAACAGTCGAACTCCGCCGCCGCACCGATGTGATCGAAGTGGGTGTGGCTGGCGACGGCCACCAGATCGCGCTCGGCGAGGAGTGGCACATGGCGGCGCAGAGGCACCGCGCCGAGGCCGAAATCCACCATCAGGTCACGATCGCGGCCGCGTACGTGCCAGATGTTGCAGCGGTAGAAGGGCTTGATCCCCGGTTCGTCGATCAGCGTGATGGCATCGGCGTGCGACGTGGTGCGATACCAATTCGCGGCTTTACCACGCGGCAAGGATAAGTGATTCATGAAGCGGTCTCCGCAATGGGCCTCAGGTCGCCGAGATAGTCCTGGTGGGCGCGGCTCTCGTTAATGCGGTCTAGTTCGATGTCGATAACCAGGCTTCCCGCTTCGTCACCGAGGCGGCCCAGAACCTCGCCATCCGGACCTGCTATCAAGCTATTGCCGCAGTAATGGAGTTCATCCTCCACTCCAGCCCGATTGATACAGGCCACGAAGCACTGGTTGTCCAAGGCCCGGGCGCGGATCTGTAGTGCTTGCCGCTCGGCGTTGGGAACCATGTTGGCGGTAGGCGAGAGGATAACCTCGGCGCCGTCCTTGACGAGCGCCCTTGCGATCTCGGGAAATTCATTGTCGTAACAGATCATCAATCCAAGTCGACCGAGGCGCGTGTCCACCACACAGCATGCTTCGCCGGCGGTGAAGAATTCATGCTCCCGGTCCCACAGCTGGCGCTTATGGTACGTGGCGAGATGCTGGCCGGAATCGTCGATCAGCACAGCGGAGTTGGTCAGCCGTCCATCGGCTTGGCGTTCGGCCAGTCCGAAGAGGAGGAAGAGGCCATGCTCGGCGGCGAGTTCGGCGACCCGCCGAGTGATCGGGCCACCCACCGGTTCCGCGAGCTCATCCAGTTGCGTGAAGATGTTGTAGCCGCTCAGTGCTAGCTCGGGCAAGGCCAGCAGATCGGCGCCGGCCGCTGATGCCTGCTTGCACAGGCCCTGCAGGGCGACCAGATTGGCATGGGTATCCCCGCGCAGGGGGGCTGTCTGGGCTAGCATCATTCTCATCGGGGTCACTCTCCTGTCGCCTGCGATGCGGCCGCACGCGGACTGGTAAATAGCATTGCACCAAGCCAATAAAGGCCGCCTGTGATGATGAATACTGGCAGAGAGGCGCCGAAGGACAAGGGGGAGACCAGGGACCAGTAGGCGGCGAGTCCGGCACCGATCAGATAGGCGCCGATGGCCACCGGTGCGGTGGGACGACCCAGTTGATGGTGAGCCTTGAGCAGATCGGCGCTATAGCCCTCACGGCCAACCAGATAATAGTCAAAGATCATGACCGAGAAGGCCGGAATGAACAGGGCTCCGATCAACAGCAGGAAGTTCTGGAACTGATCCAGAATACCGGGGATCAAGGCGCCGAGCACGGTGACGACACCGATCACCAGGGCCGGCTTCCAGAAGGCCATGCCGGGTGACACATTCATGCAGGATAGCGTGGCACTGTAGACAGCCATGACGTTGGTGGTCATCACCGAGAAGAAGATAACCAAGGCAGCTGGCAGACCGAAGCCAAAGCCTGATAGCAGGCGGGTCGGATCGTAGGTCTGCTCCATGCCGTTCAGGACCGAGAGCCCCGAGACGGCGGCGCCGAGCCCCATGGCGATCATGGCTGCCAGCACATAGCCGAGGTAGGTGCCCCAGACGGCGATGGCGCCGCTTTTACAGTTGCGGTTGTAATCGGCCGAGGACGAGATCCAGGAGAAGGCCGTGGCAATGACGATGTCGAAGGCAATACCCAAGGTGATGCCATTGTGCGACTCGACAGGCATGTCCAGAAGCGTCGAGACATCATAGTGGAGATTCAGTTGGTAAAGCACCACGGCAGCCAAGCCAACCATGGCCATCGCCGCCCAGCGTTCGACCCGCTCGATTCCCAGGTGGCCGCGTAGCACGATCAGTACCACCACGCTTTCACACAGGATGGTCATCAATGCCAGGTTGGAATAACCGGTGGTCGCCTGGATGGCATAGTCAAGGCTCATGCCGGCGAGCAAGGCCTGGATCCAGCTCCAGGCGATCAGCACACCCATGTTGACCAAAGAGATCAGACGGCTGCCAAGTGGCCCATAGGCTCGTCGGGTCAGTGCCATGGAGGGCAGGCCCGTGCGTTGGCCCATCAACCCGACCAGCAGGAGTGGAATGGCGCCGATCAGTGAACCGATCAGCACGCTGCCCATGGCAGTCATGAAGGGTAAATCGGGCACCAGCAGCATGCCCGTGAGTATGGTGGTGACCACCACATTGGCACCAAGCCACAGGGCGACAGTACCGAAGGCACCGAGACTTTTATGCTGATGATCGTCGAGCGTGTCCTGGCCGAGTAAGCGTTCGAAGAAAGCCATAATTTCGTCCTTATGTTAATTGTATTTGCCTTGCATGTATCAGGGATCAAATGCGCCCGGCTGCCTGATTCAGTCACGACATTTGACGCCCGGCAGGATGCACAGCATCTCGTAGAGCAAGGTACGGCCCATCAGTGCGGAGTTGCCGCTGACTGCGTCGAGGATGTCCTGGCCAAAGCCGGGGTCGTTGAATGGGCCATTGTTGTTATGTCCTTTGTGGTGTCTGGGTTGTGAGAGAAACGTTCAGTGTTCCAGCGTCGACTGCCAGGCGAAGGCATCGACCTCGATCAGATAGGGGGCATCGATCGGCCGGGTGGCCAGCGCCTCGGCCAGCGCTTGAGGGCTGCCGACGCGGCTCGCCGCGCAGCCGAATCCGCCGGCCAGCTGCTGGAAATCGGGTGCCTTGAGGTCGACGCCCAGGCGGGCGACGCCGTGGGCGTCCATGTAACGGCGAATCTCCTCGTAGCCGGCGTTGTGCCACAACAGCACGACCACCGGCAGGCGCTCCTCCACCGCGGTGGCCAGCTCGGAGAGCGTGAACATCACCCCGCCGTCGCCGACCAGCGCGACCACCGGCAGCTCGGGCCGGGCCAGCGACGCGCCGAGCGAGGCCGGCAGGCCGTAGCCGAGCGTGCCGTAGCCGGTCGAGGCGTTGAAGAAGCGCCGCGGCGCGGGCTGCGAAACCAGATGATTGGCGGCGTAGACCGGGGCGGTGGAGTCGCCGACCAGCACCGCCTCGGGCAGCGCCTCGCGCAGCGTGGCGAACAGCGGCACGAAGGGGGAGAAAGCCGGGTCGTTGGCCAGTGCCAGAGTCTCGTGGGTCTGCTGCACGCGTCGGGCGCCGTTGCGTCGGGCGCCGTTCGACGTGCCACGGCGGCTGTGGGAAGTGCTCGAGCAACAGCTCCAGCGCCCGGCCGGCATCGCCGACCAGCCCCAGCGCGGTGGCCTGGTTGCGCACCAGCTGCTCGGCGTCGATGTCGATGCGGATCAGTCGCCCGTTCAGCGCGAAGCCGTCGTCGAATACCACGTCGTAGTCGGTCTCGCCGAGTTCGGTACCCACGGCGAGGATCACGTCCGCCTCGCGGGCGAGTTCACGCACCGCCGGCAACGCGGTGTTGGCGCCGAGATCCAGTGGGTGATCGCGACCCAGCAGACCCTTGGCGTTGATGGTGGTGGCGCATGGCGCGTCGAGACGTTCGACGAGCTGGCGCGCGGCCTCGGCGGCATCCACGCAGCCCCCGCCGAGCAGCACCAGCGGGCGCTCGGCCTCGCGCAGCCAGTCGGCGGCCTGCGCCAGCCCGGCCGGGTCGGGCGCCGGGCGATACAGCTTCGCGCCGGGCCACTGAGCAGGCGGCGTGACCGGTGCATCGAACAGATCGATGGGGATCTCGATATGCACCGGCCCCGGGCGCGCCGAGGAGAACACCGCGAAGGCGCGGGCCAGTACCTCGGGCAGCGCGGCGGGGTCGAGCAGGGTATGGCTGAAGCGCGCCACCCCGGCCAGCGTCTGCTGCTGGCTGGGCAGTTCGTGCAGCCGGCCCTGGCCGCGCCCCAGGGTGTCGCGGCGGTTGACGCTGGAGATCACCAGCATCGGCACCGAGTCGGCCAGCGCCTGGCCCATCGCGGTGGCGATATTGGTCATCCCCGGACCGGTGATGATCAGGCAGACCCCGGGCTTGCCGCTGGCACGGGCGTAGCCATCGGCCATGAACCCGGCGCCCTGTTCGTGGCGCGGGGTGACGTGGCGGATCGCCTGACCTTCCAGGCCGCGATACAGCTCGACGGTGTGCACGCCGGGAATGCCGAATACGGTGTCGACGGCGTAGCGTTCGCGCAGCAGGCGGATCAGCAGTTCAGCGCAGGTCATGACGGGCCTCAAAAGACGAAGGTGTGCGCGATGAAGGCGATGATCGGCAGAGTGATCGCCGTGCGCAGCAGGAAGACCGCCACCAGTTCCCAGAGCTTGAGCGGGATTCTGGACTTCAGCAGCAGCGCGCCGATCTCGGACATGTAGATCAACTGGGTCAGCGACAGGCAGGCGATCACGAAGCGCGTCAGCTCGCTGTCGATGTCCTTGGCCAGCACCGCCGGCAGGAACATGTCGGCGAAGCCCACCAGGGTCGCCGGCGCGGCGGCCTGGGCCTCGGGAATGCGCAGCCACTCGAGTACCGGCACCATCGGGTAGGAGAGCCAGGTGAACAGCGGCGTGAACTCGGCGAGGATCAACGCCACGGTGCCGATCGCCACTACCAGCGGCAGCAGGCCGAGGAAGATATCGGCGACGTTGAGCATCGCGCTGCGCGCCAGCGCACGCGGCCCCGGTGCCGTTTCGGCACGCGACACGGCCTGGCCGAGGCTGAAGCGCAGTACGCCCACCTGGCGGGTGTTTTCCTCCTCGAGGCGGCAGCCCACCGGCTCGTAGTAGGTATCCGGCTTGCGCGACAGCGGCGGCAGGCGCGGCACCACGACGGCGGCGATCAGCCCGGCGACCACCACGGTCAGGTAGAACTGCACGAACAGGTGGTTGATGCCGATGAAGCTGGTCACCAGCAGCGCGAAGGCGATCGACACGATCGAGAAGTTGGTGGCGATCACCGCGGCCTCGCGGCGGTTGTAGAAGCCCTGTTCGTACTGCTGGGTGGTGATCAGCACGCCCACCGTGCCGGAGCCCATCCATGAGGCGGTAGCATCGATGGCGCTGCGCCCGGGCAGGCCGAAGATCATCCGGAATGGCTTGCGCACCAGGCTGCCGATGAACTCCATGAAGCCGAAGTCGACCAGAAACGGCAGCAGCAGCGCAGCGAAGAAGAAGAACGTCAGCAGTACCGGTGCCAGGTCGTTGAGCATCACCCCGCCGGTGAAATCGGCGGTGATGAAGGTCGGGCCGACCTGAAAGTAGGTCATCAGCGCGAATGCGGCGCCGAGCACGCGCATGCCGAACCACAGCGGTTCGACATCGAACAGTTCATGGGCCGCGCCCTCGCGGGCCCAGCCCGGCCGGGTCAGCTTGACCAGCGCGGTGAGCAGCGCCGACAGGCACAGCACGATCACGGCGATCGCCGGCAGCGCGGCGCCGAGCAGCGCCTTGAGGCCGTCGGCGAGCATGCCCATGCCGATATTGATGCCGTCGCCGGTGGAAAACGGAATCAGGAACATGCCGATCCCGATCAGCGAGGGGATCAGGAACTTGATCAGGGCGCGACGATTGATTCGCCCGCCGTTGGGTGCGTTGCTATCGTCACGGTCGACAGCCGTATTCAGAGTCGAAGACATGAGGAGTACCTCATTGTTGTTGTCGGTCACGCCGGTCGGCCACGACCGGCGTCGATGAAACGGCTTAGCGGCGCTTGACGCCCGGCAGCACGCAGAGCATTTCGTAGAGCAGGGTGGCGCCCATCAGCGCGGTGTTGCCGCTGGTGTCGTAGGGCGGCGAGACCTCGACCAGATCACCGCCGACCACGTTCAGGCCCTGGGCGCCGCGGACGATTTCGAGCCCCTGCTGGGCGGTCAGGCCGCCCATCTCGACGGTACCGGTGCCCGGCGCCACGGAGGGGTCGAGGCCGTCGATGTCGAACGAGATGTATACCGGGCCATTGCCCATCTGCTCGCGTACTTCGGCCATCAGCGGCGCCAGCGACTGGTACCAGCACTGCTCGGCGGGCACCACGCGAAAGCCCTGGTCGCGGCACCAGTCGAAGTCGTCGGCGGCGTAGCCGGTACCGCGCAGGCCGATCTGCACCACGCGCTGGCTGTCGAGCAGGCCCTCTTCCTGGGCGCGGCGGAACGGGCAGCCGTGGGCGACTTCCTCGCCGAACATGTGCGGGTTGACGTCGGCGTGGGCGTCGATATGGATCAGCCCGACCGGGCCGTGCTTGTTGGCGATGGCGCGCAGGATCGGCCAGGTCAGGGTATGGTCGCCGCCCAGCGTCAGCGGTATGCAGCCCTCGGCGAGCACCTCGTCGTAGTAATGGCTGATGATGTCGAGGTTCTTGGGCAGGTTGAAGGTGTTGATCGGCACGTCGCCGATGTCGGCCACCTGCAGGCTGTCGAACGGCGCGGCGCGGGTCGCCATGTTGTAGGGCCGCAGCATGCGCGACTCGTCGCGGATCTGGCGCGGGCCGAGCCGGGTGCCGGGGCGGTTGGAGGTGCCGATATCCATGGGCACGCCGATGAAGGCGGCGTCCAGGCCGGCCGCCGTGGTTTGGGTCGGCAAGCGCATCATCGTTGCCGGGCCGCCGAAGCGCGGCATCTCGTTGCCGCCCAGCGGCTGGTTGAGGTTCGGCTTGTCCATGCTGTCTCCTGAAGGGGCGTTGTTATCGGTCACTAACGTTATTTGTACGTTGCATGAACCATGCCAGCCATCGAATGGCGTGGTTGACGGGCTGAAATGGCCTGATGATCCATTTTTGAATCGAACATGGCCGCGATCGATTCATCTATGTATCCTCGATACAGAATTGAATCGCTGGCTTGGTGGGAATCTCATGAGTGATATCGACAGCGCGGTGCTCGAGACCATCGTCGAGACCGCTCACGACCACTTCTTCATCGTCGATGCCGAGGGCCGCATCCGCGATGTCAGCCCCGGCAGCGCGGCGGTATATGGCCTGAGCCGCGAGGCGCTGCGCGCGAGCACCGTTCAGCAGCTGGTCGAGCGCGGCGTGCTGTCGCCCTCGGTGACTCAGGAGGTGATGCGCACCCGCCAGCCGGCGCAGTTGATGCAGCACACCGGTACCGGCCGGCGGGTGATCGCCGAGGCGCACCCGGTGTTTCTCGACGGCGTGCTGGTACGCATTGTCTCGCGCTCGATGGATCTCACCGACCTGCAACTGCTGCAGGACGAATACGCGCTGCTGCAGCGACGCTTCAGCGAACACCTGAAGCGCGGCGGGGCCTCGGCGCTGGACGACGATCTCGAACTCGACAGCCTGGAAGTGCGCAGCGGGGTGATGCGCGAGGTGGCGCTGCTGATCAAGCGGGTTGCGCCCAGCGACGCCACGGTGCTGATGCTCGGTGAATCCGGGGTCGGCAAGACCGCCTTCGCGCGCCAGCTGCACCGCTGGAGCGCGCGGCGCGAGGGACCATTCATCGACGTCAACTGCGCGGCGATCCCCGAGGCGCTGTTCGAGTCCGAGATGTTCGGTTATCAGCCCGGCGCGTTCAGCGGAGCGGGGCGTCAGGGCAAGGCCGGGGTGCTGGAGCGCGCCGATGGCGGCACGCTGTTTCTCGACGAGATCGGCGAGCTGCCGCTGGCGATGCAGAGCAAGCTGCTCAAGGTGATTCAGGACGGCGAGGTCACCCGGCTGGGCGACACCCGCTCGCGGCGGGTCGACTTCCGCCTGGTGGTGGCCTCGAACCAGGATCTCGCCGCGCGGGTCGAGAGCGGCGCCTTTCGCCTCGACCTGTATTACCGGCTCAACGTCATTCCGGTGACCCTGCCACCGCTGCGCGAGCGCCGCGAGGACATTCCCGGGCTGGTGGAGCTGCAGCTCGAGCGGCTCAATCAGCGCTACGGCCAGCCCAAGGTGCTGCACCCTAGCGTATGGCCGGAGCTGATGGGCCGCGACTGGCCAGGCAATGTGCGCGAACTGGAAAACTGGATGGAGCGCACCTGGCTGGCCAGCCCCGGCGAGCTGATCGGCGCGCCGGGCAACACGGCGACCGGCACTGCACCTGCGCCGCCCGGCGGCCCGGCGCTCAGCGTCCCGGTGGGGCTGGCCGAGGGTCAGACGCTCAAGCAGGCGCTCGACGCGACGGAGCGCGGGATTCTTGCCACGCTGTGCCGCGAGCTACCCAGCACCTATGCGTTGGCCGCGCGGCTGGGCATCAGCCAGCCCAGCGTGGTGCGCAGGCTGCGCAAGCACGGTCTGCGCATCGGCGATAGCGAATAGGGCGCACAAACGACGACACCCCGCCGGGGCGGGGTGTCGTGTTCTTGCCAGATGCCGATAGGCCGCTTAGGGCAGCTCTTCCTCGCCGTCGGCGTTTTCCTTCTGGGCCGGCATCAAGTCCTCACGCTGCAGCTTGACCGAGATCAGCAGCGCCGAGGCGACGTAGACCGACGAGTAGGTACCCACGCCCACGCCGATGATCAGCGCCAGGGCGAAGTTGTGGATCATGTCGCCGCCCAGCAGCAGCAGCGCCAGCAGCACCAGCAGGGTGGTGCCGGAGGTCGCCAGGGTGCGCGACAGGGTCTGGTTGATCGCCTCGTTGAAGATCGTCGGCATGTGATCGATGCGCGACTTGCGGATGTTCTCGCGGATCCGGTCGTAGACGATGATGGTGTCGTTGAGCGAGTAACCGATCACCGCCAGCACCGCGGCCAGCACGGTCAGATCGAAGTCGATCTGGAACAGCGAGAACACCCCGAGCACGATGACCACGTCGTGGACCAACGCCAACAGCGCGCCCAGCGAGAACTTGTACTGGAAGCGCAGCGCCACGTAGAGCATCACCGCACCCAGCGCCACCAGCATGCCCAGGCCGCTCTGGTCGCGCAGCTGGCCGCCGACCTGGGCGCCGACGAACTCGGCGCGGATCAGGCTGACGTTTTCGCCGCTCTGGCGCAGCACGTCGGTAACCTGCGCCCCGACGCCGGGGTCGAAGGCCTGCTGCAGACGCACCAGGATCTCCGACGGTGCGCCGAAGGTCTGTACCGAGACGTTGTTGAAGCCGGCGCTCTCCAGCGCCTGGCGCACGGCCTCGAGCGCCGGTGCGGTGGCGTAGCGAACCTCGACCAGCGTGCCGCCGGTGAAGTCCAGCCCGAGATTTAGCTGCTGGAACAGCAGCGAGATGAGCGAGACCACCAGCAACACGCCGGAGACGATGAAGGCCAGGCGGCGTTTGCCCATGAAGTCGAACTGTCGCATCGCGTTAGCCCCTTAAATCCAGAGTTTCTTCACCGGCTTGCCGCCGATGGAGAGATTGACGATCGCGCGCGAGACCAGGATGGCGGTG
>CAVZBU010000021.1:0-8610 GCA_963773565.1 uncultured Gammaproteobacteria bacterium | reverse complement strand
TGTCGACCAGATTCTGGCCGGTGAAGGTCCGTTTACCGTGTTCGCGCCGACCGACGCGGCCTTCACCGCGATGCCCGATCATCAGCGCGAGGTGCTGTTCAGCCCCGATCACCGCGCCGAGCTGAAGAAGCTGCTTCGTTATCATATCGTACCGGGGCGCATACCGCCGGATGAGGTGCGCTTTGCCAAGCGTGCGCAGGCGCTGACCCAACAGCTCGAGATCGAGCCGCTTTCCGGTGACAAGGGGCGCTCCGGCGAGAAAAGACGATTACGCATCAACGAGGCGGAGACAGTCGGCGATGCTTCGCCGGCGAGCAACGGCCAGTTCTACGGTATCGACAAGGTGCTGATACCGCATTTCCATAATCTGTTTCTGCCCGGTTCTTCGCTTTGATAGGCGTGCCCAGCATCAGGCCAATTCACAAGCTGTCGGGGCCAGGTTGAAGCAAGGGTCTTTCGCCATGGATGGCGAAAGTAGCGTCCATGGAGGGATTCACAGCGCCCTTGCGAAAACCTGCCCCGGCACAGCGCCGGTCTACGGAACGCGTTCTAAGGTCACTCAGCGATGACGGTGCGCCGTCTGAGCGCCGCGTAGCGGCTCTGCGGATCGGCGAGCAGCGCATGCGGCGTGTCGCACTCCAGTAGCCGACCGGCGTCGAGCACGGCGATGCGATCGAAGCGTTCCAGCTCGCGCAGGCGATGGGTGGCCAGCAGCAGGGTACGGCCCCGGCAGCGCCGGCGTATTTCGCCGAGCACCCGCGATGCGCTGTCCTCGTCGAGCCATTCGGTGGGTTCGTCGAGTAGCACCACCGGCGCTTCGCAGAGCAGCGCCCGGGCGACGCCGAAGCGGCGCAACTGGCCGCCCGACAGCGAGCTGCCGCCCTCGTCGGGATAGCTGTCGAGCCCTGCCGGCTGGCTGGCCAGCCAGTCGCCGAGCCCCAGCGCCTCGAGCAGCTCGACCAGCATCGCATCGCTCGCCTCGGGGGCGGCGATCAGCAGGTTTTCCCGGTAGCTGGCGACGAACAGATGCACGTCCTGCGGGGCGACGGCGAATGCCTGGCGCAGACTGGGCTCGCTCAACGCGTCAAGCTTCGCGCCGCCCAGTCTCAGCGTGCCCTGTTGTGGAACGGCGAAGCGCAGCAGGGCATTGAATAGGGTGGTCTTGCCGCTACCGGTTGGGCCGAGCAGGGCGACGTGCTCGCCGCTGTCGATCGCCAGCGTCACGTCGTCGAGCGCCGGAATGCCGGCCTCGAAACACACGCGCAACGCCTCGATCCGAAGGTTTGCATCGACGGGCGTGGCGCGATCGACGTCGGGATAGTCGACGCTGGGCAGCTCGGCCTGCAGGTGATTGAGTCGCGCTGCGGCGTGGCGCAAGCCTCCCAGGTCCTGCATGGCCTTGGGCAACGGGGCGATGGCCTCGAAGGCCGCAAGTACCGCCAGACCCATCAGCGCGAGCAGTCGTGGATCGAGGGCGCCGCTATCGACCAGCCAGGCGGCCAGCGCCAGGGTCACGCTGACGCTGATCCCGAGCAGGGTGTGTGTCAGCAGTTGCGCCTGGCCCCATAGCCGGGCCAGGCGCTGCTCCTCGGCATCGCGTTGCGCCTGGTCCGCGAGCAGGGTGTCGCGCTCGTGCGCCCAGCGGCCGTAGAGCAGCAACTCGGGCAAGGCGGCGAGCCGGGCGATCAGCCGCCCGCGCAGTTGGCCGTCGAGCGCTTGCCAGTGCGCCGAGTGGCGCTGACCCCGGCGCCAGGCGAGCCACGGGCCGAAAAGCGCCGACGCCAGCAGCGCCGCGCCGGCGAACAGACCGACCCCAGGGGCGAAGACGCCGATCACCACGCCGCAGCCGACGATCACCCACAGCGCGACGATCGATGGCATGAGCACACGCAGGTAAAGCCCGTCCAGCGCATCGACGTCGGCGGTCAGGCGGGTCATCAGGTCGCCACTGCCGTAAAGCTGCAGCGCCGTTGGCGATAGCGGCTCGATATGTCGATAGGTGCGCTCGCGCAGGGCGGAGAGCAGCTTGAGGGTGGCCTGGTGCGAGGTGAGTCGCTCACCGTAACGCCCTGCGGTGCGCACGATCACGAACAGACGAATCCATGCCGACGGCAGGTAGAAATTGAAACTGGCGGCGGTGGCGGCGCTGAGTCCGGCCAGCGCCGTCGCGCTGAGAAACCAGCCGGATAGCGCGATCAGCCCGATGCTGGCGGAAAACGCCAGCAGGTTAAGCACGATAGCCAGCATGAACAGGCCGATGTGTGCACGCAGCGGTGTCAGGTACGGGCGTAGTTCACGCCACGTTGTGTCCGCTTCAGGCTTGCGTGGTTCAGTCATCGGCTTGGCCTCCGGCGGTTTCGGCGGCATGATCCAGCTCGAGATCGGCCAGTGGTCGTCCGGGCGCGCTGAGCTCGGCGAGCGTCCCCAGCGCGCGCACGCGGCCGTTGTCGAGCATCAGGATGCGATCGGCGAGTTGCAGCAATTCGAGCCGGTGGCTGAGCATGACCAGGGTGCGTCCGCGCTTGAGCCGGGCGAGGCTTTGCAGCACTCGCGCTTCGCTGTCGCGGTCGAGGCTGGCGGTGGGCTCGTCGAGCAGGATCAGCGGTGCGCGGCGCAGCCAGGCGCGGGCCAGCGAAATCTGCCGCGCCTGACCGCCGGAGACCGGCTGGCCGCCTTCACCCAGCGGCGTGGTCAGGCCGTGGGGTAGCCGGCGCGTCCACTCGGCGAGGTCGACGGCTTCAAGGGCATCCCAAAGGTCGCGTTCGTCGGCTTCGGGAGCGGCCAGGCGCAGGTTCTCGGCGAGGCTTGCGGGCAACAGCGCCGGCTGCTGGCCGGCCCAGCCGATGGCGCGGTGCCATGCCTCGCGGGGCAGTCGATCGATTCGGGTGCCGTCATCGGTCGTCAGCGTGCCGGTCTCGGCGGACAGAAAGCCCATCAGCAGGTTCAAAAGCGTGGTCTTGCCGGCCCCGCTGGGGCCGATCACCGCCAGCGTCTCGCCCGGCTGCAGGGTCAGCTCGATGTTGTCGAGGGCCAGGTGGCGCTGACCGGCATAGCGACAGCTGACCCCTCGCAGCTCGATGCCCAGCCGCTCGGGTATGCGCCAGTCAGACTGTACCGGCGGTGTGGATGCATCGTCGGCGAGCATCGGCATCAGGTCTTCGGCGGCGGCCTCGGCCTTGGCCTTGGCGTGGTAATGGCTGCCCAGGTCGCGCAGCGGTTGGTAGAACTCCGGGGCAAGAATCAGGATGAACAGCCCGCTGTAGAGATCGAGCCCACGCCCCCAGGTACCGAAGTCGAAATAGCCCAGATAGCTGAAACCTATATAGATCGCCAGCAGGGCGATCGACAACGAGCTGAAGAACTCCAGCAGGGTCGAGGAAAGAAAGGCCAGACGCAGCACGTGCAGGGTGCGCTTGCGAAAATTCTCCGAGACCTGGTGCACCGTCGAGGCCTGCTGGCGGCTGACGCCGAACAGCTTGAGGGTCGCCAGGCCGCGCAGGGTATCGAGAAAATGCCGGCTCATGCGCGTCATTTCACGAAACTGGGCCTGCTGGCGCTGTTTGGCGCCGATGCCGACCATTGCCATGTTAAGAGGAATGAGCGGGCCGGTGGCCAGCAGGATGGTGCCGGCGGCCCAACTCAGGGGAAAGACCGCCAGCAGGATCATCAGCGGTATCAAAAGGCATAGCCAGACTTGCGGACGATAATCGGCGTAGTAGCCGTGCAGCGCGTCGACCTGGTCCCAGATCCGGTTGCCGAGCGTGGCGCTGTGCTGCTGACGTGCCCATAGCGGGCCGCGTTGCGCCAGGCGCTCGAGCAACCGATGGCGCAGAGATTGGCGCACGCTTATGGCGCTGCGAGTCGCCGCCTCGCTCCTGAGCCAGGCGAGCGCGCCGCGGCCGATGAAGGCCAGCGGCAGCAGTGCCAACGGCAGCGTGAGCTCGCTCAGCCGCCCGTCGTCGAGCACCATGCGCTGGACGATGCTGGCGATCGCCCAGGCCTGAACGAACAGGCACAGCGTCGCGGCGCTGCCGGCACTGATGGCGATCGCAGCCCAATGGCCGCCATGGCGGGCCTGGCGGGCCAGCCAGCGGCGCGTTTGATCACGTAGCGGCATGCCTACTCTTCGCTCTCGCGCACCTTGCCGGCGAAGACGCGGTAGCCGTAGACGGTGTAGCTGAGAATGATCGGGATCATGATGGCGTAGCCGACCAGCAGGAAGAACTGGCTCGAGCGGTGCGAGGCCGCCTTCCAGAGCGTGATGTCGGGCGGGAGCAGCAAAGGGTAAAGGCTGATGGCGAGCCCGGCGCAGCCCATGGCGAACAGGCCGGCGATCTGCGCGAACAGCCGCTTCTCGTGACGTTGGCTGGCACTGCGGAGGGCGCCCACCGCCAAGGCCAGCATGGCCACGCCGATAACCGCCAGATAGAGCCCGCTGGGCAGGCTGAACCAGCGCTCGGCGACATGTGCGTTGACCAGCGGTGTAGCGATAGCGACGATCACCAGCGCGCCCATGAAGATCAGCAACAGTGGCCGGAACAGGCGCAGAAAGCGTGCCTGCAACGCGCCGTCGGTCTTGACGATCAGCCAGGCCGCGCCCAGCAAGGCATAGCCGATCACCAGGGCGATGCCGGTGAGCAGGCCGAAAGGCGAGAACCAGCCGAAGAAACTGGTGGTGTAATGACCGTTCTCGTTGTGCAGGCCGTCTATCACGCTGCCGACGATCATGCCCTGAATGAAGGTGGCGAGCGTGGCGGTGACGAAGAAGCCACTATCGAACCAGCGCCGGGTCGAGGTCTCGAAGCGGAACTCGAACGTCATGCCGCGAAAGAACAGCGCCATCAGCATGACGATCAGCGGAATGTACATGGCTGGAAAGAGCGTGGCGTAAACCAGCGGAAAAGCGCCGTACAGCCCTGCGGCGCTGAGCACCAGCCAGGTCTGGTTGCCATCCCAGAAGGGCTCGGCGGTGGTCATCATGATGCCGCGCTGCTGCTGTTGCCTGACAAACGGGAACAGGATGCCGATGCCCAGGCTGTAACCGTCGAGAATCACGTACAGCATCAGGGCGAAGCCGATCAGGCAAAACCAGATGACTGGAAAGAGTTCATGACCCATTGAATCGCTCCCTGCGTTGGCTGATGGCGTTATCGGCGGTCGGGGTCGTCACGCCGACTGAAGGGATGGCGAGGTTGCTGGATCTGCTCGCCCTCCCGGTCGGGCGTTTCCGCAGGCATCTTGTCCATGGGTGGCTTGCTTACCAGCTTGAAGAACAGCCAGGCGCCGATTAAGAAGATCAGCGTGTAGGTCCCCCACAGGCCTGCCAGGCTCGCCCACAGCGTAGTGGTGCTGAACGACGAGACACCTTCGGCGGTACGCAAAAGGCCGTAGATGACCCATGGCTGGCGGCCGGCTTCGGTGGTGACCCAGCCGGCTTCGATGGCGACGACCCCGATCGGCGTCGCCAGGACCATCAGCTTCAGAAACCAGCGCGACTCGTAGAGCGTTCGGCGCTTGCGCAGCCACAGCGAGAGCGCAACCAGTCCGAACATGGCGAAGCCCAGATAGACCATCAGCCGAAAGGCGAAGAACACCAGCGGCACATTGGGCCGCTCGTCCCTGGGCCAGTGAGTCAGACCCTCGAGCTTGCCGGTAAGCGAGTGGGTCAGATAGAGGCTGCTCAGGCGCGGAATCTCCAGCGCCAGGCGATTGGTCTGCGCCTCGCTGTCGGGCCAGGCAAACACCACCATCGGCATGCCGCCGCGTTCGGGCTTGATCTCCCAGTAGGCTTCCATGGCCGCGACCTTGACCGGCTGGTGTTCGCGGGTATTGAGGCCATGCAGGTCGCCGGCGACGATCTGCAACGGCACCGTGAAGGTGAGCATCCACAGCGCCATCGACAGCATCTTGCGGGCTATGGCGTCGCTTTTGTCGCGATGCAGGTGCCAGGCCGCGATACCGGCCACGGCGAAGGCCGTGGCGATCAAAGCGGCCAGTGACATATGCACGAAGCGGTAGGGCATCGAAGGGTTGAAGATGACGTTCCACCAGTTTTCCGGCACGAACTGGCCATTTTCGATGGCGTAGCCGGCCGGGGTCTGCATCCAACTGTTGGAGGCGAGTATCCAGAAGGTAGAAATATAGGCACCCAGCGCGACCATGGCGGTGGCGAAGAAATGCACCCGCGGTCTGACCCGGCCCTCGCCGAACATCATGATGCCGAAGAAACCCGCTTCGAGGAAAAACGCAGTGACCACCTCGTAGGTGAGCAACACGCCGCTGATTCCGCCGGCCCGGGAGGAAAAGCCACTCCAGTTGGTGCCGAACTCGAAGGCCATGATCACCCCCGAGACGACCCCGGCGGCATAGTTCACGGCGAAGTGTGGCTTCCAGTAGTTGAAGATGCCCAGGTAGATAGGGTTGCCGGTCTTCAGCCACATGGCCTGGACAAAGGCCAGATAAGTGGCCAGGCCGATGCTCAGGGCGAGAAAGATGATGTGGTACATCACCGTGGTCGCGAACTGCAATCGAGACAAGTCGAGGCTGTCTAGGCCCAGCATGAAGGATCTCCCTATCCTGTCCGGCGCTAATTCGGTGAACCGAGTGGCAGCGAGACACATCAGCACCGGTCCGCTTCCATACGGGCGGCGAAATACCGCTTATCTCTTAACCGGATATCTGTTTCCTCGGCTACCCAGGTACAAGGGTAGCACCGGCAGCCTCGGCTTCATTGTGGTGGGCGAAAATACCAAAGGCGAGCATCTCAGGCTATCGATGAGGGCGGCGGCGCCCGTGAGGCAGCGCTAGGGTAAATGGCCCGCAGGGTGCCACTGTCTGGCTCAGTAAGCGGGGCAAATCCTGCGTGGCGGGCTAGAGTATATTCTCGAGCGCGAGTGGATCTGCTCGGAAAAGCTAGCTTGCTTAGCATGTTACTTTGCTTACTGAGACTGAGAAGGCGGCCACGATGCTCGAGAGCGTATTTGCCCAGATCGGGCTGGTTCTTGGCCTCGCCGTACTGGGGGGCACACTGGCTCAGTGGCTGCGCCAACCGCTGATCATCGCCTTCATCGGCGTGGGCATCCTACTCGGTCCTTCGGGGCTGAGCCTGGTGGAGCAACGCACCGAGATTGAACTGTTCGCCCGGCTTGGCATCGCCCTGCTGTTGTTCGTGGTGGGATTGAAGCTCGATCTGAATATCATCCGCACCGTGGGGCCGGTGGCGCTTGCTTCCGGCCTGGGCCAGGTAATATTTACCTCGGCCGTGGGCTATGTCATTGCACTGGGGCTCGGCATGGCACCGGTGACCGCCCTCTATGTGGCCGTATCGCTGACCTTTTCCAGCACCATCATCATCGTCAAGCTGCTTTCCGACAAGCGGGAAGTGGACTCCCTGCATGGCCGCATCGCGGTGGGTTTCCTGATCGTGCAGGACATCGTGGTAATTTTGGTGATGATCGGCCTCACGGCCTACGGTCAGGCCGACGGTGACCTCAACATGGGCCGGGAAGTGCTGACGGGTGCTGCTGATGGGCGCCGTCATGCTGTCAGGATTGGCCTTGTTGATGCGCTATGTCTTGCCAAGACTGCTCTATCGGCTGGCTCATTCCTCAGAACTACTGATGCTATTCGTCATCGCCTGGGCAGTCATCGGCGCCATGACCGGCGAGGCACTCGGGTTCAGCAAGGAAGTGGGAGCCTTCCTGGCCGGAGTCTCCATTGCCTCGACCCCCTATCGCGAACAGGTAGCCTCTCGCTTGGTGAGCATCCGGGATTTCCTGCTGTTGTTTTTTTTCATCGAACTGGGAGCGGCCCTTAACCTCGGAGCCCTGGGAGCCCAGCTAGGGGCTTCGGCGATCCTGTCCGTATTCGTGCTGATCGGCAATCCGCTGATCGTCATGGTGATCATGGGCTACATGGGCTATCGCAAGCGTACGGGCTTCCTGGCCGGCCTCACGGTGGCCCAGATCAGCGAGTTTTCCCTGATCCTGGCGGCGATGGGCTTGGCGTTGGGGCACTTGCAAGAAGACACGGTGGGGCTGATCACCCTGGTGGGGCTGATTACCATCAGCGTATCCACCTACATGATTCTCTACTCACACGTTCTCTACGAGCGCCTTGCACCAAGGCTGTCGCTCTTCGAACGCAGGGTGCCTCACCGGGAATCTGTTAGCCCGATGGAGACTGACGATGAGGTGGATATCCTGCTGGTCGGTCTGGGGCGCTATGGTACAGCCCTGGCGGCGGACCTCCGGGAGCGCGGCTGTCGTCTCCTGGCGGTGGATTTAGATCCCACCATCGTCCAGCGACATGCCCGCGACCGCTACCGGGTGTGCTATGGAGATGCGGAAGACCCGGAGTTCCTGGCGACCCTGCCGTTGCACCAGGCGCGCTGGGTGGTAAGTACCCTTCGAGATCCCGCCATCAACCGCATGCTCCTGCATGGTCTTCGTCAGCAAGGGTTCCCGGGGAAAATCGCGATCGCCGCCTCGACTCGGCGGGATGCCCAGCGCTTCGAACAAGATGGCGTGGACCTGGTACTGATGCCCTATGCCGACGCCGCGAGAGAAGCGGCTCTCCAGGTGATGGGCTCTCGACCGGCGGTCCAACCTA
>CAVZBU010000020.1:0-278738 GCA_963773565.1 uncultured Gammaproteobacteria bacterium | reverse complement strand
ACCCCAAAACCCCAAAACTGCATAATTAACAATTGGACTGAAGATTTTTGAGATGTTAGATTGATTTAATTTATCTAAATTAGCTAAACTTAATTCAAGAAAACTTTGCTTTTGAAAAGTCAAGTTCTGGGTGAGCCTTCATAAATTCAGCGAGTTTATTCTGTTTCTCCATCTCCTCTGATGAGGGCAGGCCTTTCTACTTCTGTTGCTAATCAAACATCATTTTTCAACTGTAGATCTAGTTTCACTATCTAAATCAGATAGTTTAGAGTTTTTAGGTTCAATCTTCTAAGTGTCAATCTTAGTGTCTCCTTCAATCACACAATCCCACCAACTCATGCCATCATATTTAGTAAGATTGAGTTAGAGAGTTCTCTTCCACCATCAGTTTCTAAAGTCCACAATGAGTCATCTTTCTTAATCTTTTTATGAAGCTCACCATCAATGAGAGGGGGTTCGCCCTTCACTCCCACTTTCAGTTTCTTTGCTTAGATTTAAACATCAAGTTATTTTGAGGTAATGCTATCTGGTAAAGGAACATTCACAGTAACTTCTTCCAAAGTTTGTGACCACAAGTATTTATCTGTAAATCCACCATTGCCTGGGAGTGGAGTTTGCTTATCACTTTTCTCTTTGCTTTATTCTTAATCACTCCCTTCCTTAACCTCATCTGCTTTCTTCTCAGTTTTCTACTCCTTTTTCTTTGCTTCTTCTTTCATAATTCTCTCAGCTTCTTCATCAGTAACCTCTTCAATAGTTGCAGTTGACTCACCTTGTTTCTTCTTAGCTTCTTCAACTTCTTTCTTTTTCCTTTCTTCTTCTTGCTTCTTTTGAATAGCTTCTTTTCTTTGTTTGTCCTCTTTAAACAATTTAATGTGTTCATTTAAATGTGAATTGACAATATCCCTAGACTTATCTTCGGCAGTGAAGAAGTCAGTCTTCCTCCTCATGAAACTGAATAAGTTGTTGAAGAAGTTATCAATTCCTTGACTTTGTTAGACCATAGTCATTAGAAGTCCATCAAATTTTTCAGAAAAAAAAAATGATCTCAGCTTCAAGCGCATTCGGCATTCGCTGAAGGCTCGGCGTGACGAAACGGATTTCCGCAACACTCAGGGCCTCCTCAAAGTACTTCAGCAGCGGGAAGACCAAGGCGAACACGAGCTCTACTACTTTGATGAGTCAGGCTTTTCACAATCGTCGCCGGTGCCCTACGCCTGGAGTCCCATCGGTCAGCCCTTCGAAGTGACCGCCTACTCCCATAGCCGAAGGCTGAACGTACTGGGGTTCCTCAGCCGAGCCGGGAAGCTGGTCTACCATACCACCACAGAACCGGTGACGACCGAGACAGTCATCGAAGCATTTGACCAGTTGGTGGCCCAGAAAGACCCCGATACCTTCGCCGTCGTGGTGCTCGACAATGCCAGCATGCATCGCTCCAAGGCCTTCAGGAGGAAGATAGGGGAGTGGATGTCGCATCGTGTGCACCTGGTCTACCTATCGGCTTACTCGCCGGAGCTGAACCTGATTGAGATTCTGTGGCGGCAGATGAAGTACGCATGGCTGCCGTTGAGTGCCTACCTCTCGTTTGATCGTCTCTGCAACGAGGTCTATTGCCTACTCGGTAGCTACGGAGTTGCGCACGCGATTAATTTTGAATAGCCACTTACAAGCAGGCGCTGGGTCGGATACTTGTCCCTGTTGGGGTGAGGTCCATCATCAAGTAAACCACCAGACTGAAGAGCAAACAGAACATCTTCGAAGGAAACGCCGCGCTCGCTCATCAACTGCTGGTTCTTTTCAGCATTCCAGTTAATTTGCTTCATGGGACGAGTCTAGCAGAGTGTGTGCCTATTGGCATCTTGCTAACGCCGAAGCGCACCGGTGACTTTGATGTAGCGAAGCGGAGGCAAAGGCATCCGGGTGACGCGCCTGGTTAGCTGTTCCCAAGCATGTACGCACGAAGCTGCCGCTCCTCTCGCATTACATAGAGGATGAGAACCCGCTTCTCATCCTCACGATAAAAAATGCGACACGGTGGAACCACTACCTCCCTGTATACCGAATTAGGGAGCTCTGGAGGAATCCGTCCGGATTGGGGAAAATCTTCCAAACGCTCGGTCTTATCGAAAACTTCTTGGACCAGATGACTTGCGGCAGCAGGATTATCCAGAGCAATGTACTCAGCGATGGCATCCAGTTCTTGAAGGGCGGGCTCCGTCCAGATTACTTCAGCCATTTACTCATTTTCTCCCTGGCCTCACTTTGGCTGTACGTTCTTCCCTCAAGTACAGCACGCTCTCCCCGTGAGAGCCCCTCAAGCAGCTCAAGCCGGCGCTGCATAAACTCGTAATCCTGCACATCGACAAGGTATGCGGATGGCTGACCATGCTCCGTGATCAGTATCGGCTCTTTAGACAAGTGCAGATCTGCCAGAATCTTTGTGGCTTGGCGCTTGAGGTTCGTAACAAGCTCAACTTTCATGGGCTCACCCTGAATCAGACTGATAGTGACACTATAGTATCACTTTTCAGGTGCGGCAATCACAGCTAACAGGTATTAGACAGCGCGCTCGTTTTCCCACTTGAACGAGCAGGCGCATTCAATAATCTTATCTAGCCCGCTTTTTAGGGGACTAAAATCATTGAGTTTAAATAAAATTAAGAATAATTTGGCAATCTATGCAGAATTCGCGTGCCTGCTGCCTTTGCCGGCTCGGTGAAGGCCGACACCAGCCCTCCATTCGCCCCGACGCCGTTTCGGCCACGCTACCGCCAAGCGAAGCGCTGAACGCTCCACCATCTGGGTCATTAGGTTGTATCGGCAACCTCTAAACAGACTTAACCTATCGCGAATTAGCGTCGCGTGACATGGCGTTACACGAAAGGCGTGCACACAAAAACGCCCGCGCCGTCTGAACGGCGCGGGCGTGGGGTTCAGCCGTGTAAGTGGCTTACGAGGGGAAGTTGAACTGGGCGGTTTTCTTGAGCGCTGCGCTGCGCCAGCGTTTAGAGATGACGTTGCAACGGGTCTATAAGCGCCCCTTTCAACAGAGGCGCTTCATTCAGCCCAGAATTTACAACCAATGCTGTGGATAACGCCGGTGCCTTGCCAGGTTGTTGATGAGCACGGCTATCGTGAGCATCAGCAGGCAGCCGGTCGCCACCGGGAACAGCACATAGCCCCAGCCCAGGGCATGCAGCTCGTCCGAGCCGATGACGGCGATCAGTGCCGCTGCCCCGCCCGGCGGGTGAAGGGTATGGGTCAATTGCATGGCAAGGATGGCTGTCGAGACGGCGACCGCGGCCGCCAGCCAGGTTTCGCCCAGCACCTGCCAGCTGAGTACGCCGACGAGCGCCGAGAGCATGCTGCCGAACAGCACGTTACGGGGCTGGGCCAAGGGGCTCTCGGGGGCCGCATACAACAAGACCGAGGTGGCGCCGAAGGAGCCCACCATCAGCAAGGAATGGGTCTGCAGCGATTGGGCGCTCAACCAGCCCACGCCGGCGATACCCAGGAACGCACCGACCCAGGACCATAGGGCGTCGCGCCAGCAAGGCGGCGTTCGTTCGATCGGCGCGCCCCTCATCTTGCCGAGATATGTTTTGACCATGACTTCTCATTGAATACTTGGAAAGCGGGCTATCGTGCCAGAGCCTGAGGCGCGCTTGAAATAACCATTGGCTATGGTGGTAATACCGGCTGTCCGCTGGCCCAGCGCGGCCGCGTTCTGTTTAAGGAAGCTCATGGCCGGTGAGGCCGGGCGTCGGTGGTTGATTCCTGAGCCATCTGCTGTTGTGCAGCCGCCAATTCCTCGCCGGAAAACCGGGCCGTGTGCCGTGCGGCGAAGCGCTCGAGATCGGCGGACGTGCAGGGTTGCCCGGTAAAGATGGCGACATACTGGGCGACCCGGCCGAGGCGGGTGTCCCGGCTCTCCTGGGTATGCATCGAGATATAGCCGACCTGGATCAGGTACACGGTTCGGGCCCGGGTATCGGCTTCCGAGGCCTCGTAGCCGTAGCGGATGAACATCGCCTGCAAGGCCTCGAGACGCCGTTCATCGGCCTGGCGGACCCGCTCGGCGACGGCACCCTCCTGCAGGCTCCAGCTCCTGACGGCGTACTCGAACTCCGAGTCGAAGAGCGAGGGATCGAACCAGCAATCGAAGACATTCAGCGTGGCCTCGACGATCGATGAGGCATACTTTTCGCTCTGCATACCAGCGCGTGGGTATTCGGCGTTCCCAGCGCTCCAGCAGGGCGCCAAGGATCTCTTCGCGATCCTTGAACAGCCAATAGAAACTGGTGCGCGACGTGCCCAGCTTCCTGGCCAGCGGCACGATCTTGACGGCATTGACCCCCGAGTTGATCAGCAACTCGTACGCCGCATCGATCCAGGCAACCTGGCTGGTAATGGAGCGGTCGTTTTTCACGCGGTTTCCTCTATGCAATGACCCATATACGCAATGGCACATGGCGGCGATGCTGGCTGGGCGCGCTGTACATCAATGTCGCCATTATTGACATAGCTGTACAGAAACGCCTAGCTTGATTCAACGTCAGAACAATAAAACGTCAAAACAATAAAGAGCGCTCGCCGTGAAAAACGATCCGCTGCTGCAGCCCCTGCAACTCAAGCACCTGACTCTCAAGAACCGGGTGATGCTGACTTCGCACGAACCCGCCTACCCGGAAGACGGCATGCCCAAGGCGCTGTACCGGGCCTATCACGTCGAACGCGCCAGGGCCGGGGTGGCGCTGACCATGACGGCGGGCTCCGCGGCGGTATCAAGAGACAGCCCGCCAGTCTTCAACAACATCCTCGCCTACAAGGACGAAGTGGTGCCGTGGATGCGCGAGCTGACCGATGCCTGCCATGAACACGGCGCGGCGGTGATGATCCAGCTGACGCACCTGGGCCGCCGGACGCGCTGGGACAAGGGCGACTGGCTGCCCATCGTCTCGGCGTCGAATCATCGTGAGGCCCCCACCGCGCCTACCCCAAGAAGGCGGAGCTCTGGGATATCGAGCGGTTGATCGCGGATTACACCGATGCCGCCGAGCGCATGCACGCCGCCGGTCTGGATGGCCTCGAGATCCAGGCCTATGGCCACCTGATGGATCAGTTCTGGTCGCCGCTGACCAACGAACTCGACGCGCCCTACGGCGGCAGCCTGGAAAACCGGCTGCGCTTCACCTTCGAGGTGCTCGCCAGCATCCGCGAGCGGGTCGGCGACACGTTCCTGCTGGGCGTGCGCTACACCGGCGACGAGTGCCTGCCGGGGGGCCTCGATGCCCGCGACGGCCTACAGATATCGCACCGGCTGAAGGACAGCGGCCTGGTGGATTTCCTCAACGTCGTGAAGGGTCATATCGACACCGACCCGGGGCTGACCGATGTCATCCCGATCCAGGGCATGCCCAGCGCGCCGCACCTGGACTTCGCCGGCGAGATCAAGCGCGAGGTCGACTTTCCCACCTTCCATGGCGCCAAGATCCAGGACGTCGCCACGGCACGCCATGCGATCGCCTCCGGCAAGGTCGACATGATCGGCATGACCCGCGCCCACATGGCCGACCCGCATCTGATGAAGAAGGTCATGGAGGGGCGCGAAGCGGAAATCCGCCCCTGCGTCGGCGCCAACTACTGTCTCGACCGCATCTATCAGGGCGGTGCCGCCTATTGCATCCACAACCCGGCGACCGGTCGCGAGACCACCCTGCCGCACACCATTACCCCCGCCGAAACCCGGCGCAAGGTGGTGGTGGTCGGCACCGGTCCCGGCGGGCTGGAGGCGGCACGCGTGGCCGCCGAGCGCGGCCACGAGGTCGTGGTGTTCGAGGCCGCCGATGCGCCGGGCGGGCAGATCCGCCTGACCGCGCAGAGCGAGCGCCGCCGCGAGATGATGGGCATCATCGACTGGCGCATGGAGCGCTGCCAGGCGATGGGCGTCACCTTTCATTTCAACGTGTTCGCGGAAAACGACGAAGTGCTCGCCGAGTCACCCGATGTGGTCATCGTGGCGACCGGCGGCCTGCCCAACGAGCAGGCGCTGGCGGAAGGCAACGAGCTGGCGGTGACGGGCTGGGATATCCTCTCCGGCCACGCCAAGCCGGGCCGCAACGTGCTCGTCTACGATGACGCCGGCGACCATACTGCGCTGCAGGCGGCGGAGATCATCGCCCAGGCGGGCAGCAAGGTGGAGATACATGACCGCCGATCGCGCCCTGGCGCCGGAAGTCATGGCCATGAACCTGGTCCCGTACATGCGCGCGCCTGCAGATGCGCGACGTCACGTTCACCGCCGACCTTCCGGCTGACCGGCATCCGCCGCGACGGGGGCGATCTGCTGGCCGCGATCAGCAGCGACTATACCCGGCTCGACCTGGAACGCCGCGTGGACCAGGTGGTGGTCAATTTCGGCACCCTGCCGATGGACGATCTCTACGAGGAACTCAAGCCGCTGTCCCGCAATCAAGGCGCGGTCGATTACGACAACCTGATCGCCGGCAGCCCGCAAGTGCTGCGACACCAACCCGGACGGCAAATTTCAGTTATTCCGAATCGGCGACGCGATTGCTCACCGCAACACCCATGCGGCCATTTACGACGCCCTCAGGCTGGTCAAGGACCTGTGATGCCCTTGGTGAATAGCGCGCAAGAACCCGCGGCTTATTGGGAATCCGCTCGCCGGCCATTCAAACGTCAGTTGCCCAGCACCACCGTGCGCCCCGCATGCAGGAACACGCGACGCTCCAGGTGGTAGCCGATGCCGCGTGCCAGGGTCAGGCACTCGATATCGCGCCCCTTCGCCACCAGGTCTTCCGGGTAATGGGCATGATCGACCGGCTCGACGCCCTGGGCGATGATCGGCCCTTCATCGAGATCGTTGTTGATGTAATGCGCCGTCGCGCCGACCAGCTTGACGCCCTTCTCGTAGGCCTGGTGATACGGTTTGGCGCCCTTGAAACCGGGCAGCAGCGAATGGTGAATGTTGATGGCGCGCCCCGCCAGCAGCTCGCACATGGCCGGCGACAGCACCTGCATGTAGCGCGCCAGCACCACCAGTTCCGCCCCGCTCTCCTCGATGATTGCCTGGATTTGCGCTTCCTGCTGCGGCTTGGTCTCGGGGGTGACCGGCAGGTGGTGATAGGGCAGATCGTGCCACGCCGCCAGTGGTTCGAGGTCGGGATGGTTGGAAATCACCGCGCGGATATCCAGCGGCAGCTGGCCGATGCGGTAGCGATAGAGCAGATCGTTCAGACAGTGATCGGCCTTGGAGACGAGGATCACGGTCCCGGTGCGCTTGCCCGGCGGGGTCAGCTCGAAGTCCATCGCGAACTCGGCGGCACGCGGCGCAAAGGCCTCGTGAAACGCCTCGCCGTGGAAGCCTTTCAGTTCGGGACGGAACTCGGCACGGATAAAGAAGCGCCCGCCCAGCCGGTCATCGAACGAGTTCAGCTCGGTGATGTAGCAATGCTGCTCTTTCAAGAAACGCGTCACCACATCCACCGTCCCCAGGCGGCTGGGGCACTGGGCGGCAAGAATCCAGGTATCGGCCATTCGGCTCATGATGTCCCACTTCCTTATTCACTGAGAGCGCGTTTCAGTACCGGCCGTTAGCTGTCGAGGACAGGTGGAGCAAGGGTCTTTCGCCATGGAAGGCGAAAGTAGCGTCCATGGAAGGATTCACAGCGCCCTTGCGAAAACCCGTCCTCGACA
Organism: uncultured Gammaproteobacteria bacterium; assembly: GCA_963773565.1. Taxonomy (GTDB): domain Bacteria; phylum Pseudomonadota; class Gammaproteobacteria; order Pseudomonadales; family Halomonadaceae; genus Modicisalibacter. The sequence goes on along the minus strand of CAVZBU010000020.1, from coordinate 271,016 downwards.
GCCGGAAGAAGCTGGTTTTTGAAAAGCATTCGCTAGGAAAAGGCCGGCCTGGGGCCGGCCTGAATATCATCGTTCCACGCTGACGCCGAACTCGGCCGCCGCATCCAATAGCCAGCGATAGCAGTAATCGGCGAAGCTTCTGCGTATCACCAGTTCCCAGCGATCCTCAGCCGGCCGGCGCAGCACCACCGAGGCCTTGGCGAATACCGTGGTGACCCCCTTGCCCACCGGGAACGCCTGAGGGTGCACATCGTAGGGTGTCGACTTCATCAGCACCTCGCGGGCCTGCGATCCCGAGAGGCTGATGACGGGTCTGCCCCCCGCTGACATTGACGATGCTGAAATGCGCCTGGCCCAACGCCTCGCGTAGTCGGCGCTCCAGCGCAAACTCCTCGCCAGCGGGCACCACGACCAGCCACTCGTCGGGCGACAGCCATTGGATCGAACGCGCGCCGCCGTCATCGGCCGTCAGCGTGTTGGGCCGGGCAGGCAGCGCGATGCCCAGCACCTCGCGCACGGCCTCGTCCAGCACGATGGCACCGCCACGCAGGATCAAATGACCGAGAAAGGCGTGCTCGCGGAGCGTCACCCCCGCGTTGGCTTCACGGGGCGGTGCTTGCCGATGAAAGGACCATGCCAACGGCGACTCGGCACTCGGGTGTCCGGCAGGCCGGGTATCGAACTCTTTGACGTCAGACATTCTGGCGCTCTCCTTTGGGGTCGACGAACACGGGGCTGACGATTTCGGCCTCGTGGACCGTGCCATCGACCATCGGCAAGTAGACGGTTTCCCCCATGCGCTCATGCCCGCCCTTGACCACCGCCAGGGCAAAGCCATGACCCAGCGAGGGGCTGTAATAGCTGGACGTCACATGGCCCACCATGACCATGGGGATGGCCTGCTTGGGATCGAGGACGATCTGCGCACCCTCTTCCAGCACTACGTTGGGGCCCTTGGGCTTGAGGCCGACGAACTGCTTGCGATCGGTGCGCCGGGTATCGGAGCGCGACAGGGCGCGCTTGCCGATCCACGCGTACGGCTTGTCGTAGCCGATCGCCCACTGCATGCCCAGGTCCTCGGGCGTGACCGAGCCATCGGTGTCCTGGCCGACGATGATCAGGCCCTTCTCGGCGCGCAGCACGTGCATGGTCTCGGTGCCGTAGGGCGTCAGCTGGTACTTCTCGCCGTGCTCGAACAGCTTTTTCCAGACATGCATGGCGTAATTGGCCTGCACATTGATCTCGAAGGACAGCTCGCCGGTGAACGAGATGCGAAACACCCGGGCCGGCACGCCGGCGACGCTGCCTTCGCGCCAGTCCATGAACTTGAACTGCTCGCGGTCGAGATCGATGTCGGTGACCTCGGCCAGCAGCTTGCGGGCGTCGGGGCCGGTGACGGTCATGGTCGCCCAGTGATCGGTCACCGAGTTGAAATAGACCTGCAGCTCCGGCCACTCCGTCTGGTGCCAGAGCTCCAGCCATTCCAGCACGCCAGCGGCGCCGCCGGTGGTGGTGGTCATCAAAAAGTGGTTCTCGCCCAGGCAACTGGTGGTGCCGTCGTCCATGAGCATGCCGTCGTCCTTGCACATCAACCCATAGCGGACCCGACCCGGCGCCAGCTTGGCCCACTTGTTGGTGTAGACACGGCCCAGGAACTCACGGGCATCCGGCCCCTGGATATCGATCTTGCCCAGCGTCGTGGCATCGAGAATGCCGACCCGCTCGCGCACCGCCAGGCACTCGCGAGCCACCGCATCGTGCATGCTCTCCCGCTTGCCGTTGACGGTGCGCGGGAAAGTACCACGGGCGCTTCCATTGCCCGACGTCCTCGAACTCGGCGCCGTGCTCGACATGCCACTGGTGCAGCGCGGTGTAGCGCTCGGGATCGAACAGCTCGCGGCAATGCCGGCCGACGATGGCGCCGAAGGTCACCGGGGTATAGTTGGGCCGGAACACGGTGGTGCCGACCTCGGGAATCGTACGCCTCAGGCAGCGGGCGACGATTGCCATGCCGTTGATGTTGCCGAGCTTGCCCTGGTCGGTGCCGAAGCCCATCACCGTGTAGCGCTTGACGTGTTCGATCGACTCGAAGCCCTCGCGGGTGGCCACTTCGATGCCTGCCGCGCTGACATCATTCTGCAGGTCGACGAACTGCTTGGGCGCACGCAGGGTCGGCTTTTCGTGGGGGACCTGGTAGAGCGCCACGCTCGCCCCTTCGCGGAGTGTCGCAACATGCGGCGCCTCGATAGGCTCCGCCGACTGCCCATTGGCCTGGACTGCCTGACACCCGGCGTCGATACCGTCGGCGATCACCGCCGCCAGCGAATAGACGCCCTGCGCGCCGCCCGCCGGGGTCATGCCCTTCAGCGTTCCCGGCACGAAGCCGAGAATGTCGTCGCGCCACTTCGGCCGGGTACCGGTATGCGAGGAAAGATGAATGACCGGGCTGTAGCCGCCCGAGCTGGCGATGGTGTCGCAGGCCAGCTCTTCGACCCGGCCGGCCAGCTTGAATAGCTGCGTATCGATCTTCGCCACGCGGGCGGCGCTGACGCGGTTGGCACCCTTGGCCTCGATCACCGCGCTTTCGGTGATGATGCGAATGCCCAGCGCCCGCGCCTGCTCGACGAGCTCGCCGTCGGGGTTGGCGCGGGCATCGACGATCGCCACCACCTCGCGGCCCGACGGCTTGCCCAGCTCATGCCAGTCCAGCGCGGCGCGGTAGGCGTGATCGTTACTGGCCGAGAGCACCAGCTTGTTGCCGGGCACCACGCCATAGCGACGGATATAGGTGGACACGGCGCCGGCGACCAGATTGCCGGGCACGTCGTTGTTGGCATAGACCAGCGGACGCTCATGGGCGCCGGTGGCCAGGATCACCTGGCCGGCCCGCACCCGATGCAGGCGTGAGCGGGCCGGGCGATACCCGTCGCGGATTGGTGCGCTGTCGGCCAGATGCTCGGTGCGACGCTCGTGCAGGGTCACGAAGTTATGATCGTGATAGCCGTGGGCCGTGGTGCGCGGCAGCAGCGTCACGTTGTCCATGGCGCGGAGGGCGTCGAGTGTCCGCGCGACCCAATCCAGCGCGGGCGCCTCATCGATCGACTCGCGGCTGTCCAGCAGCGAACCGCCCATTTCTTCCTGCTCGTCGCACAGGATCACCCGCGCCCCGCTGCGTGCGGCGGTGAGCGCGGCAGCCAGGCCGGCCGGGCCGGCACCGATGACCAGCACATCGCAATGCTGGTTGAGGTGGTCGTAATGGTCCGGGTCGGATTCGGTAGGGCTGTTACCCAGGCCGGCGCCCTTGCGGATGTACTTCTCGTAGGTCATCCACAGCGAGGCCGGGGCCATGAAGGTCTTGTAGTAGAAACCGGGCGGCATGAAGGCGCCACTGACCTTGCCGACCATGCCCATCAGGTCGCGCTGGACATTGGGCCAGCCGTTGGTGCTGCGTGCCGTGAGCCCCTCGTAGAGTGCCTGTTGAGTGGCGCGCACGTTGGGCACCTGGGCCGCCTCGCTGGCACCCAGCTGGACCACCGCGTTGGGCTCTTCCGCCCCGGCAGCGACGATGCCGCGCGGCCGCGAGTACTTGAAGCTGCGGTTGACGACGTCGACGCCATTGGCGAGCAGCGCGGAGGCCAGGGTATCGCCGGCATAGCCTGCATAGCGCTTGCCATTGAAGGTAAAGCTCAGCTTCGCGCGAGCGGTCGACCTGCCCCCCTTGCGACAGCCGATTGGGCTGTGATGATGGCTGGCTCATGCCTGCGCTCCCTTGACCGACGCCAGTGCTTGGCTTCGCTGGCCCCCACGGTCTGCCGTCCGCCCTCGGCGACCTGCACGCTCCGTCCTTCTCGTCACGGCCAGGCTCTCGGCGGTGACCGTCGGCTGCTCGCCCATCTTGTAGGTCTCGAGGATCTCGTAGTTCGCGGTATGCCGGGTGATGTTGAAGAACTTGCGACAGCCGACGGCATGCACCCACAGCTCGTGGTGCATGCCCCGGGGGTTGTCGCGGAAGAACAGGTAATCGCCCCACTCCTCGTCGGAGCAGGCCTCGGGGTCCGCCGGACGGGCGATATGCGCCTGGCCCTTGGGATGAAACTCCTCTTCCTCGCGGTGCTCTTCGCAATACGGGCAATAAATGTGGAACATGACAGTGTCTCCTTAGTGCGCGACGCCCGCGGCACCATGCTCGTCAACAAGCGCGCCCGATGGAACCGATCGATGGAGAACGGCGCGGCGATCGGATGCATCTCGCCCTTGGCCAGGCTGGCGGCGAACACATGGCCCGAGCCCGGCGTGGCCTTGAAGCCACCGGTGCCCCAGCCGCAGTTGAAGTAGAGTCCCTTGACCGGCGTGGCCGAGAGGATCGGACAGGCGTCCGGGCAGGTGTCGACGATGCCGCCCCATTGGCGGTTCATGCGCACCCGCGAGAAGATCGGGAACATCTCGACGATCGCCTGCAGGGTATGTTCCACCGTCGAGTAGCTGCCGCGCTGGCCATAGCCCAGGTAACCGTCGATGCCCGCGCCGATCACCAGGTCGCCCTTGTCCGACTGGCTGATGTAGCCATGCACGTGGTTGGACATCACCACGGTGTCGAGGATCGGCTTGAGCGGCTCCGAGACCAGCGCCTGCAGCGGATGCGACTCCAGCGGCAGCCTGAAGCCGGCCATCTTGGCCAGCACCCCGGAATTGCCGGCCGCCACGCAGCCCACGGTCTTGGCGCCGATGTCGCCGCGGTTGGTATGCACGCCGACCACCCGCCCGTCGTGGATCTTGAAGCCGGTGACCTCGGTCTGCTGGAGGATATCGACGCCACGCGCGTCGGCGCCGCGGGCGAAGCCCCAGGCCACCGCATCGTGGCGCGCCACCCCGGCGCGTGGCTGCCAGGAGGCGCCCATCACCGGGTAGCGGGCGTTTTTAGAGCAGTCCATGATCGGCACCAGCTCCTGCACGCCCTTGGCGTCCAGCACTTCGCTGTCAATGCCATTCAAGCGATTGGCATTGACGCGTCGCTGGATATCCCGCATGTCCTGCAGAGTATGGCCGAGGTTCAATACACCGCGTTGCGAGAACATCACGTTGTAGTTGAGATCCTGCGACAGCCCCTCCCAGAGTTTCATGGAGTGCTCGTAGAGCGCTGCCGACTCATCCCACAAGTAGTTGGAACGCACGATGGTGGTGTTGCGCGCAGTATTGCCACCACCCAACCAGCCCTTCTCGATCACCGCGACGTTGGTGATGCCGTGCTCCTTGGCCAGGTAGTAGGCCGTGGCCAGGCCGTGACCGCCGCCACCGACGATGATCACGTCGTACTCTTTCTTGGGCGTGGGGTTGCGCCACTGGCGCTGCCAGTTTTCATGATGACTGAGTGCGTGCTTGACCAACCCGAAGCCGGAATAGCGTTGCATGGACTTTCTCCTCGATCGGCTCCGTCAGAGCCCGCTAATGGTCAGCTCAGGCTACAGAGGTTGCGCTCTCGGCCGGCTCGCTGTTCTGGGCGTCGCCATACACCGGGTAGCGCGCGCACAGCTCGGCCGCCTTGTCGCGCACCTCGGCTTCCACCGCCCCGGTATCGCTCTGATCGGCGAGTCCATCGAGGATGTCGCAGATCCAGCCGGCCAGCTGTTCGCAGTCGGCCTCGCCGAAGCCGCGGGTGGTGACCGCCGGGGTGCCGATGCGCAGTCCCGAGGTCACGAACGGGCTCTGCGGGTCGTTGGGCACGGCGTTCTTGTTGACGGTGATATGCGCCCGGCCCAGCGCCGCATCCGCCTCCTTGCCGGTCACGCCCTGCTTGATCAGCGAGACCAGGAACAGGTGGTCGTCGGTGCCACCGGAGACGACATCAAAACCGCGCTCGACGAAGACTTTCGCCATGGCACGCGCATTGGCGATGACCTGGCGCTGGTAGTTGACGAACTCCTGGCTCATGGCTTCCTTGAAGGCCACCGCCTTGGCGGCGATCACGTGCATCAGCGGGCCGCCCTGCTGGCCCGGGAACACCGCGCCATTGAGCTTCTTGACCATCGCCTCGTCCGCCTGTGCGGAGAGGATCAGCCCGCCGCGCGGACCGCGCAGCGTCTTGTGGGTGGTGGTGGTCACCACGTGGGCATGCGGCAGCGGGCTGGGGTAGAGCCCGGCGGCGACCAGCCCGGCGACATGCGCCATGTCGACCATCAGGTAGGCGCCGACCTCGTCGGCGATGCTGCGAAAACGCCGCCAGTCGACCACCCGCGAGTAGGCCGAAAAACCGGCGATGATCATCTTGGGCTGATGCTCCCGGGCCAGACGCTCGACTTCCTCGTAGTCGATCTCGCCGGTCTCGGGGTTCAGGCCGTACTGCACGGCGTGGTAGTGCTTGCCGGAGAAGTTCGGCGCGGCGCCATGGGTCAGGTGCCCGCCGTGCGCCAGGCTCATGCCCAGCACGGTGTCGCCCGGCTTGATCAGGGCCATGAACACGGCGGCGTTGGCCTGGGCACCGGAGTGCGGCTGGACGTTGGCGTAGTCGGCGCCGAACAGGTCGCAGGCACGCTCGATGGCCAGCGCCTCGACCTTGTCGACGAATTCGCAGCCACCGTAGTACCGCCGCCCGGGGTAGCCTTCGGCATACTTGTTGGTCAACTGGCTGCCCTGCGCCTCCATGACGGGCCGGCTGGTGTAGTTCTCGGAGGCGATCAGTTCGATATGCGCTTCCTGACGCGCCGTTTCTTCGTTGATTGCCGTGGCTAGTGCGGTGTCGTAGCTGGCTAAACGGGCCTGGGAAGAAAATCCGTAGTCGAGCATGTACGCCTCCTGGTGAGTCATTTTTGTCTGGTGTTGGCCACAGGTGGCGCTAAGGGATCAGGCCACCTGCGAACGCTATCCTGCCGCGATGGTATCGCTGCCCCCACGAGCCCAAGATGCTTGCCGACGTCACTGCTCGGTGTATTTGCGACATGCCGGGCGATGAAGCGACATGCCCACCCTGCCGACGACGTAGAGCGTCGCCAATCTATCCCCCGGTGTCGTACATGGATAACTCTGCCGCTCGCGCCTGAGTCACGCTTGAAGCGCAAGCGCACGTTCAGCCATTAGCGAATACCAGGCGTCAGAAGATCAACAAAACCGGCGTGGCCTCCTTTTCGAGCGGGACCACGGCGAAACGCACAAGAGGAATCAGCATGTCAGACAACCGCGGTGTCGTTTATATCGGTCCGGGCGAAGTCGAGGTACAGGACATTGCCTACCCCAAGATGGAAGCACCCAATGGCCGTGCCATTGAGCATGGGGTCATTCTGAAAGTCGTTTCCACCAATATCTGTGGCTCCGACCAGCACATGGTCCGCGGTCGGACCACCGCACCCTCCGGCATGGTGCTGGGTCACGAGATTACCGGCGAGGTCATCGAGAAGGGCAAGGATGTCGAGTTTCTGAATATCGGCGATCTCGTCTCGGTCCCCTTCAATGTCGCCTGTGGGCGTTGCCGCACCTGCAAGGAAGGGCATACCGGCGTCTGTCTGCACGTCAACGACGACCGCGCCGGCGGCGCCTACGGCTACGTCGACATGGGCGGCTGGGTCGGCGGTCAGGCGCGCTATGTCATGGTGCCGTACGCCGACTTCAACCTGCTCAAGTTTCCCGATCGCGACCAGGCCATGTCCCAGATTCGCGATCTCACCATGTTGAGCGACATCCTGCCGACCGGCTTCCATGGCGCGCTGAACGCCAAGGTCGGTGCAGGTTCGACGGTGTATGTGGCAGGTGCCGGCCCGGTGGGCCTGGCGGCGGCGGCCTCGGCTCGCCTGCTGGGCGCCGCCGTGGTCATGATCGGCGACTTCAATCAGCAGCGCCTGGAACATGCCCGCAAGATGGGCTTCGAGCCGGTGGATCTCAGCAAGCACGATCGGCTGGGTGAAATGATCGCCGCGATCGTCGGCGAACCGCAGGTGGACAGCGCCATCGATGCGGTCGGCTTCGAGGCGGTGGGCCATGGCGGCAAGGAGCAGCCCGCGGTGGTCCTCAACCAGATGATGGAAGTCACCCGCGAGGCCGGCTCCATCGGCATTCCCGGGTTGTACGTCACCGAAGACCCCGGCGCGACGGAGCAGGCGGCCCAGACCGGCAACCTCAGCCTGCGTTTCGGCCTGGGCTGGGCCAAGGCCCATTCCTTCCATACCGGGCAGACGCCGGTGGTGCAGTACAACCGCCAGCTCATGCAAGCGATCCTGCATGGCCGGCTCAATATCGCCGAGATCGTCAACGCCCAGGTCATTTCACTGGAAGACGCGCCGCAGGGTTACCAACAATTCGATTCGGGAGTGGCGAGCAAGTTTGTACTGGATCCGCACGGGCTGCTGGGCGTGGCGTAAACCCGAAACCCCAGACGTGATGCAAGCCAACCCCCATGGGGGTTGGCTTTTTTATGGTTCCCACGGCCCTGCCGATCGTTTTCCTCTTTCGGTGGGCCTGTCGGTCGGCCAACAGGTGCTTTTCAGGGCGGCCCTAGAAATCGACGACCAGATTACCCTTCGGCCGGCTGCAGCAGGACAGGATGTAACCTTCTTCGATATCCTCGTCGGTAATCCCGCCGTTGTGATCCATTTCCACTTCACCGGACTTGAGCCCGACGCGGCAGGTACCGCAGATCCCCATGCCGCATGCCTTGGGAATATGCAGGCCGAGCTTTGATGCAGCCGCATGCACTGTCTCGCCGGGCTGGATACGTACGCTTTTCCCCGAGCTGGCAAACTCGACACTCAGCATATCCGCATAATCGATATCTTCGGCTGCCGCCTCGGCCTGTTCGGCCAGCTCCCGCACGTCTTCACGAACGTCCAGCGGCGTGGCGCCGAACGATTCTTCGTGATAGTGGCTCATGTCGAAGCCATTGCTACGCAGGATATGTTTGATGGCGTTCATGTACGGCGTAGGACCGCAACAGAAAATTTCCCTGTCGAGATAATCGGGGGCCATCAATTCCAGCATGGGCTGCGTCAGGTAACCCCGGTAGCCGGCCCAGGCCTCGCCGACGTCATCCTTGTTTTCACAAACGATATGCAACTTGAACTCGGGTATCCGCGAGAACATATGCACGAGCTCACGATGATAAATGACATCGCGGGGTGCCCTGGAACTATGGATGAATTCGACGTCGACATTGGCGTTGGTGTCGAAGAGCCAGCGCGTCATCGACATCAGCGGCGTAATACCCACGCCCCCGGACAGAAACAGGACCTTGTCGGCAGGAAAGTCTATCGAGTTGAAGTTGCCGACGGGACCATGCACAACCAGCTCATCACCGACCTTTAAGTTTTCATGTAGCCAATTGGAAACCTTGCCTCCCGGAATCCGCTTGATGGTGATCGAGAAGCTGTAAGGGATGGACGGCGAACTGGAGATCGTATAGGAGCGCATGATCGGCTCGTTATCGATCTCCAGCTCCAAGGTCACGAACTGGCCCGGCTTGAAGAAGAACAACACAGGTTGCTCGGCCATGAAGCAGAAAGTACGTACGTCCCAGGTTTCCTGTATCACCTTTACGCAGCGGACCGAGTGGCGACCGTTGGTCCAGGTCTGGGTAGTGACCGGGTTAAAGAAGTTCATCGTCGTCATTGTCATCTCTGCCTGGCAGTGCCGTGGCTATGCCTCCACCGGCCCGTAGTGTCCGCACGGTCCAGCGCCCTTTCATGCTCGCATTCTGGGTACACACTGGATGACCGGCTTGTCTGTCAGCGACACGCGCATGTCTGCCGCACCCACCCTCGGATAGAGACCGGACTTACACGTCGTCGTCACACCACCTCAGGTCGCGACCAGACAATTGACCCGCTCAGGCATTCACCACAATCGGCCACATTACAGGCACCAAACCGCTCCATCCAGCAATGCCAACCTCTCACGACAACAACATCAACCCATGACCGTATCGCCGTTCTCGCGGGGAGGCGGCGCTTAAAGGCGTATGAAAAGGATATTTGGTATGGACCTGATAGCTAATCACGAACTGGACGACCCCTTGGCCAAGGCACGCGAGGCCGACCGCCGACATGCTGCAGACGAGGCGCGCAACCTTTTCGCTTCCCCAGCCGTTCTACAACGATGCCAGGCTTTTCGCGCTGGACATGCAGGAAGTCTTCGAGAAGGAGTGGCTCTTCGCCGGCATGGCATGCGAGATCCCCGCCAAGGGCAACTTCATGACGCTCGATGTAGGCGACAATCCGATCATCATCGTGCGCGGTAGCGAAGGGCGGATTCATGCTTTCCACAACGTCTGTCGCCATCGCGGCTCACGCCTTTGCGTGAAGGACAAGGGCAAGGTGGCCAAGCTGGTCTGTCCCTATCATCAATGGACCTACGAACTCGATGGCCGGCTGCTGTTCGCCGGCAGCGACATGGGCAACGACTTCGATCTTTCCAGCTATGGTCTGAAGCCGATCAACGTGCGCACCGCCGGCGGTTTCGTTTTCATCAACCTGGGCGAGAACCCACCCGCCATCGACGACTTCCTGGTGACGTTGGAGCATTACCTCGAGCCGTACCAGATGGATAACGTCAAGGTTGCTGCGGAATCGAGCATCGTCGAGCAGGCCAACTGGAAGCTGGTGATCGAGAACAACCGCGAGTGCTATCACTGCAACGGCGCGCATCCGGAACTGCTCAACTCGCTGCAGGAATTCGACGACACCGATGATCCGCGTGCCACGCCGGCCTACAAGAACCTGGTCGCGCGCAAGCAGGCGGATTGGGATAACGAGCAGGTACCCTGGCAGTTGAAGCGCTTTGGCAAGCGCAACCGCCTGACCCGCACCCCGCTGCTCGAAGGCACCGTGTCGATGACCCCGGACGGCCAGCCGGGCTGCCAGAAGCTGATGGGGCGACTCCAGAGTCCCGACATGGGCTCGCTGCGCATCCTGCATCTGCCCAATTCCTGGAACCACTTCATGGGCGATCACGCCGTGGTGTTCCGGGTGCTACCGCTGGGCCCCCAGCAAACGCTGGTTACCACCAAGTGGCTGGTACACAAGGATGCCGTGGAGGGCGTCGACTACGATCCCGCCAAGCTGCGCCGGGTGTGGGACGCCACCAACGACCAGGACCGGCGGCTCGCCGAGGAGAACCAGCGCGGCATCAATTCGAAGGCCTACCAGCCCGGCCCCTACTCCGCAGACCTACGAGTTCGGCGTCATCGATTTCATCGACTGGTACGCCGAACGCATGCTGAACAATCTGGGCTATGACGTGCCCACGCTGCGTCTGGCGCAAAACTGACTATTGATGAATTTCATCGCCTGGCCCGCTTAAGCGGGCCGGGCTTATTCAGCTGAAACCCAGCGCGCTGACGTCCTCGGGCAACAGATGTTCCGCTCACTTGGTCGCCATGATCGGGCCCGTCTGGCGTTTTCGCCGCCTGAATAGCGATTATTTTGAAGTGGATGAGAAATCGCCAAGCGATGTGGCTCCAGTGCGGCAGCAGGTACACCGATGTCGGTTTCAACTAATCGCTACTTGCCGTCTCACCCAAGAATGCAAGGCAGCGCAATTTCCACACTAACCGATGAGTGTTCGTACAATAACAAAGAGGATGATTTATGGACCATGAAGATCCGATCCTGGCCCCCGGCCAGGATAATAAGCAGGTCATGGGGCTGGATTTTCACAACCCCGTCTTCCCACTTTCCGCCGTCGCCATCCTGGGGTTCATTATCTATGCCCTGGTCTATCCAGACGCCGCCGGTGCTCAGCTAGGGTTGGCGAAAAATTGGTCAATCGAACACTTCGACTGGCTGTTCATGATTGCCGGCAATGTCTTCGTGATTTTCTGTATCGCCCTGATCTTTCTGCCAGTGGGGCGTATTCGGCTGGGCGGCAACGATGCCAAGCCGGAATTTTCCCGCATGTCCTGGTTTGCCATGCTGTTCGCGGCAGGCATGGGCATCGGGTTGATGTTCTGGAGCGTTGCCGAGCCGGTCGCCTACTACACCGACTGGTACGGCACCCCCTTGAATATCCCCGCCGGCACGCCGGAAGGCGCCAGCGCGGCGATGGGGGCGACGATGTTCCATTGGGGATTGCACCCCTGGGCGATTTACGCCGTGGTGGGGCTTTCACTGGCATTCTTCGCCTATAACAAGGGGCTACCGCTTGACGCTGCGCTCGGCGTTCTTTCCCCTGCTGGGTGAGCGTACGCGCGGCTGGGCAGGCCATATCGTCGATATCCTTGCCGTGCTGTCGACGATTTTCGGCCTGGCCACCTCGCTCGGCTTTGGCGCCACCCAGGCAGCCGGCGGCTTGGCCTATCTTTTCGACGTACCCAACACCATCGGCACGCAATTGGCCATCATCGTCGTGGTGACCGTCATTGCCCTGTTCTCGGTGTGGCGTGGCCTTGATGGCGGGGTCAAGCTGTTCTCGAACATCAACATGGTCATCGCTGCGGCACTGCTGCTATTCGTGATCGTCGCGGGCCCTACCTTGGCTGATCCTCACGGGATTCGGCACCACCGCCATGGACTACCTGGGCTACCTCCTGCCGCTGTCGAACTGGATCGGCCGCGATGATGACCACCTGGTACCACGGCTGGACGATCTTCTACTGGGCATGGTGGATCTCCTGGTCGCCGTTCGTCGGCATGTTCATCGCTCGGGTGTCACGTGGGCGTACGGTACGCGAGTTCCTGATTGCCGTGCTGCTGGTACCGACGCTGGTCACGCTGGTATGGATGAGTACCTTCGGCGGTACTGCGCTTTATCAGGCGGCCAACGGCGTCGGTGAACTATCCAATGGCATCGGCGACGTATCGCTGGCGATGTTCCATATGCTCGAACAGTTGCCATTGACCAGCCTGACCTCGACGCTGGCCATCATCCTGGTGCTGGTGTTCTTCATTACCTCGTCGGATTCCGGTTCGCTGGTCATCGACAGCATCACCGCCGGTGGCAAGACGGATGCGCCCAAGAGCCAACGCGTATTCTGGGCCACGCTGGAAGGCGTGATCGCCGGCGTCCTGCTGTATGGCGGCGGTGACATCGCCCTGGGCGCACTTCAGGCCGGCGCCGTGGCGACGGGTCTGCCCTTCACTCTGGTCCTGCTGATGATGTGCTTCAGCCTGTATGTGGGGCTGCATAAGGAGCAGCGCCTACTTGCGGCAACGTCCAAGGCCGCTTCGCTGCAAAAGCCTCTGTAAGCCAGGCACGCGAACCAAGCCAACCAGCGCTCTCTTTCCAACCGCCAGCATGCCGTGCTGGCGGTTGGTTTTTAGCCGGCCAGGAGCCATACAATGCCAATGAGTAGCCATACAATGCCAATGAGTCCCTACCGCCGGGGCCTTGCCATGGTCTTCACGGGCATTGTCTTTCTCAGCTTCGATAGCCTGCTGATACGACTCGCCGACACGGAGGGTTGGACCATCGTATTCTGGCGCGGTCTATTCATGTTCTGTGCGCTGGGACTGGCATGTGGTCTGGGTGGCAGACTGACAACGGTTCGCACAAATCCTAAAGCCGCACTGGCTTCCGCAGTACTCCTCGGACTCATTTCCAGCCTTTTCGTGCTTGCCGTCATGAACGCCAACGTTGCCAACGTGGTCGTCATTTTAAGTTCCGCCCCTTTGTTTGCCGCCCTGTTCTCTCGCCTGTTCCTGCATGAGCAGGTGCCCTTCCGGACCCTGCTGGCGATCGCAGCATGCATGTTCGGCATGCTGTTGGTCTTTGTGGGTTCAGAGGCAGGCGGTACGCTGGGAGGAAATCTGTATGCCTTGGCAGCCGCTGCCGCCGTGGGCGGCAACCTGACGTTGCTGCGCCGCTACCCTTCGATAGACCGCATGCCGGTCATTGCCGGAGGCGGCCTCCTTTCCGCGGCGATTGCGTTACCCATGGCGAGTTCGAGTGTCATGGCACTCAGCGGGCACAACTATGCCGTGTTGGCGCTCATGGGGCTCCTGCAGATGCCGCTGGCGAGCGTGCTCATCAACAATGCGACTCGCTATCTTGCCTCGGCCGAGGTGGCGCTGTTTTACCTCGTCGAGACCGTGCTTGGCACGTTCTGGGTCTGGTGGCTTCTGGGCGAGTCTCCTACGGTATCGACCCTGCTCGGCGGCACCGTGATCATCATGGCGCTGCTGGCTCATGCATGGCTTGGATTACGAAGGGAAGCGACAAACGCATCCCTCTACACGAGCATGAAGCAGTAAAATAAAAAAGCCCCACCAAAACCCCGGTGGAGCCTCATCGCGTCCAGGGCCAATCAGCGCAGCACGCCCTCCTCCTTGAGCAGTGCGAAGATCGCTTCGGCGCCCTGCTCCGGCGAGGCATCGCTGAGCAACTGACCACTGCCACTATCGGCCTTGGCCGCTGCCGCCTTGAAGCGGTCGCGGGCCGAGGTCGCCTTGACGATCTTGAGCCGCTTGGGACGCTTGCGGGCTGGCTGCACCTGCCACTGGGCTTGCAGTTCATCGGGCACACTGGCACAGGCCCGAGCCGCGAACTCACCGCGTCGCGCCGGGCCGAAGGCGCTCTGGCGTGCGGCCGGTGCGCTGCTATCCACCGTCGCGATGGCCGGCAAACGCACCCGCAAGCGCCGGCGCTTTCCGCGCGGCAGCGCCTGCAGCACCGTCGCCACACCCTGCTCGATACTTTCCACTTGAGCCAGGCCATTGATCACCGGCCAACCCAGCGTCTCGGCCAGCAGATACGGCACCAGGCCCGAACCTTCCCCGGTCTCGGCACGCAACCCCGTAAGCACCAGCTGCGCAGCAGCGTCACGCAGCGCGGTGGCCAACGCCGGGACAACATCGGCGTTTGAGGCCTGCTTGATCAGATCGACCTCGCCGATACCCATGCCGAGATAGCCGCGCAAGGCCTCCTCGTGGGCGGTGTCATTTTCGCCGGCGTGGATCAGGCGCACGGCGGCACCGCTCAAGGTCAGCGCCATTTCCACCGCCCGGGCATCATGGTCGGCGCGCCGCGCGCGCGCGGTCAACGGATGGCGCCCTACCGAAATCAGCACGGCCACCTTGAGTCCGGCGTGACTCGACGACTTGGCGTCATGCGGCATCACGATTCTCCTGCTGTTGTTCACGATAGCGCTCGACGCGCGCTACCAGCGCGGCGAGGATCTCACCAGCGTCGCCGATCACGGCGAGATCGGCACGCTTGACCATGTCGCATCCCTCATCAATGTTGACGGCCACGACCTTGTCGCAGCTCTGGATACCCTGGAGATGCTGTATGGCGCCGGAAATTCCCAACGCCACGTAGACTCGCGCGGACACCCAGGTGCCGGTGGCACCGACCTGCCGATCCCGCGGCATGAAGCCGTCGTCGACCGCCACGCGCGATGCGCCCTTGGTCGCACCGAGCGCCTGGGCGGCGTGATGATAGCCCTCCCAGTCCTTGATGCCATTACCGGCCGACAGAATGAACTCCGCCTCGGCCAGCGACACACTGGCCGGATCGACGGCGACCTCGCCCATGTCCTCGATGCGCGCCAGTACATCGGGCAGTGCCTGGGTCAGCTCGATCGGCTGGGCGGCATGGCGCGTCTCGCTGACCGGTTCGGCGCACTCCGCCAATGCCAGCACTACACGAGGCAGGGCGTGCGTGATATCGCTCGCACCTGCAGCGCCGCGTGCCGTACACCGCCATCCGGTGTCGCTATCCGTAGCGGCCTCGACCTGCCAGACCTGGGTCGCCGGACGCTCACCCAAGCGCACGGCCAGCCGCCGGCCCAGTTCGCCCCCACCGAGCGGGGAATCGGGCAACAACCAGTAATGTGGCGCCAGCTCGCGTTCGACACTCTGCAGCGCGGCGATGTGCGCTTCGGGCAGATAGTCAGAGAAACCATCCCCTTGGAGATGCAGCAGGCGGTCGACGCCAGCTTCGCCGAAGGCCGACTCTTTAATCTCACCGCTGCCCTCGCCTTGCTGTTTAAGCTCGCCGCTACCCTCGCCCCGCTCTTTAAGCTCGCCGCTACCCTCGCCTTCCTTGGGCTCACCAAAAACGATGGCCAGCACGGCGCCGGGCCGTTCAGCATCGGCATCGGCCAGTTGGCGTGCCAGCCCCAGCAGGTCGCGATCGTGCGAGGACAACCGGCCCCCCGGTAGATCGGGGACCACGGCGACCAGAAATGCCGGCGACTCGATCTCGACACGCCGCCGCACGTCCTTGGGCTGCGCCTGGCGGCTTGCGGGTCGGGCCGCGGCCTGCTGCGCGCCACTGCGGTCGATGCGCTTGATGCCATTGGGACCGATGAAGCCCACGGCATGCGGATTGCGGCGTGTCAGTCCGTTGGGGCCGGCCCATTCGCTGGGCGAAGCGCCGCCGCCCATTTCCGCGAGCACCTCGAGATGCTCGGGATGCAGGCGATTACGGGCGATCCATTCCTTGCGTGGGTCACGACGGACAATATCGTTCATGGCGTCACCTCTTCCGCGGTGCGGCGTGCCTTTTCAGCCGCCTCGCCCCGCGCTGCACCTTCCACCGAGGCATCGACAATCAACGCATCGGCGACCAGTTCGGCGATATCCTTGACCTCGGCTTTCGCTGGAGCGCCCGGCGACACGCTGTCGGGCGCCACCACGCCCTCGAGCATCGCCGTGCATTGCGGACAGCCCACGGCGACCAGCTCGGCGCCGGTCTCGCGCACGTCGTTCATGCGCATGTCGGGAATGCGCTGCTTGCCGGGAATGTCGGTGATCGGCGCCCCGCCGCCACCGCCACAGCAGCGTGAGCGGTAACCCGAGCGGGCCATTTCCTTGATCTCGATCCCGAGCGCCTTGAGTACCTCGCGCGGGGCCTCGTACTCGCCGTTGTAACGCCCCAGGTAGCAGGGGTCGTGATAGGTCACGCTACCGCCCTTCCAGGCCTTCAGGGATAGCTTGCCGCTCTCGAGCAGGTGATTGAGGTAGGTGCTGTGATGGAACACCTCGTACTGGGCCGGCATTCCGGGTCCCCCCAACTCACCGTATTCGTTCTTGAGGACATGGAAGCTGTGCGGATCGCAGGTCACGATGCGCGCAAAGCGGTACTGCCCCAGCGTGTCGATGTTGCGCTTGGCGAGTGACTGAAAGGTCGCCTCGTCGCCCAGCCGACGCGCCACGTCACCGCTGTCGCGTTCCTCGTTGCCGAGCACGGCGAAGTCGACCTTGGCGGCACGCAGTACCGTTACCAAAGCACGCAGCGTTCGCTGATTGCGCATGTCGAAGACGCCGTCGCCCAGCCACAACAGCACCTCGGCTTCGCGCTGGTCGGCCATCAGCGGCAGGTTGAGATCCGCGGCCCAGTGCAGGCGCGAGCCGGGATCGAAGCCGCCGGGATTATCGGTGGCAATCAGGTTGTCGAGCACCTCGGCGCCCTTGTTGGGGGTATTGCCGTGCTCGAGGGTCAGGAACCGGCGCATGTCGACGATGGCGTCGACGTGCTCGATCATCATCGGGCACTCTTCGACGCAGGCGCGGCAGGTCGTGCACGACCACAGCGTCTCGGCATCGACCAGCGCGGTGCCCTGCCTGGCGACGATGGGGCCGTGTGGATCGCCGGCATGCTCGCCCACCGGCTTGTACCCGCCTTGTGGTGCCGGGTAGGGCGATCCGGCGTAGTGGGCATCGCTGCCGCCGACCATGCCGACGACCATGTCCTGGATCAGCTTCTTGGGATTGAGCGGCTGACCGGCGGCAAACGCCGGACACGCCGCCTCGCAGCGACCACACTGCACGCAGGCATCGAAGCCCAGCAACTGGTTCCAGGTGAAGTCGGCGGGCTGCTCCACGCCCAGCTTCGTCGCGGGATCTTCCAGGCGCAGCGCCTTGAGTCCCGTTGAACGCCCTTCGCCGCCGTGTTTATCCGAAAAGCGCTCGGGGCGGCGATGAAAGGCCAGGTGCAGGGCGCCGGCGAAGGCGTGCTTCATCGGCCCGCCCCAGGTCATGCCGAAGAACAGCTCGCCCAGCCCCCAGGCCACCACGCCGGCCAGCATTATCGCCAAGATCCAGCTACCGAGGTCTTCGGGTAATATCCCGGCCGTCGGCAGAGTGACCAGAAACACCCCCAGCGAGAAGGCGAACAGACTCTTGGGCAGGCGCATCCAGGGCCCTTTCGACAGGCGTGGCGGCGGGTTACGGCGGCGCTTGGCGACGAACAGGCTACCCACGAACATGCAGGTCGTCGCGCCCAGCAGTGCCCAGGCCAGGATCGCGCTGTCCAGCCCGAAGCCGTGCACGGCAATGGCCAGCACCGCCGCCAGCACGAAGCCGCCGGCCGTGGCGACGTGGGTATTGGACATCGCCTTGTCGCGTGCGACCACATGGTGAAGATCGACCAGATAGCGCCGCGGCATCGCCGCCAGGCCGCGCATCAGCGGGACCGGCGAGGGCCGCCCCTGGCGCCACAGCCGAACACGGCGCATGGCACCGATCGCCGCCAGCGCCAGCGCGGAGAAGAGCAGTATCGGCAGGAGGGTGTCGAGCATGGTGGCTCACCTCATTCAGGAGTCGTTGGCGTTGCATCGGGGCTGTGCGCGGCAGACCGCTGCGAGGGTCAGCTGTGAACCCGATCCCTGGGCGCTACCTTCGCCATCCATGGCATATGACGAGCGACGGCCTGCCCCCGGCGCCCGCATCGTTGATGGCTTTCGCCCAACTCAGAAGTCTTTGCATAACCGCAGCGCATCATAGATCGCCGCATGGGTATTGCGCGGCGCCGTGCAGTCGCCCAACCGAAACAGCAGAAATCCATCACCACTCTCGGACAGGCACGGCTGCGGCTGGATCGCGTACAGCGCCTCGATGTCGATCTGGCCCTTGTTGCGCGACTGTTGCTTGAGCGCGTAATACAGACGTCTCGTCGGGACGCACGCCGTTCTCGACGACGACCTGGTCGACGACGCGCTCTTCCTGGGCACCGGTGTATTCGTTCTCGAGTACCGCCACCAGCGCGTCGCCCTCGCGGTATACCTTGTGCAGCGCCAGATCGGAGGTCATGATCACCTCCTTCTCGTAGAGGCTGCGGTAATAGGTCGGGAATGTGGTCCCGCCGACGGCGGCGCCGGGCTTGATGTCGTCGGTAACGATCTCGACCTTGGCACCCTTGTCGGCCAGGTAGTCGGCCGCCGACACGCCGGCGAACTCGCAGATGGTGTCGTAGATCAGCACGTTCTTGCCCGGTTCCACGGCGCCGCTGAGGATGTCCCAGGTGCTGACCACCAGACTCTCGTCACGCGATTCGGCGTAGCCCCACTCGGGCACCTGCGACAGAAACGGCTGTCCGCCGGTCGCCAGGATCACGATATCCGGACGCAGGTCCTTGATCGTCGCCTCGTCGGCACGGGTGCCCAGGCGTAGATCGATGCCCAGACGCGCCAGTTCCAGCTGGTACCAGCGGGTAATCCCGGCGATCTGGTCGCGCTGCGGTGCCTTCGACGCCAGGGTGATCTGCCCGCCGAGTTGCTCGGCCGCTTCGAACAGGCTGACGTCGTGGCCGCGTTCGGCGGCCACGCGCGCCGCTTCCATGCCGCCGGGGCCACCGCCGACCACCACCACCTTGCGCTTGGGGCCCTCGCTCTTCTCGACGATGTGCGGCACGCCCAGGTACTCGCGCGAGGTCGCGGCATTCTGGATGCACAATACGTCGAGCCCCTGATACTGGCGGTCGATGCAGTAGTTGGCCCCCACGCACTGCTTGATCTGGTCGACCTGGCCCATCTTGATCTTGGCAATGAAGTGCGGGTCGGCAATATGCGCGCGAGTCATGCCCACCAGGTCGACGTAGCCACCCTCGAGGATGCGCTGTGCCTGGTTGGGGTCCTTGATGTTCTGGGCGTGGATCACCGGCACGCTGACCACTTCCTTGATGCCCGCCGCCAGGTGCAGAAAAGGCTCCGGCGGATAGGACATGTTGGGAATCACGTTGGCCAGCGTATTGTGGGTATCGCAGCCCGAGCCGACCACGCCGAAGAAATCGACCTGTCCGGTGGCATCGTAGTAGGCGGCGATCTGTTTCATGTCCTCAAAGGTCAGGCCGTCCGGGTGAAATTCGTCGCCGGTGATGCGCATGCCGACCACGAAATCGTCGCCGACCTCGGCACGTACCGCCTTGAGCACCTCCATGCCGAAGCGCATGCGATTCTCGAAGCTGCCGCCCCACTCGTCGGTGCGCTTGTTGACGCGCGGGCTCCAGAACTGGTCGATCAGATGCTGGTGCACGGCGGACAGCTCGACGCCATCCAGACCGCCTTCCTTGGCGCGTCGCGCGGCCTGGGCGAAGTCACCGACGATACGCCAGATGTCTTCTTCCTCGATGGTCTTGCAGGTCGAGCGGTGGACCGGCTCACGGATGCCCGACGGCGACAGCAGGGTCGACCAGTTGAAGCCATCCCAGCGCGAACGACGCCCCATGTGGGTAATCTGAATCATGATCTTGCCGCCGTGCTTGTGCACCGCATCAGCAAGATTCTGAAAATGCGGAATGATGCGATCCGTGGACAGATTGACCGAACTCCACCAGGCCTGCGGACTGTCGATGGAGACGATCGACGAGCCGCCGCAGATGCACAGCCCGCAGCCGCCCTTGGCCTTCTCCTCGTAGTACTTGACGTAGCGCTCGGTGGTCATGCCGCCGTCGGTGGCGTAGACCTCGGCGTGGGCGGTGCTGACCACGCGGTTGCGGATGGTCTGACTGCCGATCTGGATCGGTTGAAACAGTGCCTCGAATGCCATCTCGACAATCCTCAGTTCGCAGGTGTTACAACAAACAGGCCGTGATCGCGGCCTTCCTCGGCGGCGCTCTGGACCTGCTCGGCGACGGTACGCAGCTCGCTACCCCGGGCGCTGAGGATCTGGTCCATGGCGCCGGCGAACCAGCCGGTGAACATGTACTCGACCTTTCTACCCACCTTGCCGAGCTGGTAGACGAAGGCGCTGTTTTCCAGGCGTACCTGCGCCGTCCCTGCCTCCAGATCGATCTGTTCGGTGATGAATCGCCCCCAGCCACGCTGCGACAGGCGCGTCATGTAGTGCTCGAACACCGCCACGCCGCTCAGGCCGTGTAGCTCGGATTCCTTCTCGCACCAGTGCCAGGCGCTCTTGTAGCCGGCGTCATAAAGGATCTCGGCGTACTTTTCGGCACCCAGCGCCTGCTCCACGGCGATGTGATTGTTGATGAAGAAGTGGCGCGGCACGTAGAGCATCGGCAGCGCATCGGTGGTCCACACGCCGGTTTCCGAATCCACTTCGATGGGCAGCTCGGGGGCCATCTTGGTCACGGTCTAACTCCTCGAGATCGTTGTTCTTGGCGCTTGTATTTCATAAGTGTTTCGGGCCGTCATGAGCGCCGCGAGAACAGGTACGGAGGAAGCGAGGCCCTCAGGCGCCCCAGACGTCTTTAAGGACCCGCACCCAGTTCTCGCCCATGATCTTTCTCACCTGGGTTTCGGAGAGGCCACGCTTGAGCAGCGCTTCGGTCAGGTTGGGAAACTCACCGATGGTGCGGATACCTTCCGGATTGACGATCTTGCCGAAGCTGGTCAAGCGACGGGCATAGCCCTTGTCGTGGGTCAGCCACTCGAAGAACGACTGATCATGTCCCTGAGTGAAGTCGGTGCCGATGCCGATGGCATCCTCGCCGACGATGTTCATCACATACTCGATCGCCTCGCAGTAGTCATCGATGGTCGAGTCGACGCCCTTCTTGAGGAACGGCGTGAACATGGTCACGCCGACGAAGCCGCCGTGATCGGCAATGAACTTGAGTTCCTGGTCGGACTTGTTGCGCGGGTGTTCCTTGAGGCCGGAAGGCAGGCAATGCGAGTAGCAGACCGGCTTCTGCGATTCGAGGATGACTTCCTCGGAGGTCTTGGCGCCGACATGCGACAGGTCGCACATGATGCCGACACGGTTCATCTCGGCAACGATCTCGCGGCCGAAACCGGACAGGCCGCCGTCGCGTTCGTAGCAGCCGGTGCCGACCAGATTCTGGGTGTTGTAGCACAGCTGCACGATGCCGACGCCGAGCTGCTTGAAGACCTCGACGTAGCCGATCTGATCCTCGAAGGCATGGGCGTTCTGGAAGCCATAGATGATCCCGGTCTTGCCCTCCTCCTTGGCGCGGCTAATGTCGGCGGTAGTGCGTACCGGACGCACCCACTCGCTGCACTCGGCCATCAGCGCATTGGAGGCGACGATGTTATCGACCGTGGCCTGGAACCCTTCCCACACCGACACGGTGCAGTTGGCGGCGGTCAGCCCGCCGCGGCGCATGTCCTGCAGCAGGTCGCGGTTCCATTTGGCAATGATCAGGCCATCGATGACGATGGCGTCGTCGTGCAGTTCGGCAGGGGTCATGGCGACGCTCCAAGCGGTGTCTTATGCGGGGAGCATAGCCCTGCCTCGATACCGCTCGGCGCTTGGAAGCGACGGCGAAAATTCCAAAAACGTCATTGTTGTGTAAACACGACGATCGCGTAGTGATAACCCAGCAATAACCCAGCGGGCATAACGAAAAATGCGAGCTGCCCTTGATTCGGGCAGCTCGCATTGCAGCGGACAAGCGGGTGATACAGGCCTGGGGCCCTCAGTTCATCAGCGGCACGCTGGCAAACGTCGGCTCGCCCTTGGCATGAGCAAGCGCCAGCAAGGCGCTGGATGCAGGCTCATTGAGGGCGGCCTCGGCGGCCCATGCCTTGATCGTATAGGGTGAAGCGCCTTTATTAGAACCTTGTCGGGCGTTGACACCGGCTCGCTCATCCCGCGGCGGCACGCCGAAATACTCGCGATAACATTTCGAGAAATGCGGCGTCGAGACGAAGCCGCATACCGAAGCGACCTCGATGATGGACAGAGAGGTTTGCTTCAACAACTGGCGTGCCCGCACCAGACGTAACTTGAGGTAATAGCGTGACGGCGAGCAGTGCAGGTACTTCTGAAACAAGCGCTCCAGTTGACGCCGTGAGACATTGACGTAACTGGCCAGCTCGTCGAGTTCGATCGGCTCCTCGAGGTTGGACTCCATCAGCGCGACGATCTCCAGCAGCTTGGGCTGGGTCGTCCCGAGCACGTGCTTGAGCGGCACGCGCTGCTGGTCCTGCTCGTTGCGTACCCGGTCGCAGATGAACATTTCGGAAATGCCGGCCGCAAGTTCGC
The DNA here is from genome assembly GCA_963773565.1 of uncultured Gammaproteobacteria bacterium. GTDB lineage: Bacteria > Pseudomonadota > Gammaproteobacteria > Pseudomonadales > Halomonadaceae > Modicisalibacter. Next base: position 247,914 of record CAVZBU010000020.1, on the reverse strand, counting down.
GCCCATGGTCACGGCCGATCAGGTTCAACATCATATCCAGCGGCGCGGTCCCTCCCGATGTCGTGAAACGATCCCGATCGATAGAGAATAACCGCGTCGTCAGGGCAACGTTCGGGAAGGCTTCCTGCATGGCAGCCAGGCACTCCCAATGGATACTGGTCTCGTAATGGTCGAGAAGCCCCGCCTTGGCCAAGGCCCAGCTCCCCGTGCACACCGCGCCAATCCGGCGCAACTGGCGAGACTGCGCCTGAAGCCAGTGAATGTGCTCACGAGTGACGCTGTGCTGCGGGCCTACCCCGCCACAAACGACAACCCAGTCCAGCGATAGCGGAATGGTTATGGAGGCGTCAGGGGTTACCTGCAGACCATCACTGGCACGCACCGGCGAGCCATCCTGAGTCAGGGTGTACCAGCGATAGAGTTCACGCCCCGCCAGCTGATTCGCCATCCGCAAGGGCTCGATCGCCGAGGCGAGGGAAATCAGGGTGAAATTGTCCAGCAGGAGAAACCCCAGAGTCTGAGGAGCGCCGGAAACACCGGCCGCGACGGCCGCGCCCTTTACCCGATCTGATGCCATCTTGTCACTCCATCACTTTGTTACTCTTGTCATTGTTGTCGCTAGATCAGCGACCCTGTTGGGCCATGGCCATGGGTCGCATATTGGCACGAACATAGTGAGAGTTGTCGATGGCCGACCTTGTGTGTGCCTATAGATGTCGCAAATAGAACACCTGATGTCGTCGCGGGTTGCTGAATCCATAGCATACCCGCACACGTTGCAGCGCACGGTAGAGGTACTCAGAAGCTCTGGGTACCGCAGACGCTGCGCTTATTGCTCGAGTCCAAGGCTGACTGCATCTTGGAAGATGCTTTCAACTTCCATTGGTCCTCGCCTACCCACTCTACGCGATAACGACTAGCGCTCTGTGGCTGGCCATCCCGACTCAGCAGAACAAAAACTCCCTCTGGGGTTCGATCGTAATAGATCACCTGGTTCCAGGGCAGCACACATTCATAGTCGTCACTATCCAGGCAGACCAAGGTGCGGCTGCCCATGATAGCCACCTGGCTCTGGTAAGCTTGCTCACCTATCCATTCCTTGGCTGCCCTCCTGTCAATCGCCCAGCCCCGACCGATTATGTGAAGAGTATGGCTCTCGATGTCGAAGTGCCTGATGATTAACACTTGACGGTAGCGAAAGTTAAACCAAGTTCTTTTGTATATTGTCATGCTGGTTCCCTAGCGCACTTTTATTTTATTTATTGGCGTTAATATAACAAAAGAATACAATATGCAATATTAAATTGCCTCGTGTCGATGACCGAACTTGTTACATGGTCAAGCCATGTGAGGCTATCAATGGACGAACCTAGGGCCAGGCCCGAGAGAGCGGGGCGTCACTGACCGAGGTGGGACAAGGCAGGTAACGTTCATCGATAGATAGCCCGTTACTTCTCATTCTTGCCTTGCTTCCGGCCAACCATAAACAAGGAAGCCCGACCGCATGGGCCGGGCTTATAGCACTGCATTTCCTTGCTACTTCCACAGGCATCCTGCCCGTGCATCCCTGGCGCTTGAGCCTTCCCTGTGCTCGTTCTTCCTTGCTCGAACTGTCCCTAGCTCGATGTGTGTAGTGTGGCAGCCATAACTGAATCACGAGTTAACTTATGATAGATGTGCTTGTAAGAGATCGCTGACACACCTTGTACTCTGCATTGCACAGAAACAAGGAGGGCTAGCGGTAATGCTCGCGCAGGCAAAGCGTTTCGCGTGTTTCGTCCAGCCTGGAAGAACAGCTTTCGACCGACGGCGGCTTTCGGATTGCAGCGAGAGGTTAGCACTGTGGTTACAGCCAGCCGAGCAAGCACAAAAAAGGGCCTGCGATTGCTCGCAGGCCCTTTTCGATATTCTGGCCCGCCCTGAAGGATTCGAACCTTCGACCTTTGCCTCCGGAGGGCAACGCTCTATCCAGCTGAGCTAAGGGCGGTTTTGACGTGACGCGATTGCCGCATCGACGCGCAGTATCGTACCTGCTCGCCCCCGAGGTGTCCATAGCGGGCGATGGCGCCGGGGCGCTACAGGGCGAAGATCTGGCGCAGGTCGGGCGCCTCCTCGGCGGTGGGCCGGGTGACGCTGGCCCCGCGGCGCAGCCCAGCGCAGGTGACCCACGCCCGGCGAGCTTCATCAACTGCCGCGGTAGGTGGAATAGCCGAACGGCGACAGCAGCAACGGCACATGATAGTGCTGGCTGGCATCGGCGACGCCGAAGCGCAGCGGGATGCGATCGAGAAAGCGCGGCCGGTCACCGTCGGTGCCCTGCGCATCGAGATAATCGCCGGCGTGGAACAGCAGTTCATATTCGCCGGGCGTGAAGGATTCGCCTTCGAGAATCGGCGCATCACAACGGCCATCGTCGTTGGTAATTACCTCGCCCAGCGGAATGCGGCCATCGCCGTCGAAGCGGAAAACCTCGATGCGCAGGCCATTGCCGGGGCGCCCCGAAGCGGTGTCCAGCACGTGCGTGGTCAAGCGTCCCATCGCTCTTGCTCCTGTCATGGGGAAATGACTTGTGGGCGAGCGCCAGGCTCGCGACACGTTTCCTAACGTAGATGTATACAGTTTAATGGTGGCCTGCCCCACGCTGAGCAGGCAACCGTCGTGCCAGCAATTGGCTCGAATACAGTACGCACAGGGACACCCGAAATGAGCGCTCCGCTTCTAAATCCGCGCCCCAGCACGCAGGGGCGCGACGCCTTCATCAGCCGCTACGGCGACGTCTACGAACATTCACCGTGGATCGCCGAAGCGGCCTGGGACAACGGACTGGGAGCCGAACAGGACACCCCGGAAGGCCTCGCCACGGCGATGGCGGCGATCCTCAACGCTGCTCCGGCCGAACGCCAGCTGGCATTGATCCGCGCCCATCCCGACCTGGCCGGCAAGACCGCCGAGCGTGGCGAGCTGACCGCCGACTCCACCCGCGAGCAGGCCGGCGCCGGGCTCGACCAGTGCAGCCCCGAGGAGTACGCGCGCTTTCATCGCTATAACACGCGCTATCAGCAGCGCTTCGGCTTCCCGTTCGTGATGGCGGTCAAGGGCAGCGACCGCCACCAGATTCTCGCCGCCTTCGAGCGCCGCCTCGAACACACCCCCGAGCAGGAGCGGCGGACTGCCATCGGTGAGATCAATCGCATCGCCCGGCTGCGCCTGGAGGCCCGCGCCGAGTCGTGAACCACGGGCAGCCAGCCATATGCACGCTTACTGCAAGCCGCAATGGAAAGCGATTCCGCAACGGCGGACAGGGGTAGTGCTGAGCGTGTATTCTGGGTCGCCAGAATCGGTAACTTCGAGCGATACGGAGAGCGGGGCGTGACAGTAGAGAGCAAGCGCAAGCCAGTCGGCCGGCCGGCGAGTTCCGGCAAGAGCGGCGGCGGTCACAGCCAGTCGCTGGTCCGCGGCTTGAATATTCTCGAAGGCCTGGCGGCGGCCCCGGGTGGACTCGGCCTGTCGGACATCGCCCAGATCGTCGGCCTGGCTCCGTCGACCACTCACCGCCTGTTGCAGGCCCTGCACAAGCAGGGCTACATCATGCAGGACACCGAGCTGGGGCTGTGGAAGATCGGTGTCAAGACCTTCCAGGTCGGCAACACCTTTCTCGAAGCACGTGATTTCGTCGCTACCGCCCGCCCCTATCTGCGCCAGCTGACCCAACACAGTGGCGAGACCGCCAACCTGGCGATCCGCGACGAAGGCATGGCGGTATTTCTCGCCCAGAGCGAATCATCGCAGATGATGCGGATGATCACCCGGCTGGGCTCACGGGCCCCTCTGCACGCCTCGGGCGTGGGCAAGGCGCTGCTTGCCTGGCTACCGGAGCGCGAGATCGAGCGCATCCTGCAGTCGCGGGGGCTCAACCGGGTCACCGAGAATACCCTCGACACCCCCGCCCGGCTACGCGAGAGCCTGGCCACCATCCGCCGCCAAGGCTACGCCTGCGACCGCCAGGAACACGCCATCGGGCTCAACTGCGTAGCCGCCTCGCTGCATGACCAGGACGGTCTGCCACTGGCCGCCATTTCGGTGTCCGGGCCGGTGGCGCGGATTCCCGAAGCGCGGCTGGTCGAACTCGGCGGACTGGTCAGCCGCGCCGCGCGCGAGATCAGCGAACAGATTGGCGGGCGCGTCCCGCAAAACTGATCGGGAAAACGCTCGTTCAGGTATTGAGGATCACGCCGCCGTTGAGGTGCAGAGTCTGGCCGGTCATGTACGAGGATTCCTCGCTGGCCAGGTAGACGTAGGCCGGCCCCATCTCGCTGGGCTGGCCGGGTCGATCCATCGGTACCTGGCCACCGAAGCCCTCGACCTTCCCGGCGTCGAAGCTGGCCGGAATCAGCGGCGTCCACACCGGCCCGGGCGCTACCGCATTGACGCGAATGCCGCGCCCCACCAGCGACTGCGACAGCGAACGCACCAGACCCTGGATGGCGCCCTTGGTCGCCGTGTAATCGATCAGCGTATTATTGCCCTTGAAGGCGTTGACCGACGAGGTAGCGATGATCGTGTCGCCCTCATGCATGTGCGGCAGCGCCTGCTTGGCCATGTAGAAATGGCTGAAGATGTTGGTCTGGAAGGTCCGCGCCAGCTGGTCGTCGGGGATCTCGGTGATGTCGTCCCAGTCGTACTGCTCGGCGGCATTGTTGACCAGGATGTTGATCCGGCCGAAGGCGCTCAGGGTGCGCTCGACGATCTCGCGGCAGAACGCCGGATCGCCGACATCGCCCTTGATCAGCTCGCAGCGCCGACCTTCGGCCTCGACCAGCGCGCGGGTATCCTGTGCATCGCGCTCCTCGTCGAGATAGGCAAGCACGCAATCCGCCCCCTCGCGGGCGAAATGCAGCGCCACCGCACGACCGATGCCGCTGTCGCCACCGGTGATGATCGCCACCTTGTCCTTGAGCTTGTCGGTGCCGCGATAGCTATCGCGAATGAACTCCGGCTCGGGGCTCATCGCGTATTCATCGCCGGGCTGCTTCTGCTGTTCCTGGGGGGGTTGTTTCTGATCGGCCATGTGCCTTCACTCCTTGGTCGCACGTTACTCTTCAGGCGCGCCGCCATCCCGCGGCGCACGTATCTCCTACCAAGGTAGAAGCTCCTGCCAATCATCAGCAAGCTACCCCGCTGACTGCCAAGCAAACAGTGCCGCCCAGCGGGGTGCCGCCCAGCGGGGTGCCGCCCAGCGGGGTGCCGCCCAACGGAGTGCCGCCCAACAGGATGCCGCGACCGGCGTTCGCCGTTACACTAGCGGCCATTTCCCGGCACACTTTTGCGACATACTTTCCCCGGCACACTGCGAGGCCCGCGATGAACACCCACCTGCTGTCCGTCGATTCGTTGTCCAAGGATCAGGTCGACCACCTGCTGCGCGTGGCAAGCCGCATGGAGCCGATCGCAAGCCGACGCAAGGTCACCCGGGTGCTTGAGGGCGCGGTGCTCGGCAACCTGTTCTTCGAGGCCAGCACACGTACCCGGGTCAGTTTCAACGCGGCGTTCTGCCGGCTCGGCGGCAGCGTCTGCGACACCACCGGCTTCACCTTCTCATCGATGGCCAAGGGCGAATCGCTCTACGACACCAGCCGGGTGATGAGCGGCTATTGCGACGCCATCGTCATGCGCCACCCGGACCAGGGCTCGGTGGCGGAGTTCGCCGAGGCCACTAACGTACCGGTGATCAACGGCGGCGACGGCCCCGGCGAGCATCCCAGCCAGGCGTTGCTCGACCTGTACACCATCGACAAGGAATTCACCCGGCTCGGCAAGCACCTGGGCGGCGCCCACTTGCTGCTCACCGGCGATCTCAAGCACGGCCGCACCGTGCATTCGCTGATCAAACTGCTGTCGCTCTATGAACCGCTGCGTATCACCCTGGTCTCGCCGCCGGGACTGGAGATGCCCAGCCAGCTGGTCGATCTGGTCGCCTCGCGCGGGCATCGCGTCGAACAGCGCGAAAGTCTCAACAGCGACTTCCGCGACCTCGATGTGGTGTACACCACGCGCATCCAGAAGGAGCGCTTCACCGACGAGCTGTCGGAAAGCTTCACCGGCGTGTCGCAGGACTTCCGCGTCGACCGTGCGTTCCTCGACAACCACTGCAGCGCCACCACCCTCGTCATGCACCCGCTGCCGCGCGACAGCCGCCCGGGGGCCAACGACCTCAACGTCGACCTCAACGGCGATCCGCGCCTGGCGATTTTCCGCCAGACCGACAATGGCATCCCGGTGCGCATGGCGATCTTCGCCACGCTGCTCAAGGTCGAGGAGCTGATCGAAAAGGAGATGCGCGACGTGCGCTGGTTCGTGCCGGCACAGTTCGGCGTCGACGACGCCAGCTTCTAGGACGGCGCCGGTTCAACCGAAGGGCCGCGCCGGCAGGCCCTCGTCCCGGGCGAACCAGCTTTCGAGGATCAGTTGCGCGGCCAGCCCGTCAACGCTCTCCTCGCGGTAGTTGCCGCGATGGCCGAGGCTGCGGGCGATGGTCTTGGCCTCGCGGGTCGAGCCGCGCTCGTCGACCATCTCGCAGGGCTTGCCGTAGCGTCCGTAGAGCCGCTTGCCGAACTTGCGCGCGCGCCGGCTCATGTCCGACTCGCTGTCGTCCATGTTGAGCGGCAGGCCGACCACGAACAGGTCGGGCTGCCACTCCTCGACCAGCCGGGTGACCACGTTCCAGTCGGGGATGCCGTCGCGGGCGGGCAACGGGTCGAGCGCCGTGGCCCGGCGAATCAGCTCGTTGCCCACCGCCACGCCGATGCGCCGGGTGCCGAAGTCGAACGCCAGCACCAGCCGCTGCCCCGCCACGGCCATCAGCTGTGGCCGGCCTGGCTGGTTAGCAGGCTGAGATCGACCCCAAGGATGCCCGCCGCAGCGTTGAGCCGTTGTTCGGCCGGCAGGTCGAAAATCACCCCCGGCTGGGCCTCGACGGTCAGCCAGGTGTTGTCCTTGAGCTCCTGCTCGAGCTGGCCGGCCTCCCAGCCGCAACAGCCCAAGCAGACGATGAACTGCTCGGGACCCTTGCCGGCGGCGATCGCCTGCAGTATGTCCATCGAGGTGGTCAGCGCCACATCGTCGGCGACCTGAATGCTCGAATCCCACGGCGCGCTGCTGCCGCGATGCAGGATGAAGCCGCGATCGCGATGGGTCGGCCCGCCGAAATAAACCGGCTGGTCGCGCATCGGGCACTCCGAGGCATCGAGCTCGAGCTGCTCGAGCAGCGCGTCGAGGGTCAGCTCCAGGGGGTGGTTGATGATCACCCCCATGGTGCCGCTGTCGTCGTGATCGCACAGGTAACTCAGGCTCCCCGCGAAATTGGGGTCCTCGAGATGAGGCATCGCCAGCAGGAAGTGATTGCGCAAGCTTTGCATGGGTCTCCCGGGCGTCAACGCACGCCGAAATTATTGCCTTTCCCGTACTGCCAGACCCGCGTGATGGTCAGGCTGTCGCGCTCGCCCATGCCCCGGTCGAAGGGCCTATAGGGCGCCGCGCCGCGCACCGTATCGAGCGCGGCCTGGTCGAGTTCGGGCTGTTGCGAGGATTGTATCACCTCTGCCTCGCGTAGCTGACCGTCGCGGCCGATCACCACGCGGATGCGCAACTGGCCATCCAGCGCCTTGGGCGCCGGATAGTAGCGGTTGCCGTACTCCTCGACGCGCCGCGACCAGGCGTCGATGTAACGCGCCTTGGCGGCGCGTTGCGCGGCCTTCTGGCTATCGCTGGCGCTGTCGTCGCCACCGCCGGCTGCGCTCGAATCGAAGCCGCGCTCGCGCACGCTGGCCGAGGCCTGAGCGAGCAGCGCCTGGGCATCGGGCGGCGACGAGGCCTTGGGGGGCGACGCAGGCTTGGATGGCGACGCAGGCTCCGGCGGCGCTTCGGGCCGTGGGGCGGGCTCGGGCTTGGGCGGCGGCTCGGGGCTCGACGCCTGCGGCGCGGGGTCGGGTTGCGGTGCCGGCTCGCTGGGCGCTGGCGCGGCCGGTGGCTCCTGGGGCGCGAGCGGCGCTTCGGGGCTCGCCGGCGCCTGTGGCTGAGGCGGGGCTGGTGGCGCAGCCACACGTGAGGCCACCTGCTCCTCGACCGTGCGCCCGGTGGATTCCGGCCCCGAGCCCTGCTGAGCGGCGGCGGCGATCGCCTGGGCCGCCTGCGGCTCGACTGATGGCTGGCGGGCCAGCACCACATCGATGCTGACCGGCTCGCGCGGCTTTACCGGCGGCGCCCACTGCCATTGCGTGGCCACGGCGAACACCACCACATGCAACGCCACCGCCAGCGCACCCGCCAACCACTGGCGGTAGCCGCGGTTGACCGGGGCATAGCGGATCGGATCGGTCACGAAAGCCATGACGCTGCTCTCTCTTTTCGTCCTCTGCTGCCCCTTCGCCCTGTCCAGCGGCAGCGAGCCGGCCGCCACTCAGCCGTGCCGGCGTTCGCCGAGGCGCCGCTCGATGGCGTCCATCAGCAGACCGGCGATGTCGGTGCCGCGCTGGTCGTCGATCTCGCGCACGCAGGTCGGGCTGGTGACGTTGATCTCGGTGATGTAGTCGCCGATCACGTCGAGGCCGACGAACATCAACCCTTTTTCGCGGATCATCGGCTGGACCTGTTCGACCAGCCAATGGTCGCGCGCGGTCAGCTCCCGCGAGCGGCCCTGGCCGCCGGCCGCCAGGTTGCCGCGAGTCTCGCCGGCCATCGGCACCCGCGCCAGGCCGTAGGGCACTGGCTCGCCGTCGATCAGCAGGATCCGCGTATCGCCCTCCTTGATCTCGGGCAGGTAGCGCTGGGCCATGATCTGGCGCTGGCCACGCTCGGTCAGCGTCTCGATGATCGCGCCGATGTTGCGTCCCTCGGGCTGGACGTGAAAGATCCCGGTGCCGCCCATGCCGTCGAGCGGCTTGAAGATCACGTCGCCATGCTCGGCGTGGAAGGCGCGCAGCACCTTGTCGCTGCACGCCACCAGCGTCGGCGGCACGCACTGCGGAAACTGCTGGGCGAACAGCTTCTCGTTGCACTCGAGCAGGGCGCGGGTCGGGTTGACCACCAGCACGCCCTCGCGCTCGGCGAAGCCCAGCAGATGCACAGCGTTGAGGAAATGGCCGTCGACCGGCGGGTCCTTGCGCATCAGGATCACGTCGAGCTCGGCCAGCGGCGTGGCCTGCGGCTCGCCGAGTTCATACCAGTGCTGCGGGTCGCGGTAGGCACTCAGCGCGCGCAGCCGGGCCATCGCGCGGCCCTGCTCCAGGTAAAGGTCCTCCTGCTCCATGTAGTACAGCGAGGCGCCGCGTGACTCGGCGGCCCACAACATGGCCAGCGTGGTGTCCTTCTTGTAGGTGATGTCGGCGATGGGGTCCATCACCACCCCAATCTTGAGGGCGCGTTCGCTCATCGATGCGGTCTTCCATGGACAGGAAATGATTGCGGCAGTATGCCGTAGCGGCCGTCACATGACCAAGCGGCGGCGCTCAGTCGGCTTCAGGGCCAGCAGCGGGGGCGGCGTCGGGTTCCACGCGGCGAATGCCGTCGGCCTCGAGGCGGATCAGGCGCTGCCGGTAGAGCCCACCGATGGCCTGCTTGAAGGCGTTCTTGCTGATCCCCAGCCGCGCCTTGATGGCGCTCGCCGGACTCTTGTCGTTGAGCGCCAGGAAGCCCTGGCCATCGTTGAGCGCCGCCAAGACCCGCTCGCCGGCCAGATCGCGTCGCGCGCCGCCCAACGGCTGCAGGGTCAGATCCAGCCGGCCGTCGTCGCGGATGCGCTTCACGTAACCGGTCATGCGCTCGCCACGGCGCGGCGGCCGCGATCCCACCGCCTGGTATTCGTCGTGATACACAAGCCCCCAGAAACGGTGATCGACCACCGCCTTGACGCCCAGTTCGGTGCGATCGCCGATCACCAGCGTCACCGCATCGCCCGTGGCCAGCCCCTCGGCTTGGTCCTTGATGAAGCGATCCAGGCGCATCGAGGCCACCGGCCGGCCGCTATCATCGACGTTGATCTTCACCAGCACCGACTTGCCGACCGCCGGGCGGAAATCCTGCTCGCCGAACGGCAGCAGCAGGTCCTTGGGCCGCCCCCAGTCGAGAAACGCGCCGGTGGCGTTGACCGTGACCACCTTGAGCAGCGCCACCTCGCCGACCTCGGCAAGCGGCTGGCGCGACTCGGTCGGCGCACGCCGGCCGGTGGCGGGCGAACGCGGGGAGGAATCCTGGAAGCGGGACATAGTGACAATCACCAACGAGAGATAGACGCTTATTATCACGCTGCGCGGCAATGCGAGCAAAGGCCATGGCCCTTCGGCGTTTATCGTGTGGCTTGCCGTGCTCCAGCTACAGTTGTTCATGAAACCGGAATGTGGGGGATGCATGCGGACCAACGCCAATAACAACAGCGAACATCGACGAGCGCTTATCGCGCGGCGCCAGCGCCGAGGAGCGGAGCGGGCCGGATACCTCGATATGTGCCTGGAGGAAGCCGTATGAAGCCACTTTCGAGCACCGGTTTTGCGCTACTCGGGGCGGGGCTGATCGCGATCAGTTACGGCCTTGCGCGTTTCGCCTTCGGGCTGTTCGTGCCGCCCATTCGCGACGAGCTGGGCCTGACGCCGTCCACGATCGGCATCATCGGCGCGCTGCCGCTGATCAGCTTCCTGCTGGCCACTCTGGTCGCGCCGCTCACCACTCACTATCTCGGTGCCCGCAACGCGGCGGTACTGTCCGGTGCGTTCGGTGTCGGCGGGCTGGCGCTGATCAGCCAGGCCTCCGGCGCGCTATCGCTCGGCGCGGGGGTGTTCGCCTGCGGCATCTGCACCGGCCTGATGATGCCGGCGCTCACGGCGGCGATGCAGGCGCTGGTGAAACGCTCGCTGCACGGGCGCGTAAGCTCGGTGATGAACGCGGGCACCAGCATCGGCGTGGTCGTTGCGGTACCCGCGGTGCTGTTCCTGGCCGGGGCCTGGCGTTTCGCGTACGTCTCATTTGCCGTAATAGCGGTCATCGGTGTGATCGCCGCTTGGCTGTTCCTGCCCTCGGTGTCGCGGATCACCCCGGCGAACGCCGCGCCGCCGCCGCCGATCAGCGAGCTGCCGTGGTCGCGGCTCTTCACGCTCTCGCTATTTGCCTTCGTGATGGGCTTCGTCTCATCCGCCTACTGGATCTTCGCGCCCGACCTGGTGGTCACCCTCGGCGGCCTGCCGCCCAGCGCCACCGGGTGGCTATGGCTCGCGGTGGGCATCGCCGGCTTGGGCGGTGCGGTGGTGGCCGACCTGGCCGATCGCAACAACCCGCCCATCACCCATGCCCTGATGCTGATGATGCTCGCCGCGAGCCTGGCCTTGCTCGCCGCCAGCCCGGCGCAGACGGTGCTGGCGGCCTTTTCTGCGCTGGTCTTCGGCCTGGCCTACATGAGCCTGACCGGGCTCTATCTGATGACCGGCATCCGCCTGTTGCCGGGCCGGCTGGCGATGGGGCCGGTTCTGCCCTTCATGGCCGTCTCGCTCGGGCAAGCCACCGGCTCGCCCGTCGTCGGCCTGCTGGTGAACAAGCTCGGCTACGCCGATGCGTTCGCCATGTTCTCCGCGCTCGGCATCCTGGCGGCCATCCTGTCGCCCTTCTACCCGCGCCAACTCGAGCATGGGCCCGAGGAAGACGAAGACGAAACCGGCCTTCAGGCGGCCTACGATTACCAGCTTCAGGACGAAGCCGGCGAGCCATTGGAGACCGCTGCGGATGACGCGGAAACCCCGGAATCAGATACTAAGCGCGGAACGGGTGATGGGCCGCCGCCTTGAGTTGAGCCATCTCGGCGAGTGCTGAGGCTACCGGGCGTCGAGCGGCACCGGGTGGCGAGGGACGCGGGGAAGAATCCTGTGAGTGAATCAGGAGAGAGGGCAGGTATGAGCAAGCTAAAAAAGATGCCTGAGTTCAAAACGGAAGCGGAAGAGCGGGCGTTCTGGGAAAGCCACGACTCTTCCGACTATGTGGACTGGAGCCAGGCAGAACAGGCTTCTTTCCCGAGGCTGAAGCCATCGACCAAAACTATCTCACTCCGCCTGCCCGAAACGTTGCTTGATCGGATCAAGATCGAAGCCAACAAGCGGGATATGCCCTACCAATCACTGATCAAGGCTTGGCTTTTAGATGATGTGAACGACAATCGTCGGGGCTGAGGGGCATAGTGTCAATCAGCTTCGAGAGGAGACGTACTTTCTAGCCGGCTCTATCGATGAGCACACAAAAGCCACGAAGCAGCATCTTTCAGGGTCCGATGCGTAACCCGATTATGCAGCGTTCAACGGCTTGATTCGGTCAATCTCGTCCTTGACCGACTGAGCTGTAGTCCACAGATCCACCGCACGCTGCGCGTTCAGCCAAAACTCCGGGGAGTTACCAAACAAACGAGCAAGCCTGAGCGCCATTTCAGGACTGACAGCACGACGCTCGCGCAACAACTCATTGACTGACTGGCGAGAGACACCCAAAGACTCAGCTAGCCCCGCAACCGTCAGGCCATAGTCTGGCAAGAAATCCTCTTTCAGCATTTCGCCAGGATGGATCGGCTTGCGTTGCATGCCGGCAGTATTAGGAATAGCCATAGTCATTACCTCCTCAGTGGTAGTCGCACACTTCGACCTCGTACGCATCGCCATCTTCAAAACGAAAGCAGATACGCCACTGATCGTTGATTGAAATCGCGTGCTGCCCTTGCCTGCTCCCGGAAAGTGGGTGAAGTCGATTGCCAGGTGGCACTTTCAAGTCCTCCAGCTGCTCGGCCAGATGCACGTATTCAAGCTTCCTGACAGCCCTCGGAGTCACATCCGCGGGAAACTTCTTTGACGTGCCCTTGGAATAAAGCTCTTGAGTTCGTTTATCAGCGAAGGATTTGATCATCTCTCAAAAATATTCTGTCACGTGACGCATGTCAATAAATAAGAAAGCGACTCCATACGGTCACCGCAGCAAGTAGTCAATAAACTACGGCGTCGATTCGCTAACGAGCATGGGTACCTGCTTACCCCAGATCGCCGAAATGGTGTTGGAGTAGCGTCAGGGCGACGACGGGGGCGGTTTCGGTGCGCAGGATGCGCGGGCCGAGGGTCAGCGGGGTGAAGCAGGCCGCGGTGGCGGCGTCGACTTCGGCGGGTGACAGGCCGCCTTCGGGGCCGATCAGCAACGCGGCACGTTGTGACCGCGCTGGCCTGTTGCCAGGTGGTGTCGGTGGCCGGGTGCAGCACCAGCCGCAACGCTTCGTCGCGGCTGGCCAGCCATTCGCCGAGCGGCTGCGGAGGGCGAACCGTCGGCACGGTGGCACGCCCGCTCTGCTCGCAGGCGCTATTCGCCACGCCCTGCCAGTGGGCGAGCTTCTTGGCCTCGCGCTCGCCCTTCAGGCGCACGTCGCCGTGCTCGGTGTAGAGCGGGGTGATCGCCGCCACGCCCAGCTCGACGGCCTTCTGGATGGCGTAGTCCATGCGATCGCCCTTGGAGATCGCCTGGCCCAGATGTACCGCCAACGGCGACTCGCCGCGCCCCGCCTCCACCGCCTCGATGCGCGCGACGACCCGCTTGCGGGTCGCCTCGACGAGCACGGCCGTGGCCTCCTGGCCACGGCCGTCGAACAGCGTCAGCGTCGCACCCTCGCGCAGCCTGAGTACCGCCGCGACGTGGCGCGCCGGGCCTCCGGGCAGGGTCAGCTCGGCACCCGCGGTGAGCGTGGCGTCGAGGTGGATGCGCGGAGCGTTCATCGCGTTGCTGCCTGACTGGTCACTGGCTACTGGCCGCCTTACTTACTGAGTCGTCTCGCTACCTTCGGCCTGGCGCTGCTTTTTCTGGGCGTACATCGCCTCGAAGTTGACCGGTGCCAGCATCAGCGGCGGGAAGCTGCCACGATTGACCAGGTTGTCGATGCACTCACGCGCGTAGGGGAACAGCACGTTGGGGCAGAACGCGCCCAGAGTGTGGTCGAGCTGGTCGCCTTCCAGACCGGCGATGCGGAACAGGCCGCCCTGCTCGACCTCGACCAGGAACGAGGTGTTGCCGTTCTCGGCATGCGCGACCTGGGCGGTGACCTTGACCACCACCTCGTAGAGGTTCTCGCCGACCTGCTCGCTGGTGGTGTTCAGATCCAGGCTGACCTTGGGCTTGAACGGCTGCTGAAAGACCGAGGGCGCGTTGGGCGACTCGAAAGAGATGTCCTTGACGTAGATACGCTGCAGCGAGAACTGCAGTTGCTGTTCTTCGCCCTGGGCGGCCTGCGGATTGTTGTCGTCTGCCATAACTGTGTCTCTTGTCTGGATGAGGTTGTTCGATGAACGCGGGCGTGCCGGTTACTTCTTGACCACCGGCATGTTGTCGGCCTGCCACTGGGCCATGCCGCCCTTGAGCTTGACTGCGCGGGCGAAGCCGGCCTGGGTCAGCTTGGTGACGGCAGCACCGGACGACTGGCCCTGCTTGCAGACCACCACGATCGGCTTGTCCTTGAACTTGTCGAGTTCGTTGATGCGCTCGTCGAGCTTGCCCTGGGGAATGTTGCGGGCGCCAGCGATGTGCCCCGCCTTGAATTCCTTGGGGTCGCGGGTATCGACGATCACCGCGTCGTCGCGATTGACCAGCTTGGTGGCCTCGCCGGTATCGACACCGTGGTTGCCGGTCTTGGCCTCGTAGGCCAGCCAGGCGGCGAGCACCGCCACGAAGGCACCCACCAGCAGCGGATGGTTCTGCACAAATTCGAACAACTGATCGATCATGGGTCTGGGTAACTCTGCCGGATAGCGCTAGTTGATAGCTCGGGTTGAAATCGGCCCGCGCGTACGGGCGGCGCCCAGTATACACAAGCCTTGCGGATGCGTCCGTCGACCATGGTTGGGGTTTGTGACGCCCGCCCATGCGCTGCGGTATGATGCCATCCTTGGCAGCCTGTCGGACTTAACGCTGATCTGCTGCGAAAATCGGGCTTTCGGCCATTTTAATTCGATCTGATTCGTTAAATAGCGCGCTATTCGCCTCGTCAGATCGATAAACTTGCCTCGAAATCCGTTTCTCTCGCGACGCTCGGTCATGCCCGACAGACTGCTAGACGTGAGTCGCGAAGCCCGGAGGCTGGTGCAACCAGGCCGCCGGCCAATTTCGCCACAGCAAACACGAGGCCCCAACATGGCAGATGCCACAGCTTCCCGCCCGCGCCCGGTGGCGCTGATCATCCTCGATGGCTACGGCCACAACGAGTCGACCGAAAACAATGCCGTCGCCGCCGCCGACACGCCGGTGATGGATGCGCTCAAGTCGCGCTACCCGCACGGCCTGATCCACACCGACGGCGGCTACGTGGGCCTGCCCGACGGGCAGATGGGCAATTCCGAGGTCGGCCACATGAACCTCGGCGCGGGCCGCATCGTCTACCAGGATTTCACCCGCATCACCAAGGCGATCGCCGACGACGAGCTGGCCGGCATCGCCGCGCTGACCGCGCCGATCGATGCCGCGGTTTCGGCCGGGCGCGCCGTGCACCTGCTCGGGCTGCTGTCGCCCGGCGGTGTGCATAGCCACGAGGATCATATCCTGGCGATGGCCGAGCTGGCCGCGGCTCGCGGCGCCAAGCACATCTACATCCACGCCTTCCTCGATGGCCGCGACACCGCGCCCAAGAGCGCCCAGGCGTCCCTCGAACGCGCCAACGCCAAGCTCGCCGAGCTGGTGGGCGCCGACAACGGCTTCGTCGCCTCGATCGTCGGGCGCTACTTCGCCATGGATCGCGACAACCGCTGGGACCGCGTCGAGCAGGCCTATCGCGTGGTCACCGAAGGCGAGGGCAGCCACGTCGCCGAGTCCGCCGAGGCGGGGCTCGCAGCCGCCTATGCGCGCGACGAGACCGATGAGTTCGTCGCTGCCACCAGCGTGCGCCCGGCGGGCCAGCCGGTAACCATGGCCGACGGCGACGCGGCGATCTTCATGAACTTTCGCGCCGACCGCGCCCGCGAGCTGACCCGCGCCTTCGTCGAGGACGATTTCAGCGGCTTCGAGCGCCAGGCGCGGCCGCGGCTGGCTGGCGACGGCCTGGTGATGCTGACCCAGTACGCCGCCGATATTCCGGCCCCGTGCGCCTTTCCGCCCAGCGATCTGGTCAACACCCTCGGCGAGGTCGTCGCCAAGCGCGGCATGCGCCAGCTGCGCATCGCCGAGACCGAGAAGTACGCCCACGTGACGTTCTTCTTCTCGGGCGGCCGCGAGGCCGAGTTCGACGGCGAACACCGCGAATTGATTCAGTCGCCGCAGGACGTCAAGACCTACGACGAGAAGCCCGAGATGAGCGCCTATGAGCTCACCGACACGCTGGTCTCGGCGATCGACGCGGGAACCTACGACCTGATCGTCTGCAACTACGCCAACGGCGACATGGTCGGCCACAGCGGCGACTTCAACGCCGCGGTCAAGGCCATCGAGGCGGTCGACGTCTGCCTGGGTCGGGTGGCCGAGGCGATCGAGCGTGCCGGTGGCGAGTGCCTGGTCACCGCCGACCACGGCAACGCCGAGCAGATGGTCAACCCCGAGACCGGCAACCCGCAGACCGCCCACACCACCTTCGAGGTGCCGCTGGTCTACGTCACCCAGCGCCAGGCCAGCCTGCGCGACGGTGGCCGGCTGTGCGATCTCGCCCCCACGCTGCTGACGATGATGGGCGAGCCTATCCCCGACGAGATGACCGGCAACGTGCTGGTCGACTACCGCTGAACGGCGGGTGACTGTCGCCACGCTGAGCGGCGCCATGCGCGCCATTCGCAACACGGCGCTGGCCCTGGTGGTCGGCGCCGTGTTGCTGGCAGGCGGGCTGACCGATTCGGCAGCGGCGCAGCCCGCCAGTAAAGCCGACGCCCAGGCCGCCGAAGCGCGTGTCGATGCCCTCGGCAAGGATCTCGAGGCGCTCAACCGACGCCTGGCGGCGACCCGTAAAGCGCGCAGCGCCGCCAGCGAGGCGCTCGCCAAGGTCGAGACCCGGCTCGCCGAACTGCACCGGCGGCTGGCTTCGCTGGAAGGCGAGCAGCGTCAGCTCGATGACGAGATCGTCAAGCTCGAAAGCCAGCGGCAGGCCCTGCGTGAGCGGCGCCGCGAACAGCTTGATGCCCTGGCAAAGCAGCTCGATGCGCTCTATCGGCTCGGCGACTCGCCGCAGTTGAAACTACTGCTCAACCAGGACCAGCCGGAGCGGCTCGATCGCCTGCAGACCTACCTCAACCACCTTTCCCGGGCCCGCGCCCGCCAGCTCGAAGAACTGGCACGGCTCGACGCCCAGCTCGCCGAGACCCGCGCCTCGCTCGACAAGCGCCGACAACGCCTCGCCAAGCTGGCCGACGACATCGCCGAACAGCGCACGAAGCTGGACCGCCAGGCGCAGGAGCGCGAAACGCTGCTCGCCAAGCTCGACGTGCGCTACGGCGACGAGAAACAACCGCCAGCAAGCGCTGACCAGCGCGCGCAACGACGCCGAGAAGCGGCTCGCGGGCATCCGCGAAGCGCTCAAGCGGCTCGACCAGCCGCCGCCCTCCACCGCCATCGACAAGACCCGCGGCGACCTGCCCTGGCCGGTGCAGGGCCGAATCGTCTCGGCCTACGGCAGTGGCGAGGGTGTCAACCGCAACGGCCTGGTGATCGCCGCCGCCGCCGGCACGCCGGTCAAGGCGATCCACGCCGGACGCGTAGTGTTCGCCGACTGGATGCGCGGCTTCGGCAACCTGTTGATCATCGACCACGGCGACGACGTGATGTCGCTGTATGCGCATGTCCAGCGCTTCGACGTCGCGGTCGGCGCCCGCATCGCCAACGGCCAGACGGTCGCCGCGGTCGGCGCCAGCGGCGGGCGCAGCGACCCGGCGCTGTACTTCGAGATACGCAAGGATGGCGAGCCGATCGATCCACGACGCTGGATCAGCCAGCGCTGAGACCGTCTCGCCGACGGCTAGGACTATCGCATCGATACATGCAGGGGCAAGTCGAAGCGAGGGTCTTTTGCCATGGCAGGAAGAAGGTTCCCTACTTTTCCGGCATTTCTGCCATCCATGGCAGTCAGATAGCAAAAGTAGCGCCCATGGACGGGTTTACAGCGCCCTCGCGAAGACCTGCCCCTGCGCCGGGAATGACGCGGGTAGCACTGGCCCCGCCGCTAACGCTATGCTGAGCCTTCGCCCGACGCGACCTCGGAGTAAGCATGCGCGTTCATTGTCTTCGCTGGCTGCTGCCAGCCCTTCTCGTTTCCTTCGCAACGCCGACGCTGGCCGCCCCCGAAGCGCCCGACGACGACCTGCCGGTGGCCGATGTCCAGACCTTCGCCGAGGTCTTCGAGCGCATCAAGCGCGCCTATGTCGAGGAGGTCGACGACAGCACGCTGATGCGCAACGCCATGCGCGGCATGCTCAGCGAGCTCGACCCGCACTCCAGCTATCTCAATAGCGAGGATTTCGAGGCGCTGCGCGAGTCCACCGAGGGCGAATTCGGCGGCGTGGGCATCGAGGTCGGCATGCAGGATGGCCAGTTGACGGTGATCGCGCCGATCGACGACACCCCGGCGGCCGAGGCCGGGCTTCAGCCCCACGACACGATCCTGCGTATCGACGAGACGCCCACCGAGGGCATGTCGCTGCAGGAAGCGGTGACGCTGATGCGCGGCGACGCCGGCACCGACATCCAGATGACCATCCTGCGCGAGGACGAAAGCTCGCCGCGTACGCTGACCCTGACCCGCCAGATCATCCGCAGCGACAGCGTCAAGCACGAGCTGCTCGAACCCGGCTACGGCTACCTGCGCATCAGCCAGTTCCAGAGCCGCACCGGCGAGCAGGTCAAGGACGCGCTGGCCGCGCTCAAGCAGCAAGGGCCATTGAAAGGATTGATACTCGACCTGCGCAACAACCCCGGCGGGGTGTTGGATAGCGCCGTCGAGGTCGCCGATGCCTTCCTCGACAGCGGGCTGATCGTGTATACCGAGGGCCGCCTGCCCGACAGCGACATGCGCTTCTCGGCGCATGCCGACGCCACCCTGACCGATGTACCGATGGTGGTGTTGATCAACGGCGGCAGCGCCTCGGCGGCCGAGATCGTCGCCGGCGCCCTGCAGGATCAAAGCCGCGCGGTGGTGATGGGCACCCAGAGTTTCGGCAAGGGCTCGGTCCAGCAGGTCATGCCGCTGGGCAACGGCGACGGTCTCAAGCTGACCACGGCGCTGCTATTACACGCCCAACGGCCGCTCGATCCAGGCCCAGGGCATCGCCCCCGATGTCGAGGTGGTGCGCGGCCGGCTCGAGATCGCCGAAGGCAACGACTTCGGCCTGCGCGAATCGGATCTCGCCGGGCGGCTGGCCAACCCCAACGGCAGCGCCCCGCAGGACAGCGAGTCCAGCCAGCCGGTGCAGGACTACCAGCTCGGCGAGGCGCTCAACCTGCTCAAGGCGCTCAACGTGCTCGAGCGCCGCTCCAACCGCAGCCAGCGGCTCGTCAGCCGACGCGCCCACCGGCTAGCCGCAGCAGTGGGCGGCTATCGACAGCGCTGGTTATCGGCAGCACACCGGTAGCCGCCCGCGTTCGCCGATCGCCTGACGCATCATCAGTCGCTTGACCGGCACCAGCCGGTCGGTCCCGCTCAGCCCCACGTTGCGCAACAAGCGCAGCGCCGGGGCTTGGGCGCCGAATAGCAACCGAAAACCATCCATCAGCGCCAGCATCAGGCCGTTATCGCCGCGCCGGCGGCGTTCGTAACGCGCCAGGATGCGTACGTCGCCCAGCCCGGCGCCGCGACACCGCGCCGCAAGCAGCTCTTCGGCCAGTACCGCGGCGTCCATCAGGCCCAGGTTGACGCCCTGGCCGGCCAGCGGATGGATGTTGTGCGCAGCATCGCCGATCAGCGCCAGCCCCGCCTCGACATAGTGCCCGGCGTGGCGCTGGGTCAGCGGAAAGCGCGCCGTGGCGCCGGTCACCGTCACCTCGCCCAGGCGCTTTTCGAAGGCCTCGCCCAATGCCGTCGCCAGTGCCTGATCGGGCAACGCGGCAAGCCGCTCGGCCTCGTCGGGCGTTGTCGACCAGACGATCGAGCAGTAATGCGCATCGCCATCCACCGTCAGCGGCAGGAACGCCAGCGGCCCATCGGCCCGGAACACCTGACGCGCGACGCCACCATGAGGGCGCTCGCAGCGCACCGTGGTCACCAGCGCCGCCTGGCCGGTGGCACGTTCGCGTACCTCGATCTCGGCCAGCTCGCGCAACTGCGAACGCGCACCGTCGGCGGCCACCACCAGCGGCGCCTGCAACTGGCGGCCATCGTCGAGAATCAGCCGGCGGCCACTGGCCGGACTCTGTGAGGCCCCCAGCCCCGGGCTCTGCAACGCCCGCAGCCGCACGCCGTAATCGATACGTACCGAGGGCAACGCCTGCAGGCGCGTTTCCAGCGCGGCGAGCACCACCTCGTTCTCGACGATGTGACCCAGCGTCGCGACACCCACCTCGTCGGCATGAAAACGGATCTCGCCGCTGCCTTCACCATCCCACACCTGCATGCCGGTATAGGGCGTGACGCGCCGTGCGGCGATTGTCGACCACACGCCGAGATTGCTGAGCAAGCGCTCACTGACCGGGGTCAGCGCGCTGACCCGCGCCGCCGCCGGGCCCGTGCCGACCGCCGCGCCATCGAGCGGCTGCGCCCGGCTCTCGAGCACGCGCACGGCCACGCCCGCCTCGCCGAGCAGCAGCGCCAGCGTGGCGCCGACCAGCCCACCGCCGACGACGATCACCTCTTCGGTGAAATCCGTATCTCGCGGCGGAGCCTGTCGATCCGCCGCGGCATCGCTGTCTGTCATGAGTCGTTGTCCTTTCTTTGCCGTATGGCCGTTACGAATTGCTCAAGGCCTCCCTTGAAAAGTCGCCGAGCGCAGGCATTTATAAAGCGTTTCCCTAACGTTCGATGCCCATCGCGCGTCGCGCCAGAGTCCGCCGCAACGGTCCGGCAAGATTGAACCCTACAAGCCCCGCCGCACGGGCGTGGGAGAGCAGCGGATGATCGAGGCCGAACAGCCGGATCAAGCCGTCACTGAAGCGGATCACGTTGTTACGATCACGCTCGCGGCGCGCCTCGAAAGTCTGCATGACGCGCATGTCGCCCGGTCTTTGGCCATCCGCCAGCCCCGCCTCGAGCGCGGTCACCAGATCCATCACCCCGCGCAACGCCAGGTTGAAGCCCTGGCCGGCCACCGGATGCAGCGAGTGGGCGGCATTGCCCAGCACCGCCAGCCCGGGGCGTGCGGTTTCCTGCGCGGTCACCAGCGACAGGGGGTAGACATGCCGGGCGCCGACCCGGCGAAAGCGCCCGACCCGCTCGCCGAACGCCGCCTGCAGGCGCGCCAGGAAGGCCGCGTCGTCGAGTGCCAGGGTCGATTGTTCGCGGCCCTGCTCGTGGGTCCAGATCAGCTCCATGCGGTTGCCCTTGAGCGGCAGCAGCGCCAGCGGGCCATCCGGCGCGAAGCGCTCGAAGGCCACGCCACGGTGCGGCCGACTGACCTCGAGCGTGGCAATCAGCGCGCTCTGCTCGTAGGGCGTGGTCTGACTGGCGATTCCCAGGCGCTCCTTGAGCCCCGAGCGCCCGCCGTCGGCGAGCACGGTCAATCCTGCCTCGAGGGTCTCGCCATTGGACAGCGCCAGGCGATGCCCGCCGGGCCGCGGGACGATCGACTCGACCCGCGCCGGGCACTGCCAGTCGAGTTCGAGCTCGCCGAGCCGCGCATGCAGCACGCGGCCCATCCAGGCGTTGGGCATTACGTAACCCAGCGCCTCGACGTGCATCTCGTCGGCCGTCAGCCGGGTCGCCCCCAGCCGGCCGCGCTCGCTGACATGAATGGTCTCGATGGCGGTGGCTTCCCGCGCCAGCTCCGGCCACACCCCCAGTGCCTCGAAGTGCCAGCGCGAGCCCAGTGCGATGGCGCTGGCGCGCACGTCGAAGCTCGGCTGGTAGCCCTCGTGCAGATCGGCCCTTGAGGGCGTCGCCAGTGGCGCCGCCTCGATCACCGCCACCCGCAGGCCGTGGCGCGCGATCAGCGGAGCCAGCGCACAGCCCAGGCTCGCGCCGACCAGTCCTCCGCCGACGATCGCGATATCCACCTTGGTTACGCTCATGGACTCTCCCTAATGCCCCGTAGCTCCCGTAGCGCGAGCCATCGCATGCCCTTTACGTAATTTACGTATGGTCAAAATTTACACACTCGCAAGCGATCAAGAATTGACCATCAGAGCCTCGATCTCCTCGACCTGCTTGGGCACGCCGGTCGTCAGCACTTCGTGGCCGGTGGCGGTGACCACCACGTCGTCCTCGATGCGAATGCCGATGCCGCGCAGCGCAGCCGGAATATCCTCGTCGGCCGGAATGTACAGCCCGGGCTCGACGGTGAGCACCATTCCCGGCTCGAGCTGGCGTGGCTCGCCATCGCGGCGATAGCCACCGACATCGTGCACGTCGAGGCCCAGCCAGTGGGAGGTCGAGTGCAGATAGAAGCGCCGGTAGCTCTCGTCGTCGATGCGCGCGTCTAGATCTCCCTCGAGCAGCCCCAGCTCGATCAGGCCGTGGGTCAGGTCGCGGACCACGCCGCGATGGATCTCGCCGAGCGTCACCCCGGGGCGCACAGCCTCGACGGCACGAATCTGGGCGGTGAGCACGATCTCGTAGACGCTGCGCTGGGCGTCGCTGAAGCGGCCGTTGACCGGAAAGGTGCGAGTGATGTCGCCGGCGTACAGCTCGAACTCGGCAGCCGGCGTCGATCAGTACCAGATCGCCGTCGGCAAGCGGCGCGGCATTCTCGATGTAATGCAGCACGCAGGCATTGGCGCCACCGCCGACGATGGTGCTGTAGGCCGGCGCGCTGAAGCGCCGTGCCACAGGAATTCGTGCTCGAGCTCGGCCTGCAGCTGATATTCAGTGAGTCCGGGCCGGGCGCTGCGCATCGCACGCACATGCGCCCGAGCGGAGATCTGCGCGGCGTGGCGCATGAGTGCGAGCTCGGCATCACTCTTGATCAGCCGCTGTTCATGGATCAGCGGCGCGACGTCGACCAGCGCCTGAGGAGCCCGTGCGCCTTGACGCGCACGCGCCAGCAACTGCTGGCGTAGCTCCTCGGCAAGCGCCATCGCGCTATCGTCACCAAGCGGCAGATAGAGGCTATGCCGGCCATCGAGCAACGCCGCCAAGCCGCTCATCGCGCTCGCTGTTGGCAAACGCCTGATCGACACCGTAACGCTCGATGGCCCCCTCGGCACCGACCCGGATGCCGGTCCAGGCTTCCAGGGTCGGGTCCTTGTCGGGGCAGAAAGTATCGCCTCGCCCTCCTCGCGACCGGATAGCAACAGCAACAAGGCGTCGGGCTCGGGAAAGCCGCATAGGTAGTGGAAGTCGCTGCTCTGCGCGGAAGCTGTATTCACTGTCGTTGTTGCGCGTGACCAACGTCGCGGCCGGCAACAGCACTGCGCTCGAGGGCTGGCAACTGCCGCCATCAGCGCCTGGCGCCGCTGACGGTATTCGTTCGAGCCCGATGGAGGTGGCCGGGGCGATGCTGACCGGGACGATGATGACTGGGGCGATGATGAGTCGGGCAGTGTATCGGATGCCATGCGCGCTCCTCTCGTTAAGCTATCGCAGCTGAATCATTGGGTAGGTGGGGTCTCGCCCTGTTCGACCTGCGGGCTGGCGGGATGCTGTTCGGTGTACAGCAGCATCGCCGCCATCCGCGCATGCTCGGTGAGCGTGAACAGGTCGTTCTCGTTCTCGGGGCTGTCGTCGAGGGCCAGCTCGTCGAGCCCGGCCAGGGTCTCCAGGTCCTCGATCGCCTCGCGCAGGTTAGCCGACCAGGCGTCACGGGTTTCGCCGCCGACCTCGTTGACGACCTCGAGGAAACCCAGCGTCCATTCGCGCAGGCCGCGGGCACGCTCGGCGAGCGAAAACAGCTCGTCGGGCAGCAGCGGTTCGAAATTGAGCTCGGCCGCGGAGAGCGCCTCCAGGGCCTGGCGACGCCAGGCCAGCAACACCTCGCCGGATTCGCGGTCATGCGGCTGCTCGACCGCCCATCGCCAGGCATACCGTCTCCAGCCAGGACTCGGCGGGAATGTCGTGGAGTGCCAGGGCGGCGCTCAGCTGACCGTCCAGAAACGCCGGCGACTGCAGGCTGCCGTGGACCAGAAAGACATCGGCGACCGTGGAGAAATCGAGCTGATCGTTGATGATAGACATGCGCTTCCATTATGTCGGTTGGGGAGGGCCCAGGACGGTCGCGACGGGCCGAAGCAGCGCGTTGACCGACCGGCGGGGCCTCTCTATAGTGGCTCGAACCGAGATATACAGTGGCTCGAAACCTGAGTTCATCTTATCGTACGGGCCGCATCTTGGCCCGCGCCTGGAGCCTGCCATGAGCGACGACGCACGGTCGACCACCGAGATCACCCTGCTGGGACGCTCCTACGTGATTGCCTGCCCGCCCGACGAAGAAGCCGAGCTAAAGCGCACCGCCCGCTACCTGGATAACGCCATGCATGGCATCCACTCCCGCGGCAAGGTCATCGATGCCGAGAAGATCGCCATCATGGCCGCGCTCAACATTACCCATGAACTGCTTCAGGTGCAGGACGAGAAACGCGCCGGCGAAGACAGCCTGACCGAGCTCAACCAGCGCCTGGCGCGCGCGCTTGGCGAGATACCCCAGCGCTGAGCCAATCGGAACGCTGCGAGTCGGCAAACAGGTCTTTGGCAAGGCCCCCAGCTCTGTTACGATGAAGGCGTTCCCTGGGGTGTACGTCAGTCGTTGACGTCCCTCGAGCCTATGCGCAGTACCCAGGGGGCCAATTGCTAGACAGGCCCGTGTGCATGTCCGTGCGACGGAAAGCCTGACGGTCTGTCTGCGGCCACCCACCTTGAACCAGTGGGTTCAAGGGCCAGAACGACAACGGCACTCTGGGGAACTCCCTTTTCAGCCATTCATGGCCATGCCCGTGTCTGACCCGCAGCTCCTCAACGATCAGCGCAAGGCCCTGAGACGCTCCCTGCGCCAGCGCCGCCGCGCGCTGACCAAAGCCCAGCAGCGCCAGGCTGCCGAGGCACTGTGCCGGCAGTTGCGACGCCTGCCGGAAGTCCAGCGTGCCCGCCGGGTCGCGCTCTACCTGCCCAACGACGGCGAGATCGACGTCACCCCGCTGCTGAGTTGGCTGCGCCGACGCGGCGCGCGGGCCTACCTGCCAGTACTACGCCCGCTGGCCGAGAACCGGCTATGGTTCGTGCACTATCATGCCGCCACGCCGATGACCCGCAACCGCTTCGGCATTCGCGAGCCCGATACCCGCCATGGCGCGCACCGCGCTCGCCAGGTGCCACCCTGGGCGCTCGATCTGGTGCTGCTGCCGCTGGTCGGCTTCGACGGCCTGGGCAACCGGCTGGGCATGGGCGGCGGCTTCTATGATCGCAGCTTCGCCTTCACCCGCCAGCGCGGCCCGCGCCCCCGGCTGATCGGCGTCGCTCACGACTGCCAGCATGCCGAGCGTCTGCCGTTGGCCGGCTGGGACGTGCCGCTTGACGCGATCGTCAGCGACCGCCAAGTGGTGCGTCCGCGACGGCGCTGATCGGCTGACGAGTCGCCATTAAAAAACCGCCAGCGGCTTGTGCCGCTGGCGGTTTTTTAATTTAACAGGTTCCACGGTACTTACCCGGCTGGCATCAAGTACCGATCAGCGTCTGCGCGTAGCCGGTGGCGACGACTCCCAGACCGAAGATCAACACCAGCGCCATGACCAGATCGGGCTTGCGTTTCATGACCACTCCGCTATTTATCGTTGAATAATGCTGCACCCAGATAACAGCCCGACTATAGGGCTACGATAAAAGAATGACAACACTTAACCTGCAAGCGCTAATCAACAGAACCCCATTATTACAAGGGGTTACAGGTAAGCGAGTGGCCACTTACCCGAATTGGACGGTAAAACTCGCGTTATTCCATGAACAACCGGTAGGCAACGTTCGCGGTTTCCTTCCAGTAACGATAGCCAATCTTCTCGAAATACTCTTCGACGTGATACCGATCGCCATTGGGAACCTGCATGCCGACCAGTACCCGACCGTAGGCAGCGCCATGATTACGATAGTGGAACAGTGAAATGTTCCAGTCGGCCGGAAGATGGGTGAGGAAGTTCATCAGTGCGCCGGGGCGTTCGGGAAACTCGAAACGATAGACCTCCTCCTCGAAGCGCTCCTTGGGCCGCCCGCCGCCGAGATGGCGGATATGCAGCTTGGCCAGCTCATTGTCGGTCAGGTCCTCCACCGGATAGCCCGCCTCGCGCAGCTTATCGGCTACCGCCTGGCGATCCTCGCCGCCCGGCTTGACCTGCACGCCGACGAAGATGTGCGCGCTGTCGGCATCGGCGTAACGGTAGTTGAATTCGGTGACCATGCGCTTGCCGATGGTCCGGCAGAACTTCTTGAAGCTGCCCGGCTTCTCGGGAATGGTCACCGCCAGTATCGCCTCGCGCTGCTCGCCGAGCTCGGTGCGCTCGGCGATATGCTGGAGACGGTCGAAGTTGATGTTGGCGCCGGAATTGATGCACACCAGCGTCTGGCCTTCGGCGCCGCTCTGCTGGACGTACTTCTTGAGCCCGGCCAGCGCCAGCGCGCCGGAAGTTTCGGCGACCGCGCGGGTATCCTCGAAGGTATCCTTGACCGCCGCGCACATCTCGTCGGTGGTGACGGTGATCACCCCATCGACCAGATCGCGCATCACCGCGAAAGGCACCTCGCCGATCTGCGCCACCGCGACGCCATCGGCGAACACGCCGACCTGATCCAGGGTGACCCGCTCGCCGGCATCCAGGGCGGCCTTGAGGCAGGCGCTGTCCTCGCTCTCGACGCCGAACACCTTGATCTCGGGACGCAGATACTTGACGTAGGCGGCGATGCCGGCGATCAGCCCACCGCCGCCCACCGGCACGAAGATCGCGTCGAGCCGCCCGGGCTGCTGGCGCAGGATCTCCATGCCCACGGTGCCCTGGCCGGCGATCACGTCGATATCGTCGAACGGCGGGATATAGGTATAGCCCTGCGCTTCGATCAACTCGCGGGCATGGGCCAGCGCCTCGCCGAAGGCATCGCCGCGCAGCACCACCTTGGCGCCCCGGGCGCGCACCGCCTGGACCTTGATCTCGGGGGTGATGCGCGGCATGACGATCACCGCCTTGACGCCCAGCTGCTTGGCCGCCAGCGCCACACCCTGGGCATGGTTGCCGGCCGAGGCGGCGATCACGCCGCTTGGCCTTCTGCTCCTCGGAAAGCTGCACCATCTTGTTGTAGGCGCCGCGCACCTTGAATGAAAAGACCGGCTGCAGGTCTTCGCGCTTGATCAGAATCTGGTTGTTGAGACGACGGGACAGGAATTGCGCAGGCGAGAGCGGGGTTTCGCGGGCCGCTTCGTAAACGCGGGCCTGGAGTATCTTCTTGACGGTGTCTTCGAGCATCCTGGAGTCCTGAGTCTCACGTCGCATGGGCCGCGTCGCGTGGGCATTGCACCCGGCTGGAAAGCCCCTATTGGTAGCAGACGCAGCGCCTCGGCGTCCAGCGAAAGGCTGCTGTGGATGCCCCCATGGCGCGCCTGGCGGGCATCCACAGCAGCCTTTCGCTGGCCTATAATGGCCGCCCTTGCCCATCGATCAACGAGCCTTGCCATGACCCAGGACGCCCTCAAGCGCGCGGTGGCTGCCGCCGCCATCGACGAAATCAAGCCGCTGCTCAACGCCGATTGCGTGATCGGCGTCGGCTCCGGCTCCACCGTCAATCACTTCATCGATCTGCTGGCAGCCCATCGCCACGATTTCAAGGGCGCGGTGGCCAGCTCGGAAGCCACCGCCACACGACTGCGCAATCACGGCATCGAGCTCTTCGAGCTCAACCATGTGGGTCGCGTACCGGTCTACGTCGACGGGGCCGATGAGATCAACCCGCGTCTGGAGATGATCAAGGGCGGCGGCGCTGCCTTGACTCGCGAGAAGATCATCGCCGCCTGCGCCGATCGCTTCGTGTGCATCGCCGATGCTTCCAAGCGGGTCGCAGTGCTCGGCGGCTTTCCGCTACCCATCGAGGTGATCCCCATGGCGCGCTCCTACGTCGCCCGCGAACTACTCGCGCGCGGTCTCACCCCGGTCTACCGTGACGGCGTAGTTACCGACAACGGCAACCAGATCCTCGATTGCTACGACTATTTCATCGAAGCCCCGGCCGAGCTCGAGTCCGCGCTCAACGATATTGCCGGCGTGGTGACCAACGGTCTGTTCGCGCAGCGCCCCGCCGATGTACTGTTGCTGGCAGGGGACGATGGCGTAGAGCGCTTCACCCGCTGAAGCCGGTGACCGAGTCGTTAGGCATCAGCGCGTAAGCAAGCGCTTACCTTATCGAAGTCTTCGCCAATGCGCCGCGGTTGGCCTCGACTACCGCCCAACCCGCAGCACCCAGACGTTGATGCTCCTCAGGAGCGTCGAGCACGCGCTTAACGCCTCGCCCAGCGCCGGACCATCGGCGAATTCACGCCGCGGCCAGAGCACCGGCGGTCTCGCGCAGGTTATCCAGACCACACCCGCCGAAGCCACCTCCCACCTCTATCGGGCGCGCGCCGCCCCCTTCCTTTGCCCTTTGCCACGCGGCGAGCTACATGGACCGCCGTATCGGCCCTCATACCGTCACGTATTAAAACTCCCCATATAAAGCATTAACCGCAATCTAATTTTTAATAACTAAATGGTTTAACTAAAAATCAGTCTTCTAAGGAGTATATCTCAGGCTGAAGGCACGCATTTCAGGGAGTATCGTTCTTGTATAAATTGGAAATATAAATACACAAAAAAAAACAAAACCCACGCCACCGGGATTATCCGGCAGGCACTACGCAGCAGCTCCCAGGGACAGGGAACAGGACAGGGACAGGAGCCGGCTAACATGGCCCGCCATGTTAGCCGAAGGATGACGGAAGGGGGGATCCCATGAGGAACGAAGACAGACACATTCTGGTCACCGGTGGCGCAGGCTTTATCGGCTCGCATACCGTCGAGCATCTGCTCGAACGCGGCTTTTGGGTCCGCGTGCTCGACAACCTCTCGACGGGCAAGCGCGACAACCTGCCCCGTCACGAGTGCCTGTCGTTCATCGAGGGCGACATCAATGACAGTGCGGTACTCACTGCGGCCATGCAGGGCATCAGCCACTGCCTGCATCTCGCAGCCCAAGTCTCGGTGGTACGCTCCGTCGAGGATCCCGCCGGCTCCGCCCACCAGAACATCCTCGGCTGCGTCAACGTAATGCAAGCGGCCAGCCAGGCCGGAGTGGAGAAGCTCGTCTACGCCTCGTCCGCGGCCGTCTATGGTCTGCCCGAGCAGTTGTCGCTTCGCGAGACGGCCACACTCCAACCGCTGTCGCCCTACGGCCTGGAGAAGCGGGTCGACGAGCTCTACGCGGGCCTGTTCCAGACCTTGCACGGCCTGCCCAGCCTGGGCCTGCGCTACTTCAACGTGTTCGGGCCCCGCCAGGATCCCGCCTCGCCCTACGCCGGCGTGATCTCCAAGTTCTTCGACTGCCTGATGATGAACAGGACACCCACGGTGTTCGGCGACGGCGGCCAGACGCGCGACTTCATCTATGTCCGCGACGTGGCCCGTGCCAACGTTGCGGCATTGACCAGCCCGCACGGGGGCGTATGCAACGTCGCCACCGGACGCCGTGTCGACCTGCTGACCCTGCTGGACGTGCTGCGCGATATCACCGGCAGCACACTGCCGGCCCGACATGTCGCCGAGCGTGCCGAGGACATCCGTGACTCGTGCGGTGATCCGCAGCGCCTCCACGACTGGCTCGGATTGCGCGCCGAGTGGTCGCTCGAGAGCGGCCTGCGGGCCCTGCATACGGAGTCCCGAGTGGCCCGAGTTACCAAACGTGCGGAAAAGACTCCTTGATTGGCAGGTGAATAACGGTGATCAGGCATATTATCGGAGTGACATTGTGGAGCGCCGCGTGCCTGTGGAGCGGCCTGGCGCTGGCCCAGCAGGATGCCCCCAGCGTGGCCTTCTACTACGGCGACAACATGCCCATCGACATGCTCGGCCAGTTCGACTGGGCGGTGGTCGAGTCCGCCAATATGCACGATGGAGATCTCGAGAACCTGCAGCGCTACGGCACCCGCGCCTTCGCCTACGTGAGCCTGGGCGAGCTCGAGGGCTGGCGGCGTGACACCGACGAAGTGCCACGCTCGGCGCTGGTCGCCCGCAACACGCACTGGGACAGCGAGGTCGCCGACCTGACCGACCCTGCCTGGGCGGACTACCTCATCAATACTCGCATCCACCCGCTGTGGCAGGCCGGCTACCGTGGCGTCTTCCTCGACACCCTGGACAGCTATCGCCTGTTCGCCGAGGAAGGAAAGGTCGCCGCTGAACAGCAGGACGCCCTGGTCGCCCTGATCCACCGCATTCATGATGAATTCCCCGGCATCCGCCTGATCCTCAACCGCGGCTTCGAAGTTCTCGATCGCATCCACGACGACGTCACCGGCGTGGCCGCCGAATCGCTCTACCGCCGCTGGGACCCCGCCCGCCGCGAGTACGGCCAGGTCTCCGAGGCGGACCACGCCTACGTACAGGAGCACCTCGCCCGAGCCCGTGACCGCTACGGCCTACCGGCAATCGCCATCGACTACGTCGACCCCGCCGATCGCGATATGGCGCGCGCCACCGCACGCCATATCGCCGAAGCCGGCTTCATCCCCTGGGTGAGCACGCCGGCACTGGACCAGATGGGCGTCGGCACGCTCGAGCCGCTACCACGCAAGGTGCTGGTATTCTACGACAAGGCGCACACCGAGCAGGGCGACGTCTACTATGCCCTTGCCCACCGCCTCCTCGCCATGCCGCTGGAGTACCTGGGCTACGCGGCCGAGTACCGGGACGTCAACGCCGACCTGCCCAGCGGTATCCTCAACGGCCGCTACGCCGGGGTGGTCAGCTGGTTCGAGGATGACTTGCAGCACCAGAATGCCTATCGCGACTGGCTGCGCAAGCAGCTCGACGCGGGCGTTCGTATCGCCATGTTCGGCACCCCGGGCGTGGACCTGAGCGGCACGCTGGGCGAACGCCTGGGCCTGCGCCCCGTCACGCCCCGCAAGGCAACGGTGGCCAGTCACGACGCCCTGCTCGGCTTCGAGGGCATGCCGGCACGCCAGCCCCGCCCGCAACCCGGCTTCCGTCTTGAGGGCGATGCCCTGCAGGCCCACCTGACCCTGCGCGATGCGCAGGGCGAGACCTTCACGCCCACCGTCACCGGCCCTTGGGGCGGCGTGGCGCTGGCGCCGTGGCTGATCCAGCAGGGCCTGCCGAACCAGCTGCGCTGGATCCTCGACCCCTTCGCCTTCCTCGAACGAGCATTGCAACTTCCCCGGGTGCCGATCGCCGATGCCACCACCGAGAACGGCTCTCGCTACTGGATGACCCAGATCGACGGCGATGGCTTCGCCAGCCGCGCCGAGTTCCCGGGCAGCCCGTTCACTGGCGAGGTGCTGCTTGACGAGATTCTCTCCAAGTACCGCGTGCCCACCACGGCCTCCATCATCGAGGGTGAGGTCGCACCCGATGGCCTCTATCCCGAGTCCAGCGAGCGGCTCGAGGCCATCGCCCGGCGCATCTTCCGGCTGCCCTGGATAGAACTAGCCACCCACACCTACAGCCACCCCTTTGACTGGCTGTCGCTGCACGAAGGCGACACCACCAGCCAGAACAAGACCAGCGCCGGCTACCACTACAACCTGCCGATCGACGGCTACCATTATTCCCTGGAGCGCGAGATCACGGGCTCGGCGGAGTACATCAACCGCCGCCTGGCGCCTGAGGGCAAGCGCGTGCGGACCGTGCTGTGGTCGGGCGACGCGCTGCCGCCCGAGAAGGCGCTGGCAATCACCGAACGCGCCGGGCTCGCCAATCTCAACGGCGGCGACACCGCGGCCACCGACGATAACCCCTCGCTGACCGGCGTGTCGCCGATGCTTCGCCCCTTGGGCGACTACCTGCAAGTCTATGCGCCGCAGATGAACGAGAACATCTACACCAACGAACTGCAGGGCCCGCTATGGGGCTACCGGCGGGTCACCGAGACCTACCGACTAACCGACACGCCGCGGCGCCTCAAGCCCATCGACATCTATTACCACTATTACTCGGCAGCGAGCCCAGCGGCGCTCAAGGCGCTCGACGAGGTGTATCGCTACGTACTCGGCCGCGAGACCTTGCCCCTGTACGCCAGTACTTACAGCGGCATTGCCCGTGCCTGGCGCGATCTCGGCATCGCCCGCCGCCTGGACGGTGGCTGGCAGATCCGCGGCGCGAGCCAGGCCCGCACCCTGCGCCTGCCCGCCGCGCTGGGCTGGCCCGACCTGCGGCGCTCGACCGGCGTGGCCGGCGTGCGCGACCTCGAGCAGGGGCGCTACGTGGCGCTGAGCGGCGACCCGGACGTCACCCTTTACCTCACCTCACAGGCACCGGCAGCACCATACCTGGAGCGGGCCAACGGCCGTCTTACGCACTGGCGGCGCGATGCGGACGGCCTCGAACTCGCGCTGAAAGCTGCCGATGTACCGCTGAAGGTCGACCTGGCCGGCACCCAGGGTTGCCGTGTGACGGCCCCCCGCGCCCGCCAGCAGGCGACACGCGACACGCTGCAGCTGCGTTTCGACACTCATGAGTCCGGCAGAATACGGGTGACCTGTGATCGATAAGCACAACCACAATGCCCGGGACGTCCGCTCCCGGCGATTGATGCGACCCATGACCCGGCGGCTGATCGCGCTGGGCCTGGCGGCGGCGCTGATTGCCCTTTTCCCAGCTCATCAACTGCTGCTGCTCGGCCAGCAAGGGGACGACCTGCCGAGCAGCGTGTCGATCTTCTACCTGCGCGCAATGCTGCAGGCCAGTCCGCACGACCGTGACCTGCGCCTCGGCCTGGCCCGGCGCCTGGCGCAGGTCGGCAAGGTCGACGACGCCCGTGCGGTGCTCGAGCCCCTCGGCGGCGCCCAGGACCTCGCCAGCCAACGCCTGCTTCTGGAGCTGGACTGGCAGCGCTACATCGGCCTGGACCGGGACGACGCGCGACGCAACGACCTCGGCGAGGCGCTGGAGGCACGCCTGCGCCGCGTCCAATCCCTGCCCGAGCTGCCCGCCGAGACTCTCGAAGCCATGGCCCGGCACTGGCTGGCGATGAACCGCCCGGACCAGGCGGCCGCGCTCTACGAGCGCCTCGCCGCACGCCAGCCGGAGCAGCGCTACGAATGGCTGGAACAAGCCGCCCAGTGGTGGCTCAAGGCCGGCGACCCCGAGCGCTCGGCCAAGGCCTGGCACGACGCCTTTGAGGCCGACGGGGCACGCCCCGATGCCAGCATCGCCCGCTGGTTCGTGCGCGCCGCCCAGGCCGGAGAGGCCTCGCGACGCGAGGCCGCACTGTCGGCCCTGAAGGCCGCCCGGCAGAGCCAGGGCGGCAGTGCCCTGATCTACGCTCGCCAGTTCATCGAGCACTACCCCCGCGACCCGCAGTTCCTCGACCTCGGTATCGCCATCGCCCTGGAGCACAACGACGCCCGCCAGGCGTTGGCATGGTCGCGCCGTTACCTGGACGTGCGCCCCGACGATCTCCAGGCCCTCGAGCGGAACGCCAACACCGCGCTGGCCGCCGGCCAGCCGGAAGAGGCCGCCAGAACCTACGAACAACTCGCCGAGCGCGATCCGGACA
Organism: uncultured Gammaproteobacteria bacterium; assembly: GCA_963773565.1. GTDB lineage: Bacteria > Pseudomonadota > Gammaproteobacteria > Pseudomonadales > Halomonadaceae > Modicisalibacter. The sequence goes on along the minus strand of CAVZBU010000020.1, from coordinate 214,079 downwards.
ACGGCTACCATTGGCTCAGTCTGGCCGGGGAGTGGTGGCTCAAGGCCGGCGACCCCGAACGTTCGGCCAAGGCCTGGCACGATGCCTTCGAGACCGCGGACGACGCCGAAGACGATGAGGACGCCGATGGCGACGACAAGGTCGATGCCTCACCCGACCTTGGCCTGCTCGGCTGGCTGGTCAGCCCGGCGGCAGCGGCCGACCGCCCGCCCGACGGCACGCGACGCCGCGCGGCGGCACTCTCCTCGTTGCGTGCGGTGCGCCAGAGCGAGTCCGGTGGCGCCGTGGACTACGCCCGGGAGTACATCGAGCACTACCCCCACGATCCGGAGATCCTCGCCGAGGGCATCGAGATCACGCTGGCCCGTGGCGATCTCGAGCAGGCCCTGGCGTGGTCGGACGACTACCTGAAGCTGCGCCCCGAAGATGCCGCCGCACAGGAGCGTCATGTCCGCATCGCCTTGGCCCTAAACCGCATGGACGAGGCCCTGGACGTGCTGACCCACCTGGTCGAGACACACCCCGAAAATACCGACTACCGTCACCGCCTGGCCCAAGCCCAGCGCTGGGCGGGTCGGCCCGAGGAGGCCCTGGCCAGCTACACGGCGCTCGCCCGGCGTGAGAGCGACGACGCCTGGGACGCCCAGGTCCTCGAACTCGCCCAGAGCCTCAGCGACCGTCAGGCCATGCTCGCCGCCCTGCAGCGCATGGCCAAGCGGCACCCGCTGGATGCCCGCCAGCGCGCACTGCTGGTCGATCTTCATTACGAACTCGGCGATCCCGAGCGCGGCATCGCACAGATCCAACGCTGGATCGCCGACGGCGGCGCGCAGCGCCCGCTGTGGGTGCGCATGGCGACCTGGCAGGCGCAGCTCGGCCAGCTCGATACGGCGCTGGCCAGTTGGCAGCGCTACGCCGAGCGTTTCGGTCACGATCTCGAGGAGACCCGCGCGCGTGCGCGCCTGCAGGCCCAGCTGTGGCGGCTGCCCGAGGCGGTGGCCACGCTCCAGGCACTGCCCGAGCGTCCCGCGGCGGACGACGCGGCGGCGCGCGACTACTGGGATCTACTCGGCGAGCTGGCTTGGCGCACCGCGGATTCTGCTACCGCCGGCGACGCTTACCATCAGCTCGCCCGCACGCAGCCTCTCGATACCGAACGCCTCACGCGCCTGATCCGCAGCAGCGCCGACAGCGGCAACATCGAGATCGCCATGCAGGCCACGCGTCGCGACTGGCGCGAGCACCAGCGTCCCACGGTGGTGCTCGCGATGCTCGACGCGGCACAGCGCCACCAGCGCGGCGACCTGCTCCAGACGCTCTTCGCCATGACCCGCGACGCACGCGAGATCTTCGCCGACTCGGCCAGCTACTGGTCGCTCTACGCAGACCAACGCCTGGCCCTGCGCGATCTCGCCGGCGCCCTGCGTGCCTACCGTCGCGCTTTGGCCCTGACTCCCGACGATGCCGGCCTGCGCAGCGCACTGCTCTATACCCTGATCGAGGACCGCCGCGACGCCGAGCTGCGTCGCCTTCTGGCGCGCTGGCAAGCCGACGCCGCGGGCAGCGCCGCGTTGATGCCGGCCGTCGCCGCCGGCTACAGCGCGCTGGGCGAGCCGCGCCGAGCGCTGCCCTGGTACCAGCGCGCCGTGCGTGCCACCCCCGATGACTACCTGTTGATCCTCGACTACGCCGATGCCCTCGAGCAGGCCCGGCGCCTCGACTCGGCCTACCGACTGCGTCGCCACGCCCTGCTTGAACTGCGCCCGCGCCTGCGCGAGGCACTGCGCTCGGACGCCCAGCTGTCCGCCGACGCCGCTGGCCAGCAGACCCGTGCGTTGTCGCTGCAGGTCACCCTGCAGGGCCCCGAGAGTGCCGGCACCTGGCTGCAGGCCCTTGCCAGCCACCCTCGCCGCAGCGGGGATGACGCGTGGTTGTTCGACGCTTACCTCGCCCGCCAGCAGCCGGTCTATGCCCGCTACTGGCTGCTGCGTGCGCGCCTGCATCGTCAGTCCATGCCCTACTGGCAGACACTGAGCCTGGCCCTGGCGCGCAATGACCAGGCCGAGCTGCAACGCCTGCTGGCCTCGCCCGAGGGGCGACGCCTGGCACCGTTGGAGCGTGTCGAGGCGTTGCGCCGACTGGGCGACCAGGACCAGGCACTGGCACTGGCCCTGGCGACCCGGGACGCAAGCGGCAAGGCCCGCCGTCAGGCCGCCGAGCTATCCGCCGAGCTGCCCAACGTCACCGGCGCCCAGCTGACCGTGCAGGAGGTGGGCAACGTGGACATCATCGGCCAGTCGCTCGCGCTGCAGCGCAGCCGCGGACGACTCTCCACCCGCCTCGAGCTGGGCCGCCGCCGCCTCCACGACCAGGGGCTCTACGCCGAGATCGATGGCCTCGATGAGGAGCGCTTCGCCCGCCTGGACGTGGCCTGGCGTCAGCGGCGTGGCCGCACCCGGTTCACCCTGGGCGCGCTGGACAGCGAAGACGACGACCTCATCAGGCTCGGCGGCGAGCAGCGCTGGCAGCTCACTTCGCGCCTCGGCACCATGCTGTTCGCCGACTACAACGCCCAGGTCAGCGAAACCGACCTGCTGCGTGTGCTCGGCGTGCGTGACCAGCTCGGCGCCACCCTCGACTGGAGCCTCACCGGCCGTGACTCGCTCACCCTGGGCAGCGCCTACACCCGCTTCTACTCACGCGAGGAACGTCACCGCCTCGCCGACGGCTATCGCTTGGAGGGCGACCTTGCCCACGACCTGATCCGCGGCGCGACCCGTCAGCTGCAGGTGCACCTACTGGCCAGCAGCGAACACAACACGCTGGAACCGGAGCTGCCGGCGGACATCGCCGCGCGCGTGACCGACACGGTGGCGATGGACGACATTGTGCCGGACCGCTATACCTTCGTCGGCGCCGGGATCAGCCTGGCGCGTGGCGAGCCGGGCAGCGACGCGCCGCAGGTCGCCTCGCCGCGCTATCGCTTCGAGCTGCAGTCCGGCTACAGCTTGCCCGATAAACAGCTCGGCCTGCGCGCCGCCGCCAACGTCGGTTCGCGGGTGTTCGGCAGTGACGAACTCAGCCTTCAGGTGGGCCTTGAGCGCAGTGGCGGCTCGACGCGCTCGGACGCCTACAGCGCCCTGCTGAGCTATCGCTTCTTTCTGGGTCGCTAGGCACTGGCGAACCACTTGATGCAAAAACGATCGCGTGTCCGCACGCCGGGAAAGAGGAAACACACCATGAGCACTATTCATCGCGCACGTCACGGACTGGCAGCGGCCTCGCTACTGACCCTGGGCCTGGTGACCGGCTGTGCCGTCACTGACGTCAACCACGGCGAGGCCCTCGACAGCGAGGCCCGCTGGGCACAGCTGCCGGTAGCCAACTATGCCGAGACGCCACTGGCGGGCAAGCGCGCCGGGGCGATCCTGACCACTCTACTGCACGGCCAGGGAATCGGTTCGCTGGGTCGTGCCCCGCGCGGCGACGACGCTGGCGGCATGCCCGACCTCGATGACGACAAGGCCTACCAGGCCGCTCTGGAGTGGGCCCGCAGCGAAGGCTACCGCTACGGCGTGACCGGGGCCGTCGAGGAGTGGCAGTATAAAACCGGCCTGGACGGCGAGCCCGCCGTGGGCATCACCCTGCAGGTGGTCGACGTGAATACCGGCGATACCCTGTGGAGTGCATCAGGCGCCCGCAGCGGCTGGGGCAGCGGCACCACCAGCGGCACCGCGCAGAAGCTGATGGCGGATCTGCTGGACGACCTGCCGGTCGGTGAGTGAGTAACATGGCCGTTCGCAGCGAGGAGATCCGCTACCAGCCGCCGGCAACCCGCACCAAGGTGCTGGAGAGCGCGCTTATGACCCTGGCCGTGCCCGTCGCCGGCTGGCTGTTCAACCCCCAGGATCCGCTGTTCCTCGACAGCGCCTTCGCGTGGCTGGTCATCGCGCCGATGCTCGCCGGCATCCGCTACGGCTTTGTCTATGGCTTCAGCAGCGCCCTGGTCACCGTCGTCCTGATGCTGCTCGATGACTACGGCTGCCAGGCTCGGGCCGCGAGGGGCGACGTCGCGGTTGCCTACGCGGCGGGGGTGATCCTGATCGGCATGCTCGCCGGCGAGGTGGCCGACGTGTGGCAGCGCCGCCTGGTGCAGATGAGCACGCTCAACCGTGCCCAGGCCACGCGCCTCGAGACCTTCGTCCGCCACTACCATCTACTGCGCGTCTCTCACGATCAACTGCGCCGAGCGCCTAGCCGCCACGCCCCACACCCTGCGCGACGCGCTCCACCAGCTCGGCGAGCGCTTCACTACGACGGCTGGCGCCAGACGCGGATGCCCTGGATCGCCAGGCCGACGCGATCCTCGCCTTCCTGGCCACCCACGGCCGGCTGCAGCAGGCCGGCGCTCTATCGTGTGGTGGACAACCGCCTCGTTCCCGAGCCGCTGGCGCGCTACGGCGGAAAGCCGGCCTGTGCCGGTACCCGCCGACCACCCGATGCTGCGCGCCTGCCTAGACCAGCGACGCATGATCAGCGTGAAGAGTGTGCTCGACCAGGGCCTGCCCGATGCCGACATTCCGCTGCTCGCGGTCATCCCGCTGATCGATCTCGAGGCGCGCATCTCGGCGGTGGTGAGCGTCACCGAGATGCCGTTCGTCGATTTCCAGCGCAGCCAGCTGCATCTGCTCGGCGGTGCTCGGTGCCCAACTGGGCGACCTGCTCCAAGCCGCGTATGCCCACCCGGCCGCCAGCGAGCAGCACGACCGGCAACGTTTCATCGCGGCCCTCAAGCGTCGGATTCACCACGCCCGTCGTCATTCGCTGGACTCGCTGCTCGTCACCCTGGACCTGCCCGCCCAGCTTGACGCGGTCTCGCGCCGTCAGATCAGCGAGCTGGTCATTGGGCAGTTGCGCAGCCTGGACCAGGCCTGTCAGGCTGCGCACGGCGAGGCCACCCGGCTCCACGTCCTCCTTCCTCTTTCTGGCGAGTCGGACGCCCGCGCCTACCGTGACCGCATCGCCCGCCAGCTCCACGAGCGCCTTGGCCTCGACGTCAGCGCGGCGGGCATCATCTTCCATGCCCAAGCGATCGACGGCAGCCGCTCCGTGGCGGCGCTGCTGCGGGCCCCGGATAGCCAGGAAGACCGCCATGCGCTGGCGTGAGCTCGCCGGGGCGCTCTGCGTGCTGCCCGGCCTGGCCGGTGAGTCGCTGGCCGGACACTGGCTGCTGCTGGTCGCGCCCGGCCCCGGCGCTGGCGCTGCACCTGCTGGCCGGCACCGCGCTGGGCGTCGGCCTCTTATCTGTGGCTGCCGGCAGTCTACCGACGGCCCCGCGCCGGTGCCCTGGCCTTCATCGTCGGCAACTGCCTGTTGGTGCCCGGGCTCGGCGCCCTGGGCATGCTGGCGCTGCTTGTCGGCCTGCACACCGCCCGGCGACGGTCGGAGCCGGCCTGGACCGGCGTCGACCTGCCCGACCTGCCATTCCAGCCGGTGGCCTCCGTATCGCCCCAGGCTCCGGCGCTGCGTGATGGCCTGGCCAGCGTGCTGTCCCACTTCGAAGACCCCGAACAGCGCCAGCAGGCGATCCTCGCCTGCCGTCACCTGCCCCGTCGCCAGGCGGTTCCACTGCTGCGCCGCGCCCTGACCGACCCCGGCGACGAGGTGCGTCTGCTCGCCTACGCCATGCTCAATGCCATCGAGCGCACCCTGGACGCCCGCGTCCAGGCCCTGGAGGCCGCTCTGGCCAACGGCGACGACACGCTCGGCCGATGCGCCGACGCCCTGGCCCAGGCGTACTGGGAATACCACTATCTGGGGCTGGCCCAGGGCAGCGTGGCGCGCCACACCCTCGAGCGCGCCCTGGACAGCCTCGATCAGGCCCTGGCCCGGCATGCCACCGCCGCACGCTGGCTGCTGCGCGGACGCATCTGTCTCGCCCAGGGGCGTCATGCGGCGGCCCGCCACGCCTTCGACGAGAGTGCGCGGCGCGGCATGCACGCCGACGACCTCGCCCCCCAGCGCGCCGAGCTGGCCTTTTGCAGCCGACGCTTCGACGAGATCTCCGCACAACTGCAACGCCTGAGTGCGGACGCCGCGACGCAGCCGGCGCTCAAGCCCCTTATGGAGTACTGGCGATGACCTGGCCCACGCTGGCAAGAACGATCCCCCCGCCGACGTGACCCTGCTGCTCGAAGGCACCTACCCGCTGGTGCGCGGCGGCGTGGCGGGCTGGGTCGACCAGCTGATCCGCGGCCTACCGGAACTGCGCTTCGCGCTGGTATTCCTGGGCAGCCGCGCGGAGAACTACGATGGCATCCTCTACGACCGGCCCGACAACGTGGTGCATCTGGAATGCCATTACCTGATGGCGGCCCGCCCCGCCGATGACGTACCGGTGCGCCAGGCGGGCAACCCCGAGGCCTTCACGGCCAGTGCGGCACTGCACGACTACTTCCGCGCGCCGCACAGCCGGGACGCCGACGACTCGCTGTGCGCGGTGGCGCGCTTGCTCGGCCGCCAGGGCGGGCTGTCCCACGCGGACTTTCTCTACAGCCGCCAGGCCTGGCAGCAGATCGTCGACTACTACCGCCGCTATTACACCGAGCCCTCGTTCGTCGACTACTTCTGGTCGGTGCGCAACATGCACTCGCCGATCTTCCTGCTGGCGCGCATCGCGCGCCAGCTGCCGCCAAGCCGTTGCCTGCACGCCATCTCCACCGGCTATGCGGGCTTCCTTGGCGCCCTCGCCCATCATATCCACCGCCTGCCGTTCATCGTCACCGAGCACGGCATCTATACCAAGGAGCGCCAGATCGACCTGGTCGAGGCGCCCTGGATCCACACCCCCGACGACGTGCTCAGTCATGGTTTCCGCCACGACACCGGCTACCTGCGCCAGCTGTGGATCCGCTTCTTCGGCGGCCTGGGCCGGCTGACCTATTCTGCCGCGAACCCGATCACTACCCTCTATGCCGGCAACCAGGCCCGCCAGATCCGTGACGGCGCGCCGGCCGAGCGCACCCGGGTAATCCCCAACGGCATCCGCATCGAGCGCTTCCGCCCGCTGCGCGAGCGCACTGCGGCCAACACCCGGCCGATCGTCGCCCTGCTCGGCCGGGTGACGCCGATCAAGGACATCAAGACCTTCATCCGCGCCATGCACCTACTGTGCGCGCGGCTGCCCGACGCCGAGGGCTGGATCGTCGGTCCCGACACGGAGGACCCGGACTACGCCCAGGAGTGCCGCGACCTGGTGGAGCAGTTGGGGCTCGCCGGGCGGGTGAAATTCCTGGGCTTCCAACGCACCGAGGAGATCCTCGCCCAGGTGCGCACCATCGTGCTCACCTCGATTAGCGAGGCCCAGCCGCTGGTGGTGCTTGAGGCGATGGCGGCCGGCGTGCCGGTGGTGTGCAGCGACGTCGGCTCGTGCCACGAGCTGGTTTATGGTGCACCGCGCGCGCAGGGCCGCGTCGATGAGGCTCCGCCCTCGCACGCGGCAGCCGGGCACATCGTGCCGATCGCCAACCCCGGCGCCACCGCCGAGGCCCTGCAGGCGCTGCTCGCCGACCCGCAGGCCTGGCAGGCCGCACGCGAGGCGGGCATCGCCCGGGTCGAGGCGCACTACACCGAACAGCTGATGCTGGCACGCTATCGGGACATGTACCTCGAGACACACGCCACATCCACCCTTAGTGTTCCAGGAGAGACTTATGGCCGGGATCGGCTTCGAACTCCGTAAACTGCTGCGCAAGGACAGCTACTTCGGCCTGCTGCACGCCTACGGTTACGCCGGGGTGATCAGCTCCGGTCCGTGGGTGCTGTCGATCCTGGCGGTCATGGCGCTGGGCCTGCTGTCGCTCGGCCAGGCGCCCGACGAGGCCGGTTACGTGACCCAGTTCCTGGTCTCGGTGACCTACCTTGTAGCGGCATCGCTGATCGTCACCGGCCTGTTTCAGCTGCTGTTCACCCGTTTCGTCGCCGACCGCCTGTTCGAGCGCCGCGACACGTGCGTGCTACCCAATCTCGTCGGCCTGCTGACCGGGGTCAATCTGATCGCCGGAATGCTGGGCGCAACCCTGCTCGCTCTGCTGTTCGACGCAACCTCGCTGGTCTACCGTCTGGAGATGCTGGTCGGCTTCGTGCTGCTGTGCAACGTGTGGTGCATCACGGTGTTCGTGTCGGGGATGAAGGCCTACCGGCAGGTGCTACTAGCCTTCTCTCTGGGCTACGGCACGACCCTGGCGCTGGGCCTTGCGCTGCGTGGCCAAGCCCTGGAGGGCCTGCTCGGTGCCTTCGTGGTGGGCCAGGCCCTGCTGCTCTACGCGCTGTTGTTCATGGTGGCACGCGACTATCCCGGCGAGCGCATCTTTGCCTTCGACCTGCACCGCGCCGACCAGACCCACCGCACGCTTATCTTCTGCGGCCTGTTCTACAACCTGGGGATCTGGGCCGACAAGCTGCTGTTCTGGTACAACCCAGAGACGTCGCAGGCGATCATCGGGCCGCTGCGCGCCTCGCCGATCTACGACCTGCCGATATTCCTCGCCTACCTGTCAATCCTGCCGGGCATGGCGGTGTTCCTGGTGCGCATGGAGACCGACTTCGCTGAGCGCTGCACCGCCTACTACGACGCAGTGCGTGATGGAGATACACTGGAGCGCATCGAGGCTCTGCTCGGGCGCATGGTGGATAGCGTGCGTCAAGGCATCTACGACATCTTCAAGATCCAGGGCATCACCGTCGTCGCGCTGATCCTGGCCGGGCCCACGCTGATCGAGTGGCTGGGGTTCTCGCCCTACTACGTGCCGCTGTTCAACATCGACATCGTCGCGGTGGGCATCCAAGTGCTGTTTATGGCGATTCTCAACGTGCTGTTCTACCTCGACAAGTTGCGCCTGGCCCTGCGCCTGTGCCTGCTGTTCCTGCTCGCTAACCTGGGGCTGACCCTGCTCAGCCAGTCGCTGGGCGCGATCTTCTACGGCTACGGCTATGCGCTGGCGCTGCTGATCGCCTCGGTGGTCGGGCTGACCACCCTCGACCGCGAGTTCCAGCAGCTCACCTACCAGACCTTCATGCTCCAGCGGGGCGCCTGATCAAGCCGCGGGCAACAGGCGCGCCAGGCCGTCCAGGGTGCGTTCAAGCGCCCCGCGGTTGGCATCGACCACCGCCCGGCCCGCGTCGCCCAGCCGGCGGCGCTCGTCCGGCGCATCGAACAGTTCGACCAATGCCTCACCCAGCGCCGGACCATCGGCAACTTCATGCCGCGCGTCGGCCTCGGCCAGGGTATCGGCGATCTCGCGCAGATTGTCCAGATAAGGGCCGCTGACCACCGCTACGCCGAGTGCCGCCGGTTCGAGCAGATTGTGGCCACCCACCGGTACCAGCGAGCCGCCGACGAAGGCCACGTCCGCCGCGCCGTAGAAGCGCATCAGCTCGCCCATGGTGTCGCCCAGCAGAATGCCCGTATCCGGCCCCGGCACCTCGCTGCGCGAATGCCGCGCGAGCGCGAAGCCCTGGGCCCGGCACAGTTCGGCGACCGCGTCGAAGCGTTGCGGGTGACGCGGCACCAGCACCAGCAAGGCATTCGGATAATGTTCCCGCAGCCGGGCGTGGGCGCCGAGCACCGCTTCATCCTCGCCGGGATGGGTCGAACCGGCGACCCACACCGGCCGCTTGCCCCATGAAGTACGTAAGCGCTCACTGGCGTCTTCGAGGCCGTCCTCGGGCTGGATATCGAACTTGAGTGCGCCGGTGACGGTGATCCGCGAAGCCGGGCAACCGAGCGCGCGAAAACGCTCGGCATCCTGTTCCGACTTGGCGCCCACCCAGGCGACGCTCTCGAGCATGTCGCGGCTCAACGCCGCGAAGCGCCGGTAGGTGGCGAAGGCGCCGGCGCTGAGCCGGCCGTTGGCGATCACTACCGGTACCCCGCGAGCCGCACAGGCATGCAGCAGGTTGGGCCACAGTTCGGTCTCGGCGATGATCGCCAGCGCCGGCCGCAGACGTTCGACGAAGCGTCGGGTGGCGCCGGGGAAGTCGAGCGGCAGGAAATAGTGATGAACCGCGTCGCCGAATGATGTGGCGACACGCTCTGCACCGGTCGCGGTCATGGTGGTGATCACCAGCACATGATCGGAATGGCGCGCCAGCAGCGCGCGGATCAGCGGTGTGGCGGTGACCACTTCGCCGAGTGACGCCGCGTGCAGCCAGATGCGTGGCCGCGAGTCGCTGCGCCGGGGAATCAGTCCAAGACGCTCACCACGCGAGTGAGTGGGCGCTGACTCACGCCATACCCGCCGCCAGATCAGCGGTGCGGCAAGATACAGCGCGCCGCTGTAGGCGAGCCGCGCCAGGCCGTGGCGGGAGGCCACGCTCAGCGCTCGCGGTCGAGAATAGTGGCAATCATCGCGGTGGTCGACACGCCATCCTCGAAGCCCAGCACCTTGACCTCGCCGCCATTGGCGATCACCGCCTCGCCGCCGGCGATCTCCTCGGGCCGGTAGTCGCCGCCCTTGACCAAGACGTCGGGCAGCACCGCCTCGATCAGCCGGGCCGGGGTCTCCTCACCGAAGGCCACGACCCAATCAACCGCGGAGAGACTCGCCAGCACCTGCATGCGCCGCGCCAGGGTGTTGATCGGCCGTCGCGGCCCCTTGAGCCGCGCCACCGAAGCGTCGTCGTTGACCGCGACGATCAGCCGGTCGCCGAGCCGGCGGGCCTGTTCGAGGTAGGCGACGTGCCCGGCATGCAGGATGTCGAAACAGCCATTGGTCATCACCACCCGCTCGCCGCGGGCCTGGGCGGCGCGCACCGCCTCGACCAGCGTCGCCGCATCGATGGCGCCGAACTCGGCGAGCTTGTCGCCATGCAACGCGGTGTAGAGCTCGGCCACCGACAGCGTGGCGGTACCCGGCTTGGCGACCACCAGCCCGGCGGCGAGGTTGGCCAGGGTCACCGCTTCGGGGTAGCCATGACCGGCGGCCAGCGCCAGCCCGAGCACGCCGATCACCGTGTCACCGGCGCCGGTGACGTCGAATACCTCGCGGGCATGGGTCGGCAGGTGCAGCGGCGCATGATCCGCGCGGATCAGCGTCATGCCCTTCTCGCTACGGGTGATCAGCAGCGCTTCCAGCTCGAGCTCGGCACGCAACCGTTCGCCCTTGGCGGCCAGCTCGGCGTCGTCGTGACAGGCCCCGACCACCGCCTCGAACTCGCCCAGGTTGGGGGTGATCACGCTGGCACCGCGATAGCGGTGGAAGTCACTGCCCTTGGGATCGACCAGCACCCGCTTGCCGCTGGCGCTGACCAGCGCGATCAATTCCTCGACGCGGCCCAGCGTGCCCTTGCCGTAATCGGAGAGGATCACCAGATCACTGTCGGGTAGCGCGGCCTCGACCCGGCCGAGCATCTCGCCGGTATCGATGCCGGCCAGGCTGTCCTCGAAATCCAGGCGGATCAGCTGCTGGCTGCGGCTCATCACCCTGAGCTTGGTGATTGTGGGTATTTCAGGGCTTCGCTGGAAGTGAGTGCTCACATCAGAGCCTTCCAGCCGGTCACTCAGCAACCTGGCGTTGTCATCGTCGCCGACCAGCCCCGCCAGCGCCACGTGGCCACCCAGCGCGGCGATATTGAGCGCCACGTTGGCGGCGCCGCCCGGGCGGTCCTCACTCTCGCCGACACGCACCACCGGCACCGGCGCCTCCGGCGAGATGCGCGAGGTACCGCCATGCCAGTAGCGGTCGAGCATCACGTCGCCCACCACCAGCAGGCGGGCCCGTTCGAGAGCGGTCAGATCAAACTTCATCGCGCGGCTCCAGCGTTTCGGTGGGTCGGGCGGGGTGGGGTAGCACCAGCACTTGGTCGACGCGCGCGATTACGTCCTCGGCACGAATCAGCGCCATGGCTTCCGGATGACGGACCCGCTGCCCCCAAGGGATGGTCTCGGGGTCCTTATGCAGGAACTGGCGTACCGCCTCGGGGTAGCGATCGACGACATAGTCACGCCAGCAATAGGGCGCGGCGCGATCCGGATTGGTGGTAGCGTATAGCCCCACCGTCGGCGTCGCCAGGGCATTGGCCATGTGCACCGGGCCGGAATCCGGGGCGATCGCCAGCCGGGCCTGGTCGATCAGCGCCAGCAAGCCCTTGAGCGAACTCGCGCCGATGGCGTCGATCACCGACTCGGCGGCGGCCAGCGCGCGGATACGCTCGCCCATCTCGCGCTCCTGGGCGCTGCCGCCGCCGGTCAGCACGCTCTTAAGGCCATGTTGAGCCCATAAGTGCTCGATCAGCGTGGCGTAACCCTGCGCCGACCAGTTGCGAAAATTGCGCAGCCGCGGGTTGGCGCAGGGGCTGATCACCACGTAATCGTCTTCGCCGCTCAGCCGCCGCGCCTCGCTACGCGCCGCGTCGGGGATCGGCAGGTCCCATGCCAGCCGGGTGTCGTCGACGCCCAGCAGGCGGGCGAAGTCCATGAACGACTCGAGGACGTGCGCCCGCTCGTGAACGTCGAGCTGGCGATGAGTGAACCAGTGCTGCCAATCCTTGGCGCGGGCCTTGTCGTACCCCACCCGCACGCCGGCCTTGAGCCCCATCAGCAACACGCTGGCGCGCAGCGCCTGCTGCATGTGCAGCAGCACGTCGAAGCGCGTCCGCGCCAGCTGACGCCAGATCTCGCGCATCCCGGCCAGCCCCGTCGCCTTGTCATAGACCACGAACTCGACCCCGGACAGACCCGCCAGTAAACTGTGCTCCGCCTTGCCGATGATCCAGGTAATGCGGGCGTTGGGCCACTGGCGTTGCAAGGCACGCACGGTGGGCACCAGATTGCAGACATCGCCCAACGCGGAAAGGCGCAGGATGCCGATGTGCGCGGGCTGAGCTGGCAGAGGATGCTTCATGCGGTTGGCAACACTCCAGATGGGCAGGCAATTCATTTTACATGACGCCGGCATTCTATGTGACGCCGCGCGCCCCTCACAAACGCCGGCAGCCGGGGGCGCGCCCGACGCATTCGACCCGGCGTGGTTCGATGCCGCCTTCTGGCAACGCCACGCGGCGATCGTCGGCCAGGCCCCGGGGCGCGGCACCAGCCTGTTCGTCGATGCCGCCAAGATCGCCGTGGCCGACGAGCACTGGGTGTTGCGCGACTATCGCCGTGGCGGCATGGCGGCGCGGCTCAGCGCGGCGCGTTACGTCTGGACCGGGCTGGAGCGCAGCCGCGCCTTTCACGAGATGCGCCTCACTGCGGCGCTTTACACGCGCGGCCTGCCGGTACCGCGCCCGGTGGCCGCGCAAGTGATGCGTCATGGCATCAGTTACACCGCCGCGCTGCTCACCGTGCGTCTGGCCGGCGCCCGCGCGCTGGCCGATTGCCTGGATGATGGTTTAGAAAGCAACGATCCGGCATTGCTCGAACGCGTCGGCGCCACGATTCGCCGTTTCCACGACGCCGGGCTCGACCACGTCGATCTCAATGCTCGCAACCTGCTGATCACCCCCGACGGGTCGGTGTGGCTGATCGACCTGGACCGCTGCCGCCTGCGCCGTCCGGGAGCCTGGCAGAACGCCAATCTTGAACGCTTGCAGCGTTCGCTGGCGAAGTTCGAGGCCGAGGCGGCGGTCCCGGCGGTCCTGCGTGGCTACGAGCGGGCCGCAGGCCTGTACTAGCCAAGCTGCCCGGCCCAGTCGGCTCGGGTATGATTTCGACAAATCCATAGTCGGTGTGGCTGGCTGCTAAGCGTTGCAGACTCTTCGTTCAAAGCGCCGCCATTGCCTATTGATCTTGCGGCGTCCCAGAAACGCGATGCGCGAGGCCAGCTTGATAAAGTCCCGGTCGCCGAGGCCATCAATGACATACAGGTCAAGGTGGCCATCCTTCCTCATGTCCGCGACAATATTGCTGGTGCGCAGATCGCTGCTAAATATACGGTTGCGCAGAAGATAGGTATGCAGCTGTCGCAAGGCGGGCCATAGATCACTCAGCGATAACTGCTGCTGTACCAATAATTCCTTCAAGGTGGGCAGCGGACGCTGCCGGTCATCCTGTAAAAGATCAAAAACCAGACCCTTGCCACGGTTAGTGGTGACCCAGCCGTGACAGCACGGCAGATGTGACCAGTCGATCCCCCGTTTCGCCAGTGAACGAAAGTACTCGAAATCCTTCCTATTCTGGTATTTTAGATTGCGTGTCCGATGAGTCACCTTGATGCACAATCCGATGTTTTCCGGGTGACGGTAACACTCTCTTTCCGTTCCCCGGCCAACAAGAAGCCCGTCAGTCAAGACCAGCTCGCTAGTACAGCTTTGTGGTAAACGAAGTACCTCAAGCATAGTGATCCCTCAACGGCATGAAACGACAGACCACTAAAGCTTAAGACAACCTTAAGTAAAAATGAAGATAACCTGCTAACAGGCATACCTACTGGAGGTTCCATAACCAGTTTCTGGACATGGCACTACACAGCGGGTCTCATCAAGCAAATCCTTGATGGCTAAAACCGAACTTGAGCCAGTCTACAGGGGCTTCTTCTCCCGTCCTATCCTCACCGATGCCATCCGGTTGTGAGAGCAAGCCGGTTCACGATACCCTCTCTATCCCGTCGATAATCGGCCAGCTCACGCCGAGCCCCATCGCTTCAGGAAATTGGCCATGACGCTTATCCATGACGCCGGAAGGCGCGTTCTGATCATCGTGCGCCGGCTCAACATGGGTGGCATACAGAAGGCCTCGCTAAGTCTGGCCAACGGTCTGCTGGCTGGCGGCCACGAAGTGCACCTGTTGGTTCTGAAGGGCACCCCGGAACTGACGATCCCCGACGGCGTGCACCTGCATTGCGTTGATATCGAGCGGGCCTCGCGACGCAGGCCAGCCGGCCTCGCCTATTATGTGGCCTCGCGCTTGCTGCTCAAGCCCCTGCTGCCGGGCTCCGGCTTCGTCTGGGCGGGTCGGACGGTCAGCCGAGATTTCCAACGGCATCTAGTCAACCTTGAAGCCAAGCATGGAACCTTCGATCTAATCATTATCCGTGGTCAGGGCGCCTTCGAGTTACTCTGGAACGTCAAGGACCCCCGATGCTGGCAAGTGGTCGAAGGGCCGGTCTCCGGCCCCGAAAAAAGCCCGCTGGCCGGCTGGCTCTATCGCAAGCTCTATGCCAACAAGCAAGTGATCAGTGTCTCCAAGGGCATCGGCGCCCTGCTCGATTCCACGCTCGACCGCCACGGTGTTGTACCGGCGAAACGGCGGACCATCACCAACCCCGTGCCCCTGGCACGAATCCGCGAACTTGCGCAGTCGCCTTTACCGGAGCCACTGTCGAAGCCTTATCTGGTCCATGTCGGGCGACTGTCGCCCGTCAAGAATCAGGCACTATTATTCAAGGCATTCGCCGCAGCCGATCTACCACTGTCACTGGTCATCATCGGCGACGGTGCTCAGCGCCAGACCCTGAAAGAGCTATGTCAGGCCCTCGGCATCGCCGAACGCGTCCACTTCCTCGGCCAGCAGGCCAATCCCTACCCGTGGGTTGCCCAGGCACACGCCTTCGTGCTCAGCTCTCGTATGGAGGGGCTCGGGCTGGTACTGATAGAGGCATTGGCCCTGGGAATACAGTGCGTTGCCACCGATGTCCCGGGAGGCATCCGCGAAGTGTTGACCGGCGAGCAGGCCCGCCTCATTGCCGAGCCCAGCGTCGAGAGTTTGGCCGAAAAGCTTCGTGAAGCCTGGGTACACCCCGTGACGGTTGACCCCGAGTGGGCAGCGCGCTTTGACGAACCGCAGGTTGTCGAGGCCTTTTTGAACCTGATTGCCGATCCCCGCTTAACTCACCCTGCCGATGGCGAAGCTGACCGTGTCGCAGCGAGATGACGCTTACCCCCTCGAAGCCGACCTTCGGCTCGAAGTGACCCTGAACAACGACGGCACCCTGTCGTTGCCGACCGAGCGTCCCGACGATCCCGGCGCCTGGAACTGGCTACTGGACGTCAACTACCGACCTCATCGGAGTCTGCGCCAACCACGGGTCGCTATCGCGCCCTACGATGGCCAGCCGTTCATTCATTATCTGGAGCGCAATGTCAGCGGGCGGCGCTGGCTGAACTTGACCGGAATCACCCGCTGGGACGATCTGCGGATTCATGCCTCACACTGCCGGCTCGGTGAACGGGCCTCGCTGCACGGCTTCGCCAAGCCCGACCTGACTCGGGGACCCGTGCTTTTCATCGCACCGCACCCGGACGACGCCGAACTCGCCGGTTACGGCCTCTATCGACGTTTGGCCGACCATACCTGGATCGTCACCCTCAGTGCCGGGGAGACGCTCAAGCGCCTCGACAAGCAGTACATTGTCGGGCTGGATGCCTCGCTAGCCTCAGCCAGCCGGCGCAAGGGCTTGATCCGCGCCTGGAACAGCGCCACCACCCCGCAACTGGCCGGAATCCCCCAAGAACGCCTGGTCATGCTGGGCTATTCCAACGACACGCTCGGCCAACTGCTCGATCCCCGAAGCGTTCCGGCCACAGCAGAGGGGCACGCACTTTCACCGAAGGACTTTCGATTCTTGAATCGCGTGGCGCTCCCCAGCGACGCCGATGCCACCAACAGCGGCGATCACCTGCTGGCCGATCTAGGCTTTCTGATTGACTACATTCGCCCTGCCACGGTGATCGTGACGCATCCTGAAGTTGACCCCCACGGGGACCACATCGCGGCGGCCCGGGCCACCGCCCAGGCGCTTCGGCACACCGGGCACCTGCCGCAGCGCGTACTGCTATACGCCAATCACCTGCGCGGCCACAAGGGCTTTCCCTGGGGGCCGGCGCACGCTGGCGCCACGCTCTGGCCCCACGCCGCCACGCACTCCCAACTCGGCCGCTGGCGCTTTCATAGCGAAATGCTCTCTCTGGAAGTCCAGCGCGAAAAGGCCCTGAGTCTGGATACCATGCATGACCTTCGAGGTAGCCCGGGCCCGATCAAGCGTCTGAAACGTTGGTGGCGGGAAACGCTCGCCGATACACGCGGGCCCCGCTACGGCGGGCACGACTACTTTCGCAGCCACGTTCGCAGGCAGGAAGTGTTCGTTGAAGTTTCGGGAGAGGCATTTATAGAAGCAATAGAGAGGCCTGTACAAGGCTAAATACAGCAACATGCTGGTCCGGAGGCCAAGCGCTTCCGGGACCTGGAGGCGAAGAACGCCCGGTCAAAGAAGCTGCTGGTGGCAAGACCCCTCGACACTGCCACACTCAAGGAGATGTCTTGGGATAGAGTGGTGACGCCCGGCGAGCGGAGCGGCGTGCGATGAAGTATCTGGTAACGACGGGCGGCTGTTTTTCACATTGGTAACAGACCTCAACTCCGCTTTTTCATCAATTTTTGCCTTGTCTGGCCATCGCTCGTCGATTTTTCAGACAGAGCTTAGTACTTGTCACAAACTAGCTTTTCGATGGCAATGGCCAAGTAACGTTGAACCTCCGCGTCCCTCGATCCGACGACAGCTTACGATGACCTACGCCTATCATCATGGCTCCCAAGCTGCGACTTACGCCGACCGCGTGCCCATGCTTCAAGGACTACTGCTATGGCTTGATGTTACCCCTGCCCCGCAAGAGCATCGAACCCCTCGCCGCGAGTGTCGATCCGGAGAACGTGCAGGCGCGCCACCAGGCGCTTCACCATCTGGTGGCCAAGGCCACGTGGTCCGATCGCGCTCTGCTAACCGGCGTGGCGCAGTGGGTGTTGCCCCACCTGCTGCCCGGCACGACGCCTTTCTGGATCATCGACGATACCAGTTTTCGCAAGAAGGGGCGGCATTCGGTGGGCGTCAGCCGTCAGTATTGTGGCGAAATCGGGAAGCAGGATAACTGCCAGGTCGCCGTCAGTCTGTCGGTGGCCACGGAGCGAGCCAGTCTACCGGTGGCGTGGCGCCTCTATGTGCCGAGGTCGTGGATGGACGACCCGGCACGCTGTCGCCGCGCCGGCATCCCGGCGGACGTGGCCTTTGCCACCAAGCCGGACATCGCCTTACATCAGGTTCGCGAGACGCTGGACGCCGGCATCAAGCCCGGGATCGTGCTGGCGGATGCCGCCTATGGCAAGGTGACAGCGTGGCGAGCGCAGCTTGCGCAGTGGGGGTTGAGCTACTGCGTGGGGGTCCACGAAGACCTCAGTGTCTGGGCGCCTGGGACTGAACCCTTGCCGCCCCACTGGTCCGGCAGAGGACGGCCACCAACGCGATGGCAACAGACGGCGGAGCACCATCCCGTATCGGCAGAGGCGTTGGCTCACGCGCTGGAGAGCGCCAACTACCAAGTAATAACCTGGCGAGAGGGCACGAACCAGTCTTTAACGTCACGGTTTGCCGCCGTTCGCGTGCGAGTGGCGCGGGGTATGCAGCGTCGTGAGCCCGAATGGCTACTGATTGAATGGCCCGAAAGCGCTGACAAGCCAGCCAAGTACTGGCTGAGCAACCTGCCCGAGGATACGTCGTTGGCGACCTTGGTGAATGTCGCCAAGGCCCGTTGGCGAATCGAGCGTGACTACCAGGAACTCAAGCAGGAGTTCGGACTGGATCATTATGAGGGGCGCAATTGGCGCGGTTTCCACCATCACGCCAGTCTCTGCATTGCAGCTTATGGCTTTCTGGTCGCCGAACGGTTGCGAAGGCGGGATCAAAAAAAAATCCTGCGATTCCCGATGCCTGCCCTACCCGCGAGCTACCGCCCGCGGGGTGGTGCAGAGGGCCCAGCGTCATGTGAGTGACTCTATTACCACGCTGCGCTGGACCTTGTATCAAGGCATCATGATGGTCTTGGGCAGCAAACGACGATGTTTGTGACACAGTAGTACTAGGGGAAGGCCAATAGTAGGCACGCAAATAGCATGTTTCAGGCGCCACCCGTCGCCGTTACTGTCCACCTATTTTGTTTTTGCAGCTCCTCATATGGCCTCATGACGAAGCGTGCCATGGAAACATTTTTTCTATGAAAGTGGCCTTGTTTTTTAAGGTCTTACGCCTTGAAAACCACTTCCAGTATGCGGCCAGCCTAAGCTTTAAACCAAAACGACGCGTACCTAACCCATCAATAACAACAAGTACCCACCTACTCCCTGTGTCTCGAATCAACACTTGATCCCGATTAATATCTCCTAGACAGACTCCTTCCCGCAAAAGGAATACGAATAACTCCTCGATCAGGGCCATGGCATCAAACTGGGAAACCAGTTTTTCATCTAAAGCCTGTGAAAGGGAAACCGAGCTGCTGCCATCATAGTCTACAATCCTCTCGAAGACGAGGCCACGACCAAGCGTGGTTATTACCTCACCATAAAATTTCGGCAAGTGATTCCCCGTCAATCCACGCCGTTCGAGACGACTAAAATAATAGCGCTCGATTCGGTTCTGCTCACGGTGCACGACGCCAGGCCGGTTTACTTTAATACATTTTCCTGAGTCATGAGGATGGATATAACACTCACGCTCATTACCTGCACCCAGCAACAAGGCATCTTCCAGTCTCAGCATCATGACCTCTTATAGACCGATTCTTCTCAAGATGCGTTCCTCCGCCTCTACAGAGCAGGCGGTGTTAACGTAAACCAGAAAAGGCGTCTTTGACATGAGCATGAGATCAAAATACAGGTAACGAAATTCATCGATAGCTTGTGATGAAAGCTCGCTTTTGCGATTCATGATAATTTCTGACGGAGCATCGAGCTGAACAATGGCACGCGGCGTAGGTATCCACTTCATTTTCCGTTCCACATTGCCTACATAACTCAGCGACCTACTGGAAAAACGCGACCCTGAGATTGCCAGATCCATATAATAACGATCGACCAGCAACCTTTTCAGCCATTTCGCACGGAAAAGGATCTTCCAGCCAGACAGCCACCCGATCCAAAAAACGTACTTGGCGTAGTGATCATCCAATTGGTTCTTGGCAAACCCCTTTCCCTGGGCTCGCCGAAAAGATACCAGCAGAGCCTTGTAGAGCAACGATTTTCTGAACACCTTCTTGAAGCGATAATATTGCCACCCGGAAAGACGATTTTGCAGGATTCTAATCACCGTCGTTTTCCCTGAACCATCCGGCCCTACCAAAGCAATGAACCCGCTCTTGCGAAACATCTTGTTGCGAGACCGGCGCACGCCGTTTATTAGCTTGTGGCCAATACCCTTTCTTATCACCTGCATTCCGGCCAACCTTGAGCAGGCCTCGCCAGCCACTTGCTGGATGTCCTCGCCTGCGCGGGAAAGCAACTCATGAACCTCTGGATCGACACTCTCGAGACTTCGATAGTAATCAAGTCTCGCCACTACCTCATCGTTATCCGGTCGTTTATTCTTGGTCCCTAGGTGAGACAAGTAGAAAAGTGCTTCAAAATTCGGTGTCAGTCGCCAACCCCCATTATTCTCGATGCAATACTCTTTAATAGTCGACCAGGATATATAGGAAAAACGAGACAGGGATGAGTGTTTAATATCGAGTTCGTTCCAGATATCGAAGACCACTGCAGCATCCGACTCCACAGAAAACAACGTCAGTACATGCTTGGTCGGCTTGCTACGGTCCAGTGAAAAGCAAATCCCCTCGGTGCTGCAGACAGCCTGAACAATTTTGTAAAAGTACTTTGACGCTTCGTTGGGAACAAGCAGGTCAAAGTCCCCTTGATAAATTTCTGGCTCGCTAATCGGCTTCGGCCGTATCAGAATGACTGGTAGCCTGCTGTCTTGGCAACGCTCGAAAATATGCTTGACAACCGCTATCATGATGTCCCTCGTCAATATCCGACAACCGTAAAAGCAGTCTTGTCGCTCAGGCGAAAATTAGTCCTGCCATCGAGACCCGCAGTCAATGCCGATCCCCCGACTCAAGAAGTCCCTGAACTCACGTATACGTCGTTTTGCCTCTCGACCATCATGGCCCACCTGGCCGAGGCGCTGGATTCAACGTCATCTGGACACCGGAAAGCAGATAAACCTGCCGCTTCGTCACGCCTTGAAGGCCCTTGAGCAGCCCCAGTCCAAGCGGACACTGACGATGAACCACGAACTGTCTGCAGCCAGAAGCGCATTGGCAACGATGCAAGAAACGATTCGATGGGCAGAACGTGACTCGACATCACTCGATGTTCCCAAAAATCTATGGATTTTCTGGGATCAGGGTTTCACACAAGCTCCCGATGTGGTCAGGCTAGGCCTGAGGTCGTGGCAAATAATGAATCCGGACTATACCATAACCTGCCTGGACGCAGACAGCGCCCAAGAATT
Organism: uncultured Gammaproteobacteria bacterium; assembly: GCA_963773565.1. Taxonomy (GTDB): domain Bacteria; phylum Pseudomonadota; class Gammaproteobacteria; order Pseudomonadales; family Halomonadaceae; genus Modicisalibacter. Next base: position 192,810 of record CAVZBU010000020.1, on the reverse strand, counting down.
CGCAGATTTTAATAGCATTTTCAAGCTATTATCAATCGATATCGGGCCTGCTCATAGGTCCGACTTCATCAGAACCTATCTACTGGCAAGGTACGGCGGCGTCTGGGTCGACAGTACCACATTCTGCTGGAAAGCTTTAAATGACTGGCTATCCGCTTATACTAGAAATTCGGGATTTTTTGTCTTCTCTCAGCCAGAAACACGGCGAGATCGCCAAATAAAGAACTGGTTTATCGCCTGCTCTCCCGGCAATCCGATCATCTGTTCACTCTTTGAGAAGCTTGTCAGCTACAATTTCAAGAAACGTTCCACGACACTCGCCGTGGTCAGCCCCAAGAAATATCGAGATATCGAATTTCCGGGGCCGTGCAGCACCGGTCACGAGCTCCTGGAAAAGTTAGAATCACGTGGTGAAGCACCCTACTTCTACTTTCACTACCTGTTTAACGAAGCAGTTAGAAACGGCAAGGCAGCTTCACTCTGGCAAGCGCACGTCAAAGAAACTGCTTGTCACGTGTCCAGTCAAGGGGACATCGACAATGTTTATATATCCAAGCAGTCTTATCGCGGAAAGTATCCAACATCACCGACTTACTTGGAGCGAAAATCCCGACTGATCGAGCTCCTCGACTCAAAAAAATGAGTTCTATAGGCCACTTATACGGGTAGCGCCTGCGCTTTCAGGATCGAACCGCTTGCGTATAGAGTGATCTGTAATTGGCCGCCATCTGCCTGGGGCTGTAAGCCTCTGTTTGTAGCCTCCCATTGGCCGCAAGCCTGGTCCTAATCACGTTATCTCTATATAACCGCTCCAGAGCTTCCGCCAGCGCGCCAGCATCGCTCTCATTGAATAGCAGACCAGTATTCTCATGGGTGATGATATCGGGTATACCTCCTACTCGGGAAGCCACGACGGGGATCTCATTGGCCATCACATCAAGCAGCACCGAGCCCAGCCCTTCGTTTCGCGAAGGAAATGCAAAAACGTCAAAGCCAGCGATATAATCGATAATATTCTCTTTAAATCCTAACCAGAATACATTTTTCTGATCCCGGGATTCCTCCCGAAGTGCATCACCATCTACACCTTCACCCAAGAATACAAAGACCATTTTGGGAACCCGCTTTTCCAGCCGACGAGCCACTTCCAGAAGCACACGTTGCCCCTTGTGGCGATCGACAAGCGCACCGACATGCCCGACAATGAAACATTCAGGGAATCGGCTACGAAACGCCCGGGTCTCAGCGGGGTCAGAAGCTATACCTGAATACGCACTGGGAACCAGGTCCACCGGCCCCCAATCGCGTTCGAGTAGTTGGGATCGGATCATTTCCGATATGGCAACCCGGCGTGCAGCTTGTCGATAGCACCACCGATTGAGCAGCTTGTCACCCACTGGCGTGTCGACACGTCGGGTAATGATGTAAGGCACATGGCGCAGACGCCAATGTAGCCAGGCCCAGTGCACCGCTTTCGCTTCATGGGCGTGCACAACATCAGCTCGACCGACGGCGAAGTGGCTCATCAGTTGATGATTCGCCGGCACGATATCGAGCCCGGCGATCCCCGCTAGCTTGCCGTGTAGTGGGGAGTCCGTACGGCAAACCACCGTCTGACGCACATTCGCGAAAGTAGCCAAGGCTTCGAGCAGCAGCACCGTCTGACGCTCACCGCCACGAAACCCCTTGGCCAGATTTACATGTATGATCTTCAAGGCGCTACCAATAGAAGTCAGCCTACAACACAGATGAGAGATATCTATTCAATGGGCTCAAGACAACCGAGCGCTCCATATCTTTCACTTCGCAGCAATTGCTTATTTATCGAGATGGTCCCATGCAGCCTATAACCGGTATCGTCATCACACTCAACGAGGCGGACAATATCATCCCTTGCCTGCACTCACTCAAGCGCGTCTGTGACGAACTTATCGTCGTCGATTCGTTAAGCGAGGATAACACGGTAGCACTGGCCGAGGCAGAAGGCGCTCAAGTAATAAGCCAGCGTTATCTCGGTGACGGTCCGCAGAAGGCCCATGGCGTACCCTTCGCCCGTAATGACTGGATTCTCGCACTCGATGCCGACGAGCGCCTCGACGACGATGCGGTCGCACTGATCGAGAAGCTGCCACTTGATGACCCGGCACAGGCCTATGCCTTCCGGCGCAAGAATTTTGTCGGTCATCACTGGATTCGTGCCGCCGGTTTTTATCCGGATACGGTGACTCGTCTCTACAACCGCACCACGGCGGGCTATCTACCCAAGAAGGCCCATTCGTCGGTCAAGGCGCCACGCGTCGAGGTCACCTCGGCCCACCTGCGGCATTTCACCTACGACAGCCTGTCGCACTGGATTCAGCGCATCGATGCGCTTTCGACCCGTGACGCCTGGGCGATGAAGGAGCGTGGCGTAGCGCCCTCACCGCTTCGTCCTGTCCTCCATACATTGACAGCAACGCTACGCAAGTTGCTGTTCAAGGGCGGCCTGTTTCAGGGCGCCGATGGCATGACCATAGCTATGACGACGGCATTTCGTACCTACATGAAGTACGCCAAGCTCAACGAACTCCATGAAAACGAACGCATCGCCGACACGGACGAGTCATAGCGATGACATGGCTATGACAGCCCCATGGCACGCTTGCTAACCTAGGAGCCTGCCGGGATTGACCGAGCGTCACGAGAAACACCGATTTCACGGTCAATCGGCGTCGCGTCCGGCAGGCCTCCTAGCATTGCTCGAAAGGACTCTTGCAGATGTCGACCCTTTTACCCACCGGGCGCTGGTGGGCCCTCGCCTACCTGGGCCTGTGCATCGGCTACGCCACGACCACGGCGTTCAGCCTGCCGCATCTCTGGTCGCTGCCGATCGTGGCTGCATGGCTGGGGCTCGGCTGGCTGTTCCGCTGGGGAGCGCCCACCCACCCAGTCGTCCAGCCCCGCGCCTGGCCCTGGTCACTGCTGCCGCTGGCCTTGTGGTGGATTTACCTGTTCCTGGCCGATAGCTACGGCAAGGTCGATCTCGGCGCGGTAATCTTTCATCTGCAGGCGGGAATCGCCGAGAATGGCAGCAGCGAGCGGATCTTCTTCGCGGTTCTCTATACATTGGCCGGGATCGTCATGCTCGGCGTGTTCACCTGGCTGGTGCGCGCCGATCAGCGCTGGCGGTTGCTCGAGCGCGTGCTGGTACTGTTCCTGCTGGCCTTCAACCCGTTGCTGTTCGGTATCACCCAGCAGGGCGCGGCGATTGTCACCGAGGATGGCGCCTGGCTGGAGCGTCGCTACGTGCCGCCGCAGATCGATGCGATGCCGGCAGACCCGCCCAATCTGATCTATCTGTACATGGAAAGCACCGAAGGCACCTATGCCGACGAATCGCGCTTCGGTGGCGCCTACGACGATCTCGCAGCGCTCGGCCGGCGCGGTGTGGTATTCCACGATCTGCGCCAGCTCGACAATACCGGCTGGACCATGGCCGGCATGATCGCCAGCCAGTGCGGCGCGCCACTGATGCCCGCCGGACTGATGCACGATTCCCAGTTCGAGCCGCTGGAGCATGTGGTGCCTGGGGTCGACTGTCTCGGCGACCTGCTCGCCGAACGCGGTTACGACCTGACCTTCATGGGCGGCGCGAGCGTCGAGTTCGCCGGCAAGGGCTTGTTCTACGAACAGCATGGCTTCGACACCGTGCTCGGCCGTAAAGCGCTGAGCCCGCATCTCGACGATCCTGATTACCTGAATAGCTGGGGCCTGTACGACGACTCGTTGATGGACATGGCGGTACAGCGGGTGCGTGCCCTGCAGAATCAACCCGAGCCCTTCGGGCTGTTTGCGGTCACTTTGTCGGCGCATCCGCCCTACGGCCACCCGGCCCAGACCTGCCGTGACAACCAGGGGGCCTTCGACGGTAAGGACATCCTCTATTCCATCAAGTGTACCGGCTGGCTGACGCGGCGTTTCGTCGAACGCCTCGAGCGCGAGGGGCTGCTCGACAACACCTTGGTGGTAGTCGCCAGCGACCATCTATCGATGAAGAATTCCGCCTGGCAGTCGCTGATCGCGGGCGATCGCGAGAACACCTTGATCATGCTGGGAAATGGCCTTGAGCCGCGGACCATCGAACGCGAGTCGTCGATGGTCGATGTGCTGCCGACGGTGATGGAAGCCATGGGCTTCGAGGTGCCCGCCCATCGCGCCGGACTTGGCGCCTCCTTGCTGTCACCGGCCCAGACCCTGCTCGAGCGTCATGGCATCGAAACGATCAACGCCCGCATGCGCGAGGAAAACGCGCTGCAGCAGCGCTTGTGGAAGATTCCCTCGGACGCGTCGCCGCGCTAGCCAGCACGCGGATAACGGTCTCCAAAGCGCTCGCTCACAGACAATGTACAGGTCTAATCGATCGTCAGCGCAAAGAAATGGCGTTGCTCAGCCGCTCGGGCATGATGTGCTTGAGGCAATGGGTATGTCCCAGCGGGCAGGTTCGCTGGAAGCAGGGCGAGCAATCGAGCTTAAGATCGTGGATAACGGCGTTAGCGGTCAATGGCGGCGTGTAGGCCGGCGATGACGACCCGTAGATGGCCTGGATGCGTGTACCCACCGCGGCCGCGACATGCATCAGCCCCGAGTCGTTGGTGACCACCTGCTCGCAGGCGGCCAGCAGGTCCACGGCGTCGGCCAGCTTGGTCCGGCCGCACAGGTTGACGACGCCATCGAGTCCGCAGGCGATATGCTCACCATCCTCGGCGTCCTTGGGCCCACCGAGTACCCAGACGCTGTAGCCGCGTTGGGTGAGCGCCATGGCCAGCTCGCGAAAATAATTCAGCGGCCATTGCTTGGCGGGCCCGTATTCGGCGCCGGGCATCAGGCCGATGGCCGCGCCATCACCCAGGCCGAGCGACTCGCGAAGACGGCGCTGGCTCTCCGGGTCGACTCGCAGACGCGGTCGAGGGATGCTGAAATCACCACGTGCCGCCTCGTCCTCGGCAAGCCCCAGCGAGACGAAGCGCTTGACGGTCTGGTCGAGCACCGACTTGTCGAGCTTGCGCCACCTGGTCAGCAATCCCACGCGTTGCTCGCCGGTAAAACCGATGCGCTCGGGAATCCGCGCCAGAAACGGCACCAGCGCCGACTTCCACGAGCGCGGCAGAACGATTGCCCGGTCGAAACGGCCGCGCAGCGAACGGGCCACCTCACGACGCACTTGCCAACCGAACTCGCCATGCCCAACTTCCAGCGCGATCGCTTCGTCGACTTCCGGCATGCGCGCCAGGATCGGCTGCGACCAGGCCGGTGCCAGAACCCCCAGCGTCGCTCCCGGATGGCGCGCCTTGAGGGTCATGAACAGGCTCTGAGCCATGACCATGTCACCGACCCAGGAGGGGCCGACAACCAGAATACGCGCCGCGGATGTCTCAACCATTCAGCCAATCCAGGTAGGCGCTGACACCCTCGCTGACGGTCTTGAACTCAGCGGTATAGCCCGCCTCGCGCAGCCGCGAAATGTCCGCGCGGGTATAGCTCTGGTAGCGTCCCTTGAGCTCGTCGGGGAAGTCGATGTACTCGATCTCGCCACGCCGGTAATAGCCGATCACCGTCTCGGCGATCGCCTTGAACGGCTCCGCGCGGCCGGTGCCCAAATTATAAATGCCGGAGACTTCGGGGTTGTCGAGAAACCACAGATTGACGTCGACCACATCGCCGACATAGACGAAATCGCGACTCTGCATGCCGGCCTCGTAGCCTTCCCAGGCGCCGAAAAGGCGCGGGTTCTGGCCCTGGCTAACCTGGCTGTGATGATGGAAGGCAACGCTGGCCATCTTGCCCTTGTGCTGCTCGCGCGGGCCGTAGACATTAAAGTAGCGAAAGCCCACCACCTGGCTATTGAAGCTGTCCCAGCGCGCGCGCACGTACTGATCGAACAGCAGCTTCGAGTAGCCGTAGACGTTGAGCGGCTTCTCGTGCTCCGGTGCCTCGACGAACACCTCGCTGCCGCCGTAGGTGGCCGCCGAAGAGGCATACAAAAATGGGATGCGCTTGTGCTGGCAATACGCTAGCAGCACCTTGGAGTACTCGAAGTTGTTGTCGAGCATAAACTGACCGTCCCACTCGGTGGTATCCGAGCAGGCGCCCTCGTGGAAGATCGCCTCGATCGGCGGCAGATCGCTTCGCTCGCCGCGCAGCGCCGCCTCGACGCGCACGCGGAAGTCTTCCTTGTCCAGATAGTCGCCGAGGGTGCAATCGGCGAGATTGACGAACTTGGTGCCGTCGGTCAGGTCGTCGACCACCAACACATCGTCGCGGCCCCGTGCATTGAGCGCCTTCACCAGATTGGCGCCGATAAATCCGGCGCCGCCCGTCACTACGATCATGTCGTGAATCCCCTTGGTGGTTGCGGCCCGCCTGGCCATGGCCAGGCAATTCGGCGCGGTGCCTATAACCGATTACCCGCTAATTGTATACTTGGCGATCCGCGAATTCATGGGCCAACGGTGACCCGCAATGACACAGTCGACGCCAGACGTCACAACCTTTCAGGGTTTGATCCTCGCCCTGCAGCAGTACTGGGCCGAAAAGGGCTGCGTGATCATGCAGCCGCTGGACATGGAAGTAGGTGCCGGCACCTTCCATCCGGCCACTTTCCTGCGCTCCATCGGCCCCGAGACCTGGAACGCCGCCTACGTGCAGCCCTCGCGCCGCCCGACCGATGGCCGCTATGGCGAGAACCCCAACCGCCTGCAGCACTACTACCAGTTCCAGGTGGTCATGAAGCCCTCGCCGGCCGACCTTCAGGAGCTCTACCTCGGCTCCTTGGAACGACTGGGCATCGATCCGCTGGTCCACGACATCCGCTTCGTCGAGGATAACTGGGAGTCGCCGACGCTGGGTGCCTGGGGGCTGGGCTGGGAAGTCTGGCTCAACGGCATGGAGGTGACCCAATTCACCTATTTCCAGCAGGCCGGGGGCATCGAGTGCTTCCCGGTCACCGGCGAGCTGACCTACGGACTCGAGCGCATCGCCATGTACCTGCAGGACGTCGACAGCGTCTACGACCTGATCTGGGCGATCGCCCCCGACGGTTCACGGGTCACCTATGGTGACGTCTACCTGCAGAATGAACGTGAGCAGTCCGCCTACAACTTCGAGCATGCCGATGTTCCGGCGCTGTTTACGAGCTTCGATCATCTCGAGGGTGAATGCAGCAAGTTGATCGAAGCAAACCTGCCGCTGCCCGCCTACGAGATGGTGCTCAAGGCCTCGCACACCTTCAACCTGCTCGATGCCCGCCACGCCATCTCGGTCACCGAGCGCCAGCGCTATATCCTGCGCGTGCGCACCATGGCCCGCGATGTCGCCCAGGCCTATTACCAATCACGCAAGGCGGCGGGCTTCCCGATGGCCCCCGAGCCGCTGCGCCATGAACTGCTGGCCGACGAGCCACTAGCCGAAAAGGGAGACGCTTGAGCATGGCTGCCAACACCCTACTGGTCGAACTGGGCGTCGAGGAGCTGCCGCCGGGCGCCATCGATTCACTGGCCGATGCCTTCGCCGATGGTATTGCCGCTGGCCTGCGCGACGCCGAAGTCGGCTTCGGCACGGTCCGAGCCTATGCCACGCCGCGCCGTCTGGCTGTGCAGATCGAGGCCCTCGAAGCCAAGCAGCCCGACCGGCTGATCGAGCGCCGCGGGCCGGCATTGGCCGCCGCCTACAAGAATGGCGAACCGACCAAGGCCGCTCAGGGCTTTGCCCGATCCTGCGGTGTCGACGTCGATGCGCTGATTCATCTGGAAACCGACAAGGGCACCTGGCTGGGCTACCGCTTCGAGCAACCCGGTGCCACGATCGATGCGCTGCTGCCCGCGATCATCCAGCAGAGCGTTGCCGGGCTGCCGGTACCCAAGAACATGCGCTGGGGCGACTCACGCATCGAGTTCTCGCGTCCAGTGCATTGGTTGGTGGCGCTCTACGGCCGCGACGTGATCAATGCCGAGGTGCTGGGGCTGCGTGCCGGCCGCGAGACCCGCGGCCATCGCTTCCACGCTCCCGCAACCATCGCCCTGCCCCAGGCCGAGGATTATGTGAGCGCCCTGGAAAACGCCTATGTGCTGGTCGATCGACAGGTCCGTCGCCAACGCATCCGCGAGCAGGTACTCGCCGAAGCCGAAGTTCAGGCGGCTACCGCGGTCATCGACGAGGACCTGCTCGACGAGGTCAACGGCCTGGTTGAATGGCCGGTGGCACTGGCCGGCAGCTTCGACGAACGCTTCCTCGAGGTGCCCGCCGAGTGTCTGATCTCGTCGATGAAGGCCAACCAGAAGTATTTCCACCTGCTTAACGCCGACGGCAAGCTCGAGCCCAGCTTCATCACCGTGGCCAATATCGATAGCCGCGATCCGCAGCGGGTGATTGAGGGCAACGAGCGGGTCATTCGGCCGCGTCTGGCCGACGCCGCGTTCTTCTATGAGACCGACCTCAGGACACAGCCTGGCCTCCCGCCGCGAAGGCCTGGCCAGCGTGGTCTTCCAGCAGCAACTGGGGACCCTGGCTGACAAGGCCGAGCGCAGCGAAGTCCTCGCCCGCTATATTGCCGAGCGTATCGAGGGCGACGTCGAGCATGCCGCGAGAGCCGCGCAGCTCGCCAAGTGCGACCTGACCAGCGAGATGGTGCTCGAATTCCCGGAGCTGCAGGGCATCATGGGTTGCTATTACGCCCGTCACGACGGCGAGCCCGAGGGCGTGGCACAGGCAATCCACGAACAGTATCTGCCGCGTTTCGCTGGCGACAAGGTGCCCCAGAGCAAGACCGGCCTGGCGCTGGCACTGGCCGATCGGCTCGATACGCTCACCGGCATCTTCGGCATCGGCGCGCGGCCTACCGGCGCCAAGGACCCGTTCGCCCTGCGCCGCGCGGCGATCGGCGTGCTCAACATCCTGATCAAGGCCGAGCTCGATCTCGATCTGCGCGACTTGCTCGAGCAGGCCGCCGCCCAGCATCGTGATCTTCCCCATGCGGCGGGCCTCGCCGAAGACGTGCTCGACTACATGCTCGATCGCTTTCGTGCCTGGACGCAGGAAGAAGGCATCGCTGTCGAGGTCTACCTCGCGGTGCGTTCGCGTCCGGTCACACGGCCACTGGACTTTGCCCGCCGCATTCATGCCGTGCATGCCTTCAGCCGACGCGAGGAAGCGGCCGCCCTGACCGCCGCCAACAAGCGCGTTTCCAACATCCTGGCCAAGCAGGCCGACGAGATCGCCGAATCGATAGAAGCCTCGCTACTCACCGAGAACGCCGAACAAGCGCTGGCAAAGGCCCTGACCGACTGCCGCCGGATTGTCGTCCCGCTGTTCGCGGAAGCTCGTTACAACGAAGCGCTGGACACCCTTTCGACACTGCGCGAACCCGTGGATGGGTTCTTCGACGACGTAATGGTCATGGCTGATGACAGTGCCGTACGACGCAACCGCTTGGCCTTGCTTGCCGAGCTACAGTGCTTGTTCCTCGAAGTCGCGGATATCGCGCAGCTTCAGCAATAACCGATCACGCTTGTCATCGACGATACTTTCAGCCGGCCCGAGAGGGCCGGCTTTTTTCATGTGTGTTTCACGTGAAACATTTCTGCGCCATGCTTTGTTTCATGTGAAACACTTGACTAGGCCACGCCATGACCATGCAGCCCTTACCCAATCAGCCCTATGACCTGACGCCTAACAAGGTCGTCATCCTCGACCGCGACGGTGTCATCAATGAAGATTCGGACGCCTACATCAAGTCGCTTGAGGAGTGGCGGCCTTACCCTCAGGCCATCGATGCCATCGTCCGGCTGAGCCGACAGGGCTGGACCGTGGCTATTGCCACCAACCAGTCGGGGGTGGCACGCGGCTATTACGATAGGGCGACCCTTCAGTCGATGCATGACGCACTGCGCGAACGTGTGTCGAGCGCGGGGGAGAAGATTGCCCATATCGCCTACTGTCCTCACGCCCCCGACGACGGCTGCGACTGCCGCAAGCCGAAGGCCGGTCTCCTCGACCAGATCCAAGAAAGCCTGAAACTGGAAAACCTGCAGGGCGCATGGATGGTGGGCGATAGCCGCAGAGACCTGGAGGCAGGAATTGTCAAGGGTTGTCATCCAGTGCTGGTACGCACTGGGAAGGGAAAGAAGACCGAAGCCAACGAAAACCTGGAGCACGTATGGCTCTTCGACGATCTTGCCGCTTTTGTAGATTATTTGATTGAAAGCTGAAGGTTGTGTAAGTCTTCAGCAGGCAGACTTGGCGCCACGCTATGACAGCGAAAGCCAACAAAAAGCCCAGCGCTTGTGGCTGGGCTTGGGCTTCTTCTCGCCGGTGCTTATCGGTAATCTGAGTGTTTCACGTGAAACATTACACGTCCAGGTTGGCAACCAGCGCGTTCTGTTCGATGAAGAAACGCCGAGGCTCGACCTCGTCGCCCATCAGCGTGTTGAACATCATGTCGGCAGCCACTGCGTCCTCGATCGACACCCGCAACATGCGCCGAGTCTCGGGATCCATGGTGGTTTCCCAAAGTTGGTCAGGGTTCATCTCACCCAGGCCCTTGTAGCGCTGGATGGAGAATCCGCGCTGCGCTTCGGCCATCAGCCAATCGAGCGCCTCGTAGAACGTATCGACCTTCTTGCTTACGCTCTCCGCGCGCCACGTAGGCGCCCTCGCCCAGAAGATCGTTAAGCGTCTCGCCCAGCGCACGCCATCGCGCGATAGTCGGCGCTACGGAAGAAGTCCGCACCCCAGACATAATCGGCGGTCACGCCATGAGCGGTCAGCGATACGCTGCGGCAGGAAAAACCCACGTTCGTCGTCCTCCTTCAGATGGAAGTCGTAGCGTGGCCCCCCTCATAGGCGATCAGCGCATCCATTTCCTGCTGCAGGGAGTCGATCCAATGCTGCATGGTGACCCGGTCGCGCAGACTCTCCTCGCCATTCAAGGTCGGCCGCGTGGACGATCTTGCGCAGTACTTCATGCGGATAGACGCGCAACAGGCGATCGATGCGCTTCATGACGTCACGGTACTGCTTGACCAGCGGCTTCAAGGCGCTCGCCACTGATGCCCGGCGCATCGGCATTGACATGCAGCCCCGCCCCGTCCAGCGCCGTCGTGGTCAGGTAATCGAGCAGCGCCTGCTCATCCTTGAGGTACTGCTCCTGCTTGCCACGCTTGATCTTGTACAGCGGCGGCTGAGCAATGAAGATATGGCCGCGCTCGATGAGTTCCCGCATCTGACGGAAGAAGAACGTCAGCAGCAGGGTGCGGATATGCGAACCATCGACGTCCGCATCGGTCATGATGATGATGCTGTGGTAGCGCAGCTTGTCCGGATTGAATTCCTCGCGACCGATACCGCAGCCCAGCGCGGTGATCAACGTGCCAACTTCGGCGGACGACAGCATCTTGTCGAAGCGCGCCTTCTCGACGTTGAGGATCTTGCCCTTGAGCGGCAGGATCGCCTGGGTCCGACGATCGCGGCCCTGCTTGGCGCTACCACCCGCCGAATCACCCTCCACCAGGTAAATTTCGGAGAGGCTCGGGTCCTTTTCCTGGCAATCGGCAAGCTTGCCCGGCAGGCCGGCAATATCCAGCGCACCCTTGCGGCGCGTCATTTCGCGCGCCTTGCGCGCAGCCTCACGCGCTCGCGCCGCATCGATCATCTTGTTGACGATCGACTTGGCTTCGTTGGGGTGCTCGAGCAGATAATCGGCAAACTGCCGACCGAGCTCCTGCTCGACGGCCGTCTTGACCTCCGAAGAGACCAGCTTTTCCTTGGTCTGGGAGGAAAACTTGGGGTCCGGAACCTTGACGGAGATGATCGCCGTCAGGCCTTCGCGGGCATCATCACCGGAGGTATTGACCTTGGCCTTCTTGAGCACACCTTCGGCTTCGATATAGCTATTCAGCGAGCGGGTCAGCGCCGCACGGAAACCAGCCAGATGAGTACCGCCGTCGCGCTGCGGAATGTTGTTGGTATAGCAGAAGATGTTTTCGGAGAAAGTATCGTTCCACTGCATCGCCACCTCGACGGCAATGCCATCCTCGCGCTCGGCATTGAAGTGGAAAACCGGGTTCAGCGTCGACTTGTTGGTGTTCAGATGGTCGACGAAAGCCCGCAGCCCGCCTTCGTAGTGAAACAGCTCTTCCTTTCCGCTGCGCTCATCCATCAAGCGAATGGCCACGCCGGAATTCAGGAACGAGAGCTCACGCAGCCGCTTGGCGAGGATATCGTAGTGAAACTCGATATGTGTGAACGTTTCGGGCGACGGGCGGAAGTGCACCCGCGTACCGCTCTTCTCGGTCTGCCCCACGACGGCAAGCGGCGCATCAGGCACGCCATGGTGATACAGCTGCTCATGCACCTGCCCGGCTCGCCAGATAGTCAGCTTGAGCTCTTCGGACAGCGCGTTGACGACCGAAACGCCGACACCGTGCAGCCCTCCGGAAACCTTGTAGGAGTTGTCGTCGAACTTGCCACCGGCATGCAGTACCGTCATGATCACTTCAGCCGCCGAGACCCCCTCACCACTATGGATGTCGGTGGGCACGCCGCGGCCGTTGTCGCTGACGGTGATCGACTCATCGGGATGGATGACCACGCGTATCTCACTGCAAAAACCGGCCAGCGCTTCGTCGATGGAGTTGTCCACCAGCTCGAACACCATGTGATGCAGCCCCGTTCCGTCATCGGTATCGCCGATGTACATGCCAGGGCGCTTACGCACCGCATCCAACCCTTTCAGGACCTTGATGCTCGTTGAGTCGTAAGCTTGCTCGCTCATTGACTACTCCGTCGTGAAGTCTTTCGTTCCGTATGTCGCAAGCCGACCCTGTTTCACGTGAAACATCGCGACTGTTGTATCTGTCTGCCACTGCCCTGCCAAAGCATACCGATCGACGCTGGTAATAAACGCCTGGCAGCCCATGCGCTCCAGCCAACGACAGAACACGCTCCGATGTTCGGCATCGAGCTCTGCCGGCAAGTCATCGATCAGATAGACGCAGGTACGTCCCGTGGTCATTTCCAGCAAGCGGCCCTGAGCCAATTTCATGGCACTGACTACCAGCTTCTGCTGGCCTCGCGAGAGGACCTCCACCGCGGGTCGTCGCTCAATGCGTATGCGCAGGTCCGCACGCTGGGGGCCTTGCTGAGTGAATCCCATCTGACGATCGGTTGCGCGTCCCTGAGCCAGGATTTCCGCCAGATCGCGTTGGCGATCCCAACCACGATGGTAGCGAAGCGTCAGGTTAGGGAGCGGCAGGAGTTCGGCGAGCGTTTCTTCAAAAACAGGGAGAAAAGCCGCCATATAGTCATCGCGCAGGGCATCCAGGCGGTTACCCCAGTGAGCAAACTCACGCTCCCAGACCACGATCGATTGCTCATCGATTCTATCATGCCTGAGCAATGCATTCCGATGTTTAAGCGCGCGTCGCGTGCGCTTCCAAGCATCGAGGAAGTCATGTTTCACGTGAAACACGCCCCAGTCGAAAAACTCACGCCGTGAAGCGGGCGCGCCTTCGAGCAGGCGAAAGGCATCGGGATTGATCAACTGAAGCGGCAGCGCTTCGACCAGCTCGGCGACCCGAGACACACGCTCGCCGGCCATGCGCATCTCGAGCTCGCCTTGGGCCCGGTGCCTGCGCACGCCCAGTGGCACAGGCGGGTTTCCGGCCAGGCGGCCATGCAAGGTGACGCTGTCGCCATCATGGCGGATGGCATGGCGGAGCTGTTGGGTACGAAACGAGCGCCCCATGCCAAGAATATGAATGCCCTCCAGCAGGCTGGTCTTGCCGCTACCATTATCGCCGACGATCACGTTGATCGACGGCGAGGGATGCATATCGAGCGACTCCAGATTACGCAGCCCCTGAAAGGACAAACGATCAAGAGGCATCCAGACACCGACTAAAAGCTTGTCTGGGCATGGCAGTACCTATACCTAGCCTTGGAGACTGCATCACGGCGCGCCTACAGACGCATCGGCATGACCACGTACAGCGCATCGCCGCCACCCGGCTCTTCCATGATGGCGCTGCTGTTGGAGTCGGAGAGGGTCATCTGCATACGGTCCTCGTCGAGCGCATTGAGCACATCGATCAGGTAGCCGACGTTGAAGCCGATTTCCAGGGTATTGCCGTCATAATCGATGGCGACGTTTTCCTCGGCTTCTTCCTGCTCGGGGTTGTTGGCCAGCACCCGCAGATTGCCTGCCTCGAGATTGAGACGCACGCCCCGATACTTCTCGTTGGAGAGTATCGACGTGCGCGAGAGTACCTGACGCAACTCGGCACGATCGGCGATGAAGACCTTGTCCCCGCCGCGCGGGATTACCCGCTCGTAGTCGGGAAACTTGCCATCGACCAGCTTGGAGGTGAAGGTAAAACTGCCGGTATGCGCACGGATGTGATTAGACCCCAGCGTCAACTCGACCGGCTCGTCACTGCCATCAAGCAGGCGCACCAGCTCGAGTATCCCCTTGCGCGGCACGATCAGCTTCTGGGTCGGCTCGACATCCACCTCGGCACTGCGCGTGCACATTGCCAGCCGGTGGCCATCGGTAGCCACGGCACGCACCAGATTGTGTCCCAGCTCCAGCAGCATACCGTTGAGGTAGTAACGCACGTCCTGTTGCGCCATGGCAAAGGACGTAGCGTCGATGAGCTGCTTGAGGGTGCCGCGCGGCAGGGCCAGTTCCTGGCTGGCCTGGCTGTCTTCGATATTGGGGAATTCGGCGACCGGCAACGTTGACAGCGTGAAACGCGAGCGCCCCGAACGCAGGATCGCCCGTCCCTCCTCGAGAGTGAAGACAATTTCCGCCTGCTCGGGCAGCGACTTGCAGATATCCATCAGCTTACGGGCCGGCACCGTGGCCGATCCCGGTTCATCGACCTGGCTCGGCTCGATGCGACCGATCAGCTCGACCTCGAGATCGGTACCGGTAAGCGACAGCTGAGTGTCCTGGACCTCGATCAGCACGTTGGACAGTACCGGCAGGGTCTGACGCCGTTCAACCACACCAGCCACCAGCGATAACGGGCGCAGCAGGGCTTCACGGGAGATGGAAAATTTCATGAAGGCTCCACTCTTCTCCTGAGTTTCAAAGACGGGAACATACTGCGATGGAGGACGCTCATCAGCTGGTCAACAATCGCAGCAAGTTCTTGTAATCCTCGCGGATATCCGCGTTTTCTTCCTGTAGCGCCACAATCTTGCGGCAGGCATGCAGCACCGTGGTATGGTCGCGCCCGCCAAAGGCATCGCCGATTTCCGGCAGACTATGATTGGTCAACTCCTTGGCCAGAGCCATGGCGACCTGGCGCGGACGAGCCACCGAGCGCGAACGGCGCTTGGAAAGCAAATCCGCCAACTTGATCTTGTAGTACTCGGCGACGGTACGCTGAATATTGTCCATCCCCACCTGCTTGTCCTGCAAAGCCAGCAGATCCTTGAGCGATTCGCGGATGAAATCCTGGGTAATCGGTTTGCCCATGAAATGGGAATCGGCGATCACCTTTTTCAATGCGCCCTCCAGCTCCCGCACGTTGGAACGGATCTTCTGGGCAATGAAGAAGGCCGCATCGTGCGGCAGGTCGACCTTGGCCTGGTCGGCCTTCTTCATCAGGATCGCCACCCGCGTTTCAAGCTCGGGCGGTTCGATCGCCACCGTCAGCCCCCAACCGAAACGCGACTTGAGCCGCTCCTCCACTCCGCTGATTTCCTTGGGATAGCGGTCGGAAGTCAGAATCATCTGCTGACCGCCTTCCAGCAAGGCATTGAATGTGTGGAAGAACTCTTCCTGGGAGCGCTCCTTGCCGGCAAAAAACTGAATATCGTCAATCAGTAGCGCATCGACGCATCGATAATACCGCTTGAATTCGTTGATGGCGTTGAGCTGCAGCGCCTTGACCATGTCGGCGACGAAGCGCTCGGAATGCAGATAAACCACCTTGGCATTGTCACGCAGCGTGGCCAGCTGGTTGCCTACGGCATGCATCAGGTGAGTCTTGCCCAAGCCGACCCCACCATACAGAAACAGCGGGTTGTAGGCGCCACCGGGATTCTCCGCGACCTGCCTTGAAGCGGCCCGGGCCAGCTGGTTGGACTTGCCTTCGACAAAGGTGTCGAACGTGAAATTGGGGTTAAGGCCGCTCTGATGCTTGAGGCTGCCTTCCACCTGAACCTGACGTTCACCCGTGGGCTGCTGCGCGGAACGCCTTGGGCTGTCGCCATTGAGCTTGTCTATCTCGCGCTCATCGGCGTACTCGTCACCACGGGGTGGCGTATGCACCGCCGGTGCGGGGGGCTGGCGAAACCGGCTGGCCGAGACCGGGTTGCCCAGATCGCGCGGCTGCGGGCTCGGCGCAGCGCGCCGGCTGCCTACCGCCAGGCTCACCTTGGGCGGCTTGCTGGGCGCTAGTTCACGCAGTAGCTCATTGATCCTTTTAAGATATTTGTCATTGACCCAATCACGCACGAAGCGATTGGGCGCCAACAGAGTGAGCTCGTTGGGCGTAGCGTCTTCCGCCTGCAGGGGACGAATCCAGGTATTGAACTGCTGCGAGCTCAGCTCATCCTGCAGATAAGCCAGACATTGTTGCCAAAGAGCGACCGACACGCGACCTCACCATCCCGTTGCTAAAAGACCGGCCATTGTATCGTTCTCGCTGTGAGTTATCCACACGCCCAGTGGCGCGAGCCATGCTGTGGAAAACTACAGTATGCCTCGGTGGACCACTTCGGTATCACTATGCGGACTACTTAGAGCAGTGGATATTTCTACAATCGATGCACAGCTTGACGGCTCTTGAATCACTGCCTTTCCGCGCTTTGTCCACGCTTTTATGCCGCTTGTAATTATCTGATAACAAGAATTTTATGTGGGTTATCCACAGAAACTGTCCCCACTATTAATAACAACAGCATTTAAGTAACCCCTTTATTGTAGTAACAAGGCAATAAGATATCCGGATGACAAGTTTACAAACACACCACGTCGACACCTCGAGAATCCGCCGATTGCCATGAACGCACCGTGTCGATGAGGGTGGTGTGGATAATTTCGCGCAGAAATTGCACCTCGCTTGCAAAGCCTCTAGAATTCCCGGCCTTGAACGAAATCCGCCCGGGTTCCATGTGGGAGCCGGGGCATCGGTCAATGTCAAATCAACCACGTGGGAATCCGCCGTCATGAAACGCACATTTCAACCCAGCGTACTGAAGCGCAAGCGTGTCCACGGCTTTCGTGCACGCATGGCCACCAAGAACGGCCGCCAGGTTCTGGCTCGTCGCCGTGCCAAAGGCCGCAAGCGTCTGAGCGCTTGATCGCGGCTCGCGAATGTCCTGTCAGGGCTTTCCCCGGCAACTGCGTTTGCTGAATGCCGGGGACTATCGGTACGTCTTCGAACAAGCCTCGTACAAGGTTCACGCCAAAGGGTTGCTGGTTCTGGCCAGAGACAACGCCTTGGGCCATCCGCGTGTGGGCTTGGTCTTCAGCAAGAAAAACGTTCGTCGTGCCGTAGATCGCAACCGTCTCAAACGCTTGGTGCGCGAGTCGATCCGGCTCCGTCAGCATCGCCTACCCGCTGTGGATATCGTTGTCCTGGCCCGCCGAGGCGTGCATGAACTGGATAATCCCACACTGCACCGCCAGCTTCACGGCATGTGGCGACGCCTGGAAAAGGAGGTTGGCAAGCAATCCCCTGCGACCTCGTCCTCCTGACCGGAACCGGAACAGCATGACCCGACCAAGCCGCAGCATGATCCAATATCCCATCGGGCAGATCCCTAATGGACGTAAAACGACTCCTTCTTGTCATTCCGCTTGCGGTGCTCGCCTATCTCTTGGTGGTCCAGTGGAATGAGGATTACGGCCAGAGTGCCGTCGAGACCCAAGCCCCCGCCTACAGCCAGTCGAATTCCAACGATACAGCCAGCGCAACCGACACCGAGCAGGGCCTGGCGGCGCCCACCGGCAACGCCCAATCGCCGAGCGGCAACCCGGGCATGGACGAGAGCGGCCAGGGTGACAGCCGGCGCAGCCTGATCGAAGTGGTGACCGATACCCTCGATGTGCGTATCGACCCGCGTGGCGGCGATATCGTCTATGCGGCGTTACCCCAGCACAAGATGAGCCAGGATGCCGAGCATCCCTTCGTGCTGCTATCGGATGGCCAGACCCGCAGTTATGTCGCCAAGTCGGGCCTGCAGCTCGAGGGGCATCAGGGGCGCATCGCGTTCGAGAGCGAAAAGACTCGCTATACCCTCGCGAAAGGCCAGGAGGACCTGACCGTCGATCTGCACGCTACCGTCAATGGCGTCAATGTCATCAAGCGTCTGACCTTCGAGCGCGACAGCTACGCGGTGCAGGTCAGCTATCATCTTGCCAATCAGAGCGAAACGCCGGTCACTGCACGGTTCATCGGTCAGTTGGCCCGCGATAACAGTCCCGACCCTTCTTCGGGGGGCGGCGTGGGGATGCGTTCCTACCTGGGTGCGGCCTATTCCTCGCCCGATAATCATTACGAGAAGATCGATTTCGAAACGATCCAGGAAGGCCAGTTCAACAACCGTGACGTACAGGGTGGCTGGGCTGCGATCATCCAGCACTACTTCACCTCGGCCTGGGTCCCCGAAGAGAATCAGCAGAATCTCTACTATGCGACCACTGACTCGCGTGATCGCAATGTGGTGGCCTTCGCCAGCCCTACCCAGACCATCGCCCCGGGCGGAGAGAGTACGCTCGAAGCGACGCTCTACATGGGCCCCAAGGTCCAGGAACGGCTCGAGGAAGTTGCGCCTAACCTTGAACTGACGGTCGACTTCGGCTGGCTGTGGTTCCTCGCCAACCCCTTGTTCTGGTTGCTCGACAAGATCCATGACGTGCTGGGCAACTGGGGCTGGTCGATCGTGATGCTGACGGTAATCGTCAAGATCGTGCTGTTCCCGCTTTCCGCCACGGCCTACAAGTCGATGGCCAAGATGCGCAAGCTCGGCCCCGAGATGCAGCGCATCAAGGAGCAGTACGGCAGCGATCGCCAGAAGATGTCCCAGGAGATGATGAAGTTCTACCAGAAGGAGAAGATCAATCCTCTGGGGGGCTGTCTGCCGATCATCATTCAGATGCCGGTGTTCATCGCCCTGTACTGGATGCTGATGGAATCGGTCGAGCTGCGTCACGCGCCGTTCATGCTGTGGATTGACGATCTGTCGGTCAAGGATCCGCTGTTCGTGTTGCCGATCATCATGGGCCTGACGATGTTCGTGCAGCAGCAGCTCAACCCGTCGCCGCCGGATCCGACCCAGGCGAAGATCATGAAGATGCTGCCGATCGTCTTCACCTTCTTCTTCCTGTGGTTCCCGGCCGGCCTGGTGATCTACTGGATCGTCAACAACAGCATCTCGATCCTGCAGCAGTGGATCATCACCCGAAAGATTGCCGGTGATCCGGCGCCTGCCAAAGGCAAGTAGCCGTTCAGCTGCGCTGCAAGACCCGGACCCCCGCCTCAGTGCGGGGGTCTGGCGTTGGTAGGTTCGACTACCGACAATGGCCCGACCGTTAGCCAGGAAATACTCATGCTCGACCAGCCGCTCTACACCCAGGACACCATCGCCGCCTTGGCTACGCCCCCCGGACGCGGCGGCGTAGGCATCATTCGCGTCTCGGGGCCGGCCTGCCAGGCGATCGCCGAGACCGTGCTGGGTCGCTGTCCCGCGCCCCGCCACGCCTTCTACGGCGTGTTCACGGGGGCCAGCGGCCAGGCCCTCGATGAGGGCATCGCGCTGTATTTCCCCGGCCCGCATTCGTTTACCGGCGAAGACGTGCTCGAACTCCACGGGCACGGCGGCACGGTGCTCATGGACCTATTGCTTGAGCGTTGCGTCAACCTGGACGCACGGTTGGCCCGCCCGGGCGAATTCTCCGAACGCGCCTTTCTCAACGACAAGCTCGACCTGGCCCAGGCCGAGGCGATCGCCGACCTGATCGACGCCAGCTCCCGCGCCGCCGCGGAAAACGCCCTGCGCTCTTTGCAGGGCGAGTTCTCGAATCGGGTCGCCAGCCTGGTCGAACGCCTTATCGAGTTGCGCATGTACGTCGAGGCGGCGATCGACTTCCCGGAGGAGGAGATCGATTTCCTCGCCGATGGCCGGGTCGCCGCGAAGCTCGCCGAGGTCCAGGGCGAGCTCGCCGAGGTCCGCCAGGCCGCCGGCCAGGGGGCGCTGATGCGCGAAGGCATGAACGTGGTGATCGCCGGCCGGCCCAATGCCGGCAAGTCGAGCCTGCTCAATGCCCTGACCGAGCAGGAAACGGCGATCGTCACCGAGATCGCCGGTACCACCCGTGATGTCCTGCGTGAGCATATTCATCTCGACGGCATGCCGTTGCATGTCATCGATACCGCCGGGCTGCGCGACACCCCGGACGCGGTCGAAAAGATCGGTGTGGCGCGTGCCTGGGCGGAGATCGAGAAGGCCGACCGAATATTGCTGTTGGTGGATGCCACGACCGGCGAGGCAACCGATCCGATGGCCATCTGGCCGGAGTTCGTCGCACGACTTCCCGACCCCGGGCGATTGACACTGGTGCGCAACAAGATCGACAGCAGTCACGAACCGCCCGGACTGGAGTTATCCACAACCCCACCGGTGGTCCGTCTGTCGGCAAAAACCGGTCAGGGTGTGGATAGTCTCAAGGAGCACTTGAAGTCGATCATGGGCTATACGACCACCGCCGAGGGACGCTTCTCGGCCCGCCGTCGCCATCTGGATGCGCTCGACCGGGCCGAGCGGGCCTTGAGCAATGGCGAAGCCCAGCTGCAGGGCTACGGTGCAGGCGAACTGCTGGCCGAAGATCTGCGCGAGGCCCAGCAGGCGCTGGGTGAA
The DNA here is from genome assembly GCA_963773565.1 of uncultured Gammaproteobacteria bacterium. Lineage (GTDB taxonomy): Bacteria > Pseudomonadota > Gammaproteobacteria > Pseudomonadales > Halomonadaceae > Modicisalibacter. The sequence goes on along the minus strand of CAVZBU010000020.1, from coordinate 171,906 downwards.
ATCACCGGCGAATTCAGCGCCGACGAACTGCTGGGCAAGATATTCGGTGAGTTCTGCATCGGCAAATAACCGCGCTATTCCGCCACCCACCAGCCGGCTCGCTGGCGCGCCTGCGGCCCGAATCGCGGCAACAGGCAAGCCAGCGCGTCCTCGAGTTGCTGGCCTATCCCCCAGGGCGGATTGAGTACCAACAGGCCGCTGCCGTACATGCCGTGCGTCGCGCTATCCAGTGAGTGCAATTCGAACTCGCTGCGCCAGATCTTGCGCAGTTCGGCCTTGCGAACCGCCTCGAGCAATGTCGTGTGGCGTCCCGCCGGAAGCAGGGGATACCAGATCATGACCACGGCATGACGTACCTTGCGGGCAACGAAGCGTAGCGACTCGACCACTTCAGCATACTCCGCCTTGCGCTCGTAGCTGGGATCGATCAGTACGCACAAGCGGGGCGTCGCGACCGGCAGCATGCGCTCCAGCCCGGCCAGGCCGTCACCATGAATCCGCCTCGCCTGCTGCAGCAGCGTCTGGCCATCGAGATGGTCATGTTCGCCGGGATGCAACTCGAACAGTGACAGCCGGTCGTGGCTTCTCAGGCCTTGGACCAACCACCATGGCGAGCCGGGGTAGTGGCTCAATGTCTTCGCACCGCCAGATTGCAGGGGCTGCAGCGCTGCCAGCCAGTCATCGAGCAACTCGTTGCAACCCGCGAGCGACTGGACGTGCCGACCAAAGCTCACCTACTCCGGATTCATACTCCTTGAGCTTTTGAGTCTCGGGTTCGGCGAGCCGATACAGGCCACGACCGGCATGGGTATCTATATACGTAATAGCTGATTTTTTACGTAACAAATGGCGCGTAAGCGAAAAAAGCGCCAGATGCTTGTGAACGTCGGCAAAGTTGCCGGCATGATAGGCGTGTTGATAAGCGAGCATGTGCCTTCCTACATAAAGAGCCCACCGCCGTTGAGGACGATGGGCTCGTTGGGCAATCGCTGCCGGAGTTTACTGCTGCTGAATCGGTGTCACGGTGATCTCGACGCGACGGTTCTGGGCACGGCCCTGTTCGGTATCGTTGCTGGCGACCGGTTGGCTTTCACCATAACCGACCCGGTTGAGGCGCTGGCTTTCGACTCCGCCCTGGACCAGATAATTGCTGACCGCCGCGGCACGACGCTCGGATAGCCGCTGGTTGTAGTCCTCGGCACCGGTGCTGTCAGTGTAGCCGGCGACGGTAATGCGCGTTTCCGGGTACTGGCGGAGCACCGCAGTCACGTCGTTGAGTGCCTGGCGAGCCTCACCGGACAATTCACTGGAATCGACACCAAAGGTCACCTTGTTGGGCATGTTGAGAACGATATCGTTGCCCTGGCGTTCAACACCGATGCCGGTACCCTGGAGGCGCTCGCGCAGCTGCTGTTCCTGGCGATCCATGTAATAGCCGATACCACCGCCGGCAGCGGCACCCACCGCGGCACCGATGGCCGCATGATCGCGTCGGCTCGCGGCGCTATCGCCGCTCAGCAAGCCTGCCACGGCACCTACGGCAGCGCCGATACCCGCCCCGGTCGCGGTATTGTTGCGCTGAGAGTCACCATTCTGAGGGTTGGTCGTGCTACAAGCCCCGAGCGCCAGTACGCTTGCCAACGGGATGGCCATCCACAGTCGCTTATCAATCATCCTGAACAAACTCCTTTCTCCATGGTTTGCTTATCGCTCGTCGAGCGGTTATTTATTCGGCATCATCGAGCATACCCAACAAATCGTTCAAGAATAACAGACCCTTAGGGGTCGCCTGCAGCCGCTCGTCGGAATCCACCAGGAGTCCTTTCATGCGTGCCTCTTGCAGATGAGGCGCCAGCACGGCAAGCGTGCGTCCCGTGTGGGCCGTCCACAGCGATAGCGGAACGCCTTCCACCAGGCGCAAGGCATTCATGGCGAATTCGAGCGGTAGCTCGTCGGCTTCAACGCGCTGGCGACCGGCAATGAAGCCACGCGGATCATCATGACGGCGCAGATAGGCGTCGGGCTGACGGCTCTTCCAGCGCCGCTCCACGATCAGCTCAGCGTGTTCGTTCCAGGCGCTCAGCTTGCCATGCGCCCCCGCGCCGATACCCAGATAGTCGCCGAACTGCCAGTAGTTGAGATTGTGCCGAGACATGGCGCCCGGCCGCGCGTAGGCGGATATCTCATAACGCGCCAGACCCGCTGCCTCGAGACGCTGGTGACCGGCATCCTGAATGGCCCAGAGCGTCTCGTCGTGCGGCAATACCGGGGGCTGGACGTAGAATTCAGTATTCGGCTCCAGGGTCAGCTGATACCAGGAGAGATGCTCGGGAGACAAGCTCAGGGCCTGATCGATGTCGGCCAGGGCCCGTTCGAGATCCTGCCCCGGCAGACCATGCATCAGATCCAGGTTGATATTGTCGAAACCTGCCCGCCTCGCGCTGGCTACGGCCTGATAGGCCTCGTCACCGCTGTGGATCCGCCCCAGCTTCGCCAACTGGTCCGACTGAAAGCTCTGGATGCCCAGCGATAGACGATTGATGCCGGCGGCGCGGAAGCCCTCGAAGCGCGACTGCTCCACGGTACCGGGATTGGCTTCCAGGGTGATCTCGCAATCATCATGAAAGGCCAAGCGCTGACGCAGCCCCTCTAGCAATCGGCGAAAGAAGTCAGGCGACATCAGGCTCGGCGTGCCGCCGCCGATGAAGATGCTCTGCACCGGGCGATCGCCCACCAGCGCGAGATCGCCGTCCACGTCGGCAAGCAGCGCCGCCAGGTACTGCTGCTCGGGTAGCGCGGCATCACGGCCGACACCGTGGGAGTTGAAGTCGCAGTAAGGGCACTTGCGCACGCACCACGGCACATGCACGTACAGGGATAGCGGGGGTAACGAGACCTCAAGACAACTGCTCCAGTAGCGCACGGAGTGCGCGACCACGATGGCTGAGCTGGTTCTTTTCGCCGGCGCTCAGTTCGGCGGCGCTCATCCCGCGCTCGGGTACCCAGAACAGCGGATCGTAGCCGAAACCACGCTCGCCCCGCGGGTGTGCCAGAATCTCGCCGGGCCAACTCGACTGGACGATACGCGGTACCGGATCTTCAGCGTGACGCAGCCATACCAGTACGCACCAGTAACTGGCCCTACGCTGACCTTCGGGAACCTCCGCCAGTGCCTCCAACAGCTTGCGGTTGTTGGCAGCATCACTCTTGGGTTCACCGGCGTAACGGGCCGAATGAATACCCGGGGCCCCACCTAAAGCATCCACCGCCAGGCCCGAATCATCGGCCAAGGCCGGTCGGCCACTGATGCGGCAGGCATGACGAGCCTTGATCAGCGCATTTTCCAGAAACGTCAGCCCTGTCTCGTCGGCCTCACTGACGTCATACTCACTTTGTGGCCTTACGTGATAGCCCAGCGGCTCCAGAAGGTGCCTAAATTCGCTCAGCTTGCCGGGGTTGCCACTGGCCAGTACCAAGGATCTTTCCATGTGCCTACGCTCTTGAATGGGCCTATACCCATTCTAAAGGCCGACAGGCTTGGCCGCGAATGGCTTTTGATGAGCAGGAATTGCGTTAATAAGAACTATAAAAATAGCTCAACATAGACTATTATATTAGTCCTTAGCTAGCAAAATCATACTAATAAAAAAAGACTACCTGCCCGATTTTTAACCTACTTGAAAATCGTAACTTTAATTTTTACTGATCAGTTAACAGGTAAATACATGTAATTTAAAAGTTTTTATAAATATAACTATAAAATAAATGAGATATTCTTATAAGGAATAAGTAATGTACTGTAACTTAACTTTACACAACCCGAGAAAGGGATAAAGCTCAGTCAAGCCTTTGCATGATGCGCAGGGACAGCATTAAAGCTCATAGATAAGTCCATACTTCGGAGCAATAAAAATGAACCAAGGGAACGCAAAAATCATTCTGGTCACCGATTGTAACCCGCAGACTCAGCTGTTCATGGAATACATCGCTGAACGGCTGGAATGCCCGATCTCGGCGGTGGCCCCGCATGATACCCAGGAAAACTTCGAAGACGGCAAAATCCTGGTTCTGCTGGATGCCGATCACGTCGATGAGAGCAGCATGCAGCAATGGCATACCAAGGCCGCCGAAAGCGACTCCATGACCCTGGCAGCGATCAACCTGCGCGATGAGGACCATGCCGCCGACGTGCTCTCGTCACTGCATTTGCAAGGCGTATTCTATCGTCGTGACAGCATGGCCCTGATCTGCAAGGGCATCGGCACCTTGCTGGATGGCGACCTGTGGATGTCCCGATCGCTGATGACGCGGCTGATCGAATTCTACCGTCGTCAGCAGCTCAATGCCTATCGGCCCGTTTGTGGCCTGACTCATCGTGAACTCGAGATCATCGGCCTGCTGGGTTCCGGCGCTTCGAATACCGAAATTGCCGACAAGCTGTTTGTCAGCGAGCACACCGTCAAGTCTCATCTCTACAACATCTTTCGCAAGATCAAGGTGCATAACCGCATCCAGGCCATGAACTGGGCACGACAGAATTTGGGCGCTCCTCCCCCTTCACCGGTTTCTAAGAAGCGCTGATGAGGTCGTTCTACACAAAATGAGCCGAACGCCTGATGTAGTTGCACATGATAAATAAAGCAGAACGCAGTTTCGCCCTTGGATGCGCTTTCCTAGCCATCTCTGATGGTGCCGTTCAGCCTGGCAGCTAACGCTCAGAACGGCGTAACAGCGCCAGACAAGAGCGCGGAATCGATCAATGATGCTTCGGAAATAAATCGAATCGAAAGCCCCGATGGGCCGAAAGTTGAATCAGACTTTAACGGTAGCAGTGAATTGACCGGCGTTCTGGTCGATCGCACGCTTACCGTAATCGGCCAGAATTTCTATCGCTCATTCAGTCAGATTGCCATGGAAAGTCCGATCATTCATGGAGCCACGCTAACGATCCATGAAAGGCCGGATGCCCGCTGGGGCATTCAGCTTTGGATTACCGAAGGACCGCGTATGTATTTTCGCACGCAACTGTCCCCGCGGCTTGGCGACGCCGAGGAAATAGCAAGGCAAGCGGTTGATATGGTGGAAAAAGCCATTCTTAAACAACGGCTTTCGGCAGCAATGAACCCCAGTATCGACCTCGGAAAGGAAGAATTCTGAATTGGAGAATGATGTATGAAAACCATAAAAGCTATTGGCCTTGCCCTGCTATGCGCGTCGCCCCTGGCGAGTGCCGGAGAGCTGATTTATCAGCCTATCAATCCTTCCTTCGGCGGAGACCCTTTCGCGGGGAGCTATCTGCTGGGAAAAGCGCAGGCTCAGGACACTCATAAGGACCCGAGTGCTTCAAGTTACGAGCCGATGACGACGTCTGAGAGAGGCTAGTGCAGACTCTGCAGAGCAGCCTGGTCAATCAATTGATACGTGATGTCAATAGTGGAAAAGTTGAACAGGGCATCTTCGACACCAGCGAATTCGGTGTGGTGATCAACGATGATGGCGGCCAGTTAAGCATCGACGTGACTGACAAGATCACGGGTGACACGACCAATATCAGTGTCGGCGGCCTTCTGGATTACTGAAAGCAATTAATAAGAAAAATTGCTATTCACCAAAATACGGTACAAGGGAACAGGTATGAAAATCTTTGGACTGCTCATTATTCTTTTGAGTCTGAGCGGGTGTGCCGGTATGGTCGCCAACTCAGAGAACCTGCAAGGCGCACCAGCGACTCTCACTCCGCGGAGTGGAACTTATCAGGATTTGATCGCTCTGCCGCCGCCAGCCGGTAAAATTTATGCCTCCGTCTATGACTTCCGCGACATGACCGGGCAGTACAAGCCCGCCCCAGCCAGCACCTTTTCTACCGCCGTGACCCAGGGCGCGGCTGCCATGCTGACTGGCGCGCTGGCCGATTCAGGCTGGTTCATTCCGCTGGAGCGGGTCGGGTTGCAGAATCTGCTGACCGAGCGACGCATCATCCGCGCCGAATTCGAGCGCTTCGGCCAGCCCGATACACTGCCCTTGTTCGTGCAGCTTCAGTCATGCTCGAGGCTGGCTCATCGCCTCGAATGAACACCGGACCGGCGGCGCGGGCGCCGAATACTCGGCATCGGTGCCTCGGGGCAGTACCAGGTCGATCAGGTTACCGTTAACCTGCGTGCCATCGAAATTTCCTCGGGTGAAGTGCTGGCCAACGTCACTACCACCAAGACCATCTATTCCAAGGAACTGCGGGCCGGCGTCTATCGTTTTATCGACTTCAAGCGACTACTGGAAGCTGAAGCGGGCATCACCAATAACGAGCCGGTACAGATGGCTGTCATGTCGGCGATCGAGTCCTCGGTCATCCACCTGATCGCCCGTGGCGTGACTACCAACCTTTGGAATCTGCCTGCAGGTGCAGATATTCAGGGCACCATCCTCGGCGAGTCTCTGGACGCTCCTACCCCCATGCTCTGAACTCGGTTACAACCAGGCTGTGAGCCCATTCACGGCTTGGCTTATAGCCTTGGGCCACCCTTTAAGATCGCCCTTGAAATAGTCCCCTGATCAGGCCGTGCTGATTCAAGCACGGCCTTTCTTCTTTCTTGCTGCACGGTAACGCACTGGCCTAGCCCCAAGGCTTGCAACGGGTCTCGCGTCTGGCCGCTTCCCTGAAGGCATGGGCCATGCTCGGGGCCAGCTTATCAAACGAATCAACAGGCTCACTTGCAGGCTGCAGCGACTCAAGCGCATGCATTTATCTTGCTGTACTTTTTTATTTTTATCATAAAAAACAGAAAGTTGAGAGTAATTATCTGGACTGGCTCAGGCCATGAATCTTACCCAGTAGAATGCCAAAAGTAATTATATAAAGTGCTAGAAATATAGCACTACTCTTTAAAATAGAGCTAAAAAAATAAAGTCTAATATTGGTTCTTTATCCTGATGGCTATCGCGGTGAAATGGATCACACTTGGTAACATATCAAGTCAATCAAATTACCTGTACTTAACAGGGAAGAACATTCAGGGAAGAGACGTAATAACATGAACGCCACGCGTAATAACACATTACTGAAAAGCAGCACAGGCTCTCGCAAGCCCATGCTTGCCAGTACGCTGGCGCTCTGCTCTGCCTTGTCACTGATTGCCAGCAGTTCGGTAAACGCGGAAGGTTCAGTCTCCGACTTGATGAACGATAACGACTTGAGTCGTCAGCAACTGCAGACCTTTATCGATTCGGCAGATTTGAAGTTTTCCGCCAAAACATGGCGTAACAACACCAGCGTTATTGCCCAGATCGGCGACGATAACCGGGCCAGCGTGGCTCAATCACGGAACTCAGCAGAATTTGCCTTTGGCAATTACGCCAATATTTACCAGTACGGCAATAGTAACGAAGCCAATATCATCCAGACGGGTGGCAACAATATCGGCTTGATAGGCCAGGTTGGCGATAACCACAAGGCATCTATCGAGCAGCACGGCAACAGTTTCGAAGCTCAGGTCAACCAGGCCGGCTACCGGTAGCAACATCAATATTTCGCAATCGGGCAGTGCTCCAGCGCAGCATATTCCGTGAGTCAAAAATACGCCTCAGGTACTGCTGCGCCAGTCACTATCCGTACCTACTGAGCAAATTAATTTTGTTCAGTAACTCACCAAAGCAAGGAAGGGAACAAAGATGAAAAAGACAACGATTTTTGCAGCAACTGCTCTTGCTCTCGCTATTTCCTCTGCAGTGCAAGCTAATAACAGTGAGTCCACTATTAATCAGCAAGGGAACAACAACCTAGGCTATGTCAGCCAAACTGGCCCTGGCACGACGGATGTGGCACTAGGAAGCGACTCGACTATAGATCAGATCGGCAATAATAATACTTCGCGTGTCACGCAAATCACTGTATCGCCTACTACTGATTAATCGGTATTTATCAGCAATGCACCGGTAATAATGCAGAGGTTCGCCACAGATGCTTCGGATGCTATCAGCTCTGCTAAATCTAACAGCAGTGAGATAGCTCAAGTAGGAAACTATAACGATGCACACGTGAATCAATATGGCAGGGGCGGGCATAGCAGCGATATTGATCAATCAGGAACTGGCAACTTCGCTACAGTAACTCAAAGCTTTAGTAGCAATGACTCATCCATTCTCCAAAGTGGAAATTATAACTACGCCAATGTACTTCAGAGTGGTGCAAGTGGCTTATCAAACATTGATCAATCAGGGTCTAAATAATAGCTCATTAGTTATTCAAAGCTCTTACAATGATGGATCTAATATTACTCAGAATGGCGCATACAACACCGCTGAAGTTTATCAGCAGTAAATCATACATTTAATTATTTAATTTAGCATGTCAGTCATAACCTGCCCATCATATGATGATGGGCAGGTTTGAATTGAAATAATAAAATAATTTATATATTTTAAAATATATTTCAACTGATAGTTACGAGCCACTTATAACAAAAGTATCTATCTAATATTAATTTTTAATCTCACTCCCCTTCCCCTGCGTCGATGATCGCGAACGATTGCCGTTCTTTCGGATCTCGACTTCTACCCGTCCCGAATCACTCAGAACCGTCACGGTGCCAGCGATAGCCTCACCGCTATAGGCATAACTGGCCGGGACATTACCTGACTCCTCGAATTGCTGCTGCTCACCATTGCTGCCGGTCACCGTCCAGGTCGCGGCATAGCGCGTTTCGTCCGTCCCGCTGATCTCTACCTGAATATTCTTTTCCGTATCCGTTGCCTGTCCCGCTGACATATCGCCTCCTGTATCGCCCCCCGACGCTGTGCTGATGGCGCCAAGACACGCCGCCATTAATATGGATCGACGTAACCCTGAACCGTTGTACATGACGTGCCCCTGTTGTATAGTCGATATCCGAGAAACTCTCGGCCAATCTTTTTACTCATCTGGCCTATCAGTTAAGGCTCGCCTTCTTTGCCAGGATTACAACAGACGCAAATGCTCCTGAATCAGCCCCACCAGGGTCAGGTTGGCATTTTCGGCGGTGGTATCCAGGTGGACCAGATGCAACCGCTCCTCCTCTTCGAACGCTTCGAAATTACGCTGCTGACGCTCGAGCACGGCCAGTCCGGCTTCCGAGGGATCGCCCCCGCGCCGCGCGCGCTTGATGATGCGCCCACGCAGGGTTTCATCATCGGCCTCGAAGCTGACCATCATCACCGGCAAGCCCCGCGCTTCGGCCTGTTGGCGCAGCAGGTCACGCTGCTTGCGCTTCAGGCAGGTGGCGTCGATGCATACCGGAAAACCAGCCTCCAGTAGGGTGCCGCTCAGTTGCGCCAAGCGCCGATAAGTCTGCTCGGTAGCTTCGGTCGTGTAGATATCCACATCCGCCTGGCCGGTCCTGGCCTGTGGATTAAATCCGAACAGCCGCTTGCGTTCGACATCAGAGCGCAGCCGGATCCCACCCAGACGCTGAACCATTTCGCCGGTGAAACGGCTCTTGCCGCTACCCGAAACGCCCACCCCGATCACCAGGTAGGGAAAATTGAACTCGGCGTATTGCTCGGCCAGGGTAATGTAGCGCCGGTAGTCGGCCATGATCGCCTGGCGGTCGACCGGGTGCAGTTCCGGCTGGTGGTAGCGCAGCATCGCCACCTTGGCGCGCACCAGCGCCCGATAGAGCTTGTAGAAAGGCAGTAGTCGAACCAGCGTGTGGTCGCCCGAGAGTTCCAGATAGCGATTCAAGGCGTGATTGGCGAATGCCTGCTCGCCGCGTGCCTCGAGATCCATGAGCAGGAAGGCGAGATCGCTGCCGACATCGTTCCAGCGCAACTCATCGTTGAACTCGATGCCATCGAAGAGCAGCGCCTGACCCTCGTGCTGGACGGCATTGCCCAGATGCACGTCGCCGTGGGTTTCGCGCACGTAGCCTTCGCGATGGCGTCGGTCAAACTCGCCGGCCAGCCGTTCGAAGGTCTCCGTCACCCAGGTCCTGAGGTGATCGAGACGACGCTGATCGGCGCCGCTCGCCAGCCGCGATGCGATCAGCTCGAACTCGCGGGCGAGAATCGCCTGCAGCGCATTGCGCGAACCGTGATCACTCTCGGAGGACAGGCGTTCGGCACCTTCATGAAACACCACCAACTGGTCGACCAGATTGTCGAGCAGCTCCAATGAAAGCTCGCCGCTGGCCTGCAGATGGCTGAAAAGGTGCCGATTACTGAACTGGCGCATCTTCACCGCGTATTCGAACGGCGCACTGTCATCGTTGACGCGTGGCCGCTGGACATCGCCGGACAGCGCCACCACGCCGAGATACAGATTGGGCGACAAGCGGCGGTTGAGGCGTACCTCCTGCTCGCAGAAGTGCAGGCGCTTCTCGCGGGTGGAAAAGTTCAGGAAACTGCCGTAATCAAGCGGTTTCTTGATCTTGTAGGCGAAGTCGCCGGTCAGCACGATCCATGAAATATGCGTTTCGAAGACCTCGATGGCCGTGACCGGATGGTCATAGCATGCTGGATCGTTGAGGGCATCGATCATTACCTGGCTCACGGCAGTCTCCCGACAGTCTGCAAATAGTTCAGCGTGCCATCCCGGCGAAAACGCGCTCCGCGGCGTCCAGCGTCTGACGGATATTCTCATCGTCATGGGCGCTCGACATGAAACCGGCCTCGTAGGGCGAGGGCGCCAGGTAGACGCCATGATCGAGCATCGCGGCGAAGAAGCGCCGGAACTGAGCGGCATCGCAAGCGGTCGCCTGGGCGAAATTCTCGACCCGGGACTGACTGGTGAAGAAGATGCCGAACATGCCTCCGGCACGCTGGGTGACCAACTCGATGCCGGCCTCGGCGGCGCGCTGCTCGAGTCCGTCACACAAGCTCGCCACCCGTGCGGCCAGTGCCTCGTGGAAACCCGGCTCGCGCACCTTGCCGAGCAGGGCCACCCCGGCGGCCATGGCCAGCGGATTGCCGGACAGCGTGCCGGCCTGATAGACCGGCCCCAGCGGCGAAATCTGCGCCATGATCTCGCGCTTGCCGCCGAACGCGCCCACCGGCATGCCGCCGCCGACGATCTTGCCCAGGCAGGTCAGGTCGGGGGTCACCGCGTAATGCGCCTGAGCGCCACCCAGCGCGACGCGAAAGCCGGTCATCACCTCGTCGAAGATCAGCACGCTGCCGTACTGGTCGCAGCGCTCGCGCAGCGCCTCGAGAAAGCCGGGACGCGGCGGAATACAATTCATGTTGCCGGCGACCGGCTCGACGATCAGTCCGGCGATCTGATCGCCGATTTCGGCGAAGCAGGCATCCAGCGCATCGATATCGTTGTAGGGCAGGGTGATGGTGAGTTCGGCGAGCGCCGCGGGGATGCCCGGCGAACTCGGTTCGCCATGGGTCAGCGCCCCCGAGCCGGCCTTGACCAGCAGCGAGTCGGTGTGGCCATGGTAGTTGCCCTCGAACTTGACGATCTTGTCGCGGCCGGTATAGCCGCGCGCCAGGCGCACCGCCGACATCGTCGCCTCGGTGCCGGAATTGACCATCCGCACCATGTCGATCGACGGGATGATCTCGCAGATCAGATCCGCCATGGTGGTCTCGATGCGGTCGGCGTGCCGAACGACAGGCCCGCGTCGAGCCGCTCGCGCACGGCCCCGAGCACCTCGGGGTCGGCATGGCCGGTGATCATCGGCCCCCACGAGCCCACGTAGTCGATGTAGCGCTTGCCCTCGACATCGAACAGATAGGCGCCCTGGGCACGCTCCATGAACAAGGGCGGACGATCCATGCCCTTGAAGGCCCGCACCGGTGAATTCACGCCACCGGGAATGTGCCGGCAGGCCCGTTCGAAGAGTTCGGCGGAAGTGGTCATGTCGGCCTCATGTCAATGTTGTGGATAACTCTCTGGACAGTTGGAATAACTTGCCGTTGGCAGCCTGTGGATAAGCTATGCATAGCCGGCATGGCGCCGCAACAGGGCGACGCGCTCGGTCGGGTTGTCACCGCCGAATACCGCCTGCACCGTCGCCAACAGATCGCCACCGGCACGTTGCACGCTGGCCACATTGTCGACGTCCAGACCGCCGATGGCCACCCGCGGCAGGCCGAAGCGCGCCGCATCACCGAGCAATTCAAGCGGAGCGGGCGACGCCTCGGGCTTGGTCTGCGAGGCAAAGAAGCGGCCGAAGGCCAGGTAGCTGGCGCCTGCGGCCATGGCCTGCTCGGCGATCGCCAGACTGGCATAGCAGCTGGCACCGACGATCGCGTCGTTGCCCAGCACACGACGCGCCTCGCCCAGCGAGCCATCCTCCTCACCGAGATGCAGGCCAACGCCGTCGAAGCCCGCCTCGCGCAAGCGATGCGTCAGCGAAAGATCGTCGTTGATGATCAGCGGCACCCCGAAGCGTCGGCACAAGGCGGCCAGCGCCCGCGCCTGTCGCCAGCGGCGCGCGTCGTCGGCGGACTTGTCGCGATATTGCAGCAGCGCCAGGCCACCCTTCAGCGCTGCCTCGCAGGCCACGATCAGTTGCGCATCGTCGGGCAACAAAGTGCTATCGGTGATCGCGTAGATGCCTCGTTGCCAACTCATGCTCCGTTGCCAACTCATAGGCTGTCCTCCTCGGCGGTGAATGGCGTCGGTTGCTGCCATAAGCGACGCGGCAAGGCTTGTCCATTGCCCGGCCGCCAGCCGTGACGCAGGCTGTGCCAGGCAAAGCGCTGGGCCTGTTCGCAAGCGCTTACCAACCGCTCTCCGACCGCCATTCGGGCGGCCAGGGCGGAGGCCAGGGTACAGCCGGAGCCATGATAATGATTGGCCAGGCGCGGCCATTGCCACTGACGACTGCTGTCGGGGGTATGCAGGGTATGCACTACCTGGTCGGCGGCGGTGCCGGGTGCCGGCTCGTCGGTACCGGTGATCAGCAATGCCTGGCAACCCAGCGACAGTAGTTCGACGACGCGCTCGACATCATCGCTCTGTCCACCGGCCAGACGTGCCAGTTCGCGGCGGTTGGGCGTCAGCACATCGACCAGCGGCAGCAAGCGCCGGCGCACATCGTCGATCAGCTCGGGCGAACTCAGCTCGCTGCCACCGCCGGCGCTGAGCACCGGATCGACCACCACCGGCACTCCGGGGCAGGCACGGATCACGTCCTCCACGGCATCGAGGGTCTGCTCGGCGGCAATCAGCCCCACCTTGATCGCCGCAATCTCGAACTCGTCGAGTAGCGGCCAGACCGTGTCGCGCACGCTATCCGCCGGGCAGGGCATGACCCGCAACACGTCGCGGGTAGTCTGCACCGTCAGGCTGGTCGGCACGGTCAGCGCCCAGCCGCCGCAGGCGGCGATTGCCTCGGCATCGGCAATCAGCCCGGCGCCGCCGGTCGGATCGTGGCCGCCCAGCGCGAGCACCACGGGAAGCTTGGCATCGTGCATCAGAACGGCTTCACCACGGCCAGGATGAGGATCAGCACCAGCGCAATGGTCGGCGCCTCGTTGAAGACCCGGAAGAAGCGCTCCGACTTTGTACAGGTGCCCGTCGCCAGACGCTTCATGTAGACCAGGCACATATGGTGGTAACCGATCAGCGCGACGACCAGCACCAACTTGATGTGCAACCAGCCCTGGGTCAGGAAACCCGGCACCATGTACATAAGCCAGCCACCGAACAGCACCACGGCGATCATCGAGGGCGTCATGATCGCGCGATACAGCTTGCGCTCCATCACCTTGAAATAGTCGATGGCCTGCGCATCGCCCCGGTCACGGGCCTGGGCGTGGTAGACGAATAGCCGCGGCAGGTAGAACAGCGCCGCGAACCAGGTCACCACGGCCAGCAGGTGAAGGACTTTTACCCATGGATACATGGCATCTCCTCGATAGGAACGGCTGAATTCAGCGCTTGTAGCGACAGTCAGGGCTTATAGCGGTAGTAGCTCTCGATGGCGCTGCGGGTGATGATACCGGAAATCTTCTGGATCATCGGCGCCGTGGTGTGCTGAACGTAGAGCGCGTCGACACCATAATCGTTGAGACGATCGAAGGCTTCACTGAGCGTCGCCTGGAGATGGATTGGCGCCAGCTCGAGGCGCTGGCCGGGGATCTCCAGCAGATCGATGCTGCTGTCCTCGAGCCCCTGCTTGTCTAGTCCCTGCTCGTCGAGCAATGCCCGGGCCAGGTCGGCGGCCTTGAGCGCCAGCGGCGGTTTGTCGTCGCTGGAACGGGTGATCACCAGCCAGGTGGGCTTGTCGTCGAGCAGCTTGCGCGCCTGCTCGGGGGTTATCTTGCGCTGGGTGCGCGCCACGCTGCGCTCCATGACTGCCGGCACCGCGACCCGCGACAGGGCCTGCATCAACGGCTGCTGCAACCGGTGCAGGCCATGTTGCGTCTGGGTCACGAAGAATCCCTGGCAGCCACAGATCTGGCGCGAAGTGAGCATCGCCACCGCCACCGACAACATGCCCGGCAGGATGATATTGGGATTGTGGGTCAGCTCGAGCAGCGCCATCAGTGCCGCCAGCGGTGCCTGCAGCACGGCGCCCATCATCGCCGCCATGCCCAGCATGGCATAGAGCGCATCATCGGAGGCGACCTGCGGCCACAGCCAGCCCCCCAGCATTCCGCACAGCGCTCCCGCAGCGGCACCGACCACCAGTACCGGCCCGATGATGCTGACCGACACGCCACAGGCGACCGTGCCGGCGGTCAGCAACAGCTTTCCGATAGCCACGGCAACCAGAACGTCGGTGGCCACGTTGCCGGTCAAGGTGGCGCCCAGGGTGTCATAGCCCATGCCCTGGACCTGGGGATACCACCAGGCCACTGCGCCGACGCTCACGCCGACCATGGCCAGACGCAACCAGCCGGGCACAGGCTCCAGGTACGCGCCGCTGCGGGCGATGTGCACGAACAGTCCGGCAAGCAGCCCGATGATCAATGCGAGACAATGATCCACGGCAAGTTGATCAGCGACCCCAGGCTCACCGGAGGTACCTGGAAGGCCGGTTCGCTGCCGTAGACCAACTGCGCGATCACTGCCCCCGTGCTCGATGCCAGGATCACCGGCAGGAAACCAGCCGTAGTGTACTCCATCAGCACCACTTCCATGGCGAAGATGACCCCGGCGATAGGTGTGTTGAACGATACCGCGATACCGGCTGCCGTGCCGCACCCGACCAGCACCCGCAAGCTGTTGTGAGGCAGACGCAAGCGCTGGCCAAGCCCGCTGGAAGCGGCCGCAGCGAGATGGATGGCCGGCCCCTCGCGCCCGGCAGAGAGCCCGCCGACAACGGAGACTATCCCGATCCACCACTGGTTGACCCAGTTGCGAAGCGGAAAACGACCCTGATGGTAGCTGAGCCGTTCGATGACATGGGCAATGCCGATCTTGCGTGCCTGGGGTGGCTGACGCCATAGCCAGACGCCGATCAGCGTGACCGCGGCAATCGGCAACAGTGAGCGCAGGTAGGGCGACAGTGCCTCGAAGGATTCGATATTGCCATGTGGCATCAGCAGCCAGGCACCCAGGCTGAGAAGCAACCGGAAGAGGACCATTACGCCGCCGGTCACCAGCCCCGATGCCACCCCGAGTACACAGAGTTGCGGCAGCGCGTCGACACTGGCCAGCTGGCGGCGGAAACGCTCGAGACTTAGATCGGGCAAGGTCAGACGAGGCAAGACGCATTCCTTACAGTCTGGCTGGCAAGGCTGGGAAATAGGCCAGAGAAGTCACCTATATCTTGTGTACCATATTTCAGGGTTAACGTCTCAGTCACCTGCGGGCCGCTCGTCCGCTGGTGTAAAGTTGACCCTTTTGCTGGGGATTGTGGATAATTGACCCAGTCACTGACGAGCTAAGTCACTCATGAATTCTGGAGGCCCACAATGAGCGGTGCCGCATCCTTTGCCCCCACGCCGTTGCTGCTGACCGATTCGGCCGTTCATCGCCTGCGTGCGCTGGCCGACGAGGAGGGCAACACGTCCCTCAAACTGCGCGTCTACGTCACCGGCGGCGGCTGCTCGGGCTTTCAATACGGCTTCGATTTCGCCGATAGCGTGGCCGACGACGATACCCTGATCGAGATCGACGATGTGGCGATGGTCGTCGACCCCTTGTCTTATCAATATCTGGTCGGCTCGACCGTCGACTTCGAGGAAGGCCTGGCCGGCGCACGGTTTCTGATCAAGAACCCCAACGCCACCTCGACCTGCGGCTGCGGCGCCTCGTTCATGGTTTGACGCGCCGCTTTTCTCACCGCTTGACGCTTCCCCGGGAACTCGCCAAGGTAAACAGGCACGTTCCATAAACAATATTCAAATTTGGGGAACTTCATGAAAAACAAACTTGTTAAACAACTTTCGCTGGGTTCGGCGCTGGCGCTCGGCGTCGGGCTTTCCGCCGCGGCCCAGGCCGAGACCCTGCAAGCCGTCAACCGATCCGAGTTTCGTGCCGTTCGAGATGATGGATCAGGAAAGCGGCGAGATGGTCGGCTTCGACATGGACATCCTGCATGCCATCGCCGATCGCGCCGGCTTCGATATCGACCTGCGCACCATGGATTTCAACGGCATCATCCCCGCCGTACAGACCGGCAACGTCGACCTGGCCATCGCCGGCATCACCATTACCGACGAACGCGAAGAGATCGTCGATTTCAGCGACCCGTACTACGATTCGGGCCTGCGCATCCTGGTTGCCGCCGATAACGACGAGGTCCAGGAAGTCAGCGATCTCGAAGGGATGAGCATCGGCACCAAGATCGGTTCGACCAGCTACGACTACCTGCAGGAAAATCTCGGTGACAACGCCGAAATTACGCCTTATCCGGGCAGTGCCGACATGTACATGGCGCTGATGGGTGGCAGCGTGGATGCGGTCTTCTACGACGCGCCCAACGTCGGCTACTTCGCCAAGACCAAGGGCGAAGGCCGGGTCAAGACCGTCGGTCCGCTGTACGAGGGCCAGCAGTATGGCATTGCCTTCGCCAACGGCAGCGACTGGGTCGAGCCGGCCAACAAGGCACTCGCCGAAATGCGCGAAGACGGCACCTACGACGAGATCCACAAGAAGTGGTTCGGCGAAGCGCCCCAAAGCAAATAACCACGCACCGTATGTCACGGGGCCGGGTGGCCGAAGCGCGCCCGGCCCCGTTTCGTTGCATGCCCAACAAGCGCTCTCATCGTGGGGCGCCTTTCCGGAGACTACGACGTGGACGTCACTTTCCAGTTCGACTGGCAGGCGGCCATCGCCTCGATCCCCTATCTGCTCAAGGGTATCCCCTGGACGCTGCTGATCTCGTTCGGTGGCCTGGCCATCGGCTTCATCATCGGCATCGTCTTCGGCCTGCTGCGTATCAATCCGATCCGTCTGCTGCGCTGGCCGGCGATCGCCTATATCGAAATCTTCCGCGGCACCCCGGTCCTCGTCCAGGTGCTGTTCATTTTCTACGGCCTGCCGCAGATCATCGGCGGTCCGATCAACGCGCTCACCGCCGGTATCGCCGCCATTGCCCTCAATGCCGGTGCGTATATCTCGGAAATCGTCCGTGGCGGCGTGCAGTCGATCGAGAAGGGTCAGCGCGAGGCCGGTCTGTCGCTGGGGCTCTCGCGTACCCAGGCGTTTCGCTACATCATCTGGCCACAGGCGTTGCGGCGCATGATTCCGGCGCTGGGTAACCAGGGCATCGTCAGTATCAAGGACACCTCGCTGTTCTCGGTGATCGGCGTCGGCGAGCTGGTCCGCCAGGGCCAGGTCTATATCGCCACCACCTTCACCGCGCTGGAGGTCTACTTCATGGTCGCGCTGATGTACCTGGCGATTACCCTGAGCCTGTCATTCGCCCTGCGGCTGCTCGAACGCCGCGGCCTGGTCGGCCAATAAGGAGCACGCCATGAACGATTCACAGCGTCACGAGGCCGCCCGTGCCGCCGACAAGGCGCCCATCGTCAAGATGGACAAGGTCAACAAGCATTTCGGTTCGCTGCACGTCATGCAGGACATCGATCTCGAGGTAGCTACCGGCGAGGTGGTAGTGATCGTCGGTGCCAGCGGCTCCGGCAAGTCAACGCTGATTCGCTGCGTCAACGGCCTCGAGGAGTTCCAGAGCGGGGCCATCGAGGTCGACGGCAATCAGTTGTTGCCCTATGGCAAGAGCGGCAAGTCGCTGCAGACCATCCGCACCGAAGTCGGCATGGTCTTTCAGCAGTTCAATCTGTTTCCGCACCTGTCGGTGCGTGACAACGTCACCCTGGCGCCGCTCAAGGTGCGCGGCTGGGATCGCCAGCGTTCGACCGAGATCGCCGATCGGCTGCTCGAGCGGGTCGGCATCAGCGATCAGGCCGACAAGTATCCCAACCAGCTCTCCGGGGGCCAGCAGCAGCGTGTCGCGCTGGCCCGGGCGTTGGCCATGGAACCACGCTTGATGCTGTTCGACGAACCGACCTCGGCACTCGATCCGGAAATGATCGGTGAAGTGCTCGACGCCATGCGCGAACTGGCCAACGAGGGCATGACGATGATGATCGTCACCCATGAGATGGGCTTTGCCCGCGAAGTCGCCGATCGGGTGATCTTCGTCCATGGCGGTCGCATCGTTGAGCAGGGCCCGCCGGGCGAAATCTTCGACAGTCCTCGCCATGAACGCACCCAATCGTTCCTCGCCCGGGTGCTCAAGCACTGACGTCGCATCCAGGCAGGTAACGATATGCTTGCCTGCCTGGAGGTACCGACCATTCATGACGACCCACGCATCGTCACCCAGCCAATTTCTCGTTCAAAAGCCGCTCACAGCGGCTTTTTTCGTTTGTGGATAAAATTTTCTGCTTGCCTACACAAATCTTTCCACAACCGGCATGACACAAGGCGTCAAGGCTTTCCCTCCTGGCTGTTGATGATTACCGGCAATGCTCGGGTACTTGTCGGTGGATAACCGGGGTACAGTCTCCCCTGTGGATATTCGGCTCGTTCATCCACAGCCTGACGGCCGGTTGTACAGCATTGGTCGACTTGTTTTGCAATGCATCATCAACAATATAAGTTGTTATTTTGTATAGTCTAAAAATGCTTTTCCACAAAAAATGTCCACACCAGTAGTAACAACAGCAACAGAACTTCTTCTTTATATATTTACATTATTATTGATAGTCCTTCAGATGGCGCATCTTGGCGAAACCGGTGTGGAAAACCCCTGACGGTTACCCACAGGGGCGTTATACTGGCGCGCTTTATCACACTCGCCAGAAACGCACGTGCACTGTGCAAGTCGAGGTAACAACGTGGATTATCCCAACCGCTTCGATGTCATCGTCATCGGCGGTGGCCATGCGGGAACGGAAGCCGCACTGGCCGCTGCCCGTATGGGTTGTCAGACCCTGCTGCTGACGCACAATATCGAGACGCTCGGACAGATGTCCTGCAATCCGGCCATCGGTGGCATCGGCAAGAGCCATCTGGTCAAGGAGATCGATGCCCTGGGCGGCGCGATGGGGCTGGCAACCGACCAGGCCGGTATCCAGTTCCGGGTGCTCAATTCCCGCAAGGGCCCGGCAGTACGCGCCACCCGCGCCCAGGCCGACCGTGTTCGCTACAAGGCGGCGATTCGCGGCCTGCTGGAAAACCAGCCCAACCTGACGCTGTTCCAACAGGGTGTGGATGACCTGATCGTCGACGGCGACACGGTGCGCGGCGCAGTCACCCAGACCGGTATCCGCTTCCACGCTGAAACCGTGGTGCTGACTACCGGTACCTTCCTCGGCGGGGTTATCCACATCGGCCTGGATACCCATACCGGCGGCCGCGCCGGCGATCCACCGGCCATCGCCCTGGCGCAGCGCCTGCGTGCATTGCCGTTTCGCGTCGATCGGCTCAAGACCGGCACACCGCCGCGTATCGATGCCAAGAGCGTCGATTTCAGCGTCCTCGAGGAGCAGCCCGGCGATGCGCCGAGCCCGGTGATGTCCTACATGGGCTCGCGCGATATGCATCCGCGTCAGGTGAGTTGCCACATCACCCACACCAACGCGCGCACCCACGAGATCATCTTCGCCAATCTCGACCGCTCGCCGATGTATTCCGGGGTTATCGAAGGCGTCGGGCCGCGCTACTGCCCGTCGATCGAGGACAAGGTCCATCGTTTCGCCGACAAGTCGAGCCATCAGATCTTCATCGAACCCGAGGGCCTGGAGACCAACGAGCTCTATCCCAACGGCATCTCCACCTCGCTGCCGTTCGATGTGCAGCTCGAGGTGGTGCGTTCGATCAAGGGGCTGGAAAACGCGCATATCACCCGCCCGGGTTACGCCATCGAATACGATTTCTTCGATCCGCGCGATCTCCGCCATTCGCTGGAAACCAAGTTTATCCACAACCTGTTTTTTGCCGGACAGATCAACGGCACCACGGGCTACGAGGAAGCCGGCGCCCAGGGGCTGCTGGCCGGCATCAATGCCGCCCTGCGCGTACGCGGCGAAGCCAGCTGGTGCCCGCGACGCGACGAGGCCTATCTCGGCGTGCTGGTCGACGACCTGATCACCATGGGCACCCAGGAGCCCTACCGGATGTTCACCTCGCGCGCCGAGTACCGCCTGTTGCTGCGCGAGGACAACGCCGATCTGCGCCTCACCGAGACCGGGCGTTCGCTGGGGCTGGTCGATGACGCCCGCTGGGCGGCGTTCAGCGCCAAGCGCGAGGCGATCGACGCCGAGCAGGCGCGCCTGCAGGCGACCTGGGTCCAGCCGGGCTCGAACGCCGCCGCGCAGCTCGCTGACAAGCTGCCCAAGCCGCTCAATCGCGAGTACAACCTGCTCGAACTGCTCAAGCGCCCGGAGCTGGGCTATGCCGATCTGGCCAATCTCAACGGCGAGGGCGTGGCCGACGAGCGTGTCGCCGAGCAGGTCCAGATCCAGGCCAAGTACCAGGGCTACATCGATCGCCAGCAGAGCGAGATCGACAAGCTCAAGCGTCACGAAGCGACGCCATTGCCGGCCGATCTCGATTACGCCCGGGTCGAGGGCTTGTCCAACGAGATTCGCGACAAGCTCAGTGCAGCGCGCCCCGAGACACTGGCCCAGGCCGGGCGCATCTCCGGAGTAACCCCGGCGGCGGTGTCGATTCTGCTGATCTATCTCAAGAAGCGCCGGCTGGTGGGTGACGCGCGAGACACCGATGATCGCGCGGTGAATGCATGACGCCGGCCTGCGAACGGCTGCTTGATGAGGGCCTCGCGGAACTCGGCATCGCCGTCGACGCCCGGGCTCGCGAGCGGCTGCTGGCGCTGCTGGCGTTATTGCACAAGTGGAACCGCGCCTATAACCTCACCGCAGTGCGCGAGCCCGAGGCCATGGTGACTCGGCATCTGCTCGACAGCGCCTCGGTCGCGGCCGCGGTGCATGGCCCGCGGTTGCTTGACGTCGGCGCCGGGCCCGGGCTGCCCGGGCTGGTGCTGGCGATTCTCGATCCGACGCTCGCCGTGACGTTGCTCGACAGCAATGGCAAGAAGGTGCGTTTCCAGCGCCAGGCGGTGCTCGAACTGGGCCTTGCCAACGTCGAACCGGTACAGGCCCGGGTCGAGAATTACGTCGCCGCTCCGTTCGACCAGATCATCTCGCGGGCCTTTGCCAGCCTCGCCGACTTCGTCACCCTCAGCGATCAATTGCTGGGCGTTGATGGCGAATGGCTGGCGATGAAGGGGCCGGCCTGCGAGGATGAGGCGAGCCGGCTGCCCGCCTCGGTCGTGCTCAGCGAGCGTCGCCGGCTCAATGTGCCCGGCGACTCGGCCGTCCGCCACCTGCTGCACCTGCGCCGGCGCTAGCCGGCGATTTGGGGATCATCGTCGAGAAGGGAGTCACCCGTGACCAAGATCATCGCCTTGACCAACCAGAAGGGCGGCGTTGGCAAGACCACTACGGCTGTCAATCTGGCGGCCTGCCTGGCGGCACTCGAGCGTCGCGTGCTGCTGGTCGACCTCGATCCGCAAGGCCACGCCACCATGGGCAGCGGGGTCGACAAGCACGAGCTGGATGGCAGCGTGCTCGACGTGTTGCTCGGCGAAAAACGCGCCGCCGAGGTGATCCTTGATTGTCCCGAGGCCGGCTATGCGCTGCTGCCGGGCAACGCCGACCTGACCGCCGCCGAGGTCGACCTGCTCGACCGCGAGGGTCGCGAGCGGTGCCTGCACGTAGCGATCAACGGCGTGGCCAGCGAGTACGACGTGGTGCTGATCGACTGCCCGCCGTCGCTCAACATGCTCACCGTCAACGGCCTGACTGCCGCCGATGGCGTGCTGATCCCGCTGCAATGCGAGTTCTACGCCCTCGAGGGGCTCTCGGCGTTGCTCGATACCGTCGAACAGATCCAGGCCAGCGTGAATCCCGCCCTGCAGGTGTTCGGCATCGTGCGCACCATGTATGACAACCGCAACAGCCTGACCCGCGACGTCACCAAGCAGTTGCGCGAGTATTTCGGCGAGACCCTGCTCAAGACCGCCATTCCCCGCAACGTGCGAGTCGCCGAGGCGCCCAGTCACGGCCTGCCGGTGACCAAGTACGCGCGCTTCTCGCGTGGCAGCCAGGCCCATCGGGTGCTGGCCAAGGAACTCATCCGTCGCCTTTCGCTATGACCTGCTGTTATGAATCGGCCACCTTGCCGAGCCGGGCCAACAAACAAGGAGCGCCCCATGACTCGTAAACGTGCCCTGGGCCGTGGCCTGGACGCCCTGATCGGGGCGAATACCCGCCGCCGCGACCTGCTCGATGCCGATGTGCAGATCGACGGACCGCTGGAAAGCAGCGATGGGGAAGCGTCGACACACGGCGAAGAGCGTCTGGCGCGCCTGCCGCTGGGTCAACTGAGCCGCGGCAAGTACCAGCCGCGCCGCGAGATCCAGCCGGAAGCGCTCGAGGAACTCACCGATTCGATCCGCAGCCAGGGCGTGATGCAGCCGATCGTGGTACGCCCGATCGGCGAGGATCGCTACGAGATCATCGCCGGCGAACGGCGCTGGCGGGCCGCCCAACTCGCCGAGCTCGATACCATCCCGGCGGTAATCCGCGAGGTCAGCGATCAAAGTGCCCTGGCGCTGGCGCTGATCGAGAACATCCAGCGCGAGAACCTCAATCCGGTCGAGGAAGCCATGGCGCTCAAGCGTCTGCTCGAGGAGTTCGAGCTGACCCAGCAGCAGGTCGCCGACGCGGTGGGCAAGTCGCGCGCCCAGGTCGCCAATCTGCTGCGGTTGTTGGCACTCGAACCCGAGGTGCAGACGCTGCTCGAACGCGGCGATCTCGACATGGGCCATGCCCGGGCATTGCTGGTGCTGCCTGCGGCAAAACAGCGCAAGGCCGCCCATGAAGTAGTCAATAATGAGCTTACCGTGCGTCAGACCGAAGCGCTGGTGAAGAAGTACCAGGAGGGCAAGCCCGCCGACAAGCCAACCAGCAAGCCCTCGGCTGACGTGGCCCGGCTCGAGAGCAAGCTCGGCGACCTGCTTGGCGCACCGGTGAAGATCCGCCATGGCCAAGGCGGCAAGGGCCGAGTGACCATTCACTACGCCAGCCTCGACGAGCTCGACGGCATTCTCGGACACATCCGCTGAACTGCGACCGATCAATGCTTTGTTAGCAGGTTAACTGATTTTCTCCGACGATCCTCGCGCTTTGGTCGTAAGGTCGTCTAACTTCGCGTAAATTAGCGCCAAGCTCGGTTGAAGGCGGCACGCCGCTTCCCTATAATCCGCCGAGGTCTGACGCCGAGGGTGCGTTGGGTTTGGTTTGCAGTTGCGGATGGCGCCGCACATTACGTGGTGAGACGTGGTGAGAATTTATGCCTGATTCGCGACCGGCCCAGCTAAAGCGCCCTCAGTTCAAGCGTTTATTGATAGCCCAGGCTGTCGTCGTGCTGGTCATGACGCTAATCGGAGCTATCCTGTCAGGCGCAGCGGCGGTTTCGGCATTGCTGGGTGGCCTGGTTTGTCTGCTGCCCAATGCGTATTTTGCCTGGCGTGCCTTTCGTTATCAGGGGGCTCGATTCGCCAGGGACATCGTCAAGAGTTTCTACCGTGCCGAGGCCGGCAAGTTCGGTTTGACGGCGGCATTGTTTACCCTGGTGTTCATTGCAGTGCCCCCTTCAAACCCCGCTTTCTTCTTTGGCGCTTACGTGGCGACGCTAGGCACGCAGTGGCTGGGCCCCTGGCTGCTGCGCCGCCCGTCGCACACCTGACATCGAGGCAGTGCAATGGCAACAGGCGAGAATTTAACGTCCACGGCGTATATCCAGCACCATTTGCAGAACCTGACCTTCGGTCTGCATCCGGAAAACGGCTGGTCGATGGCCGCAAACCCGGAGCAGGCCTCCGAGATGGGCTTCTGGGCAATCCACCTGGACACCATGGCCTGGTCGATCGGCCTGGGTATCCTGTTTTTGTGGGTTTTTCGCAAGGTCGCCAAGACGGCCAGTACCGGCGTGCCGCACGGCCTGCAGAATTTCGTCGAGATGATGGTCGAATTCGTCGACAATTCGGTGAAGGAGACCTTTCACGGCAGGAGCAAGCTGATCGCGCCGCTGTCGTTGACGATCTTCTGCTGGATATTCCTGATGAACCTGATGGATCTGGTGCCGGTTGACGTGCTGCCGTTGCTGGCGCAGAAGATCGGCGTAATGTTCGGTGCCGATCCGGCACATGTCTACTTCAAGGTCGTGCCGACCACCGACGTCAACGCCACCTTCGGCATGTCGCTGTCGGTATTCGCGTTGATCATTTTTTACGCGATTCGCTCCAAGGGAGTGTCGGGCTTTATCGCCGAGTTGACGCTGCACCCGTTCAACACTTCCAACAAGTTTTTACAAGCCTTGCTGATACCGGTCAACTTCCTGCTCGAGGTGGTAACGCTGCTGGCGCGCCCCATTTCACTGGCGCTGCGTCTGTTCGGTAACCTCTATGCCGGCGAGTTGATCTTCATCCTGATTGCACTGCTGGGACTTTGGCAGTTGCCGCTGCACTTCACCTGGGCGGTCTTCCACATCCTGATCATCGTTCTGCAGGCATTCATCTTCATGATGCTTACGATCGTCTATCTGAGCTTGGCGACCGAAGAGCATTAACCGTGTAATCCCGTTAACCCGTAACCCGCTAAACCACTTGACTTGAAATTGGAGTGAACCATGGAAGCACAAGTTCTGGGCATGACCGCTATCGCCGTGTCTCTGCTGATCGGCCTGGGTGCCCTGGGTACCGCCATCGGCTTCGGTATCCTGGGTGGCAAGTTCCTCGAAGGCGCCGCACGTCAGCCCGAGATGATCCCGCAGCTGCAGGTGAAGATGTTCATCGTCGCCGGTCTGCTCGACGCCGTGACCATGATCGGTGTCGGTATCGCGTTGTTCTTCACCTTCGCCAACCCGTTTGTCGGTTAAATCGCGGATGGTCGCAAGACCTTCCGGGACGTTAACCCACAAACCTGTGAAGCGAGAGGTGCTGGCGTGAATCTGAACCTAACCCTGATCGGTCAGGCCATAGCCTTCGCGGTGTTCGTCTGGTTCTGCATGAAGTACGTATGGCCTCCGGTCATGCAGGCACTGCAGGAACGCCAGAAGAAGATCGCCGATGGCCTGGACGCTGCCAGCCGTGCCACCCGTGACCTCGAACTGGCCCAGGAGCAGGCCAACGAGACGTTGCGCGAGAGCAAGGAACAGGCAGCCGAGATCCTTGAACAGGCCCATAAGCGGTCCAACCAGATGATCGAGGAGGCGCGCGACAACGCCCGCCAGGAGGGCGAGCGCATGATTGCCAACGCCCGCTCCGAGATCGAGCAGGACATCAACCGCGCGAAGGAAGAGCTGCGTGCGCAGGTGGCGCGACTCGCCGTCGAGGGGGCGGAACGTATCCTGGAATCCTCCATCGACGAGGCCAAACATCGCGAGCTCGTCGACAAGCTCGCCGCCGAGCTCTGAGGAGGTGACCCATGGCTGAGACGTCTACCGTCGCCCGACCCTACGCCAAGGCGGCGTTCGAGTTCGCGCACGCCCAGGGGGCGCTACCGGCCTGGTCCGAGATGCTGACACTGGCGGCCCGTGTGGTCGCCAATGACGATATGCAAGCCCGCGTACTGGGCAACCCACGGTTGTCCGGCGACGAGAAGGCCGATGTGGTCATCGGCGTCGGCGGCGATGCATTCAGCGAGGAAGCGACCAACTTCCTGCGGACTCTGGGCCAGAAGAACCGCCTGGCGGCGCTGCCGGCGATCGCCGAGCATTTCGAGCTGCTCAAGGCGCAGCAGGAAAAGCGCATGGACGTGACCATCGTCTCTGCCTATCCGCTCGACGCCAAGCAGCAGAAAACGCTCGCGAGTGCCCTGGCCAAGCGCCTGAACCGCGAAATCTCCATTACCACTCAGGTGGACAGTGCCCTGCTGGGCGGCGTCATCCTGCGTGCCGGCGATACCGTCATCGACGGTTCGGTGCGCGGTCGACTGGCCCGCCTGCGCGATTCACTTTCCGTCTGAGTTTGAGGGACATGGCATGCAGCAACTGAATCCTTCCGAGATCAGCGACATCATCAAGCAGCGCATCGAGAAGCTGGATGTCGCATCCGAAGCCCGTAACCAGGGCACCATCGTCAGCGTTTCCGACGGCATCGTGAAGATTCACGGCCTGGCGGACGCGATGTTCGGCGAAATGATCGAATTCCCCGGCAGCATCTTCGGCATGGCGCTCAACCTCGAGCGCGACAACGTCGGCGCCGTGGTGCTGGGCGACTACCAGCAACTCGAAGAGGGCATGACCGCGCAGTGTACCGGGCGCATCCTCGAAGTGCCGGTGGGTCCCGAACTGGTCGGCCGCGTGGTCGATGCGCTGGGCAACCCCATCGACGGCAAGGGCGAAATCAACGCCAAGATCACCGACGCGGTCGAGAAAGTCGCGCCGGGCGTGATCACCCGCCAGTCGGTCGACCAGCCGATCCAGACCGGTCTCAAGTCGATCGACGCCATGGTGCCGATCGGTCGCGGCCAGCGTGAGCTGATCATCGGCGACCGCCAGATCGGCAAGTCCGCCATCGCGGTTGATGCGATCATCAACCAGAAGGGCAAGGGCATTACCTGTGTCTATGTGGCAATCGGTCAGAAGCAGTCGACCATCGCCAGCGTGGTGCGCAAGCTCGAAGAGCACGGCGCGATGGAGCACACCATCGTGGTCGCTGCCGGTGCCGCCGATCCGGCCGCCATGCAGTTCCTGGCGCCCTACGCCGGCTGCTCGATGGGCGAGTACTTCCGCGACCGCGGCGAAGACGCGCTGATCGTCTATGACGACCTGACCAAGCAGGCCTGGGCCTACCGTCAGATCTCGCTGCTGCTGCGCCGTCCGCCGGGTCGTGAAGCCTACCCGGGCGACGTCTTCTACCTGCACTCCCGGCTGCTCGAGCGCGCCGCGCGCGTCAACGCCGACTACGTCGAGAAGTTCACCGATGGCGAAGTCAAAGGCAAGACCGGTTCGCTGACCGCGCTGCCGCTGATCGAGACCCAGGCCGGCGACGTCTCGGCGTTCGTGCCGACCAACGTGATCTCGATCACCGACGGCCAGATCTTCCTCGAGACCGGCCTGTTCAACTCGGGCATCCGTCCGGCGATGAACGCCGGTCTGTCGGTGTCTCGTGTGGGTGGCTCGGCGCAGACCAAGATCATCAAGAAGCTCGGCGGCGGTATGCGTCTGGCGCTGGCCCAGTATCGTGAGCTGGCGGCGTTCGCGCAGTTCGCCTCGGATCTCGACGAAGCCACCCGCAAGCAGCTCGAGCACGGTCAGCGGGTTACCGAGCTGATGAAGCAGAAGCAGTACTCGCCGATGTCCGTCGCGGAGATGGCGCTGTCGCTGTTCGCTGCCAACGAAGGCTTCCTGGACGACATCGAGGTCAGCAAGGTGCTGGATTTCGAGAGCGCGCTGCACGACTACATGCGCTCGGAAAACGGCGAACTGCTCGACAAGATCAACCAGACCGGCGACTACAGCGACGAGATCAAGCAAGGTCTCAAGTCCGGCGTCGAGCAATTCAAGGCTACTCAGACCTGGTGATCGTCCGGGCCCGCCACGCGGCGGGCCCGGGATTTCCCTGAGGGGCCACGAATAAGGTAGATCGCGATGGCAGCTGCAAAAGAGATTCGCACCCAGATCGGGAGCATCAAGAATACGCAGAAGATCACCAGCGCCATGGAAATGGTCGCTGCGTCGAAGATGCGTAAGGCACAAGAGCGGATGTGGGCCAGCCAGCCGTATGCCAAGCAGATCCGCAAGGTCGTCGGTCACATTGCCCAGGCCAACCCCGAATACCGCCACCCGTACATGCTCGAGCGCGAGGTCAAACGGGTCGGCTATATTGTCGTGTCCAGTGACCGCGGTCTGGCCGGTGGCCTGAACGTCAACATGTTCAAGACCCTGGTGCGGGACGCCAAGGGCTGGCGCGACAAGGGCGCCGAGATCGATTTCGTGCGCCATCGGCGCCAAGGCCGGGACCTTCTTTCGCAATCATGGCGGCAATCTGTTGGCCGCCAAGAGCGGGCTCGGCGAGTCGCCGGAGCCGAAGGACCTGATCGGCAGCGTCAAGGTGATGCTGGATGCCTTCGACGAAGGCACGCTCGACCGGATCTACGTGGTGTACAACGAGTTCGTCAACACCATGTCGCAGAAGCCGGTGGCGCGCCAACTGGTGCCGCTGGTCACTTCCGACGAGAGTGACGACGAGGAACAGAACCGTCCCGACAGCTGGGACTACCTGTATGAGCCGGATGCCCAGGACCTGCTCGACAAGCTGCTCAAGCGCTATGTCGAGGCCCAGGTCTACCAGGCGGTGGTCGAGAATGCAGCCTGCGAGCAGGCGGCGCGCATGATCGCGATGAAGAACGCGACCGACAACGCCGGCGACCTGATCGACGATTTGCAACTGGTGTACAACAAGGCCCGCCAGGCGGCCATTACCCAGGAAATCTCCGAGATCGTAAGTGGCGCCGCCGCGGTATAGCGCGCCGGTGAGGCTAAGCAGGTTTCATTTGCAGGTATAAGAGGAACCAAGATGAGCGGACGTATCGTACAAATCATCGGCGCGGTGATTGACGTAGAATTTCCGCGGGACGACGTGCCCAAGGTCTATGACGCGCTGAAGGTCTCGGAAACCGAGACCGTACTCGAAGTCCAGCAGCAGCTGGGCGACGGCGTGGTGCGAGCCATCGCCATGGGCTCCACCGAAGGCTTGAAGCGTGGCTATGAAGTCACCAACACCGGCGCGGCGATCTCCGTACCGGTGGGCAAGGCCACCCTCGGGCGGATCATGGACGTGCTCGGCGAGCCGATCGACGAAGCCGGCGAGATCGGCGAAGACGAGCGCATGCCGATCCACCGCAAGGCGCCCAGCTATGCCGACCAGGCGGCTTCCAACGAGCTGCTCGAGACCGGCATCAAGGTCATCGACCTGGTCTGCCCGTTCGCCAAGGGCGGCAAGGTCGGCCTGTTCGGCGGTGCCGGTGTCGGCAAGACCGTCAACATGATGGAGCTGATCCGCAACATCGCCACCGAGCACAGCGGCTATTCAGTGTTCGCCGGGGTCGGCGAGCGGACCCGCGAGGGTAACGACTTCTACTACGAGATGCAGGAGTCCAACGTCCTCGACAAGGTCTCGCTGGTCTACGGCCAGATGAACGAGCCGCCGGGCAACCGCCTGCGCGTGGCGCTGACCGGGCTGACCGTCGCCGAGAAGTTCCGCGACGAAGGCCGCGACGTGCTGCTGTTCATCGACAACATCTACCGCTACACGCTGGCGGGTACCGAGGTCTCGGCGCTGCTGGGCCGCATGCCGTCGGCGGTGGGTTACCAGCCGACGCTGGCCGAGGAGATGGGCGTGCTGCAGGAGCGCATCACCTCGACCAAGACCGGCTCGATCACCTCCGTGCAGGCCGTCTACGTGCCCGCGGACGACCTGACCGACCCGTCGCCGGCGACCACCTTTGCGCACCTCGACGCCACCGTGGTACTGGCGCGTTCGATCGCCGAGCTGGGTATCTACCCGGCGATCGATCCGCTGGACTCCACCTCGCGTCAGCTCGACCCGCTGGTGGTCGGCGACGAGCACTACGACACTGCGCGCGGCGTGCAGAACGTGCTGCAGCGCTACAAGGAACTCAAGGACATCATCGCGATCCTGGGCATGGACGAGCTGTCCGACGAGGACAAGCAGTCGGTCAACCGGGCGCGCAAGATCCAGCGCTTCCTGTCGCAGCCGTTCTTCGTCGCCGAGGTCTTCACCGGTGCGCCCGGCAAGTACGTGTCGTTGAAGGACACCATCCGGGGTTTCCAGGGGATCCTCAACGGCGAGTACGATGAACTGCCGGAACAGGCTTTCTACATGGTTGGCACCATCGACGAGGCCGTCGAGAAAGCCAACAAGATGAAGTAAGCCGTCCACCAAGAGGATCAAGGTATGGCGAACAGCTTCCAATGCGAGATCGTCAGCGCCGAACGCTCGATCTTCTCCGGCGAGATCCGCCAGATCGTCGCCGCCGGAACGATGGGCGACCTGGGTATCATGTCGGGGCACGCGCCGCTGTTGACCGAGCTCAAGCCGGGGCCGCTGCGGATCCTCGGCGAGGATGGCGAGGAAAGTATCTACTACGTCGACGGTGGCTTCATCGAAGTGCAGCCGACCCTGGTATCGGTACTCGCCGACAGCGCGATGCGCGCCCGTGATCTCGACGAGGCCGAGGCCGAGGCAGCGCGTCAGGATGCCCAGAAGTCGATCAACGAGCAGAAGTCGGATCTGGACTATAGCCGGGCCGCGGCCGAGCTCGCTGAGGCAGTGGCCAAGCTGCGTACCCTCGATCAGCTGCGTCGCATGAGCGGCAAGCGCTGACAAGCGAGAGTGCTTCACACTCGCTACCCCGTGGTTCGCCACGGGGTATTTTTTTGGCTATCGGAAGGGGACTCGACGCATGAGTCTCCTAACCCGAGGGTTGATGCGTATAAGCCAATCACGCTTGGCTACGTGAGAATCCATTACGAGAAAACGCTGAAAGACGGCAGGTAATGGTCGTGCTTGCTCGCTGGCGTTGGTAGCGCCAGGCGGCGCGCCGTAGAATGGCGATCGATGTTCGGCGCGGTACTATCTATAAATTCAAGGAGTGGCAATGACTCTCGATGTAGTGATCCTGGCGGCGGGCCAGGGGACACGGATGCGTTCGACACGCCCCAAGGTGCTGCACGAACTGGCGGGTAGAGCACTGATCGATCATGTCATCGCCACCGCATCGAGCCTGGAAGGCGCGCGTCTGCATGTGGTGATCGGTCACGGTGGCGATCAGGTGCGCGAGACACTCGCCGATGCCGAGGTCAATTTCGTCGTGCAGTCCGAGCAGAAGGGCACCGGCCATGCCGTGGCTCAGGCGCTCGAGGGTCTCGGCGACGGTCGGGTGCTGGTGCTGTATGGCGATGTACCGCTGATCCGGCGTGACACGCTGGAGGCATTGCTCGAGCGGGTCGACGAGCGGCGCATGGGGCTGCTCACCGTCGATCTGAGCGATCCCGCCGGCTACGGCCGGATCAAGCGTGATGCCGAGGGCGAGGCGGTGGCGATTGTCGAGCACAAGGACGCCAGCGCCGAGGAGCGTGCCATCGGCGAGTGCAATACCGGGATCATGGCGATGACCGCCGCGCAACTGCGGCGCTGGCTGCCGCAACTATCGGCCGATAACGCCCAGGGTGAATACTATCTGACCGACGTGATCGCCATGGCCGCCGTCGAGGGCACGGCAATCGCCACCACCCAGCCCGGTTCACCCGGGGAGGTCGAGGGCGTCAACGATCGCGTTCAATTGGCGCGCCTGGAGCGCGTCTTTCAGGCTGGCGAAGCCGAGCGATTGATGCGCGAGGGAGTAGCGCTGGCCGATCCGGCGCGCTTTGACGTACGTGGCGAGCTCGTCTGTGGACGCGATGTCGCCATCGATGTCGGCTGTATCTTCGAGGGCCGCGTCGAGTTGGCCGATGGCGTGCAGGTTGGACCGTACTGCGTGATCCGCGATAGCCGGATCGGCCCGGACAGCGTGATTGCGGCGCATAGCGTGATCGACGGAGCGAGCGTCGAGGGTGGCAGCCAGATCGGCCCATTCGCACGGCTGCGTCCCGGCACGCATCTGGCGCGCGGCGCCAAGGTCGGCAATTTCGTCGAGACCAAGAATGCTGAAGTCGGCGAGGACGCCAAGATCAACCACCTCAGTTATGTCGGCGATGCGCGGCTGGGGCGTGGCGTCAATATCGGTGCCGGTACCATCACCTGCAATTACGACGGCGCCAACAAGCATTACACCGAGATCGGCGATCACGCCTTCATCGGTTCCAACACTGCGCTGGTGGCGCCGGTGTCAGTCGGCGAGAGGGCGACCGTCGGTGCCGGTTCGACGATCAGCGAGGATGTCGAGGCCGGTGCGCTGGCGATGGCGCGAGGTCGCCAGACCAGCAAGCCAGACTGGGTGCGCCCGCAGAAGGCGCCCAAGCGCGATCATTGAGGAGTAGCGAACATGTGTGGAATCGTTGGCGCCGTTGCCGAGCGCAATGTTCAGGAGATTTTGCTCGAGGGCCTGCGACGGCTCGAGTACCGGGGGTACGATTCGGCGGGCATGGCAATATTGTCCGAAGATGCGCGACTCAATCGTCAGCGGGCGATGGGCAAGGTCGCCGCCCTCGAAGAGTGTCTGGCAGCCTCGCCGTTGAACGGCCGGGTGGGTGTCGCCCATACCCGCTGGGCGACCCACGGGCGGCCCAGCGAGGAAAATGCCCACCCCCATCAGTCCGGCGAGAGCCTGGCGGTGGTGCACAACGGCATCATCGAGAACTACGAGTCGCTCAAGCGCGAACTCGAGGGCCAGGGGTACATCTTCACCTCACAGACCGATACCGAGGTCGTCGCGCACCTGCTGGCCCGTGAATTCAACCGTACCCAGGACCTGCTCACGGCGGTACAGACGGTGGTCGCGAGTCTTGATGGCGCCTATGCGCTGGCGGTCGTCCACAAGGCCCAGCCCGACATGATCGTCGGTGCCCGCCAGGGCAGCCCGCTGGTCGTCGGGGTCGGCATCGGCGAAAGCTTCCTGGCCTCGGATCCAATGGCCTTGCTGCCAGTTACCGATCGCTTCATCTATCTTCAGGAAGGCGACGTGGTGCGCATTGCACGCGGTGAGCCGGTAGCCGTCTTTGATCGCCGCGGCGATCACCAGGAGCGCAGTGTACAGACCTACGAGCATGGCGATGGCGCGGTCACCAAGGGCGGCTATCGACATTTCATGCTCAAGGAGATCCACGAGCAGCCGAAGGTCGTGGCCGCCGCGACTGGAAGGCCGGCTCAGCGAGCGCCATGCCTTGGTCAAGAGCTTTGGTACCGAGGCCGAGGCGCTGTTCGCCGAGGCCCGCCAGATCCATATCGTCGCCTGCGGCACCAGCTACCATGCCGGGCTGGTGGCACGCTACTGGCTGGAAAGGTACGCCGGCATCCCCACCCAGGTCGAGGTCGCCTCGGAGTACCGCTATCGTCAGGTCGTGGTCCCCGCGGGAACGCTGTTCGTCACCCTGTCGCAGTCCGGCGAAACCGCCGACACCCTGGCCGCGCTGCGTTTCGCCCAGGAACGTGGCTACCTTGCCAGCCTGGCGATCTGCAACGTGCCGGGCAGTTCGCTGGTGCGCGAGTCGGACCTGACGCTGATGACCCACGCCGGCCCCGAGATAGGCGTCGCCTCGACCAAGGCGTTCACCACCCAGCTGGTCGCGCTGCTGCTGTTGACGCTGTCGCTGGGCAGGCTGCGTGGCATGAACGAGACCCGCGAGGGCGAGATTGTCCAGGCCCTGCATGGCTTGCCCCAGGCAATTTCCGCACGTGCTTGGCCTGGATGGCGCCATCGAGGAATTGGCGGTGGCCTTCGCCGAGAAGGAACATGCGCTGTTCCTGGGTCGCGGGGCGCACTTCCCGATCGCTCTGGAAGGCGCGCTCAAGCTCAAGGAGATTTCCTACATCCACGCTGAAGCCTACCCGGCCGGCGAACTCAAGCACGGCCCACTGGCGCTGATCGATAGCGAGATGCCGGTCATTTCCGTGGCGCCCAACGACGAACTGCTGGAAAAGCTCAAGTCCAATCTTCAGGAAGTACGCGCCCGCGGTGGCGAGCTGTTCGTGTTCGCCGACGAGGCCGTTTCCCTGGAAGAGTCCGAAGGCGTGCATGTAATGCGGCTACCGCCCATCGACGAGGCGCTGGCACCGATCCTCTACACCGTGCCGCTGCAGTTGCTTTCCTACCATGTCGCCGTGCTCAAGGGCACCGATGTCGATCAGCCACGCAACCTGGCCAAATCGGTGACCGTGGAGTAAACCCGACCCGTCAGGCTACAGCCAGTGGCTGTAGCCTGACGGGCGTTGCGCTTTCCCTGCGGCTTCCTATCTCTCTTAATACGCTGACTTGGGTGTTTATAAGATCGCTTTGCCTTAAATAGAGCTATTGACAGATCAGCAATGAAAACTACCTTTGAGAAATACGGGAAATCGTCATGGATCCTATAGTTAAAAGTGAATTTAACTTGGATTAAATAGGGAGATGCATCATGACAGAACCAGAAGAGCGTAAAAATCAATACACCCGTTCACCGGGCGTTACTTCAGAAACATCCGGTAGAAATGCAGAATCAGGTTCCGGTGAGTCTTCTGACAAAGGCCCGTCGCGTCAGCATGAGGCAAAGGAAAAGGGACGCGAAACTGCCGACAAGGTCAGGGGCGCTGCGCAGATGAAAGCTGAAGGCATGTTTGACGAACAGAAATGGGTGTTCGCGGATCATGCCGAAAGGACCTCGACAGTCTTTCGCAAGATGGCGAAGGGCTTTGAAGAGCAGGACCAGCGCTATTTTTCCGTGTATGCACACAATCTTGCTCGTTGCACGGATGCCCTGTCTCAGCGGCTGCGCGAGCAGGATCTGGCTAGCCTGATGACCCAGGTTCAGCGTTACAGCCAACGCCAGCCGGCGCTTTTCCTGGGCGGTGCGATGGTTGCCGGGTTCTTCTTGGCGCGCTTCCTGAATAGTTCGCAACAGCACGCCACTAATGCTTCCCAAGCCGGCAGCCCGGCGGCCGACAGGTCGGGAGCTTCTTCAGGTACCGCCTCCAGCACCGCCAGTGGAACAGCAAATACGGGGGCTTTTTGAGGTCCGCTGAAAAGTGCGCTACCAAAGCCCAGCGTAATTAAATATTGTCCATGTAAATATAAGTACGCCCATGTAAATATCAGTGTTGCTGATAATCGGTTTTAGCATACGACCATCTGCAAGCGGTAAAAGTTGGCTGATGGCTCGTGAATGGGCCTAACGGCTCAGAGCGCTAAAATGCTTGAACGGTTCATTGGATAGCCAGGGAGGCTAGAGAGTATGGATACGGAAAATAGAAACACTCGAGAAGGCGGCTCTTTCGGCTCGCTGATCTCGAATGTGACTCAGGAAGTCACCGCCCTCATTCGCAATGAAGTCGAACTTGCTAAGGCCGAAATGCGCCAGAAGACCGCGCAGCTGGGCGTAGGCGTTGGCTCGGTCGCGGCCGGGGGCGGCGTGCTGATGTGCGGTTTTCTCGTCTTGCTCGCTTCGGCGGTATTCGGCCTGAACATCTTCGTGGAAGCCATGTGGCTTTCCGCACTGATCGTTGGTGTGGTTGTGGTCATCATCGGTTTCATCATGCTGCAGAGCGGCAAGAAGAAGCTGCAGGCCACTAATCTGGCACCCAACAGGACCATGGCCAGTCTCCAAAACGACCAGGGAATGGCAAAACAGCACAAAGGCCAGGCTAAGGAGCAGCTGAAATGAGCGAACAGCACGATCAGCGTAATCCCGAAGAGATCGAAGCGGATATCGCCCAGCACCGTGAGCGGCTGGATGAGTCTCTTGAAGAACTCGAGGAGCGTTTTTCTCCTCAACAGCTCATCGACAGAACATTCGATTACGTGCGTCACGGCGGGGCCAACGAATTCGCAGCCAACCTGAGCGAAACCATCAAACAGAATCCGACCCCCTTCCTGGTTACCAGCGTGGGGCTGGGTTGGCTGATGTGGTCGCAGCGCAGTGCAAACAATCGCCCTCGGTCGGGTAATGCGATGGGTGGCCTGGAGGGTAATTACCCTTCGAAGCCGGTTGGTGCCACCAGCAGTGATGGATCTTCCGGTCGCGATCGTACGGCGGCGGCCAAGGAGAAGGCTCAGCACATGTCGGGTAGCGTCAAGGAGCGGGCCCGGGGGATGTCGGACGGCATGCGCGAGCGTACCTCGCGGGCCAAGGCCGGATCACGCAACGCCATGCATAATGCCTCGTACAGCACGCAGAATGCGAGCCAGCAGACGACTCACTTCATCAAGGAGCATCCGGTGATGGCGGGGGCGCTGGGTATCGCCCTTGGTGCGGCGATTGGCAGCCTGCTGCCTTCGACGCGTGCCGAAGATGAACGCATGGGTGCGATGCGCGACAAGGCAGTCGATCGCGCTACCGAAGAGGGCGAGCGTTATGCTGATGAAGCGCGTGCCAAAGTGCATGACAAGGCCGAGCAGGTAGAAAATCAGGATACGCGCCAGGACGGTTCGGGATCAGGCAAGGCTGAGTCAGACAGAACCGAGTCAAGACAGAACCGAGGCAGATAGGAGCGGATCTGACGAGGCTTCTGGAAAAAGCGCCTCCAAGGAAGCGACTACCAACAGCTCCAACATGGGCGTAGCCGGTACTGGCGGTGACAAGGCCCGTCGTGGCTCGAGCGATTCCAGCGGAGCTACTGCCTCGTCCAGCGGAGCGACTAGCTCGTCGGCCGCGATCCCGCCTTCGAGCACTACCCCCGGCTCCGCCGCAGAGGCGGCCGAGCCGAACAACACTCGCCAATCCGGCGCGAACAGTGGCGATTCGCGCCCGGGCAACAATCGGTGATGATAAGCCTGTAACATCGTGGTCTGAAAGAGCAAGAACCGGGAGCTTGGCTCCCGGTTCTTGCGTCTGGGCTTGACGATTTGGCGACAGTGAGCCATTCAGCGTGTCCTGGGCATCAATACCCATAATTGGCCGGACTGCTTCATGCGCCCGGCGTTTTCGCCGGCTTCGTCGCCGTAGCCCCAGAAAAAGTCGGCGCGTACCGAGCCCTTGATGGCGCTGCCGGTGTCCTGGGCGACCATCAGCCGCTGCAGTGGCTTCTCGGAGAGCGGTTGGGTAGTGGCCAGGAATACCGGCGCCCCCAGCGGAATGCGCGAAGGATCGACGGCGAGGCTGCGCTGCGAGGTCAGCGGCACGCCCAGCGCGCCGACCGGGCCCTCGCTGGTGGCCTGGGGATCGACCCCCCGCGAGCGGAAGAACACCATGCGAGGATTGACGTCGAGGGCATTGTCGACCTGCTGGGGGTTACGTCGTGCCCAGGCGCGTATGCCGGTGAGCGTTGCCTCTCCGGGGGTGATCTCACCGCGCTCGATCAGCGCTCGGGCAAACGAGCGGAACGGCTGATTGTTGGTACCTGCGAAGCCCACCCGCATCACCCCACCCTCGGCAAGTTCGATACGTCCCGAGCCCTGAATCTGCAGGTAGGCGGCTTCTATCGGATCGTCGACCCAGACCAGCTCCTGGCCGCGCAGAGCCCCGGAGGCCATCAATTCGGCGCGTGATGGGTAAGTCTTGTCGGCATCTTGTGTCCAGCCCGCCGGCGTACGATAGAGCGGTACCTGATAGCGACCGTGACGCTTGAGCGAACCCTGCAGGCGCGGTTCGTAGTAGCCGGTAATCGTGCCGGTGGTCGAGCCGTCGTCGTTGATCATCAGATAAGGCGCAAAGCGGCGCTCGAAGAAGCGGGTAATGGCGCGATTGTCGAGAGGGTCAACGCGCTTGGCATCGGTACAGACGCCTTGCCAGGCGGGCTTATTGGCCAACCGGGTGCAACTGGCGCGAAAGGCGCTCCAGGCACTGACGGCGTTGTCCTGCGGCCAGCCGGGCAAAGCCTGCCAGGTCATTGGCTGCATTTGCCCGCTAAGATCGTTGCCGGCCGATGGGGGCGGCATGGTCGGCCGGCTGCCACAGGCGGCCAACAAGAGCATGAGGCACAATCCAGCAAGGCGTGAGCCGAAGTTACGGGGAAGACCGATTGGGCGCCGGTCGATAGCCAGATTGCGCACGCAGATTACCTCTGTTCCGTTCCCTGAAAGCGGCCCGCCACCAGGCCGGCCGTCAGCGATTATAGGCCAAGCCGTGCGTTACGCTATACGCCAAGGGTCGCGACACGCGTCAATCGGGTCCCTTCAGCACCACCACGATCAACCGACAAGGCAGCCAATGGCAACCAGCAACGAGCCCCGGCTTTATCTGGGGCTACCCATGTGGGCCAACGCCGACTGGCGCGGTGGACTCTACCCACGACATGCCAAGAGCGAGACGTTCCTCGCCGACTACGCGCGGTTCTTCACTAGCGTCGAAGGCAATACCACCTTCTACAGCGGAGCGCCGCGGGCAACTACCGTGGCTGGCTGGGCACGCCAGGCGCCGGCGCATTTTCGCTTCTGCTTCAAGTTGCCGGCACGCTTGACCCACGAGAAACGTCTGGCAGCGATCGACGATGAGCTGGCGGCGTTTCTGGCCAGCCTGGCGCCCCTCGAGGATCGGCTCGGACCGATGATGATCCAATTGCCGCGTGATTTCGGCAGCGACGAGTTGCCCCGGTTGGCTGAATTGCTCGAGCACTGGCCACCGAACATCCCTTGCGCCGTCGAGGTCAGGGCCAGTGAATTTTTCCACAAGGGAGACGCCGAGCAGCAACTCAACCGCTTGTTGATAAGTCACGGCGTCGATCGCGTGATGCTAGACGTGAGACCATTGTTCTCGACGCCGGGCGGCAACGACGCTCGCCTGCTCAAGGCGCAGGGCGAGAAGCCACGACGCCCGCTACATGTGCTCTCCACCGGGAACCGGCCGATCATCCGCTTTATCGGACATCTTGACATGGCCATCAATCAGCGCTATTTCGCGCCTTGGATTGAACGCCTGAGCCTGTGGATAAAACAGGGGAAAACCCCTTTTCTCTTTGTGCATACACCGGACAACCGGGGCGCTCCCGAACTCGCGCGAGCGCTTGCAGCACGACTGCCTGCGACAAGCCTGGAAACGCTTGGCGAATTTCCCGGTGAACGCCAGGCAGACTTGTTCTGATGACTCCTTTCCAGCGGCTTGGACTGGCCATTCAGCCTTTCATCGGCTAGTTTTGTCGGGCTTTTTTCGCCTCGATGGCGATCTCTGCTGAAAAGCGTTCATCTTGGCGGTTTTCGGCAATCTTCCGGCACGCTCCATCGTTCGACGCCTTACCGGGCCATCGCGATGCGGCGTTGCCGCGCGGCAGTGATCCTGCTGGCTTTCATGGATCCTGTCATGCCCCTGGCCAGCGTTGCGCGACCCGCGACGCGCGGGACGTGGCACAACAAGCACAAGCCGTCATCGCATCCGATCGATCGCTGACGACACGTATCTTCAGGGTGAGTTATGTCGAAACAACTGCATGCACACTGGTCCTCCCGGCTGACCTTCGTCCTCGCGGCGACGGGCTCCGCGGTGGGCCTGGGCAACATCTGGAAATTCCCCTACATGGTCGGGGAGAGCGGTGGCGCGGCCTTCGTGCTCGTCTACCTGATCTGCATCGCCCTGATCGGTCTACCGATTCTGGTCGCCGAATGGCTGCTGGGGCGACGCGGCCAGAAGAACCCGGTCAACACCATGAGCGAGCTGGCCCGTCACAATGGGCGCAGCCGAGGCTGGACGCTGGTGGGTATCAGCGGGGTGCTCGGGGCCTTTCTGATCCTGTCATTCTATAGTGTGATCGGCGGCTGGTCGCTGTCCTACACGCTGGGCTCGGTGACCGGCGAATTCAGCGGCCTGGACGCCGATGGCGTCGACGGGCTGTTCAGCGGCATGCTGGCCAGCCCCGGGTTGCTGCTCGGCTGGCATTCACTGTTCATGATCCTGACCATCGGCATCGTCGCACGCGGCGTGACCAAGGGCCTGGAAGGCGCGGTACGCACGCTGATGCCGGCCCTGGCCATACTGCTGGTGATCCTGATCGGCTATGGCATGACCACCGGGCATTTCGGCGAGGCGCTCGATTACCTGTTCAATCCCGACTGGAGCAAACTAACCGGCACCACCGTGCTGGCGGCGCTGGGCCATGCGTTCTTCACGCTGTCGCTGGGCATGGGCATCATGATGGCGTATGGCTCCTATCTGGGCGAAGAGGTCAGCCTGATCAAGACCGCGCGCACGGTGGTAATCATGGACACCGTGATCGCGCTCGGCGCCGGGCTGGCGATCTTCCCCATCGTCTTCGCCAACGGGCTCGATCTGGCCTCCGGCCCGGGGCTGATCTTCGTCACCCTGCCGCTGGCCTTCGGCAACATGGATGGCGGCGTCATTCTGGGGCTGATGTTCTTCCTGCTGTTGACCTTCGCTGCGCTGACCTCGGCGATCTCGCTGCTCGAGCCGGTGGTCGAATTCGTCGAGGAGCGCACGCCGCTGGCGCGGGTCGGCGCGACGCTGGTTGCCGGTGCCGGCGCCTGGGCGCTGGGCATCGCCGCGCTGCTGTCATTCAACGTGTGGAGCGAGCCGCTGATCTTCGGGCTGGATGTGTTCAACCTGCTCGATACGCTGACCAGCAAGTTCATGCTGCCGTTGACCGGGCTGGGTGCGATCCTGTTTGCCGCCTGGCGGCTGGACCGTCAGAGTGTGCAGACTGAGCTGGGGCTCAGCGGTGGCAGCGCGACACTATGGCAACTGGTCGCGCGCTTCATCGCCCCGCTGGGGGTGATCGTGGTGTTCATCGGCAGCCTCTGAGCCGCTGCATGAGGCAGCGCTCGCGAGCCCCGGACGATCCAGCCGGGGCTTCGTCATCTCGGGCTACTGCAGGGCGTCTTCGTCGTAGGCGGCGATATCGCGCTCGAGACGCTTTATCTCGTTGTGCATCTCGATACCGCGGCGGGCCCTGAGATAACGAATGGCGGCGGTTCTCTTGCGCGATTCGTGGTCAGCGACCTCAAGGTTCATGAAAATGTCGAGGAGTTCACGTTTCACGGCGCCAAGTTGTTGGGTTGCGTTAGGCATGCTCAACTCTCCTTGCTGCGTGCGGTGTCACTGCGACACTTTTTTACTATATACCAGTTGACAAAACCGTGACATTAATGGCCATGAATGCCGTTTTGGCGCTTGATCGTGCATGCCTGGTCAGTCAGTCTGAGCGGGCGCGGTCGTAACCCGTGCGAAGCCGTACCTACCCTTGCCGTTATCGGGACATCATTCGTGCCGCAAGGCCATCACCGAGGAACCCGCCGTGAGCCGTGCCCTGTTCGATGAAATGCGACGTCGCATGGAGCTCTTCCGACGCTCCGAGCAGAAGGTCGCGCGCTTCGTGCTGCGCAACCCCGATGAAGTTATCCACATGCGTATCGTCGACCTGGCCACCGAGGCCAAGGTCAGCGAGCCGACCGTGGTGCGTTTCTGCCGCGCGCTGGGCTGCGACGGCTTCCAGGACTTCAAGCTCAAGCTGGCGCAGATGCTGGCCACCGGCACCCAGTTCGCCCAGTTTTCGATGAACGACAGCGATAGCGTCGCCGAGTTTTCCCACAGCATCTTCGATTCCACCGTGGGCACCTTGCTGTCGGTACGCGACCGGCTCGACAACGAGGCGCTGGGCAAGGCGGTCAATGCCCTGGCGATGGCCAATCGCGTGGAGTTCTACGGCTTCGGGGCGTCGGGGGCGGTGGCCTTCGATGCCCAGCACAAGTTCTTCCGCCTGCAGATATCCACCTCGGCCTACGCCGACCCGCACATGCAGAACATGTCGGCGGCGACATTGAAGGAGGGCGACGTGGTGGTGGCGATCTCGCAGACCGGGCGCACCCGGGCGCTGGTCGACAGCGTGCGGCTGGCGCGCGAGACCGGGGCCACGGTGATCGGCCTGTGTCCCAGCGATACGCCGCTGGCCGAGGAGGTCAGCCTGCCGCTGTACATCGATGTGCATGAGGACACCGAGATCTATACCCCGATGAGCTCGCGCATTGCCCATCTGGTATTGATCGATGTGCTGGCGGTGGGCGTGGCCAAGACCCGCGGGCCGCATCTCGCCGAGCAGCTCAAGGCCGTCAAGCGCAGCCTCAACCCGCTGCGCTTTCCCGAGCCGGACCAAGACGCCTAGCGG
This sequence comes from uncultured Gammaproteobacteria bacterium, assembly GCA_963773565.1. Classification (GTDB taxonomy): domain Bacteria; phylum Pseudomonadota; class Gammaproteobacteria; order Pseudomonadales; family Halomonadaceae; genus Modicisalibacter. Next base: position 129,721 of record CAVZBU010000020.1, on the reverse strand, counting down.
TCTGGCAGTCGGACTGCCTGGCGGCGATTATGCTAAGCTGGGCGTCCATTTCGACACCCCGAACTATCCCATGGACGACGTTTCGCCGGGCGATGTTTCGCCGCTTCTCGACGATCTCAATCCTGCCCAGCGCGAGGCCGTCAGCGCCCCGATGGGCAACATGCTGGTGCTGGCCGGCGCCGGCTCGGGCAAGACCCGGGTGCTGGTTCACCGCATCGCCTGGCTGATGCAGGTCGAGCAGCTCTCGCCCTACGCCATTCTCGCCGTGACCTTCACCAACAAGGCGGCGCGCGAGATGCGCACCCGGCTCGAGGCGCTGCTGGGTCTGTCGCTGCGCAACATCTGGGTCGGTACCTTCCACTCCATCGCCCATCGCCTGTTGCGCACCCACTGGCAGGACGCGCGGCTGCCCCAGCACTTCCAGATCATCGACAGCGACGACCAGCTGCGTCTGATCAAGCGCCTGCTCAAGGACCACAACGTCGACGACGAGCGCTATCCGCCGCGTCAGGTGCAGCACTTCATCTCGGGCTGCAAGGAGGAGGGCCTGCGCCCGCATCAGGTGCAGACCCACGGCGACGCCTACCTGGGCCAGATGGTCGAGCTCTACGAACGCTACCAGCTGACCTGCGAGCGTGGCGGGCTGGTCGACTTCGGCGAGCTGCTGCTGAGAAGCCTCGAGCTGTTGCGCGACAACCCGCGGCTGCTGGCCCACTACCGCGAGCGCTTCGCCCATCTGCTGGTCGACGAGTTCCAGGACACCAACACCCTGCAATACGCCTGGCTCAAGCTGCTCGCCGGCGACAGCGCCGGGCTGACCGTGGTCGGCGATGACGACCAGTCGATCTACGGCTGGCGCGGCGCGCGGGTCGAGAACATCCGCCGCTTCGAGCAGGAGTTCGCCAATACCCGCACCGTGCGCCTCGAACAGAACTACCGCTCGACCAGTGCGATCCTCGACGCCGCCAACGCGCTGATCAGCCACAACGCCGGGCGCATGGGCAAGGAGCTGTGGACCGCCGGTGCCAAGGGCGAGCCGATCTCGGTGTATGGCGGTTTCAACGACCTGGACGAGGCGCGCTTCATCGTCGATACCATCAAGGCCAAGGTCGACGAAGGCTTCAAGCGCCGTGAAGTGGCGATCCTGTATCGCTCCAACGCCCAGTCGCGGGTGCTCGAGGAGACGCTGATCCGCCAGGGCATGCCGTATCGCATCTACGGCGGTCAGCGCTTCTACGAGCGTCTGGAGATCAAGAACGCGCTGGCCTACCTGCGCCTGCTGCTCAACCGCGAGGACGACGCTTCGCTGGAGCGGGTGATCAACGTGCCGGCGCGCGGCATCGGCACCCGCACGGTGGATATCCTGCGCAGCCACGCCCGCGATCACCGCGTCTCGCTGTGGCAGGCGCTGCACGACAGCGTCAGCGACGGCACCTGCAAGGGCCGCGCCGGCAATGCACTCACGGCGTTCGCCAACCTGATCGAGCGTCTCGACAATGACACCGCGGGGATGGCGCTCCACGAGATCATCACCCACGTCAACGCGATCACCGGCCTAATCGAGCATCACCGCAGCGAGAAGGGCGAGAAGGGCCAGGCGCGGGTCGAGAACCTCGAGGAACTGGTCAACGCCGCGCGCGCCTTCACCCAGGGTGACGCCATGGACCTCGCGGAGATCGGCGAGGGCAGCGCCGCACTCGAGCCGTTTCTCGCCGAGGCGGCGCTCAACGCCGGCGATCATGAGGCCGACGAGTTCGAGGACTGCGTGCAGTTGATGACCCTGCACTCGGCCAAGGGCCTGGAGTTCCCGGTGGTGTTCGTCGCCGGGGTCGAGGAGGGGCTGTTCCCGCACAAGATGTCGATGGAGGAGCCGGGGCGTCTCGAGGAGGAGCGTCGGCTGTGCTACGTCGGCGTGACCCGCGCCATGCACAAGCTCTACCTGACGCATGCCGAGATGCGCCGCCTGCACGGCAAGGAAACCTTCCAGCGGCCGTCACGGTTCATCCGCGAGCTGCCCGAGGAGCTGCTCGAGGAGGTGCGCCTGCGCGGCCAGATCTCGCGGCCGGTCACCGCCACGCGCGCGGGGCGCGGCCTGTCGCAGCAGACCACGGTCTCGGCCGGCGACGACCTGCCCGCGTTGTCGCTGGGTCAACGGGTCAGCCATCCGCTGTTCGGCGAGGGGGTAATTCTCAATGCAGAAGGCCAGGGCGAGCGCGCCCGGGTACACGTCAGCTTCGAAGGCGAAGGCGACAAGTGGCTGGTGCTGGGCTTCGCCAAGCTGACCCCGCTCTGACGTCACAACGAGGCGCTCCCCATGAAGAAATGGTTTCCCGAGCTGTTCGATAATTGGACACGACTTTCCGGCTATCAGCGCTTCGAGCGCCTGGTCTCGCTGATCTTGACCGTGGCGATCGGCGCTACGGTGTTAGTGGCGCTCTACTACCTGGTACAGCACGTCGTCGAGCTGCTGTTCGTGCAGACCCGCGACCCGTTCGACTACCGCGTCTTCCAGGCGGTTTTCGACATGATCCTCACCGTGCTGATCGCCATGGAGTTCAACAACTCCATCGTCCGTACCATGGAGGGGCGCGGCGGCTTCATTCATGTCGAGATCGTGGTACTTATCGCGATCATGGCATTGGTGCGCAAGTTCATGGTCATGGATCTCGACGCCATCGAGCCCATGAAGATATTAGCCCTGGCCTCGGCGGTGCTGGGTCTGGGGATCTGCTACTGGCTGGTGCGCCACGGCAATCGCCTCGGCGATGACTGAGCCCGCGACCTGTCTTGCCGCTCAATTAAGCCCTAACGCATACTAGGGCCTTTCGCGCGCGGCCCGCCGCGCCCGTGGCTGGACACACCCCGACCGGGGCATAAGAACATCAATCGGAGATACGTCTGCATGCAACGTCGCAAGTTTCTTACCGCGCTCGGCGCCGGTGCCGCCGGCGCGGTCGCCGCCCCCTTCGTTTCCACCGCTCGCGCGCAGGACACCGTGCGCTGGAAGATGGTCACCTCCTGGCCCAAGAACTTTCCGGCGCTGGGTACCGGCGCCAACGATTTCGCCAAGCGCATCGGCGAGCTGTCCGGTGGACGCATGCAGGTCGAGGTCTATGGCGCCGGCGAGATGGTCCCCGCCATGGAAGTGTTCGATGCGGTGTCGTCGGGCACCGCGCAGATGGGCCACTCCGCCTCCTACTACTGGCTCGGCAAGGTTCGTGCGGCGCAGTACTTCACCGCCGTGCCGTTCGGCATGAACACCATGGAGACCAACGCCTGGCTGTACCAGGGCGACGGCTTGAAGCTGTGGGACGAGCTCTACGCCGAGTACAACCTCAAGCCGTTCGCGGTGGGCAACACCGGCACCCAGATGGCCGGCTGGTTCAAGCAGGAGATCAACTCGCTGGAGGACATGCAGGGGCTCAAGATCCGCCTGCCCGGGCTCGCCGGCGAGGTCATGAATCGCATCGGCGCCACGGCGCTGACCATCCCCGGTTCGGAGATCTTCACCTCGATGCAGACCGGCGTGCTCGATGCCGCCGACTGGGTGGGCCCCTACAATGACCTGGCCTTCGGTCTGCATCAGGTCGCCGACTACTACTACACCTCGGCGTGGAACGAGCCCAGCGCGGTGCTCGAGGGCACCGTCAACCTGGACGCCTGGAAGGCATTGCCCGATGATCTCAAGGTAGTGGTCGCCGAAGCGGCGCGCAGCGCCAACCTGGCGATGATCAACGAGTTCACCCTGCGCAACGCCGAGGCGCTCAAGACGCTGGTCGACGAACATGGCGTCAAGCTGCGCTCGCTGCCCGACGACGTGCTCAAGGCGCTGTACGAGGCCTCGCAGAAGGTGCTCGAGGAGCAGGCGGCCAGCGATCCCGCCTCGGCCAAGATCTACGAGTCATACCGGGCCTTCCAGCAGCGCATCCAGCCGTACACCGTCGTCGGCGAGCTCGCTTACCTGAAGAACCGCGCGATGGTGCGCGGCTAGGCGCCGCCTTCAGGTGCGTTGGCGATATCGGCCGGGCCCAGCCCTCGGTCGGCACCGCGCGGATGCGCCCGTTGTCGTCCAGCGCGACCATCACGAAACGTGCCTCGGTGACCTTGTAGAGTTCATCGGGGCTGCGCTCGTGGGGCGGGCGGATCCAGACCTCGGCATCGATGGTGATCGAGCTGTGGCCGATGTCGCGCACGGCGGTGAAGATGTTGACCACCGAGCCGATGCGCACCGGACACAGGAAATCCATCGATTCGACGGCCACCGTGGCGGTACGCCCATGGGCCAGACGGCCGGCGCATAGCTCGGCGGCCTGGTCCATCTGGTTGATCAGCCAGCCACCACTGATATCGCCATACAAATTGGTGTCCTGGCGAGTCGCCAGGACCTTCAGGGTCAGATCGCCCTGCGGGGCCGGTACGTCATCGAGGTCGGTCATGCTCGCTCCCTATCCAGCGCTTGTTGTTATCCGCCTGCTCGGCATCATCTTAAACGTCGGTAAGCCCAATCGACCACTCTCCTGTTGGTCCCGCCGGTTGCCGCGCCGTGGCCCCGGCGTGGCGACGCTGGCCGGACTGGCACTCGCGGCTGCCCTGGGCGCTTCGTCGCTGGCGCTGGCGGCACCACCGATTGCCGGTACGCTCGACGCGATCGGCTCGGACACGCTGGCCGGGCTAATGATGCGCTGGGGCGAGCAGTTCGCGGCGCACCATCCCGGCGTGCGCCTGCAGCTGCAGGCGAGCGGTTCAGCCACCGCGCCGCCGGCGCTGGCCGAGGGCGCCACCCGGCTGGGGGCGATGTCGCGGCGCATGAGCGACGCCGAGCGTGCGGCCTTCATCGCCGGCCAAGGCTACCCACCGACCGCCGTGCCGGTGGCGCTCGATGCACTGACGGTATTCGTGAATCGCGACAATCCCATCGCGGCGCTGAGCCGCGATCAGCTCGACGCGATCTTCTCCGACACCCGTCGCTGCAGCACCCGGCCACCAGTGACTCGCTGGGGACAGCTCGGCCTCACCGGGCAATGGTCCGAGCGGCCGATAACCCGCCATAGCCGCAACAGCGTCTCCGGCACCTTCGAGGTGTTTCAGCGCGAGGTGCTGTGCCATGGCGCCTTTCAGCCGTCGGTCAACCAGTATCCGGGCTCGGCGGCGGTGGTCGCTGCGGTGGGCGACAGTCCGGGCGGGATCGGTTATGCCGGCATGGGCTATCTCACCGCGGCGGTCAAGCCGCTGGCGCTGATCGATGCCCAAGGTCGACGCGTCCAGCCCTCGGCGAAGACGGCGGTCAGCGGTGCCTATCCGCTGACCCGGACGTTGTTCATATATCTCAACAAGCGCCCCGGTGAGCCATTGCCGGCGCTGGAGCGGGCCTTTCTCGCCCTGGTGTTGTCGCCGGCCGGCCAGGCACGGGTCGCCGAGGCGGGTTTCATACCGCTGCCCGAGTCGACCCGCCTGCAATGGCGCAAGCGTCTGGGCCTCGCTGCTGGCGCTGACGAATGAGCCGTCATCAAGCTGTCATGCTACTGTCGTAGTTTACCGTTCCAGCCATGATGGGCCTGCCCTGCTGCATGTTCGCGCTTTCTACCTCCTCGGCTTCCCGCCGCCGTCGCCAACGACGTGATCGCCTGGCCAGCCTGGTGATTCGCGCGGCGGGGCTCGGCGTGATCGTCGCGGTGCTGGCGATCGGTGTGTTCCTGGTCGTCGAAGTGGTCCCGCTGTTCGCGCCGGTGCGCATCGACCCGGCCGAGGGCCCGGCAATGGCCACGCACGAAGCGGTTGTCGGTGGCGTGACGCTGGATGCCGATATATTGCTTATGATCACTCCCGAGGGGCGTTATCGCACCCGCTCGCTCGATGGATCGCCGCCGGGCGAGTGGCAGCAACTGTCGGGTGCGCTGCTCGCCGGACAGCGAATCGTTGCCGTCGTCGCCAACGAGGCGGCGCTGGCGCTGGGGCTTTCCGGCGGCGAAGTGCTGCGCGTGGCGCGTGGCGCCGGGGGCGAACCCGAGTGGCCGCGGACGCGGCGCTATGCGCTGTTTGCCGCAACCCCGCCCGCCGAGCTGGCACTGGCAGGCGATTCGCGGCGCTGGTGGCTGGCGGGGCGCAGCGCGGATGGCCGGGTCGCGGCGCTTCGCGGCAGCCGGGACGAGGCTGGCGGGGAGGCCGCCGTACGCCGCTTCACGATTCCTGCACCAGCCGAGCATCTCGCCCTGGAGGGCGATGGCCGGCTGGTGCTGGCCAGCGGCCGGCGGCTCGCGGTATGGGCGCTAAACGCCGAGCCGGCCGCAGGCGCTGGGCGAAATGGAGGCGTTCGCCGAGCCCGATCGGCGGATTACCGCGCTGCGTTATCTCGCCGGTGGCGAGACGCTGCTGGTCGGCGACAGTCACGGTGAGCTGCGGCGCTGGCTGGACCGCCACGATGGCCAGGCGCCACTGATCGGGGCACCGCGCGAAGCGACGCGCCGCGGCGAAGCGATTACTCGCCTGCTGCCATTGCCCGGGCGCAAGGCGGCGCTGGCGCTCGATGCCAGCGGCGAGCTGACCTATTACCAGGCCCTGATCGGGCGCCGCTGGCAGGGCCGGGCGCCGTCCAGCGAGCCGCTGGCGTGGGGGGCGACGGCCGCGGGGCGGCTGTGGTGGCTGGATGAAAAGGGGCTCCAGGTCCGTACCCTGCATGCCGAGCACGCCGCGGTGAGCTGGCGCACTCTGTGGCAGCCACAGCTTTACGAGGGGCATACCCAGCCCGTGCAGCGCTGGCAGACCGATGCCGGCGTGACCGGTGGCGAGTCGCGCTTCAATCTCACGCCGCTGGCCTGGGGCACGCTCAAGGCGGCCGGCTGGGCGTTGCTGTTCGCGGTGCCGCTGGCGTTTGCCGCGGCGATCCACACCGCGGTGTACATGCCGGCGGCGCTGCGCAGCCGCGTGCGCCCGGCGCTCGAGCTGATGGAGGCGTTGCCCGGGGTAGTGATCGGCTTCGTCGCCGGGCTGGTGATCGCACCGTATGTCGATCGTCATTTGGCCGGCGCGCTGGCGTTGGCGCTGGTCGTGCCGCTGGGGCTGCTGTTGACCGGGGCGCTGTGGGCACGCTTGCCGGTCCGCCTGCGGCGCCGCTTGCCGCTGGGCTGGGCCGGGCTCTGGCTGGTGCCGTGGCTGGCGCTGCTGTGTGCGGCGTCGCTGGCGGCGTCGCCGTGGCTCGAAGCGACGTTTTTCGGCGGCGATCTCCAAGGCTGGCTGGCCGCCGAACTGGGCGTGACCTACGTCACCCGTAACGCACTGATCGTCGGCGTGGCGATGGGCTTTGCGGTGATTCCGACCATCTATGCGCTGGCCGAGGATGCGCTTTCCGGGGTGCCACGCGCGCTTGACGAGGGCGCGCGGGCACTCGGCGCGACCCGTTGGCAGGCGCTGTGGCGGGTGTGGTTGCCGGCCGCCGGCCCGGGGCTGTTCTCGGCGGTGATGATCGGTGCCGGGCGTGCGGTGGGCGAGACGATGATCGTGCTGATGGCCACCGGCAATACCGCGCTGATGACCGTCAATCCCTTCGACGGGCTGCGCTCGATCGCCGCCAATATCGCCATCGAGCTGCCCGAGGCCGCGCTCGGCAGCACCCACTACCGGGTGCTGCTGTTGAGCGCGCTGGTGCTGTTCGTCTTCACCTTCGCCGTCAACACGCTGGCCGAGGTGGTGCGGCTGCGCCTGCAGCGCCGCTATCGGCGCCTCGGCGGTGCGCGATGACGGCCGCCGTGCGCTCCGGAGCAGCCCAGCGGGCCGCGAGCGTGGCTGGCCGTGGCTGGCTGCTGGCGGCGTCGCCTTGTCGTTGCTGATGGTGGTGGCGCTGCTGGTGCTGCTCGCGAGTCGCGGGCTGGGACAGTTCTGGCCCGCCGAGCTGGAACGCGTGACGCTCGATGACGGGCGTGTCTTCGCCGGCCAACCGGTGCGCCGGATCGAGACCCGCGATGGCCGCCACGAGTGGCTCTACGCCACCGCCAACCGCGATCTCGACGGCCAAGCCGGGCGCTGGGTCGACGCCGCGCGCATCGCCAGCCGCGAGACGCCGGAAGACCTCGTCCGGCTGGAGCGCCAGCGCTGGGGGCCGTTCATCGGCTATGTGCGGGCAGTGGAATCGGCGGAAATACCGGACGTCGGCTTATCGGCATCATCGGCGGCGCGCTGGCAGGCCTTGCAGGATCGCCTGGCCAGGGCGCAGGCGTTGCGCGAACGGCTGGCGACACTGCGCGCCTCGACTCTCGAACCGCTGGCCGAGGAGCTTGCCGCTGCCGATCCACCCTCGCCGGCGATGCTGGCAGCATTCGCCGCCGCGCAGCAGCGTGCCGCCGAGCTTCGCCAGGCACTGGGCGGCGAGTCGCTGGTGCTCGAAAGCGTCGATGGCCGGCGGCTGACGCTGCCCCTCGAGACGGTGCTCGAGGCCTGGCGACCCAACGCCATGGGCCCGCTCGCCAAGCTGGGCGCCTGGGGACAGCGGGTCTGGGCGTTTCTCAGCGAGGGGCCGCGGGCCGCCAATACCGAGGGCGGCGTGTGGCCGGCGATCTTCGGCACGGTGTTGATGGTGGTGCTGATGTCGCTGGTAGTCACGCCGTTCGGCGTATTGGCGGCGGTCTACCTGCACGAGATTGCTTATCAGGGCCGGCTGACCCGGCTGGTGCGCATCGCCGTGCGCAATCTCGCCGGCGTGCCGTCGATCGTCTATGGCGTGTTCGGGCTGGGAGTGTTCGTCTATGGCATCGGCGGCACGCTCGATCAGTGGCTGTTCAGCGAGCGGCTGCCGTCGCCGACCTTCGGCACCGGCGGCCTGCTGTGGGCGTCGCTGACCCTGGCGCTGCTGACCCTGCCGGTGGTGATCGTCGCCACCGAGGAGGGCCTGGCGCGGATTCCCGACCATCAGCGTGAAGCGGCGCTGGCGCTGGGAGCGACGCGCTATGAAACGCTCACCCGGGTGGTAGTGCCGATGGCGTTGCCGGCGATGCTCACCGGGGTGATTCTGGCGGTAGCGCGAGCCGCCGGCGAAGTGGCACCGTTGATGCTGGTCGGGGTGGTCAAGCTGGCGCCACAGTTGCCGCTGAGTGGCGAGTTTCCGTTCCTGCATCTCGACAGCAAGTTCATGCACCTTGGCTACCATATCTACAATCTGAGCTTTCAGAGTGGCGACATCGAAAGCGCGTTGCCGCTGGTCTACGCCACGGCGCTGCTGCTGGTGACGGTGATCGTGGTGCTTAACCTGACTGCAATATTTCTGCGCCATCATCTGCGGGCACGTCACCGTGCCCTGCATCGTTAGGAGATACGCGACCGTTGCCCATTCTTTCGAGCCCATCGGCCGCGACCCCGGCGATTGCCGATTTCGCCGACGAGGCTAGCTGCTTTGCCATCGACGACCTGTCGCTGGCCTACGCTGGCAAGCCGGCGTTGCGCGGTCTGACGCTGCGCATCCCGCGCCAGCGGGTGACCGCCTTCATCGGTCCGTCGGGCTGCGGCAAGTCGACCCTGCTACGCGCGCTGAACCGGCTACACGATCTCAACGACGAGGTCGGCCGCCAAGGTCGCATTCGTCTTGAGGGTACGGACATCCATGACGACGCCGTGGATGTCGCCGAGCTGCGCCGGCGGGTGGGAATGGTCTTCCAGGCGCCAAACCCGTTCCCGATGTCGGTCTACGACAACGTGGCGTTCGGTCTGCGCCTGCAGGGCGTCAAGCGCAAGCGCGTGCTCGACGAGGCGGTGGAATCGGCGCTTGAGTCGGCGGCGCTGTGGGACGAGATCAAGGATCGCCTGCACGGCTCGGCATGGGCGCTGTCGGGTGGCCAGCAGCAGCGCCTGGTGATCGCCCGTACGCTGGCGGTCCAGCCCGAGGTGCTGCTGCTCGACGAGCCGGCCTCGGCGCTCGACCCGATCTCGACGCTCAAGATCGAGGAGCTGATCCGCAGCCTCAAGTCGCGGCTGACGCTGGTGCTGGTCACCCACAACATGCAGCAGGCGGCGCGGGTCTCCGATTACACCGCCTTCCTGCAGGCCGGTGAACTCGTCGAGTACGCCGCCACCGACCGGCTGTTCACCAATCCGCGCCTGAGGCGCACCGAAAACTACATCACCGGCCGTATGAGCTGAGCTTTCTTGAAAACCCTAGCGGCCCCGGAGGAAACATGGACATCACCAGCGATACCCACAGTCAGCACATCTCCAACCAATTCAATCAGGAACTCGAGGCGCTCAAGACCCACCTGATGGCGATGGGCGGGCTGGTCGAGAAACAGATCCAGGACGCCATCGCCGCGCTGCTCGAGGGCGACAGCCGGCTGGCCGAGCGGGTGCGCGACAACGACACCGCGGTCAACGACATGCAGCTCAAGATCGACGAGGAGTGCACCCGGGTGCTGGCGCGCCGCCAGCCGGCGGCCTCCGACCTGCGGCTGGTGCTGGCGGTGATCCGCGCCACCTCGGATCTCGAGCGGATCGGCGACGAGGCCAACAAGATCGCTCGCAACGCGCTGTCGCTGGCCGAATCGGGACGCTCGGCACGCGGCTTCGTCGAGGTTCGCCATATCAGCGAGCACGTGCGCAACATGGTCCGCGATGCGCTGACCGCCTTCGCCCGCTTCGATACCGAGCTGGCGCTCAAGGTGGTGCGCGAGGACGATGCGGTGGACAGCGAATACACTTCGGCGATGCGCTCGCTGGTGACCTTCATGATGGAGGACCCGCGCTCGATCACCTCGATCTTGAGCGTGATGTGGATCCTGCGCGCGCTGGAGCGCATCGGCGATCACGCCGATAACCTCGCCGAATACGTCATCTACCTGGTCAAGGGCCTCGACATCCGCCACAGCGACGTCGGCGCTCTTGACGAGCAGGAGCTGGGCAGTAAAGGTTAGGCCTCGCTTGCCGCCGCGCTGGCGGCCCTCTCGTACGTCGGCCTACGGATCGCTGTCATGCTCAACGCCTTTGGCGCCCTGGCGCAGGGTACCCGGCTGGTTCTCTCGCCGGGCCTGCGCCGTTATGTTTTTCTGCCGATCGTCGCCAACCTGGCGCTCTACGTCGGCACCATCGTCTACCTGCTGAACAATTTCGGCGGCTGGCTCGATTACTGGATGCTCAAGGTACCGGGTTGGCTCAACTGGCTCGAGTGGCTGATCTGGCCGCTGCTGGTGGTCAGTCTGGTGGTGGTGGTGTTTTTCACCTTCACGCTGGTTTCCAACCTGATCGCCGCGCCGTTCTACGGCTTTCTCGCCGAGAAGGTCGAGACCCGGCTCACCGGCCGTCCGCCCGCCGACGAGCGCAGCCTGGTGCGCGGCGGCATCGACGCGCTGGGTCGTGAGCTGGTCAAGCTGGGCTATATCCTGCCGCGCATGGCGCTGCTGTTTTTGATCGGCTTCGTGCCCGGCCTCAACCTGGCGATGCCGTTTTTATGGGCGGCGTTCTCGGCGTGGATGATGGCGATCACCTACCTCGACTACCCGATGGACAATAATCGCGTGGCCTTCGCCGACATGCGCCGCCGGTTGCGCGCGCGCTGGTGGCCGACGCTGACCTTCGGCGGCTGGGTGATGGCGGCGACGTGGCTGCCGTTGATCAACCTGGTGCTGCTGCCCGGTGCGGTGGCCGGCGCGGTGCTGATGTGGCAGCAGCATTACCGGCAGTTGCCGGTGCGTGCGTGAGAGGTTGATGCTGTGGAGTCGTTGCGTGACACCGGCACGCAGCGGCATTCCAATAGCATTAAAGCAGGCGTGATACAGCTTAAGAATAGTGGTTCTTTTTGTAAGAACGTGCGTTCTTCAACTACGTTTGAAGGGGGCCAAGGAGGTCGTCGCATATACCTTTCGAGAATGGTGACCGGCGTCCCAATGCGTTGCGTACTCTGTTAAGCAGAAATCCTGTGCTACCTGAATCAGCTCAAGAATGCCTTCGTTCAAGGAACTGGCCTCGGCGCCGGGCTGCGTGATCGATAACCGGCGCGTGGTGAGGCGGTTTAATATCTGGGTGCCTCGGCAGGGGCGGCCCTCTGGATCAACTTACAACTCAATAAAGCAACAAAACATACTGTAGACATTATGAAAGACACAAAAACGAATTACGGTTCTGTCAGTCGATTTCTGCACTGGCTACTGGCGATTCTGATCATCGTTCAGTTTTCGCTTGTCGTTGCCTTCACTTGGATCGCTCCTGAACATCAAGGTTCGGGCCTTCTCGAAACGACGATGATGCTTCACAAATCCACCGGATTGCTGGTCCTGTTGTTCGGCTTGATTTTTATTCTCTGGCGAATCACACAAGCCAAGCCGTCGTTGGAGGCGATCCCGGCCTGGCAGCGTGGGCTGGCTCGTCTCGTGCATATCGTGCTCTATGCGATCATCGCCGCCCAGCCCGTTTTCGGCATCCTGATGGTGACATCCTCCGGACAACCGGTCCCGTTCTTTGGGCTGTTTTCAGTGCCGCCATTTGTCTCTCTCGGCGAGCAGGCGGGATCAATTTTCGGCAGCCTGCATGCGTTCACGGGCTGGTGGATCATTTTGATTGCTCTCGGCCTCCACATAGCCGGCTCTCTTTATCACCATTTTGTAAGGAAAGATGACGTACTGAGGCGCATGTGGCGCGGAAGGCCCGATAATTAACATGGTCGAGCATTTCAACCGCTTCAACGGCCGGGCGCCGCTTAGGCCGGATTTTCGTGGCAAAAGCGCGAAGATGACATCGTCGGGCGGGTCTTATGTTGTCATTGATGGCGCCGCGCCGGCTTCCGGCAGGTACAGCCGCGCGGCGGGAAATACGCAGCGAAACAGCGCGCCTTCGCCGGGCTGCGAGACGATCTCCAGCTGTGCGTCGTGGCGCAGCAGCACGTGCTTGACGATCGCCAGCCCCAGCCCGGTACCGCCGGTGGCCTTGCTGCGGCCATGGTCGACACGGTAGAAACGCTCGGTCAGCCGCGGGATGTGCACCGGGTCGATGCCTTCGCCGTCGTCCTCGACCTCGAGCGCGGCACCTGCCTGCCAGGGCCGCCAGCGCAGCGTGACGGTCGAGCCCGGCGGCGTGTAGCGCACCGCGTTGAAGGCCAGGTTGGACAGTGCGCTGCGCAACTCCTGCTCGATACCGGACAGCGCCTGCTGCGTTTCGATCTCGACGCGCACCATGTGCCCGTCATCGCTCAGCGCGCGGGTGTCGACGGCGACCTGTTCGAGCAGCGCGGCGATATCGACGCGGCTTTCCTCTTCGAGGCGGTGATCGGTTTCCAGCCGCGACAGCAATAGCAGATCATCGACCAGGTTCTGCATGCGCGTGGTCTGTTCCTGCATCTGGCCGAGGCCGCGTTGCCAGCGCGGCGGCAACTGCTCGGCCGGCATATCCTCGGTCAGCGCGATGTAGGTTTCCAGATAACCGGAGAGCACGGTCAGCGGCGTGCGCAGTTCGTGGGAGACATTGGCGACAAAATCGCGGCGCATCTGCTCGAGACGGTGCAGGCGGGTGATGTCGCGGGCCATCACCAGCCGTTCATTGTCGCCGTAGAGGGTGATCTGGAACTGCAGGATCAGGTCGTCGCGCAGCGGCGAGGCCAGCGTCAGCGGCTCGCGGTAGTCGCGGGCGTTGAAATAGTCGACGAAACGCGGGTCACGCAGCAGGTTGGTGATGTGCTGGCCGCGATCGTGGCGGGTCTGCAGCCCGAGCATGCGCTCGGCGGCGCTGTTCCACCACTCCAGGTCGCCGCGGCTGTCGAGCATCACCACGCTGTCGCGCATCGCCTCGGAGGATTCCTGGACGCGGCGAATCACGTCGCGCAGGCGCTGCTGGGTCAGCCGCTGGCTCTTCTGGTACTTGTACAGGCGATCGAACAGATCGCCCCACACACCACTGCCCACCGGCGGCTCGCGCCCGGGATGATAGGTCAGCCAGACGTACAGCTCGCGCAGATGGCGCAGGTGAATGAACACGAACAGCCCCAGCCCGACCGCCAGCCCCCAGCCCGGCTCGCCGAGCACCCAGCCCAACAGACCCAGCCCGCCGACCAGATAGCCCAGCCGCCAGAGTTCGTTGGTCCAGTAGTACATCGGCCTGCTCTCAAAGCCTGGCCGAGAAGCGGTAGCCAGTCCCGCGCACGGTCTGGATCAGGTGCTGATGGGGCTCGCCGAGCGCCTTGCGCAGGCGGCGGATATGCACGTCGACGGTGCGCTCCTCGACATAGACGTTGCCGCCCCATACCTGGTCGAGCAGCTGGCCGCGGGTATAGGCACGCTCCTGGTGGGTCATGAAGAACTGCAGCAGGCGGTACTCGGTGGGGCCGATCTCCAGCGCCTGACCATGTGCGGAGACCCGGTGGCTGGCCGGGTCGAGCGTGAGCCCCTCGACTTCGACCGCCTCCTCGATGCCGCGCGGGGTGGTCCGGCGCAGCACCGCCTTGAGCCTTGCGACCAGTTCGCGCGGCGAGAACGGCTTGGTGATGTAGTCGTCGGCGCCGACTTCCAGGCCGAGGATCTTGTTGTCCTCCTCGCTCTTGGCGGTGAGCATGATGATCGGCAGCTCGGCGGTGGTTTCCTCGCGCTTGAGGCGCCGCGCCAGCTCGATGCCGCTGGTGCCGGGCATCATCCAGTCGAGCAGCAGCAGATCGGGCTGCTTATCGACGATCATGGCGTGGGCAGTCTGCGCGTTGTCGGCTTCGAGAACGCGGTAGTCGGCCATCTCCAGCGCCACGGCAATCATCTCGCGGATCGCCGACTCGTCATCGACGATCAGTACGGTCTTGGATGTCATGTTGCCGGGTCTCCACCAATGACAGGTCGATGACGATTACAACGTCCCCATGTGACAAGCTTGTGACAAGCGCCGCATCGCTGCAATCGCGGCGTGGCGGAACGCTCACCCGGCGACCGGCCACAGCGCCAGCGCCAGCCCGGCCCACAGCACCAGCCCGGCCCAGTGATTGTTGAGAAAGGCCCGGAAACAGAGCTCTCGAGAGCGATCGCGGATCAGCCAGTGCTGGTAGACGAAGATCAGCGCCATGGCCACGAGGCCGGCCCAGAAGAACCCGCCCAGCGCCTGGCGCGTGCCGACCACCGCCAGCAGCGTCAGCGTGGCGAGCTGCAAGAGACCGATCATCAGCCGGTCGTAGTGGCCGAACAAAACCGCGGTGGACTTGATGCCGATCTTGAGGTCGTCGTCGCGGTCGACCATCGCGTACTGGGTGTCGTAGGCCACCGTCCACGCCACGTTGGCGAAGAACAGCAGCCAGCCATCGACCGGCACCGTGCCCAGCACCGCGCCGAAGGCCATGGGAATCGCCCACGAGAAGGCCGCGCCGAGGAATACCTGGGGCCAGTGGGTATAACGCTTCATGAACGGGTAGATGAACGCCAGCGCCACGCCACCCAGCGACAGCATCACGGTGAACGGATTGGTCAGGCAGACCAGGTTGAAGGCGAGCACCACCAGCACGCCGAACAGCACCTTGGCCTCGCCCTCGCTGATCCGACCGGTGGCCAGCGGCCGGCTCTTGGTGCGCTTGACGTGGCCGTCGAAGTGACGATCGGCGTAGTCGTTGATCACGCAGCCCGCGGCGCGCATCACATACACCCCGGCGATGAAGATCAGCAGCGTGGCGCGCCCGGGAAGGCCCTCGGCGGCGATCCACAAGGCCCACAGCGTCGGCCACATCAACAGCCAGGTACCGATCGGCCGGTCGAGGCGGGTCAGGTGCAGGAAGTCGGGCAGGCGCGCCGGGCTGAAGCGCGCAAGGCCGGTGGGGGGCGAGCTGGGTTGCATGAGGGCCTCCGTGACGATCGCCGCTCAGTCTAAGGGAAACACTGCATAAATGCCTGCACGGTCAAATCGCTGCGTTGTGCGGTGCGCGGAATCCTCACATATACCCCATATGCTCCGGTTCCTGTGCTCCGTACGCCTTGCGCTTTACTTCGCTCGCCTATTTATTCAGCGTTTCCTAAGGGCAGTTCCAGTTCATTCGCCATGCGCGGCAGGAAGAATTCCTGCACCAGCACCGTGAAACGTCCGTGGCGCAGCAGCGAACGCCGCCCCCAGAGTCCCGCTTCACCGTGCAGGGCCGGTGGCCGGCGGATGATCTCGATCGGCCCGCGGGCCAGCCCCGGCTGGCGAAACAGCCAGCTGCCCAGCGAGCGCTCGCCGAGCTGGCCGAGACGCTGGCCGCGCAGGCTGGCGAGCGTCGCCACCGAGCGGGCGACGACCCAGGGCCGGCCGCCGACGCACAGCGCCACCTCGCGACACCACACCCGCTGGCCGGGCGCGATGCCCAGCGCCAGCGCTTCGTCGGGGCGGGCACGCGCGATGCGCTGCGCCAACAGGCGCACGTGGAAGTCACCGTCGCTGACGGCGATCAGCCGTCTCGTCAGCGAATCGCGGCTCGCCAGCCATCGCCACCAGGCCGGGCTCATCGCCGTGCGCCAGGCCGCGGCGGGGCGCCAGCGCAAAGGGGCAGCAGGGATAGACGGGGCCTCGTGCACGGGGCTCTCTCCTGTGGTTTCGGCTCCTGTGGTTTCGGGCCGGGTCCCGGGTCAGATTGGGCGCGCTAGTGTATCATGGGCGGCCCACCCCACGGCCTCGTGAACGCTGGACGATTGCGCATGAATGCACCCCTGACCATCCTCGGTAGCGGCATGGCCGGACTCGGCCTGGCGCGTCAGCTGCGCGCCCGCCAGCCCGACCGGCCGATCACCCTGATCACCGCCGACAGCGGCGACGAGTATGCCAAGCCGCTGCTCTCCACCGGCTTCGCCAAGGGTCTGGCGCCGGATGCGCTGGCCACCCGCTCGGCGCTGGACGTGGCCGATGAACTGAAGCTGGTGGTGCGCACCCATACCCGCGTTGAAGCGCTCGATCCGGTTGCGCGCGAAGTGTGGATCGGCGCCGAGCGGCTGGCCTATGACGAACTGGTGATCGCCACCGGCGCCGCGCCGCAGCCGCCCTTCGCGATCGACGCGGCGCTCAGGCACCGGCGGGTCTTCACGATCAACGATCTTGACGACTATCGCGCCTTTCATGCCGCGCTGGCTACGCTCGGCCGGCCGGCGCGGGTGGCGATCGTCGGCGCCGGCCTGGTGGGCTGCGAATACGCCAACGACCTGGCCGCCGGCGGCCACGGCGTGGCGCTGGTGGCGCCGGAAAGCGCACCGCTGGCGCGCCTGCTGCCCGAGCCGCTGGGCCAGGCGCTGGCCGCTGAGCTGGCCGCTGCCGGTGTCGAGTGGCACCCCGGGCGCAGCGTGACCGCGCTCGCGCATGACGGCGGCGATCTGCGCCTGGCGCTCGACAACGGCCACGGCCTGGATGCCGATCTGGTGCTGATCGCCACCGGCCTGGCACCACGCCGCGAACTGGCGCGCGCCGCCGGGCTCGCGACCAGTGCGGCGGGTATCCATACCGATCGTCAGCTGCGCACCACGGCGCCGGGCATCTACGCGCTGGGCGACGTGGCCTGCGTCGACGGGGTCAACGCGATGTACGTGCAGCCGCTGCAGGCCAGCGTCAAGGCATTGGCGACGACGCTGGCCGGCACCCCGAGCGCGGTGCGCTACGGGCCCTGGCCGGTGATCGTCAAGACGCCCTGCTGCCCGGTGGTCGCGTTGCCGCCGCGGGCAATTCCCACGCGCTGGCGGATCGAGGGCGAGGGCATCGATCTGACCGCTCTCGGCGAGGACGAAAACGGGCGTTTGATGGGCTTTGCGTTGACAGGTGCCTGCGTGCGGCGGAAAGTCGAACTGGCGCGGGCCGCACCGGCATTGCTAATCTAGGGGCGTCATATCGCCCGCCGGCCTGTCGGCCGCGGATGCATCGCACACACCCACGAAATGAAAAAATAACAAGCAGCGGTAGCGACCGCTGTCTTTATCCAGCCAAATCAGGAGGGCTTATGCGCAAGCCAGAACTCGCTGCGGCGATCGCCGAGCGTGCCGATCTTTCCAAGGACAAGGCCAGCCAGGTACTCAACGTCATCCTCGACGAGATCACCGGTACCGTGGCCAAGGGCCAGGACGTGTCACTGATCGGTTTCGGCTCATTCACCGTGCGCGAGCGGGCGGCCCGGACCGGCAAGAACCCGCAGACCGGCGAGTCGCTGACCATCCCGGCCAGCAAAACCGTTGCCTTCAAGGCCGGCAAGGCCCTCAAGGACGCCGTCTCCAGGTAGCCGGTGTGTTCCGGAGGAACCGGTGTCCCGGGTTCCTCCGGCAGGCCGGCTGTCTGGCAGCCGGCACGCTCCCCCCGCTCATCGTCAACCTCTGGATGTTTCATGAAGCTGCGAATGCTGCTGTGGCTACTCGGCTGGATGCTCAAGCGCGCGCGGCGGCGTCAGGGGCGCTTTCGCGACCTGCTGCGCGACAAGGGCCGCCTCGACTGGGGTATCGCCACCGAGGACCTGAGCATCGCCCGGCACTATCGAATGAGCGCCGAGGCTATCGACAGCGCACCCGGGTTGCCGGTGGATCTCGACCTGGAACTGCGCTTTCGTGACGCCGACAGCGCCCTGGCAACACTCAAGCGACCTACCCAGCGCGCCTTTCTCGACGGCATGATCGACGGCCGAGTCCGGCTGGTCGGCGACTCCCGAGATCTGCAACGCCTGCAGAAGCTGCTCGGCTACCTGCGCTGAACGTCCGATTCCCCGCACGACCCGACTGGCAGCCGGCGTTACACTAAAGTCTGTTATGTTGAGGTCGTGGGCTGGCAAAGCCAGCCATTCCCGCCATCAGGACCCGATTCGTTACCATGTTGCCCCGCCTGCTCGATCAGCCGCTCAGACGCCTGTGGACCCTGGATACCTTCGCCTATAGCCTGCGGGTGTTCATTGCGCTGGTCGGAGCGCTGCTGGTCTGCTGGCAGCTCGATGACGTGGCCAAGCTGATCCCGCTGTTTCTGGGCATCATCGCCAGCGCCCTGGCCGAGACCGACGACAGCTGGCAGGGCCGGCTCAAGGCGCTGGGTGCAATCCTCGCCTGTTTCAGTATCGCCGCGCTGTCGGTGGAGCTGCTGTTCGGCTACCCCTGGGCGTTTGCCGTGGGCCTGGCGCTGTCGACATTCGCCATGACCATGCTCGGCGCGCTGGGCCAGCGCTACGGCACGATTACCTACGCCACGCTGATCCTGGCGATCTATACCATGATCGCCATCGAGCGCCACGGCAGTGTGGCGCTCGGCGAACTGTGGCGTGAACCGCTGCTGCTGGTGGCCGGCGCGGCCTGGTACGGCGCGATCTCGGTGCTGTGGTGCGCGCTGTTCTCGCGTCAGCCGCTCAAGCTGAGCATGGCGCTGGTGTTTCGCGAGCTGGGTGAATACCTGCGGCTCAAGGCGCTGCTGTTCGAGCCGCTGCGCGGGCTCGACATTGATGCCCGCCGACTGGCGCTGGCCGAGCAGAACGGCCGGGTGGTCAATGCCCTGAACCAGGCCAAAGAGATGATCTTCCGGCGCCTCGAGGGTCAGCGCAGCGCGCACAAGCTCAACCGCTACCTGCGGCTGTACTTCATCGCCCAGGATATCCACGAGCGCGCCAGCTCCTCGCACTACCCCTACGGCGAGCTGGCCGAGGCGTTCTTTCATCACGACGTGCTGTTCCGCTGCCAGCGGCTGCTCGACCAGCAGGGCCGCGCCTGCCGCTCGCTGGCCCGGGCGCTGCTGATGCGCCGGCCGTTCGAGCATGGCCAGAGCGAGCAGGCGCTGCGCGATCTGGGTGCCTCGCTTGAGTACCTGCACGCCCAGCAGCGCCCCGAATGGCGCGGTTTGCTGCGCTCGCTGGATGCGCTGGTCGACAACCTGACCACCCTCGAGCATCAGCTGGGCGGGGCGCAGAACCCCGACACCCGCGACGCGCACCCCGACAGTAGCCTGTACGACCGCTCGCCGAGCGGGCTGCGCGATGCGCGCGATCGCATCCAGTCGCACCTCACCCCGACCTCGCCGATCTTCCGCCATGCCCTGCGGCTGTCGGTGACGCTGGTGGTCGGCTACGGCGTGCTGCACCTCGTGCATCCCGCCCAGGGCTACTGGATCCTGCTCACCAGCCTGTTCGTGTGCCGACCCAATTTTGGCGCCACGCGGCGTTTTCTATGGCAGCGCATCGTCGGCACGGTGATCGGCCTGATCGCCGGTTGGGCGCTGATCACGCTGTTTCCCAGCCAACTGGTCCAGTTGTCGATCGCGGTGATCGCCGGGGTGGTGTTCTTCGCCAACCGCACGCGCCACTACATCGTCGCCACCGCCGCGATCACGCTGCTGGTGCTGTGCTGTTTCAACCAGGTCGGCGACGGCTTCGGGCTGATCTGGCCGCGGCTGTTCGACACCCTGATCGGGGCGCTGATCGCCGGCCTGGCGGTGCTGCTGATCCTGCCCGACTGGCAGGGCCGGCGGCTGCACCGCCAGGGCGCCGAGACGCTCACCGCCAGCGTGCGTTACCTGCGCGAGATCGTCAGCCAGTACATCGGTGGCAAGCAGGACGATCTCGATTACCGGCTGGCGCGACGCAACGCCCACAATGCCGACGCCGCACTGTCCACGCTGCTCGCCAACGTGCGTCTTGAGCCCGGACATTTCCGCAAGGACGCCGAGGTCGGCTTCCGCTTCCTCAGTCATTCCCATACCCTGCTCAGCTATCTTTCGGCCTTGGGCGCGCACCGCGGCGAGACCCGCGCGCTGGCCGACGACGCCACGCTGCGCCAGGCCGCCGAGGCGATCGGCGACGATCTCGAGGCGATCGCCGGGCGGCTGCGCGAACGCGGTACGATGCCGGCACTGGAAGCGGCCGAGGCACGTGGCCTGGCGCTGCAGGCCCAGGCCATGGAGGAAACCAGCGAGGAGCGCCGGCTGTTGCAGACTCAGCTGGCGCTGATCAGTCGCCAGCTGGTGGCGCTGCGCGATGCGGCGGCGCGCCTGGCGGCTCAGGAGGGCTGAGCCGAGTGCAGGCATTTTGTAGGCTCCCTCTCACACCTGACCGTAGCGCCCGGCCTCCTCGCCCAGCCAGCGGCGGATCAGCGGCGTGCTGGCATCCGGCGCCTCCTCGAGCAGCGCGCGGGCCAGCGGGCTGACGCGTTCCAGCAGGTCACGATCGCGCTCCAGATCGGCGATCTTCATCTGCGCCAGGCCGGTCTGGCGGGTGCCCAGCACCTCGCCGGGGCCGCGCAGTTCGAGATCCTTCTCGGCAATGCGAAAGCCGTCGGTGGTCTCGCGCATCACCCCCAGCCGCTCGCGGGAGTGCGCCGAAAGCGGCGGCCGGTAGAGCAGCACGCAGAAGCTCTCGGTATCGCCGCGGCCGACCCGCCCGCGCAACTGGTGAAGCTGCGACAGCCCCAGGCGCTCGGGATTCTCGATGATCATCAGGCTGGCATTGGGCACGTCGACGCCGACCTCGATCACCGTGGTGGCGACCAGCAGGTCGAGCTCGCCGCTCTTGAAAGCGTCCATCACCGCGGCCTTCTCGGCGGCCTTCATGCGCCCGTGGACCAGCCCGACGGCGAGTTCCGGCAGGGCTTCGGTCAGCGCGTCGCGGGTCGCCTCGGCGGCCTGGCACTGCAGCGCTTCGGACTCCTCGATCAGCGTGCACACCCAATAGGCCTGGCGACCGGCCTCGCAGGCCCGGCGAATGCGCTCGACGACCTCGGGACGGCGTTCGTCGGGCACCGCCACGGTCTGCACCGGGGTGCGTCCGGGCGGCAGTTCGTCGATCACCGACAGGTCGAGATCGGCGTAGGCGCTCATCGCCAGGGTGCGCGGAATCGGTGTGGCGGTCATGATCAGCTGATGCGGGGTCAGCCCGCCGGCCTCGCCCTTCTGGCGCAGAGCCAGACGCTGATGGACGCCGAAACGGTGCTGCTCGTCGACGATCGCCAGGCCCAGGCGCTGGAAATGCACGTCGTCCTGGAACAGCGCATGGGTGCCCACCACCACCTGCGCCCGGCCGTCGGCGATCGCCGCCTTGGTGTCGAGGCGTGCCTTGCCCTTGAGCTTGCCGGACAGCCAGGCGACGTCGATGCCCAGCGGCGTGAACCAGTCGCGGAAATTGCGAAAGTGCTGTTCGGCGAGAAGCTCGGTGGGTGCCATGATCGCCGCCTGACAGCCGCCGGCGATGGCAGCCAGCGCCGCCATCGCGGCGACCACCGTCTTGCCCGAGCCGACGTCGCCCTGGACCAGGCGCAGCATCGGCTGGGCGGTTTCTAGGTCGCGGGCGATCTCGTCGAGCACCCGGCGCTGGGCGCCGGTCAGTGTAAACGGCAACTGGGTGACGAAGCGCGTCTGCAGGCTGCGACCACTGGGTAGCTGGGGCGCGCCGTCGGCCTGGATACGCAGGCGTACCTGGCGCAGGCTGAGCTGATGGGCGAGCAGCTCCTCCAGGGCCAGCCGGCGCTGGGTGGGGTGGGTGCCGGTGGCGAGGCGATCCAGGTCTGCATCCGGTGGCGGCTCGTGCAGGTAGTGCAGGCAGGCGTGCAACTCGGGCAGTCGAAAGCGCTCGCGCAGCGGCTCGGGAATGCCGTCGGGCAGCGCCTGGGGCGCGCCGTCGAGCGCTTTCAGGGCTTGACCGATCAGCCCGCGCAGGCGCGGCTGGTTCAGCCCCTCGGTGGTCGGGTAGATCGGTGTCAGATGATCCTCGACCGGGGTCTCGCCGGATTTCAGCAGGCGATACTCGGGGTGATAGATCTCCAGCCCGGTGGCCCCGGCGCGCGCCTCGCCGAAGCCGCGGACATGCACGCCGGGGGCGAACTGCTGCTGCTGAGCCGGCGAGAAGTGGAAAAACCGCAGGCTGATGATCCCCGAGCCATCCTTGAGGCGCACCAGCAGGCTGCGCCGGCGGCCCTTGACCACGTCGGCGGCGACCACCTCACCCTCGACCACGCCCTCCATACCGGCCCGCAGGGTGCCGATCGGGGTGATCCGGGTGCGATCCTGATAGCGCAGCGGCAGATGGAACAGCAGATCGCTGACGGTGTCGATGCGCAGCCGCGCCAGCTTGGCGGAGAGCGCCTCGCCGACCCCGTCGAGCACGCTGACCGGTTGGTCGAGCCCGCTCATGTCGGTACGGAGTCGGCATGGTGTTGCTGACAGGCGTCGATGGCCGCGATCAGCGCATCGATCGCCTTGGACCGCGGAAAGCTGGCCCGCCAGGCGATCGCCACGGTGCGACTGGGCGCGTTGGGCGTGAACGGCCGGCTCTCGAGCAATCCGGATTCGTAGTGATTGGTGCCGATCGCCGAGCGCGGCAGCACGGTGACGCCGAGCTTGGAGGCGACCATGTGGCGGATTGTCTCCAGCGAGCCGCCCTCGGCGGTCAGCGTATTGTTCGGGCTGTTGAGATGGGTGCCGATCGCCGGGCAGGCCTCGAGGATCTGATCGCGGAAGCAATGGCCCTCGCCGAGCAGCAGCAGGCGCTCATCGAGCAGGTCCTCCTTGTCGATGGTCGCCTTGCGCGTCCAGGCATGGCCGCTGGGTATCAGTACCTCGAACGGCTCCTCGTAGAGCGGGCGCGTGACCACGTCGGCCTCGGTGAACGGCAGCGCGACGATGATCGCATCGAGTTCGCCGCTTCTGAGCTTGCGGCGTAGCTCGGCGGTGAAGTTCTCCTCGATGTACAGCGGCATCTGCGGCGCGCTGTGTGACAGCTCGGGAATCAGGTAGGGAAACAGGTAGGGGCCGATGGTATAGATCGCGCCGATGCGCAGCGGGCTGGTCAGCTGATCCTTGCCCTCGTTGGCCAGCTCGCGGATCACGCTGGCCTGTTCGAGCACACGCTGGGCCTGGCCGATCACCTTCTCGCCCAGCGGCGTGACCTGAACGGTGGACTTGGAACGCTCGAACAGCGCCACCCCCAGCTCTTCCTCGAGTTTCTTCACGGCCACCGACAGCGTGGGCTGCGAGACGAAGCAGCGCTCGGCGGCGCGCCCGAAATGACGCTCCTGCGCCAAGGTTACGATGTAGCGAAGTTCTGTTAGAGTCATGAGTGGGCCCGAGAGGGCTTATCCTATTGCATCGATGAATGACTTCGTTTTACCAAGGAGCCAGGTAAAGGTGAAGAACACGAGTCTTATTCTGGGCTGCGGCGACATCGGAACGACGCTCGGCCTGCGGCTGGCGGAAGCAGGCCATCGCGTGATCGGCGTGCGTCGCCATCCGCAAACCCTCGACGATACCCCGATCGAGCCACTGGCGCTCGATCTCAACGACCCGGCGGCGCTTTCGCAACTGCCCGATGCCGACATTATCGTTTATGTGGCCAGCGCCGACCATTTCGATGAAACGGCCTATCGGGCGGCTTATCCCGATGGCCTCAAGGCGGTGCTCGACGAGTTCGGCCGGCGCGACAGCGCGCCCAAGCGGATATTCTTCGTGTCCTCGACCGGGGTCTATGCCCAGCAGGACGGCGAGCAGGTCGACGAGCACTCGGCGACCGAGCCGCGCGGCTTCTCCGGGCAATTGATGCTGGCCGCCGAGCAGGCGCTGCACGCGCACTCGCTGCCGGGCACCGTGGTGCGCTTCTCGGGTATCTACGGGCCCGGTCGCGACCGGCTGATCCAGCAGGTGCGCGAGGGCCGCATGGGCGCCTCGATTCCGCCGATGTATACCAACCGCATCCATCGCGACGATTGTGCCGGGGTGCTTGCCCACCTGATCGAGATGACGCTTACCGAGGGCGAGATCGAGTCGCTCTACCTGGCCAGCGACTGCGAGCCGGTGCCGCTGCACGAGGTCACCGCCTGGCTGGCGCAGCGGCTCAAGGTCGAGTCGAGCGAGACCATGCAGTCGCCGCTCAAGCGCCGCTCCAGCAAGCGCTGCAACAATACCCGGCTGTGCGAGACCGGTTACCGATTCCATTACCCGACTTTCCGCGAAGGCTACGCCGAGTTGCTGGCGGCCAGCGCCGCGGCCCGCCCCGCGCAGGCCTGAACGTCACGGCGCGCCCGGTGTCACCGGTGCTGGGCGGGCCAGAAGGCTGAAGAGCGTCCGGCGCGCTGCCATCCATCGCCGTGTCTCGATGCTTCTACTGATAACCGAGCGCCGGCCATAGCGTAAGGAACAGCCACTAGCCGGCGTCGACCGGCGAGTGTCAGTCGCCGATCACCATGATCGCCTCGGCCTCGACCTGGCTACCCTTGGGCAGCGCCTTGACGCCGACCGCGGCGCGCGCCGGGTAGGGCGGCTCGAAGAACTCCTCCATAACCGCGTTGACCCGCGCGAAATCGTCCAGTTCGACCAGATAGAGGTTGAGCTTGACGATATCCTGCAGCGAGCCGGCGGCCTCCTCGCAGACCGCGGCGAGATTCTTGAATACCTGGCGGGCCTGGGCCTGGATATCGCCGTCGACGATCTCCATGCGCTGCGGGTCGAGCGGAATTTGGCCCGACAGATAGATGGTGTTGCCGGCCTTGATGGCCTGCGAGTAGGGGCCGATGGCGGCGGGCGCCTTGTCGGTCTGGATGACGGCCTTGTTGCTCATGACGGGACTCCTTCAGTTATCGTTATGCATGGCCTTGGCCAGGCAGTGCGTGCAAAACAACGAAAAACGCAACGTCCGCCCCGCCGTCGCGGGACGGCGGGGCGGGCGAGATACTTCAATTGGGGATGCGGTTGATGCGGTCGACGTGCGGCAGGTTGCGGATCCGCTTGATGATGCGCGCCAGATGCACGCGGTCGCGTACCGAGAGCGTCAGGTTGATGATCGACAGCCGCGCGTCGCGTTCCTCGATGCCCACCCGCTCGATATTGGCGTCGGCATCGGTGACCAGGCCGGCCAGTTCGGCGACCAGCCCGCGGCGCGTCTCCATGGCAATGCGCAGCGCCACCGGAAAATCGCCGCTGACTTCTTTCGCCCACTCCAGCGCGTACAGCTTATCGGGATCACTGCGCAGCTCGCGCACGTTAGGACACACGTTGCGGTGCACGACGATGCCCTTGCCCACCGACAGGTGGCCGATGATCGAATCACCGGGCAGCGGATGGCAGCAGCGCGCGAAGCTCACCACCATGCCTTCGGTGCCGCTGACCACCATCGGCGCGGCCGGGCTGCCCTGATTGGACGGGGCCACGGCGTCGGCGACCGGCTGCTCGACCAGCTGGCGGGCGATGGCATAGGCCATGCGCGTGCCCAGGCCGATCGACTCCAGCAGATCGTCGGCGGCCTTGAGCTCGAGCGCCTTGAGCAGCGCCGGCAGCCGCGCGTCGGGCAGCTCCTCGAGGCTGGTGTCGAAGTCGCCCAGCGCCTTGTTGAGCAGCCGCCGGCCGAGATGGATCGACTCGGTGCGCTGCTGGTGCTTGAGCGCATGGCGGATCGCCGAGCGTGCCTTGGCGGTGATCACGAACGACAGCCAGGCGAGGTTGGGCCGCGCCCCGGGGGCGGTGATGATCTCCAGCGTCTGGCCGCTTTCCAGACGGCTCGACAGCGGCGCCAGGTGACGGTCGATGCGACAGGCAATGCAGCTGTTGCCGATGTCGGTGTGCACGGTGTAGGCGAAATCGACCGCCGTGGCGCCCTGCGGCAGCTCCATGATGTCGCCCTTGGGCGTGAACACGTAGATATCGTCGGGAAACAGGTCGTTCTTGACGTGTTCGATGAACTCCAGTGAATTGCCGGCGTGGCGCTGCATCTCGAGCAGCCCGCGCACCCATTCGCGGGCCCGGGCATGGCTGCCGACGGCGATCGGCCGGTCGGTCTGGCCGGCCTTGTACAGCCAGTGGGCGGCGATGCCGTTGTTGGCCATGGCTTCCATCTCGCGGGTGCGGATCTGCACCTCGATGGGCATGCCGTTGGCGCCGAACAGCGTGGTGTGCAGGCTCTGGTAGCCATTGGCCTTGGGGATCGCGATGTAGTCCTTGAAGCGCCCCGGAACCGGCTTGTAGAGATTGTGCACCGCGCCGAGGATGCGATAGCAGGTGTCGACGTCGTCGGTGATGATGCGAAAGCCGAACACGTCCATGATCTCGGCGAACGGCTTGCGCTGGTCGCGCATCTTGCGATAGATCGACAGCAGGTGCTTCTGGCGGCCGATCACCGTGCCCGGCAGTTCGTCGTCATCGAGGCAGTTCTGCAGGCTGGCCTGGACCTGGCGGATCATCGTCCGGCGGTTGCCGCGGGCCATCGACACGGCGCGCTTGATACGCTCGGCGCGCATCGGATAGATCGCCTGAAATGACAGGTCCTCGAGCTCGATGCGGATGGTGTTGATACCCAGCCGACCGGCGATGCGGGCATAAATCTCGAGCGTCTCGCGGGCGATGCGGCGCTTCTTGTCGGGACGCAGCGCACCCAGCGTACGCATGTTGTGCAGCCGGTCGGCGAGCTTGACGATGATCACCCGGATATCCTGGGACATCGCCAGGACCATCTTCTGGAAGTTCTCCGCCTGGGCGACCGCCTTGTCCTCGAAGGTGATCTGGGTCAGCTTCGAGACGCCATCGACCAGTTCGGCGACCGGCTCGCCGAACTGCGCGATCAATGCCTCCTTGGTCACGCCGGTATCCTCGATCACGTCGTGCAGCATGGCGGCCATCAGGCTCTGATGGTCCATGTGCATGTTGGCGAGGATATTGGAGACGGCCAGCGGATGGGTGACGTAGGGCTCGCCGGAGCGCCGACGCTGGCCATCATGGGCCTGCTCGGCGTAGTAAAAGGCGCGCTTGACCTGCTGGATCTCGTCCTGCGGGAGATATCCGCCGAGGCGGTCGGCCAAGTCATCGATGGTGAACATGCAGCGCGCCTATTGCGTTAAGCCCTGACGTTAAGCCCTGACATCACAGCCCCTGACGTATAAGCCGGGTGGGTGGGCAGCCGATGAGGGCTGACCGTTCGTCGCGGGCCTCAGACCTCCGGGTCGTAGCTCGGCTCGGGGCGCGACGGGCGCACCGGCGCTTCCACCGGCTCGTTGAGCACGTTCTCGTCGATCTGGCCGGCGGCGATCTCGCGCAGCGCCATCACGGTGGGCTTGTCGTTTTCCCACGGCAGGCGGGCGTCGCGGGTGCCGCGGGCCAGCTGGCGGGCGCGCTGGGTGGAGATCATCACCAGCTTGAAACGGTTTTCGACGTGGTCGAGACAATCTTCTACGGTAACTCGCGCCATGAACGTATTCCTGACTTGACTGATAAAGCGTGATTCGGGGCGCGATCGCGTCGCGCGGTAGGACAGATCAGTCTACTCGACCCCCTCGATGCGTGACAAGAGCGCTTCCAGCAGGGCGCCGTGGTGCTCGCGCACCCGTTCGAGCCGCGAGCGCTCGGCGAGTACCAGGCCGGCCAGCTGGGCCAACGCATCGTCGAAATCGTCGTTGATGATCACGTGCTGGTATTCGTCGAAGTGCGACATCTCGCTGACCGCGTCGCGCATGCGCCGGGCGATCACCTCGGCGCCGTCGGTGCCGCGCGAGGCCAGCCGCTGATAGAGCGCCTCCCGCGAGGGCGGCAGGATGAACAGCGAGACCGCGCCGGGCATCTGTTCGCGGACCTGGCGTGCGCCCTGCCAGTCGATCTCGAGGATCACGTCCTCGCCGGCGGCGAGACGCGCCTGAACCGCCGGACGCGAGGTGCCGTAGTAATTGTCGAAGACCCGCGCATGCTCGAAGAAGTCGCCGCGCTCGACCATGCGCTCGAAGGTCGCGACGTCCACGAAATGGTAGTTGATGCCGTCGACTTCGCCGGGGCGCATCGCCCGGGTGGTGTGCGACACCGAGACCTGGATGCCATCCAGGCGCTCGAGCAGCGCGCGCACCAGGCTGGTCTTGCCGGCACCCGACGGCGCCGAGACGATGTAAAGTGTGCCATGGGACATAACGGGTCCGATTGAGCCGGTTCAAGGGAGCCGCGAATTATCGCACATTGTCGCACCCGCCTCTACACTAACCTGATCGATTTTAACCTGGAGGACGCTCATGGCTTCTGCCACCGCTTCTTCCGTCGCCAGCCGGGCGCCGGCCCTGACCTTTCTGGGCGCCGCTTTCGCCTTCCTGGTGACCATGCTGGGCACCACGTTGCCGACGCCGCTGTATCCGCTCTATCCAGGCGCAATTCGGCTTCTCGCAATTGATCATCACGGTGATCTTCGCCGCCTACGCGGTCGGCGTGATGGGCGCGCTGATCGTCACCGGGCGCTGGTCCGACCAGCTCGGCCGACGCCCGCTGCTGTTCGCCGGGCTGGTCGCCGCGGCATTGAGCGACGTGCTGTTCCTGGTCAGCGACAACCTGACGCTGCTGCTCGTGGCGCGGGTCGTCTCGGGAATTTCCGCGGGGATCTTCACCGGCACGGCAACGGTGGCGGTGATCGAACTGGCGCCGTCGGCCTGGCGGCATTCGGCGACCTTCGTCGCCACCGCCGTCAATATGGGCGGGTTGGGCCTGGGCCCGGTGATCGCCGGGCTGCTCGGCGAGTATGCGCCTTGGCCTTTGCAGCTGGCCTACGTCGTGCACCTGGGGCTGGCGGCGTTGGCGGTGGCTGCCGTGGCCTATGCGCCGGAAACGGTAGAGCGGCCGTCGCGGCCGCGCTTGCGCATGCAGCGTCTGAGCGTGCCGAGCGAGGTGCGCGGGGTGTTCCTGCCCGCAGCGATCGCCGGGTTTGCCGGGTTCGCGGTGCTGGGCTTTTTCACCGCTACCGCGCCGGCGTTCATGAAGAGGTGCTGGGGCAATCCAACCTGGCGCTGATCGGGCTGGTCGCCGGTGTGGTGTTCTTCGCCTCGACACTCGGCCAACTGGTGCAGGGACGGCTGCCGTCGGCCCGACGCTTGCCGCTGGGCTGCGCAATCCTCATCATCGGCGCAGCGTTGATCGGCCTCGGCATCGCCCTGGCGATGATTTGGGTGTTTCTCGGCGGGGCGTTGATCGCCGGGTTCGGCCAGGGCATCGGCTTTCGTGCCGGGATGGGCGCGATCGCCGCGGCGAGCCCGGCCGACCAGCGTGGCTCGGTGACTTCGACATTCTTCGTGGTCGTCTATGTGGCACTGTCGATTCCGGTGGTGGGCATCGGGCTGGTGTCGCGCTCGATCGGCCTGGCGCCGACCGGGGTGGGGTTTGCCGCGTTCGTGGCGCTGCTTTCCGCGGTGGCGCTGGTATTATTGTTGCGCCGTCCGGCCCAGGCCTAAAAATCGATCTACAGGAGTCCGCCATGACCGCCCCCACCACGCTGCGTATCCGCCGTCCCGACGACTGGCACCTCCACCTGCGCGACGGTGAGCTGATGGCCGCGGTGCTGCCCTATACCAGCGCCGTGTATGGCCGGGCGATCGTAATGCCCAACCTGGCGCCGCCGGTGACCACGCTGGCCGCCGCCGACGCCTATCGTCGGCGCATCCTCGACGCGCTGCCCGCCGGGCACGACTTCACGCCGCTGATGACCTGCTATCTGAGCGAGAGCGTCACCGCCGAGGAGCTCGAGCGTGGCTATCGCGAGGGCGTGTTCACCGCCGCCAAGCTCTATCCGGCCAACGCCACCACCAACTCCGCCCACGGCATCCGCGACGTCACGGCGATCTACCCGCTGTGCGAGGTCATGCAGCGCATCGGCATGCCGCTGTTGATTCACGGCGAGGTGACCCGCGCCGAGGTGGATATCTTTGATCGCGAGAAGGTGTTCATCGATACGGTGATGGCGCCGTTGCGCCGCGCCTTCCCCGAACTCAAGATCGTCTTCGAGCACATCACCACCGGCGAGGCCGCGCAGTACGTGCATGAGGGCGACGAGTTCCTGGCGGCGACGATCACCCCGCAGCACCTGGCGCACAATCGCAACGACATGCTGGTCGGCGGCATTCGCCCGCACCTTTACTGCCTGCCGATCCTCAAGCGCGGCAGCCATCAGCAGGCGCTGCGCGCGGCGATCGCCAGCGGCCATCCGCGCTTCTTCCTGGGTACCGACTCGGCGCCGCACCTGGCCCACACCAAGGAGACCGCCTGCGGCTGCGCCGGGGTGTTCAACGCGCCCACCGCGCTCGAGGTCTATGCCACGGTGTTCGAGGAGGAGGGCGCGCTCGAGCACTTCGAGGCGTTCTGCTCCGAGAACGGCCCGCGCTTCTACGGCCTGCCGCTCAACGAGGGCAGCGTCGAGCTGACCCGCCAGGCGCAGACGGTCGCCGAGTCGATCGCCTGCGGCGACGAACGTCTGGTGCCGTTTCGCGCCGGCGAATCGCTGGCCTGGCGGCTGGTTGCGGATAGCTGAGCGCAAGCCACCGAGCGTCTCGAATTGGCAGCGCATCCCTATCCGTCAACGTAGTTGTCACCCAAACGGATTGAGAGGTGATCAACGTGCGTTACCCCGCAGAGCGTAAGGAAGCCATCCTCAAGAAGATGGCGCCGCCCATGAGCCTGACCATCCCCGAACTGGCCGCGCAGGAAGGCATTACAGCGACAACCCTCTACAATTGGCGGAAACAGGCCAGAGCACGAGGACAGGTTTTGCCATCACGCTCCACACAGTCCGATCAGTGGACCAGCCAGGAGAAGTTCCAGATCGTCCTGGAAACGGCCCCGATGAACGAGGCCGAACTCAGCGCCTACTGCCGCGAGCGCGGGCTCTACCCCGAGCAGGTGGAGACCTGGCGGGATGCCTGCATGAGCGCCAACGCGGAGGCGGCAGAGCAGTCCAAACAGCAGCACCAGGCCCGCAAGGAAGAGCAGCAGCGGCTCCGCCAACTGGAGCGTGAGCTTCGCCGCAAGGACAAGGCGCTCGCCGAGACGGCGGCCCTGCTGACTCTGTCAAAAAAAGCCGAGGCGATCTGGGGCACGACCAACGACGAGGACGACTGACCAGCCTCCCGGATCGCCAGCGCATCGTGACCCTGGTGCAAGACGCCCAGCGTCACGGTGCTCGGCTGGCCAAGGCCTGTCAGGTGATGGGTATCAACGTGCGCACCTACTACCGCTGGGTTGATGAAGGCGAGGTGGCGGCTGACCGCCGTCCCGACGCCGACCGCCCGGAGCCGGCCAACAAGCTGTCTCCCGAGGAGCGAGAGGCGATCGTGGCGCTGTGCAACGCCCCGGCGTATCGGAGTCGCCCTCCAGCCTTCATCGTGGCCGATCAGGCGGACAAGGGCCACTACCTGGCCTCTGAGTCGACGATGTATCGGGTGCTTCATGAAGTCGGCCAGCAACACCACCGGGGCCGGCAGCAGGCCCCGCAGCGCAAGCGCTCGCCGACCACTCACCAAGCCACGGCGCCGAATCGCCTTTGGTGCTGGGACATTTCGTGGCTTCCCGGTCCCGCGCGTGGCACCTGGTGGTACCTGTACCTGATCATGGATGTCTTCAGCCGCAAGATCGTCGGGCACGAGGTCTACGAGACGGAGACCGGTGAGCTGGCCGCTGAGCTGATCCAGAAGGCCTGCTGGCGAGAACATCTCACGGATCGTCACAAGCCACTGATTCTCCACTCGGATAACGGCAGCCCGATGAAGGCCTCGACCTTTCTGGAGAAGCTGTATGACCTGGGCATCACCCCCTCGTATAGCCGCCCAAGGGTCAGTAACGATAACGCCTTCGCCGAGTCGGCCTTCAAGACACTGAAGTACCGGCCGGGCTTCCCTGCCGACGGCTTCGTGACCCTGGTCGAGGCCCAGGAGTGGGTCCAGCAATTCACCGAGTGGTACAACCATGAGCACCGGCACAGCGCCCTTCGCTACGTCACGCCGAGCCAGCGCCATAACGGCGAGGCCAAAGGCATTCTGGCGCAGCGTCGGGCCGTCTTCGAGGCGGCGAAGCAACGTCACCCGGAGCGCTGGTCGGGTGACATCCGGAAACTCAGCCTGCCAGAGGTAGTGCACCTGAATCCCGAGAGAGATCCAGTGCCACAGGCAGCAGGATTTTAAAGAGCCAGAACCATTTCATGTGTCATCTATGTTGACAGGCTCCGGCATCTTCCTGTAGCAAGAGGGCGCTTATACTTAAGTCGTAATTCTGCAAGAATGCCCGTGTTTCAATAAGTCGCTGCCAGTAGCCGGATGCGCGACCAAGATGGTCACGCATCCGGCTCGCGTGCACCGGTATCGCCGGCGCTCTTTCGACAGGGAGTTTTCAATGCGCGAAGCCACTTCGTCACCATCGCCCGGGGTTGCCCATCCGCGCCTGGCGGAACTCGCGCTGGCGCTGGGCGGCTTCGGCATCGGTACCGGCGAATTCGTGATCATGGGGTTGATGAATCGGGTCGCCGGCGATCTGCAGGTCGCGGTGCCCGATGTCGGCTATGCCATCAGCAGTTATGCGCTGGGCGTGGTGGTCGGTGCGCCGCTGATCTCGTCGCTGGCCGCGCGAGTTCCCAAGCGGGCGCTTTTGATCGTACTGATGCTGGTGTTTGCGATCGGTAACCTGGCCAGCGCCTTCGCGCCGGATTTCTGGTCGTTCGTGCTGCTGCGCTTCCTGGCCGGGCTACCGCACGGCGCCTACTTCGGCGTTGCCGCGCTGGTGGCGGCGGCGGCGGTGCCCATCGATGAGCGCGCCCGGGCGGTGAGCCGGGTGATGCTGGGGCTGACCACGGCAATCCTGGTCGGGGCGCCGCTGGCGACCTGGGCCGGCAACCTGCTCGGCTGGCAGGCGGCATTCGTCGGGGTGGGCGCGATCGCCCTGCTCACCGCGCTGATGGTGCGGCTGTGGGTGCCGGCGCAACCCAGCAATCCCGACGCCAGTCCGCTGCGCGAGCTGACCGCGCTGGTCAAGCAGCGGGTGCTGTTTACCCTCGGCATCGCCTGTATCGGCTTCGGCGGGATGTTCGCGGTGTTCAGCTACGTGATGCCCACCCTGACCGAGCAGGCGGATATGCCCGATGCGCTGGGCCCACTGGTGCTGGCAGTGTTCGGCGTGGGCACCATCGTCGGCAATCTGGTCGGCGCGCGGGCCGCGGATCGCAACATCATGCGTGCGATTCCCGCCATCCTGATCTGGTGCTTCATCGTCCAGGGGCTGTTCTATTTCGCCGCCAACAATGCAGTTCTGGGCCTGCTGTTCGTCGGCCTGGTGGGTACCAGTATGGCGCTGGGACCGACCATCCAGACTCGCCTGATGGATGTCGCCGAAGACGCCCAGACCATGGCCGCCTCGCTCAACCACGCGGCCTTCAACGCCGCCAATGCGCTGGGTGCCTGGCTTGCCGGGGTGACCATCAAGCTCGGCTTCGTCTGGTCATCGACCGGGCTGGTCGGTTCGGCGCTGGCCCTCGGCGGGCTGGCGATCTTCTACGCGGGGCTGTGGGTGGAGCGGCGCAGTTCGGCATTTTCCGCCGGCTGAGAACTCAGCGACCGGCGCTGGTTTGGCTGGCGGCCGACCTGGAGTCTTGCCGTTCGCGCCAGCGATCCCAATGCGCAGTGGTGCCGA
Source organism: uncultured Gammaproteobacteria bacterium (assembly GCA_963773565.1). Classification (GTDB taxonomy): domain Bacteria; phylum Pseudomonadota; class Gammaproteobacteria; order Pseudomonadales; family Halomonadaceae; genus Modicisalibacter. Next base: position 95,446 of record CAVZBU010000020.1, on the reverse strand, counting down.
TCGTCTCGAACAGGTGATCGAGAAAGGCGCGCACCTTGCGGGTATGCAGACGCCGCTGCGCATACAGCACGTGAAGGTCGCGCCGGCCTGGCACCACCTCGCAACGCCAGCCTTCCAGTACCGGCAGCAGGGCGGCCGAAGCCAGTTCGTCGGCGAGCAGCCAGGTCGGAAAGGCGACCAGCCCCTGGCCCATCAGCGCCGCGCGCACCAGGCTGTCGGCGTCGTTGCTATACAGGCTGCCATCGACTTCGAAGGGCATTGCCGAGGCCTGTCCGGACTGCTGAAAGTACCAGCGCTGGCGCCCCAGCTCGCCCTGATAGAGCAGACAGTCGTGGTGGCGCAACGCCTCCGGGTTCGCCGGCGTGCCGCAGCGTTGCAAGTAACTCGGCGCGGCGGCGACCACGTAATGCATGGGCGCCAGGCGGCGCGCCACCAGGCTCGAGTCGGGCAGGGTACCGACCCGAAAGGTGATGTCGATGCCTTCACGCACCGGGTCGGTCACCCGGTCGGTGAGCAGCAGTTCGGCCTTGACGGCCGGGTAGCGCCGCTGGAAATGGTGCAGGATCGGCACGATCTGGCGCTGGCCGAAGGCAACCGGTGCATTGACCCGCAGCACGCCACCCGGCTCGGCCTCGGGAGCGGTCAGCGCTTCGGTGGCCAGATCGAGCCGCTCGAGTATCTCGCGAACTTCCTGGTAGTAGCGCCCGCCCGCCTCGGTCAGGGTAACGGCCCGGGTATGGCGATACAGCAGCTGTCGGCCCAGCGCCTCTTCCAAGGCGCCGACCTGGCGCGATATCGACGATACCGCGCGGTGAAAGTGGCGTGCGGTGGCAGTAAAGCTGCCGGTCGCGGCGACGCGCTCGAATACGCGCAACGCATTGAGATCCATTAAGTTGCACTCCGCGCAACAAACATTTGTGCCCTTTCCGATTGTAGCAACAAGTGGCGACTACCAGACTGCCGTGCAGTGGGCGTGGCAAAGCCTCGCCCGGATGCCACAGCGCGACACGAGGAGTTCACGATGCGTAAAGGAACCGCTCTGGTGGTGGGCGCCACCGGGATTACCGGCGGCAACCTGGCCAGCTATCTGCTCGCCAGTGGCTGGACCGTTTATGGACTGGCGCGGCGCCCCGCCGAGCAGGCGGGGGTCATCCCGGTCGCCGCCGATCTGCTGGACGAGACGGCCACCGCACAGGCGCTATGCCGGCCTGCCGATCACCCACGTCTTCTACTGCACCTGGATTCGTCGCGACAACGAGCAGGCCAACGTCGAGGCCAATAGCGCGATGATGCGCAACCTGTTTGCCGGGCTCGACAGCGACAAGCTCGATCACGCCTCGCTGGTGACCGGCACCAAGCAGTACCTGGGCTCGTTCGAAGCCTACGGCAGCGGGCGTATCGAAACCCCGTTCCGCGAATCCGAGCCACGCGTGCCGGGCGACAACTTCTACTATGCGCTGGAAGACGTGCTGTTCGACGCGGCCGAACGTCACGGCTTTGCCTGGAACGTGCACCGCCCGCATACCGTGATCGGCTATGCCCGCGGCAACGCCATGAACATGGGCACGACGATTGCCGTCTACGCCTCGATCTGCAAGGAAACCGGCCAGCCGTTCGTGTTTCCCGGCTCGCAGACCCAGTGGAATGCGCTCACCGACATGACCGATGCGCTGGTGCTGGCGCGCCAGATGGAGTGGGCCGCGACCACCCCGGGCGCCGCCAATCAGGCCTTCAACACGGTCAATGGCGATGTGTTCCGCTGGCGCCGGATGTGGCGCGAGATCGGCGAGTATTTTGGCCTTGAAGTACCGGACTGCCCGCAGACGCCGCAGCCGCTCGATGAGCAGATGGCCGGTGCCGAATCCACCTGGCGCGAGATCGCCGAAAAGCACGCTCTGGTCGAGCCCGATGTGACCAAGCTGGCTTCGTGGTGGCACACCGATGCCGACCTGGGGCGCGATCAGGAATGCGTCAATGACGTCACCAAGTCGCGTGACTTCGGCTTCGATCATTTCCGCGAGACGCGGGCGGCGTTCCTCGATCTATTCGCCCGCCTGCGTGCCGAGCGGGTCATCCCCTGAGCGCTTCGGTCAAGGCCGGTGCCCGGTCGGGCGCCGGTCACTTGCGGGAACCGGTGACCGGCCTGGTCAGTGGCGCCTGGCTCGTCGGCCCCTTGCGGTTGTTGTAGACGTAGCGGATATGCGCCAAGACTTCCCGCGCCCAATTGAAGCGATAGCGCCCCGCCAGCACACCGACTTCCCGGCACAGCGCCGGGTGGTGGTCGATGGCATGCTCGAGCTTGTTCGCCAGGGCCGCTTCACCCTCCTCCAGGTCGAACAATAGTCGCGGATTGCCCTCGACCATTTCCGGGCTGCCCCCGGTATTGGACAGCAGCACAGGAATGCCGTTGGCGATGGCGTCGAGCGCGGCGTTGGAAAAGTCGTCGAACAGCGAGGGCAGCACGAACAGGTCGATGCCGTGATAGAAGGCCTGGATATCCTCACCCCAGCTCCGGAAATGGATGTTGGGGTATTTCTCGTCGTCGAGGTATTTCTCGACCCAGGGATATTCTTGCCAATTGCCCTGAATGACCAGCTGCGCGGGATGCCGCTCGTCAAGCAGCAGGAAGGATTGAATCAGCAATTCGACGTTCTTGCGCTTCGAGAGCTGCCCGCAATAGCCGATCGTGAACGGCCCGGGGTTGCGGGCGATACGGCACTGCGGGGCCACTTTCGAATCGTTGGGGATCTTGTGCACCAGTGGCCGGTACTTGTCGTGCAACTCGGCTTCGCGGCGCAACGAGGGCGAATTGTTGTAGACCAGGGTATCGGCGCGGGCCTTGACGAAGCGGTCCATCGCCCGGATGAACAGCCCGTAGAAGAAGGGCTCGTTGTATCTGGCCTGATAGTGCGTTTCGCCACGGATGAACAGCGTCTTCAGCGCGCCGCCCGCCGGCGTGGCAATGAAGCTGAGGCCATTGTGGGTGTCGAAGGAGACGATTGCCGGGTTGGCCAGTTGCTGGGTCAGGCGCCGGGTGATCAGGGCGAAGCTCAGTGCCGTGCCGATTTTCGTCAGGCCCCACAGGCTGGCCTTTCCGGTCGCCACGGGCACCTTTACCACTCTTGGATGGGAGCCGACGTCGAAGTGTGCCGGTACCACCAGATAAATCGTATGGCCCTGACTGGCGATGAAGTGGGCGAGCGTCTTCAGGCGCAGCCAGCAGCCCTTTTCCATCGATCCGTTGTAGGCGGCGATCACGTTATCCATAACAACCCCGCTTGGTTAGCTTTTCTCGTGCCTTCCTGGCAAAAGCGCGACCTGACGAGACGGGTCGCAACGAGCTAACGCGTATTGATTGACTGTGCCGGGAGCTGTCGCGGCGAGGCGACGTTCTGCAGGCGCTCCCAAGGCGGCTAACAAAGTTAACAGTGTAGCCACAATCTGAGTCATTTCCACAACGCGGGGTTACTAGCGCTTGCGCTGGGCCGGGGCTAGATCAGGAAGGCGTACTTCTCGCGCAGCCGCTCCCAGCTCTCCCGCGAGTTGGCAGCGAGCAACCGGCCCTGATGCAGGGTCGGCTTGTAGGGCGTACCGTCGAGCAGTGCCGCATGACCGCCGGCCTCCTGATGAATCAGCAGACCGGCGGCATGGTCCCACGGCATCAGCTTGCCGGCGAGCAGGAAGTCGACGTACCCGAAGGCCATGGTGCGGTATTCGTGACAAGCGCAGCCGAACGCCATCATCCGCTGCACGTCGGGAAAGGTGGCGGCGAGCTGATATTGCTGCGGTTTGGGAAACAACCGGATCGAGGTGGAACCGACCATTTCGGCGATGTCGCGGGTGTCGGATACGTACAGGCGACGCTGGGTGCCGTCGGGGCGCCCGAAGTACGCGCCCTCGCCGCGACGGGCGACGACCCAGTCGTCGGCCAGCGGGTCGTAGAGCAGCCCGAAGATCGTCTCGCCGAAGCGCGTCGCCGCCAGGATCACCCCGAACTGATTGAGCCCGTGAGCATAGTTCCAGGTGCCGTCGATCGGATCGATGATCAATGCAAGTTCAGCCCCGGCAATATCGCTGAGCCGCGCGCTATCCTCGGCCACGGCCTCCTCGCCGATGATCGTCGCCGCCGGCAACAACTCGGCGATGGCCCGGGCGATCAGCCGCTCCGCGCCCTGGTCGGCGTCGGTGACCAGGTCGTCGGGAGCGCTCTTGGAACGGATGCTCGCATCGCTCAGGTTGCGAAAGCGGGGCAGAATCTCCGCTTTCGCCGCATGGCGGACGATCTCGATGAGTTGCTGTTGCTGTGCATGGCTGATGTCGTTGACGGACATGCGGGGCTCCTTGGGCTCAATTCGGAGGTAGGTATAGGTGGGGTCGCGACGCTTCAAGAACGACAATCAGTCGGCCTGCCAATCAGCTGGAACGATTTCACTGCACGGAGCCGTCTCGGAGCGCCACCACCTTGTCGGCCTGCGCTATGGCTTCGGCCAGGATGATGATCAGGATAGGCATGACGAGGCTCCTTGCTCGCATACAATCAAAGAATAGGCCGATTGCCGTATCCGGCAATGGCTCGCGGCCTTTCAAGCCGCCGCCCGGGTGAGGCGTTGCTGAAGGTAGCGGGTCTCGTCGACGACCCGTACGACGATCGGTGCCGAGAGATAGTGAGCCACCCGTTCGGCCACATGCGCGATCAGCTGCGGATCGCTCAACGCCGTCGACCAGTCCTCGCCCTGCGCGCTGAGATCGCGCTCGCGACCGTGTAGAGACCACCACTTGGCGCACCAGGTAACCGACCATAGCCATATGGCGCGCCGGGTGGCCAGCAGCGCCGCATCGTCGGCCAGCGGGTGATTCGGTCCGAGCTGGGCCTGCCAGTGACGGTAGAAGTGAATCACGGCATCGCCGTCGAGCACCGCATGGCTCGCCGGGTCCCAGGTGGTGGACGTGTACAGCGAGGCGTGGGCCAGGTCGAAGCCGGGATGACTGTAGCGGCACTTTTCCAGGTCGACCAGCACGGCCTGGCCGTCGGGGGTGATCAGGAAGTTACCGGGATGCGCGTCGAAGCTGATCAGGCAGCGGTGGGCATCGATGCGCTCGGCCAGCTCGATGCTGGCGTCGAAACGCTGCAACTCGTCGTCGAGCAGGCGACGCACCGGGGCGGCCAGGTCGGCCGGCGGCAGCGCGTCGAGATAGCGGGCCTGGGCGAAAACCTCGTCGCGCATTGCCTGCCAGGGCGAGACGGCGTTGGCCAGTGGGGCACGCTGGGCGGGCGCGGGTGGCGGCAGCCGGTGGAGGCTGGCCAGGGCGCGGGCGATCGCGGGCAGATCCTCCGGCAGCCGTGCGGGGCGGCCCGTGATCGCGGTGATCAGCAGGCCGCCGCGCGGCAGGGCGGCGTTGAGCGGCAGGATGCGCTTGAGCTCGGGCGTGTGACCGCTCCCGGCGGCGCGGATATAGCACTGGGCCTGGTAGTCCAGGTTAGCCTCGGCAGCGAGCCGCATCTGGCTCTGTTTGGGGAGGCGGGCGACCCAGTCCGCCCCGCTTTGGCGGGAGATCCAGACATGGTCGTGGGCGAGCCCGGTATCGGGCATTGGCCGCAGGTCGACGCGGGTCTCGTCGAGGGCCGCGAGATGCGCGCGCAGTGCTTCGAGTTGCGTGGCGGTATCGGTCGTCGTCATGATTTGGGTCCGGTCGGCCAGCATTGCGTGGCGTCCTCGGCGATGTCGCCGAAGAGGGCGTCAAGCTGGCGCAGGGAAAGACATCGAGCCGGGCAATCTGCTTTGAATCCGGGCCGAAGCGCTCGCGTAGCGTAGCCCGCGATCCAGCCTCGTGCCTCGAGTGCCTTGCGGAAGAAGCGGTCCTGCTCATCGCCGCACTTGCCACCCAGCCAATAGCGACGCGCCTGAGATGCTGACGTAGCCATGTTCTGCCCCCGGTTGGTGTTGTGTTATGTCTCTATGTCGGAAGCGGGCGGGTAACCTTACAACGTTCGCAAACACGGTTCGGCGCATGGATATGGGCCCGGTTAACCCCCGGGCACGCGGTCCCGTGTGCCGGAAGCGATGCAAGGTCGATGTAAGGAATAGCGTCGCGCGACGACCAAGGCAGTGGTTAATTCGGGAGAGAGCCATGAACTATTCACGAGGCTTGCTGGCGGCGGCAATGATGCTGATGCCGACGCTGGGTCAGGCTTACGCACTGTCCGATTGGGCGTCGGTGGCCGAGGCCGCCCGTGGGCAGACCGTGTACTGGAACGCCTGGGGCGGCGACCCGCGCACCAACAACTATATCGACTGGGTGGCCGAGCAAGTCGAGCAGCGCTACGCCATCGATCTGGTGCACGTCAAAGTGGGCGATACCGCCGAGGCGGTGACCCGCGTGTTGGCCGAGAAGGCGGCCGGCAATGACGAGCGCGGTGCGGTCGATCTGATCTGGCTCAATGGCGAGAACTTCGCCGCGATGCAGGGCAATGATCTGCTCTACGGCCCCTGGGCCGAGCAACTGCCCCACTTCTCGCTGACCGCGCCCGAGCGACACCCCGAGGTGCGCGAGGATTTCACGTTGCCGGTCGACGGTTATGAAGCGCCTTGGGGCCGCGCGCAGATCACCTTCTATTACGACAGCGCGCGCGTCGACGCCCCGCCGCGCAGCATTCCCGCGCTGCTTGACTGGGCCAAGGCGCATCCCGGACGTTTCACCTATCCCCAGCCACCGGCCTTCCTGGGCACGACCTTTCTCAAGCAGGCGCTGCTGGCAGTTACCGAACACCCCGAGGCGCTTTACGCACCGGTCAGCGAGGCCGATTTCGCTGCCGTCACCGCGCCGCTCTGGACGTACCTGGACGCCCTGCACCCCTCCCTGTGGCGCAAGGGCGAGAACTTTCCCTCAGGCGGGCCCCAGCTGCGTCAGCTCATGGGCGATGGGGAGCTGAGCCTGGCGTTCACCTTCACGCCTTCGGCGCCGGCCGCCGGTGTGCTCGATTATCAGCTGCCGCCGACCACGCGCAGTTATATTCTCGACGACGGGGCGCTGGGCAACGTGCACTTCGTCGCCATCCCCTTCAATGCTCAGCACAAGGCGGGTGCACTGATGGTCGCCAACTTTCTGCTGTCGCCCGAGGCCCAGGCCCGCAAGCAGGATCTTGCGGTATGGGGGGACACCACGGTGCTGGACATGCAGCGCCTGAGTGCGTCGCAGCGCGAGGCGTTTGCGACCGATAGCCCGGCCGCCGAAAGTCTGCCGCCCCAGTCGCTGGGCAAGACGCTGCGTGAGCCCGATCCGTCCTGGATCGAGCCACTCGAACAGGCCTGGCGGCAACGCTACGGCAATCAATGAAGGCACTTAGCGGCTATCGGCTCGTCGTCAATACGCTGCCCTGGCTGACCATCGCGCTGCTCAGTATTCCGGTAGTCAGCGGCGTGCTCGGCGCCATGGCGCCGGCCTTTGGCTGGCTACCGGTGCTCGGGGGCGATCGTCTTTCGCTGGCGCCCTGGCGGCAGCTTGCCCAGGCGCCAGGGCTTGCCGCCATGGCGCGGCTCAGCGTCGTCACGGGGCTGGCTAGCGCGGCGCTGTCGCTGGGCGTGGTGGTGCTCTTTCTGGGCTGCTTCGTGCAGACCCCGCTCTTTCGGCGCGTGCAGCGCTGGCTATCGCCGCTGCTGGCGGTACCTCACGCGGCGGCGGCGATCGCGCTGGCCTTTTTACTGGCGCCTTCCGGGTGGCTCATGCGGGGCCTGTCGCCCTGGGCGAGCGGCTGGCAGTATCCCCCGGATTATCCATTCCCGGGCGACCCCTGGGGGCTGGCGCTGATCCTGGGGCTGGTCGTCAAGGAAGTGCCTTTTCTGCTGCTGATGAGCCTGGCGGCGCTCGTTCAGTGCCAGGCCGGTGAGCGCTTGAGCGTGGCGCGAAGCCTGGGCTATCGCCCCTTGACCGCGTTTCTCAAGGCAGTCATGCCCGGGCTCTATCCCCTGCTGCGTCTGCCCGTCTACGCGGTAATCGCCTTCGCCACCTCGACGGTGGATGTGGCGATGATCCTGGGCCCTTCGACACCGCCTACGCTGGCGGTGTCGGTGGTCGGCTGGCTCAACGATCCCACGCTGTCGACACGCTTCATGGCCTCGGCGGGAGCGTTGTTGCAGCTGCTGCTGACCCTGGCGGCATTGTTGAGCTGGTGGTTGCTGGAACGGCTGGTGGCTGCGCGTGAGTCGCGGCTGGTGGGAGGATGGCCGCCGCCAGTGTGGCGATCGCTGGCTGGGGGGCATCGCGTTGACGGCCATGCGTCTGGTGCTGGGCCTGATGATGGCGGGGCTGGCCGGGCTGACGCTGTGGTCGGTGGCCGGCTATTGGCCGTTTCCACGCTTTTTGCCCTGGCCGCCGACCGCAGATAACTGGCTGAACGCGGCCGATGAGCTGATCGCACCGGTGAGCCAATCGCTGGGGATCGCCGCGGCTCGCCACCCTGCTGTCGGTGGTGCTGGTAGCTGGGCTCGTTGGAGGCGGAAACCCTGCGGCGGCGCCCGATGCGGCCCTGGGCGCAACTGGTTCTGTACCTGCCGCTGCTGGTACCGTCGGTGGCGTTCCTGTTCGGCCTGGTCATGCTGCAGGCGCAATGGGGTATCCGGCCCGGCTGGGGGCGGTCATCGTCGGGGCATGCGTCTTCGTGCTGCCCTACGTCTTCCTGTCGCTGGCGGCCAGTTATCGACGCCTGGACCCGCGCTGGAGCCAGCAGGCACGCAGCCTCGGCGCCGGGCCGTGGCGAGTCCTCCTGCAGGTACGCCTGCCGCTGCTGTTGGCGCCGATGGTGACCGCGGCGGCGGTGGGGTTCGCGGTGAGCGTCGGCCAGTATCTGCCCACCGTCCTGCTGGGTGCCGGGCGGGTGGTGACGGTCACCACCGAGGCGGTCAGCCTGGCGAGCGGCGGGGATCGTCGGCTGACTGCCATCTATGCCCTGCTGCAACTGGTGCTGCCGGCGCTGGGCTTCATGGTGGCCATGGCGTTACCACGGCTGATATTTCGACGGCGTCAGGGATTGTTGCTGTCGCGCTGAGCTTGGAAGGCACACGGCATGGCTTCATTGATTCTCGATAACATCGTCATTCAGCAGGGTCAGCACGCGCTGCTGAGTCTGGATACCGCGATTGCACCCGGCGAGGTGCTCACGGTCATGGGCCCCTCCGGGGTCGGCAAGTCGACGCTGCTGGCGTTCATCGCGGGTTTTCTGAGCCCGGCGTTCGAAGCGCAAGGGCGCGTGCTGCTCGATGAGACACGCATCGACACCTTGCCCGCTGAGCAGCGCCAGATCGGACTGCTCTTTCAGGATCCGCTGCTGTTTCCGCATCTCGACGTCGCGGGCAACCTGGCCTTCGGCATGGTCCGCGAAGGCACACGCCGGCAACGCCGCGAGCGCATTCACGAGGCGCTGGCATCGGTGGGGCTGGAGGCGTTTGCCAAGCGTGACCCCGCGACGCTGTCCGGCGGGCAGAAGGCGCGGGTGGCGCTGCTGCGGGTGCTGCTATCACAGCCGCGCGCGATCCTGCTCGACGAGCCATTCTCCAGGCTGGATGCCGAGCTGCGCGGCGAGATCCGCCACTGGGTCTTCGAGCGCGTGCGTCACTACCGGTTGCCCACGTTGATGGTTACCCATGACGAGGCCGATGCTCGGGCCGCCGGCGGGCGTATCGTGACGTTACGGTAACGCGTCAAAATGCCATCGGATAGTGACCCGCTCGCCATACCAGACTTCCCGATGCAGCCAATGGCATAGGCCATGATTGGTGACACCTGATATCCAAGGGATCAAGGGCCTCTTGATTCAGGTCAAAGGCAAATTGGATGGCGTTGGTACCATTGGATTATTGAAATAGCATGCTTTGCCTACTACGGGTGCTCGCTTGCACAGCGCTCATCGCCGCCAACTCTAGTAGGGCTGCTGCCGCCTCATCCTGAACCAAGAGACAAGGGCACCAATGGACCAAACACATCATCATTCACTATGGCGTAGCAATATTGCGTTGCGCGCTTCGGCCATTGCCATGGGCTTCGTGTTCTTGATGGGGGGCTGGCGGCGATTTGTCAATGTGCCAGGGAAGCACGATATCAGCTCACCAGCTTCTCTAGCCAGCAAGCTGGTCGAAGCGGCACCAGGATCGCCTATAGAGTCAATTATTCATTGGGTTTTGAAATACCCGCTTATGGCCGAATGGTCGATTTATGCCATGTCCACCGCCGAGGTGGTGGTAGGCCTGGGGCTTATCTTGGGGCTTTTGACTCGTATCGCTGCTGCTGGGTCGGCCTTGTTAAATATCGCCTTGATGCTGATTTTTGGCTGGATGGGCTATGAGTGCCTTGATGAGTGGACGATGGCGGCTCTAGGCTTCGCCATCTCGGTCAGCGTGATGATCTACGGGTCCGGCACTTATTCGCTCGATCATGCATTGAAGCGTGATGATTTTGCAGGATTGTTCACTCGCAATGTTTGCCTGGGCCTCACGCTTTTTTCTGTACTCTTTACGGTCGGCTTTTACAGCTACTATTTCGGTATTTTCGATTTCGGCAAGCGCACCAGTACTGGCAGCTATCATATCTCTGCTCTGCACATCCCCGACCATGCCGATCAGGCACGACTCTATGTTGATGCCGGGCCCTCGTCCGCCTTCGCCTATGTAACTTCCATCACCTATACGGTGGACGATGGTAGTGAAAGCGTCGTCGATGCCGCAGAAATCGAGGTGATCGAAAGCCACTTCGAACCGTGGGCGCACAACTCCGGCACTATCACCGACGGGTTGATGAAGCTGCGCCTCGGTTCAATGGTTGATATTCGTATCCCCGAAAATGCCGTATCGGCAACGATTCATCTGGTTGATAACAAGGATTCGACAGTCAATTTTCAACCGTAGCCAAGCGATACCGCTAGACGTAGGGTCTCGGGTGAACAAATGAGCTATAGAAGTTTCATTTGCTGCAAACAGAGAACTTCTAAAGCAGTTCACTCGAGAACAGCGGCATGGACATCGAGCTGCATAAGCTTGAGCACTGCCCACGTTGATAGCTGAAAATTTATAGAGAGCTATGGAATCTGGGTAAGGAATCCCATCACGCCGAAACTAACTGATGAGAACCCAAAAACGCCTCATCAGGAGAACATCACCATGAGACCCTTAATAGCAAAATCCGTCGCTAGCGTTGCCATAGCATTGGCCTCCTTACCGGCCCTTGCCATGGATAGCCTGGTCATCGAGCGATTCTACATACAGAATCAAGAGCCCTTGAATATAGGCCACGCAAGCGCTAGAGAGCCGAGCCTTCAGCGCGTCAGCGAAGACACCGATAACCAGCATAAATATCTACAGGAAATCGAAAATAAACGTCACGACAATCTGCGCCTGCACGATAAAAACAGGACCATTCATATCAATAAATAATATTGCGGAAGTGGTTGTATGAACACGCGATATCTATTGATCCTTGCCTTTTAGAGAGTGGATTAATCTTCACTCTCTTTTTTTATGTCGGGTAATCACCGACCCTGTCTAGAGCCATGGCACCCTCGACGCCGAAAACCCAGAGTGGCCGATGAAGGGCTTGTGTAAGGATTCACGTCGATAATCGACAGATCATGTAGCGTGGGAATTTGTGCAACCGGGAGGATGACCTGCCATGAGGATGAGCATGACATGGAAGGTGATGGTGGCCTGGGGCTTGGTCATCGCCGCGCAGCACACCTTGGCCGCTGAAATCGACTTTTCCGCCCGTGACATGGCGTCCTGGTCGACGCGTTCCTTCGAAGGCGAGACGCATTACTCGGTGGTCCGGGAGCACGGGGTCGAGGTGCTCAAGGCGCGCGCTCGAGGTCAGGCGTCCGCCAAGTATCTGGAGCGCGAGATCGACCTGCGCGAGACGCCGTACCTACACTGGTGTTGGAAGGCGGGTGCCCGCTATGCCGGGCTCGATGAGCGCAGCAAGGCCGGCGATGACTATCCCGCCAGACTTTATGTTGCGCGCAAGACGGGCTTTCTTCCGTGGCAGGTGCAGTCCGTTAATTATGTGTGGTCTTCCAACCAGCCCGCCGGGAGTCGCTGGCCAAACGCCTTTACTGATCGCGCGGTGCTGCTGGCCCAGCAGGGCAAGCAGTCGCCGCTTGGCGAGTGGCGGGCGGAAGTCCGCGACGTGAGTGCCGATTTCAAGGCGCTGTTCGGTGAGTCGGCGAGCCGCATCGATGGCGTGGCGTTGATGAGCGATGGCGACAACGCAGGTGGCGACGCCACTGCCTGGTATTACGGCGTGGGTTTTTCCGACTCGTCGGCGCCACCGAACTGCCCGGAATGAACGAAGCGAGGTTTATCATTGTGTTGACTATGATTCGGCGGCTGATGAAGAGAGGTGAGGATATGCTCGAGCGTACGCCGCAAGCGCAGGCGAAGGTTGACCACGAAGCGCGGAATCTGGCGCTTTATCATTTCGAAGGGTGCCCCTTCTGCTGGAAGGTCCGGCGTGCTATTGCCAGGCTGAACGTCGCTATTGCCCTGCATGACATCAACAAGGACCCCGACGCCAGAAAGCGCTTGATTGCCGGCGGAGGTAGAAAGACCGTGCCGTGCCTGCGGATCGATAAAGGCGAAACGACCACCTGGCTTTATGAGTCCAGCGATATCGTCGACTATCTGGAAAAGCGGTTTGCGGCATCGCGATAAGCCGCATGACGCTCCGTTTCTACCCGCTTCGATGGAAACCGCATGCACGCTCTAACGCCAAGGCGAATGCCGAACAAGCCGCTATTGAGTGTCATCGTGCCGGTATTGAACGAGGCCTCGACGATCCAGGCGTGCCTGGCCGCCTTGCTGCCGTTATGGGCCTGTGGTGTCGAGATTATCGTCGTCGATGGGGGCAGTGAAGATGCCACCGTCGCCCTGGCGAGCCCCTTGGCGAGTCGGGTACTGGTCAGCCGGCGCGGACGCGCCAGGCAGATGAACCATGGCGCCCGGGAAAGCCATGGGGAGCAGCTGGTTTTTCTGCATGCCGATACGCGTCTGCCGCGCCGCGCTGACCTGTTGATTGGCTGGGCCTTGAAGGGCCCCGGTTGTTGGGGACGCTTCGACGTGACCATCGAGCGGATTTCGCGCTGGCCGGGCTGGTCGGCTGGAGCATGAACCGGCGTTCCCGCATGACGGGTATCGCCACGGGCGACCAGGCGATCTTCATGACCCGCGAGGTTTTCGAACTCGTCGGCGGTTTCCCCGATCAGCCGCTGATGGAGGACATCGCCATCAGTCGTCGGCTGCGCCGCCTGTCCGCTCCGGTTTGCCTGCCGATGCGGGTGACGACGTCCGCTCGCCGTTGGCAACAGCACGGACCGCTGCGAACGATCGTCAGGATGTGGTGGCTGCGCCTGCGCTATTGGTGCGGTACGTCGCCCTGGCGATTAGCGAATGACTATAGCGATGCCCGCTGAGCCGCTGGCACCTTGCCCGGCCGTGACGCTGCTGGTGTTCGCCAAGGCGCCGATAGCGGGCTCGGTGAAACCCCGGCTTATGCCATCACTCGATGCCGACCAGGCGCGGGACGTGCATGTCGCGCTGCTCGAGCGGACCCTGGCGGTGGCCGTGGAGGTCTTTCCTGCACAGCGGATTCAGCTCTGGACCGCGCTGCAAAACGATCACCCGACGCTCAAGAAGCTCGCCGCGCGGCACGCCATCGTGCGTCATCCACAACGCGGGGCTGATCTGGGGCAGCGCATGTATCACGCCTGGGCTTCGCAAACGGGGCCGGCCTTGGTGATAGGCAGCGACTGCCCGGTATTGAGCGCCACGCTACTGCGACGTTGTGTGCGGGCGTTGGATGATCACGACCTGGTGCTGTTGCCCGCCGAGGATGGCGGTTATGCGCTGATCGGAGGAAAGCGGTCTCATCGCGGCCTGTTCGAGGCCATCGCGTGGGGCACCGGGGACGTGACCGCGCAGACCCTGGAGCGGGCCCGCGCTCTGGCACTTCGCGTGGCATGCCCGGCTACGGTCTGGGATGTCGATACGCCGCGCGATCTCGAGCGTTGGAGAGCTATAAAGCTATAGAGAAGGACAAGATTGCCGAGGCACGTACCCAGTCAATGCCCGCCGGCCAGCGTGGGCGCAAGGGGGATGGATTGAAACATTACCGGCTACTGATTCTTGCTGGCGTGGTGAGCGCCGTCGTGGTCTTTTTCGTCTCAGGTTTCGACGATTATCTGACGCTGGAATCCATCAAGTCACTGCAGGCCCGGTTCGACCAATGGCGCGCCGCCTCCCCCTGGCTCGTCGCGGGCGGGTTCTTTCTCGTCTATGTGCTGATCGCCGCGCTCTCGTTGCCTGGCGCGGTGCTCCTCACCTTGTTGGGGGGCGCGCTGTTCGGCCTGGGCTGGGGATTCTTGATCATCTCGTTTGCCAGCAGCATCGGCGCCACCCTGGCCTTTCTCGTTTCCCGTGTCCTGTTTCGGACCTCGGTGGAGCGACGTTTTTCGCGCTATCTAGACACTATAAACCGGGGCGTCGAACGCGACGGTGCACTGTACCTGTTCAGCTTGCGGCTGGTGCCGGTCTTCCCGTTCTTCATCATCAATCTGGTGATGGGCCTGACCCGGCTGCGTACTTCGGTATTTTATATCGCCAGCCAGATCGGCATGATCCCCGGTACCCTGGTCTACGTGAACGCCGGCCAGCAGCTCGGCGAGTTGCGTTCGCTGAGCGGTATCGTCTCGCCTTCCCTGTTGCTGTCCTTCGCGCTGCTGGGCGTCTTTCCGCTGTTCGCGCGTTGGGGCGTTGATTGGCTTCAGCGCCGCAAGCGCTATCGTGGGCATGCCAAGCCCCGGCGTTTCGATTACGACGTGCTGGTCATCGGGGCCGGCTCAGCCGGGCTGGTCACTAGTTATATCGCCAGTGCGGTGCGCGCCCGGGTCGCGCTCGTGGAGCGTGACGCCATGGGTGGCGACTGCCTCAACACCGGTTGCGTGCCCTCCAAGGCGTTGATCCGTGCCGCGCGGGCCGCGCAGGAGATTCGCAATGCCGGTTCTCTGGGGGTCCATGCGGGCGAGCCGCGCATCGACTTCGCCGAGGTCATGGGCCATGTGCGGCGCGCTATCGCCGAGGTGGCACCGCATGACAGCGTTGAACGCTACACGGGGCTCGGCGTCGATGTTCACCGCGGCACGGCGCGGCTGTGTTCGCCGTGGACGGTCGATGTCGGTGGCGCGAGGCTCACGGCCCGGCACATCGTTATCGCCACCGGCGCGACACCGCGTATTCCGCCAGTTCCGGGCATCGAGCAGATCGAGGTGCTGACGTCCGAAAATCTCTGGTCGCTGACCGAGCAGCCGCGCCGTCTGGTAGTGCTGGGCGGCGGCGCCATCGGCTGCGAGCTGGGCCAGAGCTTCGCCCGGCTGGGCAGTCATGTCACCCTGGTCGAGGGTGCCGAGCGGCTGCTGGGCCGCGAGGATGACGAGGTCGGCGAGCTCGTCGCCCGGCAGCTCGCCGACGAAGGCGTCAACATCATGACCCACACCCGGGCGGTGGCGGTGCACGTCGAGGATGGTGAGAATCGGTTGATCGTCGAAGATAACGAGGGGCAGCGGACGCAGGTTCCCTTCGACCGGCTGCTGGCCAGTGTCGGCCGCCAGGCCAACGTCACGGGGCTCGGGCTGGAGGAGTTGGGGATTACCACCCGCGACAACGGCACCCTGGAGGTCAACGAGCAGCTACAGACCAAGCTGCCCAATATCTGGGCCTGCGGCGATGTCGCCGGCCCCTACCAGCTGACCCATGCCGCCGCGCACCAGGCCTGGCATGTCGCCGTCAATGCCCTGTTCGGCGAGTTCAAGCGCTTCAAGGTCGATTATCGGATCATGCCCGCAGTGACCTACATTCAGCCCGAGGTGGCCCGCGTCGGGCTCAACGAGCGCGAGGCCAAGGCCCAGGGCATCGCCTACGAGATCACCCGTTATGATATGGCCGAGAGCGATCGGGCGATCGCCGAGCGCGCCACCACCGGCTTCGTCAAGATCCTTACCGTACCCGGCAAGGATCGCATCCTCGGCGCGACGCTAGTCGGCGAGAACGCCGGCGAATGGCTGGCGGAACTGACGCTGGCGATGAAGCACAATATCGGGCTCAACAAATTGCTGGGCACTGTTCACCCGTATCCGACCCTGTCGGAAGCCGTCAAGGGCGCGGCGGGGGTGTGGAAGAACGCCCACAAGCCCGAGCGGCTGCTCGGCTGGCTGGCACGTTATTTTCGGTGGCGACGCGGGTGAAGGGGCGCACTCTGGCGATCAACGTATACATGCCCGTCGGCATCTTTGGCACCAGCGCGCAACGGTTGATGTCAGCGACAATGGACCCACAGGGCATATCTCAGTCTTCCGTTTCACCTCCTCGAGATAAGTGAAACCGTGGCAGTCGATTAGAATTTAACCATTATAGTGGCTTTGTTAGGTTGATAACCTCCAAATCTTTGGCCTGAAAGCGGGCCAAGGTGATTATTGTAGGAGACTTACGATTGCTGCGGCCGGTTACTGAAGATTGGAGCGGCTGTTGCGTGCTATGAATTGCCGGTGTGGTAGTGGCTCCACCATTATTAATAAATAGACATCGGTCGATGGTGAGCCAGTGGCTTCCGGGTGCGTCGAATACCTCGGGAGCGGCGTCCATTACGATTACATTGCCATCACGGGCTAGATTCATGGCGAAGGTGCAGTCCTCGAAGCGAATAACACGGCGAGCGTTCTGCTTGTCGCTGTTGTACAAATAAAGATGCTCGCCGCTCGAGGTGAAGTCGAGAGGTGCACCGCGTGTAGACATGGCGGGCGGTGGTTTCGTGGACGCTGATGCGAGCCAAGTAGCCGCTTATTCGACTATCGCGTATCGACAGTTCAGTAAAAGGCGAGACGCGTCCCAATTGTAATGTACAGCGCTCGGCCTCGGCTCTTTCGGTCGGTCCTTTGCCGAGCCGGGCGTAGCTATCGACGAGATAGAATTCACTTAGTCGTGATGCTCCCTGCAGCTTGATATTGGCCGGTAGGGCGCCGTCAGGCCCGTGGCTGGTGAACGCCGTTAGCCACAGTTTACCTCGGAAGCCGCCGAGGGCGCTCACTGCACCGTAGCGGGTGTTTGTATCCGCAAAATAATCGACATGAAATTTTGACCACTGTTCGGTTATTCGCATCAGGTGTATCGAGCCTTTTCCTTCGAGTGCGAACGAGCTGGATCCCTTCGAGTCGCCTCGTATGCGCGTCTGCAAAGCTTCAGCCGATAGGTGACTGGTCGTCTCGAACATCTCGATGCTGAACCCCTTGTCGATGTCCAGGGCCATGCAGTCGACCAGCGAGTGCCTGACCGGCACCTGATATAGGTCACCCAACAGGAAGCCGGTCTTAGTTCTTTCCGCTGTGCAGCTGTTCAGCGAATAGGTAACGGGGCCGTCTAGGGGTCTTCGTCCGCTGGTGGCAGTGAAGCCCATGTGAGTGGTGTTACTTGAGTGGCAATCGATGAATGCTACATCGCTGCTATTTTCGGACCAGAAGCCGGCGTTATACTCAGTGCTATCATATAGCACGCTGGCATCGTGCCCGTACTCCGCCAGGCAACCGACAAAGGTGATCGACAGGCTCAGTACTTTCTTGGGGCTATCGCCATAAGTGTCGCTGACGAAACCGATGCGAGTGAAGTCGTAGGCATGACAGTTCTCGATGCGACCATTCCGGGAATTGACGACGAAAATACCGTCGCCATGATTCCCGCGCGCTCGGCGCGTACGGACGTTATTCACTAAAAAATTTTCTGCTTCAACTCGCAGACACGCCGTAGGTGAATTAATACAAAGCAGGTCTCTGGCGACCACATTGCGGCCACGGAGATCCAACGGACGGCAGCCGATAAAGGCGTCGTAGTTACCAGCGTTCCAGGTCGGTGGGTCTGGGGTAACGTTGCCATCGAGAGTTAGCCCTGAGATCGAAGCACCATCGACTATTTCGACCAGCGTACCCGAGTCGCTGCCCGTATAACGTATAAAGGTATTGTCCTCACCGTCACCACTCAGTTCAATACCGCGAAAACTCAATCCATAGCCAGAACTTGCATAGTCTCCTGCTGGAAAATGTACATTGAGTCGCTTGCTGGAGGCAAGATTGGCCAACGCGCGTAACGCTTTATATTGGTCGCTGCCGTCGCCGCGCGCACCGAATAGCTGTGGGGTGAGCGGACCTCGAATGAGCCGTAAGAAACGTCCATCCGTGCTGTTGGTGGGCGCTAATACCGTTCCGCTGTCGGTTGCCTGGCGATTGGCCGGGGCCCAGGCGAATATTCCACCCCCGGTGCAGCTTTCAGCATAATAACCGCGGACCTTTATCCGCTGTCCGCTCACTAACCGCGAGGTATTGAGCGCCAAGAGCGCGGTGATGCTATCGACATGAAGGATGTCCTGGTGTGCTTCTGTGAAGCCTATTGTTTTTGCTTCGTTCGCCTTTCGAAATGCCTGTGAAGTGTGCAGTTCTTCTGCGACAGTCTCTGCGCCTCGATATGGCATCCCGGTGGCCTTTTCTTCGCCGCTACCGTCCGCCAGGGACTTTCCCGCTACAGCCACCAATGCGCCTGTCTGCAACAAGCGAATCAGTACATTCCGCCGTGATGAGTCCATGTTATTCCATCAAGTAATTAAAAGTCGCTATCGTTGTGTCGTTCTGCTCGCCTATCAAGCATAGCGGCCAATCACTCCAGTTATCTTTATTACATTGACGATATTATCGTAGTCGAACCGATTTTATGGAGAAGGTGGTTTGCTTCCTGTGTGGGCGAGGGCTTTTTTGCTCCGTGCTGCCACCCCATGTTCCTTACAGTCCTTCCACTTAGCGAGATAGATGAGTAATTTTTATTATGAAGAGTTAGTTTTTTAAAGATAGATTCTATTAATAGCTTAATTTCCGAAGCTCATTATTTCAACCAGCCTATCCCTATCAACGGTGGTTGTTATTGTATTTTTACAGGGGATAGGGTTGGGCACGCAATGATGAGAAAGTGTTCCATGTACTAATTAGATAGTACGTGTTAGCCCCTTATTTTGGAGTACCGTCAGCTTGCGACTGCCGAGAGGTGATGACGAGCAAAATATCAAATTGTAAGTACCATGTAATTTCAATCTCGCATTTGTTTACAAAACGATTAGATTACAAGCATGAGTAGCGATTTTGGATTTTTATTTACTGCTTCGTTACAAAATGTCGGCGCGATGCCGAATAAAACCTCGAACAGTCATGGCCTCGGAGATCTTGCCAGTAACTCCTGGGCGGTAGCGTGGGGTAACTTTAGTGAGTTTGGTTAAGTCTTTTTAAATTCCAATACTTTACTTTCATTCTGATATCGCAGCTTGAGCAGGAAGCCACATGAATCTCAGCATGCCTGTACCCCAAGCCCAAAAGAAAGCCGATGATGATGTCGAACTAGGACGCATACTGGGCCTTCTCTTAGACCACAAATGGTCGATAGCGGCTATCGTAATGCTGTTCGCGATTGGTGGTATTGTGGCGGCGTTTGTTATCAAACCGAGCTATCGTGCCGATGCGCTGGTGCAAGTCGAAAATGTTGCGCCGTCCAACCCACTTGCCGAAGTGACCAATCTACTCACACAGACGCCGCCGCCATCAGAGTCGGAGATCAATATAATCCAATCGCGCATGGTGCTGGGACAAGCTGTGGATATCCTTAATCTGGACTTGCGGGTCACGCCGCGGCGCTTACCGGTGATTGGCGATTTATTAAGGCGCTACGAGGTCGCCCGGCCAGCATTCGCTGCGGACTGGGGATATGCCTGGGGTGAAGATACGATCCAGATGAAAATGCTATCTGTCACTGACGGTTACCTTGACAAGGTCTTCCAGCTAGAGGTCCTTGACGTCGGGCACTATGCATTGAGTTACCAAGGTAAGCGTCTAGGGAAAGGTGACGTCGGTAGTCAGGCAGAATTCTTGGGCGGTGATGTCTCGCTACTTGTCGAATCGATTGATGCGCCGGCAGGGGCGAGCTTCGATATCTCTCACATCAGTCAGTTGGTAGCAATCGACGACCTGCGCGAACATCTCAATATCTCAGAACTCGGGCAGGGCACCGGCATGCTGGAGTGGGTGCTGACCGGCTCGTCTGGCGACCGCGCCGCTATCACATTAAGGACCATCGCCGATATCTATGTTACCCAGAACATCCAACGTCAGTCCGCCGAGGCACGCCAGAGCCTTAACTTCCTCTCCAAGCAGGTACCGGTAGTTTGGGAAGAGCTGCAGCGGGCCGAGGATCAGCTGAACGCCTACCGCACCCAGCGCGATAGTGTCGACCTGACACTGGAGGCCCAGTCGGTGCTTGATCGAATGGTTAACTTGGAGACCCAAATAAATCAGCTGTCGTTTGCTGAAGCAGATATCTCGCAACGTTTCACGCCCAGTCATCCCACTTATGCAGCCCTGTTGGAGAAAAAAAGTCAGCTTCAGAAAGAAAAGAGTGCACTCGAGGCCAAAATCAATCGTCTGCCTGAGACCCAACGGGAGACTCTGCGCCTGCAGCGCGACGTAACAGTGACCCAGGCGGTCTACGTGCAACTGCGAAATAAGGTTCAGGAAATGCAGATTGCCGAGGCTAGCACCGTCGGCAACGTACGGGTACTGGATGTCGCCAAGAATTTTCCCAAGCCAGTGGCGCCTGATAAGCCGTTGATCGTGCTATTGGCTACCGCGGTGGGCTTGGCTATCGCGGTGGGGTTGGTGATGCTACGGGCGCTATTCGATCGCAGCATAGAGTCTCCCGATCAGCTGGAACAATTGGGCCTACCGGTATACGCCATAGTCCCGCTATCTGAGGAGCAAAACAAGCTGAATCGGCGCACACAGCGCGGCGCTAAACGTACGACCGACGCGGCCGGACTACTAGCTCGACACAACCCGACAGACATCTCGGTCGAAGCGCTTCGCAGCCTGCGCACCAGCCTCCATTTCGCGATGATTGATAGTCACGACAATCGATTGATGATCACCGGGCCGAGCCCAGAGATCGGTAAAAGCTTCATCACCGCCAATCTGGCTACCGTATGTGCCCAGAGCGGCCAGCGCGTGCTGGTGATTGATGGGGATCTGCGCAAAGGCCGGCTGCACCGGATCTTCGGCGGCGTCTCCGAAGACGGCGTCAGTGAGGTGCTATCCGCTCGTCGTACGCTCGATGAGGTGACCCGCCCGGTCGAGGGTATCGACAACCTGAATTACCTTTCGCGTGGTAAGGCGCCGCCAAACCCATCGGAGCTGCTGGCCTCGGCACGCTTTACGGAGCTATTGAACGAAGCCAGCGCGCATTACGATTTGGTGATCATTGATTCGCCGCCGGTACTTGCCGTGACCGATGCTACAGTGATCGGCAAGCAGGTGGGCACCTCGCTGATGGTGGCTCGCTTCGGGCTTAACCCGGTGCGGGAGGTCGAGCTGGCTTTACGCCGGCTCGAGAATGGTGGAGTGAACGTCAAGGGGGCAATACTAAATGCCCTCGAGCGCAAAGCTGCCACTGCCTACAGTTACGGGTATTACAGCTACACCTATCAATAAAGCCGAACAAACCCCGCGCGCAGCGCACCGGGGTTTGTGTTCAGGCTAGTTCGCTGCGACTCTGCCCCCCCTTACAGGGAAAACGCATGAAAAACCGCTCTACGACAGGCCTTGCAGGGCTTTACCGATAGGAGCTGCTGTGGTCATCTAACGTCTTTTGCTCATGGATGGCCCGATGCTGACACCGTCTCTTATGCACCATTTATCGATCGTTCGCGACTTCCGCCAAGCTTGGAAAGTGCAGCATCAGCTGTCGGACATTCTGTTTCTCACGATTTGCGCAGTGATCTGTGGTGCGGAAGGTTGGGACGAAATCGAAGATTTTGGCCACGCAAAGCTCGACTTTCTCCGCCAGTATGGCGATTTTGAGGTTGGCGTGCCCAGCCACGACACCTTGGCCAGGGTAATGGCCCTGGTGAATGCCGAGCAGCTGCAAAGCGCGTTCGCCGAATGGATGAAGGCCTGCCATGACGTCACCGATGGCGCAGTGGTCGCCATTGATGGCAAGACCCTTCGAGGCTCCTATTGCCGAGGCAAGAACAAGGGCGCCATCCACATGGTCAGCGCCTTCAGTGCCGCGAATGGGGTGGTGCTGGGCCAGATAAAAACGGCGGAGAAGTCCAACGAAATCACGGCGATTCCCGAGCTACTCAAGCTACTGAATCTGCAAGGCTGCCTGGTGACGATCGATGCCATGGGCTGCCAGAAAAAGATCGCCACCCAGGTGCTGCAACAAGGCGCGGATTACCTGCTATCGGTGAAGGAAAATCAGCCCGCCTTGGCCGAGGCATTTGAAGAGGCGTTCCCGATGACGAAGGTCGTGAATTTCGAGGGTGATGCCTACATGACAGATGAAAAGAATCGTGGCAGGCAGGAGACGCGCTATCACATTGTCAGTGATTTTACATCTGAATTTCAGGAGCTTAGCTATGAGTGGCCAGGCTTGAAAACGGTTGGCGTGGTGATGTCATTTCGCCAGCAGGGTGACGAAGCGCCCGAGGTGCCGATGATCCGCTACTACATCAGTTCAGCCGAATTGAGTGCCAAGAAGCTCGCAGAAGCGGCCCGTCAGCACTGGTTTGTCGAGAATAAACTTCACTGGTCACTGGACGTCGCGCTTCGCGAAGATGCCTGCAAAATCCACCGTGGACAGGCTGCAGAAAACCTCGCCAGGGTCCGGCATATTGCGCTGAATTACCTGAAAGGGGAAAAGTGTTTCAAGGGCGGAATCCGGCGTAAACAGAAGAAAGCGGCCCTGGATGAGACGTACCTTGCAGACGTTCTCGCGGTCTGAAAGTTTTCATGCGTTTTCCCTGGCCCCCCCTAGCTTGGTAGCCCGGGGGTTGCATATTGGGATGGCAGCTGTTCTCGATCCCACTGGCAACCGTCGACACGTGCAAGGGATTAATGGACGGTGCACTCATGGTGGTTGGGCTCTGGCCAATACATGACCAGTCACTCTACTGGCTGGTCGGATAATAATGTGGGAGCCATCATTGGTGTTGTCACTTTATTGCTGATCATATTTCGAACGTGCCAAGCATGCTCTTTGCAAGGACCGGGGATGAATAACAAACAACTAAGCACCACGAAACGTGTTGCGATTTTTCTGCCATCGCTGGCCGGCGGTGGTGCTGAGCGGGTAATGGTTACGCTTGCCAACGGCTTCGCCGCACTGAGCATGCCGGTGGATCTGGTAGTGGTTCAGGCCGAGGGAGAGTATCTCAAGGATGTCTCGCCCGAAGTGCGGTTGGTCGCGCTGGGCGGCTCGCGGGTACTGCTCAGTCTGCCGGCGTTGGTCGGTTACTTGCGTAGAGAGCGTCCATGCGTGCTGCTCTCGGCTCTCAATCATGCCAACTTGATCGCGCTTTGGGCACGCAAGTTGGCCGGCGTCGACACTCGCGTGGTGGTCTCGGAACGCAACACCCTATCTTACGACCTGAACTCCGAGCCTGCCAGTCGGGCTTGGCTGATCCCTTGGCTGATGCGTCGCAGCTACCCATGGGCTGACGGCATTGTTGCGATATCGACGGGGGTGGCCGAGGATCTGGCGCGCTCACTCGGCCTGGCGCGCGAGCGCATCGCCGTCGTCTACAACCCGACGGTGACCGAATCGCAGCAGCAACTCAGCCGCCAGCCGATCGATCACCCCTGGTTCGCTCCCGGCGAACCGCCGGTCATTATCGCGGTGGGACGGCTGACAGCCCAAAAGGACTTCTCCACGTTGATTCGCGCCTTCGCTGCTTTCCGGCGGACTCAGCCGGCACGGCTAGTAATCCTTGGTGAAGGGGAGTTGCGTGGTGAACTCGAGGCTTTGATCAGCGAACTCGATATAGTTTCGGACGTGGCCATGCCGGGATTCGTCACCAATCCTTACGCCTGGATGCGTCAGGCGGCGCTATTCGTACTGTCGTCGGCCTGGGAGGGGTTCGGTAACGTCTTGGCCGAGGCCATGGCGTGCGGCACACCGGTGGTTAGCACCGATTGCCCGAGCGGCCCCGCCGAAATACTCGAAGATGGTAAATGGGGCCGTCTGGTGCCGGTAGGTGACGTGCCCGCGTTGACTCGAGCGATCGCTGAAACCTTATCCACAGAGAGCCATCCTGACGTTTTTGGTCGGGCCCAGTGCTTCGGTCTGAACCAGTCGATCCAGGCATATCTGCGGTTAATGGCCCCGCCGGTCGCCTGAACTGATACTACGAATCGCTTTCTTCGTCCTGTATCGCGGCATTATTTGGAGCCGGGTGATGACCTCAATGACCCAGTCTCGCGGAACATATCTCGACGACACCGCGTTTCAATATAAGCTGACATGCCTGCTGTTGGCTGGGTTTTATGCCTGGTTTCTGGCCGGCTTGCAAGTCGATGCCTATATCGATCGCGCCAACTACCTAGACTATGCTCGCTATTCGGCAGTGATCCTTGCTCGCTACACAGATGGCGGCCCGCAGACAATCCTTGCCAACGAGCCGCTGTGGTTGTTGCTGAACATTGCGCTGGAAGGCAATCTGCGTCCAGACGAAATCGTTCGCTTGATCATTTTCTTTTCATCATTCGGTGTCGCCTACCTGACTTTGCGCAGCCATCCCAGTCATTTTTTAGCGCTGGTGATGTTCCTACTGCTGCCGCAGGTGCTCAAGAACAATATCATCCATTTGCGCCAAGGGCTGGGCATCACGATATTTCTGATCGGCTGGTACAGCCGCTACCTGCCACTACGACTGCTTTTCATTGGTCTGGCACCTTTTGTTCACGCCTCATTCTTCTTCATCGATGCCTTGTTCCTGTTAAACGTAGCCTACATGAACTTGCGGATCTCGACTCTGTGGCGTGTTGTGGGAACGATCATTATCGGATTGACTCTAGGAGCGCTGGGGATATTCCTGGCAGGGGCACTGGGCGCTCGGCAGGGTAATAACTATGAGTCGCTGAGTTCCAATGGTTCAGGATTGGCCTTCCTTTTCTGGCTAGCGCTTACCATCATTCTCTGCCTGGAGGGTAAGCGTTTCGTCCGAACTAATTTTTTCGAGGTTTCGCTGCTAATCTTCTATCTCGCTACTTACTTCCTTCTGCCAGTTACTGCTAGGATTTTTGAGAGTAGCATGATAGTTGTGCTTATCATGGCGTTGGGTCTGACCTCTTGGCGACATTATACGTTCTATTTGATGTTTGCGTTCTACTTCTTCAAGCAATGGTATCCACTGCTCGACCAGCCGGGGTTCGGCTGGGCACTGGCTGCCTATCAATGATATCAGTAATGATAATTAATCTGCCAAAGATCAGTAGTGATAATTTTCTCTCTCTACGCTTAGCCTTAGCCCACTAAAAGCATCCGAACTTCATTACATTCTCGGGCCACCAAAATGCGCGTCTATTTAATGTCAGCAATACAATTCCAATTTATGGCTTTTGTGCTGGGAATCGCTCGAGGAAAGGACTAGTCATGAAGCCGACAAGACTCAATGTAATGCATATTATCACTGGCCTAACCGATGGTGGCGCAGAGGATTCGCTATACCAGCTTTGCCATGGTGACCGCGAAAATCTGCATCGCGTTGTATGCTTAATGGATGCTGGTCAATACGGGGCACGATTCGCTGAGGCGGGGATAGAAGTTATCTATCTAAACATGCCGCGAGGGCGCTTATCGCTCTCGGGCCTACTGCGGCTCTGGCGGACCGTTCGTGCATGGCGGCCGGATGTGGTCCAGACCTGGATGTACCACGCTAATCTGGTCGGTGGAGTGGTGGCGAGGCTGGCCGGTGTCCAGGCGATCTGCTGGGGTATTCACAACAGCAACCTGATGGCAGGTGCCACGCGTAGCAGCACCATCTGGGTCGCTCGAGCTTGCGGAATACTCTCACGCACGGTGCCCAGCTTGATCGTCAGTTGCTCTCAACATGCTGTCGAAGCGCATCAGCGGATGCGTTACGTGACAGCTAAATTTGTGGTGGTGCCCAATGGCTACAATCTGAATCTACTCTCCCCCAACCCTAAGACCCGGGCCCGGTTGCGGACAGAATGGGGTATCGCCGAATCGATGCCATTGATTGGTATGGTGGCACGCTACGACCCGCAGAAGGATCACGCTAATTTGGTCGCGGCGTTGGCGCACCTCACCCGGGCCGGCTGGGAGTATCGCTGTGTACTGATCGGTGTCGGCCTGGACGCGGATAACGTCGAATTGATTGCTCTGCTGAAGGCCCAAGGCGTGGCGAAAAGGGTCATCTTACTGGGCAGGCGCAGCGATGTGCCCGCAATCATGAATGCACTGGATGTGCACGCTCTTTCCTCGCGCTTCGGGGAGGCTTTCCCCAATGTACTGTCGGAGGCGATGGCCTGCGGCACTCCTTGTGTTTCTACCAATGTCGGCGACGCCGCCTTGATCGTCGGCGAGACCGGCTGGGTTGTGCCACCTGGCGATCCCGAGGCTCTAGGGAATAGTCTTGCCAAGGCGTTAGACGAGCACCGCGACACGGTGCTTTGGCAAGCCCGGCAAGCCGAAGCCCACAAACGTATCGTCGATTCGTTCAGTATTCAGCGAATGATCGATGGTTACAGTGCCTCCTGGCATCAGGCGCGTCGCGGATAAAAGGGGTTTATCCTCTTGACCAGTCTCGTTCATGGCAATGGCTTATCCGGTCACCCTCCGGCTCTAGTGATCTCGCTTGATTTCGAGTTGCACTGGGGGATGTCAGATATCGTGACGTCGCCGGACCATGCCTATACGGCCAACCTTATGGGGGCCAGAAATGCTATTCCGATGATGCTTGATCTGTTTCGTCAGCAACACATTCGTGCAACCTGGGCAACGGTCGGTTTTCTATTTGCAGGCACGCGCGAGGAGGTTGAGCGCTTCCGGCCGCAGCGATTGCCCAGCTATCATCGTATCGCCGCAAATAACTGGATTTTTGAGACTGGTGTCGATGAGACCAGCGATCCGTTGCATTTTGCGCGCTCGCTGATCAACCGGATCGCCGCCACGCCGGGGCAGGAAATCGCCTCGCACACCTTCTCGCACTACTACTGCCATGAGCCCGGGCAGGCCCCCGAGGACTTTCTCGCCGACCTGCAGGCAGCACACGAGATAGCCAAACATGCCGGGCATTGTCTCGATTCGTTGGTGCTTCCCCGCAATCAACTCGATGATGCCTATCTCGATTGCATACGTCAGGCGGGGTTCCGCTGTTACCGGGGCAACCCGTCCGGGGCGGGCTTTGGTCGACATCATCGCAACGCTTTCTGGACGCGGGCACTGCGCTTGCTCGATAGCTACTTCAATCTGACAGGACCTCACACCACCCGTTGGTGTGACCTGGGCAGGGACTTACCGGTCGATATTCCTGCCAGCATGTTTCTACGGCCGTACAGTGGAATCGCATTACTCGATGCCCTGCGCTTGCGGCGCATCAAGGCCGCGATGCAGCACGCGGCCGAGCGGAACGAGATTTTCCACCTGTGGTGGCATCCCCACAACTTCGGAATGAATATCGAAGAGAACCTACGAGGACTAAACATTCTGATCGAACACTTTAAGCGACTCTCTTCCGAGTATGGCATGCAGTCGCTTTCAATGACCGACGTGCTGGCGCGAGTGATGAACGCCGAGACATCTTCGAAGCCGGAGTTGCTGAGCCAGTCCTAACCCTCGGCCGCCGTGCCAACTGGTAGCCTAATACACCCCTCGACATACCGATGCCCATCGCCGGGCCGTGCACGATGCTCGTGTCGGACATGGGGGCAGTGTATGTCTTTATCACCCGCTTCCGGCTGTCGATAAGGAGTCCGCAATGAGCGGAAAACGCATTGTCTTGGTTTCTAATACCTCTTGGTTCATCTACAACTTCTGTCGAGGCTTATTGACGACTCTGAAACGGCAGGGTCTGGAAGTGATCTGCCTAGCCCCACACGACGAGTATTCGTCCCGGCTGGTAAGGGAGTTCGGCATCGCCTTTCATGCCATGCCCATGGATGGCAAGAGTACCGGCGCTTGGGGCGAGGCTAAATGTCTCTTCTGGCTTTTCCGGCGGCTTCACGAACTCAGTCCAGACTTCGTTCTTAACTACACCATAAAAGCCAATATCTACTCGGGCCTGGCCTGTCGGCTGCTTCGCCTGCCTTACGTCAATACCATCACGGGGTTGGGTACTGCTTTTCTGCATGATGCTTGGCTGTTCCGGCAGGCCCGCCGGCTCTATGGCGCAGCCAATGCTGGAGCACTCCAGGTGTTTTTCCTTAACTCCGACGACCTCCAGCTGTTCGCCGATACTGGTCTGCTGAGTGCCGTTGACTATCGGCTATTACCGGGTGCCGGCATCGATGTCACACGCTTCGCTTTTGCACCGCTACCGACGGAGCTGCCGTTCACCTTCGTTATGGTCGCTCGGCTGCTGGGTGACAAGGGAGTGCGTGAATACGTGCGTGCTGCCGAGAGCGTGCGCCAACGCTACCCCGAGTCGCGTTTCCTGATCGTGGGCCCCAAGGGCGTTAGCAATCGTACGGCGATAACCGAAGACGAGATCTCCGTTTGGCGCCAGCGTGGCGTGATCGAATACGTCGGTGCCCAGGAAGACGTACGCCCCTGGTTGCGTCAGGCACATGTCTTGGTGCTGCCATCATACCGCGAGGGGATGCCCAGTACTGTTCTCGAGGCAGCTGCTATAGGCCGCCCCGCCATCGTTTCCGACGTGCCGGGTTGTCGTCAAGCGGTGGTCGCTGGCGAGACCGGCTGGCTGTGTCAGGCAAAGGACGCCGATTCTTTGGCCGAGCGGATGCTTGCCTGTCTCGAGCTGCCTCACTCCACCTTGGCTGAGGCAGGAATGGTGGCGCGCCGCCGCGTCGAGCGTGAGTTCTCCCAGGAGATAGTGATCTCAGGTTATCTGGCGTGTCTGGAGATGGCCCCTTTGAATCACCAGGACGTGAGTATGGAGGCCTAAGATGTCAACATTAGTGACGGGCGGCGCCGGTTACATCGGTTCGCACATGGTACTGCGGTTATTGGAAACCGGGCATGAAGTGCTAGTGCTCGACAATCTTTGCAATGGCTCGCGGGAAGCACTGGAGCGGGTCTCGAAACTGGCCGGGCAGGAGCTGGTCTTCATCGAGGGCGACATTCGCGATCGCCGCCTGCTGGATCAGCTTCTCAGCGATTATCCCATCAACGAGGTACTGCATTTTGCCGGCCTCAAGGCCGTTGGTGAGAGCGTCGCTCGACCGCTGGAATACTTCGAGAGCAACGTAGCGGGGACCATTACGCTGTGTCAGGCGATGGCCGCTGCAGGTATATACCGCCTCGTTTTCAGTTCGTCGGCTACCGTTTATGGGGCTGCTACGAAGATGCCACTGCAAGAGACTACCCCGACGGGCCAGCCGACCAATCCTTATGGTCTCTCCAAATTGATGATCGAAGAGGTGCTACAGAAGCTTGCCGCCTCCGACCGGCGCTGGTCGGTTGCACTACTGCGCTACTTTAATCCGGTGGGTGCCCATTCAAGTGGACTGATTGGCGAGGATCCCGCGGGCCACCCCAACAACCTGCTGCCCTACATCGCCCAGGTGGCGGTCGGTCGGCTGCCTGCGCTGGAGGTGTTCGGCAACGATTATCCGACCAAAGACGGCACAGGAGTGCGTGACTACATCCATGTGCTGGACTTGGTCGAGGGTCATCTGGCTGCCATGCGTGTAATGCGCTCCCGCAAGGGTATAGGGGTATGGAACTTGGGCACAGGGCAGGGCTATTCCGTACTGGAGATGGTGCGTGCATTCGAGGCGATCTCGGGCCATGCAGTGCCCTATCGGGTGGTGGCGCGTCGAGAGGGAGATGTAGCCGAATGCTGGGCCGATGCCTCGCTCGCTGAGCGCGAGCTAGGCTGGCAGGCCGAACGGGGCCTAGTTCAAATGATAGCAGATACTTGGCGTTGGCAGTCGCAGAACCCGCATGGCTATTGTCGGGACAGCACGCTATCCCGCGCGCTTCCAGTCCACCCCATGGTGCGTTGATGTATCACATTTAAAGGTAAAAGGTTCAAGCAACCCAACCCGTTGTATCGGCAGTAAGCCAATAATTGCCGTACCTTTAAAAGCCTCGCTGCACTATATCCCTACTGAATACAGGTTACGTTGACGGTCCTGGCAAAGACCACCGGATTGGATGGATGAGTCGCTGCATAGAAAGCCTCCTCACTGAAATAGGGGGTTAGTTAGCTGGTGATTTTCACTCCAAATTCTGGATCTGCTCGCGCATCTGCTCGATCAGCACCTTCAACTCCACCGCGCAGCGGGTGGTGTCGGCGACTACTGCCTTGGAAGAGAGGGTGTTGGCCTCGCGGTTGAGCTCCTGCATCAAGAAATCCAGGCGTCGGCCGATCGGACCCTTCTGCTTGAGCTGGCGCTCGATCTCGGCGATGTGGATGTCGAGACGGTCTAGTTCCTCGTCGACGTCGGCCTTCTGGGCGAGCAGCGCGACCTCGGTCTCGATGCGCTGCGGATCGAGTTCGGCCTTGAACGCTTCAAGGCGTTCGGTCAACTGGCTGCGCTGACGCTCGAGTATCTGAGGAAGCAGCTCGCGGACCGTGACGACCTGTGCACGCACCCCGTCGAGCCGGCTTTGAATCAGTTCGGCGAGGCGCTCGCCCTCGCGGGCGCGTCCGGCGATCAGGTCATCGAGCGCGGTATCGAACAGCGCCAGCGCCTCGCGCTTGACGGTATCCAGATCGGCGCCCTGAGCGTCGACCACCCCGGGATGATCGAGCAGCGCCAGGGCGTCGGGCATCGGCGCGTCGGGAAGTTCGGCGCGGACTTCGTGCAGCGCGCGGTTGAGTTCGGCCAGGCGTTCGCGGTTGACGCTCAGCGACTCGTTGGCGGCGGCGGGATCGAAGCGCAGCTGGCACTCGATCTTGCCGCGTGCCAGACGCGAGCGCAGGGCCTCGCGAAAGCTCGGCTCGAGATCGCGCAGGCTCTCGGGCAGACGGAAATGCGGCTCCAGGTAGCGCTGGTTCACCGAGCGCAGTTCCAGTTGCAGGCTGCCCCAGGCGGCATCCAGAGTCTGCCGGCTGAAGGCGGTCATGCTGTAGGCCATGCGAGTTCCTCGAAGACAACGGTGAAAGGGTGCGTCCGGCCGGACGGTTCGCCGAACATTGCTCAGTGTAACGGATCGACGCGGGCCAAGCGTGTAGAATGGCCGTCCATTCAGGAGCGTCGCTCCGACGATTACCCAGCCAAGCGATGAGAGGTGACATGCGCCCAGCGGCCACACGACCCAGCGGACGACAGCCCGATCAGCCCCGCGAGATTCAGCTGATCCGCGACTATACCCGCCACGCCGAAGGCTCGGTGCTGGTGGCCTTCGGTGACACCAAGGTGCTGTGCAATGCCAGTGTCGAGGCCGGCGTACCGCGCTGGCTGCGCGGCAAGGGCCAAGGCTGGATCACTGCCGAGTACGGCATGCTGCCGCGCGCTACCCACAGCCGCAGCGGCCGCGAGGCGACCCGCGGCAAGCAGGGCGGGCGGACGCTGGAGATTCAGCGGCTGATTGGCCGTTCGCTGCGCGCGGCGGTCAATCTCAAGAAGCTCGGCGAATTCACCATCACCGTCGACTGCGACGTGATCCAGGCCGACGGCGGCACGCGCACGGCGTCGATCACCGGCGGCTGCGTGGCGCTGGTCGATGCCATCCGCTACCTGCAGCGCGAGAAACAGATCAAGACCGACCCGTTCAAGCAACTGGTCAGCTCGGTCTCGGTAGGGGTCTACAAGGGCACGCCGGTGGTCGATCTCGACTATCCGGAAGACAGCGCCGCAGGCACCGACATGAACGTGGTGATGACCGAGGACGGCGGGCTGATCGAGGTGCAGGGCACCGCCGAGACGGCGGCGTTCTCGCGCGACGAGCTGAACGCCATGCTCGACCTGGCCGAGAAGGCCGGCGAGAGCCTGTTCGAGCATCAGCGCGAGGCGCTGCAGATTCGCCGCTGAGGCCTGGCGCAGTCTATTCGACGCCATGCAAAGACGAAAACGCCGGCTCTTGAGCCGGCGTTTTGCATTATGCGCTCGAAGGCGCTGGGGCGACGCGAGACCGAAGCCGCGGGTTCACAGCGTTAGATCGTACTCGACGATCAACGGGGCGAACTCGGAGAAGGTCGCCTCGCGGTCGATCCAGGCATCGACCACGTGGCGCCGGAAGTTGGGACCGACGATCTGATAGTCGATGCGCCAGCCTTCCTGACGGCTGCGCGGCACGTCCTGATCGAGCTTGGGCCACCAGGTGTATTCACCGGCATCGCGGTTGACTTCGCGGAAGGTATCGATGAAGCCGGTGGGACCGAACATCTGGTCCATCCAGGCGCGCTCCTCGGGCTTGAAGCCCGGAGTGGTCTGGTTGTCGGCCCAGTTGGCCAGGTCGACGGTCTTGTGAGCGATGTGCCAGGTGCCGCAGATGATGTACTCGCGGCGCTTGCGGGCCATCTTCGACAGGTATTCCTGATACTGGCTCATGAAGCTCTGCTTGGCGGCATAGTCGCTGCCGTCGGGCATCAGGAAGCTGGCGATGCTGAACCGGTCGTAATCGGCCTGCAGGAAGCGGGCCTCGTTGTCGCATTGCTCGAAGCCCAGGCCATACATGATCGCCTTGGGGATCTTGCGACAGTACAGGCCGACGCCGGAGAAGCCGTCCTGCTCGGCATCGAGGAAGTAGCCCTCGTAGCCTTCGGGATAGAGGATGCTGTCGTCGAGCTCGAAACTCTTGGCCTTCAGGTTCTGCACGCAGACGACATCGACATCCTGATCGGCCAGCCAATCGAGAAACCCTCGCTCGACCGCGGCACGAATTCCATTGACGTTGATGCTGGCGATTTTCATACATGGTCCCTTTTTCGTCGCGCGTGTATGATACCTGAGCTTTCGACGTTTGGGTAAATGACCCGGAGCAATCATTCGTTTAAAGCACCCTCGTGGTTCAGGGTAGCCATTCGCGTCGAACCGTCACCCCGTCAGCCGTCTAGACCGTCATCTAAACAAGAGGAAGCCCCGTGGCCGGCCAGCTGCAAGCCTACCAGCGCGACTTCATCGCCTTCGCCATCGAGCAGGGCGTGCTCAAGTTCGGCGAGTTCACCCTCAAGTCGGGTCGCGTCAGTCCCTATTTCTTCAATGCCGGGCTGTTCAAGAGCGGTGCCGCCCTGGCGCGTCTCGGCCGCTGTTACGCCCAGGCGATCGTCGACAGCGGGCTCAAGCCCGACGTGCTGTTCGGCCCGGCCTACAAGGGCATTCCGCTGGGTACCGCCACCGCCGTGGCGCTGGCCGAGCATCACGGTCGTGACCTGCCGTTCGCCTTCAACCGCAAGGAGGCCAAGACCCACGGCGAGGGCGGCCAGATTGTCGGTGCCGAGCTCACCGGGCGGGTGCTGATCGTCGACGACGTGATCACCGCCGGCACCGCGATCGGTGAGGTCATGACACTGATCGAATCCGCCGGCGCCAGCGCCGCCGGAGTGGTGATTGCCCTCGATCGTCAGGAGTGCGGCCAGGTTGGTGGCGAGATGAGCAGCCGCAGCGCCATCCAGGAAGTCGAGGCGCGCTACGCCATGCCGGTAGTCAGTATCGTCACCCTCGATCAGGTGCTCGCCTATCTCGAGCAGTACGCCGGCAGCGAGCTTCAGCCGTATGCCGAAGCGATCCGCGATTATCGCGCCCGCTACGGCGTGCTGGAGCGCTGAGCTGGGCGAGGGCATATCGTTTCAAAACACCGTTTGATAACATCATCGCTTCTGCCATAGTTGGGTGGCAAGCCCACTCGTTGCAAGCCTATTCATTGCAAGGACATGCTGCCATGATCAAGTCATTCGCTTTGGCACTTTCTTCCGCCGGGCTCCTGCTGGCCAGCCATCAGGCCATGGCGCTCAGCGTTTCCGCCAGCGGCGGCCCGTACTCTCAAGGTATCGAAGCCAGCCAGACGATCTTTCCCACCCTGCGTGCCGGGGTCGGTTACTTCACTTCCGATGACAGTGGCGAAGATGCCGATTTCTATTCCGGCTCGCTGATGTTCACGCCCTACCTGCCGGGAATCGATCTTGCGGTGGGCGGTCGCTATCAGTATCAGGATACGGCCTATGGTGATGGCGGTGGCCTGGGGCTGGGCGGCTCGGCATTCGTCGACACGCCGATTCCGCTGACTTCGGTGGGTGGCTACGGCTTCTACATGCCCAACGGACTGAGTCACGGCGACATCGAGAAGAGCTACGAGTACGGCGCCCAGCTGCGGGTCAACGTCATCTCGCAGACCTATCTCTACGGTGGCTACCGCTACTACCGCACCGAGTTCGACGACCGCGGCGAGCAGACTCTCCATAGCGGCCCGACGTTCGGCGTCAGCATCGGCTTCTGACCGAGACTGAGCGCACGGCTACCAGCGTTGGCTGCGCTGGCTCCGGAGCGCCATAAAGAGCCATTCGGGGCGCCGATTGCGTATCATGCACCGCGACGCGCCATCCTTCTCTCAGCCGCCATCGGCCCGGAACTTTCATGCTCGATATCGTGCTCTTCGAACCCGAGATTCCGCCCAATACCGGCAACCTGATTCGACTGTGTGCCAACACAGGCTTCCGCCTGCATCTGGTCGAGCCGCTGGGCTTTACGCTGGACGACAAGCGCCTGCGCCGTGCCGGGCTGGATTATCACGAATGGGCGCGAGTTCGACGTCCACGCTGACTGGGCGGCGTTCGTTCGTGACGTGGCGCCGCCCCGGGTGTTCGCGATTTCCACCCGTGGACGCACCGGCTACCATGAGCCGGCCTACAAGCCGGGCGACGCGCTGGTGTTCGGGCCCGAGACCCGCGGCCTGCCGCAGGCGATGCTCGACGCCCTGCCAGCGGAGCAGCGCCTGCGCCTGCCGATGCTGCCCGACAGCCGCAGCCT
The DNA here is from genome assembly GCA_963773565.1 of uncultured Gammaproteobacteria bacterium. GTDB lineage: Bacteria > Pseudomonadota > Gammaproteobacteria > Pseudomonadales > Halomonadaceae > Modicisalibacter. The sequence continues at coordinate 60,447 of CAVZBU010000020.1, read as the reverse complement.
CAATCTGTCCAACGCCGCCGCGATCCTGGTCTACGAGGCCTGGCGTCAGCTTGAATTCGTTGGCGCCGGGCTTCCGGGGGCCGGGCTCCCTGAGGCCGGGCTTGCCGGCCCCAGCCAACCGGCAACCGATTCGACCGACCCCATCGACACAGCCGGACGCACCGGCGACGAGTAACCGATGTCTATTCAGCAACGCCTCGCCACGCTCAATCCGCGCCAGCAGGAAGCGGTGCGCTTCATCGACGGCCCCTGCCTGGTACTGGCCGGCGCCGGCTCGGGCAAGACCAGCGTGATCACCACCAAGGTCGCCTACCTGGTTCAGGAGTGCGGCATGAGCGCGCGCAAGATCGCCGCGGTGACCTTCACCAACAAGGCCGCGCGCGAGATGAAGGAGCGCGTCGGCCAGCTGCTCAAGGGGCGCGAGGGCCACGGCCTGACGGTGTCGACCTTCCATACCCTGGGGCTCAACATCATCCGCGGCGAGCTCAAGACGCTGGGCTACAAGCCGGGCTTCTCGCTGTTCGACCCCGAGGACGCCAAGGCGCTGCTGCGCGATCTGATGCAGAAGGACGCCCAGGTCGACGCCGAGCAGATCAACCGCGTGCAGGGCCAGATCTCCACCTGGAAGAACGATCTGGTGCTGCCCGGCCAGGCGCTGTCGCACGCCGCCGACGAGGACGAGCAGTACGCGGCGCGACTCTACGAGGCCTACGGCCGCCATCTCAAGGCCTACAATGCGGTCGACTTCGACGACCTGATCATGCTGCCGGTGGTGCTGCTACAGAGCGACCCCGAGGCGCTGGCACGCTGGCGGCGCAAGATCCACTACATGCTGGTCGACGAGTACCAGGACACCAACATCAGCCAGTACCAGCTGGTCAGGCTGCTGATGGCCGAGCGCGGCACCTTTACCGTGGTCGGCGACGACGACCAGTCGATCTACGCCTGGCGTGGCGCGCGCCCCGAGAATCTGGTCACACTGGGCGAGGACTTCCCGCGCCTCAAGGTGATCAAGCTCGAGCAGAACTACCGCTCGACGCAGCTGATCCTGCGCGCCGCCAACACGCTGATCAGCCAACAACCCGCACGTCTACGACAAGGCGCTGTGGTCGGACAAGGGCATTGGCGCGTCGATCCGCATCGTCGTCAATCGTCACGAAGAGGCCGAGGCCGAGCGGGTGGCCAGCGAGATCCTCACCCGGCGCATCAAGGAGTCCGCCGAATGGCGCGACTTCGCGGTGCTCTATCGCGGCAACTTCCAGGCCCGGCTGCTGGAATTGAAGCTTCAGCACTACCAGATCCCCTACAAGCTTTCCGGCGGCACCTCGTTCTTCTCGCGCGGCGAGATCAAGGACGCCATGGCCTACCTGCGGCTGCTGATCAATCCCGGCGACGACAACGCCTTCCTGCGCATCGTCAACGTGCCGCGCCGCGAGATCGGCCCCGGCACCCTGGAGAAGCTCGCCAACTATGCCACCGAGCGCGGCGGCTCGCTGTTCGCCGCCTGCCATGAAATGGGCCTCGAGCAGGTGCTGCCGACCCGTGCCGTCGAGCGCCTGGGGCGCTTCACCCACTTCATCGACGGCGTGCGCAAGCGCATGGACCAGGGCGATGCGATCAGCGCGATCCGCGAGATGCTGCGCGACATGGACTACGAGGCCTGGCTATTCCAGAACGCCAGCGCGCCGGCCGTGGCCGAGCGGCGCATGGCCAACGTCTGGATACTCATCGACCAGCTCGAGAAGTCGATGCAGCGCGAGGCCGGCGACGACGAGGCCAGCGAGGAAACCGACGACGTCGAATCGGCGATCTCGCGGCTGGTGCTGCGCGATATCCTCGAGCAGCAGGCCGAGGAGGACGACTCCGACCGCATCCAGCTATTGACGCTGCACGCCGCCAAGGGCCTGGAGTTCCCCCATGTCTACGTGATGGGCCTCGAGGAGGAACTGCTGCCGCACCGCAACGCCATCGAGCTCGACACCGTCGAGGAGGAGCGCCGGCTGGCCTATGTGGGCATCACCCGCGCCCGCCAGACGCTGACGTTGACGCTGGCCCGCCAGCGCAAGACCTACGGCGAGCTGATGGACTGCACCCCCAGCCGCTTTCTCGACGAATTGCCGGCCGACGACCTGGAGTGGGAAGGCCGCGCCGACAAGGAAGACCCCGACAAGAAGCAGGCCCGCGGCAAGGATGCCATTGCGGGCCTGCGTTCGCTGCTGGGCTGAGGTGACGCCAGGGTGGTGGCATCGAAATAGGAAGAAGATCAAGATTGCTGGTGGATGATTTTAGCCAGCCTGCAGCTGCGCCTCGGCAAAATCGAGCAGCGACCGGTAATTGCGCTGACGAATGATGGCCTCCACGATTTCGGCGTCTAGGTTCAGATAGTCGTGAACCAGCGCATTGCGCAGGCCGATGATCTTGTGCCATGGCGTGCCGCTGCTGTCATGGCCAAGACTCTGCAGTTTGGAGAAGGTCTGGCGGGCATCGCTGGGCACCACCACGCCCAGCGACTTCAAGCGTTGCTTGGCGATGCCGATGCAGGCTTCGGTAAGCAGCTGCAGGTTGCGCTCTGCGGCGCGATAGAGCAGCGCGCCCAACCCATCGGGCGTTATGGCGGCCTGGTGCAACTGCTCTAGCTCTTCGGCCAGAGTGGCCAGGTGTTCCCGCATGGCATCGATGTATTCGCTTTCCACGTGATGCTTACCTGTCGGTTCAAGCCGTCATTTAAGCCGTCATTTAAGCATAGTGCCGTTGATGAAACTGGTGATCGATCTCCCACATCGAGGTGATGCGTTGTTCTTCCCGAATCAGACGCAGCTTGTCGTTGGCGAGCAGTACCCGGCCGGTGCGAATCACTGCATGAGCCAGGGGGAGCGGTGCCAGGTTGATATCCACGATGGAAAGCTGATCTTCCGAAACGCCTAATTCATCCTGCCAGGTTTGCACCAGCAGTTGGGGGCGTAGGCGGCGCTCCAGGGCGTCCTTTTCGAAGGTTCGAAAGGCCACGGCAAGGTCATAGTCGCTGCCCTCGTTGGCGGTTCCCTTGGCGCGAGAACCGTAGAGCCACAACACGGCAATTTCATCGTCCCCGGCCGCTAGCTCGGCGAGGCCCTGCAGGATGTCTGTCTGGTCGGGCATATGGTTCCTTGGCGATTCAGCGCCTGTGTCTGGCGACAGTCTAGCATTGCGGGTACGCACCAACGCCCTCAAAGAAGAATGCTCAAAGGGTATGAGTTAGCTCTCGGCCAGCCACTCGGTATCGAGACGCTGCTCGGCGAAGCCGGCGAGGTCCAGCTCGGGGTCGGCCAGCGCGTCCAGCCAGGCCACCGCGAAGCTGCCCGGGCCGTCGGCGCGGGCTTCGGCCCGTTCGGCCGCCGCCGCGGCATGCACGTGGGCGGCGAGCGCCGCGCTGGCGATGTCATCGCAGGCCGCGGCATAGGCGGCGGTCATCGCCCCCAGTGCGCAGCCGCTGCCGGTCATGCGCGCCTGCCAGGCGCTGCCGCCATCGAGTCGCAACTCGAGTGGGCATTCTCGTCCGTCATTATCGACCCGTGCCATCAAGCGATCCTGTACTCCAGAGACCGCCACGCCACCACAACGCGCAAGCAACTGACGAGAAGCGTCGCGCGCTTCCGCACTGGCACGATTGCTGTCGACACCGCGCCCGCCGCCCTCGGCCTGGCCACCCAGCGCGATGACCTCGGCGGCGTTGCCGCGCAACAGCGTGGGTCGATGGATGAGCAGTTCCTCGGCCCAGCGCCGACGCAACGTCAAGGCGCCGGCGCCCACCGGGTCGAGCACCCAGGGCACGCCCGCCTCGCCGGCCGCGGCAATGGCGCGATGCATCGCCTCGATCTGGTTGTCACTGGGAGTTCCCAGATTGACCAGCACGGCGCTGGCCTGGCGCGCCACGTCACCGGCTTCCTGGGGGTGGTCGGCCATCACCGGCGCGGCGCCGATCGCCAGCAGGGTATTGGCGACCACGTTGATGGTGACCTGGTTGGTCAGGCAGTGAACCAGCGGCGACTGTTCGCGCAATCGCTGCTGGGCCTCGTGCAGAGCTTGGGGTGTCGGGGGTTGTGCAGCGCTCTCGTGGATGGTCATGACGGCTTCCCTGTCGAAGATAAAAGGCGAAGGTGAAAAGGCGCCAGCGGTAGACTGGCGCCTCGTTGCCTACAGGGTAGCGCGTCGAGCTAGTCGCGAAAGCGTCAGCCGGCTGGCGTACCACGAGATTGCCAAGACATCGTGGTGCTGTAGCCGCCCAGAACGCTAGGTTAGTCTTGTATACATTAGCCACGGGCTCTAAGCGCCTGTACAACGACAAGGAAAAATCGCCATGGCCCTATCGGACGTCGCCTACCCTCGTGATCTGATCGGCTACGGCCGTACGCCGCCCCAGGCCGATTGGCCGGGCAAGGCGCGCATCGCCGTGCAGTTCGTGCTCAACTATGAGGAGGGTGGCGAGAACAGCGTGCTGCACGGCGACAGCCACTCCGAGCAGTTCCTTTCCGAGATCGTCGGCGCGCCAGCCTATCCCGAGCGCCACATGAGCATGGAGTCGATCTACGAATACGGCTCGCGGGTCGGGGTGTGGCGGGTGCTGCGCGAGTTCGAGCGGCGCGGCCTGCCGCTCACCGTGTTCGGCGTGGCAATGGCGCTCGAGCGTAACCCCGAGGCCGCCCAGGCGTTCAAGGAGCTGGGTCACGAAGTCGCCTGTCACGGCTGGCGCTGGCTGCATTACCAGGGCGTGCCGGAGGCGATCGAGCGCGATCACATGCGTCGGGCGATCGAGATCTTCGAATCGCTCTACGGCGAGAAACCGCTGGGCTGGTATACCGGCCGCGACACGCCCAATACCCGGCGGCTAGTGCTCGACGAGGGCTCGTTCCTCTACGACAGCGACTACTACGGTGACGACCTGCCGTTCTGGACGCGTGGCGAGGACAGTCAGGGCCAGGCCCACGACCATCTGGTGATACCCTACACCCTCGACAGCAACGACATGCGCTTCGCCTCGCCGCAGGGCTTCAATACCGCCGAACACTTCTTCAGCTACCTGCGCGATGCCTTCGACGTGCTCTATGCCGAGGGCGAGGAAACCCCCAGGATGCTCTCGGTGGGCCTGCATTGCCGGCTGATCGGCCGCCCCGGGCGTTTTCGTGGCCTGCAGCGCTTTCTCGACCACATCGAGGCCCACGACCGGGTGTGGGTGACCCGGCGTGTCGACATCGCCCGACACTGGGCCGAGCGTCACCCGGCCTCGCAGGGCTGAACGCCCGAACACCGTCAACGATTCAAGGTATGCCATGAAGCAACCGAGCTATTACGCCCCGCGCGGCGGGCTGCCACCGCAGACCCAACTGCTCTCCGACCGTGCGGTGTTCACCGAGGCCTACGCGATCATTCCCAAGGGGGTGATGCGCGACATCGTCACCAGCAACCTGCCGTTCTGGGACAGGACCCGGCTGTGGGTATTGTCGCGGCCGCTGTCGGGGTTCGCCGAGACGTTTTCGCAGTACATCATGGAAGTCGCCCCGGGCGGCGGCAGCGACAAGCCCGAGCTCGACCCGGCGGCCGAGGGCGTGCTGTTCGTGGTCGAGGGCGAGCTGAGCCTGACCCTGGCCGGCGAGCACCACGTCCTGCAGCCGGGCGGCTATGCGTTCATCCCCCCGGGCTGCGACTGGCGGGTGCGTAACGCCGCCGACAGCGAAGTGCGCTTTCACTGGGTCCGCAAGGCCTACGAGCGCGTCGAGGGCATTGCACTGCCCGAGCCGTTCGTCGCCCACGAGGTCGATATCGAGCCGCTGGTGATGCCCGACACCGACGGCAAGTGGAGCACCACGCGCTTCGTCGACCCCGCCGACATGCGCCACGACATGCACGTCAACATCGTCAACTTCGAGCCCGGCGGGGTGATCCCCTTCGACGAGACCCATGTCATGGAACACGGCCTCTACGTGCTCGAGGGCAAGGCGGTCTATCACCTCAACCAGGACTGGGTCGAGGTCGAGGCCGGCGACTACATGTGGCTGCGCGCGTTCTGCCCGCAGGCCTGCTATGCCGGCGGCCCGGGGCGTTTCCGCTATCTGCTGTACAAGGACGTCAATCGGCACATGAAATTGTGCCTGTAAAACTGTCTGCGCTCGGTCATGCAGTGTTGAAGATCAACTCAAAATGCTCATTTACGACTTGTAAACTCCGCTTTTTCGCCGATCTTCGCCTCGCCTGACCTTCGCTCGCCGAGTTTTACGAGGTGTAGAATCGAACAGTGAAGGTATATGAACATGCTCGAACTCACCGCCCAGCCTCTCACCGACGAGGCCTTCGCGCCGTTCGGCGAGGTCATCGACAGCCGGGTCGCCGACTATTTTCACATCAACGGCGGGCGGACCCGGCGCTATCACGACCTGGCGAGCGTCGAGACACATGGCGAAGGCGGCCAGGCGCTGATCAGCCTGTTCGTCAGCCAGCCGGTCGAGGTGCCGTTGACGCTGGACTTTCTGGAGCGCCACCCGCTCGGCAGCCAGGCGTTCATGCCGTTGCACGAGGAGCGTTTCCTGATCGTCGTGGCGCCGCCCGGCGAGACCATCGATCCGGCCAGCGTGCGCGCCTTCGTCACCGACGGCCGCCAGGGCGTCAACTATCGTGCCGGTACCTGGCACGCCATTCAGTCGGTGCTCGAGCGCGAGGGCGAGTTCCTGGTGGTCGACCGCGGCGGGCCGGGCGACAATTGCGACGAGTACCCATTAACTATGCGCATCAGCCTGCCCTGAACTCGGCCCGGGCTGGCTGGACGCGCCGCACTAAAAAAGCCCCGCGCGGCAAGGCCGGGCGGGGCGTCGGCGCGTGCGAGGCGTTACTTAAGGCCGAGCAGGCCGCGCAGCGTCGAGAGATCTTCGGCGAGCACGGTGACCGGGCCGATGAAGGCGCGCCGATCGGCGTCGCTGACTTCCTCGTAGCTGACGAAGCCGGCTTCGGGATTGTCGGCTTCCAGGCGGTAGTGGGCGAGTGTCGCTTCGACCGCGGCGAAGTTCTCCTCGACCCGGGCGACGAACTCGGGGTCTTCCTCGGCGGCCAGCGGCTTGAACAGCTGGAAGATCTCCTGCGAGCCGTCGACGTTGCCCTGGAAGTCCCACAGGTCGGTATGGCTGTAACGGTCCTCCTCGCCGCTGGCCTTGGTCGCGGCGACCTCTTCCATCAGTGCCGCGGCGCCGCCGACGACCTTTTCGGGCGGAAAGGTCAGCCCGCGCACACGCGCGTCGAGGTCTTCGACGTCGTCCATCAGCCGTTCGGCGAAGGGCGTGAGACCTTCGGTGGTCTGCTCGTGGAACAGCCCGTACTCGAGACGATGGAAACCGGTGAAGTCCGGGTCCTCGACGCCCTTCTCATAATCGTCCTCACGGGCGTCGATGCTGGCGTCGAGATCGGCGAACAGCTCGGCTATCGGCTCGATGCGCTCGTAGTAGACCCGCGTCGGGGCATACAGGCTCTGGGCCTCGTCCAGCTCGCCGGCCTTGACGGCTTCGGTGAACTGTCGGGCATGACGGATGAATTCGTCGAGGTTGTCGAGCACGTAGAGCTTGTACTCGGCGACCGGGGCGATCAGTTCCTCGGGTTCGACGGCGGCCTGAGCGGGACCCTGCAGGGTCAGCAACCCGAAGGCGCTGGCGGCGAGGAGAAGCGAGTGTCTTGTCATGCGGTGTGTCTCCGATGCGTGTGGGTGAGGCCAGTCCGGTCCGGTCATGTGCGCCGTGTGCATCCGAGCGCTTTTTTTGGGTAATGCTAGGTGGCCGCCAGCAACGCGCGACCCAGGTAATCCTCGGCTTCGGTGATGCCGGGCAGGACGAAAAAGTAACCGCCGCCGACCGGCTTGATGTATTCCTCCAGCGGCTCGCCGTTCAGCCGCTTCTGTACGGTGATGAAGCTGGCCTCCAGGTCGGCCTGGTAGGCGATGAACAACAGCCCCATGTCGAGCTGGCCGTTGGCTTCGACGCCGTTCGAATAGTTGAACGGCCGGCGCAGCATCAGGTGCTTCTCGGAGCCTGGCGTACGCGGATTGGCCAGCCGGATGTGGGCGTCCAGCGGCGTGATCTTGCCTTCCGGGTCGTGGCTGTAGTCCGGTACGTCGTGCTCGACGCCGTCGCCGCCCAGCGGGGCGCCGCTGGCCTTGCGACGGCCGAATACCGCCTCCTGTTCGCCCAGCGGGGTGCGGTCCCAGCGCTCGACGAAGTTGCGGATGATGCGCACCGCCTGGTAGCTGCCGCCGTGGGCCCAGGCCGGCTCGTTGCTGTCGCCGCCAACCCACACCACAGCGTCCATCAGCGACGCGTCGCGGGCATCGGGGTTGGCCGAGCCGTCGCGAAAGCCCAGGTAATTGCGAGCGCTCTCCTCGGGCTGGTCCGGCTTGGGCGGCAGCACCGGCACCGTGCCTTCCTGTTTCCAGCGCACCATCAAAAGCCCCGGGGTGTGCTTGATCACGTCGCGTAGCGCATGAACGGTGGTGTCGTGGCTGTTGGCGCAGATCTGCAGCGCCAGGTCGCCGTGGCAGCGCGCGGCGTCCAGTGCATCGTTGGGGAACTCGGCCATGCGCTGCAGATGAAGGGGCCGGGCGTCGGCCAGGCCGAAGCGTTCGTCGAACAGCGAGGCGCCCAGCGACAGCGTGACGGTCAGCGCATCGGGCGCGATGGTCGGCCCGAGAATGCCCGAGTCGGCTGGCGGAAAGGCCGGGTCGCGGCGGGGATAGCTACCGCCCTGGGTCAAAAACTCGATGCGCTCGGTGAGCGTGCGGAACACGCGTTCGAGCCCGTCGCGGTCGCGCGCCAGCACATCGAAGGCCACGACCATGCCGGTGGCCGGGCGGGGCGTGGTGATGCCCTGCTGATGAGGGCCGCGAAACGGGTGGACGTCATGGGTCGACAGGCTGACCGGTGAGCCGGTGACTTCGTGATGATCGCCGACCGGGTCGTCGGCGAATGCCCGGTTGGCGCGCCCACTGCTCGCCAGCCCGGCCGCGCCGAAGCCGGCCGCGCCGAGGCCGGCCGCACCAAGGCCCTGGAGAAAGCGTCGCCGGTCGAGACGGGGCGCGGGATCGGCTGAGCGGGTTGCCTCGCGGGCGCCGGCAAACGGGCAGCGCGAAGCGTCGTCGCGATTACGGGTCATGTCGTCAGAACCAGGTCAAAAGAGGGTGGAAATCAGGCCTTCAAGGCCAGCGCGGCGTTGACCTCGTTCAAGGCCTCGGCCAATGCTCCGGCGTCTTTGCGTAGCGCCTGGGGATCGTGCGAAGACGCTTCCAGGTCGTCATGCAGCGCTTCGAGGCGTGTATTGAGCGTGGCCAGGGTGTCCGGCGCCTGGCGATCGAGCAGCGGGGCGAGCAGGTCGATGATCTTCTCGGCCCCCTGCGTCAGGCCGCGCAGGTTGATGAGTTCGCGCTCGTTCAGCGCCGCGCCGGGGTCTTGATGGTCGTGCCAGGCCCTGAGCGCCCGGGCGCTGCCGTTGGCCAGTTGCGCGGGCGGGATCGGCTGGCGCTTGAAGCGCTGTCCCAGGGCCTCGATATCGGCGACCAACTGCTCGGCGACCGGCTTCAGGCCGTCGGTGGTAGCGGCCTCGAACAGGCCATGGGCCAGGCGGTGAAAGCCGACGAAGTCGGGATCGTCCTCGCGCTCGGCGAAGTAGTCGGCGCGGGCATTGAGGCGCTGGTCGAGATCACTGAACAGGCCGGTGGCCATCGCTCAGGCGCTGGTCGATCAGATGGGCCTGGCGGTAGGCGGCACAGGCGCGTTGCAGATCGTCGTCGGCGATGGCATCGCGCAATGATCTGGCGGCCTCGGCGAGTTCGCGGGTCTGCAGGGTCAGGTAGACCGAATACTCGGCCAGCGGGGCGATGAAGGCCTTGCCTGGACAACGGCTCGACGGCCGCGTTGGCGTCGCCGCTGGCCACCACGTGCAGCGTGCCGCGCGGATTGCTGAGCAGCCCGCAGGTCATCGCGTAGTCGCCCGGCGCCAAGCTCGCGGTCAACGGCTGGCGCAGGTCCGGGGCGATGTTCTCGCGCTCCTCGAGCACCATCACGCCGTCGAGGATCTCCCACTCGATGGCGCGCGGCGAGTGGTTGATCACCAGGAAGGTGGTACGCCCCGCGGGTACGGTGATGGCGTTGGGCTGGCAGCCGCTGGCGGTGACGGTGACCGTGGTGGCGTCGCCGCCGGGAGCGTCATCGGCATGGCGCAGCGAGATGTAGAACAGCGCCAGCGCAGCCAGCACGATCAGCGCGGCGAGGGCCACGCCGAGGCGCAACAGGCGCGATGAGGGCGGTTGGGGAGAGGCGGATCGGGGCATGCGATGACTCGGTGTGTGCACTCAGCGAACCTCGGCCGCCGGCGCAGGGCGAGCGACGGGCCGGGGGCGGAAGAAGATGATCAGGGTCATGGCCAGGTAGGCCAGATAGACGATCAGCTCGCTCAGGGTGGGCGCGGGCTGATAGCCGAGCACGCCCGCGAAGACCGCACCCAGCGGCGAGTCGAGCGGCAGGGTTCCACTCAGATCGAAGACCACCTGCTGGGCGTGGTTCCACAGCCCGGCCTCGTGCAGCGCGCGTACCGAGCCGGCGGTGAGCCCGGCCGCCACCAGCAGGATGAACAGTCCGGTCAGGCGGAAGAAGTGGCGCAAATCGAGGCGCAGGCTGCCGCGATAGAAAGCCAGCCCGACGGCGAACGAGCAGGCCACGCCCAGCAAGGCGCCCAGCGGTGCGCTGCCGGTGCTGCTCTGCTGGAACACCGCGAGCAGGAAGAAGATCGACTCCAGGCCCTCGCGGGCCACGGCGAGAAACACCATGCCGATCAACGCGTAGGTATGGCTGCGGCCGCTGGCGAAGGCGCTGTCGAGGGCGCCGGTCAACTCGGCGCGCATGCCGCGGGCGGCGCGGCGCATCCAGAACACCATCCAGGTCAGCACGCCGACGGCGATGAAGCCGACCAGTGCCTCGAACAGTTCCTGCTGACGCTGCGGAAACTCGGCGCTGGCGAACTGCAGGCCGGCGCCCACGCACAACGACAGCGCGGCGGCGAGCAGAATGCCGATCCATACCGCGGGCATCCAGGCGCCGCGACCGGTCTGCTTGAGATAACTGGCGATGATGCCGACGATCAGGGCGGCTTCGAGCCCCTCGCGCAGCATGATCAGAAAGGGTACGAGCATGATGGGTCCCGGTGAGGTGACGATAAAGGCAAAAAGGATTTAGGAGAATGCGGCTCGACCGCCGTTGTTAATGATTATCAAAAGAGGATGATAGGCGTTTGTTTGCCAGCCGGCAAGTCGCATGCCGGTCCTTCCGGGAACAACAGCCGGCAGGTTGAGTTAGATCAATCGCGGCCGATCCACGTCAGGTTCGGCAGGCTATTAGAGCGGGTCCGCGAGCGGCCTGTGTCCGGTCGAGCGGCTGCGCCGACGCAGCCATTGCTGCATCAGCGCCACCAGCAGCACGATTTCGGCCAGGTCGCCGCCGTAGTACATCCACTGTGCGGCCGCCTGGATCTCCGTGACGCCGGCGCCGGTGCCCTGTGGCAGCAACCAGGCGTACATCAGCTTGCCGAGTGTGGCGTGAGCGGCGATGGCCAGGAACAGCACGCCCAGCCGGGTTCGCCAGCGCGGCCGGTGCGGCGCGGGGTCGGGGCCGGCGATCGCCCAGCTGAACAGGCAGCCGGAGATCACGAAGTGCAGGTGGATGAAGTGATGCAGCCAGGGCGTGGTCATGCTCTGGGTATACAACGAGGTCATGTACAGCAGGTACATACCACCGATATCGAGCAGAGCGGCGCTCAACGGATGGCTGAGCACACGCACCGGGATACTCCCCAATAGCCTCACCACCCCGCTTGCCCGAGCGCGAGCCAGATTCCTGAGCAATAGGCTCATCGGTGCGCCGAATACCAGCCCCAGCGGTGCGAACATGCCGACCAGCAGGTGCTGGAGCATATGCCCGCGCAGGTCGTGGTGGGCGAACGTGTTGAGCGGTGCGGCGAACGCCACGACCAGTATCGCGATGCCGGCGGTGAAGCTGGCACTGCGCCAGGGTGACCACGGCTTGCCGGTGCGGGCGCTGCGCCAGGCGCCCGCCAGGTAGAGCAGTCCCGCCGTCAGCGCGAGCAGTTGCGCGACGTTGGGCATGAGTGGCACGACCAGGCCCCGGGCTAGTGCTGGCTCGAGGCGCGGCCTTGGCGGGCGCGCCTGAGCAGCAGCCAGCCGATCGCCAGAATGACCAGGCCGGCACCGATCCAGGCGACGTCATAGAGCCAGAGGTTGTCGACGTAGCGCACCTGGTGCAGGCGCAGGATCTTGTGATCGACCACCCCGTCAAAGACCTGGAAGCCGCCCGCGCCCAGCACAAAGCCGGGGCCCCGGTAACCGGGCGCCTGGCGGCCGGCACCGTGCAGCTCGATCATCATGAAGAAGCCGACCACCAGCAGCACCAGCTCGCCGGAATGCAAAAGGCCGTCCGAGGCCAACGCGAAGATCGTGCCGCGATCGACGAAATGATGCCAGGCCAGCAGCTGGTGAAAGATGATCTCATCGAGTGCCGCCATGCAACCGATGCCGATCAGCACGCTGGCCAGCAGGGTGCGGCTAGGGTCGGCGTGGCTGGGGTAGGGAATGGACATGGTGGCCTCCTGCCAGGGATCGCAAATACCGGACGCCCGCTCCTGAGCATCCCTCTAAAACGTAGGCAGCCGATGGCGTGGGGTAAAGTCGCCGTCCGCTCCAAGGCCGGGCCTGTTATCCTGGCCGCCGATTGAGTCCTGCCAGTTGTAGCTCCGCAGGGCTGGTATAGCGCGAGCCGGGGAGGGGCCATCAACAGGCGTGAAAATAGCTAACCTCGCCCTGAGACAGTCATTGAAACGAACAGGGCGAACGGCCCGGGGAGGAAGGCGGCGATGAACGAATCGGCCAAGCGCAAGGCGGGCAACAAGGGCATGCCCGAGACGGGGCGCTCGCTGCTGGGTGGAGTCAGTCTGCCGGCGGCGGCGATCTTCGAGGCGCCGCTGGCGCACAACCTGGCGTGGATGCAGCGCTTCGCCGACGCCCACGGCGCGTATCTCGCCCCGCACGGCAAGACCACCATGACCCCGGCGCTGTTCAAGCGTCAGCTCGCAGCCGGCGCCTGGGGTATTACCCTGGCCACCGCACCACAGTGCCGTGCGGCCTTCGCACACGGCGTGCATCGCCTGCTGCTCGCCAATCAACTGATCGGCGAGGCCAACATGGTGATCGTCGCCGGACTGATCGAGGCCGGTGCCGAGTTCTACTGCGTGGTCGACGGCGTAGACAACGTCGCCGAACTGGCCCGTTTCTTCGGCGCGCGCGGGCAGACCCTCAATGTGTTGATCGAACTGGGCGTGGCGGGCGGCCGCTGCGGCTGCCGCGATGCCGACCAGGTCGAGGCGCTGGTGGCAGCGATCGCCGAGCAGCCGGCCCTGGCGCTGGCCGGTATCGAGGGCTACGAGGGCATGATCGCCGGTGGCGACGAGGTGGCCGCGGTGCGAGCCTACGGCAAGCGGCTGGTGGAGACCGTCGAGGCGCTGCGCATCAGCGGCGTGCTCGCGCGCGAGGCGCCGATCGTCACCGCCTCCGGGTCGAAGTGGTTCGACCTGATCGCCGAGGCGTTCGACCGGGCGGAACTGCGCGAGCACTACACGCCGGTACTGCGTCCGGGCTGTTACGTGGTCCATGACCATCGGCTCTATGCCGACGCCATGGCCGCGGTGAAGGCGCGCCATCCGCAGCTCGAGGGCGAGCTCCAGCCGGCACTCGAGGTGTTTGCCCACGTCCAGTCGCTGCCCGAACCGGGGCTGGCGATCGTCGCCCTGGGCAAGCGCGACATCGGTCACGAGCCGGATCTACCGTTGCCGCTGCGGCTCTATCCGCTGGCCTCGCAGCCCTCGGCGGCCGAGACGCCGAGGGACGTAAGCAACTGGCGCACCACGCACATCATGGATCAGCACGTCTTCCTGGCGATTCCCCGCGATGCCGCGGTCGCGGTCGGTGACGTGCTCGCCTTTGGCACCTCGCATCCCTGTCTGACCTTCGACAAGTGGCGCCGGCTGTGCCTGGTGGATAATTCCCTGACAGTTCGCGAAACCCTGGCGACGCAATTCTAGGCGGTTCGGGCATCCCTCGGTCGGTTCGCTGCGTTGCGCTGCTAGGCTGATAGACTATGGCCGCCCGGGTGTCAGGGATCGCCCGGGAGCCGTCGTCTTACGCCATCGCCACACGTCACAGGGAACCGACATGGTCCATCGCTATCTTCCCCTCGCGCCCTTGCTGGGGCTGAGCCTGCCCGTACTGGTGCCGGCCGCCGCCGCCCAGACGACCGTTACCCCGCAAGCCGATGCCGCCGCCGCCACCCCGGTCATCGAGGTGACCGCGCCGCGGCTTGACCGCGAGCTCTACACCACCCCCGCCGCGGTGTCGGTGGTTGACCGCGAGGAGATTGCTCGGGGCCAGCAGCGGGTGCGCCTCGACGAGTCGTTGGTGACCGTGCCCGGCGTCTATCTGCAGAACCGCAACAACTTTGCCCAGGGCGAGCGTATCTCGATTCGCGGCTTCGGCGCCCGCACACCCTGGGGGGTGAGGGGCATCACGCTGATGGTCGACGGCATCCCCTATACCCTGCCCGACGGCCAGGCCCAGACCGACGCCATTGACTTGGACAGCGCCCAGCGCATCGAGGTGATCCGTGGCCCGGCGGCGGTCCAGTACGGCAATGCCTCCGGTGGCGTGATCAGCGTCACCACAGCGGATGGGCGCGCCGATCCGGGCAGCAGCGTTCGCCTGGGCGTGGGCAGCAACGGCTATCGCAAGCTGTCGGCGCAAAACGGCGGCGTGGACGGCCCCTGGTCGCACCACGTGAGCTTTTCTGCGTTCGAAACTGATGGCTATCGGGATCACAGCGCGGCGGAGAAATATCTGTTCAACGCCAAGCTGCGCCGCGAGCTGGGCGATGACCGTGCGATCACCGCCATCGTCAATCTGCTCGACAGCCCGTCGGCCGAAGACCCGGGTGGCATGACGCGAGAGCTTGTTCAGGAAGACCGTGAAGGCACGATCGACAGCGAAGGCTATTACGATTACTCGCCCGAACGCATCGACGCCGGTCAGGAAGTCGATCAGCAGGTGCTAGGGCTGCAGTACGAGGATCTCTCCGCCGGCCCCGGCGAATTCTACCTCAAGGGCTTTTATCTACACCGCGACTATCAGCAGCAGCTGGCCTTTGCCGGCGGCAGCCGCTCGATAACCGACGTGCAGAATTACGTTGCTTATGATCGTGACTATTACGGCGGCAGCGCCGAGTACCATCAGGCGCTGGAGCTGGGCGGATTGCCGCTGCGCTACATGACCGGTATCGATGTGGCACGGCAGGTCGACGACCGCCATAGCGATGATGTGTTGATCGATGGCGAACACGTGCGCCGCTCCCAGGACGAAACACAAAAAGCCACCTCCATCGGCGCATTCGTGCAGGGCGATCTGGATCTGACCGAGCGCTGGATGCTCTCGCTGGGTACCCGCTACGACCGGGTGACGTTCGATATCGACGATCAGCTTCTGAGCGATGGTGAGGACGCTAGTGGCGAACGCACCTTCGATCAGTGGAGCGGCAGTGCCGGCCTGAGCTTTCGTTACTTGCCCACTCACCAGCTCTATCTGTCCACGGGCACCTCCTACGAGACCCCGACGTTCTCCGAATTCGCCAACCCCAATGGCGGCGGCTTCAATCCCGACATCGAGCCGCAGAAGGCCTGGAACCGGGAAATCGGCCTGCGCGGGAATTTCGACAATGGCCTGGATTATGACGTCGCGGTGTTTTCGACCCGGGTGCGCGACTCCTTGATCGCCTACGAGAATGCCGCGGGGAAAAGCTACTACCGCAATGCCGGCAAGAGCCGCCAGGAAGGTCTCGAAGCCTCGCTGGGCTGGCAGCTCACGCCCGCCTGGCGCATCGATAGCGCGCTCACCCTGGCGCGTTACGAGTTCGATGATTACACCGCCGACGGTAATGACTACGATGGCAACCGCATTCCAGGGCTGCCGGAGCAGACCTGGAACAATCAGCTCACTTGGCAGGGTCTCGACGAGCGCTTCGCGACGCTCGGGACGCAATATGTCGGTTCGATGGTTGCCGATGATGCCAATCAGGTGAAAGTGGACGACTACTGGCTGGTCAATCTGCGCGCCGGCGATGGCTGGTACCTGGGCGGCGACACCCTGCTCAAGGGCTATGTCGGAGTGCGCAATCTCTTCGATCGCGAGCACTTTGCCAACCTGCTGATCAACGCGAGCAACGAGCGCTATTTCGACACCGCGCCGGGGCGTACCTTCTATGCGGGACTGGGGGTGGATTTCTGAACAGTGGTTTCAGCGATCAGCGGCCATGAAAAGCCCCGGCATGTAGCTGCCAGGGCGAATGGATGAGGCCGGGTAAGCCAGCGCCGGCTTACTCTTCGTAATTGGTTTCCGAATAGAGCGCACGGGTGCGCAGGGTATGGTCGACCTGCTTGATCGCCTCCAGCGCCTTGGCGCCATAGGCCTTGTCGACATCGACCACCACGTAGCCGACCTGCGAATTGGTCTGCAGGAACTGGCCGGCGATATTGATGCCGTTCTCGGACAGCACGCGGTTGATCTCGGAGAGCACCCCGGGCACGTTCTCGTGGATATGCAGCAGGCGGTGCTTGTCGGGGTGGGCGGGCAGCGCCACCTCCGGAAAGTTGACCGAGGTGATGGTGGTGCCGTTGTCGGAGAAGGTGATCAGCTTCTCGGCGACTTCGATGCCGATGTTCTCCTGGGCCTCGAGGGTCGAGCCGCCGATGTGCGGCGTCAGGATCACGTTCTCGAGCCCGCGCAGCGGCGAGACGAACTCCTCGGTATTGCTCTTGGGCTCGACCGGGAAGACGTCGATTGCCGCGCCCAGCAAGCGGCCGCTCTTGAGTGCCTCGGCGAGCTCCTCGATCACCACCACGCTGCCGCGCGAGGCGTTGATCAGGATGCTGCCCTGCTTCATCAGCGCGAGTTGCTCCTTGCCGATCATCCAGCGTGTCGACGGCACGTCGGGGACGTGCAGGCTGACCACGTCGGCGCGCGCCAGCAGCTCCTGCAGGCTGCCGACCTGGCGGGCGTTGCCCATGCCCAGCTTGGTGATGGTGTCGTAGAAGATCACGTCGAGGCCGACCGATTCGGCGAGTACCGACAGCTGGGCACCGATGTTGCCGTAGCCGACGATGCCCAGTGTCTTGCCGCGCGCCTCGTGGGCGTTCTTGGCCGACTTCAGCCAGCCGCCCTGATGCGCGCGGGCGCTCTTCTCGGGAATCCCGCGCAGCAGCATGATCGATTCGGCCAGCACCAGCTCCGCCACCGAACGCGTGTTGGAGTAGGGCGCGTTGAACACCGGAATCCCGCGCGCCAGGGCGGCGTCGAGATTGACCTGGTTGGTGCCGATGCAGAAACAGCCCACCGCGGTGAGTTTCTCGGCGGCGGCGAACACTCGCTCGTTGAGCTGGGTGCGCGAACGGATGCCGATGAAGTGGACGTCGCGGATCTTGTCGATCAGCGTTTCCTCGTCCAGCGACGTCTGCAGGTGCTCGATATTGGTGTAACCGGCATTGAGGAAATTATCCACTGCCGACTGATGAATGCCCTCAAGCAGCAGGATCTTGATCTTGCTCTTGTCCAGGGACGTTTTGGCCATTGTCGGTTCAACCCTTTTCGTCGACTGACGACGCGCTCGTTGGTGGGAAAAGCGCCCCGTTGGCTCCGGCTGGAAAGCGGCCGTGATCGGGTGGCAGGCCAAGCCAGGCAAAGGGTGGCGCAACAGGGCGCCTATCGTAGCACAGCGTCGGTGGGCGACGATGAAAATGCCACAGCTTGACCATGAGCCCGATTGATAGGGCGCTCTCGGAGCATCGCCTGCAGGCCGCGTCGGGGCAGGCACCCCTTGGCACAGCGTGTATACTGTCGGGCCATATCCTGACCCGTGCGGGCCGGCCATGCGGCCACGGCCCGTTTCGATGAGTGAGAACGACGGCATGGCAGACAAGGACCCCGCAGCGCCCGCGGATCGCGAGGTGCCGCCCGAGGATTTCGCCGCCACCCTGGAGCGGCTTGAGGCGCTGGTCGGCCAGCTGGAAGCCGGCGAGCTGACGCTGGAAGCGTCACTGGCGGCCTTCGAACAGGGCGTGCGGCTGACCCGCGACGCCCAGCAACGGCTCGACGCGGCCGAGCTCAAGGTTCAGGCGCTGGTCGAACAGCCCGACGGACGTTTCGAAGCGGCACCGTTCGCAGCACCCAATCCGCCCTCGGAGAGCGGCAATGATCGATGAAACCATGGAATGGCCGCTGCGCCTGAGTGCCGATCAGGCGCGTATCAACGCCGAGCTCGAGGCGCTCTTCGCCCATCGCGACACCCCCGCCGAGCGGCTCGAGGCGGCGATGCGCTACAGCGTGCTGGGCAACGGCAAGCGCCTGCGGGCGGTGCTGGTATACACCGCCGGTCGCGCGCTGGGCGCCGACGACGAGGCGCTCGATCCCGCGGCGGTGGCGATCGAGTTGATCCACGCCTATTCGCTGGTCCATGACGACCTGCCGGCGATGGACGACGACGACCTGCGTCGCGGCCAGCCCACGGTGCACAAGGCCTTCGACGAAGCCACCGCGATTCTCGCCGGCGACGCCCTGCAGACCCTGGCCTTCGAGTGGCTGGGCGATGCCGGCCACGGGCGGCTGGCGGCGATGATCCGGGTGCTCGCCCAGGCCGCTGGCCGCGACGGCATGGTCGCCGGCCAAGCGCTCGACCTGGGCGTGGTCGGCGGGCATATCGACGCCGACGCGCTGGCCGAGATCCACCGCTACAAGACCGGCGCGCTGATCCGCGCCGCGGTGCTGCTCGGCGGCCTGACGGCGGTGCCGATGAGCGACCCGCGACTGCAGTACCTGGAGCGTTACGCCAATGCCATCGGCCTGGCCTTCCAGATTCACGACGACATCCTCGACGTCACCGGCGATACCGCGACCCTCGGCAAGGCCTCGGGTGCCGACGCCGCCCGCGCCAAGCCCTCCTATCCGGCCCTGATGGGCCTCGAGGCGGCCCGGGCCAAGGCCAATGAGCTGCTCGACGAGGCCTTGGCCGTGATCGCCCCGCTGGGCGAGGCCGGCGAGCCGTTGGCCGGCCTTGCTCGCTACATGATCGAGCGCGACTACTAAAGAGCCCTTATGAAGCTGTTCGACGAGATTCCTGTCGAGCGCCCGGCGACGCCGTTGCTCGACACCATCGATACGCCGGCCGCGCTGCGTGCCATGAGCGCCGGCCAGCTCGACGCGCTGGCCGATGAGCTGCGCGCCTACCTGCTCTACAGCGTGGGTTGCAGCGGTGGCCACTTCGGCGCCGGGCTGGGCGTGGTCGAGCTGACCATTGCCCTGCATCATGCCCTCGAGACGCCCCACGACCGGGTGGTGTGGGACGTCGGCCATCAGGCCTACCCGCACAAGATCCTCACCGGGCGCCGCGAGGCGATGCACAGCATTCGCCAGTTCGGCGGGCTGGCGGCGTTCCCCAAGCGTGACGAGTCGGAGTTCGATACCTTCGGCGTCGGCCATTCGAGCACCTCGATCAGCGCCGCGCTGGGCATGGCGCTGGCCGCCCGCACCCGCGGCGAGAAGCGTCGGGTGTGCGCGGTGATCGGCGACGGCGCGCTGACCGCCGGGATGGCCTTCGAGGCGCTGGCCCACGCCGGCCACGTCGACGCCAACCTGCTGGTGGTGCTCAACGACAACGAGATGTCGATCTCCGAGAACGTCGGCGGCATGGCCAGCTACCTGGCGCACATCTTCGCCAGCAAGACCTACATCAGCGTGCGCGAGGGCGGCAAGAAGGTGCTCTCGCGGCTGCCCGGTGCGCTCGAACTGGCGCGGCGCACCGAGGAACACATGAAGGGCATGGTCAGCCCGGCGACGCTGTTCGAGGAGATGGGCTTCAACTACATCGGGCCGATCGACGGCCACGACCTGCCGGGACTGGTTCACACGCTGCGCAACCTGCGCGATCTCGACGGGCCGCAGTTTCTGCATATCAAGACTCGCAAGGGCAAGGGGTTTCGCCCGGCCGAGGCCGACCCGATCGGCTATCACGCCATCACCAAGCTCGAGAAGGAGCCTGCGCCGCCGCCCGAGATCGAGACCCTGGCGCCGGTCGCACAGGGCGCCGGCTTGCCCGCCCAAGCCGCGCAACGATATGCGCCGACGCGCAAATATTGCAACGTGTTCGGCGACTGGCTGTGCGACATGGCCGCCGCCGATCCGCGGCTGATCGGCATCACCCCGGCGATGCGCGAAGGCTCGGACCTGGTGCGCTTCTCCAAGGAGTACCCCGAGCGCTACTACGACGTGGCGATCGCCGAGCAGCACGCCGTGACGCTTGCCGCCGGGATGGCCTGCGAGGCCATGAAGCCGGTGGTGGCGATCTATTCGACCTTTCTGCAGCGCGGCTACGACCAGCTGATCCACGACATCGCCGTGCAGCACCTCGACGTGACCTTCGCCATCGACCGCGCCGGGCTGGTCGGCGAGGACGGCCCCACGCACCACGGCGCGCTGGATCTTTCCTACCTGCGCTGCGTGCCGGGGCTGGTGATCCTGGCGCCGGCCGACGAGGCCGAGTGTCGGGCGATGCTGAGTACCGCCTATCACCACGCCGGCCCCGCGGCGGTGCGCTATCCGCGCGGCAAGGGACCCGGCACGGCGTTGCCCGAGAGCCTGGAAACCCTCGAGATCGGCCGCGCCGAGCCACGCCGTCAGGGCAATGGCGGTGTCGCCCTGCTGGCCTTCGGCAGTCTCAATGGCCCGGCCGCCGAGGTCGCCGAGCGCCTCGATGCCACCCATATCAACATGCGCTCGGTGAAGCCGCTGGATCGTCGCGCGGTGCTCGATGCGGCGCGTGATCATCGGCTGGTCGTGACCCTCGAGGAGAACGCGATCGCCGGCGGCGCCGGCAGTGGCGTCAACGAACTGCTGGCTGCCGAGGGCGTACAGGTGGCGTTGCTCAACCTGGGCCTGCCCGATGCCTTCGTCGAGCACGGCAAGCCCGAGGAGTTGCTCAAAGCCTGCGGGCTCGACGCCGGCGGTATCGAAGCATCGATTCGCCGTCGGCTGGGCGATGAGGATCGTTCGACCCCGGCGGACTGCTAGCGGCTATACAACTGACACATTACACGAGGACACCATGGCGATCCTGATCGGGGCGATTCTGGGGTATATGATCGGCCGCTGGCCGGGGCTGTTGATTGGCGCACTGCTCGGCTACTGGCTCGGCCGGCGCCTGGCGCGAGGCATCGGCATCGCCCGGGTCGCCCAGTTGCAGTCACAGTTCCTGGACTCGACCTTCGCGGTGATGGGCTGCATCTGCAAGGCCGACGGCCAGGTCAGCGACGCCGAGGTTGAGGTTGCCGAGACGCTGTTCACGCGCATGCGCATGAACGGCGACATGCGTAACCGCGCGCGCGACGCCTTCGAGCGCGGCAAGGCCGACGACTTCGATCTCGACGCCGAGCTCGCCGAGGTACGGCGCATCACCCGCGGCCAGCGTGCGCTGTTGCAGGTGTTTCTGCAGGTCCAGCTATCGGCGGTCGCCGCCGATGGCAAGCTCGACCCCGCCGAGCACGAGATGATCCTGCGGGTGGCCCGCGGGCTGGGCTGCTCGGAGGCCGAGATCGCCCAGATCGAGGCGATGTTGCGTGGCGAGGCCGGCCAGGCGGGCGGCGGACCGCCTTCCGGTCAGGCGCTGGAAGATGCCTATCGGGTGCTCGGCGTCGAGCGCGACGCCAGCGATGCCGAACTCAAGCGCGCCTATCGCCGGCTGATGAGCCAGAATCACCCCGACAAGCTGGCCGGCAAGGGCCTGCCCGACAGCATGCGCGAGGTCGCCGAGGCGCGGACTCGCGAGATCACCCACGCCTACGACCAGATCAAGCAGGCCCGCGCCGCGAGCGCCTGAGCGCGGCGACGGGTCGGACTGACGACGCCTTTATAGCGGGGACGCAGAGGCAAGCGAGGAGAGCACGCATGGGCAACATCCTGTTGACGTTGAGCGTGGTGCTGCTGGTGGCCATCGCGCTGGGTCTGTGGGGGCTGCGGCGTTTCAGCGCGCGGGTCGCCCGTCGCGCCGAGGCCGAGGTGCCCCCGGCGGGTCGCTTCGTCGATACCTCCGAAGGGCGCGTACATCTGGTCGAGGCCGGCCAGGGGCCTCCGCTGGTACTGATCCACGGCTTGGGCGGGCAACTGCAGCACTTCACCTATGCGCTGGTCGAGCGATTGGCCGACGACTTCCAGGTAATCGCCGTGGACCGGCCCGGCTCGGGCTATTCCGAACGTGGCGCTAACGGTGTCGACCTTGCCGCCCAGGCGCGGCAGATTCGCGAGGCCTGGCGCACGCTGGGCGTCGAGCGACCGCTGGTGGTCGGCCATTCGTTGGGCGGCGCGGTGGCCCTGGCACTGGCCGAGGACTACCCCGACGAGGTGGCGGGCCTGGCGCTGCTGGCGCCGCTGACCGCTCAGGAGTCCGAGGTGCCACCGGCCTTTCGCGGCATGGCGATCCGCTCGCCGCGCCGGCGGCGCTTCGTGGCCGAGACGTTGGCCGTGCCACTTGGCGTGCGCTATGCATCGCGGATGCTGGCCGGGATCTTCGCTCCGGAACCAGTGCCTGCGGACTTCGAGGTGCGCGGTGGCGGCTTGCTTGCACTGCGACCCAAGGCCTTCTTTGCCAACTCGACCGACCTGGTGATGCTCGAGCAGGCACTGCCCCCCTTGGTTCGCCGCTATTCCGAGCTGAATCTGCCGGTGACGATCCTGTTCGGTGAGCGTGACCAGATCCTCGACCCCGCGCGTCACGGCCAGGCCATGCAAGACAAGGTGGCCGGTCTGGTGGTGGAAACCCTGCCCGAGGCCGGCCACATGCTGCCGCTCACCCGTCCCGATGAATGCGCAGCATTTGTCCGCAGGGTGGCGCAGCGCGTTTTCGGTTGATTCATCGCCGAGTTGCAAAGAGCCCGTCCCCGGTTAGCCCTCCTTTCTCGATTTCCCTTCCCTCGCCCTCCTTTGGCGCACCTGGAGCCGTTGCCTGTCTTTCTGTCACGCCACGGTGAAATTCACTGTGTAAGGCGATGAGTGCGGGCTTCTGTTCTTGATAGGTCTGGTTTATCGATTGGATAGTCTATGTTAGTTGCCAAAACATTAGTGTGCTAATAATATGTGCAGCATAAAGCATGACCCATGAAAGACACGAAGGAGGTAACACCATGAAGCGCCAATCCACTCTCGCCGCTACATTGCTGATCGCAGCATTGCCGCTTGCCGCTCAGGCCAGCGTGGCCTCGCGCCAGGCTCTCGAGGCCAATCATGAGCCTCTGAATCGCGCAGAAACGTCCCATGCTCAGGAAACGTCCCAAGTTCAGGATGAGACACGTGATAGCGATCAGGTGATTCATCTGTCGGGAAGCGCTGCGATGGTCAAGGCGCGGCACAATATCGCCTTGCTGACCGAACATCGCACCAATCTGACCAGCGAAAAACTGCCCAGTAAAGAAAACGAGCATGAAATCGGCCACGACGCTGATTGGTAAGCCAAGCTTACGAGCTCTATCCGTTCGGCCCCGCCTTATGGCGGGGCCGAGTCGTATCTGGCTGTTGGGTACTGCGGATGCGACTAAACTGGAGAGTCCCTCTTCAGAAGGTCATGAGCATGATCACCCTCTACGGATATCCGCGCAGCCGTTCGCTGCGCATCGCCTGGACACTCGAGGAACTCGAGCTCGACTACGCCTGCGAATGCGTCGACCTGGCAAGCGGCGTCGGCCGCCAGGAGGCACACCTGCGTCGCCATCCGTTCGGCAAGGTGCCGGTGCTGGTCGATGACGGCCTGACGCTGTTCGAGTCGACGACGATCGCCCGCTATCTGGCCGAGCGCTACCAGCCGGGACGGTTGCTGCCCATCGAGGTTGGCGAGCGGGCGCGGGTCGATCAATGGCTGAGCTTCGCCACCACCGAGCTCGAGCAGCCGCTGTGGACCATGGCCAAGCATCGTTTCGCCCTGCCCGAGGCGCAGCGGGTGCCGGCGATCCTGCCTACCGCCCAGTGGGAACTCGAGCAGGCGCTCAAGGCCCTGGCACGACGTTTCGACGGCGAGGAGTGGCTGTTCGGCGAGACCTTCAGCCTGGCGGACGTGTTCATCGGCCATACCCTGGAGTGGGCGCGCGCCTTCGAACAGCCCTTGCCCGCCGGCCTGGACGCCTATCGCCAGCGCTGCCTGGCGCGCCCGGCCGTGGTCGCGGCGATCGCCCGCGAGCGCGACGCCCAGGCGCGGCTGGGCTGACGCCGGAAATCACCGGCGGCGTCGCTCAACTCGACGGCGCGGCGACGCTCGTTTGCGCCGCCGCCTCGGCATCCAGGAAGCCGCCGGATTGACGCCGCCACAGCCGTGCATAGAGCCCGTTGTGGGCGATCAGCTCGGCATGGCTGCCCACCTCGACGATTCGCCCGCCCTCCATCACCACCAGGCGGTCCATGGCGGCGATGGTCGACAGCCGGTGGGCGATGGCGATCACCGTCTTGTCGGCCATCAGCGTCTCGAGGTTTTCCTGGATCGCCGCCTCGACATCGGAATCCAGCGCCGAAGTGGCCTCGTCGAGGATCAGGATCGGCGCGTCCTTGAGCATCACCCGGGCGATGGCGATGCGCTGGCGCTGGCCGCCGGAGAGCTTGACCCCGCGCTCGCCGACGTGGGCCTCCAGGCCGCGGCGGCCGTGGATGTCGCGCAGCTCGTCGAGGAAGCTCGCCACATGGGCCTGGCGCACCGCTGCGTCGATCATCGCCTGATCGGCGTCGGGCCGACCGTAGAGCAAGTTGTCGCGTACCGAGCGGTGCAGCAGCGAGGTGTCCTGGGTGACCATGCCGATCTGCGCGCGCAGGCTCTCCTGGGTGACTCGGGATATATCCTGACCATCGATGCGGATGCGTCCGCCCTCCAGATCGTGAAAGCGCAGCAGCAGACTGACCAGCGTCGACTTGCCGGCCCCCGACGGGCCGACCAGGCCGATCTTCTCGCCGGGGCGGATCGTCAGGCTCAACTCGTCGATCACCCCGCTGCCTTTGCCGTAGTGGAAGCGGATACGCTCGAAGGCGATCGCCCCGTGAGGCACGCTGAGCGGCGCGGCATTCTCGGCGTCCTCGACGTGGTGGGGCAGCGACAGCGTGGCGATGCCGTCCTGCACCGTGCCGATGCTCTCGAACAGCGCCGAGACCTCCCACATGATCCACTGCGACATGCCCGACAAGCGCAGCACCAGGCCCAGCGCCACGGCCACTGCGCCGATGCTCACCGATTCGCCGAGCCATAGACCGATCGCCAGCGCGCCCATGGTGAACAGCAGCAGCGCGTTGAGCGCATAGAGCGCGCCGTAGAGTCCGGTAACCAGGCGCATCTGGCCGTGCACCGTGGTCAAAAAGCCGGCCATGCCCTGGCGGGCGAAGGCGGCCTCGCGTCTGGCGTGGGAGAACAGCTTGACGGTCTGGATATTGGTGTAGCTGTCGACCAGCCGTCCGGTCATCTGCGAGCGGGCGTCGGCCTGGGCCTTGGAGATGCGCCCGAGGCGCGGGATGAAGTAGCCGAGCAGCAACAGGTAGCCGACCAGCCACGCCGCCAGCGGCACGGCCAGCCGCCAGTCGGCGAGGCCCACCAGCACCAGGGTGCCCAGAAAGTACACGCTGACGTAGTTGAGCACGTCGATCAGCTTGATCACGCATTCGCGTACCGCCAGCGAGGTCTGCATCAGCTTGGTGGCGATGCGCCCGGCGAACTCGTCCTGGTAGAAGCCCAGCGACTGCTTGAGCAGGTAGCGATGGCCCAGCCAGCGGATGCGCATCGGGTAGTTGCCCATCAGCGTCTGCTGGTTGATCAGCGAATGCGCCAGCACCATCGCCGGCAGCCCGACCAGGATCAATAGCGCCATGCCTGCGAGCTTCCAGCCCTGATCGGCGAGGAAGGTCGCGCGCTGCTGAGTGGACAGCCAATCGACGATATTGCCCAGAAAGCCGAAGATCCACACCTCGGTGACCGCGATCAGCGCGATCAACAGCGCCGAGGCGGCCAGGTAGGGCCAGGCGCCGCGAGTATAGTGCAGGCAGAAGGCGACCAGCGACGAAGGCGGGCGGCCCGGTTCCTCGGCGGGAAAGGGGTCGAGACGGTTTTCGAACCAGCGAAACATGGCGGATCCTGTCCTTGGTGATAGGTGACCCGGCCTGGGTTGCGGTGGGGGCGGCGGGCCGGGGCGTATCGACGGTGTCGAGCAAATGCTCCAGCGTCATCGGGTCGTGCCGAGTACTCTAGGACCTCAAGTAAACTTGAGGTCAAGGGTGCCGCCATGGATCGATTCAAGCCGCGCAAGCGCGAGTTATCGGTGGGCGAGGTTGCCGCACGTTCTGGGGTGGCGGTGTCGACGCTGCATTTCTACGAGGCCAAGGGGCTGATCGCCAGTCAGCGCAACGCCGGCAATCAGCGCCGTTACCCGCGCGATGTGCTGCGTCGCGTGGCGATCATCAAGGTCGCCCAGCGCACCGGTGTGCCGCTGGCCGAGATCGGCGAGGCGCTGCAGGCGCTGCCGGCCGGGCGCAGCCCCGGCGCAGCGGACTGGCAGCGGCTGTCGGCCAACTGGCGCGCCCGGCTCGACGCGCGCATCCGGCGTCTGGAGCGGTTGCGCGACCAGCTCGATGGCTGTATCGGCTGCGGCTGCCTGTCGATGGACGCCTGCCCGCTGCGCAATCCCGGCGATGTGCTCGGCGAGGAGGGCCCCGGCGCACGACTGCTGGAGCCCTGAACGCGGTTGTGGCTTGCGGACTCGTCAGGCCTGAGGCGAGAGCACCGCGGTATATACCGCGACGTAGTGACATACGCTGCCGCCGAGCACGAACAGGTGCCAGATGGCGTGGTGGAAAGGGATCGCCCGGATCGCGTAGAACACCACGCCCAGCGTGTAGGTGATGCCACCGGCGACCAGCCAGGCGATGCTGGTGTCGGAAAGATGGGCGTCCATGGCATCGCTGGCGACCACGATCAGCCAGCCCATTACCAGGTAGACCGCCACCCGCAGCACGCCGAAGCGATGCGGCCAGATCAGCTTGAGGGCGATGCCGCCGATCGCCAGCGTCCAGATGATGGCGAACAGCGTCCAGCCCAGCGGGCCGCGCAGATTGACCAGCAGGAAGGGCGTGTAGGTACCGGCGATCAACGCATAGATCGCGCAATGATCGACCACCTTGAGCGCCCGCTTGAGGCGTGGCCGGCGCACGCCGTGATAAAGCGTCGAGGCGGTATAGAGCAGCACCAGGGTGGCGCCGTAGAGGCTGACGCCGACGATCTTCCACGGGTCGACGTGGGCGGCGAGGCTGGCCAGCACGATCAGCGCCACCACGCCGACCAGCGCGAGCACCGCGCCGATGGCGTGACTGATACTGTGCAGCGTCTCCTCGAGCAGGCTGTAACTGTCGTCGTCAGGATGGTCGGTGGCGTCACGCAAACGGGGATGAGACATTGCCTTGGCTCCTCGTCAGATCCACAAACCGCGCCAGGCCGGCTTCAGGGCTTGCGCCGGCTTTCCACGTCGCCCGCCGGGGTGAAATCCTCCAGCGCCATCAGATGGCCGAGCTTGCCGGCCTTGGTCGACAGATAATGTTCGTTGTGCGGGTTGCGCCCGGTGGTCAGCGCCAGGCGCTCGCTGATGGTCACGCCGTCGCGGGTCAGCGCATCGACCTTGCGCGGGTTGTTGGTCATCAGCTTGAGCGAACGCACGCCGAGATGCTCGAGCATCGGCACGCACAGGTCGTAGCGGCGCAGGTCGGCGCCGAACCCCAGATGCTCGTTGGCCTCGACGGTATCGTAGCCCTGATCCTGCAGATGGTAAGCGCGAATCTTGTTGAGCAGGCCGATGCCGCGGCCTTCCTGGCGCAGGTAGAGCAGCACCCCGCGGCCTTCGGCGGCGATGCGCTTGAGCGCTTCCTGGAGCTGGAAACCGCAGTCGCAGCGCATCGAGAACAACGCATCGCCGGTCAGGCATTCCGAATGCACGCGGCCGAGCACCGCCTCGCCGATCGACACGTCGCCCAGCGTCAGGGCGATATGATCCTTGCCCGTCGCTTCGTCCTCGAAGCCGTGCATGGTGAAGGTGGCCCAGGGCGTGGGCAGCTGGGAGGCGGCGATGAAGCGTATCGTCACGATGGTCCTCGACTGCGAACCGGTGGGCACCAGCGCCCGCCGATGGAAACGACCCATGATAGCAGGATAGCGGCTCTGGCTCATCCGTGACACGCCATGCCGTCGTCCACACGCAAGGGACGTCGGATGCCCGGCCATCCGCTACAATGGCGCAAACTCACGAGTCGACGAGAGCCCGATGGAACTTCACAACGACCGTCTTCTTCGCGCCCTGGCCCGCCAGCCGGTGGATCGCACCCCGGTATGGATGATGCGCCAGGCCGGGCGTTACCTGCCCGAGTATCGCCGGGTGCGCGGCGAGGCCGGCAGCTTCATGGACCTGTGCCGCGATACCGCGCGGGCCTGCGAGGTCACCCTGCAGCCGCTCGAGCGCTATCCGCTGGATGCCGCGATCCTGTTTTCCGACATCCTGACCATCCCCGATGCGATGGGCCTGGGGCTGTATTTCGAGACCGGCGAGGGGCCCAAGTTCAGAAAGCCGGTGCGCACCCAGGCGGATGTCGAGGCGCTGAGCCTGCCCGATACCCAGCGCGATCTCGACTACGTGATGAACGCCGTCGCCGCGGTGCGCCGCGAGCTCAATGGCCGGGTGCCGCTGATCGGCTTCTCGGGCAGCCCCTGGACGCTCGCCACCTACATGGTCGAGGGCGCTTCGAGCAAGGACTTCCGCCACGTCAAGGGCATGCTCTACGGCAATCCCGAGGCGATGCATCAGCTGCTCGACCTGCTGGCCCAGGCGGTCACCGACTATCTCAACGCGCAGATCCGTGCCGGCGCCCAGGTCGTGCAGATCTTCGATACCTGGGGCGGCACGCTGTCGACGCCGGCCTACCTGGAATTCTCGCTGCGTTACATGGAGCAGATCGTCGCCGGGCTGATCCGCGAGCACGACGGCCGCCATGTACCGGTGATCCTGTTCACCAAGAACGGCGGCCAGTGGCTCGAGCATATCGCCGCCAGCGGCGCCGATGCGCTGGGCCTGGACTGGACCACCGAGCTCGCCGATGCCCGTGAGCGGGTCGGCCACCGCGTGGCGCTGCAGGGCAATCTCGACCCCAACGTACTGTTCGCCCGCCCGGCGGCGATTCGCGCCGAGGTGGCACGGATACTCGACAGCTACGGCGCCGGTCCGGGGCATATCTTCAACCTGGGCCACGGCATCAGCCAGTTCACCGAGCCCGAGCAGGTCAGCGCCTTTCTCGAGGCGCTCCACGAGCTCAGCCCGGCTTATCATGCCGGCTGAGCGCGCGGGCTATCCGCTGCGTCGCCCGGGCCGCTGGCTGGCCGTGGTGGCGACCCTGGTCGTGGCCCTGGTAATCGCCTGGGGCAGCCTGTCGCCGGCCGATGAGCTGCCCTCGAACCTGCCCTGGGACAAGTTCAATCACCTGATCGCCTATGCCGGTCTGGCGTTCGTCGCCGGGCTGGCGGGGCTGCGGCCCTGGTGGGCGGTGGCACTGGCCATCGCCTACGGGGTGGCGATCGAGTTCGCCCAGCTCGGGGTGCCCGGTCGGCAGGGCGGCGATTGGCTGGATATCCTCGCCAACAGCCTCGGCGCACTGCTCGCCTGGCTGATGCTGGTGGTGTGGCGGCGTTTCTCCACGAATGAGCGGTTAGCGCCTCGCTTCTCGTCATGTACCGAAGCGCACTGAAAAACCGCGTCATGTTGGTACCTCATTCCATCATGGATGCGACTTTACGGTGCTTCGCCGGGCGTCGTCGGCGCGCTCCTACGACGTTGGGTCTACGTTGACTGAAGGTGTAACGCGGATAGGCGACAGGTTGGAACACTCCTTGCTAGCGTTATGGGGTCATGCTTGAACATGCACTCAAAAGATAACGCGAGGGAGTTGATTCCACTATGCGACACAAGAACAAGAGCCTGTTACTGCTACCTGCCGCCGTGCTGGCTGCGTCCGTGGCCTCCCAGGCCCAGGCGGCCACGCTCGACGATGTCCAGCAGCAGGGCAATCTGAACTGTGGCGTCAACGTCGGGCTGGCCGGCTTTTCATCGCCCGATGAAAACGGGACGTGGCAGGGCATTGACGTGGAAACCTGTCGTGGCATCGCGGCGGCGGTGCTCGGCGACTCACAGAAAGTCGTCTTTACACCGCTGACCGCCAAGGAGCGCTTCACGGCATTGCAGTCCGGCGAGATCGACGTGCTGTCGCGCAACACCACCTGGACCGCGACCCGCGATAACTCGTTGGGCTTGAACTTTACGGCAACCACGTTCTATGACGGCCAGGGATTCATGGTCGACAAGAGCTTGGGCGTCAACAGTCTCGAGGATCTCAACGGGGCGTCGATCTGTATCCAGTCGGGCACCACCCACGAACTCAATCTCGCCGATTACTTCCCGGCGCGCGACATCGACCTCAAGACCGTTTCCTTCGACACCCCCGATCAGACGGCACAAGGCTTCGCCAGCGGCCGTTGCGACGTGCTGACATCGGATACCTCGCAACTCAGCGCCTTGCGCCTGCAGCTGCCCGAGCCCGATAGCGTGGAAATTCTCGAGACGCTGATCTCCAAGGAACCGTTGGGTCCGGTGGTGCGTCAGGGCGACGATCAATGGCTGGATATCGCCAAGTGGTCGATTTTTGCCATGGTCAATGCCGAGGAGCTGGGTGTGACCAGCGATAACGTCGATGACATGAAGAGCAACCCGCCCAATCCCAAGGTGGCTCGTCTGCTCGGCGTCGAGGGAAATTACGGTCAGCAACTGGGGCTGAACAACGACTGGGCCTACAACATCATCAAGCAGGTGGGCAATTATGGCGAGGTCTTCGCCAGTACGGTCGGCGCGGATTCGCCGCTGAAAATCAAGCGAGGCGTCAACGCACTATGGAATGACGGCGGGATCCTGTACGCACCGCCGATTCGCTAACCGCGACACGCTGCACGCTCACCGCATGCCACTGGCATGCGGTGAGTTTTCTCCGTCCGAGCTAGAGACATTCCATGTTGCGTTCATCCATTGCCCGGCGCGAGCGAGGCCCCCTGTGGCGTGATCCGGCCTTCCGTGCCCTGGTCGTGCAGGTCGCGCTGTTCCTGGGGCTGGCCGTCATTATCGGTTTTTTGATCCATAACACGCTGGCCAACCTCGACGCTCGCGGTATTCGTACCGGTTTCGGTTTCCTCGGCGAACGTGCGGGCTTCACGATCCCCCAGACGCTGATCGACTATACCGCTGATGACAGTGTTGGACGGACTTTCGTCATTGGCCTGCTCAATACCCTGCTGGTCTCGATACTGGGTATCATCGCGGCGACGATCATCGGTTTCGCGGTGGGCATCGCCCGGCTGTCGCCCAACTGGCTATTGGCCAAGCTGGCGACCATCTACGTCGAGGTGTTCCGCAACATTCCGCTGCTGGTGCAGATCCTGTTCTGGTATTTCGCGGTACTGCGCTCGCTGCCCTCGCCGCGCCAGAGCCTGTCGCTGTTCGAGGCGATCTTCTTCAACGTGCGCGGACTGCTCGTGCCCGCTCCGCAGCCGCTGGCGGGCTTTGCCGCCACGCCCTGGGCATTGCTGGTGGCGATCGTCGTGACCGCCGCGCTGGCGATCTTCGCGCGCAAGCGTCAGGCCGCCACCGGCAAGGCGCTACCCATCTATTGGCTGGGTGCGGCGATCATCATCGGCCTGCCATCGCTCGTCTTCCTGATCACCGGTATGCCGCTGGAATGGTCGGTCCCCGAACTGGCGGGCTTCAACTTCCGTGGCGGCGTGCATGTCTTGCCGGAATTGATGGCGCTGTGGCTGGCGTTGTCGGTGTATACCGCGGCTTTCATCGCCGAGATCGTGCGTTCGGGCATCCAGTCGGTGCCCCATGGCCAGACCGAGGCATGCCGTTCTCTGAGTCTGCCGGGCGGGATTACGCTGCGCAAGATCGTCATCCCTCAGGCGATGCGGGTGATCGTGCCGCAGCTGACCAGCCAGTATCTGAACCTGATCAAGAACTCCTCGCTGGCCACGGCCATTGGCTACCCCGATCTGGTGGCGGTATTCGCTGGCACCGCGCTCAACCAGACCGGCCAGGCGATCGAGATCATTGCCATGACCATGGCCGTGTATCTGGTCATCAGCCTGGCGGTGTCGCTGCTGATGAACATCTATAACGCGCGCACGTTGCTCAAGGAGCGTTGAGATGGCCTCGACTACCTATCCTGCCCGTATCCAGATGATCGAGGCCCGCGAACCGCCGAATCAGAGCCGTGGCCTGGTTGGCTGGCTGCGCGCCAACCTGTTTTCCGGCCCGCTCAATTCGCTCGTCTCGGTCGTCACTATCGTTGTGCTGGCGCGGCTGATCTGGCCGTTTCTGGAGTGGAGCCTGTTCGATGCCGACTGGCTCGGCACCACCCGCGAGGATTGCACCGGCGACGGCGCCTGCTGGGTGTTCATCTCGGCGCGCTTCGAGTCGATCGTCTACGGCTTCTACCCGGAAGCGGCGCGCTGGCGGGTCGATATCGTGTTCGCCATGATGGCGCTGCTGATCGCCTGGCTGGCGATCCCGCGGTTGCCGGCCAAGCGCTGGGTGGGGCTGTTCACGCTGGTCGGCTTTCCGATCATCGCCTACTTCCTGCTGGTGGGCGGCAGCTTCGGTCTGCTGCACGTACCGACCCGCGAATGGGGCGGGCTGATGTTGACCCTGACCATCGCCACGGTGGGTATCGTCGGCTCCCTGCCGCTCGGCGTGCTGCTGGCCTTGGGGCGGCGCTCGAAGATGCCGCTGGTCAAGGGCGTGAGCGTGATCTTCATCGAGTTCTGGCGCGGCGTGCCGCTGATCACCGTGCTGTTCATGGCCTCGGTGATGCTGCCGCTGTTCGTGCCCCGCGAGATCGAATTCGACAAGCTGCTGCGCGCGCTGATCGGCATCATGTTCTTCTGGAGTGCCTACATGGCCGAGGTGGTCCGCGGTGGCCTGCAGGCGATCGACAAGGGCCAGAACGAAGCCGGCCAGGCGCTGGGGCTGGGCTACTGGCGGCGCATGGGGCTGATCATCCTGCCGCAGGCGCTGAAGCTGGTGATCCCCGGCATCGTCAACACCTTCATCGCGCTGTTCAAGGACACCTCGCTGGTGTTGATCATCGGCCTGTTCGACCTGCTGGCGATCATCCGCGCGGGCTTGACCGACAGCAATTGGCTGGGCTTCGCGATGGAAGGCTATGTGTTCGCGGCGCTGGTGTTCTGGATCTTCTGTTTCAGCATGTCGCGTTACAGCCAGCACATCGAACGTCGGCTGCATACCGGCCACTGACCGGTCTCGGCGCCGGGAGCGGCTAAGCGGAGCAGCTAACCGGCGCCGAGTGCGACCACCACAACAAGACGCCCGACCGGCACCGCATCCGCCGGGCAAACGATTACCAGGAAGCACATGTCATGAGCGAAGCAAGTGCCCCTCGCAGCGACAGCGAGGCGATGATCGAAATCCAGCGACTCAACAAGTGGTACGGCGACTTCCACGTGCTGCGCGATATCGACCTGACCGTCAAGCGCGGCGAACGCATCGTCATCTGCGGGCCCTCGGGGTCCGGCAAGTCGACGCTGATCCGCTGCATCAACCATCTCGAGGCGCACCAGCAGGGCGAAATCATCGTCGGCGGCGTGCACATGACCCAGGACATCAAGCGCATCGAGCAGATCCGCCGTCAGGTGGGCATGGTGTTTCAGCACTTCAATCTGTTCCCGCACCTCTCGGTGCTCGAGAACTGCTGCCTGTCGCAGGTCTGGGTGCAGAAGAAGCCGCGCCGCGAGGCCGAGAAGACCGCCATGGAATACCTCGAGCGGGTGCAGATCGCCGACCAGGCCAAGAAATATCCCGGCCAGCTGTCCGGCGGCCAGCAGCAGCGCGTGGCGATCGCCCGCGCGCTGTGCATGCGTCCCGAGGTCATGCTGTTCGACGAGCCCACCTCGGCGCTCGACCCGGAGATGATCAAGGAAGTCCTCGACGTCATGGTCGAACTGGCCCACGAGGGCATGACCATGCTCTGCGTGACCCACGAGATGGGCTTCGCCAAGACCGTCGCCGACCGGGTGATCTTCATGGACCAGGGCCAGATCATCGAGCAGGCGCCGCCCGAGACGTTCTTCAACAATCCGCAGTCCGAGCGCACCCAGCTGTTCCTCAGCCAGATCCTCGGCCATTGATGACGTCTTGCGGCAGCCTCGAACAACACCGTTACGCAGCGCCTACAGGCTAGGCTCCTGGCGGGACGGAGGCGTGCCCTGCCTGTCGTTGCGTGATGCCTTGTTTTCTTCATCCGGCGCCTGGCGCGCCGAGAAAGGGCGGCGAGGCTGGATTACCCGGGCATTGCCGACCGCCTCTTCATCCAGAATCGCGGGCTCGGGTGCGGGCTTGGCCTCGTTGACCCAGCCGCCATCGGCGCCATGCACGGCTGGGCGTCGCTCGAAGGAACGGGTCATCACCGCGCCAGGGCCTTGGCGCAGACTGGCGAGATGGTAGGGCAGCATCAACAGCTCGGCGAGCAGACGCAGACCGACCAGCGCCAATAGCCAGAGGCCGGCACCCAGTACCAGCGTCGGCCAGCGCTCGATCCACGAGCCGCCGGCCAGCAACGGACTGTGCATTGCCAGCCAGGCGAGTCCGGCGATCATCAGCGTGAGCTTGGGCCACCACGTGGCAGAACACCAAAGTGCGCCGCGGCAGCGGGCGGCGCAGCAACAGGAAATCGCGCATCGTGCTGTTTCTCTCCGGTTGAAATCTTGACGCATGGCGGCGCGGTCGCTATCTGGCAGTCCTTGCCGGTTAGCCGATACTAACAGCTAAGCATGAAGGGAGAGAATCGCGGCGTGCCCTCATAATCGCCTGGTCGCTTGCGGCCTGGCGCGGGAAGAGGCGTGATCAGTGATGAGCCTCACTGTCAGCATCGGCCGCGCATGCCGGGGCGGTTGTTGAACGCATTGCCGTGATCGACCATTCTGGGCATATCGCGTCTTTAAGGTCGCGACTGAAAAGGTTGCAATCAAGGAATAAGGAGACTCCATGACGACCTATATCGTAGCCACGGATGCAGCGCGTGCACGGGTATTCGCGCGTGACGCCGGGGTGCTCAACGAGATCGAGGACCTGGCCCACCCCGAAAGCCGCGAACACACCGGCGATCTGCGTACCGGCGGCAAGGGCGAGGCCGGTGGCGGCAGCGGCCCCAACCTGCGTCAGACCGGCAATGACGATGCCACCTCCGACAAGCACGCGATGTTCTTCGCCAAGGAGGTCGCCGATTATCTCAAGAACGCCCGTTCGCAGGGCAAGGCCGACAGCTTCGTGATCATCGCCGCGCCCAAGTTTCTGGGCCAGTTGCGCGAGAAGATGGATTCGAACACCCGCGACATGGTCATCAAGGAACTCGACAAGGATCTCTCCAAGGCCTCCAAGGAGCAGATCGCCAAGGAGCTCGGCTATACCGAACGATCGCTGCTTGCGGCTTGTGATAACCCGCCGCGATACCCAGGCCGGGTCCGCCAGGGCCCGGCCGCAGCCCCTGCCCAGTCGCACTC
Source organism: uncultured Gammaproteobacteria bacterium (assembly GCA_963773565.1). Taxonomy (GTDB): domain Bacteria; phylum Pseudomonadota; class Gammaproteobacteria; order Pseudomonadales; family Halomonadaceae; genus Modicisalibacter. The sequence continues at coordinate 24,631 of CAVZBU010000020.1, read as the reverse complement.
GCCTGCCACAAATCACTGGATAATCGCTTGACCCTCGACAAGCTGGATCCGAACTCTCCTTAAGTTTGATTGACGCGAGCCGATAGCACTGCCTACTGGGTGGCGCTGCCTGTTTCTGCCGGCGTCTCCGCATAAATCCCAAATGCCCAAGCGAGATGTCCGTCATGTTGTCTTCCCTGAAGCGCCGCATCCAGGTGGCGTGTGTAGCGATCATCGCTCTGGCGATGATCCTGGTAGCCGTGGTGAGCTACTTCACCATTCGGTCGCATTACGAGAATACTGTCGACGAGACCTTGAGCGCAGTCAGCCAGGGCAGCAGTGCGACCATCGGCGAATGGGTCGCGGCACGGCGCAGCATGATCGAGGCCGCACGTAAGCCGGTGACCGGTGGCGATCCGACAGCGGCGCTGGTCCAGCTGGCCGAATCCGGTGGCTTCTAGTCTGACCTATGTCGGCAAGCCCAGATGGCCAGTCTGACGACCAATGACCGGCTGGCAGCCACCTGCCGAGTTACGATCCACGCAGTCGTCCTTGGTACCAGTCGGCGATCGAACAGGGTGAAACCATCGTTCTCGCATGCCCTATCATGGACGTAAACTCTGGCAAGGCCGTGGTGACCTTGGCGACACGCCGGTCGAGACATGGTGGCAAGCTGATGGGCGTGCTCGGCCGGCGATGTGATGATCGACACCATCGTCGAGACCGTTGCGGCGATCCGCCCGACCCCGTCCAGCTTCGCCTTTCTCAGCATGGCCGGAACCTTGATCGCACATCCCGACAGCGCGCTGACGCTCGAGCCGCTGAAGGCGTTGAGCGATGCGTTGACGCCGCCGCTGATCGACTCGCTGGCCGGCGCCGAGGGCTGGCAGCGGATCGTCATTGATGATACCACCAAGCGTCTCGACGTGACCGCTATCCCCGGTACCGACTGGCGGCTGAGCGTTGTCCTTGACGAGCAGGAAGCCACCGCGGGATTGCAGGCGATCATCCGCTCCGCGCTGATCACGTTGATCGTCGTCACACTGATCGCGACGGTGCTGCTCGGGTTGTGGCTCAAGCGCGCCTTCGGCGGCGTGGAGCGGGTGCGCGATGCACTGGAGAGCATCGCTTCGGGGACCGGCGACCTGACCCAGCGCCTGCCGGTCAGCGGCCGCGACGAGATCGCCCAGATCGCCGACGGTTTCAATCGTTTCGTCGGCAAGATCGAGACGGTGATGCTGACCATCCGCGACAGCAGCGACTCGGTGCGGGTGGCCTCCGACGAGATCGCCACCGGCAACCAGGACCTGTCGCGACGCACCGAGACGCGGCCTCCAGCCTGGAGGAGACCGCCGCTCGATGGAGGAGCTCACCAGCACCGTCAAGCAGAACGCCGAGTCGGCGCGGCAGGCCAACCAGCTGGCCGCTCGGCGACCGACGTCGCCTCGCGCGGCGGGCGGGTGGTCGGCCAGGTGGTGGAGACCATGGACGACATCAACGACTCCTCGCGGAAGATCGCCGACATCATCAGCATCATCGACGGCATCGCCTTCCAGACCAACATCCTGGCGCTCAACGCCGCGGTCGAAGCGGCGCGGGCCGGCGAGCAGGGCCGCGGCTTCGCCGTGGTCGCCACCGAGGTGCGCAACCTGGCGCAGCGCAGCGCCGCGGCGCGCCAAGGAGATCAAGACGCTGATCGACGCCTCGCGTCGAGCAAGGTCGGCGCCGGCGCCGCAGCTGGTCGACGAGGCCGGCAAGACCATGGACGAGATCGTCGCCAGCGTGCAGCGCGTCACCGACATCATCGGCGAGATCAGCGCCGCCACCGGCGAGCAGAGCGAGGGCATCGGCCAGGTCAACCAGGCGGTGCCGAGCTCGACCGCTGACGCAGCAGAACGCCGCGCTGGTCGAGGAGACCGCCGCCGCCGCCGAGGAGCTCAAGGCCCAGTCGCAGCGCCTGGCCGAGACCGTGGGCGCCTTCACCCTGTCGCGGCGTGGTGACCGGACATCGTCGGTGGCACTGCCTTCGCCGCCGCCACCGGCGTCACGCGCCTTGCCCGAAAGCGAGCCGGCCTGAGGCATCGTCTGCCGCTGTCCGGAACGGGCCACCGGGTGCGGCCCGGCTCCTTCGCAGTGCCCGGTGGCGTTTGCCCCCTGGCGGTCACGGGACTAGTCTCAGCGGTGCAAGGAGCCAAGGAGCGTCGCGAGTCCAGGGCGTTCCGCTATCCACCGGGAAGGAGGCGCTCAATGTCGAGCCCCGAGCACAAGCAGAAGATCTGGAAGCTGATCAGCGACATCAAGGTGGGCATGCTGGTGACGCTGGACGGCCCGCAGCCGCGCGCCCGGCCGATGCATCTGGTTCAGGATGCCTACGACGGCACGCTGTGGTTCTACACCCGGCGTAGCGCCGAGAAGGTCTTCGAGACCCAGGCCGACCAGGACGTGTGCATCAGCTTTTCCGACCAGGAAGAGGGCGTGTATGTCTCGCTGTCCGGCACGGCGCGGCTCAACGACGACCGTGAGCTGATCGACAAGTACTGGAACCCGTTCGTCGCCGCCTGGTTTCCCGACGGCAAGGACGACCCGGACCTGACCCTGATGGAGGTCAAGGTCGAGTTCGGCGAGCACTGGAAGGCCCGCGAGAGCAAGGTATTCCAGCTCTACGAGGTCGCCAAGGCCAACGTCAAGAAGGGCACCCAGCCCGACATGGGCGAGAACGAGAAGTTCGGCTGATCCTGGCGGCAGCCCCGTCGTATCGCCACGCCCGGCTCCTGCAGCCGGGCGTTTTGTGTCGGCCCCAAGGCGGTGAGTCAGTGCACCATCGCGGTGCGCTGGGCTTTCGGCTATGCTCGGGGGCCGGCCGTATGGCCGGGTATCTTTCCTGGGCAGGGGCCGGTATCGCGACATCGGCGACTGCCATCGACCGTGGGGGTGGCCATGTCCTCGTCGCTGCTGGGGATCTTGATCATGTGCGCGGGCGTGCTGTGTCTGGCGCTGGGCGATGCGCTTTCGAAATGGCTGGGCGCCAGCTACGACCCGATCCAGATCATCTTCTTCCGCACGCTGGTCTCGCTGCCGCTGATCGCCTTGCTGGCACGCTTCAATGGCGGCTGGGCGTCGCTCAGGACCCGCCGCCCCGGCGTGCACCTGCTGCGTGGACTGATCTTCACTGGCACCATGTTCTGCTTCGTCACCGGCCTGACCCTGCTGCCGCTCGCCGAGACCACGGCGATCGCCTTCGCCGCGCCGCTGTTCGTCACCCTGCTTTCCGGGCCGCTGCTCAAGGAGCGCGTCGAGGCGGTGCCGTTCGCCGCTTCGTTGATCGGTTTCGCCGGTGTGCTGGTGGTGGTGCGGCCCGGTGCGGCGGGCTTTCAGTGGGGGGCGTTGATCGTCGTCGGGGCGGCGGTGTGCTATGCGCTGATGATGATCACCGCGCGACTCTATGGCGCCAAGGAGCGGCTATGGGCGATGGTCTTCTATGCCACGCTGGTACCGATGCTGGTCAGCGCCACGTTGCTGCCCAGCATCTGGCAGACCCCGCACGGGCTGCACTGGCTGGGCTTTTTCGCCGCCGGGGTGCTCGGCGTGGGCGCGATCTCGTGCATCACCCTGGCGTTTCGCTACGCGCCGGCGGCGCTGGCCGCGCCCTTCGACTACACGGCGATGGTCTGGGCGGTGCTGCTCGGCTGGTGGCTGTGGGGCGAGGTGCCGGATCTCTGGGTGTTCGTCGGCGCCGGGGTGATCATCGCCAGCGGCGTGGCGATCGCCGTGCATGAGCGCCGGGTGGCGATCAAGGCGCGCCCCAGCACCTGAGCATGGCTAGATCATATTTTTATCGAATAAAAGGATAAAAAACGATTCCTTAAAAGCATGAGTGGTTTGCCACTAGCCTAGTGGGCACCTTTGGCGATTTCTAGGATGGTGAACGCCTATGCCCAGCAAGGCGCTCGATGCGACCAACAGCCCGCTGAACGACGATCAGGCCGCCGAGGTCAACCGTCTGGTGGCACGCCTGTCGGGCGATCAGCGGACGTGGCTGAGCGGCTATCTGGCCGGCCTGCAGGCGGTATCCGGCGAGGCGGGTGCGCCGCGCGAGGCTGCCGCTGCCGAGCAACACACGCTGACGATTCTCTACGGCTCCGAGACCGGCAACGCCGAAAGCGTCGCCCAGCAGGCCGGCGAGCAGGCGCTAGCCCGTGGGCTGCCAGCGCGGGTCATCGACATGGCCGACTACAAGCCCCGCGAACTGCGCGATGAACGGCTGCTGCTGGTCATCACCGCGACTCACGGCGAGGGCGACCCGCCCGACCCGGCGCTGGATTTCTACGAGTTCCTGCACGGTCGCAAGGCGCCCAAGCTGGGCGAGGCCCGCTTCGCGGTGCTGGCGCTGGGCGATTCCAGCTACGAGCACTTCTGCCAGACCGGCCGCGATCTCGATGCGCGCTTCGAGGCGCTGGGCGCGCAGCGGCTGGTCGAGCGCGTCGACTGCGACGTCGATTTCGACGAGACCGCCGAGCAATGGATCCAGCACGCGCTGGACGCGGCCGGCGAACACGTCGTCGAGGCGCCGGCATCAGCAGTGCCGGCGGCCGGCGCTGAACCGGCCGGGGCCAGCTACGATCGTCGCAATCCCTTTCAGGCCGAGGTGCTGGAGAACCAGATTCTCAACGGCCGCGGTTCCGAGAAGGCCACCCATCATATCGAGCTGTCGCTGGAGGGCTCGGGCATCGACTACCAGCCCGGCGACATCCTCTGCCTGATGCCGCGCAACCGCGAGGAGGTCGCCGCCGAGCTGCTCGACGCGCTGAGCCTCGACCCGCAGCAGGCGGTGGCCAGCCACGCCGGCGAGCGCCCGCTCGCCGAGGCGCTGCGCGACGACTACGAGATCACCACGCTGACCCCGGCGTTCGTCGAGGCCTATGCCGAACTGGCCGAGGCCGAGGCACTGCACGCGCTGCTCGAGGAGGGCAAGCGTGGCGATCTGATGGCCTACCTGCACGGCCGCCACATCATCGATGTGATCAACGAGCACCCGCTGAGCGGGGGCCTCGATGCCGAGACCCTGCTGGGCATGATGCGGCGCCTGCAGCCGCGCGAATACTCGATCGCCTCGAGCCATCTCGCCAACCCCGACGAGGTCCATGTCACCGTTGCCGCGGTGCGTTACGAGAGTCACGGACGCCAGCGCCACGGCGTCGCCTCGACGTTTCTCGCCGAGCAGGCCGAGCCCGGCGAAACGGTGCCGGTCTACCTGCGCCGCAACAAGCACTTTCGCCTGCCCGAGAACCCCGACACGCCGGTGGTGATGATCGGCCCGGGCACCGGCGTAGCGCCGTTTCGCGCCTTCCTGGAGGAGCGCGAGGTGAGCGGCGCCGGCGGCGCCAACTGGCTGTTCTTCGGCAACCCGCACTTTCGCACCGACTTCCTGTACCAGACTGAATTCCAGCGCTGGCTCAAGGACGGCCTGCTGACCCGCATGGACGTGGCCTTCTCGCGCGACGGACCCGACAAGGTCTACGTCCAGGACCGGCTGCGCGAGCGCGGCGCGCGAGCTCTACCGCTGGCTCGAGGACGGCGCCCACGTCTACGTCTGCGGCGACGCCGAACGCATGGCGCCGGACGTGCATGCCGCGCTGACCGAGATCGTCGCCGAGCATGGCGGGCGCAGCGAGGAAGAGGCCGGCGAGTACCTCAAGCAGCTTAAGCGCGAGACAAGCCGCTACCAGACGCGACGTCTATTGAATGGACGAGAGGTCATGGAGACACCCGACCGCAGCCGCGATATCACCCAGCCGCTCGAGGCCAAGCATGCCAACGAGCGGCTCAAGGCCGAGAGCCACTACCTGCGCGGCACCATCGAGCAGAGCCTGGCCGACCCGATCACCGGGGCGCTGGCCGCCGACGACACCCAGTTGACCAAGTTTCACGGCTTCTACCAGCAGGACGACCGCGACCTGCGCGACGAGCGGCGGCACCAGAAGCTCGAGCCGGCCTACCAGTTCATGGTCCGCCTGCGCCTGCCGGGCGGCATCTGCACGGCCGAGCAATGGCTGGCGCTCGACGACCTGGCGCGGCGCTACGGCGACGGCGGCGCTGCGCCTGACCACCCGCCAGACCTTCCAGTTCCACGGCGTGCTGAAGCGCGACCTCAAGGCCGCGCTGCAGGGCATCGACGCCGCGCTGCTGGATACATTGGCGGCCTGCGGCGACGTCAACCGCACGGTGATGGCGGCGGTCAACCCGCACCAGTCGCGGGTCCACGCCGCGGTGCAGCGCTGCGCCCGCGAGGTCAGCGACCACTGGCGCCGCGCACCCACGCCTACCGCGAGATCTGGCTCGACGGCGAGCGCGTCGATCCGCGACGCCGAGCGAGGAGCCGCTCTACGGCCCCACCTACCTGCCGCGCAAGTTCAAGATCGGCTTCGCCGTGCCGCCGGTCAACGACATCGACGTCTACAGCCAGGATCTCGGCCTCATCGCCGTCGTCGAGGACGGCGAGCTGGCCGGCTTCAACGTCTGCGTCGGCGGCGGGCTGGGGCGCACCGACAACGAGCCGGCGACCTACCCGCGGCTCGCCGATCCGATCGGCTTCTGCCGCCCCGAGCAGCTCATCGAGACTCGCCGAGACGGTCGTCGCCATCCAGCGCGACTACGGCGACCGCATCGACCGCAAGCACGCGCGCATGAAGTACACCATCGACGATCAGGGCCTCGACTGGTTCAAGGCGGAGCTCGAGCGGCGCCTGGGCTGGCAGCTGGCGCCGGCGCGCGAGGTGCACTTCGAGCACAACGGCGATCGCTACGGCTGGGTCGAGGGCGACGACGGCAACTGGCACTACACGCTGTTCATCGAGAACGGCCGCATCCGCGACTGGGACGGACTACCCGCTGATGAGCGGCCTGCGCGAGATCGCCAGGGTCCACGAGCGGCGAGTTCCAGCTGACCCCCAACCAGAACCTGACCATCGCCGGCATCGCCCCCGGAGGAGCGCGACGCCATCGAGCGGCTGATCCGCGACCATCGCCTGGAGCGCCCGCAGCGCGCGGGCCAGCTGCGCCGCAACGCCATGGCCTGCGTGGCGCTGCCCACCTGCGGGCTGGCGATGGCCGAGAGCGAGCGCTACCTGCCGTCGCTGCTCGACGAGCTCGAGCGTCCTGGCCGCGGACGCGGGCATCGCCGACGACGCCGATCGTGATCCGCATGACCGGCTGCCCCAACGGCTGCGCCCGGCCCTACCTCGCCGAGATCGGCTTCACCGGCCGCGCGCCGGGCAAGTACAACCTGTATCTCGGCGGCGGCTTCCACGGCCAGCGGCTGAACAAGCTGTACCTCGAGAACGTCGGCGAGGCCAGGATCCTCGAGACCCTCGACGGGCTGTTCCGCCACTACGCCGCCGAGCGTCAGGACGGCGAGCGCTTCGGCGACTTCACCATCCGCGCAGGGTATGTCGAGGCGGTGACCGCCGGGCGAAATTTTCATGGGTAGGGCTGGACGGCGACTTACCCGAGCGGGGCTTGCACGAGCCGACTGGCACAAATAGCCCCGGCGTGGTAACCATCCGGAGCAGCGGGAGCACTTGGGCTGACGACCGGCCTAGGCGCGGATATACGCCCAGCCCTCGGCCTGCCACTCGGCCAAGGCAACCACCGCGGCCTCGACCTCCTCGTGGCCGGCGGTGTTGTCGAGCCCCTGGGCGGTCAGCGAGTTGCGGCACAGGTACAGCCAGGTATCGGCCACCGGGTCCGGCTCGGCCAGGGCGGCGGCCACCGCGGCGCCATTGGCGACGATCCGCACCTGGGCATTGTCATGCACCTTGACCAGGTTGCGGGCGTTACGCCGGGCCCGGGCCAGGCTGTCGGCGGTGGGGGCATGCAGGAGGACGCGTAGCGAGCTCATGGGGAACTCTCCTGAGGGTCGGGAGTGGGCGTCCCGGCCGGGGCCGGGACGTGGGCTCACTTGTCGAGCTTGACCATGCGCAGTAGGGCTTCTTCTCGTCCCAGCCCTGCGGGAACAGCTCCTTGGCTTCCTCGTTGCTCACCGAGGGCACGATGATGCAGTCGTCACCGTCGTTCCAGTTGACCGGCGTGGCGACCTTCTGGCCATCGGTCAGCTGCAGGCTGTCGATGACCCGCAGGATCTCGGCGAAGTTGCGCCCGGTGCTCGCCGGGTAGGTAATGGTCAGGCGGATCTTCTTGTTGGGGTCGATGATGAATACCGAACGCACCGTCAGGGTGTCGTTGGCGTTGGGGTGAATCATGTCGTACAGGTCGCTGACCTTGCGGTCGGCGTCGGCGAGCAGCGGGAAGTTCAAGCCGTAGCCCTGGGTTTCCTGGATGTCGCCGGCCCAGGCCTTGTGATCCTCGAGCGGGTCTACCGACAGGCCGATGGCCTTGGCGTTGCGCTTCTCGAACTCCGGCTTCAAGCGCGATACCTCACCGAGCTCGGTGGTGCAGACCGGGGTGAAGTCCTTGGGATGCGAGAACAGGATGACCCAGCTATCACCGGCCCATTCGTGGAACTTGATCGGGCCTTCCGTACTGTCCTGAGTGAAATCCGGGGCGGTGTCGCCTAGATGCAGTGCCATGACTTGCTCCTTGAACATGACCGGTGGATGGCTTATTCGCTTTGCTGCTATTTACGTTTCGCTACTATGACATCGGGTCGGCCCCTAGGGGAAACAACCCCTGGGGCTATGCAAATATTCGAGCGCTATTACATCGCCGCGCACGGGCACGCCATTGGTTTGGCAACGGCTCAGGCGTTGCTCTGATGGAGTCTGTCCAGGCCTTCGAGCAGCCCGGCCATGTCGTCGGCATGCTCCTCTTCCTGGGCGAGGATATCCTCCATGATGCGCCGTGAGGTGGGATCGTTCTCGCCCAGATAACTGGCAATCTCGCGGTAACTGTCGATGGCGATGCGCTCGGCGATCAGGTCTTCCTGAATCATCTCCTTGAGCGAATCGCCCTCGATGTACTCGGCATGCGCGCGAGTCTGGATGCCTTCCGGCGAAAAGTTGGGCGCGCCACCCAGCTGGACGATGCGCGCGGCCAGCCAGTCGGCGTGCTGCTGCTCCTGTTGGGCGTGTTCGAGGAATTCGTCGGCGGCGATGCTCGCACTCAGCCCGTCGGCCATGTAGTAGTGACGCTTGTAGCGCAGGTAGCAGACGATCTCGGTGGCCAGTGCCTCGTTGAGCAGGTTGATGACGTTCTCACGATCGGCGCGATAACCCTCGGTGACTGCGCCGCGCTCGATATGCTGGCGGGCGCGCTCACGAATCGTCTTGATATCGGTCAGAAACGGTTGGTCGGCCACGGTTACTCTCCTTGTCGCGTCGGTGTGCCTGAGATTATGTCGGTGTGCCTGAGACTGTGTATGCAGCGTAGAACATTGCAGCGTAGAACATTCGTCGCGAAGTGCGAGACCCTGAAGGGAACCGTGGAAGCCGTGTGCAATGGAACTGTCGCGATCAATCCGCTCGATGGCTGCTGTTCGCCTCAGCGCTATCCACCACGGCTTGCAAGTCCAGCATCTGGATGGCGCTGATCGCCGCCTCCAGCGCCCCTTCACTGCATAATCCGGCGATCGCCGCCTCCTCATGACCCGCCAGGGCGGCGGCAACGCAGGCGTCGCGCACGCGTGCGGCGAGCGCCAGGCGTTCGGTGTCGTTCATTGGGTATCCTCCAGGTGGTCCTTGAGTACCCGGGCATTGTTGTGCTCGATATCGCGTGCGGCAAACAGCAGTGTCAGCCCATCGCGGCGGGCCTGCTCACGAAGTCTCGCCAGCGTTTCGGCATCGCATTCACGCAATTCGCAGCGATAAGCTCGATAGAATTCGTCCCAGCGCTGCTGGTCGTGTCCGTACCATTGACGCAATGTCTTCGAGGGCGCCAGTTCCCGGCACCATTCGTCCAGTGCAGCATTGCGCTTGGCGACGCCCCGCGGCCACATGCCATCGACGAGCACTCGATAGCCGTCCTCGTCGGCAACCGGGTCGTAGACTCGTTTCAGTCGGATGTTCATAAACGCTCTCTGCCCTTGGTCGCTGCATTCATCGCTGATTCAGCCTCCGGCGAACATGGGTGTCAGCGGCTCGCCGGGGTGACCATTCCCCAGGCGTTGTATGACGAGTTTAAGGCCCTGGCTACGCCAGTCTGAATGCATCTCGGATCATGTCCGCTTCTGCCCTGCCCGTTTGACGTGGTGTTTTCTCGCTTCTAGTTTGCAAATAGCAGCCACAGGCCGTGTGTGGCTTATCCGCACGGCTTCCTGCGGTAACGCTCATTATGGAAGGTGGCGTTGCGGTGTGCTGCAGTCAATGGCAGGCGAAACTGGCCTGTCTCATCGCATTGATGCGCTTTCAACCAGGATGCCCTTTCAATCCAGGGAATACAGGAGAAAGGTTCGTCATGAAACGTCTACATCGCTTGATCCCGTTATGTGCCGCCGCCTTGCCCTTCACGGCAATGGCCGCTCCCGACAACCTGAGCGACTGGCAGAATCAGCGTAGTGATTCCTCATCGACCTGGACAATTACCCAATTGCTGGGTGATGACGTGATCGCTGGCGAAAACACCGAGGTCGGCGAAGTCGCCGACGTGATACTCGATCGCCAGGGCAACATCCAGTCACTGCTGGTCTACTCCAACGGCAATCAGGTGGAGCGCGGCTTTCGCACCGTGGAGTGGCCAGTAAAGGTCTTCGAGCCCGACGATGTGCTGCTCTCGATTGACCAGCAGCCGGCAAAGTTCGGCAACCGGCAGGCCACACGCTCCCCCCAGACGCTGTACGACAAGAACCAGCTTAGCGCCAGCGCCATGCTCGGCATGGGCGTGCAGGTAGAAGATTCTCCCTACGCAGAAGTCGAAGATCTGGTCGTCAATGATCAGGGCCAGGTAACCAGTGCAATCATCGATCCGGATGGCATGGATACCGACAATTACTGGCTTCCCACCGATCTCGGTTGGGTCAATCCGGAATGGGTCATGGTCATGCCGTATTCCCAGAGCGATATCGAGCAGACCGGAGCGTATCAAGGCAACAGTGAAAGCAACCGTGGCGACAGCGGCTCTTCCTGAATATGCTTCGAGCCTCTCCAGCAACCATACGCGCACGTGTAAACGGCAGCTGATTCCAGCTGCCGTTGTTGTTTGTCAGCGCTTCATTTCATCTCGAAGCCGCGCTCGATCAGGAAGTCGCGCATGTGGGCGCGCAGCTTGGTGTCGAACAGCGGGGTGAGGTTGCGTGACCAGTTGGCGTCCTTCTTGCCGCTGGTTCGTGCTTGATAGTAGTCGTGCATGGTGGCGTCGAAAGCATCGACCTGCTGCTGCGCATCGCGGTAACGGTCCTCCATGAGGATCGCCTCGACCGGCAGGCGGGGTTTGACCTCGGGCTGCTGGTCGGGGTAGCCGAGGCACATGCCGAACACCGGGTAGACGTGCTCGGGCAACTGAAGCAGGTCGCTCACGGCCTGCGGATTGTTGCGGATGCCACCGATGTAGCAGATCCCCAGCCCCTCGGACTCGGCGGCGATCGCCACGTTCTGCGCCATCAGCGCGGTATCCACGCTGGCGACGAGCAGTTGCTCGGTCATTCCGCGTACCACGTGGGCGCCGGTGCGCTCGGCGGCGTCGGTGGGGCGTTTCATGTCGGCGCAGAACACCAGGAAGTCGGAGCAGCTGGCGATGTAGCCCTGGCCACCGGCGAGTTCGGCGATCTTCTCGCGGTTCGCCGGATTCTTGACGTGAATGACGCTGTAGGCCTGCACGTGGCTGGAGGTGGCGGCGCCCTGGCCGGCTCGGATGAGTTCCAGCAACAATTCGTGGGGGATCTTGCGCTCGGTGAACTGGCGGATCGAGCGGTGGGACGTCAGCAATTCGATGACGGGATTCATGCGGCCTCGCTTAAGAACATCGTTAGTTTCCTAAACAGGATACCGCACTGCAGGCACTGCTCAGGGCGCCGGGCCGGCCGCGCCCAGGTAACGCTCGTGCCAGTAATCGATGGAAAGCGAGGTGACGGTGACTGTGCGGCCGCTGCCCGGGGCGTGGATCATCCGCTGATCGCCCAGGTAGATACCGACATGGGTCGCCTTCGAGCCCGCGCCGAAGAACATCAGGTCGCCGGGACGCACGCGCTCGCGTTGCGGCAGGCGCTGGCGCTGCTGTTCGGCGGTGCGCGGCACCGCGATGCCGGCGGCCTGGTAGGTCATCTGCACCAGCCCCGAGCAGTCCACCCCGCGCGGCGAGGCGCCGCCATAGCGATACGGCACGCCCAGTGCCTGGCGGGCGTTGGCCAGGATCATCGCCCGCTCGATGGTCAGCGCATCCTCCGGCGTATCGTCGAAATCGGCCATCCGCATCTGCGGGCCGGCACAGCCAGCCAGCCACAGGCAGGCCAGGAGTATCCACAGCGGGGTCAGCTGGCGTCGCGAATCACAGCGAGTCATACGCTCTTCCTGGGTTTGGCACGTCTTGGGCGTTATCGCTCAACATAACGTCTGATGCGGACGGCGGCTATTGCTGCGGCACTGGCGGTGTTGAATACCGGCAACGTTGAGTCAACGACGGGTTGAATAAAAAAATGTTATTATTGCACCGATATATAATAAACCCTGCTTAAGGAGACATTCATGTTCATGTCCTTATCCCCTCGTGCCAACGGGCTGATTGCCGGTGCCCTGGCCAGCGCATCGCTGAGTCTGTCGGGCAGCGTATTCGCGCAGGAAGATCCCGCCATCACCTTTTCCGCGCCGCCCTGGCCCGGCGTGACCATGAAGACCGAGATCGCCACGCAGCTGCTCGAGACGCTGGGCTATCAGCCGAGCACCAAGCAGCTCGGCGCCCAGATCAGCTACGAGGCGCTCAACCTGGGCGAAGTCGATGCCTTCTTCGGTGCTTGGCTGCCGGCTCAGCAGGGCATGTACGACACCGTCAACGCCAAGGGCAGCCTGGCCGACCTGGGCAATAATGTCGATGGTGCGCGGATGGGCTTCGCGGTGCCCCGCTACGTTGCCGAGGCCGGCGTGACCTCGGCGCGCGACATCGACAAGCCGGAATTCGCCGACAAGTTCGGCCACGAGATGTTCTCCATCGAGCCCGGCTCGGCGACCAGCGATATCCTCAATGGCGCGGTCAACAACGATACCTACGGCATGGGCGACTGGAAGCTGCGCGAAGCGACCACGCCGGCGATGCTCGGCGCGGTGGATAACGCCACCAAGAACGACGAATGGATCCTGTTCTACGGCTGGACGCCGCACTGGATGAACATCGAATACGACATCGTCTATCTCGATGACCCGGAAAACCTGTTCGGCCCCGGCGGCGGTAGCAGCGACGTGCGCACGCTGCTCAACAGCGGTTTCGCCGACAGCCACCCCAACGCCAGGAAACTGCTCGACCAGATGGTCTTCAGCGCCGACGACCAGAGTCAGCTGATCCTCGACTTCAGCTACAAGGAGCGCGAGGCCGACGCGGTCGCCGTAGAGTGGATGCAGAACAACGCCGACAAGATCAAAGCCTACCTCGACGGCGTGACCACGCGCGACGGCGAGCCCGCCTGGCCGGTCGTGCAGAAAGCGTTCAACCTCAAGTCGTGATTCTGCGTGGCCGCTCGCGCAGGCGTGAGCCAACTGCACGCCTGAACGCTACGCGGAACCGCCGCCGCCCGGCCCTTGCAAGGGCCGGGCGGCGGCTTTTCTAGGCTAAAGTCATCAGTCGCCAGGCAGTTAGACCCCGGTGTTGGCCATCAACGCCGGTTCGACGATCTCGATCCAGTAGCCGTCGGGGTCCTTGACGAAGGCGACATTCTGCATCTTGCCCTGTTCGGGGCGCTTGACGTATTCCACGCCGTTCTCGTCCAGCCAGTCCACCGCCGCGTTGAGGCTGTCCACCGAGAAGCAGATATGACCGAATCCCTGCGGCTCGGCGTTGCCGTCGTGATAGGCGAATCCTTCCTGGTTCTCGGTTCCCCAGTTATGCGTCAACTCCAGCACACCGCGCTGGCTGAAGGTCCACACCGTACGCTCGGCGGTGCATTCAGGCACCTCGTCGCTGTCCTCGAGGTGGGCGAGGAAATACAGCGAGAAATTAAGCTCCTCGAAATCCAGCTTGCGCAGCACACGCATGCCGAACACATGGCTGTAGAAGCGCAGCGAGCGCTCCGGGTCCTTGACCCGCAACATACTGTGGTTAAGCGTGAAGCCCGCGGTTTCGGGGGGCGTATGCGGATCGACGCCGGGGTGTTGCTCGGTGAATAGCGGCATGGGGTGTGCTCCTTGCGTATGAGACGAACGGCTCGCTGACCAGCGTAGCCTGGGTTGTAGCGTGGCACAGCCAGCGCAACGCGCCGGGAATGATAGCCAAGCGAGCCGGCTGGATGCGAATTATCAGGCTGATGGTGATCTGGCACCTCGGGGTGCGTCGATAGCAGCGCAGCATGCAAGCAGGAATTGTTATTTCTAATCAGTATAACAATATAACTAAAAAGGCGTTATCCTGAGGAAAATTCTTTTCCCGAGGAGGCGTCATGCACACCTTCGCGCTCTCGAAGGGCCAGCCCGATGTTGCTGGTTTTTTCGATCCCCGCACCTTCAGTGTTCAGTATGTGGTCAGCGATCCTGCCACGCGCCGCTGTGCGATCATCGACCCGGTGCTCGATTTCGACGAGAAGTCCGGCGCCACCGCGACCCATCGCGCCGACGAGCTGCTGGCCTATATCGAGCGCGAAGGGCTCGAGGTCGAATGGATTCTGGATACCCACCCGCACGCCGATCATTTCTCCGCCGCGCGCTACCTGCATGACAGGACCGGTGCACCCACCGCCATCGGCCGGCCGGTCACCCAGGTTCAGGCGCTGTGGAAGGCGATCTACAACTGGCCGAACCTGAAAGACGACGGCAGCCAGTGGGATCAGCTGTTCGACGAGGGGGACACCTTCAAGCTGGGCGAGATCGAGGCCCGCGTGATGCATTCGCCGGGGCATACGCTGGCCTCGATCACCTACGTGATCGGCGATGCCGCCTTCGTTCATGACACCCTGTTCCAGCCCGACTTCGGCACCGCCCGCGCCGACTTCCCCGGCGGCAGCGCGCACCAGCTCTGGCACTCGATCCAGGCGATCCTTGCGCTGCCCGACGACACCCGGCTGTTTACCGGTCACGACTACATGCCCGATGGCCGCGAGCCGCAGTGGGAAAGCACGGTGCGTGAGCAGCGCGAGCACAACAAGCATCGGCTCGGCGAGAGCAGCGAGGCTGAATATGTCGAGCTGCGCAACCGCCGTGACAGCGAATTGCCGATGCCGAAGCTGATCCTGCATGCGCTTCAGGTCAATATTCTCGGCGGGCGCCTTCCCGAGCCGGAGGACAATGGCAAGCGTTACCTGAAGATCCCGCTCGATGCCCTGGAAGGCGCTGCGTGGGAGTGAGAAGGCGCCGCCTCACGACGCCGAGCCAATGAACGGGAGACAGCCTTGAACACATCGAACGGCCGCAGCGAACCGGAAGCTGTAAACGAAAAACGCCACGACATCGTCATCATCGGTGGCGGCGCGGGAGGCATCGCGGTGGCGGCGAGTCTGCACAAGCGCCGCTCCGAGCTCGATATCGCCATCGTCGAGCCCGAGCAGAATCACTTCTATCAACCCGGCTGGACGCTGGTCGGGGGTGGCGTGTTCACCCCGGAACAGACCCGCCGCCCGATGCAGTCGGTGATGCCGAGTTTCGTGACCTGGCATCAGACCGCGGCGGAACGGTTGCTGCCGGAATCCCGCCAGGTCGTGCTGGCCAATGGCGCGACGCTCGGCTACCGGGCGCTGATCGTCGCCCCGGGTCTCGAGATCGACTGGCAGGCGATCGAGGGGCTCGAGGAGACGCTGGGCAAGAATGGCGTGACCTCGAACTATCGTTTCGACCTGGCACCCTATACCTGGTCGTTGGTGCAATCCTTGAGCCGGGGCAAGGCGCTTTTCACCCAGCCGCCGATGCCGATCAAGTGCGCCGGCGCGCCGCAGAAGGCGATGTATCTCTCCTGCTACGAATGGGAAAAACGCGGCGTGCTCGGCGACATCGAGGTGCATTTCCATAACGCCGGGGGCGTCCTGTTCGGCGTGTCGGATTTCGTGCCGGCGCTGGATGAGTACGTCCAGCGCTATGGCATCCACAAGCAGTTCCAGCAGACCCTCGTTGCCGTGGACGGCTCGGCGCAGAAGGCACGCTTTCGCCTCACCCACGACGAAGGCAGCGAGGAAATCGAGACGGACTTCGACATGCTTCATGTCGTGCCGCCGCAGCGGGCTCCGCGGCTCGTCCGCGAATCGCCGCTGGCCAACGAGGCTGGCTGGCTCGATCTCGATGCCGAAACACTCCAGCACAATCGCTTCAGCGATGTCTTCGGCCTCGGCGATGCCAGCGGTACCGGCAACGCCAAGACAGCCGCCGCCGTGCGCAAGCAGGCGCCGGTGGTGGCGGACAACCTGCTGGCCTGGCTCGATGGCAAGCCGATGCCATCAGGCTACCTGGGCTATGGCGCCTGTCCGCTGACCGTCGAGCGCGGCCGAGTAGTGCTGGCCGAGTTCGGCTACGGCGGCCAGCTGCAGCCGACCTTTCCCGCCTGGCTCAATCAGCCGACACGGCCGACCCGGTTCGGCTGGAACGTCAAGTCCCGTCAGTTGCCGTTCATCTACTGGAATCTGATGCTCAAGGGGCATGAATGGCTGGCCAGGCCCGCGCCGCGCACTTGACCGGAGCGTTGTGCATGCCCTCCTGGGGCGGTATGGCTTGAGCGACGAGGTATGTGTGTCATGAATCAGCAGGAGAGGGCGGGCTTGGCGCGCTGGTTGCCGATCCTCGCCTGGGGGCGGCGCTACAACGCCAAGCTGCTGGGAGAGGATCTGCTCGCCGCAACGATCGTGGCGCTGATGCTGATCCCGCAGGCACTGGCCTACGCCATGCTGGCAGGATTGCCGCCCGTCGTCGGGCTCTATGCGAGCCTCGTGCCGCTGGTCGTCTACACCCTGCTGGGAAGCAGCACGACGCTTTCGGTCGGGCCGATGGCGGTGGTGTCGTTGATGACGGCATCGGCGCTGTCGCAGGTTGCCGAAACGGGATCGCAGGATTACGTGGCCGCGGCGCTCGTGCTGGCGCTACTCTCGGGCGCCATCCTCCTGGGCATGGGGCTCTGCCGGCTGGGTTTTCTGGTGAACTTCCTGAGTCACCCAGTGATGACCGGGTTCGTCACGGCGTCTGGCATGCTGATCGCTGCGAGCCAGCTCAAGCAGCTGCTGGGTATCGAGCTTTCCGGCTCGACGCTGCCGGCACTGGTGGTGCAGCTGCCCTCGGCACTGGACGAAGTGAGTCTGCCGACGCTGGTCATCGGGCTGGGCTCGCTCTGTTTGCTGTGGCTGATCCGACGCTGGGGCAAGGGAGCGCTGGAGCGCTGTGGCCTGCCGGCCAAGGCGGCGGGCGTGCTGGTCAAGCTGGCGCCGATCGCCACGATCGTGCTCGCCGCCCTGGTCGCCAGCGCGGCGGGGTGGCTTGGCAAGGACGTCGCCGTCATCGGCGAGATCCCTGCGGGGCTGCCGCCGTTGGCGCTGCCCGAGTGGGACCCGGCACTGTGGCGCTCGCTGCTCGGCTCGGCGGCGCTGATCAGCATCGTCGGCTACGTGGAATCGGTCTCGGTGGCTCAGGCGCTGGCGGTGCGCCGGGGTGAGCGTGTCGACCCGGACCAGGAGCTGATCGGGCTCGGCGGGGCCAATCTGGCGGCCTCGCTCACCGGAGGGATGCCGATCACCGGCGGGTTCTCCCGCTCCGTTGTCAACTTCGATGCCGGCGCGCGAACCCCGGCAGCCAGCGCTTACACCGCGGTGGGCATTGCCATCGCCATGCTGTTTGTATCGTCCTGGCTGCGTGAACTGCCGATGGCGACACTGGCGGCAACGATCGTTATCGCCACCGTCTCGCTGATCGATCTGCCGGCTTTCAGGCGTGTCTGGCGTTACGCCCGCGGCGAAGGTGCCGCGATGTCGGTAACGGCACTGGCGACGCTGATGCTGGGCGTGGATATTGGCATCCTGGTCGGCGTGGGCATGTCGCTGGCATTGCATCTGTATGGCACCAGCCGGCCGCACAGCGCGGAAGTCGGCCGCATCCCCGGCACCGAACATTTCCGCAATGTCCGCCGTCATGCTGTGGAGACCGATGTCGGTGTCGCCATCCTGCGTGTCGATGAAAGCCTGTATTTTGCCAACGTCCGTTATCTTGAGGATCTGGTCACGGCAGTGATCAATCGTGACCCGCCGCCACGCGACCTGGTGCTGGCCTGTCAGGCTATCAACGTCATCGATGCCACCGCGCTGGAGAGTCTCGAGGCGCTTAACCGGCGTCTCAGGGAGAGGGGGATCGGGTTGCATCTGGCCGAAGTCAAAGGGCCGGTCATGGACCGGTTGAGTCGCACCGAACTGGTCGAGACGCTCAATGGGCATGTCTTCCTGAGTACCTTCGATGCCTGGCGCGCGCTGCATGGTCGCGAGTCGGCCCCGTTGAGCCAGCCCTGCATGGGATCGTCCGTACCCTAGCATTCGATGGCCCGAATATAGGTCGCCAGCTAAATAGGCTAGATGCAGTATATACGCTGGGTGAACACCCGAACCCTTGCCCCGGCGTACCTCGCTATCGCTAACGCCCCCGGAAGTCCTTTTTAGTATCGGTTGGCGCCTTCCGGCTATTGCGCCGGTCCCGCTGGCGCCTTCTCCTCGGGCAGAGCTGGCCATTGTCCGTTTTTTGCTCGCTCTGGCTCTTGGCAGGTGGCTATCCAAGAAATTGAGTTGGAGTCGATGAGGCTTGGTATTCATATTCACTTAATGTTGGCGTGTAACTGTCCAGCATTATTGCGTGTTATTAAAAGTAAAGCTGGTGTCTAGATCGGGCTCAATTTCTCCCGGTTTTAGGTCGCACTTTCGATAATCGAATATAGTGGGTCTGGGCGGTTTTCATCGCCTTTTCAGGCGCCGTATGGGTGAACCCCTCTTTCCTGTCGCGTGTCGTTGGCACTGGGTGTAGAGAGAGAAATGCTAGCTTCTCTGGCGTAGGGCCGAGCATTCGCTATCCCTTAATTGATGAATTTTTTCTCATCCTCAGATGCTTCTTTGAAAATATGCGACCTATGGCTAATATCAATTAAGGATATGGTTATTAATATATAATAAAAAAGAATAGACTGTATTTCAGAAGCCGAAATCCGGAAATGATGCGGTTGGGATGCACCAGATGAAAAGGAAACACGCGGGTATGATGACATGAATTTCACGATAGGAACGCTGCTCGCCTTCAGCTTCGTCGCCTCCATGAGCGCGATGCTCGCTCTCATCTGGGCAATATCCTCCAAGCAGCTTCATGTAACGCAGGAAGATGCCAAGGTCATATTCAACGAGGGGGAAGAGCTCTCCTTTGACGATCCGACTTCCCCCCGGTCGTCTTCATCCGCTCTGGATGTTTCGCCACTGGAAAAGCATTATCGCTTTCTACTTCTCTTCTTGTTCGGGTCAGCGCTTTTCTGGCTGGTGTTCGGTTCCTTCTTCGGCTTGATTGCGTCGTTGAAGCTTCATCTGCCCGAGTTTCTGGTCGAACAGAGTGCATTGACCTTTGGCCGTATGCGCACCATGCATCTCAATAGTGTTGCATACGGATTTTTGTCACTCGGCGGTGTTGGCGTGGCGTATTGGGTCGTTCCCGCCATGTTCAAGACGGCGGCACGAATGGTGAAGCTGGCTCTGACCGGTGCGGTGCTATGGAATGTGAGCCTTTTCCTGGGTGTCGCCGCGATTGCCCAAGGCTGGACAGATGGACTGGAGTGGTTGGAGATCCCCTGGCAGATCGATATTGGCTTGGCGGTCTCCGGTGCGCTGCTGGCGATACCGCTGGTGGTGACGGCCAAGCATCGCAACGTGCATCATATCTATGTGTCCGGCTGGTACTATATCGCCGGCCTGATGTGGTTTCCCGTGTTGTTTCTGCTCGCCAACGTACCCGGCATTCATCATGGCGCCCAGCAGGCAACTACCAATTGGTGGTTTGCACATAACGTCCTCGGCTTGTGGCTAACCCCTTTGGGACTGGCGGCCGCCTACTATTTCTTACCCAAGATCATTGGCAAGCCGATCTATTCCTACCGCCTCTCGCTGGTCGGCTTCTGGGCGCTGGCACTGTTCTACAGCCAGGTAGGGATGCACCACCTCATTGGCGGCCCGGTGCCGACCTGGGTGGTTTCCCTTTCCGTCGTGCAGTCGGTGATGATGATCGTTCCCGTGATTGCAGTAGCGATCAACCAGCATACGTTGAGCCTGGGTAATCCCTGGGCGATTAAGGAGAGTCTGCCGTTTCGCTTCATCGCTGTCGGCGCGATCATGTACACGCTGGCTTCGCTCCAGGGTTCCATGGAGGCGGTCCGCGCCATCAATACCATTACCCATTTCACGCACTATACCGTCGGCCATGCCCACCTGGGGGCCTACGCCTTCGTGGCCTGGGTGCTGTTCGGCGCAATGTACTACATCCTGCCCAGGGTCTTCGGTCACGAGTGGCCTTCGCGTGGCAGTATTGCGCTCCACTTCTGGCTCGTCTTCGTCGGCTTCATGATCTATTTCGTGGCACTGACCGTCGGCGGCTGGCTACAGGGTCTGGCCATGCTCGACCCCGCGCGAAATTTCCTGGCGAGTATGGAGTTGTCAATACCTTATCTGACCGCGCGCTCGGTTGGCGGTGGGCTGATGACGTTCGGCCATCTGATCTTCGTTTATAACTTCATCCAGCTCTGGCGTCTGGCACGAACGAAGGGACATGTGCCGGCAAGGCGGACGGATGCGACGGCGCTGGGGAGGGCTGAATCATGAATCGTGCTTTGCCCTTGATTGTCGTGGCGCTCATGATCCTCGGCTTCGCCACCTTGCTGCTGGTCGGTGCGCCGGCCGCGCAGATCTGGTCGATCCAGCCGCCCGCGGATCTAAAGCCTTATACGGCAACCCAGCAGCGAGGTCGGGAAGTTTACGTCAGCGAAGGTTGCGTCTACTGCCATACGCAGCAGCCGCGTTCTCCGTCGCAGGGGCCGGATGGGCTGCGGGGCTGGGGGCGCCCCTCCACGGCGGCGGACTACGTCTACGATGCGCCTCATCAGCTCGGGACCATGCGTACCGGCCCTGACCTTCTCAACGTCGGGGCGCGTCTCCCCTCGCAGGGTTGGCAGCTTACCCACCTTTACAATCCGCGGGTGATCACGCGGCAGAGCATCATGCCCTCGTATCCCTACCTTTTCGAGCTCAAGGGCCAACCGGAAGCGGGAGACGTTGTCGTCCCAGTACCGAGCGATTTCCGCCCGGACGGGAAGACTGTGGTCGCCAAGCAGGACGCGCTTGATCTAGTGAGTTACCTGCTGAGTCTGGATCACACCTATCCCGTGAGCCATCCAGAGTTGCGCGACAACGGATTCGACCATGAAGAGGGCGGGTCATGACAAGCCGAAAGCCGCGTATCCGGACGATATCCGGTACGGTCAAGAAGGGATATGAGCCCACCGAAAATTTCAATCCAATTCCCTGGCCGTTGTTCGCCGTGGCGATGGCATTGATTGCTTGGGGAGCGTACACCCTCTTCACGGCGTCGAATTATGCCGACAAAACGCCGACCGAAGTGGTGGCCTCTTCAGGTAACGCCGAGAATTCGCAAGCGGACAGTCAGGAAGAACAGTCCCATTCACGCGGAGAAGCGCTCTTCGTGACCAACTGCTCAAGCTGCCATCAGGTTAATGGGGTGGGAATGCGAGATGCGATTCCGCCACTGGCCGATTCGCCTTACGTGGCGGCGGAACCGGCGGTACTGGCTAGTATCATGATTCGAGGCATCGAAGGACCCATCGAGGTGAAGGGAAGGCCCTACGACGGGAAGATGCCGACCTTTGGCGCGACGCTGAATGATGGCGAGATCGCCGCTATCACTAACTATGTGCATGCCCGCTGGGGAGACGGTGGAGATAGCGAGCAGCGACTGTCGGCCCAGGCAGTCGCGACGCTAAAGTCGCGCTATGGACCTGCATTCGAGCCCTGGGATGGGGGTGCGGAACTGCATGCCGCGTTTCCGGTGGGGGGGGCGAAAAATGACGGTCCCGATAACGGGCAACCGGCGAGCTCAGAGGAGGCGGCAAAGTGAAGCCAGGACGCATTTTTCCACTATTAGTGGCAGCGCTTCTGCCCGCGGCCTTCGGCGGCTACTGGCTCCTGGATTCGGTAGGTTCTAGTTTTGCCGATACGCAAGCGACGCAACCCGAGCCCATGATCGCCCAACGCTATGCGGAAATGCCCAACCCGTTAGGCGATCAGGGCGTGGCCGATCTGGTGGGTGCGGGGTCCAGCGATGAGTGGGCATGCTCCTCCTGCCATGGCGAAAGTGGCGAGGGTAGCCTCAATGTGCCGCGTCTCGCAGGATTGCCCGCAGGCTATCTATCAAGCAGCTCAACGACTACCAGTCCGGCGCGCGCCACAATGACAACATGCAGTTCGTAGTCAAGGCGCTGAGTTCGGAGGAGTTGGTCGCACTAGGGCATTACTATGCCGACCTCGACACGCCGCCCAGCGCCAAGACCGCGTTCAATGGCGATCTTGAAAGAGGCCGGCAACTAGCACTGGAAGGCGACTGGAGTATCGACGCGCCTGCCTGCTTCTCTTGCCATGGCTCGTCGGGGTGGGGCGTTGGAGAGATATTTCCCGCCATCGCCGGACAACATCCGGTCTATACCTTCACCCAGCTCAATGATTGGCACAACGGTGATCGCTCGAATTCACCCATAGGGCTGATGAAATCCGTGGCTGGTCGAGCTCTCGCGACAGGACATGCAGTCCGTTGCCGACTATCTGGCTGGTCTAGTGCCTCCGCAACCCAGAATCGAGCACAATTGCTGAAAAACTAGAGGATAGCTCGGCCAATCAGGCCCGTCGGGCAGGAGGCAGCGATGAGTAAGCTGGGACTACAAGCCTCGTTGGGCAAGCGGATCGCATTGGGGCTGGCCGTCGCGCTGGTGCTTCTCGGCATCGGCTTTATGTTCGCCACGCTGGGTGGATGGAACGAATTCTTGCGCAGCAAGCCACCGCACGACCTGGGCGAGCGCAATGCGCAGAACGCCGAGGCAGCACGTCAGTCGTTTGCCGAGGGCATGGCGGCATGGAAAACGGAGCCCGGCAAGCCACCGGCGGGCATGCCGGTAGATCGGCACGGCTATTTCCAAGCCCCCGCTCGACCGGGAGATTCCAGAGGATGAATTTGGTGACGCCGTCCGACGGGGCCGGGACATCTTCATGAATACAGGGACCAACGCAACGGATTTCGTGGGTAACGATCTCGCCTGCGTCAATTGCCACCTCGATGGAGGGCGGCGCCCCAACGCAGCGCCGATGTAGCGGCGGCGGCGGTTTTGATTCCGCTTACCGGAGCAAGAACGAGATGATCAACACGATGGAAGATCGTGTCCACGGCTGTTTTACCTTCTCCATGAATGCTTGCAGGATTCGCCCAGTGGTGCCCCACCGCCACGCGGCCACCAGATCTACAAGGACCTAGAGAGCTACTTTTTCTGGCTTGCCCAAGGGGCGCCGATTGACACGCACTTGCCGGGTGCAGGGTATCCCGAGCTGGAAAAAACCGAGCTGGGCGCCGACAAGGGGCGGGGAGAGGATGTCTTTGCCACCAACTGTGCTGCTTGTCATGGTGTCGATGGTCAGGGGCAGAAGGACCTGAACGGCCGGGTGATCTTCCCGCCGCTCTGGGGCGATCGCTCCTTCAACTGGGGAGCGGGCATGCACCGCGTCAATACGGCAGCCAGCTTCGTCAAGGCGAACATGCCGCTGGGCAAGCCGTACAGTCTTACCGATCAGGAGGCCTGGGACATCGCCTCAGATGTCGCCCGCCATGACCGCCCGGTCGATCCGCGTGACGTCGCCAAACCCCAATGAGGAGCGCGGCCCCACTCGGGGCCGGCGCCGCCAGGTAGCGAGACCCCGATCAATGGCTGATCTTCATGACTTTCAGGCGCAGGGTCAGGCACGCCTTTCGATCGACGGGCTGTGGTGTCCGAGTTGTGCCGCCGCGGTAGAGCGCAAGATCCAGAGCATGCCAGGCGTGATCGCGGCGGGCGTCAGTTTCGCCACTACCTCCGCGACGCTGAAATGGGACCCTGAGCAGCTGAATCTTCTCGATCTGGCTGACCGAGTGAGGAAGCTCGGCTATAGGCCTGGTGCCTCCGATGGACAGCCATGAGACGCTGTCGCGCATTGACGAGCAGATCCAGCGGTTATCGATTCGCCTGGCGGTCGCGATCTTCTTCAGTGTCTGGATCATGGCGTTCTCGCTTGTGCTCTATGTCAACGCTGGCATTGGGGAGAACTTTACCGGCCTCATGATGGCGTGGGTGATCGGGGGCTTGGCGCTACCTGTGGTGGCACTTTGCGGTATCCCGATCTTCCTGGCGGGCTGGCGCACCCTGCGCATGGGTATTCCGGGCATGGATACCCTTGTAACGCTGGGCGCGCTTGCCGCTTTCGGAGTCTCGGTATGGCAACTCATCGAGGGTAGCTCAGAGGTCTATTTTGACACCAGCGTGATGTTGATCACGC
>CAVZBU010000019.1:0-57282 GCA_963773565.1 uncultured Gammaproteobacteria bacterium | reverse complement strand
GCTCACGAGCGTCGCTGACAAGCCCCGGCGGCAAAAAAACTGCTCGGCCATCGAAACGCGCTTATCCACACCCACCGGGCAAGGCTTCGGACAAACCCGCTGTGGATAACAAAACGCCCGCAGGAAGCGGGCGTCTAGCAGGAGTCGCGAGTCGTCCCTGTGATCATTCTGCGGGCTGGTCGGACGCCTCCGGCGCGGCATTCGCCTTGTCGGGCGCCGGCTGCCCCTTCATCTTGCGCATCGTCGCCATCGCCGGCCCCGACACGACATAGCAGGCAAACAGCGTCAGCAGCATCACCGACGGCTCGAGCGAGATCACCACGAAGCCCAGCACAATCGCCAGCAACGCTACAAATGGCACCGGCCCCTTGAGGTCGATCTCCTTGAAGCTGTAATACCGGATATTGCTGACCATCAGCACGCCGGCACAAACCACTACCAGCGTCATGAGCAACTTGAACGCATAGGCTTCGATATTGAAGTTATGGAACACCCATACGCAGCCGGCCACCAGCGCCGCCGCCGACGGGCTGGGCAGGCCGATGAACCACTTCTTGTCGGTGGAACCGATCTGCACGTTGAAACGCGCCAGGCGCAGGGCCGAGCAGGCGACATACACGAACGCCGCGATCCAGCCGAACTTGCCGACGTCCTGCAATATCCAGGTAAAGGCCACCACCGCCGGCGCCACACCAAACGAGAGCATATCGGCCAGGCTGTCATATTCGGCACCGAAGGCGCTCTGGGTATTGGTCATGCGGGCGACGCGGCCATCGACGCCATCGAGCACCATCGATACGAACACGGCGATGGCGGCGGCCGAGAAATCGCCGTTGATTGCAGCGACCACGGCGAAGAATCCGGAGAACAGCGCCGAGGTCGTGAACAGGTTGGGCAATAGATAGATACCCCGACGGCGGACCTTCTTGCCGTTTTCGACGGTCTCTTCCACGACATCGGTTTCGCGTGCGAACTCGGCAAACTCGTTACTGGAGGCCGAGCTCTCGGGCTTGTCCTGCTGGGAATCCTGGGTCATAGATCTCATTCCGTTGCCAACCTGCATGTCGCTTCATTCTACACACTAGCGGGGCTAACGATAGGCACCATTCCAGGCCTCTTCAAACGAGCCAGGGCGCGGAAATCCGCGCCCTGGCTCGTTTGTGACAACACGTATCGACGCGTCAGTTCTTGCTCTTGTCGACCAGCTGGTTGGCGGCGATCCAAGGCATCATCGAGCGCAGCTTCTCACCGACCTGCTCGATCGGCAGCTCGGCGTTGAGCCGGCGGCGCGCATGCATCGACGGATAGTTGGTGTTGCCTTCCTGGATGAACATCTTGGCGTATTCACCGCTCTGGATGCGCTTCAGGGCATTGCGCATCGCTTCGCGTGACTGCTCGTTGATGATCTCCGGGCCGGTCACGTATTCGCCGTACTCGGCATTGTTGGAGATCGAGTAGTTCATGTTGGCAATGCCGCCCTCGTACATCAGGTCGACGATCAGCTTGAGCTCGTGCAGACACTCGAAGTAGGCCATTTCCGGCGCGTAACCAGCGTCGGTCAGGGTCTCGAAACCAGCCTTGACCAGCTCGACGGCACCCCCGCAAAGCACGGCCTGCTCGCCGAACAGGTCGGTTTCGGTCTCGTCCTTGAAGGTGGTCTCGATGATCCCGCTGCGTCCGCCACCGATCGCCGCCGCGTAGGACAGCGCCAGTTCCTTGGCGGAACCGGAGGCGTCCTGCTGGATGGCGATCAGGTCGGGGATGCCGCCGCCTCGGGTGAACTCCGAGCGCACCGTATGACCCGGCGCCTTGGGCGCGATCATGATCACGTCGAGATCGTTGCGCGGGACGATCTGGTTGTAATGGATGTTGAAGCCATGCGCGAAAGCCAGCGTAGCGCCCTGCTTGAGGTTGGGCTCGATCTGCTGCTCGTAGATCGCCTTCTGGTTCTCGTCGGGCGCCAGCATCATGACCACATCGGCTTCGCGGCTGGCATCGGCGACGGAGGCCACTTTGAGCCCGGCCGACTCGGCCTTGGCGGCCGAGGAAGAGCCTTCACGCAGTGCCACAGTCACGTCGACGCCGGATTCCTTGAGGTTGTTGGCGTGGGCATGGCCCTGCGAGCCGTAGCCGACGATGGCGACTTTCTTGGCCTGGACCAGCGACAGGTCGCAATCCTTATCGTAATAAACGCGCATAGCGTACTCCGGAATTAGGTGAATAGTGGGTCGTGTCAGCGTTGATGGCCCGCCGTCTAGCGCGGTGTGGTCGAGCGTTGAGGGTACGATACGGCAGACGTCATGTTGCGTAAAACGCTATATTTGCAACACCACGATTCATAAAGTGAAATACCGATATGGACCTACGTCCGCTACGTCATTTCTTGGCGCTCGCCGAGACGCTGCACTTCGGTCGCGCCAGCGACGCCTGCCATGTCAGCCCATCGACCCTCAGTCGCTCGCTGCAACAGCTCGAGGCCAACCTCGGCGTGCGGCTGATCGAGCGCGACAACCGCACCGCCTCCCTGACTCGCGAAGGTAGGTTATTCCAGCAATATGCGCGAGATGCACTCGAGCAGTGGGCGGCGCTGCGCCAGACCTTGATGGAGGAAGCCGGCGAGCTGGCCGGCGAGATCAGCATCTACTGCTCGGTGACGGCAAGTTACAGCTTTCTCTACGAATTGCTCAGCGAATTTCGCCTGCGCCACCCGCGCATCGAACTCAAGCTGCATACCGGCGACCCGGCCGATGCCATTGCCCGCATCCTGGGCGGCGACGAGGACATGGCGATCAGTGCACGCCCCGAGACGTTGCCGGCCCAGCTCGCCTTCAAGCCGATCGCCACCTCGCCGCTAGTGTTCATTGCCCCCCGCGAGGCCGCGGATTGGCTGCCGGCGGAGAGCCAGCCGCCGCTGGCCGCGACCTGGGCCGAGACGCCAATGATCCTCTCCGAGTCGGGGCTGGCCCGCGAGCGCACCGACGCCTGGTTTCGTGGCCTTGGCGTCAAGCCGCGCATCTATGCCCAGGTCGCCGGCAACGAAGCGATCGTCAGCATGGTCGGACTGGGCTTCGGCATCGGCGTGGTGCCGCAGATCGTGCTCGATAACAGCCCATTGGCCGATCGCGTACGGACGCTCGAAGTCAGCCCCCGGCTCGCGCCTTACGACGTGGGGCTCTGCGTGCTCGAAAAGAAGCTGCGCAACCCGCTGATCCACGCGCTATGGAACCAGGTACCCGATACGCCCCGCCAGGCCGACGCCTGATCCCAGCACCTCCGTCCACCCACAAAAAAGCCGCCCCGAAGAGCGGCCTGGGCGACATGACGGCGGCTGGCTCAGAGGCTCAGCACCTTGTCGCCACGGGAGATGCCCGACACCCCGGTGCGCGCCACCTCGAGGATGCCGATCGGCGCCATCGCCTGCAGGAAGGCATCCAGCTTGCCGGCATCGCCGGTGATCTGCACGGTGTACACGCTCGGCGTGACGTCGACGACCTGCGCGCGGAAGATATCCGCAGTGCGCTTGACCTCATCGCGCGCCGAGCCCAGCGCCTTGACCTTGACCAGCATCAGCTCGCGCTCGATGTGGTTGCCCTCGGTCAGATCGACCAGCTTGACCACATCGATCAGCTTGTTGAGGTGCTTGGTGATCTGCTCGATCACCCGGTCGTCGCCCACCGTGGTCACGGTCAGCCGCGACAAGGTGGCATCGTCGGTCGGCGCCACGTTCAACGATTCGATGTTGAAATTGCGCTGCGAGAACAGCCCCACCACGCGTGACAGGGCGCCGGGTTCGTTTTCCATCAGGATCGAGATGATATGGCGCATCAGGTCCGCTCCGTCTTCGAAAGCAGCATGTCACGCATGGAGCCCAGGGGCACATGCATCGGATAGACGTGCTCGCGCGGGTCGACGTAGACGTCGAGGAACACCAGTTCATCCTTGTCGGCGAAGGTCCGCTCGAGCGCCGGCTCGAGATCCTCCTGACGCTCCACCTTGATCGCGGTGAAGCCGTAGGCGCCGATCAGCTGCTGGAAGTCGGGCAGCGACTCCATGTAGGAGTGCGCGTGACGCGACTTGTAGTTCAGGTCCTGCCACTGACGCACCATGCCCAGCGACCCGATTGTTGAGATTGACGATCTTGACGCCGATCCCGTACTGCTTACAGGTCGACAGCTCCTGCATCATCATCTGGAAGCTGCCCTCGCCGGTGATGCACACCACATCGTCGTCCGGGTAGCTCTGCTTGACGCCCATCGCCGCGGGAAAGCCGAAGCCCATGGTGCCGAGCCCGCCCGAGGTGATGAAGCGGTTGGGCTTGTCGAACTTGTAGTACTGGGCCGCGAACATCTGATGCTGGCCGACATCGGTGGTCACGAAAGCCTCGCCGCGGGTCGCCCGGCAAATCGTCTCGATCACCGTCTGCGGCTTGAGCAGCTCGCCCGGCGCGGCCGGATCGAACAGTTTGCCGCGGCGCTCGCTGCGCCAGCTATCGATCTTCTCCCACCACTCCTCGAGCGCCTCGGGATTGGCCGGCTCGCGGCCCTGCACCAGGCTGATCATCTCGTTGATCACGCTGACCGCCGGACCGACGATCGGCACATCGGCACGCACCGTCTTGGAGATCGAGCTGGGATCGATATCGACATGCACGATCTTGGCGGTGGGACAGAACTTCGAGGTGTTATTGGTCACCCGGTCGTCGAAGCGTGCGCCGATGGCGATGATCAGATCAGCGTGGTGCATCGCCATGTTCGATTCAAACGAGCCATGCATGCCCAGCCAGCCGAGCGATTGACGATCGCTCTGCGG
This sequence comes from uncultured Gammaproteobacteria bacterium, assembly GCA_963773565.1. Classification (GTDB taxonomy): domain Bacteria; phylum Pseudomonadota; class Gammaproteobacteria; order Pseudomonadales; family Halomonadaceae; genus Modicisalibacter. The sequence continues at coordinate 52,473 of CAVZBU010000019.1, read as the reverse complement.
ATAGGCGCCGATCCCCATCAGCGTGGTAGTGATCGGGTAGCCCAGCCGCTGAACCAGACCGGTCAACGCCTCGCTGGCGCGCCCGGTGACTACCCCGCCGCCGGTATAGAACACCGGGCGACGCGCCTTGAGCATCATCTCCACGGCCTTCTTGATCTGGCCGGTATGGCCGCGCGTCACCGGGTTGTAGGAGCGCAGCTTGACCTTCTTGGGATAGACGTACTCGTAGCGCTCGGTGGGCGCGGTCATGTCCTTGGGAATGTCGATGACCACCGGCCCGGGACGCCCGGACGAGGCCAGGTAATAGGCCTTCTTGAGCACCGTGGGAATCTCCGACGGGTGCTTGATCGTGAAGCTGTGCTTCACGATCGGCCGGGTCACGCCGACGATGTCGGTTTCCTGGAAGGCGTCCTCGCCGATCAGATGACTGGCGACCTGGCCGCACAGCACCACCATCGGAATCGAGTCCATGTAGGCGGTGGCGATGCCCGTCACGGCGTTGGTCGCCCCCGGGCCGGAGGTGACCAGCACCGTGCCCGGCTTGCCCGAGGCCCGCGCATAGCCGTCGGCGGCGTGGGTCGCGCCCTGTTCGTGACGCACGAGGATGTGTTTGACGGCATCCTGGCGGAACAGCGCATCGTAGATATGCAGCGCTGCGCCACCCGGATAGCCATAGATATATTCAACGCCCTCATCCTTAAGGAAGCGGGCGATCATATCGGCGCCGGAAAGCAATTCCACTGTGTTTCTCCCCTGGAGGTCTCGAGTGCGGTCTCGCGGCCCGGCATGGGTCGCGAAAGTCGAGTGCGGCGGTATGCCGCTGCCGGTCATTGCCGGCACCTGATGCCAAACCCTGGCGTTGTTCGGCCCGGATGGGGCCTGCACTCTTCATCGCGACGGATCGCCGCGTCGGGGGTTGGGCCAGGCCAGGCGGTTAGCCCGCGCCCGGTAATCCGTTCAAGGCGGGTAAAGGCCCTGCAGCCTACCCATCACGCAGCGCTCGGGGATCACCCGTTGATGCCACGTCCATAAATCAGGAATGAACAAGATTCCAATAGCGTCACGGGGCTGTCAACCGTCAGTCGGCGAGATGAGCTAATAGGGGATGGAGAAATAGTCTGGCGCGACTAAAGTGTAACCCTCTCGCGAGGCCTTAACTCCCGCCGAAACCGTGCCACCGCTGAGCACAAATCATCAGCCGTTTCGTGGCTCGCCGATGCCCGAGACCAAGGGCGTATCGCTGAAGAAGATCCAGCAACGCCTGACCGGCAAGGCTCAGGCCTGAACGCGCCAAGGAGTCGCCAGCAAGGGCTCCCTGGCTTTAAACCGACAAGAGACCGACAAATGAACAGCCCGCCTTACGGCGGGCTGTTCATGACTATCGTTACTCCATTATCCTGTCACTTGGCAAACACCAGGTGACCCTCCTCGGCGCCGACCCGGATGACATCACCAGGAGCGAAACGGCCGGCCAACAGATCCTGAGCCAGTGGATTCTCAATACGGTTCTGGATCGCCCGCTTGAGTGGCCGCGCACCGAAGACAGGATCGAAGCCCACCACGGCGAGTTGCGCCAGGGCTGCCTCGCTAACCTCGAGCGACAGGTCATGCTCGGCCAGCCGCGCGCGCAGGCGATCGAGCTGGATGCTGGCGATGGCCTGAATCTGCTCCTGTCCCAGGGCATGAAAGACCACCACCTCGTCGATGCGGTTGATCAGCTCGGGGCGGAAGTGGTCGCCGACCACCGCCATCACCCTCTCCTTCATCTGTTCATAATCTGCATCGTCACCGCCCATGCGCTGGATGATGTCCGACCCCATGTTGGAGGTCATCACGATCACCGTGTTGCGGAAGTCCACGGTACGGCCCTGGCCGTCGGTCAGCCGGCCGTCCTCGAGCACCTGCAGCAGGATGTTGAAGACATCGGCATGGGCCTTCTCAACCTCGTCGAGCAGCAGCACCGAATAGGGCTTGCGGCGCACCGCCTCGGTGAGATAACCACCCTCTTCGTAGCCGACATAGCCGGGAGGCGCCCCGATCAGTCGCGCCACGGAGTGTTTCTCCATGAATTCGGACATATCGATGCGCACCATCGCTTCCTCGGTGTCGAACAGGAAGTTGGCCAACGACTTGCACAGCTCGGTCTTGCCCACCCCGGTCGGCCCGAGGAACAGGAAGGAGCCGTTGGGTCGGTTGGGATCGGCCAACCCTGCCCGCGAGCGACGCACGGCGTTGGCCACCGCGGTCACCGCCTCGTCCTGACCGATCACCCGCTCGTGTAGCGCTTCTTCCATGCGCAGCAGCTTGTCACGCTCGCCCTCGAGCATCTTGGCAACCGGAATGCCGGTCCAGCGTGATACGACCTCGGCGATCTCCTCCTCGGTGACGTTGGAGCGCAGCAGCTGGTGCTTGGAGGTATCAGCCTCGGCCTCGCCGGCCTCGGCGATCTTCTTCTCCAGGTCGGGAATCACCCCGTACTGGATCTCAGACATCCGCCCCAGATCGCCCTGGCGACGCGCCTGCTCCAAGTCGGTGCGGGCCTTGTCGAGGGCATCCTTGAACTGGGCCGCGCCCTGGATGCTGGCCTTCTCGGCCTTCCAGATCTCGTCGAGGTCGGCGTACTCGCGCTCGAGCTCACCGATCTGCTCCTCGAGACTTTCGAGACGCTTCTTCGAGGCCTCGTCGGTCTCCTTCTTGAGGTGCTCACGCTCCATCTTCAGCTGGATCAGCCGGCGGTCGAGGCGGTCCATCTCCTCGGGCTTGGAGTCGAGCTCCATGCGGATGCGCGAGGAAGCCTCGTCGATCAGGTCGATCGCCTTGTCGGGCAGTTGGCGGTCGGTGATGTAGCGGGTCGAGAGCTTGGCCGCGGCGATGATCGCGCCATCGGTGATGTCGACGCCGTGGTGCACCTCGTAGCGCTCCTTGAGGCCACGCAGGATCGCCATGGTGTCCTCCTCGGAGGGCTCATCCACCAGCACCTTCTGGAAGCGGCGCTCGAGGGCGGCATCCTTCTCGATGTACTTGCGATACTCGTCGAGAGTGGTAGCGCCCACGCAGTGCAGCTCGCCACGCGCCAGCGCCGGCTTCAACATGTTGCCGGCATCCATGGAGCCCTCGGCCTTGCCGGCGCCGACCATGGTGTGCAGCTCGTCGATGAACAGGATCACCCGGCCCTCCTCCTGGGCCAGCTCCTTGAGCACCGCCTTGAGGCGCTCCTCGAACTCGCCGCGGAACTTGGCCCCGGCCAGCAGCGCGCCCATGTCCAGCGACAGCACGCGCTTGTCCTTAGCCCTTCCGGCACCTCGCCGTTGACGATGCGCTGGGCCAGGCCCTCGACGATGGCGGTCTTGCCCACGCCGGGCTCGCCGATCAGTACCGGGTTGTTCTTGGTGCGCCGCTGCAGCACCTGGATGGTGCGGCGGATCTCGTCGTCGCGGCCGATCACCGGGTCGACCTTGCCGCTGGCCGCCCGCTCATTGAGGTCCAGGGTATACTTCTCCAGCGCCTCGCGCTGGTCCTCGGCGTTGGGGTCGTCGACCTTCTCGCCGCCGCGCACGCTGTCGACGGCGGCCTCCAGCGTCTTACGGGTCACCCCCGCCTGGGTCAGCAGCTTGGTCACCGCGTGACCCATCTCCAGCGCGGCCAGCAGCACCAGTTCGCTGGCGATGTATTGGTCGCCGCGCTTCTGGGCCTCGCGGTCGGTGAGGTTGAACAGCTTGATCAGGTCACGGGAGGGCTGTACCTCGCCATCGAAGTTGGCGACCTTGGGCAGGTCTTCGAGGTGGCCCACCAGGCCATCACGAAGCCGGGCAGCATCGCCGCCGGCTTTCTGGATCAGTGCCTTGACGCCGGTATCGGTGGCCTCCAGCAGCGCCAGCAGCAGGTGGCCAGGTTCCAGCTGGTTGTGGCCGCGGCCCACGGCCAGCGACTGGGCATCCGCCACGGCGTTCTGCAGCTTGGCGGTGAACTTGTCGAATCGCATTCGCTTTCCTCCATCGGGGTGGCGGCGCGGTCGGACGCGCCGTGGACCCATGTCATCACGTTTGACACTATCAATGGAGGTATGTTGGGGCGCTTTCAAGTCACGCCCGGGGGAATCGGCGTGTCGCTTGATCAACGTCAAGCGGCTGCATACTTTGAAGACAACCTACTTTTGAAGACAATCTACGCAACGAGGCCCGACGCAGCGCTGTCGGAGCCGAAGCGCCGGCCGGCGGTCGACCTGGCCGGCTAGCGCGTAGCCGGCGCGAGGTTACGGCTCAGCGCAGCCAGATCATGCTGGCCATGCGCCCGGTCACGCCGTCGTCGCGGCGATGCGAGTAGAAGCGCCCTTCGCTGGCGGTGCAGAAGTGACCGCCGTTGATTTGCGCCACGCCCAGCCGCTCGAGGCGCAGCCGCGCCAGCTTGTAGAGATCGGCCATGTAGTGGCCGAGCCGGTAGGGGCTGGGCTCGAAGGCGCTCTCGGCAGCGGGCTGCACGGCGACGAAGGCTTCGCGGACTTCACCGCCAACTTCGAACTGGGCGTTGGAGATCGCCGGCCCCAGCCAGGCCATCAGTTCATCGGGCGGGCAGCCCAGCGCGGCGATGCTGGCCTCGAGCACGCCGCCGGCCAGGCTGCGCCAGCCGGCATGCGCCAGGCCGACCCGGGTGCCCCGCCAATCGCAGAAGAACACCGGCAGGCAGTCGGCGGTGAGGATCACGCAGGCATAGCGATTGTCGAAGGCCACCGCCGCATCGGCCTGCGGCGGCGTCTCGGCGTAGCTCGGCCGATAGTCCTGTGCCACCGCGGCGCCGTGAACCTGATCGAGCCACAGCAGTGGCCGAACATCACCGACCTGCTCGCTCAACAGCGCCCGGCAGCGCTGAACCGTGGCCGGGTCATCGCCGACGTGCAACGCCGGATTGAAGGCCGCATACGGGCCCTGGCTGGGGCCGGTTTCGCGGGTCGTGACCAGCGCGCCGACGGTGGTCGGTGCCGGCCAGTCGGGTAACAGTAGCGTGGGTTGATCGCTCATGCTCGCTCCTCGCTATCGGCGCGCAGGCCATCCAGCAATACCCATAGGTCGTCGGGCAGCTCGGCGCTGAAGCTCACCGACTCGCCACTCGCCGGGTGGATGAAGGCCAGCTTGCGGGCATGCAACGCCTGACGCGGAAAACTGCGCAGCTGTTCCTTGAGCGCCTCGCTGGCCCCCGCCGGCAGCTTGAGCCGCCCGCCGTACAGCGCGTCGCCGATCAGCGGATAACGGCGATGCGCCATGTGCACGCGAATCTGGTGGGTGCGCCCGGTCTCCAGCCGGCAACGGACATGGGTGTGGCCGCGGAAGCGCTCGACCACCCGATAGTGGGTCACCGCCGGCTTGCCCGATTCGGTGACCGCCTGGCGCTTGCGGTCCTTGGGATGACGGCCGATCGGCGCATCGATCGTGCCACCGGCGGTCATCACCCCGGTGACCACCGCAGCATACTCGCGCGAGACGCTGCGCGCCTGCAGCTGGCCGACCAGCGAGGTCTGCGCCGCCAGGGTCTTGGCGACCACCATCAGCCCGGTGGTGTCCTTGTCGAGACGGTGCACGATCCCCGCCCGGGGAATCGCGGCGAGTGCCGGGCAGTGATGCAGCAGCGCGTTGAGCAGGGTGCCGTCGGGGTTGCCGGCGGCGGGATGCACCACCAGCCCGGCCGGCTTGTCGATCACCAGCACGTCGTCATCCTCGTGGACGATGGCCAGTTCGATCGCCTCGGGCTGCCAGCGCACCTCGTCCTCGAGCACTGCTTCCAGCACCAGCCGCTCGCCGCCGTAGACCTTGTCCTTGGGCTTGGCGGTGGCGCCGTCGAGGGTCAGCGCACCGGACTTGATCCAGCTCTTGAGCCGCTCGCGGGAAAAGTCCGCGAACAGCTCCGCGGCGGCCTGGTCGAGGCGGATGCCGACCATGGAGTCGGGGATGCGCGCGTCACGCTGCAGGATATCGGGCATAGCTCGCTGGGTGCCTATGGGGTTCGACTGGGGCGTTTTACCGGCGGGGTGTCCCCGCTGGTACGCTGTGCTTTATAGTGTGGGACATCAATAAAGTGCGACTTTAACGAGTCACCGGATCCGGCCGATTCTAGCATGGCCGCTGACGATTGCCCGATACGAGGACGACGATGCGCGTTTCCCCCCTTGCCGCCCTGGCCCTTGTCGCTGTGCTGCTTGCCGGCTGTGCCAGCAACGAGGTGAACCCTGACCTTCAGGAACAGGAGCTCTACCAGCAGGCCCAGTCATCGCTCGATTCCGGGCGCTACAGCACAGCCGTCGACCAGCTCGAGGCGCTGGATACCCGCTTTCCGTTCGGCAACTACGCCGAGCAGGCCCAGCTCGAGCTGATCTACGCCTACTACCGGGTCGAGAACTGGGAAGCCGCACGCGCCGCCGCCAGCCGCTTCATCCGCCTGCATCCCGACCATCCGCAGGTCGACTATGCCTATTACCTGCGCGGCCTGGCCGCTTACGAGGCTGGACGCTTCAGCCTCGAGGGGCTCGAGCTGATCGACATCTCCAAGCGCGACCTGGGCGCCTCGCGGGATGCCTATGTCGACTTCGGCGAACTGGTGCGGCGCTTCCCCGATAGCCCCTACGCCCCCGACGCCCGGCAGCGCATCATCTACCTGCGTAACGTGCTGGCCCGCCACGAACTCCAGGTCGCCGATTTCTACCTGCGCAAGGGTGCCTATGTCGCCGCCGTCGAGCGCGGTCGCTGGGTGCTCGAACATTACCCCAAGGCCACCGCCACCCGTGACGCGCTGGCGACCATGGTCGAAGGGTATCTGGGTCTGAACATGCGCGACCGCGCCCACGACGTGCTCAAGACGCTGATCGAGAACGACCCGGACAACGAACGTCTCGATGGCCGGACCTTCGAGCCGCGCCATGTCGATGCCGAGCCGCTGACCCTCTAGCGCCAGACCGGGCCCGATCAGGCACGCATACAACAACCCCCGCGAAAGCGGGGGTTGTTGCGTTCAGCGCCGTGAGAAATGACGGCTCATTCGCCCGGCTGCCAGCCGTTGACGATCGGATAACGGCGATCGCGGCCGAAGCCGCGCGAGGTCACCCGCACCCCGACCGGCGCCTGACGACGCTTGTACTCGCTGCGATCGACCAGCTTGACGACCTTGTAGACATCCTCGCTGGCGAAACCCGCCGCGATGATCGCCTCGGCGCTCATGTCGCGCTCGATGTAGCGCTCGAGGATCGCATCGAGGGTGTCGTAGCCGGGCAGCGAATCGCTGTCCTGTTGATCGGGCGACAGCTCGGCCGACGGCGGACGAGTGATCACCCGCTCGGGAATCGCCGGGTCCTGGGTATTGCGCCAGCGCGCCAGCCGATAGACCCAGGTCTTGTAGACGTCCTTGAGCGCGTTGTAACCGCCGACCATGTCGCCGTAGAGCGTGGCGTAGCCCACCGCCATTTCGCTCTTGTTGCCGGTGGTCAGCACCATCAGGCCCTTCTTGTTGGAGATCGCCATCAGCAGCACGCCGCGACAGCGCGACTGCAGGTTCTCCTCGGTGGTGTCCTGCGGCGCACCGGCGAAGCTCTCCGCGAGCGTGGCATTAGCCGCCTCGACCATCGAGGCGATCGGCAGCGACTCGTAGTGCACGCCAAGCAGTCGCGCCTGTTCGGCGGCATCGTCACGCGAGATCTGCGCCGTGTAGTGATACGGCATCATCACCGCCTGGACGCGCTCGGGGCCCAGCGCATCGACGGCAATCGCTAGCGACAGCGCCGAATCGATGCCCCCCGACAGCCCCAGCACCACGCCCTGGAAGCCGCTCTTGTTGACGTAGTCACGTAGCCCGGAGACCAGCGCGCAGTAGAGGTTTTCCTCGGTATCGGGCAACTCCTCGATCTCGCCGGCCTCCGGCTTCCAGTGCCCGCCTTCATTGAGAAAGCGCACCGGCATCAGCCCGACCTGCCAGTGCGGGGCATGGACACGCAACTCGCCGGCCGCGTCGACGACCAGCGAGCCGCCATCGAAGACCAGTTCGTCCTGGCCGCCGATCTGATTGACGTAGACCACCGGGCGCTGAACCTCGCGGGCACGCTCGGCGAACAGCGCCAGCCGTTCGCTGGACTTGTTCTGATGAAAGGGCGAGGCATTGAGGGTGACCAGCACGTCGGCGCCGGCGTCGCGGCACTGGCGCACCGGTGCACCGTCCCACAGATCCTCGCAGATCAGGATGCCGAGCTTGGCGCCGCCATGCTCGATGATCAGCGGCTCGCTGCCGGGCATGAAGTAGCGCCGCTCGTCGAAGACCTGGTAATTGGGCAGCGCCTGCTTGGCGTACTCGCCCAGCCATTCACCGTTGTAGAGTACCCCGGCCAGGTTATGATAGCCGCCGGCGCGATGGCCGGGATAACCGATCACCACCATCACGTCCTTGGCCACCTTTTGCGCCATGCGCGCGCGCGCCGCCTCGAGTCGCGTTTCCATCGACTCGCGAAACAGCAGGTCTTCGGGCGGATAGCCGGTCAGGAACAACTCGGGAAAGACGACGACGTCGGCCCTGTGCTCGATGCGCGCTTCGCGCACGGCCTCGATGGCGCGCTCGGCATTGCCGGGTATATCGCCCACCAGCGGGTCCAACTGGGCCATTACCAGGGTCAAGTCTTGCATGAGCGGTCAATCCTCGCAGTCGCTGGGCCAGAAACGGGACGGGGCGCGATTGGCGAGCCATCAGGCTGGCTTTACACTACCCCCTTGACCCTCATTGTCCCGCAAGGGCTGGCGCGTGCAAAGCACCGCCGAGCCGTCATGGGAGACCCCAAGGAAATGAATCTCTTGCTCATCCGCCTGATCATCTTCGCGGTGCTGTTCTGGGCCGGCCTCAAGCTCTATCGAATGTACCGTGAGTGGAAACTCGAGCAGGACGCACCGCGCCGCGTCGAGGACGCCAAGATGGTACGTTGCGCCTACTGTCGCGTGCACCTGCCCGAGCAGGATGCCATTCGCTGCGACGCACTGTGGTTCTGCTCCAGCGATCACCATGCCCGCTTTCTCGAGGAACAGACGCCCTCCTGAGCCGCGGCTCTACGATACTGCCTCAACCCAGTCGATAGGGGCGCGGGTCGACGATCGGCTCGCGACCCAGCAGCTCATCGACCAGCAGCCGGGTCGCCGCCGGTGCCAGCACCAGCCCGTTGCGATAGTGACCGGCGTTGACGTAGAGCCCGGCAACACCCGGCACCTCACCGATCATCGGCACGCCGTCGGGTGAGCCCGGGCGCAGCCCGGCCCAGTGATGCTCGATCTCGCACTCGGCCAGCGCCGGCACGATGCGCGTCGCGCTGGCCCACAACGACTCGCGCGCGGCGTCGCTGAGGGTCTTGTCGAAGCCGCACTCTTCCAGCGTCGAGCCGGCCAGCACCCGGCCATCGGCACGCGGAATCACGTAGCGCCCATCGAGCAGCACCACGCGCTCGACCAGCCCGGGCGGGGCCCGGAACAGGATCATCTGCCCCTTCACCGGGCGCACCGCCAGCGCATAACCGACGCTCTCGAGCAACCCGGCGCTCCAGGCACCGCCACAGACGATTACGCGCTCGGCCGTGATCCGCTCGCCAGCGGCCTGCACACCGCGAACCCGTTCACCCTCGACGAGAAGGCGCTCCATTGCCGCTCCCTCGCGCAGCGTGACCTGCGGCATCGCCGCCAGGCGCGCCCGCAACGCCTGGCCCAGTCGCGGATTGCGGATGCTGCCCAGCGTCGGCATCCATAACGCCTGTTCGAAGCCCGGCGCGGCATTAGGCTCCTTGCGGTAGATAAAATCCCCACCGACACGCTCAAGCGGCTTGCCGACCTCGCGCGCCCAGTCGAGCGCCCGCGCCTCGTCGCCGACGCGCAAGTAAAGCAGCCCGCGCTGGCGATACTCGGGGTCGATGCCGGTTTCTTCCAGCAGGCGCAGCGACAGCTCGGGATAGAACCCCTCCGACCAGCGCGAGAGCGCCGAGACCGGTGCCCCGTAACGCCAGGGGTAGAGCGGCGAGACGATGCCGCCCCCCGCCCAGGACGCCTCGCGACCGCAACGGCCACGCTCGAGCAGCGTCACACGCTGCCCGGCATCCGCCAGTTGCAGCGCGGTCATCATGCCGATGACGCCACCGCCAACGATCAGAAAGTCGGGATGCTCAGAATGGAAGTGGCTGGCAATCACGCAGAAGTCTCCTGGCTGCGTTGGTTACACAAGCTCACGGAACGCTTGATGCGAGGGGCGCTTTCCCGGAAGCTTCGAGGAGCCCCATTCTAATGCAGTGAGTATCTTTCGCATGAGCGCGTCCCATACCCGAGGGTTTACCTTGATCGAACTGCTGGTGGTGATCGCGATCATCGGCATCCTCGCGGGCTGGGCCGTCCCAAGCTTCTCGCAGCTGGCCGCACGCAACGCCCTCGACCGCCAGGCCGATCGCCTGTGGCAGGCGATTTCGGCAACACGGCTCGAGGCTGCCGAGCGACGAACCGAGGTTCAGTTATGCCCGACCGAGAACGGCAACACCTGCACGAATGGCTGGCAAAATAGCTGGATGATGTTCGTAAATGCGAACGACGATTCCACTTTGGATGCTGGCGATCAACTGATTCGTCGTTACCCAGCCAACACCGGCGCAGTAATAATAAGCACCAATAGCGGCGATCAAGCCAACGGTTTCAGCTATCAGCCTACGGGGTTCACCACGGCGGCCGGCACTTTCGATCTATGCCACCCCGGTCTGGACAGTGGCAATGCCCGCCAGATCGTCATCAGCTTCGGGCGGGTCCGCCGCACTCGCGACGACAACGCCAACTGCTAGTTCCAGCAATCGTTTCCATTGGCTGTTTGCGTGCCGTCCTGGCCCAGTGTCAGTGCGCCGCACGGGTCATCGGCTTGCGCACCCTGTGGCGTCGCGGTGAGGGTAAAATTACTCCCCTCGTCCGATACTGTGACGTTGAGTGCATAGCGCTGATTGCCATCGTTGGGAATGGCGTCGGGCGATAATGCCGGCTCCATCTCCGATGGCGTTTGATTGCTTCCATCAGTGCCATAGCTGTAGGTCTGGCTATAGTAGCGCTCCAAGCGCTGGGCCATCTCGTGCATCGCCGCCTGCGCCTGGGCGCGGTAGGAACGGTCCACATAGCGCTCGTAGGAGGGCCAGGCGATCCCCGCCAGGATGGCGATGATCGCCACCACGATCATCAGCTCGATGAGTGAGAAGCCACGTTGCTTGATCATCAGTTCTCCAATTCGCGCCATGAGACACGTCCCAGTTCCAGCGGGTTCAAAGGAGTCCCTTGATAGCTTTGTGTCTGGGCGCCGGTATTTACCGAGAGCTTGTTCTCGGTATTGTCCTTGAGGTTGGTGTCGATGACTGGTGTATAGATCGCGCCTTGGGTACCGATACCCACCGGCACCACATCGCCTCCGTTATCGGAGTCGACAACCTGGTCTTGTCCGTTGATAAGCCCATCGCCGTTCGCGTCGTTCGCGGGAGAATCCGGGGCCAGGCCATCAAACGCCGACAGTTCGTATAGGAAACCATTGTCCTCGGCGCCACACAGGCCCTGCCCCGGAATTAAGCTGGTAAAAATGATGTGATCGCCGTACAAGATCGGCGCGTCGGTGACACGTTCGCTTTCTGGAAAATCCATGTACCAGCCGTTCGCAGCGTAAACCCCGTTGCTCGGCGGATTCTCGAAATAGCGGAGCGTCACTGAGTTGCCGTCCTCATCGATGCGCTCCTGAGTTGCCAATGTGCGCTCCGCCAGGCTGGAGCGCATGAGCGGACCATCGGACGTACCCCGGCTGCCGTCATCCCGTATCGCGTAGAAACCGTCGACGGCGCCGCGCGCTTGAGAGGTAGGAAGAGAACGCCCCGGCCGGCTGCCCGTACCGAAGAAAAGCATTAGCCCGCCCTCCGGATGGCGTCCCACTTCAACAGCTGTGGTGATCAATGGATAGGCATCACCTTGCTTGGCGGAAAACAGATGCGTAATGGAATTCTGCCAAGTCGACGAGTCGTCGCTCAAATCGAAACGCCAGAGATTTCCCAGCAAGTCGCCGGCGTAGGCGGTGTCCATTTGACCATCCTTATCCCGGTCGATCAGAGATACCGTGGAGAGACCATTTTCTCCGGAATTAGCAGCAGAAGATGGCACCAGACGCATCACGTCGCTGGTAGAGATCGTGCCATCAGCGGCGGCATCGAGGTAGATGATATAAAGAGCGGCCTTGCCGGAAGGACTAAAATAACCGTTGCCGAATACCAGCGCGTAGCGCCCATTCTCAAGCTGAACGATACTCGGCCGCCCATAGATATAGCCTAGATGCAGTTCATCTGTATCGGAGCCGTCGCTGCCGGCAAACAGTTGCTGTTCGGTGGCTGGGCCGTACTCGAAAAGCGCTAGCTGATTCGCATTCGCTTCGCTGAAATTATCGGGATCGGTGACATCCAGCGTAAATATTCCCCGCCCGCCGGAGCCAAGCCCGCTGGCCAGTACTGAGTACCAACTGGCATTGCTTTGCCCACCCCAGCGTGCATCCAGCACCGTCGGGCTGCCATCGACATAGAAGCGATGCTCGTAACCCGGGTCGGCCAACTCGGCGACCGAATCAAGCAGCAACCCCGGAACATAAGCAAATTTTTCGTCGCCTGTCTCGGCGTTGAAGCCATGCAACATGCCATCGTTAGCTCCTACATAAACCATTGGAGTTCGTGATGTGTAGTCATTAACGAAGTCGAGGTATGAGGTGTCGTTAACATTTTCGGGAACATAATAACTATCAGGGGACGCCACTACGAAGGGGCGAGAATCGATGATATCGCCGAGTGGCGCCGCGCTGCCGTCTAGCCAGATGCGCTTGCGAAATTGGCCACTGCTGCCATTACCTTGCTCATTGCTAGTGTCGCCACGCAAGTAGCTTTCGATCGCTTCAGCGCGTTCTATTTCTGCAGGAAACAGGTCGGCATCAAAAGGCACACCTTGCCCTGTCGCTGGATTGGAGGTGATGATCTGGCGATTTTTATTACCGCTTGCTATTAGCGAATTGAGTCGACTCCGTGCACTCCACTTTTGCCTCGCCACACCGGTTGAGGAGGTGTGGTAGGCAACAAGATCACCCGACCAGCTCTTTAGATTATTGTAAACCGTTTGGAAGACAGCGCCATCGTAATTGGCGCTGTAGCCCAAGCCTGCGCCCGTCTGATTGGAACTCGTCAGAACGCCGCCTAGAACATTTCTTAATGAGCCAGCCAGCTGGCTGATATTATTGACTTCAAAGTAGGCCTTTTCGCCCTCATTGTTGCCATATTTTGCAGCATAGTAAAGCGGCGGCCTTAACGAAGAGGCGCTGGCTGAGGTCCCAACATGATAACTCTTCGTAGTAGCCGCATTGCCTACTGAGCATCCATTGCTACACAAAGAACCTTTATAATTGCCGACCCCTGAATGAGCGACAAAGCCATCGCTAGCCATGCGGGTACCGCCACTCCTAACAAATTCGGTACTGGTAGTCGAAGATGTAGCGACCGTCTGTGCCGCTTAGCACATACCCGATCCCCGCAGTTCTTCCAGACGAGTCATTGACTACATCCGTGGTTATATTTAGCCGATCTCCGATTCGCTCATAATAAAAAGTCATCTCGTAATCAGAGTCGTAATCACCACCAAACTCTGAATCTTCCCACGTAATTTCGAATCGGCCTGAGTTCTCTCCCAGTTCTTGCGGTCTAAAATCAACGATCGAGCAACGCCCATTATCTTGCGTATTGTTACAGGCGGGCACGATTTTTGCGTCACCTAGATCGATAATGGGTGTATTAGCCGCAAGCCTTACCGCATAGGTACTGACGTTTTCTCCCTGAGTATCATTTCCATTGCGTATGATTGGCGTTTCATACGCATATTTAGCCAAGCCAGCAACGTTATAACTACCTCCTATCCCAGGTGCGCCGGGGCAGATTCCTCTAACACTAGCGAAATTTCCTGAATTGACAGTCTTGGCGGTGCAAATACGATCATCGTCCGCACCAGACACTCCCACAAAATACTGCCCATCGATTCCCTCCTGCCCAGCGACTGAGTTAGTCCAGCTCGATACACTACCGCTTCTCAGGGAGGCTGCTGACAAGTCAGCGTCATTATCAAAAGAAATCTCACTTGAATTAATCATGATCATGGAATGCGAAGCACACCATTCAGCGTCGCTATCATTAGACCACTCAGGAGAACTTAACCCTGCAACATAATCACTTTCCACACTTCCTGTTCCAGTGCTGAATGATTCGGTCCTAGAAGACCCTGTCAAGTAATTAAGAGCTTCTACAGTAATTTCTGAAAAAGGATTTCCCCAGCTTGAGCAACGCCCATTCCCCACATTTGCAAAATAAGTACCCCAAGTGCAGCTGTCATTGGTATTGTAGGTGCCATCATTATTGCCGTAAGTGTAGCGAGAAATACGAAAGGAATCGATATTACTGACTATACCGTCAACATCGAGAAACTGACCTGTACCCGGGCTTATTTCATTATTAAAGCTGCGTATGTTCGAGCGGAGCACGCCACCCTGAGTATTTTCAGCATAAGAACCGGTTATCAAGCCAAAATCGATGCTGTCGGCGTATTCATGCAACAACCCGGTTGGCTTCAATTCATTAGAGTCCGGATATGCTTTACACCCATCATTTGGATGGGTACACACCTCGACCCGCACACGATATTCTTCACCTAGCGGGTGGGCGCTTATTCCTATCGCCATTACTACGCTTTGGTTCATTACGCCAAGTACACTGGAAACGCTCATTGGCAGCCCAGTTACGCCACTCACCCTCGGCAACGCGAATCAACGGGGGTTCATCAACATCCTTTGATTGCCCGGTGCCGCTATAGCCTGTCGTGTTACAGAATGAAACCGACTTATTCCCGTTAAAGGGAGTGTGCCGATTAAGTAAAGGCCCATCATCAACTACCTTTACAAAGGAGTGCGCATCATATGGTAAATAGGCACGTTCCAAAATGGTCGTCTGTGAGTCATTGTCACGAAACCGCTTACCGCCATAAAGGACTTTGCGCACTATATCCATCCGGGTCATGGAAACCCAATTCAGGAAATTGCCACTCCATTTGCTATTTCCAGCCCCTGCACAAAAATCGGCTCCATTTGTGGCCGAGGCGTACCTAAAGCCTCCACCATCGAGCGCGGCATCATAAATGTAACAAGCATCGCTATCAAAATATCCGTAATAAATTATAGTTTCGTCAAACGTGGAATCTATATCCCCATCATTATCAACGTCACTCCAATCCGTGTAGGCCTTGAAGAAAAGCTGGTGGTCATTTGACATGACTACCATTGAGCGCGGATTGACATCAGCCTGAGCATTATCCGGCGTTTCATAGGGAACTTCGGAGTGGTTTCCTACGACTCCATTATACCCAGCCGAGCCACCAGAATTGTCCTCCGTTGTTTTATCTTCGCCAAAATAACCATTACTGCCATTGCCGTAGTTATTCTCAGGGTTCGGAAAATAACCCATGGCATGCGCCACAGTAGGAATAAATACATAAAGCAAGGCCAAGACCAGCAGGGCTGTCAGTGTCCCCGTGCGTACCAGGCAGAATGCGGCGAGCTTTTTTGGCAACAGATATTCAAAAAACATAACGGGCCTCGAGCACGCGCGACAGCTGGCCTCTCGGGCCAAATCCTTGGGCGTAGATGCGAAAAAAATGATAGTCACCGATCGCCGTTTCATTCTTGCCTTCAACCATGCTCTGGGGTGGGATGTAATCCTCGATGGCCCCCTCGTCTATACAAGTGATCACGTAACGCGGCTGCGCACTTAGCGGCAGATGCTCGCCATTATAATCGCCCACCGTGAATGCGACCTCGGTTCCATGGTCCGCTAAAACTTGCAGCGCATCGTCGGCATCGAGTGCTGGTAGGCTATCGATTGTCGGACGGTCGGGCTCTCCCTTACAAAAGCTGGCCAACTGTGGTGCAGATTTTATGGCTTTAGCCGCGTGCTTTAGCGCAGCCTCAGCTGCCTGAAATGCAATCTGTGCCGCGTGGTCGTTACTCGCCAGGCGCTGTTGCAATCGCGTATTCTCGCTGCCGGAAAATGCCATGAGCGCCATCAAGGCAATCAATACCAGCGTCACCAATAGTGCCATCCCCGATTGGCGATGAAACGAAGCCCGGGTCATGAAGCCACTCCGGCCGCGTTGCGCAGCGTCACGATGCGTGTGATTCGCGAGCGCATATATCGATCCGTGAATTCCTTGGCCTCTACCTCTCCCGGCCACTGAAAGGACTGCTGGATCGGTGCGTCATAGGTCTGGGCTTCACTGCGAATCAACAAATCTACTTGGATAGCGCGCACGGATGGCCAGTTGATCGATTCATCGTAGGTCTTGAATTCACCGGAATCGCCGAGATAGCTGAAAGCAACGGCTTCGACCCCATTGAGCAAGGGGCTTGTTTGCGAGTCTCCGCCGAAGCGGGTTTCGCATTCCAGCGTATTGTCATTGACAAATAAGCGTATCAGGGCGACGTCACTATTCTTGTCAATCAACTGATTGTTGCAGGCCCTCGTCTCTTGGTTGGCCAGAGCCGCGCCTTGCATGCGCAGCCAGAGCTCGCCTGACTTATCACTCGCAACGATTGCACCCGCCGGGAACGTGGGCATTTCGTTGCCGCCGCTGCCGGGAAAGACGGTTTCCTGCTCCATCCACGAATCGCTATACCCCGCCAGCATCAATTGCCGTCCTATCTGCTGCATGGCATAACGCTGGGCATCGGTCAGTTCGCTCGAGACGACCGTGGTCTGGTAGCTCTGGCGGCTGGAAAGGTAATAACTGGTCACCAAGGCCACCAGTACCAGACCGATGGCAATCGAGATCATCAACTCGACCAGCCCTACCCCCGACTGGCGCTTGCCGGTCGTGGCTACGCTGGAAAGAGCAAGGCGCATCATAGGCGGGTTTCCAGCATTACACAGCCACCCGAGGCGGAGGCTGTGCCACAGCTTGGTAGTGGGTCGTTGCCCTCGGCGGGTCGTTGGCGCCAACGCAGCGAGATCGTCACCTGGGCGATGTCACCATCATTCGTTACGGTGATCCTCGCTCCCCCATTGGGCATGCGCTGCACGTCGCTCAACCAGTCATTCATGCCACTGCAGACGCCCCCGCTCCCGGCACAATTGGGAAAGGCGTCATCATCGTAATCGATCGTGAACGCCTCAGCTTCATCGGGGCTTGCCCGCATGCGCTCCAGCGCCCCGGCAGCCAGCGAGGTCGCCTCGACGCGCCAGCGCGCATCGCGGGCGTCCTGCAGCGTCAATAACTGCAAGCCGGCGATACCGAGCAGCGCAATACTGATCAGTAACAGGGCGATAAGCGATTCGATCAGGTGAGACACCGGCTTGGCGCACAGAAAGACCCTCAGAAAGAGACAGTTTTGTTTCAATATGTATCAGTCTAGCGCAGCGCAGTAGCTTTTAATCCATAAAAAAGTCGGGCATAAGCCCGACTTTTCAACGTTCGAAGAAGGAGCTATCTCAGTCGCTGACGATGACCTGCTCCCTCAGTTCGCGCGGCATGGAGAAGGTGATGTTCTCCTCGCGGCCCTCGAGTTCCTCGGGGACCTCGGCGCCGAGTGCACGCAGGCGCTCGATCACCCCCTTGACCAGCACCTCGGGGGCGCTGGCGCCGGCGGTGATGCCGATGCGCTCGACACCTTCCAGCCAGGCCGGCTCGATCAGGCTGGCGTCGTCGATCAGCTTGGCCGGGGTACCCATGCGCTCGGCGAGTTCGCGCAGGCGGTTGGAGTTGGAGCTGTTGACGCTGCCCACCACCAGCACCAGGTCGGAGTCGGCGGCCAGTTCGCGCACCGCGTCCTGGCGGTTCTGGGTGGCGTAGCAGATGTCGTCCTTGCGTGGCCCCTCGATGGCCGGAAACTTGTCGCGCAGGGCATCGATCACCCGCGCGGTATCGTCCATCGATAGCGTCGTCTGGGTGACGAAGGCCAAGCGCTCGGGGTCGCTTGACCTCGAGGGCGGCGACGTCGGCCTCGTCCTCGACCAGATAGACGGCGCCGCCGTGCGAGGTGTCGTAGCGGCCCATGGTGCCTTCCACCTCGGGGTGGCCGGCATGGCCGATCAGGATGCACTCCTGGCCGCGCTTGGCGTAGCGCAGCACTTCCATGTGCACCTTGGTGACCAGCGGGCAGGTGGCGTCGAAGATCTTCAGCCCGCGCCGCTCGGCCTCCTGCTGGACGGCGCGCGACACGCCATGCGCCGAGAAGATCACCGTGACGTCGTCGGGCACTTCGTCGAGCTCGTCGACGAAGATCGCGCCACGCTCGCGCAACGAGTCGACCACGAAGCGGTTGTGAACGACCTCGTGGCGCACGTAGATGGGCGGCCCCAGCACGTCGAGCGCCCGGTTGACGATATCGATCGCCCGATCGACGCCCGCACAGAAGCCGCGGGGGTTGGCCAACTTGATCTGCATGTTTGCCTCGCTCGATACGCGCGGTATCAATGGCGGTGTATAGAAACGCTATGCAACGCTCGGCTCAGTGGGTCGTCGCCGGCCGCACTTCGATCACCTCGACGTCGAAGGTCAGGGTACGCCCTGCCAGCGGGTGGTTGAAGTCCACCTCGACGCGCTTTTCGCCGATCTCGGCGATCACCCCCGGCAGTTCGCCGCCGGCCGGGTCGGCGAACGACATCACCAGCCCCTCCTCGAGCTCGGTTTCCGCGTCGAAGCTATCGCGGGGCAGCGATTGAATGTTCTGCGGGTTGTGCTGGCCGAAGGCGTGTTCGGGCGAGATCGTGTAGCTGCCGGTCTCGCCGTCGGTCAGCCCCTTGAGCGGCGCCTCGAAGCCCGGCGGCAGGTTGCCGTCGCCGACCTGAAACGTCGCCGGCTGCTTGTCGCGGGTGGAATCGACCACCGTGCCATCCTCGAGCTTGAGGGTGAAGTGCAGGGTGACTTCCATGCCCTCGCCGATCCGATATTCACTCATCTCATCGCGCTCCGCTTTGCATATTCGGCCACATTGGGGTATCAGGCCTTTTGACGCCGGGCATCGCGCAGGGTTTCGAGGATCAGCCCGATCGCCCCCAGCGTGATGGCCGTGTCGGCCAGGTTGAAGGCGGGAAAATAGCTGCTTCCCCAGTGGAAGGAGAGAAAATCCACCACGTAGCCGTGCACCAGGCGATCATAGAGATTGCCCAGCGCGCCGCCGATGATCAGCGAAAGCGCGCCGGCCAGCAGCACCTCGCCGCGCTTCAGCCGGGTCAGCCAGATGCTCAGGCCGATGCTGGCGCCCACCGCGAGCAGCGCGAACAGCCAGCGCTGCCAGCCGTCGTGGGTCGCCAGAAAGCTGAACGCCGCGCCCGTGTTGTGCAGCAGCGTCAGGTTGAAGACCGGCAGCACCTCGACCGGCTGACCGTAGATCAGCAGGCTGCTGGCCAGCGCCTTGCTGCCCAGGTCGAGGATCACGACCAGCAGCGACAGCCACAGCCAGCGCAGCGGCCGGCGCATCGGCGCGGATGCCGCCTGCTGGTCGCCCCTCGGCCGTATCGGACGCCCGGGTTTCGGGTCCGCTAGGCTCAGGCCGCGTGTCAGGCATAGTGCCGCGTCTCCCCGGGGCCGTCCGGCAGGTTGCTGATGCAACGCCCGCACAGGTCCGGATGCTCGGCGTGGCTGCCGACGTCCGGGCGATGCTGCCAGCAGCGCTCGCACTTGGCGTGCGGGCTGGGGACGACCGCCACCCGCAGTCCCTCGAGCTCGCTGACTTCGGCCTGCGCCGCGCCGTCGGCATCCTGAGAGGCCAGATGCACCTCGCTGGTCAGCAGCACGAAGCGCAATTCGTCGCCCAGCTGGCCCAGCGTCTCGCGCAGCTCGTCGCTGGCGTAGAGGGTGACCTCGGCGGCCAGGCCGTTCTTGATCTGCTTGGCGTTGCGCGCGTCCTCCAGGCACTTGTTGACCGCCTGCTTGACCTGCAGCACCCGCTCCCAGAAGTCGCGGCCGAACACGGCGTTGTCGTCGAGCGTGCTCAGCCCCGTGTAGTAGCGCTCCAGCAGCACGCTCGGCTTACGCTCGCCGGGAATGTGCTCGTAGATCTCCTCGCCGGTGAAGGAGAGGATCGGCGCGACCCAGCGGGCGAGCGCCTCGACCACGCGATAGAGCGCGGTCTGGCAGCTGCGCCGGGCCAGCGAATCGGCCTGGGTGGTGTACTGGCGATCCTTGATCACGTCGAGGTAGAAGCCGCCCAGTTCGCGCGAGCAGAAGGTATGCACCTGCTGGTAGACGTCGAGGAAGCGATACTCTTCGTAGGCCGTCTCGATGCGCGCCTGCAGCTGGGCGGCGCGGTCGACCACCCATTGATCCAGCGCCAGCATGTCGTCGAAGGCGATGGCGTCGCGCGCCGGATCGAAGCCGTTGAGGTTGGCGAGCAGGAAGCGCAGCGTGTTGCGGATGCGCCGGTAGCCGTCGACGACGCGCTTCAGGATCTCGTCGGAGACCGCCATCTCGCCGGAGTAGTCGGTCGAGGCGCCACCCACAGCCGGAGGATCTCGGCGCCGAGCTTGTCGCATCACCTCCTGCGGCGCGATGCCGTTGCCCATCGACTTGGACATCTTGCGGCCCTGGGCTGTCGACGGTGAAGCCGTGGGTCAGCAGCCCCCGGTACGGCGGATGGCCGTCGATCGCGCACGCCGGTCAGCAGCGACGAATGGAACCAGCCGCGGTGCTGGTCGGAGCCTTCCAGGTACAGGTCGGCCGCGGGCCCTGCTCGTGGCCGCAGCGCGTGTGCGAGCCGCGCAGCACGTGCCAGTGGGTCGTGCCGGAGTCGAACCACACGTCGAGGGTGTCGGTGACTCTTGTCGTAGTCGCTCGGCCTCGTCGCCCGAGCAGCTCGGCGGGATCGAGCGCGGCCAGGCCTCGATGCCGCCGGCCTCGACGCGCTCGGCGGCCGCCTCCATCAGCTCCAGCGTGCGCGGATGCAGCTCGCCGCTCGTCCTTGTGCAGGAAGAACGGGCATCGGCACGCCCCAGTTGCGCTGGCGCGAGATGCACCAGTCGGGCCGGTTGGCGATCATGTCGTGCAGCCGCGCCTTGCCCCAGGCCGGGTAGAACCGGGTCGCCTCGATGCCGTCCAGCGCCGTCTCGCGCAGCGTCTTGGCCGTCCTTCGCCGCCGTGCCTACGTCCATGCCGACGAACCACTGCGCCGTGGCGCGGTAGATCACCGGCGTCTTGTGCCGCCAGCAGTGCATGTAGCTGTGGGTGATCCTTTGGTGCGCCAGCAGCGCGCCGCCTCCTCGAGCTTGGCGACGATCTGCGGGTTGGCCTTCCAGATCATCTGAGCCGCCGAAGAGCGGCAGGTCGTCGACATAGACTGCCGTTGCCCTGCACCGGGCTTTCGGATCTCGTCGAAGCTTCATGCCGTGGGCGCGGCAGGACATCGAAGTCATCCACGCCGTAGGCCGGCGCCGAATGCACGATGCCGGTGCCGGCGTCGGCCGTCACGTAGTCGGCCAGATAGACCGGCGAGCAGGCGATCGTAGAACGGGTGGCGGAATTCGATCAGATCCAGCGCCTCGCCCTTGGCGGTGGCGAGCACCTCGCCCTGCAGCCCGAAGCGCTCCAGGCAGCTCTCGACCAGCTCCTCGGCCAGCAGCAGCACCGCGCCGGTGTCCACCAGCGCGTAGCTGAACTCCGGGTGCACGTTGAGCGCCTGGTTGGCGGGGAGGGTCCACGGCGTGGTGGTCCAGATCACCGCGACGGCGGGCTTGCGGCAGCTGCGGCAGGCCGAAGGCCGCGGCCAGCCTGGCGTCGTCGGCACAGGCGAAGGCCACGTCGATGGCGTCGGACTCTTGTCGGCGTACTCGACCTCGGCCTCGGCCAGCGCCGAGCCGCAGTCGAAGCACCAGTTCACCGGCTTCAGGCCGCGATAGACGTAGCCGTGGCGGACCATCTCGGCCAGCGCGCGGATCTCGCCGGCCTCGTTGGCGAAGTCCATCGTGCGGTAGGGATGGTCCCAGTCGCCGAGCACGCCCAGGCGCTCGAAGTCCGCCTTCTGCCCTGCGATCTGCTCGCGCGGCGTACGCGCGGCACAGCGCCCGGGCCTGCGTCGCGGCGGCAGGTGCTTGCCGTGCTTCTTCTCGATCTGGTGCTCGATCGGCAGCCCGTGGCAGTCCCAGCCCGGCACGTAGGGCGCGTCGAAGCCCGCCAGGCCCTTGCGCCTTGACGATGATGTCCTTGAGGATCTTGTTGACGGCGTGGCCGATGTGGATGCTGCCGTTGGCGTAGGGCGGGCCGTCGTGCAGCACGAAGGTTCGCGCCCCTGCCCGGCTTCGCGCAGCCGCTGGTAGAGACCGAGCTCCTGCCAGCGCGCGAGCCGCGCCGGTTCCCGCTTGGGCAGATCGCCGCGCATCGGGAAGTCGGTTTCGGGCAGGTTGAGGGTGTGCTTGTAGTCGCTCATAGCCTTGGAGTCAGCCGTCGTCGTTGTCGGCGGCTGGGGCCGCCGGGGATTCGGAAGTCGTCGGCATCGCCGCCAGCGGCGCCGATGCCAGAAAGGGTTGCCAGGCCGAGTCGTCCGTGGCGGCCTCGAGACCCGAGAGCGCCATCCGCCAGCGCGACGCCGCGGAAATAGTCGCGGGCGCGTGCCTGGTCGCGATGGATCTGACGCTTGAGCGCCTCGAGCCCGTCGAAGGTCAGCTCGCCACGCAGCCGCGCGCAGGGCACCACGGTGATGCGCTGGCCGTAGAGATCGCCGTCGAAGTCGAACAGGTGCACCTCGAGTACCGGGCGCGGCGTACCCACCGTCGGCCGCCAGCCGATATTGGCGACCCCGGTCAGCTCGCGACCATCGGCGAGCCGGGTGAGCACGGCGTACACCCCGCGCAGCGCCATCGGCCCGGCCAGCAGCGGCAGGTTGGCGGTGGGCACGCCGATCGTCGCGGCCCAGCTGCTGATCGCGCACCACACGCCCCGCCAGCCGATAGGGCCGGCCCAGCATGCGCCGGGCCTGGGCGAAGTTGCCGCTGGCCAGCAGCGTGCGCACCCGCGAGCTCGACACCCGCTCGTCGTCGAGCACGAAGGTGCGGGTATGCTCGACCGCGAAGCCGCGCGCCTCGCCGACCTCGCGCAGCAGCGCGAAGTCGCCGACCCGGTCGCAGCCGAAACGGAAATCGTCCCCCACCACCAGATGGCGAACGTCCAACCCGTCGATCAAGCACCCGGTCGATGAACTGGCGCGCGGTCAGGCTGCGCAGCGCCTCGTTGAATGGCAGGCAGACCACCCGCTCGGCGCCATTTTCGGCGAGCAACTGGACCTTGTCGCGCAGCCGGGTGAGCCGCGGCGGCGCCTGGTCGCCGGCGAAGTACTCGCGCGGCTGCGGCTCGAAGATCACCACCGTCACCGGCCGCCCCAGCGCAGCGGCACGATCGCGCAGCTGGTCGAGGATCGCCTGGTGCCCGCGGTGCACGCCATCGAAGTTGCCGATGGTCGCCACGCAACCCCGGTGCTTCGCCATCAAGTTGTGCAAGCCGCGAATCAGTTCCATAGATCCTTCAGAATAGGTTCTTCAGAAATAGCTCTTCACGTTCGAGAGAAGCCCTTCACGCACCATAAAGCCTTCGATTATAACGAAGGGGGGTAGCCTTGACAGCCGCCGTACTGCATATCAACAACTGGGCTTCGACACCGTGCTCAACTGTGCAGGCGGAAATGACGCAGCCGCACGCCGGTCGCCGCCAGCCAGGCGAAGTACACCACGGCCCCGCCTGTGACCAGCGCAGCCAGCGTGCCGGCGCGGCGCCATACGTCCCACTCTAGCCATACCCGCCAGTCGGGCGCGAACCACCACAGCGCCAGCGTCATCAGCGCGCAGCCGCCCAGCAGCTGTAGTGCGTAGCGCCCCCAGCCGGGCTGAAACGCCAGCACCCCGCGACGCCGTAGCCCACGCGCCAGCAGCCCGGCGTTGAGAAATGCCGACAGTGCGGTGGCCAGCGCCAGCCCGGCATGGGCCAGCGGCAGGATCAACGCCAGGTTGAAGAGCATATTGGCGACCATCGCGACCACCCCGATCTTGACCGGCGTGGCGGTGTCCTGGCGGGCGAAATAGCCCGGCGCCAACACCTTGATCAGCATGAAGGCGACCAGCCCAAGGGCGTAGGCGCGCAGGCTCATCGCCGCCATGGCGATATCGCGATCGGTCATCGCGCCGTAGTGGAACAGGCTGACCAGCAGAGGCTCGGCGAGCACTTCCAGCGCCAGCGCCGCCGGCAGCCCCAGCAGCAGCACGGCGCGCAGCGCCCAGTCGAGCATCTGCGCGAAGTGCTGGGGCGAGCGCTCGGCGTGACGTTTGGACAGCGCCGGCAGAATCACCGTGCCCAGCGCCACGCCGAATACCCCCAGCGGCAGCTCCACCAGGCGATCCGAATAGTACAGCCACGACACGCTGCCGTCGCTGAGCAGCGAGGCCAGCACGGTGTCCAGCAGCAGGTTGATCTGCGACACCGAGACGCCGAACAGCGCCGGCGCCATCAGCCACAGGATGCGCTTGACGCCGGGATGACGGAAATTCGGCCAAGGCCGCGGCAACAGGCCCAGCCGGGCCAGGAACGGCGCCTGGAACGCCAGCTGTGCGGCGCCGGCGATCAGCACGCCCCAGGCCAGCGCCATCGACGGCACGCTCATCCATGGCGTCAGCCACACCGCCGCGCCGATCAAGGCAAGATTGAGCAGCACCGGCGTAAACGCCGGCACGGCGAAACGATTCCAGGTATTGAGCACGCTGCCCGAGAATGCCGTCAGCGAGATCAGCAGCAGATAGGGGAAGGTCAGCCGCAGCATTTCGGCGGTCAGCGCCAGCTTGTCGGGGTCGCGGGCGAACCCGGGGGCGAAGGCTATCGCCAGCCAGGGCGCCAGCACGACCGCCAGCGCGGTCATCAACGCCAGCACCACCGTCAGGCTACCGGCTACCGCATCGAGCAGCTCGCGCACCTCTTCGCGGGTACGCCGTGAGGCGTATTCCGAGAGTACCGGCACGAACGCCTGATTGAACGCGCCCTCGGCGAACAGCCGGCGCAGGAAGTTGGGAATCTTGAAGGCAACGAAGAACGCATCGGCGCCGCTGCCGGCACCGAACAGCGCGGCGATCGTCACGTCCCGCGCCAGCCCCAGCACCCGCGACAGCATGGTCATCGCGCTGACCACCATGCCCGAGCGCAGCAGGCCGCCGCTCGCCGGCGTCGCGCGGCCCGCTACGGCACCCGGTGCCGCCTCACTGGGCGCGGCATCGCCAGCGGCCGGGGCATCCAGCGAGGCGTGATCGTGCTGTGCGTCATGCGCTGCACTATTGGTATTGCGCTCGTCGTCGGGCTGCACCGTGCTATTCCTTCCCTTGTTCCGGCTTGCCGTATTCTGGCTTGCCATGTGCTGGCCCCGTCACGCCTGCATCGGCAAACTACATGCACAAAAAAACCGGCCGCAGCCGGTTTTTCTCGGGTCCCTGCCGCCCATTCGGGCCAGGCAGGACACCTCAGCGACGTCCGGCTTATGCAGCCAGCGCCTTGACCCGCTTGTTGAGGCGGCTCTTCAGGCGCGCGGCCTTCTTCTTGGAAATCGCGTCCTTGTCGGCGATGCGGTCGATGACCGGCTGCGCCGCCTTGAAGGCGTCCATGGCCTGGGCATGATCGCCGCCCTGTACCGCCTTGATCACGCGCTTGATATAGGTACGCACCATCGAACGCTGGCTGGCGTTGTGCTTGCGACGCTGTTCAGCCTGACGGGCACGTTTCTGTGCTTGCTTGGTATTCGCCACCGTAATCTCCTTGGAGAACCATAAAATGCGGTGTAAGTGTTTGATCCGATTCGGTAATCAGATACTTCCAAACCGGTCTGGCCATGCAGCAACGAACGCGTTGTCACGAGCCATGTCTGAGAGGATGCGGCATTCTATCACGCGCTACTATGTCTTGCTACAGACGAGCTTGGTCTTGCTACAGACGGGCTTGCTGCAGGGCGCATGATCCCTGATCCGTGGCGCCTAGATGACTACCAGGTTGTCGCGATGGATCAGCTCCGGGGCTTCCATGTAACCGAGGATCGCTTCGATCTGATGGCTCGGCTGGCCGACGATGCGCGCCGCCTCGTCGCTGCCGTAGTTGACCAGACCCTTGGCGACCCGCTCGCCCTGTTCGTCGACGCAAACCACCATGTCGCCGCGCACGAACCGACCGCTGACCGCCTTGACGCCCACCGGCAGCAGACTCGAGCCCCGGTCGCGCAGCACACTGACCGCGCCGGCATCCAGGGTCAGGCTGCCACGGACCTGCAACTGCCCCGCCAGCCAGCGCTTGCGCGCCGCCAGCGGCGCATGCTCGGGGCGCAGCAGCGTGCCCAGCCGCTCGCCGTCGACCAGCCGGGTCAGCACCTCGGCCTGGCGGCCGCTGGCGATCGCCGTGACCGCCCCGGAGCGCGCCGCCAGCCGCGCCGCGCGTATCTTGGTAGTCATCCCGCCACGCCCCAGCACGCCGCCACCGCCGGCGACCGCGGCCAGCTTCGGATCGCCGGCACGGCCCTCGTGAATCAGCTGCGCGTTGGCGTTATGGCGCGGATCGGCGTCGAACAGACCTTCCTGATCGGTAAGAATGACCAGCGCCTCGGCCTCGAGCAGATTGGCGACCAGTGCGCCCAGGGTGTCGTTGTCACCGAAGCGGATCTCGTCGGTGACCACGGTGTCGTTCTCGTTGACCACCGGCACCACGCGCAGATCAACCAGCGTGCGCAGCGCCGAACGGGCGTTCAGGTAGCGCTTGCGATTGGACAGGTCATCGTGGGTCAGCAGAACCTGGGCACTACGCAGCCCATGCCGCGCGAAATGCCCTTCGTAGCACTGCGCCAGGCTGGTCTGACCCACCGCCGCGGCGGCCTGCAGCTCATGAACCGCCGACGGCCGCACGCTCCAGCCCAACCGGGCCATGCCCGCCGCCACCGCGCCGGAGGAAACCAGCACCACCTCGATGCCGCGCGCGTGCAGCGCGGCGATCTGATCGACCCAGCCGCCGATCGCGGCTTCGTCGAGGCCGCGCCCGTCGTTGGTCAGCAGCGCACTGCCGATCTTGACTACTACCCGCCGCGCGCCGGTCAGCGCCTCACGGCCCGGGGCCCGCTCGACCCGGTTATCTTCCGTCATCACGACCCAGCCTCATTCAGCCACACCGCCCTACGGCGTGTACTCGACCTCGACGTCATAGTCGTCGTCATCGAAATCGTCGTCATCACCCTGGTCAGCCTCGACCGGCTTGCGCTTGCGGCTCAGCCGCGCCTCGGCACGCGCCACCGCCTCGGCCTCCATGCGCGCACGCATCTCGCGCTCGTGCTCGGCGGCCGCCTCATCCTCGACCTCGAGCCGGCGCTGCTCGGTCAACCAGCGATAGATCGCCTGAACCAGCGGCGCGGTGCCCTCGCTGGCGATCGCCGAGATCCGGAACACCGGCCCCTGCCAGTCCAGCGCGTCGATGATCGCCTGGGCACGCGCCTCACGCTCCTCCTCGTGCAGCAGATCGAGCTTGTTGAGCACCAGCCAGCGCGGCCGCTCGGCGAGCGCCGGGGAGAACTGCTCGAGCTCGCGGGCGATGGCGCGGGCGGAGTCCACCGGGTCCGACTCGTCGAACGGCGCGACATCGACCACGTGCAGCAACAACCGCGTGCGGGTCAGGTGCTTGAGAAAGCGCAGCCCCAGCCCGGCGCCGTCGGAGGCACCCTCGATCAAGCCCGGCACGTCGGCCATCACGAAGTGCTCATGGGTACCCAGCTTGACCACCCCCAGGTTGGGCACCAGCGTGGTGAACGGGTAGTTGGCGACCTTGGGCTTGGCGGCCGACACCGCGCGGATCAGCGTCGACTTGCCGGCATTGGGCATGCCCAGCAGGCCGACATCGGCCATCACCTTCATCTCCAGGCGCAGGTTGCGCCGCTCGCCCGGCGTCCCCGGCGTGGTGCGCCGCGGCGCGCGGTTGGTCGAGGACTTGAAGTGGATATTGCCCAACCCGCGACGCCCGCCCTGGGCGACCAGCACCACCTGACCGATCTCGGTGACGTCGGCGATCACCTCGAGGGTGTCCTCGTCGATCACCGTGGTGCCCACCGGCACCTTGACGTGCAGCTCGTCGCCGGCCTTGCCGCTCATCTGGCGGCCCTGGCCAGGCTGGCCATTCCGGGCCTTGTAGAAGCGTTGATACTTGAAATCGATCAGGGTGTTCAGCGCATCGTCACCGATCAGGTAGACGCTGCCGCCATGACCGCCATCGCCGCCATCCGGGCCGCCCTTGGGCACGTACTTCTCGCGGCGGAAGCTCAGGCAACCATTACCGCCATTGCCGGCTTCCACGATGATCGAGGCTTCGTCGACGAACTGCATCTGACATTCTCCGGGCGGCTAGGGCCGCCATATACGAAAAGGCCCCGCGCTGGCGGGGCCTTTTCAGTGCTCGTTCGAGAGAGGTCTCAGGCGGAGACGACGCTCACGAACTTGCGGTTCTTCGGACCCTTGGTCTCGAACTTGATCACGCCTTCGTCCAGTGCGAACAGGGTGTGATCCTTGCCGATGCCCACACCGGTGCCGGCATGGAAGCGCGTGCCGCGCTGACGGACGATGATGTTGCCCGGGGCCACGACCTGGCCGCCGAACAGCTTGACGCCCAAGCGCTTGGATTCGGAATCGCGACCGTTACGTGTACTACCGGCTGCCTTCTTATGAGCCATTGCAAAGTCCTCGCAGGTTCAGGGGAGTGCTACCGCTCAGGCGGAAATCCCGGTGATCTTGACTTCGGTGAACCACTGACGGTGGCCCTGCCGACGCATGGAGTGCTTGCGACGACGGAACTTGATGATGGTGACCTTATCGCCACGGCCGTGAGACACGACCTCGGCGGAAACCTTGGCACCATCGACCAGCGGTGCGCCGACCTTGACGTCGTCGCCATCGGCGACCAGCAGCACCTGGTCGAAATCCAGGCTATCGCCGGTGGCCACTTCAAGCTTCTCGAGCTTCAGGGTCTGGCCTTCCTGGACGCGGTATTGCTTACCGCCACTTTTGATAACAGCGTACATACTTCGTCTCCAGACACTCATCGGGGATTGGCTCTTCATCGGCCTGCGGCGAGTGGCGCCCCTTTTGGCAGCCATCTGACAGGGAGCGTGATGAGTTAGGGTCGCGGATTATAACTATCGGGACGGGAGTTCACAAGGGGCTCGAGCAGGTAGACCCCGCGTGACGCCTCGCCTTGACGCCTCTCACCCCCCCCTCATAGCATAGCGGGCAAGCCATGGCCGGCGCCGGGCGCAGGAGCGACCCCTACGGCGCCTCGAAGAAACACCGGACGCGCACCCCGGGTTTCGCCAACTCCCTGACAGACAGCCACTACATGCAACCCAACGCATCGCCTATCCATGCAGCGGTGGCCGAGGATTTCGCCGCCGTCGACCGTACCGTTCTCGCCCAACTGAACTCGCGGGTTCCGCTCGTCGAGACCATCGGCCAGTACATCATCGAAAGCGGTGGCAAGCGCCTGCGCCCATTGCTGGTGTTGCTGTCGGCGCGCGCGCTCGACTATGCCGGCGACAAGCACATCACCCTCGCCACGCTGATCGAGTTCATGCACACCTCGACGCTGCTGCATGACGACGTGGTCGACGAATCCAGCCTGCGCCGCGGGCGCACCACCGCCAACGAGCAATGGGGCAACGCGCCGTCGGTACTGGTCGGCGACTTCCTCTATTCGCGTTCGTTCCAGATGATGGTCGAGGTCGGCTCGATGCGGGTCATGGAGGTGCTGTCCGCAGCCACCTGCACGATCGCCGAGGGCGAGGTGCTGCAGCTGACCAACGTCGGCAACCCGGACATCGACGAGAGCGCCTACTTCGACACCATCCACGGCAAGACGGCGATGCTGTTCGAGGCCGCCTCGCACAGCGGCGCGATCCTCGCCGACGGCAGCGCCGAGCAGCAGGAGGCACTGCGCCTCTACGGTCGCTATCTGGGGCTCGCCTTCCAGCTGATCGATGACCTGCTCGACTACCAGGGCAATGCCGACACCATGGGCAAGAACGTCGGCGACGACCTGGCCGAGGGCAAGCCCACCCTGCCGCTGATCCACGCCATGCGCGAAGGCAGCCCCGAGCAGGCCAAGCTGATCCGTCGGGCGATCCGCCAGGGTGGTCTCGACCAGCTCGACGAGGTGCTGGCCATCGTTCACGCCACCGGCGCGCTCGAATACACCCGCGCGCGTGCCGAGGAGATGGCCGAGCGCGCGCTGGAACAGCTCGAGGTGCTGGCGCCGAGCCGCTATCGCGACACCATGGCGGAGCTTGCCCGGCTCGCCGTGGATCGTCAGTCCTGAGCGTTGCACGGGGGTTGCCAAGCGCCTTGCAGTGCGTATAATGCACCTCCGTTGAGGCACACGCCCAACCGCGTCGGAGTATAGCTCAGCTTGGTAGAGCGCTGCCTTCGGGAGGCAGAGGTCGTAGGTTCGAATCCTGCTACTCCGACCAGATATATCAAGGGCTTGCGAGAGATCGCCGGCCCTTTTTAGTGCCCGCTCTCCAGCCAGTAACCACTCTGGTAATCACTCGCTGCAATCCGAAAGCCACCAGCAGCTTATATAGCTAGCTCTCTTTTTAGGCTGGACGAAACACGCGAAACGTCTTGCTGCGTCAGTGCCAAAAGCGACAGTATCCCCAAAGCAATGCTGCGTTCCTGTTCTACTGCCCATAGGCGGATAGAGCACGCTATGTGCCAGCAATTTCCTACAGACAAACATAACCTGGGTTACGTCGTTATCTAGCTGGCGCTGCCACACTGCATTCATCGAGCTAAGGAGATAGCTCGGGCAAGGAAGAATGAGCACATGGATGGCTCAAGTGCCAAGGATGCACGGGCAGGATGCCTGTGAAGGTCGCAAGGAAAAGCAGTGCTAGAAACAGCCCGGCCCGAGCGGTCGGGCTGGCTTATTTTCAGGTTGCCCGGAAGCGAGGTTACGATGAGAAGTAACGGACTATTTCTCGATGAACGTTGCCTGCCTCGCATCATCCGGTCAGTGACGCCCTGATCTCTCGGGTCCGACTCTAGGCTCGTCCATTGAATGCGTCACACGGCTTGCCCCGCCCAGAGCGGGGCCTTTCTCTCCGCAAGGAGGCGGTCGATTCGACTATAAATATTTAAAAACCGCCACTTAGGATGATCCCTAAGTGGCGGTTTTTATTGCCGCTGGTGTTGGACTCGCAGTGGAAGCATGGCCAACTGCTCGGTGCCCGGCTGAGCGGGTACCTAAGAATGTCTTCCTCAATCCCTCCTATATACTCGCCCCCTCCGCCCGATGTTCAGCGCCTCCGGAAACGAGCTAGCGGGTCGTCCTATGGCCCTGCTCGGCCTCGGCGAGGGCCGCCTGCCGGCGGTCCAGCCAGCCCATCAAGGGTGCCGAGAGTATTCCGTAGGAAAAAATCGACAGCAGGACAATGAAGCCGACGAAGGTCCAGGCCGTATCGATCTGGGCGAAGTTGCCGGCGTTGGTCGCGTAGGCAAGATAGAAGAACGAGCCGACGCCACGGATACCGAACAGGCTGACAATGATCCGTTCGCAGCTCAACAGCCGCGAGCCGATCAAGCTGAGCAGACCGGCCAGCGGGCGGATGATGAACAGCACGATGACCGCCGCGATGGCCATCGGCCAGGTCAACTCCTGGAGCATCGGCCCGGCGAGACTGCCGCCGAACAGCACCAGCAACATCATCATCAATAGGTGTTCGATCTGTTCCATGAAGCCATGCAGGCGCAAGTGATAGCCGTACATGTCATCACGATTGCGCAGTATCAACGCTGCCACGAAGACGGCAAGGAAGCCGTAGCCATGGATAAATTCCGCCGCGGCGTAGGCGACGAAGGTGATTCCCAGCGAGGCAAAGCCTTGCCCGACACGGGCAATGGTTTCCGCTCCGATGGTAAACACGATCTTGCCCAGCAGATGGCCGACGAGCCATCCGGCGGCGACACCCGCAATACAGCGCCATAGCCCATCGAAAGCCAGCCAGTGCCAGGTCCAGTCCCCCAGCGCACCGTGCGCGGCGAGCCCGAGCGCCAACATGGTGAACGGGAAACCGAGCCCATCGTTGAGGCCGGCCTCGGAAGTCAGGCTGAAGCGCACCTCATCTTCGGTTTCCTCGCGCGGCGGCCCCACGCGTACATCGGCGGCCAGTACCGGGTCGGTGGGTGCGATGACGGCCCCGATCAGCACGGCCGTTGCCCATGGCAGGCCGAGATAGACCGCGACCAGTACGGCGCATGCCGCGATGGTCAGCGGCATGGCGATACCCAGCAGTCGCCAGGTGTTCATCCATTGGCGCCAGGCCCATGGTTTGTCGATACTCAGCCCCGCCCCGGCCAACGAGACGATGATGGTCAGCTCGGTCAACACCGACAGCGTGGCTGGGTAATCAAGCAGGCTAAGCCCGTGCTCGCCCAGCAAGCTGAAGCCGCCGAAGCCGATCGCCACGCAGAGCATCGGCAGGGTCAGCGGCAAGTTCGAGATAAAGATCGGAAACCACGCCACCAATAGAATCAGTAGCCCGAAGCTCCCCATGATAAGAGTCTGTGCGTCCATGCGTAGCCATCGTGTAAAGATCCATTTGCGCCTTCCAGGCGCACCCGGCAGCCTGTGCGCTGCCATGGCCTTACCAGCTTAGCGTCTTGGCACGACATCGCCGGGCTATTTTCGCCATGAATTCCGATTCGACGCCCGACAGGCACCGCCCGGTAGGCTGGCCCCTGCCATCATATTCCATATCAGAAGCCTCATACTTTTCGCCTTGTCACCTTGGCCGGCAGCCCCTTATTTTTGGTAGAAAAACCATGTTTCTTTGAGCACATCGCTCTTCCATGCTGATTGTGTACTTATGTAATCAGAATGGAGGCTGTCATGGCAAAGCGAAGTTTCAAGATCACTCCCGCCACGCTCGGGCCCCGCGGTCGCTTGCAGCAACCGGACTACTGGTTGCTGCTTGAAACAACCGGAGGCAAGGTCAGGGAGATCGACCGCTACTCGACCTACCCAGAGGCGGTCCAGGCCAACCGAGAAGCTGAACGCCTGATGCACTGATGTGGCCCGGCACGACAGCCCACCCCGCGACCGGGCGCCAAGCGCTACATAAGCGCTACACCAGGTCGCGGGGTATCTCCTCATCCCAGCTCTTGGCGAACACCCGGCTATCGCCCTCGTAGGCATCGAGCGTGGCCCGCAACCGGAAATTATCGGCGTCCGAGGTCATCAGGGTGCGGGCCACGGTACGTACCTGCCAGTCGCCACGCCGGAAATGACGCTCCCATTCGGTCCAGCCGCTGAGGCTGTCGTAGTTGCCATAGGCATAGCTGTAACGTTCGGTGACGCGTACGGCGATCTCGAGATCGATATCATCGAGACGGTAGACGCCCTCGTCATTGATCACTTCGAGGGTCGTACGGTCATTGGCCAGGTCGCGGATCACGCTCCAGGCCTCCTGGCTCGGCTGGATCAGCGTACGCGCCAGCGGCGGTGCGCCTTCAGGCGCTTCGAAAGCCGGCAGCGCCGCCTCTTCGGCCGGATTCGGCTCGCGGCACGGCAGGACCAACCGGCTGGAGGCCGGATACAGCGTCAGCCGTACCGGCCGGGGCGAGGGCCATGCCAACGGCCAGTAGCTGGTCGACAGCGACAACCGCAAGGCATGGCCTGCCGGGAACTGCTGGGCGATATGCTTGAGAGGTATCCGCACCCGGTAGCGCTTGCCCGGCTCGAGCGGCTCGGGGTTCTCGTCGCTGTCGCGATGGGTGAGGTTGAGCAGGCCGTACGAAACTCGGGTGGCCTTGTCATCCACGGCGATATCGTTCAGGCGCAGGGCGATCATCGCCACCGGCTGGTCGGCCTCTAGCTCGAGCTCGGCCACCGGTTGGCCACAGATCTCGAGCGTTTCGTCCAGCGGCTGGGTCTGGAAGATCAACGCGCCGCCGTCCTCGTCGCGCTGGTCGTGCGGCAGGTCGGGGGGCGCATTGTAGGAACACCACTTGCCGGCGTAGAGGCCGACGAACAGCGGCGAGCGAATCGTCAGCGGAACATCGTCGAGCTCGGCGCGTCGACCTCGGACGCGGCAGCGTCCCGGGCCACTTCGCGGGATCAAGTCGTGGCCGCTGGTCAGCCGAAAAGGCTGAGGCACGATCGTCGGCGACGGCCAGCTCGGCTCGCCGACCCAGCGTCCCGGGACGCACGTCGTAGCGCGCCGAGGGCGGCACGGTGTCCTGCATCCAGACCCGCAGCATTGGCTCGTCCATGATTCCGGTTTCCTGGCCTTTCAGCCAGTGATCCCACCAGCGCAGCGTCTCCTGCAGAAAGCCGATCGCCGGGCCCGGCACGCCAAGGTGCGGGTACTTGTGCGCCCAGGGCCCGACCAGCCCTTGCGCGGCACGCTGAGGCCTTCCAGCAGGCGGAACACGGCATTGCAGTAGCCATCGGCCCAGCCACTCACGGCATAGACCGGGCAATGGATCGCGCGAAGTCCTCGCCCACCGAACCGTGCTTCCAGTAGTCGTCGCGACGCTGATGTTCCAGCCAGGTCGCCAGCCACAGGCCACTGCCCTCCAGGCGCTGCTGCCACATCTCGCGCCAGCGCTCGCCGACCAGCGCCGGGTCGGGCGGACTGGCGTTGGCGTCGAACATCGTCGAGGCCCACGACAGGTTGTCGCCAAGCAGGCAGCCGCCCATGTGGTGCACGTCGTCGGCGTAGCGGTCGTCGGTGGAACACAGCGTGATCACCGCCTTGAGCTGGGGCGGCTGCAGAGCGGCGATCTGCAGGCCGTTGAAGCCGCCCCATGAGATGCCGATCATGCCGACGTTGCCGTCGCACCACGGCTGGCGCTCCAGCCAATCCAGCGAATCTCGACGCCATCGTCGAGCTCCTGCTGCAGATACTCGTCGGTCAGCACGCCGTCCGATTCGCCGCTGCCGCGTATATCGACGCGCACCCCGGCGTAGCCGTGGCCGGCCCAGTAGGGATGGGTCTGGGCATCGCGCTGGGCGGTCAGGTCACGCTTGCGGTAAGGCAGGTATTCGAGGATCGCCGGCACCGGATGCTGCTCGGCATCCACCGGCCGCCAGATACGTACCGCCAGCCGGCAACCATCGGCCAGGGTAATCCAGCTTTCCTCTTCGTGGATCGGGCGTGGAAAGTCACTGACGATGCGCATGGCTGTCCCTTATCGTGTCGTTGCTGGGTATTGTAATACTTTTTAGGGTAGGCCAAGAGCCTCAGGGTAGGCGAAGAGCCGCGCATCGTTCAGCCGATGACCTCCTCGAATTCGAACGTCAGGGACGCGGCGAGCGCGGCGTAATCGTCGAGCAGCGCCTCGTCGCTGTCGGCGCCCATCCAGATGTACGCCAGCGCAAAGCTGTAGCTGTCCTGCTCGGGTAGCGTGGAAAGCCGCGTACCGACCTCGACCTGCAGAGCGATCACGCAACCCGGGAAACGCTGCTGCAGCGCCTCGAGCTCCTGTGCGCTGGGCACCCGCGTGA
This sequence comes from uncultured Gammaproteobacteria bacterium, assembly GCA_963773565.1. GTDB lineage: Bacteria > Pseudomonadota > Gammaproteobacteria > Pseudomonadales > Halomonadaceae > Modicisalibacter. Next base: position 16,864 of record CAVZBU010000019.1, on the reverse strand, counting down.
CCACCGCATCGACGAAGAACACCCGATAGAAGAATTTTCCCGCCACCTTGTAAGCGCCCTCTGCCCGAGGCATGTCGGGGCGCTGGCCCAGTGCCAGGTCGACGCTGACCTGCTGATGACTGACCCCGTCGACTTTCTCGAACAGATCGCAGTGAGACTGGGAGATGCGCGTGTTGATCTCGAGCAGCCAGATGCGGTTCTGGACCTCGTCCCAGTAGAACTCGACATTGAACGCGGCGTCGTCGTAGCCGATATGGCTCATGATGGTCGTCGTCAGTTCGCGCATCTTGGCCTGAATGTGGGCCGGCAAGCGCGAGGGGTAGCGGTAGTAGAAGAAGCTCAGCACCTGGGGGTAGCGAATCGAGTCGACGATGCCATAGGGCACTACCTCGCCCTGGAAGACATAACCTTCGACCGTGCACTGCCAGCCGCCGATGATCTCCTCGGCCATGCAGAAACCGCCATCCACCGCGCGCACCTCGTCGGGCAGATTGGCCTGATCGAGGATGAAGTTGAACGGCTCGGAAATCAGCCCGATATCCTCGCGCAGCCGGGCGATCGCGGCACTGAAGTCCTCGGGGCTGTCGATGCGAAAGCCCAGCCGCGACCCCGACGACTTGATCGGCTTGACGAAGAACGGGAAATACAGCCCCGCCTCGCCGATATGCGACAGCGCGTTGTCGTCGAACGGGTCGAAGGCGGTGAAGCGCGGGATGTAATTGCCGATCACCTCGCGCTGGGTCAACCGGCTCCAGTACTTGTGCTCGCACTTGAGCAGGCTCTCGAGGCTGGTCGTGCGGGTGCCATAGCGCTCGCACAGCAGCGGCAGCATGGTCGAGACGGGGAAGTCCATGTAACCGGCGATGGCGTCGATGCTGCCCTCGAAGGCATCCAGTTGTGCCGAGGCCTGGTTCAGCATCTCCTCGATGGGAAATACCTCGGTGTCGTAGACCGCTTCCGGTTCGATCACGCCATGGAAACGGTACTCGCTGGCGCCGCGAAGGTGCTCGAGGCGCTCGCGATTGAATTCATTGAGCCCGACGACGAAGACGTTGCGTGGATTCATCGCTGCCTCCCTGGCGCCCCGACTGGGTTGCCTAACTAGTGACGAGAATGGGTCGCCCGTTCCTGCAGCGTTATGCTCAAGATAGCCGCTGGCACCGAGCCAAAAGTATGAAAATACCCATCCTTCCCGGCGCCGACCGTAACCCCGGTGCGCGTGCTATCGTGCCCTCCACACTCGCTACCGGCCGGGACTCACTCCCTCAAACCATGACATTACTCAGGCTCTACCCTGGCCCGACTCAGGCGTGCGCGCTGGAAGGGCTCTATCTCGACATGCCGCTGGACCCTCCCACGAAAGCCGCTCCCTTCGTCTACAGCAACTTCGTCACCAGCCTCGATGGCCGGGTCGCCGTCGAGAACGCAGCGGGTCACGACGAGGTACCGAAGAGCATCGCCAACCGTCACGACTGGCGGCTTTATCAGGAGCTCGCGGCACGCGCCGATGCGCTGCTGATCGGTGGGCGCTACTTCCGCCAGCTGGCCGAAGGGCGCGCCCAGGCCACACTGCCGGTGGCCGATGAACCGGCCTTCGGCGATCTTTTGACGTGGCGTCGCGCCCAGGGCTTGCGGCCTCAGCCCGATGTGGTGGTGCTCAGCAATACACTCGATTTCTCGCTGCCCGAGGCGCTGCTCGAGCAGGGCCGACGGGTATTGATCTTCGTCGCCCGGGGGCTGATTACCGTCGAGCGGCATGATCGTCTGACCACCCAGGGGGCCGAGGTGATCGGCCTGGATGCCGAGCCGGACGCCGCCAGCGTCAGCCGCGAACTCGACGTCCGCCAGGTCGTTCGCGAACTCGGCGCGCGCGGCTACCGGCGGGTTTACTCGGTGGCCGGGCCCTATTCGCTGCATTCGCTGCTGCGCCATGGCGTAGTGGATACGCTGTTCGTCACTCAACGCCTGGCGATGATCGGCGGCGAGCGTTACCAGAGCCTGCTCGAAGGCCCGGCGCTCGACTCCCCCGCCGGCTTCTCGCTGGCCAGCCTCTATTACCAGGAGGCCGTCGATGAAGAGGCCGGGCAGCTTTTTGCCCGCTTCGATCGCCGTGCATGCAATGAGGCCGCGAGTCGATAGTCAAAACCGATTGAGGGCTTGCAACGATTCAAACGGTAGCCGCAGGGCGTTTAAACCAGACTGACTGGAGGCACGTAACGGTACATAACAAACAACGGTACATAACCAACAACAGTCGAGGAGCGCGCCATGCAACGCCTGTCACTGGGCAAGCCGGTCCTGCGCGTCAAGGACCTTGCCGCCATGCGGGAATTCTTCACCGGCGTGCTGCGCCTGCCATTGCTGCTGCAATCGGCGACCACGGCGGTTTTCGAGCTGGGCAGCGATACTCGTGGCCACACTCAGGTATTGATGCTGGTCAGCGGCGACGGCGCCGATGCCCCCCAGCAGCTGACCCTCGAGGTCAGCGACGAGCAATTTCCCGCCACCTGCGAGCATCTTCGTGCACAGGGTGCGGCACTGTTCGAAAGCGACAACAGCAGCGCGCCGGGCTGCGCCTGGCGAATTCTCGCCTGCCAGGCGCCGGAGGGGCATCGTCTGCAGGTGGTCAGCATCGATCCCGGACGCTGCGCACCGGTCTCGGCGTTTCCCCCGGCGGCGGCCCATCGCTGATTGCAGCGCACCGCTCTTCACAGCCACTGCTTGCCAACGGGCCAAAGCCGGTTACCTTGCAAGAAGCATCCTGCAAGAAAGCGATGCAGCAGAGGAGGAGGATCGGAATGTCGCGTACCGCCCCATTGCAGGCCGGCGTACCCGCCGTGCTAGCCGCTGCACTGATAACGCACGCTACGACGAGCGCGGCGCAGCCACCGCAAAGCGTCGAGACTCAGGCCGGTCGCATTCGGGTCGAGGCGCTGGCCGAGGGTCTCGTCCACCCCTGGGGAATGGCGTTCCTGCCCGATGGACGAATGCTGATCACCGAACGCCCCGGGCGGCTGCGGATCCTGGCTACCGACAACACCCTGTCCGAACCGCTGGCCGGCGTTCCCGAGGTCTTTGCGCAGCGCCAGGGCGGCCTGCTGGACGTCGCCCTCGATCCCGATTTCGCGAGCAATCGCCAGGTCTATCTGTCCTTTGCCGAGCCCGGCGAAGGCGGAGCGTCCACTGCGCTCGGCCGCGGCCGCCTCACCGAAGGCCGAATCGAAGATTTTAAGGTGATCTTTCGCCAGCAGCCCAAGGTCGGCGGCGGCAACCATTTCGGCGGACGGATCGTGTTTACCCACCAGGGCACGCTGTTCCTGACCCTGGGGGAGCGTTTCAAGTTCGACCCGGCCCAGGACACCAGCAACCACCTGGGCACCATCGTGCATCTTACCCACGACGGCGCCCCCGCACCGGGCAACCCCTTTATCGGCGACGATCAGGCGCGCGACGAAATCTGGTCCTACGGCCATCGCAACATCGAAAGCGCGGCGCTGAACCCCGCGACGGGTCAGCTATGGATCGCCGAGATGGGCCCGCGCGGCGGCGACGAGCTCAACCTGCCCGAGCCGGGTGGCAATTACGGCTGGCCGGTGGTGAGCTGGGGCGAGCATTATGACGGTAGCGATATTCCCGACCCGCCGAGCCGGCCGGAATTCGCCCGTTCGATCAGACACTGGACGCCGGTGATCTCGCCGTCGGGCATGGCGTTCTACACCGGCGAGGCGTTTCCCGAATGGCAAGGCAGCCTGCTGATCGGCGGACTGAGTAGCCAAGGCCTGGTGCGCCTGGAACTCGATGGCCAGACGGTGACCGACGAGGAGCGCATTGCACTGGGCGCGCGGATCCGCGACGTCGAGCAAGGGCCGCAGGGCCGCGTGTACGTGTTGACCGACCAGGACGACGGCGGCGTCTGGCGCCTGCAACCCGCGGATTGACGTCGGGCGAGGCAGCGCTCAGTCCGCCGACTCCTGCTCATCCAGGGCCTCGCCGCGCCGATCACGTTCCGCGGCGGCCTTGCGGGCGCGATTATGGCGATACTGACGCAGCAGCGCGATGGTCAGCGCGGCGAGCAGCATCGCCGCCAGCGTCGCGCCCTGCCAAGGCCGTGCGGCGTCACCGAGCACGGTTTCCAGGGTGATGATCAGAATGAAGCCCAGCGCCTGACTGGCGATCGCCAGTGCGCGCAGGGCGTCGTAGCGCTTGGCCATGGCGGCAACTCCGGTGACGCAACGCAGTGTCATGCGATGATCGGGGCGGATGACAGCGGAGCCTCGGCCCCGTAGGCTGGCCATTGTAGCCTGCCTGCGTGGCGCTGACGACGCACCGCACCATCGCACCACCGCGCCACCGCGCCACCCTACGGAACCGCCCGCCGCTCATGGACGCCATCGCCCTCGGCCCGTTGCTCATCGCCCTGCCACGCCTGTACGCCTTCGCCACTGCGCTATTGCTGCTTCTGGCCGGCGCGCTGTTGCTGCGCCTGCCGGCCACCCAGCGTGGCCGCTGGTTCAACGGCCTGCTGGTCGCTTCCCTGCTCGGCGCGCGGCTGGGCTACGTGCTGCTCCACGCCGACAGCTATCGCGCCGCGCCTCTCGACGCCTTCAAACTCTGGCAACCCGGCTACCTGCCGCTTGCGGGCTGGCTGGCCGGCGCGGCCTGGACGTTATGGGCGCTGCGCCGGCAATGGCGTCAGGCAGTCGCTGCCCAGAGTCTGCTGATAGCCGCCGCCGGGCTGTGGCTGGGGCTGATGGCCTGGCAACCGCTCGCTGCGGATACCACTCCCCAGCAGCTGCCTGAGCATAACCCTTGAGGACCTCGACGGCAACCGGATGACGCTGGCCGCACTCGACGGCAAGCCGCTGCTGGTCAACCTGTGGGCCAGTGGGTGCCCGGCCTGCCGGCGCGAATTGCCGCTGTTCGCCGAGGCCGCGCAGCGCGGCGATGTGCGGGTGGTGACGATCAACCAGGGCGAAAGCCTGCTCGAGGTCGCGCGCTACCTGGACCAGCAGGGCCTGGAACGAATGCCGACGCTGCTCGACCCGCACCAGACGCTGATGGCACTGAGCCACGCCCCCGGGCTGCCGACGACGCTGTATTACGCGGCCGACGGTACGCTCCTGACCCGCCATGTCGGCGAATTCGGCCGCGCCCAGTTGGACGCCTGGCTCGGCCGTTGAACGCTTAATTGCTATCGGAGATTGCTGTACCATACGCGCCCCGTCGCCGGCCGGGCGCCCTGCCGCCGCCAGCGACCTGGGCGCAACGCACCGTATTCCTGAGCATCCGAGGCACCATGAGCGAATTCATTCCCGGTCAGCGCTGGATCAGCGACGGCGAGGCCGACCTGGGCCTGGGCACCATCCTCAACGTCGATGCGCGCAGCGTCACCGTGCTCTTCGCGGCCAGTCAGGAGACGCGCACCTACAGCGTGCGCCAGGCGCCGCTGACTCGCGTGATGTTCGGCAGCGGCGACCGTATCGAGTCCGCCGACGGCAGCCAGCTGACTGTCGACGACACCAAGGAGCAAGACGGCCTGGTGGTCTACATCGGCGAAGACGACGCCGGCGAGTGGCACGAACTCTCCGAGGCCAAGCTGTCCGATCGCATGCAGTTCAACCAGGCCCGCGACCGGCTGTTGACCGGCCAGGTCGACCGCAACGACTGGTTCGACCTGCGCTTTCGCACCCTGCACCATCATCATCGTATCAGCCAGAATCCGGCGCTCGGCCTGGCCGGGCCCAAGATCGACCTGATCCCCCATCAGCTGTATATCGCCGATGAGGTCTCGCGGCGCCATGCCCCGCGGGTGCTGCTCGCCGACGAGGTCGGCCTGGGCAAGACCATCGAGGCCGGGTTGATCCTGCACCGCCTGCTGCTCAACGGGCGGGCCGAGCGTGCGCTGATCCTGGTGCCCGACAGCCTGACCCACCAATGGCTGGTCGAGCTGCTGAGGCGTTTCGCCCTCGACGTCACGCTGCTCGACGAGCAGCAGAGCCAGGCCCATGGCGAGGCCAACCCGTTCGACGCCGGCCAGTTGATCCTGGCCAGCCAGCAGTGGCTGTTCGCCAATCCGCATCGCCAGCGCCAGGCCGAGGCCTGCGCCTGGGACCTGCTGATCGTCGACGAGGCCCACCATCTCGACTGGTCGCCGGCGGCCAGCGGCCCCGGCTATGACTGCGTCGAGCGCCTGGCGCGTGCCGTGCCCGGGTTGTTGCTGCTCACCGCCACCCCCGAGCAGATGGGCTTGCAGAGTCACTTCGCCCGGCTGCGCCTGCTCGATCCCGATCGCTACCACGACCTGGCGCGCTTTCGCGCCGAAGAGGCCGGCTACGTGCGGGTCGCCGAGGCGATCGACGCGCTCGACCGGTTGCCCGGCGATGCCGCGGCGCTGGACAGCGTCGCGGCGTCGATCGACGATGCCGACAGCCAAGCGCTGCTCGAGACCCTGGCCGACCCGCAGAGCGATCCCGACCAGCAGCAATCCGCCCGCGACCAGCTGCGCGAACAGTTGCTCGACCGCCACGGCACCGGCCGGGTGATGTTCCGCAACAGCCGGCGCCACGTCGGTGGCTTCCCCGAGCGCCACCTGCATGTCGCCCGGCTCGAGGCACCCTCGGCCTATCGCCGGGTGCTGCGCAAGCTCGAGCGCGACGAGGACTACCTCGACGAGCTGCTGATCGAGACCGGGCTCGATCATCCCGATGTGATGCTGTATCTCGACACCACCTACCGCGCGTTGAGCGATGACCCGCTCAACGCCGAGCCGTGGTGGCAGATCGACCCGCGCGTCACCTGGCTGCTCGAGCATCTCACCGAGGTCGGCCGCGACAAGACGCTGGTGATCGCCCACGACCGCGCTACTGCCGTCGATCTGGCCGAGGCGCTGCGGGTACTCGGCGGCATCCACGCGCCGGTGTTCCATGAAGGGCTGACGCTGGTCGAGCGCGACCGCGCCGCGGCGTCCTTCGCCGACGAGGAGGATGGCAGCCAGGTGATGGTGTGCTCCGAGATCGGCTCCGAGGGGCGCAACTTCCAGTTCTGCCGTCATCTAGTAATGTTCGACCTGCCGCAACTGCCCGACCAGCTCGAGCAGCGCATTGGCCGTCTCGATCGCATCGGCCAGCGTCATGCGATCGAGATCCATGTGCCGGTGTTCGACGGCAGCCCCGGCGAGCGGCTGTTGCGCTGGTACCGGGAGGGCATGGATGCCTTCGACGCGCCGCACGGCGTGGGCAGCGAACTCTACGCGGCGTTCGGCGACGAGCTGGCCGAGGCACTGCTCGACGATGAGGCGCTCGCCACGGTGATCGGCGAGACCCGCGCGCTGTTCGAGACCCGCCTGGCCGAGCGCGATGCCGGTCGCAACCGCCTGCTCGAACTCAACGCCTGCCGTGGCGAGCGCGCCGAGACGGTCGCCACGGCGATTCGCGAACTCGACGCCGACCGCGCACTGCCGCGCTATCTGGATCAGGCGCTGGATATCTTCGGCGTCGACAGCCAGGATCTCGGCAACGAGCTGGTTCACCTGCGCGCCGGCCCGCACATGCTCGACGGTCTGCCCGGCCTGGTGAAGGGCGAGGAGGGTTTCACGGCGACCCGCTCCCGCGAGCGGGCGCTGGCCCGCGATGATGTCCAGCACCTGTCGTGGGAGCACCCGCTGATCCGCGAAATGATGGGCCGGATTCTCACCGGCACGCTGGGCAACACCGCGCTGGCGCTGCTCGACCATCCGTCGATCCCCGCCGGTCGGCTGATGGCCGAACTGGTGTTCGTCACCGACTGTCCGGCCCCCAAACGCCTGCATGTCGATCGTTTCCTGCCGCCCACCGCGGTGCGCGTGCTGCTCGACGAGTCCGGCGCCAACCTGTCCGCTAAGGTCTCGTTCAGCGGACTGGCCAAGAACCTGCAGAAGGTCAAGAAGGCGGTCGCCCGCGACCTGATCAAGTCGCGCCACGATCAACTGCGTGAACTGCTGGAAAAAGGCGAGCTCGAAGCCGAGCGCGAACTGCCGACGATCATCGAGGCCGCGCAGGGACGCATGCGCGGCGTGCTCGACGACGAACTGTCGCGGCTGCAGGCCCTGGCACGCCACAATCCCGCGGTGCGCCAGGATGAACTCGATGCCCTGTATCACGAGCGCCAGGCGCTCGACACGGCAATCGAGGGCGCGCGGCTGCGGCTGGACGGCGTGCGGGTGATCGTCACCGTCGACCGCGAGACCCGCCGCTGACCGCTAGCTTCGACAGCGGTGTGGCGAACGGCTAGGCCGCCGCGCGACCACGCTGGAGGATGTCGGCCAGCGCCGCGTCGAGGGTCTCGAAGTTGAAGCGGAAGCCGGCGTCGAGCAGCCGCCGCGGACGCATGTCGGCGCCGGTCAGCAAGAGATGCGACATCTCGCCCAGCCCCAGCTCGAGCACTGATGCCGGCACCGGCATCAGTGCCGGCCGGTGCAGCTGGCGGGCCAGGGTGGCGGTGAACTCGGCGTTGCGCACCGGGTGCGGTGCCGAGGCGTTGAAGGCGCCACTCAGGGTGTCGTGTTCGAGCAGGAACTCGATGCTGCGCACATGATCCTCACGGTGGATCCACGGCATGAACTGGCGGCCATTGCCGAAGCGTCCGCCCAGCCCCATCCTGAACGCCGGCAGCAACTTGGCCAGCGTACCGCCATCAGCGTCGAGCACCAGCCCGGTGCGCAGCAGCACGACCCGCACGCCGTGACGCTCGGCTTCGTGGGCCTTGGCTTCCCATTGGGCGCACAGCCGGTGCGAGAACTCTTCGTTGGGCGAGGTCTTCTCGTCCACGGCGCGCTGGCCCTGATCGCCGTAATAACCCATCGCCGAGCCCGAGACCATCACCCGTGGCGGCGTGCTCAGCTGGCCGCACAATTCCACCAGTTGCTGGGTGACGCTCAGCCGCGAATCGAACAACCGCCGCTTCTGAGCGTCACTCCAGCGCTTGCCGGCGATCGGCTCGCCGGCCAGATTGACGATCGCCTCGGGTTCGCGCTCGGCGAACGCGGCCACTTCGTCACGAATATCGCAGCCTTCAGGCAGCACCCGCCGGGCCGCGTCCGGCGTCCGCGACAGGACCATCAGCTCGTGACCGTCTCGTGCCAATCGCTGGCAGAGTAGACGCCCGATGAAGCCGCTACCGCCCGTGACCAGAATTCGCATGGCACCTCCCTGTCTTCACTTGTCAATATCGCGACGCTTCTAGCGAGCGATGCCCCGCACAGCGCGTGTCGACTTATACGGCGATTGTACGCCTCATAGAGTCTAGTCAGTGGCCGTCGCGCTTGCCCAGCCACACATGAGCACCGTGGCTAAGCCGCACGGGCGAATCAATTGGAACAGTTGTACAAAAGCATTATTCTGTACAACTCTTTACTACTCCTGTCAGCATCCCGACACTCGCGACTATGCGCAGGACATCGACCGCCTTCCCGAGTCCCGGGCGGTACCGCCAGACAGCTAGAGGCACGCGTGCGCATGATCAATGACAAGCCCATGGACCACGCCGGCTCGGCGCTGTACCCGATTCGCGAAGTCTCGCGCTTGACCGGCGTCAACTCGGTGACGCTGCGTGCCTGGGAGCGCCGCTATGGACTGATCCGCCCGCAGCGCACCCCCAAGGGGCATCGACTCTACGCCCGCGAGGATATCCAGCGCGTCGAGCACATCCTTCATTGGCTCGACCGCGGCGTGCCGGTCAGTCAGATACGCGAGCTACTCGATCGACCCGGCAAGGCCGAGACCACGGCGATCGACGAGGGCGACTGGGTCAGCCAGCGCCGGCAATGGGTCGCGCTCGTCGAAGCGCTCGACGTGCAAGGCCTCGAGGCGCTGTTCAACCAGTCCCTGGCGCTCTACCCGGTCGAAGTCTGCCTTGCGCATATCTGGCAACCGATGATCGACGAGCTCGAGCAGCGCTGGCATGACCAGCTGGGTGCCGTCGCGCAACGCCAGTTGCTGGAAAGCTTCCTGCGCACGCGCATCGGAACCCGCCTGTACCACGCCAATCAGTACGTCCATGGGCCGCTGCTGCTGCTCTCGCGACTGTCCGACGATGCCGATCGGCTGGGCACGCTGCTGCTGGCGCTGGCTGCCAGCGATGCCGGCTACCGCGTTCAGCTGTTCGATGCGCCACTGCCACTCGGCGAGTGGGCACTGGCCATGGAGCGCCTCGGTGGCGCCGCGCTGCTGCTGGCCAGCGACCGCACCGAGGGCAACGAACTGATGCGCCGCCACCTGCCGCGGCTCGCCGAGCAGCTCAAGGCACCGCTCTGCCTGGCCGGCCCGGTCACCCATATCCGCGCCGCCGAGCTTGAAACCGGCGCCATTCAGTCCCTCGGTGCACTGCCGGTCGCGGCGATCGAACGCCTGCGCAGTGTACTCGGCTGACCCACAGCCCCAAGAGCGACAGGAGGCGCACATGGCCCGCCAACTGATGTGGTTTCGCAGCGACTTGCGGACCCTCGACAATACTGCGCTGGCCGCGGCGGCGCGCCGTGGCCCGGTGATTGCGGTGTTCCTGCACAGCCCCGAGCAGTGGCACAGCCATGGCCACGGCGCCAACAAGATCGATTTCCTGCGGCGTGGTGTCGAGGCCTTGCGTGACGCCCTGACCGGGCTCAACATCCCGCTCGTCCAGCGTGATATCGGGTGCTTCGAGGCCGCACCGCGGGTGCTCGCCGCGCTGGCCCGTGACCACGATGCCGAGGCGCTGCACTTCAATCGCGAATACCCGCTCGACGAACGCCGCCGCGACGCCGCGGTACGCGACGCCTGCGAGACGGCCGGGCTCAGCGTGCACGGCTACACCGACGCGGTAGCCTTCGAGCCAGGCGAGCTGATTACCGGCCAGGGCGATTACTACCGGGTTTTCACGCCGTTCGCCAAGGCCTGGCATCGCCAGATCGACGCCGAGCGACTGGCACTGCGCGATACGCCCGCTCCCCAGCCGCGTCAGACTATCGCCAGCGACCCCTTGCCCGCAGCGCCCGAGTACACCGAACGCCCCGTCGATGCCGCGCTGTGGCCCGCCGGTCAGGAAGCCGCCGCCGATCGCCTGGCCCGCTTTCTGCGCTTTCGCGCCCGCCATTATGCCGAACAGCGTGACCTTCCGGCGCTGGCCGGCACCAGCGAGCTATCGCCCTATCTGGCGCTGGGCATGATCTCACCGCGCCAGTGCCTACAGGCCGCAATGAGCGAGAATGGCGGCCACCTCGGTGACGGCGACAAGGGGCTGACCAGTTGGATCAACGAGCTGGTGTGGCGCGAGTTCTATCAACATATCGTCGTCGGCTTTCCCGACGTGTGCCGTCATCGGCCCTTCCAGGCGCATACCGACAAGCTCGCCTGGCGTTATGACGACGAGGGCTTCACCGCCTGGTGCGAGGGCCGTACCGGCTATCCGCTGGTCGATGCCGCGATGCGCCAGTTGGTGCAGACCGGCTGGATGCACAATCGCCTGCGCATGGTGACGGCGATGTTCCTCGCCAAGCATCTGTTGATCGACTGGCGACGCGGCGAGGCGTTCTTCCTGCGCCATCTGGTCGACGGCGAGTTCGCCGCCAACAATGGTGGCTGGCAATGGGCGGCCTCGACGGGCACCGATGCGGCGCCCTATTTCCGTATCTTCAACCCCACCACCCAGGCCAGCCGCTTCGACCCCGACGGCCGCTTCATCGCGCACTATCTACCCGAACTCGCCGAATTGCCGGCCAAGGCGCGGCACGCGCCGCCCCGCGATGCCCTCGCCACCGGCAGCTACCCGGCACCGATCGTCGATCACAAGGCCGCCCGTGTGCGGGCGCTCGACGCCTTCAAGGCGCTTTCCAGCGACTGACCAGCCGCCGGCGCGGGTCGGTTCACCCCTAAACACCAGGAGACAGCGATGGCCGCCGACCCGCCATTGGAGGCCTTTTGCGCCTTCTACAATAAATTGGACAAAAGCTGTACAAATAATCTACCCGAGATTTACACTGCCGATATCCGCTTTGTCGATCCGTTCCAGCGGATCGACGGTATCGCGGCACTGACCGGCTATTTCGACGCACTCTACGCCAAGCTCGAAAGCGTCCATTTCGAGTTTGCCCAGCGTCAGCGGCAAGGCGATCAGGCGTTCGTCTGCTGGACGCTGACGCTGGTGCATCCAAGGCTGGCCAGCGGCCGCAAGGTAACGGTAGAGGGCTGTTCGCACTTGCGCTTTCGTGGCGAGCGGGTCTGCGAACACCGCGACTACTTCGATGCCGGCGCCCTGCTCTACGAGCACCTGCCGCTGTTCGGCACGGCGATTCGCTGGCTCAAGCGTCGACTGGGCTGACCCGACGGCCCAAGCGGTGAGCGCCACACTGATGAGGAGCATCGCGATGACGGTGTTGAGCGGACGGCGACGCATCTGGCTGACCGGTGCCAGCTCGGGCATCGGCTTGGCGCTGGCGCAAAGATTACTCGCCCAGGGCCACCGCGTGGCGCTCAGCGCGCGGCGTTGCGAGACACTCGAGCAACTGGCCAGCGCTTACCCGAATGCGCTGGTCATACCCTGCGATATCACCGATCACGATTCGGTCGCCGAGGCCGCGCAGCGCATCGACACGGCATTCGCCGGTCTCGACCTGCTGCTGCACGTGGCAGGAACCTGTGAATACCTCGATGCCCGACATTTCGACCTGGCGCTGGTCGAGCGTGTGCTGGCGGTCAACCTGCACGGCGCGCTGAAGGTCATCGACGCCAGCCTGCCGCTATTGCGCCGGGCCCGCGACGAAAGCGCCAGCCGGCCGCTGCTGGCGGCAGTCTCCAGCGCTGCGGCCTACCTGCCGCTGCCACGTGCCGAGGCCTACGGCGCTTCCAAGGCCGCACTCAGTCATTTCCTCGAGTCGCTGCGCATCGACCTGGCCGACGAGGCGATCGACGTCAGCGTGATCCACCCCGGCTTCGTCGAAACGCCGCTCACCGCGCGCAACGATTTCGCCATGCCGATGCGCCTCGACGCCGATAGTGCCGCCGACGCGATTCTCGGAGGTCTCGAACGACGCGCCCTGGACGTGCATTTTCCGCGCCGCTTCACGTTACTGATCAAGCTGCTGGGTATCCTGCCACCGGCGCTGCGGCTGCGTCTGGGGCGGCGCATCGCCGGGCGCAAGCGCACTGTGCAGGCGGCTGCATCGATGATTACCGCGACAACGCATTGCCGTGATCGGTAGTGGAATCAGCGGCCTTAGCGCCGCACACTACCTGTCGACGCAGCACCGGGTATCGCTGTTCGAAGCCGCGCCGTGCCTGGGCGGCCACACCGCCACCATCGATGTGTCGCTGGCGGGCCGCGATTACGCCATCGATACGGGCTTCATCGTCTTCAACGACCGTACTTATCCCCACTTCGAGCATCTGCTGGAAGAGCTCGGGGTGGCCTCCCAAGCCACCGAAATGAGCTTCTCGGTACACGAGACCCGGCGCGATTTCGAGTACAATGGCCATACCCTGGACTCGCTGTTCGCCCAGCGCCGCAACCTTGTCAGGCCCCGTTTTTACCGTCTGCTCGGCGACATCCTGCGCTTCAACCGGACGGCCAGCGGCGATCTCGAGGCCGGCCGTCTCGATTCGGCGACCACGCTGGGCGCGTATCTCGATGCCGGCGGCTATGGTGACGATTTCCGCCGCTATTACCTGCTGCCCATGGGCGCGGCGATCTGGTCGGCAAGCATCACCGACCTGACACGCTTCCCGGTGGCTTTCTTCGTGCGCTTCTTTCGCAACCATGGCCTGCTGTCGCTCAGCGATCGGCCCCAGTGGCGGACCCTGGTCGGCGGCTCGCGCAGCTATATCCCGGCACTCACCCGGCGCTACGCCGAGCGCATTCACACCCGCTGTGCGGTCTCGCGCATCCGCCGCGACGCTGGCGGCGTCGACCTTGATACCGCCCTGGGCGCGGCGCGCTTCGACCAGGTGGTGCTGGCCTGTCACGCCGATCAGGCGCTGGCGCTGCTCGGCGATCCCAGCCCGGCCGAGCGCGAGATTCTCACCGCCATTCCCTACCGCGACAACGAGGTCGTGCTGCATACCGACACCCGGTTGCTGCCGCGCCGGCGCCGGGCCTGGGCAAGCTGGAACTACCGCCTCGACGGGCGCGCCGACGATGCGCGAGTCGCGGTGACCTACAACATGAACATCCTCCAGCGGCTCTCGGCGCCCGAGACCTTCTGCGTGACGCTCAACGACACCGCGGCCATCGACCCCGCCCAGGTGCTGGGGCGCTATCACTACGCGCACCCCACCTTTACCCGCGAGGGTGAAGCGGCCCGCGCACGCCATGCCGAGATCTCGCAGCCGCGGCTGCGTACCCACTACTGCGGCGCCTACTGGCGCAACGGCTTCCACGAGGATGGCGTGTGGAGCGCCTTGCGGGTGGCCCGTGCCCTGCAACACCCCGGCAACAACGCAAGCGCCCGCCAAAGCTCGCTGTGGGAAACGACACCATGATCGAGATGCCGCGCAGCTGTATCTACCGTGGCCAACTGCGCCATCGGCGCTTCGTGCCCCGCGGACATAGCTTCAATTACCAGTTGTGGATGGCCTGGCTGGATCTCGACGAGCTGCCGCGGCTGTTCACCCGGGTGCCGGGTTTCAGCGCCCGCCGCAGCGCCCTGGCGCGCTTTCGCCGCGAAGACTACCTGGCCCCTCACGACCGGCCACTCAAGCAGGCGGTGCGCGAACGTCTGACCAGCGAGCTGGGCAGCGAACTGGCCGCGGCGGCCGACGGCCGGGTGTGCATGCTCGCCCAGTTGCGGCTGTGCGGCGTGACGTTCAACCCGCTTACCCTTTACTACGTCTACGACCGCCATGAGCGGCTGCGTGCGGTGATCGGCGAGGTCACCAACACCCCCTGGGGCGAACGCCACGTCTATGCCTGCGCCGTCGACCCTGCACGTCATCTGCACGGGGCAAGCTTCGCCAAGGCCCTGCACGTGTCGCCGTTCAACCCCATGGACATGAGCTACCGTTGGCGCTTCAACGCGCCCGGCGAGTGTCTCTATCTGCACATGGAAAACTGGCAGGCCGGGGTGCGCCATTTCGATGCCACCCTGACGTTGACGGCGCGGCCGGCCACTCGGCGCGTATTGCTCGAGACGCTGGCTCGTCAGCCGTGGATGAGTCTCAAGACCGTCGCCGCGATTCACTTCGAGGCGTTGCGCCTGTGGGCCAAGCGCGTCCCTGTCTATCCCCATCAACGGCACGACCCCGGCCCACGGGAGAATTCGCCATGACCTCGCTGCGCCCGCCCGCTGCACGGCCCGTCAAGCCCGCCGCCTCGGGCATCGAGCGGCTGACGCGCTGGCTCAAGCCACGCCTGCTGGCCCAGCTCGACCGGCTCGAGGGCGGCTGCATCACACTGATCGAACCCGACGGCGAATGCCACCAGCTCGGCCGCGGCGGACCACTCGCGGTGCGCGTCACGCTGCATCACGAGCGCACCTGGCGGCGCCTGGCATTGGGCGGCACCGTGGGCGCCGGCGAGGCCTACATGGATGGCGACTGGGACGCCGACGACCTGGTCGCGCTGATCCGGCTGTTCGCGACCAATCTGGAGCGCGTCAACGGCGAACTCGAGAACGGCAGCGCGCGGCTCAGGCACTGGCTGCTCGGCGCCTGGAACACGCTCAAGCGCAACACCCGGCGCGGCTCCCGGCGCAACATCAGCGCCCACTACGATATCGGCAACGAACTGTTCGAGCTGTTTCTCGACCGACGCCACCGCATGTATTCGAGCGCGCTGTTCCCGCACCCCGACGCGAGTCTCGAGGAGGCCTCGACCTGCAAGCTGGAACGCCTGCTCGATACGCTCGATGTCGGCGCCGACCATCACTTGCTGGAGATCGGCACCGGCTGGGGCGGGCTGGCGATCCACGCTGCGCGGACCCGCGGCTGTCGCGTCACCACCACGACCCTTTCCGCCGAGCAATATGAGCTACGCGGCCCGTCGCATCGCCGAGGAGGGGCTCGAGGATCGCATCACGCTGCTTCAGCAGGATTACCGCGAGCTCGAGGGCCGTTTCGACCGGCTCGTTTCGGTAGAGATGGTCGAGGCCGTCGGCCACCAGTACCTGGGCACCTACCTGGCCACGCTGGATCGGCTGCTCAGCGACGATGGCCTCGCCGCGCTGCAGGCGATCACCATCCGCGACCAGCGCTTCGAGGCCGCCAAGCACGACGTCGACTTCATCAAGCGCTATGTGTTTCCGGGCGGCTTCCTGCCCTCGCACAACGCGATCCTCGCGGGGCTGGCGCGGCATACCTCGCTCAACCTGCTCGATCTCGAGGAGATCGGCCCGCATTACGCACGCACCCTGCGCGAGTGGCGCACGCGTTTCGAGGCCAACCTGGAAAGCGTTCGCCGGCTCGGTTACGAGGAGCGTTTCATTCGCCTGTGGCGCTATTACCTGTGCTACTGCGAAGGCGGCTTTCTCGAGCGTTCGATCGGTACCTGCCAACTGCTGCTGGCCAAGCCCGGGGCGCGCCGCAGGCCACTCACCGGCCAGCCATGAACCGGTACCGGCAGCCGCTCTGCAAGGCATCCGGCTTCAAGGTGGGCTGGTTGAGCTGGGCGATAAACACTGCGAGGTTGTCGATGGCTGCCGTGCGGCTGAGGCAGGCTGTCGTGTCAGTGCTCGCTCAGGTCGCTGATGACGGCTTTAGCGAGGCATTCGAAGCGGGCTTGAGATAGCGCGCCTCGATGGCCTCGGCCGGCTCCGGTCGGGCGAACAGGAAACCCTGGGTGACCGGGCAGCCATGGGCCACCAGGAAATCGCGCTGGGCCTGGGTCTCCACGCCCTCGGCGACCACATCAAGCCCCAGCCCCTATG
>CAVZBU010000018.1:0-390552 GCA_963773565.1 uncultured Gammaproteobacteria bacterium | reverse complement strand
CGGTGGCGTGGCCAACCGCACCCTGGTGTTCGCCCTGCCGGGCTCACCCAAGGCCTGCGCCACCGCCTGGGACGGCATTCTCGCCGCACAGCTCGATGCCCGCACCCGGCCCTGCAACTTCGTCGCCATGGTGCGTCCCGAGGCCTCGCCCTGCGCCAGCCGCCAACCGGACAACCCCATCGCCGCGATGCCCACCGGGGAGCAATCGGCATGAGCTGCGTCAGTTGCGCGACCCTGACGCCGGGCCTGCTCGATCTGGAGGACGCCCGCCAGCGCCTGCTGGCTGCCGCCCGGCCCTTGACGGCAAGCGAACCCTGCCCGCTCGATGCCGCCCTGGGGCGTATTCTCGCTGAGCCGGTCAACGCCCGCCTGGCCATGCCCGGCGCCGACAATAGCGCCATGGATGGCTATGCCCTGCGTATCGCCGATCTCGACGTCAGCCCCGACGGGTTGCCGGTCATCCAGCGCATTCCGGCAGGCTGCGCCCCGGCCGCGCTCGTCGAGGGCAGTTGCGCGCGCATCTTCACCGGCGCGCCGATCCCGGCCGGCGCCGACTGCGTCATCCCTCAGGAGCGCTGCCGGATCGACGACCGGGGCCGTGTGCACATCCAGGGCGAAGCGCTGCCCGGCGCCAATATCCGTCGCCGCGGCGAGGAATATCGCGAAGGTGCGCCGCTGCTGCCCGCCGGCCAGCGCCTCGATGCCCCGGCCCTGGCGCTGCTGGCCAGCCAGGGCATCGTCGCGGTCAACGTCTTCGCTCGCCTCAAGGTGGCGCTGATCGCCACCGGCGACGAGCTGGTCGAACCAGGCACGCCCTTGGCGCCGGGCCAGCTTTACGACAGCAACCGCGTCATGCTCGAGCGCCCTGCTCCAGCAGCAGGAGTGCAGCGTCGTCGATCTGGGCATCGTCGCCGATACCCCAAGTGCCCTGCGCGAAGCGCTGTGCCAAGCGCGCGAGCGTGCCGATGTGGTGATCTGCAGCGGTGGCGTCTCGGCCGGCGAGGAGGACCACGTCCGCCCGGTGCTGGCCGAACTTGGCGAACTGATTTTCCATGGCGTGGCGATGAAGCCCGGCAAGCCGTTCGCCTTCGGCCACTCTGCATCGCGCCGGTGGCGACGTGCCGCTGCTCGGCCTGCCGGGCAATCCGGTCGCCTCGCTGGTCACCTGGCAGATGCTGGGGCAAGCCTTCGTGCAGGCCTGCCAGGGCCGTCGGCCACGCCCGCTGCAGCAGTATCCGGTCAAGGCGGCCTTCAGCCGACGCGCCACGCAGGGTCGCAGCGAGCTGCTGCGCGTGGTTCTCGATCGCACCGAACACAGGCCCGTGGCCCGGCTGGCCGGCGGCCAGGGCTCGGCCATGCTCGGCGCAGCCTGCCAGGCGGACGGTTATCTGCTGGTACCGGGCGATACGCCGGTACTGGAGGGTAACGACTATGCGTTTCTGCCCATTGCCCAGTTCGCCGTCTGAAGGCGTCGCCCGCCCAATCGAAGGTGAAACATGACTACATTAGTGGACGACTTCGGCCGACGTATCCGCTACCTGCGTCTCTCGGTGACCGATCGTTGCGACTTTCGCTGCGTGTACTGCATGGGCGAGGACATGACCTTCCTGCCCCGCGCCCAGGTACTGACGCTGGAAGAGCTTACCGCGCTGTCGCGCGCCTTCGTCGAGTTGGGGGTGGAGAAGATTCGCCTGACCGGCGGCGAGCCGCTGGTGCGTCACGGCATCGCCGAGCTGGTCGAATCCATCGGCGCCCTGCCGGGCCTGCGCGACTTCGCCATGACCACCAACGGCAGCGGGCTGGTCAAGCATGCCGACGCGCTGCGCCGCGGCGGGCTCAGCCGGCTCAACGTCAGCCTCGACACCCTGGACCCGGAGCGTTTCCGGGCGCTGACCCGCACCGGGGATCTCGGCCGGGTGATCGACGGTATCCGCGCCGCGCGCGAGGCCGGCTTCACGCGCATCAAACTCAACGCGGTGATCCTCAAGGGCCGCAACGACGACGAGGTGCCGGCGCTGGTCGAATTCGCCCGCCGCGAGCGGCTCGACATCAGCTTCATCGAGGAGATGCCGCTGGGTCAGGTCACCGAGCATGATCGCGCCGCAACCTTCTGCTCCAGCGACGAGGTGCGCGCGCTGATCGAGCGCCACCATGTGCTGCTGCCCTCCACCGAGAGCACCCTGGGTCCATCGCGCTACTACCGCATGAATGACAGCGACACACGCATCGGCTTCATTTCCCCGCACAGCCACAACTTCTGCGCTGCCTGCAACCGGGTGAGGGTCACCGCCGAAGGCCGCCTGCTGCTGTGCCTGGGCAACGAGCACTCCATGGACCTGCGCGGCGTGATGCGCCGCCACCCCGGTGATAGCGAACGGCTCAAGACAGCGATCATCGAGGCCATGCGCCTCAAGCCCGAGCGCCACCACTTCACCACCGATGGCGACGTGCAGGTGGTGCGCTTCATGAACATGACGGGCGGGTAAGGCAGCGGCGCGCATCGCGCGAACCAGCTCACCGCTAGTCAGCGATGGCGACGATCGGGAAGCGTTCTGAGCGCGGAAGACTGCTAGGGTAAAGACTCCGCCCTCACAGGAGCCGTTACCCATGACCACGGAACTGACCCTGCTCGGCTGGACGCTGGTGCTGGCCATCGTCCAGATCCTGCTGCCCGCGATGTGGCGCAACCGGGAAGCCGGCGTCACCTACAATACCGGGCCGCGCGACGACCCCGGTCCGCCGATGGGTACGATCACCGGGCGGCTGTTCCGGGCCCAGCGCAACCTGTTCGAGACCCTGCCACTGTTTATCGGTGCAATTCTGATCGCCCATGTCGGCGGCCAGAGCGGAGCGCTGACGCTATGGGGCGCCTGGCTCTACTTGCTGGCCCGCGTTGCCTACATACCGCTGTATGCGCTGGGCGTCCCCTGGGTCCGCTCGCTGGTGTGGATGGTCGCGCTGCTCGGGTTGTGCCTGGTGCTGCTGGCAATCCTGTTCTGATCTTGATGCGCCCTGCGACATGGCAGGGCGCTCTATAAAGAATCGTAAACAGCCTGACGCGGAGCGCCACCCCATTCAGTCGCCGCCGACCAGCGCCTTGACCTGCTCGACGATATGCGCCCCGATGGGAATCGCCGAAGTCGCCGCTGGTGATGGCGCGTTGCACACGTTGACCGTGCGCCGGGTATTCACGAACAGGAAGTCGTCGACCAGCTTGCCATCGTTGGAGACCGCCTGGGCGCGCACCCCGGCCGGGTAGGGCTCAAGATCGTCCAGCGTCAGGCTCGGGCAGTACTTGCGCACCTCCTCGAGATAGCCCCTCTTGTACAGTGAGTTCTTCAGCTCGATCAGCCCCGGGCGCAGATTGGCCTTGAGCACCTTGCGGATGCCCGGGTGACGAAGCATCGCCAGACTATCGGACAACGACACGTCAGTCTTGCGGTAGCCCTCGCGCTGCCAGGCCAGCACCGCATTGGGGCCGACCGTGACGCTGCCGTCGATCATGCGCGTCAGGTGCACCCCGAGAAATGGCATCGAGGGGTCGGGAATCGGGTAGATCAGGTGGTTGACAATGCGGTTGTGCTGCGCTGGCAACCGGTAGTACTCGCCGCGGAACGGGCAGATGGTGAAGTCGGGCTCGATGCCCAGCATGCGCACCACGCGATCGGCCATCAGCCCCGAGCAGGACACCAGGTGGCGGGTGGTGAACTCGCCCTGGCCGGTTTTCACCACCACTTCGCCGCTGCGCTCCTCCAGGCCGGTGACCGGCGTGGCGTAGCGGATCTCGCCGCCCCCGGCCTCGAACTCGCGGCCCATGGCGGCGGCGATCTCGGCATAGTTGACGATGCCGCTGGCGGGCACCCAGATGCCCCCCACTCCGGTGATATTGGGCTCGCGCTCGCGCAGTTCATCCGCCGAGAGCCAGGCGCGTTCCAGGCCGTTGGCCGCGGTGCGCTCCCAAAGCGCCTGCATGCGCTGCAGCTCGAGATCATTGGTGGCCACCAGCAGCTTGCCGCACTCGTCGTAGGCGATGGCATGCATGTCGCAGAAGGCCTTGGTGGCGCGGTTGCCCTCCAGGCAGAAGCGCGCCTTGAGGCTGCCCGGCGTGTAATAGACGCCGGCGTGGATCACCCCGCTGTTGTGGCCGGTCTGGTGGCGGGCCGGGCCGCTCTCCTTCTCGACCAGGAGCATCTTCTGGTCGGGATAGGCCCGGAGGAGCTGCATGGCGGTGGACAGGCCAAGGATACCGCCGCCGATGATGATGAAGTCGTACATCTGCCTCTCGTTGTCAGGGAAAGCATCCAAGGCCGCCGCTACGGCGGCTGGAAGATTGACGAGTTTACACCTGACGCGGCTGACGCAGCGTCTTGGCATGCGTGAAGTAGCCGCGCTGGCGCATCAGCTCGCGACGCAGTTCGGGATGCGGAGTGAACCGGTCGCGGCCGTGCAGCCAGAAATGATTGTTGATCAACAGCAGACTGCCGGTGGGCACGGCAACCGACAGCTTCTGGGCACTGCCTTCCAGGGATTCCGACAAGTCGGCCAGCCAGTTGCCCTCCTCGAAGTTCTTCGGCTGCACGAACTGGTCAATGTAGGACATGATCGGACGTCCCTGGCTATCCACGTCGAAGACGGGATGGAAGATATCACGCGCGACCTTCTTGCTCGGCGGTGCAGTCCAGCGCATCTCGCGACGGGCCAGCGGATGGCGGTAGAAGGTGTCGAGGCCCTCCCAGTCATCCAGATGCAGCAACAGCGAGTTGCCACCCTGCATGTTCTGCTCGTCGATCTTCATCATCAGCACGTAATCGGTGTCCTGCTCGACAAACGTGCCGTCATTATGCAACTCCATGACCCGGTGTGGCTGGCGCAGGTAGCTGTCCGAGTTATCGACGTTCTGGACCACGAAGCGTGCATAGTACTGGCCACTCATGGCATCGAAATTGGAACGCCCCATCAGGTGAGCCACGGCCGTGGCGAATTTCACCATGTCGTCGGCCTGCTCGACCCGATCCAGCCCCTCAGGCGTCACCAGCAGCGCTCCCGTCTCTCGATCCACCAGGGTATTGATCAGCATCGGCTGCAGGGTGTTGTGGCACAGGTCGTCGAGAATCTTCGCCACGCGAAAGCGTAGGAAAGACTGGTATTCCAAGGCCTGGACCGGCCAGCGCGCCACGGCATCGAGAAACGCCTGTACCGTCGCTGTTGGAAAATGCAGGTTCAGCAGGCGCGACGAGGGCGCTGACGCTTCGAGACTGAAGCCATGAAGGGCCTCGGGAATCGACATGGCGGTAGCCGGCAGGCGGGTCAGAACGGTCATGGGGGTCTCCTTGTCAGGTTGGCAGAGCCATAATAGCGAACATTTTTATAAAATATCTACATTTTTATATGAACGTCAAAAAACAGCCGCTGTTTCGTCCGCCCCGCCCCCTTTCGGTATGATGACGCCATCATCGTTTTGGATATGCCCATGGACACTTCCCCCCGCCAGAACTTGGCAATGAGCGCCTACACCTGGCTCAAGCGCGACATCATCCGCGGCATCCACCCCCCCGACACCAAGCTGCTGATGAGTGGGCTGAAAAAGCGCTACGAGCTGGGAACCGGGCCCCTGCGGGAGGCGCTTTCGCAGTTGGTGGCAGAGCGGTTGGTGACAGCCGCAAGCCAGCGCGGCTATCGCGTCGCGCCGATGTCGGTCGAAGAACTGGAAGATATCTACGATGCCCGTGCGCAGCTCGAAGGCCTGATCGTGCAGTTGGCGATCGAGCGTGGCGACGACGCCTGGGAGGCCGAGATCCTGGCCCGGGCGCACACTTTGAACAAGGTCGTCGACGTCAGCGGCCCGGACGAGGTACTGGCGATATGGGACCAGCGGCACAAGGCCTTCCATGCCGCCATTGCCGCCGGTTGCGGGACACACCACCTGCAGCAGGTACGCGAGTCGCTGTTCGACCAGGCCGAGCGTTACCGTCACCTGTGGCTCTGCGAGACCGTCTTCTCGAGCGCGGCGATCGAGCAAAAGCGCGGCGAACATGACGCCCTGGTCGAAGCCATTCTGGCACGTGACAGCTCACGTGCCGTGGCTCTGATGCGCGAACATCTCCTGACACCGGTGCCGATCATCAGCGAGGTCATGCGTTCGCGCGGCCTAGCCTGAGCCGCAACGTGAAACCCATCGTGAAGCCCATTGATAGCCCGCTGGTGCGGTGAGGTCTTCCGGGATCGCTCCGGCACGCTATACTTGAATCATCTTCATAAATTGTGCTCCGGCGCGTCGTGACGCTTGTTCCCCGCACCGCGGTAAATTATATTGGTCAACTGTTAATTATATAAAACAATTGCTTAACCCTCTAACAATCCAACGATAAACAGGACTATCACCATGACCAATTCACATTCGGCGAGCCAGTTGGCGCGTGTGCTGGCGCGCAAGGACGTTCTCGCCCTCGCCTTCGGGGCGATGATCGGCTGGGGCTGGATCGTCATGACCGGTAGCTGGATCGAGTCAGCTGGCAGCCTTGGCGCCATCACGGCTTTTCTGATCGGCGGTGTCGCGATCGTTCTGGTCGGCCTGACCTACGCCGAGCTGGCCTCCGCCATGCCGCAGGTCGGCGGCGAACATGTCTACAGCTACCGGGCCCTGGGGCATTTTGCCTCGTTCATCTGCACCTGGAGCATCGTGCTGGGCTACATGAGCGTGGTTTCCTTCGAAGCCGTGGCGCTGCCCACGGTGATCGACCATCTCTTCCCCGGCTATTCCGTCGGCTATCTGTGGACCGTGGCCGGCTGGGACGTGGAAGCCACCTGGGTAGCGGTCGGCGTCTTCGGCTCGCTGGTGATGATGGCCATCAACTATGTCGGTATCCGTACCGCCGCGCTGGTGCAGAAGCTGGTGACCCTGCTGATCCTGGTGGTCGGCGTCATGTTCATCACCGGCGCCCTGTTCACTGGCGAGGTCGCTACCATGGACCCGCTGTTCAACGTCGATAACGGCTTGATCGGCGGCATCATGACAGTAATGATCATGGTGCCGTTCATGTTCGTCGGCTTCGACGTCATTCCCCAGGCCGCCGAGGAGATCAACCTGCCGTTCCGCGAGATCGGGCGCGTGCTGATGTTCTCGGTGATCCTTGCCGTGTTCTGGTATTCGCTGATCATCCTTGGCACCGCCCTGATGCTTGACCCGCAGGCCCTGGCGGCCAGCTCGCTGGCCGTACCGGACGCCATGCAGGCGGTGTTCGCCGCGCCGTGGGCCGGCAAGCTGATGGTGCTGGCCGGTGTCGCCGGGATCATCACCAGTTGGAACGCCTTCTACATCGGCGGCTCGCGGGCCATCTACGCGCTGGCCGAGGCCGGCATGCTGCCTGCCTTCCTGGCCAAGCTGCACCCGCGCCACAAGACACCGGTCAATGCCATCCTGATGATCGGCCTTGTCTCGAGTCTGGCGCCCTTCTTCGGCCGCCCGGCGCTGGTCTGGCTGGTGGATGCCGGCGGCCTGGGCATCGTCATCGCCTACCTGTTCGTCGCGCTCTCCTTCCTGGTCCTGCGCCAGCGCGAGCCCGAGATGGAACGTCCGTTCATGGTCGGTTACGGCAAGCTCGTCGGTGGCCTCGCCGTGGCCCTGTCGCTGGGCATGGTTTTCCTGTACATGCCCGGTAGCCCCTCTGCGCTGCTGCCGGTGGAATGGATGGTATTCGGCGGCTGGATGGCCCTGGGCCTGGCCATGTATGCCTGGTCGCGCGGGCGTTACGGGGTGGCCTACACCGAGAAGGCCATGCAGCGCGAGATGGCCGGCCATTCACCGGTCGACAACGTGCGCTGACACAGCCTGATTCAGCGCAGTGCAAGAACCCCGGCCAAGTTGCCGGGGTTCTTGGTTTGACGCCGATGGTTTGACGCCGAAAAGCCAGTCCAGCCAGCGCAGTAGCGGCGACGCCCCACGCGGCGCATTGTCAGTTGATCTGGGCGATACGGGGGAGCACCATCATGGCCTGGCCTCACTTGTCGTTAACGCACCGATCTAAAGGGTGAATGGATATGCTGGAATTCTTGATGATTGTCATGATTTACGCAGGCGTAGCCATAGCCATCTACCAGCTCTACGATATCTACTGCAATCAGAGTCAAAGCATCGAAGAGGAAGACGACAAGACCCATGCGGTGCGCAAATCGTTAAAGCGCCTCGCCGTCAAGGCCGAGCAATATCGATCCGGCGAATCTTCAGGCTTCAGCCAGGCGGTAAAAGACATTTATGGACCCGACATCGATCCACGCCTAGTACTCGCGGCCTTTGCCTCGGAGCAGCCTCAATCCACGGCGGAAGCTTTACTGCGTCGCAAGCACAAGGTTGTCGCAAACGGCAGAATAAAGATCCAGCAGCTGCCCTTCTGGAAAACGAACCCTCCTACACTGGATATCAGGGGTGCCCTGCTGACGGTGATCATTGCCAACTCGCTTGGCGTTCTGTTCCTGGGCGGCCTGGGGGTTTACACCATGGCCTACGAAGTGTCGATTGCCTCCCTGGCATGGGCCAATAGCAGCGTTGTCCTGGTGATGCTGATCTACGCCTTGATCGTGCTCACGCACCTCCTGGCAAAATTTGACAGTTACATGCATGACATCCATCAAATCGGCAAGCTGAACGAGCGCCTTGCTGGCAAGGAGCAGCCGATTTCACACGCGTAGCGGCGCTTTTGTTCCGGATGCGGGCAACTGTTTCAACTTGTTACACGGGCAACTGGCAATTTAGAGCTGCATCTAAAATTTATAGCTGCGCCCAAGCTGCGTTGGTTCGCACTGGCACTCATTCTTCAGGATACTTAGGATGGTAGTAACAGCAGATCCCCCGTCGGGGGATAAGCAAGGAATGGAGCGTGATGAGCGAAGATCAGCAACAACTAACAAGCACGAGATGATCGAGTCGGGCAACCGCGCTCCCATGACCGTCGTGGGGATCGGTGCTTCAGCCGGCGGGCTCGCGGCGCTCAAACGGTTCTTTTCGAACGTGACCGAAAAAACCGGGCTGGCCTATGTCGTCGTCATGCACCTGTCCCCCGAGCACGAGAGTCATCTCGCCGACCTGCTGCAGCCTCATTCGAAGCTGCCTGTGCAGCAGGTCACGGAAACCGTGCCCTTGCTGGCGGATCATGTCTACGTGATCCCGCCAGGGCGCAACCTCAATACCGTCGATACCCACCTGCGGCTTTCGAAACTGGAAGACAAGCGGCGTGATCGCGCGCCCATCGATCATTTCTTCCGCACCCTCGCCAATACCTTCGATGGCGATGCGGTGGGGGTGATCCTTACCGGCACGGGCTCCGACGGTACGCTGGGCCTCAAGGAGATCAAGGCAAACGGCGGCTTGACGGTGGTCCAGGACCCTCGCGAGGCGGAATTCGACGGCATGCCGCAGAGCGCCCTCGCCACCCGGCTCATCGACCGGGTCCTGCCGCTGGAGCAAATCCCCGGCGAGATCATCCGCTATGCCACGACGCAGCCGCGGATCCTGGTACCCAGCGGGGGCGATGATCCCGGATGAGACCCAGCACCACATCCGCCAGAAGATCTTCGCCCAGGTACGTGCGCGCTGCGGGCGTGACTTCTCCCGCTACAAGCCCTCCACCGTGATGCGTCGCATCCAGCGACGCATGCAGCTTCACCATATCGAGGAGTTGAGCCAGCTACCTCGACATGCTGCGCGAGCAGCCCGAAGAGACCCGCGCGCTGGCCGACGAGTTCCTGATCACCGTGACCAACTTCTTTCGCGACGGGGAAGTCTTCGAAGCGCTGGAGGAAGACGTCATCCCGCAGCTGTTTGCGGACAAGGGCCCCGAGGATCAGATCCGCCTCTGGTCGGTGGGCTGCGCGACCGGCGAGGAAGCCTATTCGCTGGCCATGCTGCTGCTGGAAGCGGCGGCGCGCCACGAAAACCCGCCGCAGCTGCAGGTCTTCGCCTCCGACCTGCACGACCAGTCGCTGAAAACGGCACGCGAGGGCCTGTATACGGGGGACATCGAGATCGACGTATCTGCCGAGCGCATACGTCGTTTCTTCGTCAAGGAAAATGGCGGGTTCCGGGTTCGCCAGGAAGTCCGCGAGCTCGTCGTCTTCGCCCCGCACAACCTGCTTGGCGACCCGCCCTTTTCCAAGCTCGACATGATCGCCTGTCGCAACGTGCTGATCTACCTGCAGCGCGATGTTCAGCAGGATGTGATCGAGGTCTTTCACTACGCGCTGAACCCCGACAGCTATCTGCTTGCTGGGCAGCTCGGAAACGGTCGACCGATCCGACCTGTTCCATACCGAAAACAAGCAGCTCTGCCTGTATCGAAAGCGCAACGTGCCCACGCGCGGCCTTCATCTACCGGTGTTTCCGCTGTCCCAGAACCGGCAGCCCCAGGAGAAAAAAGCCGAAACGGCCCCCCACGCGCCACTCACGTATGGGCTGTTGCACCAGAAGCTGGTCGAGCGCTATGCCCCGCCGAGCATCCTGGTCAGCCCCGATTACAAGGTCGTGCACTTTTCGGAGCATGCCGGACGCTATCTGGTCCACCCCGGCGGAGAGCCGACCTCGAGTGTGTTCAAGCTGCTGCGTGAAGAGCTGCGCCTCGACCTGCGCGCCGCGCTGGTGGCCGCCGACAAGGACAACCAGCCGGTTCGCTCGAAACCCATTGCCCTGCGCCTGGAGGGCGACCCGTGCAACGTCGTCATGCATGTGCGCCCGGCCAAGGAGCGCGAGGACCAGGGCCTGACCCTGGTGATCTTCGAGGAACGCGCCGAGCCCCCTAGAGCGGCCGCGCAAACCATCGACGCAGTGGACGAGGCTTCGTCTCGGGAACTCGAGGCAGAGCTGGATCTCAACAAGCAGCGCCTGCAAGCGGTGATCGAGGAGTACGAGACGGGGCAGGAGGAGATGAAGGCGGCCAACGAAGAGCTGCAGTCGGCCAACGAGGAACTGCGCTCGACAATGGAGGAGCTCGAGACCTCCAAGGAGGAGCTGCAGTCGATGAACGAAGAACTCGCCACGGTCAATCAGGAAAACCGCCACAAGGTCGAGGAACTCAGCCAGCTCTCCAGCGACCTGCAGAACCTGCTGACGGCCACCGACATCGCCACGATCTTCCTCGACCGCGAACTGCGCATCCTGCGCTTCACGCCCCAGATCGGCGCGCTGTTCAACATTCGCACCGCCGATCGCGGCCGACCCTTGTCGGACCTGACCCATCGCCTGGGCTATGACCGGCTGACCGATGATGCCCAGTCGGTGCTCGATCAGCTCACGCCGATCGAGTACGAGATTCAGGATCAGAGCGATCGCTGGTACCTGACCCGCGTGCGCCCCTACCGCAGCGTCAACGACCGCATCGACGGCGTGGTGATCACCTTCGTCGACATCACCGACCGCAAGCGCTTCGAGGAGGAGTTGCGCGACAGCGAGGAACGCTTTCGGGTGCTCGTCGATACCTCGGCGCAGATCATCTGGACCACCAGCGCCGAGGGCGCCGCGGTCGAGGATTCGCCCTCCTGGCGGAGCTACACGGGTCAGACCTACGAGCAGCTCAAAGGCTGGGGCTGGGTCCAGGCCATTGAGCCCGACGATCGCGAGCAGGCGCAGGCGGCCTGGCGGCAGTCCCTCGAGACGGGCACACCGCTGCACAATGAACTCCGGCTTTATCATGCCCCCAGCCAGCAGTATCGCTGGACCGAGGTCAGGGCCAGCGCCCTGCGCGACGCCCGATGGCACGATCCATGGCTGGGTCGGCATGATGAGCGATACCAATGAGCAGAAGCTCGCCGAGCAGGCCCTCAAGGACATCAACGAAACCCTGGAATCCCGGGTCCTCGAGCGCACCCAGCAGGTTCGCGACCTGGCCTCCAAGCTGACCATGGCCGAGCAGGAGGAGCGCCGGCGGGTCTCGCAGGTGCTGCACGACGACCTGCAGCAACTGCTCTACGGCTTGCAGATGCGACTACGCATGATCGCAGGAGAAGCTCAAGGCACCGGACAATGGGAACAGAAGAAGCTTCTCGCTGACACGCAAGCCTGGGTGGTCAAGGCCATCGAAACGACTCGCCAATTGACCGTGGACCTCAGCCCGCCCATTCTCAAGAAGGAAGGCCTTGCCGATGCCCTCGGCTGGCTGAAACGGCAGATGCAGCAACTGCACGCTCTCGAGATGGAGGTGCATACCCTTCAACCGCCTGACACCCTTGACGAAGACCTGCGCGTATTGCTTTTCCAGGTCGTCCGCGAGCTGCTGTTCAATGTGAAGAAGCATTCCCATGCGGACCATGCGCGGGTCGAGCTCGACCAGACGGACGGGCAGATAATCATTCGTGTCAGTGATTCAGGAGACGGCTTCGATCTCGCGGTCATGGAGGCGGAGCAGGATGACCATCCCGGGTTCGGGCTGGTCAGCATCCGCGAGCGGCTAAGCCTGCTCGGTGGCCGTATGGAGATCGATGCGGTGCCCGGCTCAGGTACCTCTATACTGTTAATGATGCCGGTAAAACGCGAAGTGGAGAAACCAACGTCACAAGCGTCCACGCAATAGCTTCCCGGCACGTTTCGCCAATGTCGGCCATGGGATTCAAAGGATTGAACAATGGGCAAGGATAACGCAACACGCATCTTCGTTGTCGAAGATCACTTCCTCATGCAGCAAATGCTCCAGGAGTTCATTTCCCTGGAAGCGGATCTGGAAGTCTGCGCCACCGCCAGCTCCGGGGAGGAAGCACTGGAGGATCTCGCTCAGGCCTCGCCGGATCTCATGCTGATCGACCTGTCGCTGCCCGGGGTCAGTGGGCTCGATCTGATCATTTCGGTGAAAGCTCGCTATCCCGAACTGCCATGCGCCATCCTGTCAGGCCATGGCGAACGCCACTATGCCGAGCAGGCCATGGCCGCCGGCGCGCTAGGCTATGTGCTCAAGGGCGATCCCGACGAGTTGCCGCTCGCCATTCGCCAGGTGATGCAGGGTGAGCGCTATATCAGCAAAGCCCTGCAGTATTGAGCCGTCGGGCTCGTCTTCGAGAAAAACACACGATTTCAGTCAGAAAACTGCCGGCGCCAGCTACCTGCATGTCCAGGCTTATTAAAACTCAAAGGTTTATGATAGCCTCGTTCACAATCCTACTTAAAATTCCACTTTCAGGCATCAGTGACCACGATACGGTTACGGCCCTGCTCCTTGGCGAGATAACTTGCCTGGTCGGCGCGGCGCATGGGGTGGTCAGGGTCGCTATCCTCGTCATGCAGGTCCGTCACGCCCAGGCTAAGCGTAACGCGGTAGCGCTTGCCGGCATGTTCGACGCTCAGGGCTTCCACCGCCCGGCGTAGCGCTTCGGCGGTCTGGCGCGCCTGCTCCAGACCACAGCCCGGCATCAACACGGCGAACTCATCACCACCATAACGGGCCAGCAAGTCGCTCTTGCGAACCTTGGTACCGATCGCCTCGGCGATCAGCTTGAGCATTTCATCGCCCAGCGCATGGCCGCCCTCGTCGTTGATCGGCTTGAAATGATCCAGGTCGAACAGGATCAGCGCCGCCGGGACGCGGCCCTTGACCCAATCGGCCAGGGCCTCGTCGAGCCGTCGTTCGAAACCGCGCCGGTTGAGCAGCCCCGTGAGCGGATCGTGTTCGGCTTCCCAGCGCTGAAGTGCGGCGACCTGTTGACGCTCGGTAATATCCTTGAGCGTACCGACGAACCCCAGCGGAGTACCGGACTCCATGCGCACCAGGGTGGCATGGGACTTCGACCCAGATCACCTCGCCGTTGGCCTTTAGATAGCGATACTGGCGCTGGAAGTCGCGCCCCGAACTCAGGCTCGAACGCCATAAATCGGCGACGTCGTCACGGTCGTCGGGATGAGCGCGCTCGGCGTGGCCACTGCGCACGGAATTGCTCCAGGCTATACCCGGTCAGCGCCACCATCGCCGGATTGACGTAGCGAATCTCGCCATCGAGGTTATAGACGAACATCCCCACCGGCGACGACGCCAGCACGGCGTCAAGGAAAGCCTGGCGATCGTGCAGCCGGCTCTCCGCCTCGCGACGGCTTTGCACCATGCGGTTGAAGGTGTCGGCGACCCGCTGAATCTCCAGCGCGCGACTTTCGATATCGACAAAATCTCGCTGTCCGTGGCCGACGGCCTCGATCTGGCGCTCCAGACTATGCAGCGGTCTCAAGGCCTGATTGAGCAGCCACCACAGCAGCGCCAGCATGACCACCACCGTGATGCCCCCGACCAGCCAGAGATGGCGCACGAACCATTGCAGTGGCGCGAAGGCCTGGTCACGCGGCAGGAAGACGCCGACCACCCAGTTGGCTGGCCACACCTGCTGATAAGCCTGCAATGCCATGTTGCCATTGGCGGTGGGGCCCAGCGCGGTGCCCTCCCAACCGGACAGCGCAAGATCCAGCCAGGGATTCTGTTCGGCGGAGGGGGCCGACTTGAGAACCCAGTTGCTGTTCGGATGGACCAGTACCCGACCCGACGAGGTGAGGATGCTGGCATAACCTTCGCTGCCGATACGAATCCGCCGCAAGCGGTCGAACAGGCTACCGTCGAGGACATCGATCATGCCGCCGACCATGCCTAGAAATTCACCAGACGGCCCCTTCATCGGCACGCTCAACATAATCAGCGGTGATTGGCTTATGCGGCCGATAAACGGCTCGCTGACATAGGGGCGCCCCACCGAACGCATGAATTGAAAGTACATGCGATCCGCGACATTGACCTCCGCGCCGTCCCGAGGCTCAGGCCTGCGCGAAACGATCTGTCCGTCGCGGTCGACGACTATCAGGGCATCGAATAACTCGAGCAGGGCGTCATTCTGGGCCAATTTGGCAGACACATAGGACACGTTACCCGCCCTGCCCGGATCAAGCGTGTCGCCCAGCCGCTGCAGCGAATCGAGCCGCTGCGATAACTCCTGCTCGACCTGTTCGGCAATTAGCGTCGCTTCGTATTCCAAGTGGTTGTCATTGACTTCGCGGACCTGACGCTGGCCCGAGAACCAAGCCGAAACCAGCAGGACGCAGACGATCGCTATCCAGCCCAGCGCCAGCCCGAGCAGCAACCGCTTGTGCATCGACTTGATTCCGGCGCCAAGCAATTGCAGCACGCGCTTGACTGGTTCCCATTTCCGCCCTTTCAACACGGGTCCTTATTATTCAAAATTAATACACGTAAAGCAGGGTGCCAGACTTGCTAGCGTTGACATAGCGAAAGCCGATTTATCGGCAATATCGCGTTCAGTAATCTGTAAACGAAGCTAACTGGATGCTCAGTTCGTAGAGGAGACGGTTTGCCATGAGCGACCGGAAAACACGCACGATATCGGCCGCATCCATCGACGATAACCGAGAACAGTCGCATCAGCGGGCGCTGCATCCTGCAGATTACACAACGCTAATCGAGAAGATCTGGGCCAAGTAACCACTAGCCCATCCCCAGCACCATACACGCCAAGGGCTGAGCGACCATTGGCACGCTGACCACACTGCACGAGATCTCGTTATGTCAGACCATTGGCAAGGTATTCACGCTCGCGCAAACAGACCCCGTAATGACGCGTCTTTCGACGATAGCCGTTGAACAGTGGCGACTGATCCAGCCTGGCGCGTGTGCGATTTCACGATGAAGTCTATACCAAGGACAGGTCAAGGCGGACCCGGACCTAACCGGCCTGAGCCTGACCCGGCGCTGTCAGCCATCAGGCCCGTCAACTGCGCCAATAACCGACGGCGACTCCGAGGAGTCGCCGTTCTTGCATCAAGCTCGCCTCACGTGAGTGGCGTTCGCACGCGGGCCTCGCGCCTGCGCTTGATTTCATAGATCACCGCCAGCGCCACGGTGATCAAAATCAGGATCAAACCCAGCGCGTTGACCGCCGGCGTCAGGCCGGTGCGCACCTTGGAGGCGATATACACGGTCAGGGTGGTGTCATAGCCGACCACGAACAGCGAGGTGTTGTAGTTCTCGAAGGATTGCAGAAAGGCGATCACCGCCGCCGACAGGATCGCCGGCCTGAGAAACGGCAACAATACCCGGTGAAACGCCTGCCAGGGCGAGGCGCCCAGGTCGAGGGCGGCACGCTCCAGGGTCCGGTCGAAGCGCTGCAGGCGCGCCATGACCATCAGCATCACGTAGGCCGAGATGAAGGTGGTCTGGCCCAATACCGTGAGCAACGTGCCGCCGGCGACACCGAACTGGCGCCAGAAGATCAGCGTCGAGATACCGATGATCACCCCCGGCGTCAGCAGCGGCGACAGGATCAAACCGTAGACGAACGGCTTGGCGCGGCTCTCCACGGTGGTCAGGAACAGCGCGCAGGCGACACCGATCGGCACCGCCAGGCACAGCACCCCGGCGGCCACCAGCAGGCTGTTGCCCAGGGCCGCCCACATGCCGCCGTCGGCGGCCAATTCGGCAAACCATTTGAGCGTCGCCCCGCGCCAGGGCGTGATGGTCGGGAAGCGGCTGTCGTTGAAGGTCGCCGCGCCCATGATTACCAGCGGCAGGAACAGATAGACGAAGAACACGCCGATATACAGGCGCAGCCCCCAGTCGAGAAAACGTTGCGCACTCATCGGACGAGTCTCTTATTTCGCAATGTCGGCCAGCCCGACCTTGAACAGGCGCATCACCAGCGACATGAAGCCGATGCACAGCACCAGCAGCAGGAAGGCATAGGCCGCACCCTGGTTCCAGTCGCCGCCCTCGAAGAACCAGTTGTAGATGATCTGCGTGAACCAGCGACTGCCCGGCGAGCCCAGCAGCGCCGGCACCGCATAGCTGCCCGCCGCCAGCATGAAGGTCATGATGCAGCCGGTGGCGATGCCCGGCTTGGCATGCGGGATGACGATGCGCCAATGGGTACGCAGCGTGCCGGCGCCCAGGTCATGGGCGGCGCGCACCTGATTGCCGTCGAGGCTCTCGATGGCGTTGTACAGCGGAAAGATCATGAACAGGATATAGGCGTAGACCATGCCCACCAGCACGCCGGCATCGCCGTTGAGAAAGCGCACCGGCCGGTCGATCAACCCCAGCGTCAGCAGCAACTCGTTGAGCGGGCCGCGAAACGCCAGGATGATGAACCACGAGAACGTGCGCAGGATCTCGTTGATCCAGAACGGGATGATCAACAGCAGCAGGCAGAGCGCCGCCTGCCCCGGGGTGGCGATCTTGGCCAGATAGTAGGCGATCGGATAGCTGACCAGCAGCGTCAGCACCGTCACCAGCACGCTCGACCACAGCGTCTTGAAGAAGATCGCCAGGTGAATCCGGTTGTCGAACAGCGTGGCGTAGTTGGTCAGGCTCCAGTGATCACGGGGCCCGCCCTGCTCGGCCGGCAGCAGGTTGGGCCGCAGCGAATAGTCGATCATCTGCAGCTGCGGCAATACCACCATGGCGATCAGCCAGATGCACAGCAGACCGACGATGGCCATGGCCACCGGGCCGCCGAAACGCGCCTTAAGCTGACGCAGCATGAGCGGCCTCCTGCGACCGAGCGGACACCACTTCACCGGTCTCGGCGTCGAGCCGCGGCGAATCGTCGTCGGCCAGCACGATCGCCTGCTGCGGATCGTAGCCGAAGCGCCCCCGCGCGCCCGGCGGCGAGCGACTGCCGGGCATCGCTGCCCTGCCCCAGCAGGATCCGCAGTCGCTCGCCGGTCGCGCTGAGTCGTGCCTCGAGCATCCGCCAGGCGCCTTCGAAGTTGACCGACTCCACCTCGGCCTCCAGCGTGGCCGAAGCGTCCGATCGTCGCCGTCTCGTCGAGCAGCACGAGTTGCTCGGGACGCACGTACAAGGCCGCACGCTGGCCGACAGCCAACCCGGCCTGCCCGGTGCGTCCGGCCAACCGCCCGAGCCCCGCCACCTCGAGAGTGGTCAGCGTTTCGCTGACCTCGACGACGGTTCCCGGCAGACGGTTGTTCTCGCCCACGAAGGCCGCCACGAAGCCGGTCTCGGGGCGGTGGTAGAGCGTCTCGGGGTCGGCCACCTGCTGGATGCGCCCCGCCGACATCACCGCGACCCGATCCGACATGGCCAGCGCTTCGCCCTGGTCGTGGGTGATGTAGATGAAGGTGATGCCGGTCTTGCGCTGGATCGCCCTGAGTTCGTTGCGCATGTGCTGACGCAGCTTCAGATCGAGCGCCGAGAGCGGCTCGTCGAGCAGCAGCACCCGCGGCTCCACCGCCAACGCCCGAGCGATCGCCACGCGCTGTTTCTGCCCGCCGGACAGCGCCGCGATCGGCTTGTCGCCGCTGCCGGCGAGCGCCACCAGCTCGAGCAGTTCATCCGAGCGCTGTCGACGCGCGCGCTCACCCGATACCCCGCACTTCGAGCCCGAACTCGATGTTCTGATAGACGCTCATCAGCGGAAACAGCGCCAGATTCTGAAAGATCATCGCCGTGGGTCGCTGATTGACCGGCACGCCGACCATCGGCTCACCGCCGATATACACCTGGCCCTCGCTCGGCGACAAGAAGCCGCTGATGATATTGAGCAGGGTCGTCTTGCCGCACCCCGAGGGGCCGAGGAAACTGAAGAATTCGCCGGATTCGATCGTCAGTCGTGTCGGCTCGATGGCCGTGAATTCGCCGAAACGCATGACGATCTGGTCCAGCGTGACGCTACCGTCCATAAGGCCTCTTGGTGTCGATTATCGCCGGTTCGCCGAAGGGGATCGTGCCGATACGCCAGGACCGGCCGGTCCTGGCGCAATACCGATCACCTCAAGCGGACAGGTAGCGGTCCTGGTACTCGTTGCGCAGCGCGACGTACCACGGCTCCTGGATCGGCCACCACCACAGGTTGGCGAGATCCTGCTTCGAGTAGGAAGCCTCGAAGAACTGGCGCGAGGCCTCGGGCAGCAACTTCTCGGCGCCCTTCGCGGTGGAGTTGTAGCCCGTCGACTCGACGAACATCGCCCCGGCTTCGGGGGTGTAGTACCAGTTGATCAGCTCGTAGACCGCGTCGACGTTCTGGGCGTTGCTGGGAATCACGAAGCCCTCCATCCACGCCAGGGCGCCCTCCTTCGGCGCCCGATAGGCGATGTCCATGCCTTCGTTCTGCAACCGGAAGGCGGTGCTGTCCCAGGTCTGGCCGATCACCGCGCCATTGGTGCGAAACGCCGCCTGGGCCTCGTTCTCGGTCGACCAGAACTGGGCGATCATGTTCTTGTGCTTGACCGCCTCGTCGAGAATCACCTCGAAATTGGCGCGCATCGCCTCTTCGTTCCGGTACGACTCGAGCAGCGGGCGCGGCAACTTGCCCTGGCTCTGCAGCCACAGGCCGATACCCACCAGTGCGGAATGGCTGCGCACCGTCACGCCCTGACCGTTATCGGGATTCCACAGATCGCCGTAGCTCAAGTTGTCGGGATCGACGGCCGCATAGCGCCGGTCGAAGGCAATCGCCTCGGTGCCCCAGTCGCTGGGCGCGAAGTAGCGCTTGCCTTCGACCACGCCGCCGACTTCCGAGCCCTCCAGCGCGCTGTCCAGGCAGCCCTGCCACTGGATACGCGACTGATCGAGCGGTTGCACGAGCTCATAATCGAGATAACCCGGCACGCGATCGACGGTAGGCATGATCACGTCGAAGCCGCTGCCATCGGTGGCACGCAGCGAGTTCATCAACTCGTCGTTGGTGCCGTAAGGCGTGAACGTGGCATTGATGCCGGTCTTGTCACGGAAGTCGGCAAGCATTTCATCGCTGAAATAACCGGCCCAGGCATAGATGCGCAGGGTCTGCTCCTGCGCCAGCGCCTTGTTGATATAGAAACCGGGGAGCGTAGCGGCTGCCCCCGCGGCCAGCGAGCCCTGCAGGAAGCGACGACGACTGATCGACATGGACCTTCTCTCCTGTGTTTTTTACTTCTTGTGTTTTTGCTAGGCGAGATGATGCCGCTGCAGGATGACGCCCACATGACACCTGGATGACAAGCCGAAGCTCATAGATAATAGCAGGCGCCACCCGGGCGGGATGATGCTCATTCAACGCTGGCCGTCGTCAACGGCCAGTTGTGTGCCGCGCCGCCTGGCCCCGGGAGGACAACGGGTACAACGCCAAGCCCCGATCGTAGCGGCCGCCGACGAGTGGAGGAGCATCTTCACGCTAGCTCGAGCGCCCAGCTCGGCGGGGCGTTATCGGCTCAGCCGCCGACCCCGGCAACCACCACGCAATCCATGCCCTGCTGCTGCAGAGCACGACAGCTCTGTCGGGCCTGGTTTTCCTTGAGATCGATGACCCGCGCACGAAACAGCGGCTTGCCGCTCTCGGTCGGGGTTACCGAGACGCTCGGCGCGGCCCCGGTGGCATTCACGTAACCGGCCGCTCGACTGGCCAATGCACGCGCCTGGCTGGAATCGCTGAAGGCGCCGACCTGTACGGCCCAGCCGATGGTACCCGCATCCTGCTTGTCGAGACCCGCGATCAACTGACCGATCGGATCGCCTTCCCCTTTGGCCGGTTGCGCCGGGTGGGCGAGCTCTGTGGGTTCGTTGTCGAAGATCGCCGTCTTGGCGACCCAGTCGCCCCGATCCATCAGCGCGGCCCGGGCAAAGCCGCGGTCGAGCAGAGCGATGACATGATCGTCGCGCGATCGGGCCGTGAAGCCACCCATCACCACCGAGACGATGCGCCGGCCGTCATGCACCGCCGACGTGGCGATGTTGAAGCCTGAAGCGCGGATGAAGCCCGTCTTGAGGCCATCCGCACCCGGATAACGGGTCAACACGCGGTTGTGGCCACGGTAGACCTTGCCCCGATAGGAAAACTGCGTACTGGCGAAATAGTCGTAATAGCCGGGAAAGTCCTGCATCAGGTGCAAGGCCAGCCTGGCCATGTCACGCGCGGTGGTGACCTGAACGTTGTCCGGCAAGCCCGAGGCATTGCGAAAGGTGGTGTCGAGCATGCCCAGCGCACGCGCCTTGTCGGTCATCTGCCCGGCGAAGGCCGGCTCACTGCCGGCAAGCCCCTCGGCGACGACGGCGGCGACGTCATTGGCCGAGCGCACGATCAACGCCAGAATCGCCGTTTCCACCGGTATCCGCTCGCCGGGTTTGAGCCATAACTTGGTCGGCGGCTGGGCGGCCGCATGGGCAGAAACTGGCAGGGTGTCATCGAGAGCCAGGCTGCCGCGCTCGATCGCCTCGAACAGCAGATAGAGCGTCATCATCTTGGTCAACGATGCCGGGTAGCGCGGTCTGTTGGCCCGGTCGGCATAGAGTATTTCGCCACTGGCGACATCGACGACGATGCCGGCGTAGCGCGGGTTGGTTCCGGCCGCAGCCGGGGCACTCCAACCGGCAACGGCAATACACGCGGCAACAAATACGGTCAGCGTGCCACGCCGCCAGGCGGCGCCAAGAAAGGTTGATGGCATGGTCTCTCGTTCCCTGCAGCTATTATTTATTGTGTGTGGTGGCGTGGTGCGTCGCTCAAGGTCGACTCCGTCTAAAGGGATTATCGGCCAGCGCCCCCCTTCTTTGCAGCCCATGCAGGAAATTTTTCCGAGCTATCGCTCTCAGTCAGGATGCTGGGAGGTCTGGTTTTTTCACCCCAGCAGAATCTGGGGTCTGGAATCTTGGATGGACAGGCTCAAGTTATGGTGATTTTTTCCGTTACTCTTTCTATCAAGCGCTGTCCCGGCATTGTGGTTCATCGAGCAGATGCGAAGTCGCTCGCCGGCATGGATACCGGCCAGCGTTCTTCGACCGAGGGCGCTCTACCGCCTCGACGGCGCTTCTGCTATGACTGGACAATTACAGCATGAGGTAAGGCCATGCAGGAGCTCCAGGCGCCTGAGCGATCCGTTGAACACCTGTGCGCGATATCGGTCGATCATCTTCAGATCGGCATGTACGTCAGCGACCTCGATCGTCCCTGGATCGAGACGCCGTTTCTTATCGAGGGCCTGCGCCTGACCGAGGCCGACGATCTGGAGCGGCTGCGTCAGCTGTGTCAGCGCGTCTACGTCGACCCCAAGCGCTCGAATCCGGACGTCCAGGCGCTGCTGCGCGAACGGGCGATGCCTCTTAAGCGTACCAAGCCCGTCAACGACCCGAGCTATCGGGTCTATCGTGTTCACCCCATCGAGCGGCCTGCCGAAGAGGAATTGCGCCGCGTCAGCCCGGCCTTTACCGAGGCCCGCGAAATGTTCCGGCGCATGATGCAGGACGAGCAGACCTGGCATCGCAACATCCCCAGGTCAAGGACACCGTGGGACGCTTCGCCGAGTCGGTGCTCGCCAATCCCAGTGCGCTCAATTGGCTGTCGCGGATCAAGAACGAGAACGAATACACCGCCGAGCACTGCCTCAATGTCGGTGTGATGGCGATGATTTTCGGTCGTCATCTCGGTTATGAGCGCAAGCAGATCGAGGAACTTGGCCTGGCCGGCATGCTCCACGATGTCGGCAAGATGAAGCTCAACCGCGAGATCCTCGACAAGCCGGGCAAGTTGACCGCCGCCGAATTCGCGCATATCCGCACCCATTCCCTGCAGGGTTATCAGATGCTGGTCGATGACCCGGCGATACCGCTCGCCGTCAAGCACACCAGCCGCGATCATCACGAGCGCCTCGACGGCAGCGGTTATCCTTACGGCAAGCGCAGCGAGGAAATCGGTCTGATCGCGCGGATCATCGCGATCGTCGACACCTACGACGCGATCACCAGTGACCGCCCCTACAGCAAGGCCCGGGCCGCCCTCGGAGGCATTGCGCATCCTCTACAAGGCACGTGGCGACCATTACGACGATGGGCTGGTGATTCGCTTCATTGAATGCATCGGCATCTACCCACCCGGCTCGATCGTCGAGCTGAGCAACGCCATGGTCGGCATGGTGCTCTCGGTCGATCCCGACAACCGCCTGCACCCGCGGGTGCTGGTGACCCTCGACGAGAACAAGCAGAGCATTGCCGACACAGTCATCGATCTTGCGAGCGACAGCCATCAGGGCGAACATGCCCTGGAGATCAAGACAGTATTGCCACCGGGTTCGTACAACCTGAGCATGGAGAAGATGCTTCAGCACATCGTCTGAGCGCGGAAATGGGTTGTTTGGGCCAACCAAAGACGGGGCGCGACTGAGTCGCGCCCCGTCGTTTCGAACGGCGTCCTCCATCCATCAAGCAGACTAATCGAGAATCACCAGATGGTTGGGCAGCTCATTGCGCGTATGGGTCGCCGGCACGTGCTGCTTGAGGTGTTCGCCGCAGCTTTCGATACAGCCCAGAAAGCCCTGCAGCGTCTGCCCGGCCTTCACGTCACGGGTGAATGTCGCCACGATCGATTCCCAGGTATCGTCGCCCAGGCGACTGGAAATACCGCGATCGACCAGTATCTCCACGTAGCGCTCGGCTTCCGAAACGAAGATCAGCATCCCCGTTCCACCGTGGGTATGGTGCAGCTTCTGCTCGAGAAACTGCCGCCGGGCCAGGTTGGCGGCCCGCCAGTAGCGCACCGAGCGTGGAATCAGCCGCGTGGTGACACGCGGCAGGCGAAAGACCAGCCCCACCACGATGAAGGTCGCCCACTGCACCAGCAGCAGTTCATAAGCATTCAGCCAGCCGGGGAAGTAATTGATCGCGCCGGGCACCACCAGGGCGATAATGCCGGCCCACAACAACGGGATATAGGCATAGTTATCCGCCTGAGGGGCGAGCACGGTGACCAGTTCGGCATCGGTCTCGCGCTCGACCCGGTTGATCGCCTCAGCCACTTGCTGCTGCTCGCTTTCGCTCAATAGAGCCATGGATTGTCCGCTCCGAATCCTGAGGTAATCATCGACGTCGAATCGAGCGTCGAGCTGCACGGCCGATTCTTACCAGCCACCGGAAGCACCGCCGCCGCCGAAGCCGCCGCCACCTCCGCCGAAACCACCACCACCACCGAAGCCGCCGCCGGAGCCACCACGACCCATAGCGCCTCCCAGCAAGGCGCCGGCCAGCAGCCCGGAGCGTCCACGCCTGCGGCCGCCACGACCGCCGCCCCCGCCACCACGCACCAGCGCCATGACGACCGCCAGCATGATGAAGAAGAATATCGACGCAGGTCCACGGGGATCGTCGTTACCGGCGGCGTCGGTCGGGCTGCTCGCCATCGGATCACCGCCCAGCACCTTGATCATCGCCTCCACGCCCTGGGTGATACCGCCGGCGTAATCGCCCTCGCGGAAGGCCGGGGTGATGATCTGATTGATGATCGCCGAGGATTGCGCATCGGTCAGCCGGCCTTCCAGACCATAGCCGACCTCGATACGCACTTCGCGGGAATTGGGAGCGACGAGCAGCAGCGCGCCGTTGTCTTCGTCGGCCTGGCCGATCCCCCAGTGGCGCCCCAATTGGTAGCCGTACTCCTCGATCGAGCGCCCCTGCAGGTCATCCACCGTAGCCACCACCAGCTGTTCGGTGGTCGCTTCCTCGTGGGCCTTGAGCTTTTCGCTCAGCTGGTTCTCGACCGAGTCGTCCAGCAATTCGGCCTGATCCACCACCCTACCGGTCAGCTCGGGAAATTCGAGCTGCTGCTGGGCCTGGGCGCCCAGCGCCGGGGTCAGACAGCAGCGCAAACAGCGCCATGCGTAGACAGTTGATCATCAAAACTCCACTTGCGGGGCCTGATCGGCGTTCTCGGTGGTCGCCTCGAAATTCTCGCGCAGCGGCATGTCGCCGTAGAGCAGGCTGTGCCACAGGCGTCCCGGGAAGGTACGAATCTCGGTGTTATAGCGCTCGACCGCCTGAATGAAGTCGCGACGCGCCACGGCGATGCGGTTTTCGGTGCCTTCCAGCTGGGATTGCAGCGCCAGAAAGTTCTGGTTGGACTTGAGCTCGGGGTAACGCTCGGAAACCGCCATCAACCGGCTCAGGGCGCCGCTCAGCTGCTTTTGGGCCTGCTGGAACTGCTGCATTTTCTGCGGATCGTCCAGCGACGAGGCATCGATCTGGATGGAGGTCGCCTTGGAGCGCGCCTCGACCACCGCGGTCAGCGTTTCCTGCTCCTGGGCGGCGAAGCCCTTGACCGTCTCGACCAGGTTGGGCACCAGATCGGCGCGGCGCTGGTACTGGTTCTCGACCTGCGACCAGGCCGACTTGACCTGCTCATCGTAGGTCGGAATGTTGTTGATGCCGCAGCCCGACAACAGCATCGCCATGATCAGCAGCAGGGCCAGCTGCCACACATGGCGAGGGCGGCCGGGAAGTAGGGTCTGTCTCGTCAACATGGCAGTCTTGGTTCCTGTTTGGCA
Organism: uncultured Gammaproteobacteria bacterium; assembly: GCA_963773565.1. Lineage (GTDB taxonomy): Bacteria > Pseudomonadota > Gammaproteobacteria > Pseudomonadales > Halomonadaceae > Modicisalibacter. The sequence goes on along the minus strand of CAVZBU010000018.1, from coordinate 365,290 downwards.
GTTTCGCTCGAGCAACCAAGGTACAGGCCGGCCACCCCGGAGGGAAGCCGGTGCCTCAACCGGGCCGACCAGAATGCAAGGAGGCGACCCGCGGGTCGCCTCTTACTGACATCGACTTGCCGGCTTATCGCTCGCAACCGGCTGGCCGTTTAGAAGAAGCCCAGCGGATTGGTGTCGTAGCTGACCAGCAGGTTCTTGGTCTGCTGGTAGTGCTCGAGCGCCATCTTGTGGGTCTCGCGGCCGACGCCGGACTTCTTGTAGCCACCGAACGCGGCATGCGCCGGGTACTGGTGGTAGCAGTTGGTCCACACGCGACCCGCCTGGATGCCGCGGCCCATGCGGATAGGCGACGTTCATGTCGCGGGTCCAGACGCCGGCGCCGAGGCCGAACTCGGTATCGTTGGCGATCGCCAGTGCCTCCGCTTCGTCCTTGAAGGTGGTCACCGCCACCACCGGACCGAAGATCTCTTCCTGGAACACGCGCATGTTGTTGTTGCCCTTGAGCAGCGTCGGCTGGATGTAGATAGCCCTTGTCGAACGCCGGCATCGAAGCTCTCCTTGCCGCCGCCGGTCAGCAACTCGGCGCCTTCCTCGCGTGCCGATCTCCATGTAGGACATGATCTTGTCGAACTGCTCCTGGCTGGCCTGGGCGCCGACCTGAACCTCGGTGTCCAGCGGGTTGCCGCGCTTGATCGCCCGGGTACGCTCCACCACCTTGGCCATGAACTCGTCGTACATGTCCTCCTGGATCAGCGCCCGCGACGGGCAGGTGCACACTTCGCCCTGGTTGAAGAAGGCCAGAACCAGCCCTTCGACCGCCTTGTCGATGAACTCCGGCTCGGCGTTCATGATGTCGGAGAAGTAGATGTTGGGCGACTTGCCGCCCAGCTCCACCGTGGAGGGGATGATGTTGTCGGCGGCGCACTTGAGGATGTGCGAGCCGACCGGCGTCGACCCGGTGAAGGCAATCTTGGCGATGCGCTTGCTGGTGGCCAGCGCCTGGCCGGCTTCCTCGCCGTAGCCGTTGACGATGTTGACCACGCCCGGCCGGCAGCAGGTCACCGATCAGCTCCATCAGCATGAGGATCGACGCCGGGGTCTGTTCGGCGGGTTTCAATACCACGCAGTTGCCCGCCGCCAGCGCCGGGCGCCAGCTTCCAGGTGGCCATCAGCAGCGGGAAGTTCCAGGGAATGATCTGACCCACCACGCCCAGCGGCTCGTGGAAATGATAGGCCACGGTGTTGCCGTCGATATCCGCGGCGGTGCCCTCCTGGGCGCGAATGCAGCCGGCGAAATAACGGAAATGATCGACCGCCAGCGGGATGTCGGCATTGAGGGTTTCGCGCACCGCCTTGCCGTTGTCCCAGGCTATCGGCGACGGCGAGCATTTCCAGATTCTGCTTCGATGCGATCGGCGATCTTCAGCAGGATGTTGCTGCGCTCGGTGGCCGAGGTCTTGCCCCAGGCCGGCGCCGCCTTGTGCGCGGCGTCCAGCGCCAGCTCGATATCCTCGGCACTCGAGCGCGGGATCTCGCAGAACACCTCGCCGGTGATCGGGGTAACGTTGTCGAAGTACTGGCCCTTGACCGGGGCGACGAACTCGCCGCCGATATAATTGCCATAGCGCTTCTCGAAGCTGACGACGCTGCCGTCGCTCCCCGGGTTGGCGTAGATCATGGCGCGTGCTCCTGATTAATGATGTTTGTTGTCGATGGATAGCATATTAGAGCGTAGCGAAATCCGCCCGCTCTCTCAGTGCCTGGGCACGCTGGCAGGCAAGTCCTTTGGTCGTAGATCCCAGAGCTACGGTGCGTCACCGCGTGTCGCTGGCGTTGAATACGGAATGAATCAATTCCGGCATGGTGGGATGGATGTGGATCGCCCTGCGCACCGACTCGGCCGTACCATCGCCGGCATTCATCGCCACGACGACCTCGTGGATCAGCGTCGCCGCGTCGGGGCCGATGATATGAAAGCCGAGAATGCGGTCGGTGTGACGTTCGACCAGCAGTTTGGCGAAGCCCCGGGGTGCGCCGATGATCTTGCCCTTGGCACTATCGACGTAATTCTTGCGCAGGGCCTGGTAGTCCAGCCCCTGGTCGCGACACGCCTGCTCGGTCAGGCCAACCGCGGCGATCTGCGGATCGCTGAACACGGCATGCGGATTGCTGCGATAGGAGACGGCCTCGTTGGCGCCCCGCGAGTTGCGATAGGCCAGTTGGCCCTCGTAGCTCGAAGTATGCTTGAACATCGCCTGGCCGATCACGTCGCCATAGGCATAGATGCCCGGGCAGGTGGTCGCGAGCCGCTCGTCGACGCGGATCGCCCCCTTCTCGTCGCATTCGACACCCGTGGCATCCAGCTCCAGCGACTCGCTATTGGGCTGTCGCCCCGCAGCGAGCAGGATATGCTCGGCGTTGACCGTGCGTACCTTGCCCGTCTCGTCCTCGACGTCTACCTCACGGCTCTCCCCTCGTCGGCTGGCGCGGACCGCCCGCCCGGTCACCCGCTCGACCTTTTCGCTGAACACCTCGGTGAACAGCTCGCTGACCTCCGCATCTTCACTCAGCAGCTGCGCCGAGCCATTGATGAGCGTCACCCGGGTGCCCAGCGATGCAAAGAAATGGCCCATCTCGGCACCGATGTAGCCACCGCCGATGATGATCAGGCTGGCAGGTTGTTGGTGCAGCTCCAGTACCGTCTCGTTGGTCCAGTAACCGCATTCCTCGATGCCCTCTATCGGCGGGACGCTGGCACGGGCACCGGTGGCAATGAAAATGCTGTCGCCGCTGATACGCTCGCCCTGTGCGGTCTCCAGGCACCGCTCGCCGACGAAACGTACCCGGCTGTAGACCGGGGTCATCGTCGCCTCCACCCTGCGTCGGGGATCGCTGGCATTGTCGGCACGCGCCTGACGCATCGACGCCATGATCCGCGCGAAATCCGCGCGCACGGACGCCTGATCGAGATGGATGCCGAAGCGCTCGGCGTTGCGGATGGTCGTCAATATGTCGGCAGACTGGATCAACGTCTTGGTCGGAATGCAGCCGAAATTGACGCAGGTTCCGCCCATCGCCTCGGGGCGGTCGGTGACCAGCGCCACCGAGCGGTCGTCTTTCACGGCCTGGAAAGCGGCGGTCAGGCCCGAGCCGCCGCCGATTACCACTACATCGAAATGGCGCGTCATGAATGTCCTCGCACAATTGTCAAGTCCAGGCCCGGTTGCTCGTTTGCCTGCCGGTCGATAATCAATGTAGCCAAGTCCCTGGAGTATTCGCCACGCGGAACCCGACGCTGTTGCGTATGACGCTCACCCGAGCAGCCCTTGTCCTGACCATCTCTGCGTATGCGCAGCGACTTCCGCGCGTTGACGGCGACCACGTAAGTCCCGGGTAAGCTGCACAATGCAATATGGCTTTTCGTGGAAGCGATTATGATTTTGGAGCGACAGAATGGTCGAGCATCTCGTGACGGGCATGACGGATTTCGCGGCTGGACACGAGCGGCTTGCCTATTTTCTTGTCGGTTTGCTCGCCCTCGCTGAATCATTGCCCATCGTGGGGTTGATAGTCCCGGGCTCGGTGCTGATCGTGGGACTCAGCACCCTGGCGGCGACCGGCGTTCTCTCGCTGCAAGCGCTGATGTTGGCCGCCTTGCTCGGCGCCATGATTGGCGACGGCTTGTCTTACGGGCTGGGGCGGCGCTACGAGGCCACGCTCGCCAGTACCTGGCCATTGAATCAGTATCCGAAATTGCTTGCCCAGGCGGAGACGCTGTTCCGACGCCATGGGGGCAAGGGCGTGTTTCTGGCTCGTTTCGTCCAGGGGCCGCGCGCTTTCGTCCCCCTGGTGGCAGGGATGAGTGCCATGCCGGTCGGGCGGTTTTACTTCTTCAACATCGCCTCAGCGGTCGTCTGGTCGGCGACCCATGTCATGACCGGCGCACTGATTGGCGCTTCATTGCAGGTTGCTGCTCAAGTCGCGGGCCGATTGGTGCTACTACTCGTTCTGCTGGCAGTGATCGTTTGGGGCGTCGCCTGGCTGACGCGACGTATCATACTGACTCGCGGTATCCCGGCGATTATTGCCGGTTACACCTATCTGATCCGATGGAGCGAATCGGGTGACCAGCCAATGCAACGCCGGGCACGCCGGCTACTCAATACCCTCGCTGGCGAGGGGATCGTGCTGGTCGGCGCCATCGCGCTGCTATTGGCAAGCCTGGGGCTGTTCCTGGGCATCCTCGAAGACCTAGTGACGGGCGACCCCCTCGTTCAGGCCAATCAAGCCGTCTTCAACGCGCTTCAGGCACTGCGCACGACCTGGAGCGATACGCTAATGCTGATAGTCACCGAACTGGGGGACGGCCTGATGACCACGAGCCTCACCTTGACCATTACGGGTTGGCTGCTCTGGCGTCGTGCCTGGCTAACCGCCGTGTACTGGCTCGTGGCTATTGGCGGGGCCGCCCTGTTTACCCCGGTGATCAAGGCACTCGTGCATTGGCCGCGCCCAACGGCCGGTCTCTACGAGGGCTGGGAGGCTTTCTCCTTCCCCAGCGGGCACGCCACGATCAATACCGTGCTGTATGGCTACCTCGGCTTTCTGGTCGCCCGGGAGTTGCCGTGGCATAAGCGGGGTTGGGTTATCGGCGGCGTCACCCTGACGGTGGCCATGATTGCCCTGTCACGGCTGTATCTGGGCGCCCATTGGCTGGCCGATGTCCTGGCAGGAGGCGCGATTGGCACCGCCTGGCTGACGCTGCTGGCGATCAGTCATACGCGCCATCGTATTGCCCCGGTAGGCGTCCGTGGCTTGATCGGCGTCGCGCTCTTGACCATCGCTTGCCTCTGGCCCTATCACATACACCAGCAACTGGCTGTCGATCGTCAGCGCTACGTGCCACAACCGGTTACCCGATCGCTATCGATAGCGGCCTGGCAACGTCAGGCATATGCCGAGCTTCCCCTGCGGCGTGTCGACCTGGGCGGCGAAAGCGAAGAACCCTTGACCTTGCAGTGGGCCGGCAGCGTGGCTGCCCTGACACACCTGCTGGATAATCAAGGTTGGAAGTCGGGGGTCCCCTGGTCGCCCGTCAACGCCTTGCGTTGGCTAAGCCCATCGAGCCCAATCGAAACGCTGCCGGTGCTGCCCATGCTAAACGATGGACAGCCACCCGCCTTGCGGGCCTCCCGTCCACTATCCGGCTCCAGTGACCAACGTGCCATCCTGCAACTTTGGCCGACCCACTTCTTCGTGCACGGTGCTGGCGTATCCAGACAACCGCTATGGGTTGGCTCAATCACCGTTCAGCATCGCCAATCCCTGTTTGGCCTGTTGGCGGTGGAACGCCGACAGCCAGACCGGGGACTGGCCTGGAACCTGTTGCAGCAGAGCCTGTCGGCAATGCCCGCTGAGATTCATCAGGCCTCGCTCAAGGACACCAGAGTGGGACAGATCATGCTCGCCTGGTACTCGGAGGAGTGAAGCAACGTGTGGCGACGACTGAAGTCCTGGGCAACCAGGCTCAAGCGCGAGATACATGCTCTGGGGTTGGCGGCACGCGACCCACGTACGCCGAGGCTCGCCCGCTGGCTGGCCGTGGGGGTGGTCGCCTATGCCTTGTCGCCGATAGACCTCATTCCGGATTTCATTCCGCTCTTAGGCTTTCTTGATGACGTGATCCTGCTACCGTTGGGGCTCTGGATTGTTTTGCGCTTGATACCCGACGAGGTGATGCAGGACTGCCGCACACGTGCCGCCCAGGAGGCGTCACTTGAGCGCAGCCAACGAGCTGCCGTTTTCGTTATCTGCGTCTGGTTGCTGATAGTCGGCTGGTTGGCTTGGCTGTTAGCAAAAAACGCAACTTCATGAATCCCGCCTGGGCGAAATGGCCCTATTTAAAACTCAGCTTAAATAAGCCATTAAAAAGCCACCGGAAATGTGTTCCGATGGCGAAGGGAGAACAGTGGTCAGCATCAGGTCTTAAGGTGCCGCTTGCTGCCACTCGGGTTAACGCTGCGAGATATTACTTCCCGGCACGCGCTGTTGATTCAGCGCCGCTAGGCAACTCGCTGCCCGGGGCCGTAAGCGCCAACCAGCAGATGCCCCTGACTGTCCTGCAATATTTGACATTCCGCGTGCTTCTGCTCGAGAAAACTGGTCAACAGCACCTGTAAATCAGGCAGCCGGTTACGCTGACACAACTGCTGATAGAATAGCGCTGACTGACGTTCACCCTTGATGGCGTCCGCCAGAACCGATTCAGCCATGCTATCGTTAATCACGAAGAAATGGCCTTCACCCCGCCAGCCCGCAGCGCCGCCTGGCGGGACGTCAGCCGGCAAGCCGCCGGTCACCTGTAAATACTCGGCTATCTCTATAAGCGCTTGGATTCGCTGTTCACTTTCACTGGCGAGCACTTCGAAGAGGCGGCTAAGCGCCAAGTTATAGGGTAAAAATCGTAAGCCAAGTAGACGGTAGTTATTCAGCGATGCATGTTCATGCGAACAGACCAAGATCAATGTATCTTGCTCGGGTGGCAGGGTATTAGCCGGCATGGATAGTTGTTGTAGCATGGTCCTTCTCCCTTAGGACATGACGCTATTTATCGCCAGGATACTTCCAACTGGGAGGCGACTTAAAACACGGGGTCAGGCTGCAATTTTTAATCCTTAAAGCTCAATCCAAATCGAGTCATTTTCCAAGTTGAGTTACTTTCCAAGTTGAGCCACTTTCCAAATCGAGCCACTTACAGTATCCGTATCATCCTTGATACCCTGCCCCTTAATTTCGAACTCTAGTCCCGAGTTCAGTAATCTGCAGAAAACCTATGTTAATTTGTGGCGTGATTTTCTGTTGATTTTTTTAATGAAATTGGCTGATTTAGACGCCAAAAAGCCTCACCGGGCTTGCGCCAGGTGAGGCCTCGATGTGCCCCACCACGACCATTAACCGGCCACGCTGACCGCCCCCTCCTCGCTGCCACGCTTGAGCATCGCGTAGCTCAACCCGGTGATCAACGAGCCGACCACGATCGCCAGCAGATACAGCAGCGCCGGCGAGATGGCATTGGGGATCAGCAGCACGAAGACTCCGCCGTGCGGCGCCATCAGCTTGGCGCCGAACAGCATCGACAGGGCCCCGGTCACCGCGCCGCCGACCATGCATGCCGGGATCACCCGCAGCGGGTCCTTGGCGGCGAACGGGATCGCGCCTTCGGTGATGAAACACAGCCCCAGCACGAACGAGGCCTTGCCGGCCTCGCGTTCGGCGATGTCGAACTTGTTGCGGGCCACGAAACTGGCGATGCCCATGCCGATCGCCGGGACCATGCCGGCGGCCATGATCGCCGCCATCGGTGCGTAGGTCTCGGAGGCCAGCAGCCCCACACCGAAGGTGTAGGCGGCCTTGTTGACCGGCCCGCCCATGTCGAAGCACATCATCGCCCCGAGCAGCAGGCCCAGCAGCACCGCGTTGGTCGAGCCCATGTTCTCGAGAAAAGCGGTCAACCCGGAAAGGATCGCCGCGACCGGCTCGCCGACCACGTAGATCATCACCAGCCCGGTCACCAGGCTGGCGATCAGCGGGATGATCAGGATCGGCTTGAGCGACTCGACGCTCGCCGGCAGCTTGAAATACTTGACCACCGCCTTGGCGACGTAACCGGCCAGAAAGCCGGCGATGATCCCGCCGATGAAGCCCGAGCCGATGTCTGCGGCCAGCCAGCCGCCGATCATCCCCGGGGCGATCCCCGGCCGGTCGGCGATCGAGTAGGCGATATAACCGGCGAGCACCGGAATCATCAGCTTGAAGGCGCTGCCACCGCCGATCTTCATCAGCGCCGCGGCCAATGTGCCCTCGTCCTCGTAGGCCTTGATGCCGAACACGAACGACAGCGCGATCAGCAGGCCGCCGGCAACCACCATCGGCAGCATGAACGACACGCCGGTCAGCAGGTGCTTGTAGACGCCCTTCTCCTTGACGCTCTTCTTGCGCTCGCTGCCCCCCGTGTCTGCCGCCCCGTCGGCGCTCTCGACCTCGGCACCGGCCAGCGCCTCATCGATGGTCTGCTTGGCTTTCTTCAGCGCATTGCCGGTCGAGGTGCGCCAGATCGGCTTGCCGGCGAAACGCGTCGGATCGACCTCGATATCGCAAGCCAGGATCACCACGTCGGCGGCCTGAATCTCCTCCTCGGTGAGCGCGTCCTGCGCGCCTACCGAGCCCTGGGTCTCGACGCGAATCCGGTGGCCCTGAGCGCGGCCGGCTTCGGCCAGCGACTCGGCGGCCATGAAGGTATGCGCCACCCCGGTCGGGCAGGCGGTCACCGCGACGATATTCTTCTGGCCACTTGGGGCGGCGACCTCGGAGGAACCGCCGGCGTCGTCAGCCGCGGGGGTGAACTCGCTGGCCTCGCGCTCGGCGCGTTCGAGAAACGCATACGGATCCGGCAACGCTTGAGAAATCGGCGCCTGGAATAGCCGTTTGCCGGCAAAACGCTGCGGCTCGGGGACATGATCGGCGGCCACGATCACCAGCTCGGCGGCATCGATCGTCGCCTGGCTGACCGGCTGGGTCGGTTCCAGCTCGCCGTGCATCTCGACCGTCGCCTGCCAGTCGCGTTGTCTGGCCGCCTGCTCGAGTCGCCGTGCGGCAAGAAAGGTGGTCGCCATGCCGCTCGGGCAGGCGGTAATCAGGATCACGTTCATGCGAAGGCTCCCTGTGCGTCGTGGTCGTCAGTGACGAGCCGACGCACACGCGTGTGTTGTTGGAGTTCGGTGAAATCGCCGGCGGCGGGATCGCCCACGCCGACGTGACGGACCGCTTCGGCGGAGAGTGCCGTGGCCAGCCGCAAGGCCTCCTCGGCGGGCAACTCGGCGAGCACGCCGTGCAGCATCCCGGCGAGTAGCGTGTCGCCGGCGCCGACTGTGCTCGCCACCTCAACCGCCGGCGGCGTTGCCAGCCAGGCGCCGCGCCGGCTGAACCACAGCACCCCGGCCTCGCCGGCCGAGATCAGCGCCTCGTCAATACCCGCCAGGTGCAGCGCCCGTGCGGCCCGCAATCGCGCTTCGGCACTGTCCAGGGCTTCGCCCGCCCACTCGGCCAGTTCCTGCTCGTTGGGCTTGACCGCGCTGGGGGCGGCAGCGATCGCCGCGGCCAGCGCCGGGCCACTGGTATCGACCCACACCGGCAGGCCGTGACCGCGCAGCCGCTCGATCAGCGCGGCGAGATCCTCGGGGCCGATCCCCGGCGGCAGACTGCCGGCAATCACCACCGCATCGGGGCGCCGCGCAGCATCCGCGGCACGGGTCTCGAGCTCAGCGAGCAGCGCCGCGAAATCGCCACCATCGACGGCCAGGCCCGGGCCGTTGATATCGGTGATGCGACCGTCATGCTCGGCGAGCTTGGCGTTGATGCGGGTTTCACCGGGCACCCGATGAAGGGCGTCCTCGACGCCCAGTTCGGCAAAGGCACGCACGAAGGCGCCATCATTGACGGTACCGAGAAAGCCCGAGACCGCGACCTGATGGCCCAGCGCGACCAGCACCCGGGCGACATTGACGCCCTTTCCGGCCGCCTCGAGACGCGTCGAGTCGGTACGATTGACCGTCCCCAGCGTCAGCCGGGGCAGGCTGATCGTCAGGTCCAGCGCGGGGTTGAGGCTGACCGTGAGTATTCGCGCCATTACAGCACCTCCAGCGCTTCACGCACCGCGTCGCTGGTGGCCTGGGCCAGTGCGGTCGTGGCGTGATGCCGGGCGGAGTCAAGGGTCACTTCACGCAGCCGCGCCTTGACCATCGGCACCTGACGCAGCGATACCGACAGCTCGTCGACGCCCAGCCCGACCAGCACCGGCACCGCCTGCGGGTCGGAGGCCAGTTCGCCACACACGCCGACCCACTTGCCCTTGGCGTGGGCGGCCTCGACGGTCATCTGGATCAGCCGCAACACCGCCGGATGCAGGCCGTCGGACTGTACGGAAAGCGCCGGATGGCCGCGATCGATGGCCAGGGTGTACTGGGTCAGATCGTTGGTGCCGACCGAGAAGAAGTCGACCTCCTCGGCCAGGCTCGGCGCCAGCAGCGCGCTGGAAGGAATCTCGATCATCACCCCGAGCTGCACGTCGGGGGCCTTGATCTCGGCCTGCAGGCGATCGACGATCGCCTTGGCGGCGCGAAACTCGGCGATATCCTTGACCATCGGCAGCATGATCCGCAGCGGCCGCTCGCCGGCCGCGGTGAGCAGCGCACGCAGCTGGGTTTCGAGGATCTCGGGACGGGTCAGCGCCAGGCGAATGCCGCGCAGACCGAGGAACGGGTTGTCCTCCTGGGGCAGCGGCCAGTACGGCAGCGGCTTGTCGCCGCCGACGTCGAGCGTACGCGCCACCAGCGGGCGACCGTCCAGCGCGTCGAAGGCCTCGCGGTACTCGCCGATCTGGGTGTCCAGATCCGGCGCCTCGGCGTGGGCCATGAACACGAACTCAGTGCGCAGCAGCCCGACGCCCTCGGCGCCGTAGCCGACGGCATCGGCCGCATGCGCGGTATTGCCGAGGTTGGCGGCGACCTCGACACGGTGGCCGTCGTGGGTGCGGCCCTGTTCAAAGCGTGCAGCGTAGGCTTCGCGCTCGCGCGCCTCACGCTCTTTCATGCGCAGCTCGGCACGCGCGCGGCGCTCCGTCGAGGGTGCGGGGACGATCCGGCCTCGCTCGCCATCGAGGATCAGTTCGCTGCCGTTTTCCAGCATCATCACCCGCTCGCCGGCGCCGACCACCGCAGCGATGCCCAGCGCGCGGGCGAGGATCGCGCTGTGCGAAGTCGCCCCGCCGCGCACGGTCACGAGCCCGCGTACCTTGGCGGTATCGAGCCGCGCCACGTCGGAAGGACCGATATCCTCCATGACCAGAATGTAGGGCGTCTCCGGCGGCGTCGGCATCTCGACACCGCACAGCAGGCCCAGCACCCGCCGGCCGACGTCACGCAGGTCGGCGGCACGCTCGGCGAGCAGCCGGTCGGCAAGCACTTCCTGGGCACGCGCCGCAGTGTCCACACCGCGCCACCAGGCGGCCTCGGCGGACAAGCCGTCGTCGATGCCCTCGTGGGCGGCCTCGCGCAGCTCGGGGTCTTCGAGCATCTCCTCGTGCATCGACAGGATCTCGGCGACCTCGCCGCCCTGGGCGCGCCGGATCAACGCCTCGAGCTGCTCGGCAGCCTCGCCCTGGGCGCGCGCCAGACGCGCTTTCTGGGCCTGCGGATCGCCGCTGCGCTCGCCAGCGAGATCGTGCGCGCGTTCGGGATACTCGAAGCGCGGCAGACGCATCACGAACACCGGCGCCACCGCCATGCCCGGCGCCGCCGCTACCGCCGGGTGCGAAGTGTCGGCGGGCAGCGGCTCGGGCGCTGGCGCGCCCATTGTCGTGGCCGCCGGCTCGGCATCGACATCGCGGCGCTCATCGAAGGCCACGACCTGCTCGCCGAGCCCGTCGCGCAGCGCCTCGGCCAGCGCCTGCACGGCCTGCGCCGCGCCCGCGCCCTCGGCGGAAAACACCAGCGTCTGGCCGCGCCGCGCGCCCAGCCCGATGACCTTGGTCAGACTTGCCGCCGAGACTGCCTCGGCGCTGCCTTCGAGCAGCCGCACCTTGACCGGCAGGCCCTGCTCGCGAGCCACCTGGACCAGCTGCTTGGCCGGCCGGGCATGCAGGCCGTGGGCGTTGAGCACCCGGGCACGCACAGTTTCGGCTGCCGCGCTCTCGCCGGCCAGGCGCGCCAGCACGGTCGCCGCATCGGCATCGGCCAGCGTCTCGCCATCGCCGGCATCGAGCAGCTCGGCGACACGCTCGAGCAACCCCCGGTGGGCGTCGCCCTGGGCGGCCAGGCAGAACACACCGTTGACCGCCCCCTTGGGACCGACGAACGCAGCCTCCGGGGTCGCCAGCGAGAGTGCCGGGGTTTCGACGCCCAGCGTGGCGCTGGCCAGCCATAACCCCTGGCCCAGCGAGACCGGCTCCTGGGCGGCGATCGCCGCGACGAAGTCGGCCCCCACGCAGCCGGCCTGACGCAGCCGTGCGGCGCCGGCCAATGCCAGCTCGAAGCGATCCCGGGCGGGGAAGCCCAGGCACAGGGTATCGGCGTCGACACGCGCGACCACCGGCGCCTTGGACAGCTCGCCGATCACCTCGCCAGGACTCTCGGCGTGGGCGAGGCGTTCGGCGACGCCCTCGCGGTCGAGCACGTGGGTCAGCGCGCGCAGAATATCGAGGTGCTCGTCGCTCTGCGCGGCAATGGTCACCAGCACATGCACGCGGTTGCCGTCGTGCCACTCGACCCCGTCCGGAAATTGCAGCACACGCACCCCGGTCTCGCGGACCTGGTCGCGACTCTCGGGGGTGCCATGGGGGATGGCGATGGCGTTGCCCAAGTAAGTCGACGACTGGGCCTCGCGAGCGTGCAGGCCGTTGCGGTACTCGGGCGTGGCGCGCCCGGCATCGACCAGCGCCGCCGCGGCCTGGTCCAGGGCGTCGCGCCAGTCGGCGGCTCGACAGCCGAGCAGTACGTCCTGCTGAGTGAGCGTCAACATGCGAAAGTCTCCTCGCAGTGTGGGTAGCGACAGGTTAGCCCAGCGGGTGCTTGTCGCCGCAAGCTGAATCGTGTCACCTTAATGATCGTGCCATGCTGAAACGATCCAGTGGGTTTATCAAGCGGATCGTTATACGACCTTCGCAGGGGATAAGCTTGCCGTCGTGACCCGTAAAATGGCCCTGATGCCGTGCCTGGCGCCGCCGCGGCCCTCGCCGGTGTCATCAACCATCGATAGGAAGGCCAATGACTCTCGCTGAAATAGCCCGGCTCGCCGGCGTGTCGCGCACCACCGCCAGCTACGTGATCAACGGCAAGGCCGAGGAGCGTCGCATCAGCCGCGAGACGGTCGAGCGGGTGATGACCATGGTCGAGCGCCACCAGTACCGGGTCGACGCCCAGGCCGCCGCCCTGCGTCGTGGTGAAAGCCGCACCCTGGGGCTGATCATTCCCGACTTGGAGAACGCCAGTTACGCACGGCTCGCCAAGCGCCTCGAGCGCGGCGCCCGCGAGCAGGGCTACCAACTGCTGATCGCCGGCTCCGACGACGATGCCGACACCGAGCGCGACCTGGCCCTGGCGTTACGTGCCCAGCGCTGCCAGGCGTTGATCGTGGCGACCAGCCTGGCGAGCGACGATCCGTTCTATCGCGAGCTGATGGCCGGGGGCCTGCCGGTGATCGCCGTGGATCGCGCCCTCGACCCGTCGCATTTCGTATGCATCCTCAGCCACAACGTGACCGCCGCCGAAGCGCTGACCCGCTCGCTGCTCGACGAGCGGGTACGCCGGATCGTGCTGTTCGACGCCGTCGAGGTGCTGTCGATCACCCGCGAACGTCGCCAGGGTTTCCAGCGCGCCCTGGCGGGGCATTCCTGCGAGGCACGCATCCATACCGGCGAGCGTTACGACCGGGCCGACGGCGCGTCGCTGATGCAGCGGCTCATCGATGAAGACGGTCTGCCGGATGCCCTGGTCACCGCCTCCTATACCCTGCTCGACGGCGCGCTCGACGTGCTGCTCGCCCATGGCGGTCTGACGGCCTCGCTGCGTCTGGCGACCTTCGGCGACGACCGGCTGCTCGACTTCCTGCCGCAGCCGGTCAACTCGCTGCCGCAGGACCATGCGCGAATCGCCGAGTTGACGCTGGCCCGGGCGATCGCCGCGACCCGCGGCGACTACCGGCCCGGTACCGAGATGGTCGATCGCTCATTGCGCTATCGCCGCACCTAGCCCGGACTTGTGGCGCTACCGAGGCGCTGCGCTGGCCAGATCGACGCGCGGCAGCCACGCTACACGGAGGGCAACCACGTCGGTTACAGGAGGCAGCATGAGCGAGCTCCCCTTTCATCACGACCGTACCGATCTACCCTTGCGCGACCGCGACGATGCCGGGGACCGGCTCGCCGCGCGCCTGCAGCAGCAGTCGTATCGCAATCCGCTGATCGTCGGCCTGCCGCGAGGTGGCGTTCCGGTGGCGGCGCGGATCGCGGCAGCCCTCAAGGCCCCGCTCGAGGTGTTGATCGTGCGCAAGCTGGGCGTGCCGGGGCACGAGGAGTTCGCCATGGGCGCGCTGGCCAGCGGCGGCATCAGTGTGCTCGACGAGTCGCTGATCAAGCGCTTAGGCGTCGACACTCGCGCCTTGCAGCGCGTCATCGAACACGAAGGCAACGAACTGAAGCGCCGTGAAGCGTGCTTTCGCGGCGAGCGGCCATTTCCGTCACTCAGCGGACGCGATGTGATCGTGGTCGACGACGGTATCGCCACCGGCTCGACCATGCGTGCGGCGCTTCAGGCGATACGCAAGCTGGGCGCTAAGCGCTGTGTCCTGGCGGTCCCGGTGGCGCCCGCCGATTCCCTCGAATCGCTGAGCCGAGAAGCCGATCAGGTGATCTGCCTGGCCACGCCGGAGCCGTTCAACGCTGTCGGCCAGTGGTATCGGCACTTCGACCAGACCGACGATGCGCAAGTGCGCGCCTGCCTCGCCGCACAGACCTACCCGGAGGGGCCGCGATAACGCAGCGAGTTGGCGTGGCCAGTGATCACACGGGCCGGTAAGCTGGCCTGATCACCACCACCGATGCCACGCCTGCATGGACGATAGCCCCGCGCCACCCCCCGATAGCCGCGACGCCTTGCCCGACATCCTGGCCGGCCCGCTGTTGCGCCGGCTGGAGCCTGGCCGCGTGGTGCTGTGGCTGGCCGCCAGCCGCACGCTGGATTTCACCCTGACGCTCTACCCAGCCGACGAGCGGCCGATCGAAATCGCCCTCGACGCGACGCGCTGTCAGCAACTCAGGGTGGGGCGCCACGCGTTCATCGTACTGATCGATGTCAGCCTGGAAGCCCCGCTGCCCAGCGATACGCTGATCGGTTACGACCTGGCTATCAGCGCTCGTGGCGGGCAGCACGGTGTCACGGGCATCGCCGACTGGGCACCGCACCTGCTTTACCCCGGCCAGCAACGTCCGGCGTTCGTCATCAAGTCGCGTATCGATGCGTTACTGCACGGCTCCTGCCGACGCCCGCACCACCCCGGCAAGGACGGCCTGGCGCGTGCCGATGCCTGGCTGGCGCCCCACCAGGACCGCGCCGAGGCGCGTCCCGCGTTGCTCATGCTGAGCGGCGATCAGATCTACGCCGACGATGTCGCCGGGCCGATGCTGGTGGCGATCCATGCGCTGATCGCCCGGCTGGGGCTGGTGGGCGAGAGTCTCGAAGGCGCGGTGGTGGCCGGCAGCGATGAATTGTATGCCGCCACCGACACCTATTATCACCGCGAGCGGTTGCTGCCCGAGTTCGAAGCCAACGAGGCGCTGCGCGAGCGCTTCTTCGGCGGCGTCAGAAAACCCATCTTCACCACCGCCAGCGCCGCCAACCACCTGATCACCTTCGCCGAAGTCCTGGCCATGTACCTGCTGGTGTACTCGCCAGTTCCGTGGCGGCTGATCGCGCCCACTGCGCCGGCGCTGAGCGACGAGGACGCCGCGCGCTATGCCGACGAAGCCGACGATCATCGAGGCGTTCGCCGAGGAGTTGCCGGCAGCCGCCCGGGTCATGGCCCAGTTACCGACACTGATGATCTTCGACGATCATGACGTCACCGACGACTGGAACCTGACCGCCGCGTGGGAGGAGACCGCCTACGGCAATCCCTTCTCGCGTCGCATCATCGGCAATGCACTGCTCGCCTACCTGCTCTGCCAGGGCTGGGGCAACGATCCGGATCGCCTGGCGACGCCGCTAGCCTCGCTTGCCGGGCTGCTCGAGGGGGCCGACGGCGAGCGCCTGCCGGCGGCACGCCAGGATGCACTGATCGGCGAGTTGCTACACTTCGGCGACTGGGGCTACACGCTGGCCACCCAGCCCAAGCTGGTGGTGCTCGATACGCGCACTCGACGCTGGCGCAGCGAGCGCGCGCGCAACCGGCCGTCGGGGCTGATGGACTGGGAGGCGTTAACCGATTTCCAGCAGGACCTGCTCGACGAATCCGCGGTGATCGTGGTGTCGCCGGCACCGTTATTCGGCGTCAAGCTGATCGAGGGGATTCAGCGGCTGTTCACGCTGTTTGGCAAGCCGCTGCTGGTGGACGCCGAGAACTGGATGGCCCATCGCGGCGCGGCGAGCGTAATACTCAATATCTTTCGACACACCCGCACTCCGCGGCACTACACGATCCTTTCCGGCGACGTGCACTATTCGTTCGTCTATCGGGTGCGCATCCGCGCCCGCCAGCAGGGCCCGGATATCTGGCAGATCACCAGCAGCGGGATCAAGAACACCTTCCCCGATACCCTGCTCGACTGGTTCGATCGCCTCAACCGCTGGCTGTACGCGCCCTGGTCGCCGCTCAACTGGTTCACCAAGCGACGGCGCATGCGTGTCCAGCCACTGGTGCCCGATCGCGCCAAGGCCGGCGAGCGGCTCTGGAACGGCGCGGGAATCGGTTACGTGCGCTTCGACAGCGAGGGCCGGCCCAGCGAGATGAGCCAGTTGGGCAGCGATGGCCGCGATACGCGTTTTCGCTGATTCATCAGCTCGTCGAGGCCAGTCGCCCCAGCGCCTCGAGCGTGGCGTCCAGCTCCGCCTCGAGCGCGGTTAGCCGCTGACGACGCTCGAGGCTGTCGAGGCGCGTGGCGTCGCGTTCGAGCGCCGCCGCCAATGCCGCCACCCGATTGAGTCCCAGCCCGCTCGACTCGCCCTTGAGGCGGTGCGCCTGTTCGGCCAGCGCCACACCGTCGCCGCTCACCGCCGCCCCGAGCCCGGCCAGCCGTTCGGGCAGCTGTTGCCGATAGAGCGCCACCAGCTCGTCGATCATCGGCGCGCCCAGGGTGTCTTCGAGTTCACCAAGCACCCCGGAGTCGATCAGCGCCTCGTCTGAGCCGCCGGGCAAGCGAGCGGTAACGGCTCGCGCCGGCACCTCTGACCCCACCGACAGGAAGCGACTCAGCATTCGCTCGAGCTGGCCGGGCAGGATCGGCTTGGTCAGGTAATCGTCCATGCCGGCCGCGATGGCGCGTTCACGTGCACCATCGAGCGCCCCGGCAGTCATCGCCACGATCGGCACCTCGGCCAGGGCGCCCCCCGCCGCGCGAATCGCGCGAGTGGCCTCGAAACCGTCGAGCTCGGGCATCTGCATGTCCATGAAGATCAGGTCGTAGTCGCCGGCCAGCGCCCGGTCTACGGCCAGCCGACCATTTTCGGCAACCTCGACCTCGAGACCGAAGCGTTCGAGCAGCGCGATCGCCACCCGCCGATTGACGGCATTGTCCTCGGCAACCAGCACCTGGCCCTTGAATAGCGTCTCGCCGAGCACCGGGAAGGGAAGTCGCGAAGGTTCCGGCACGGCCGGCGCTTCAGCACACGCCAACGGCACCTCGAACCAGAAACGACTGCCCTGATCCAGCTGGCTGACGAAACCGATGGCGCCGCCCATAGCATCGACCAGGCGTTTGCAGATCGCCAGTCCCAGCCCGGTGCCCCCAAAGTGCCGCGCCGTGGAGACGTCGCCCTGGCGGAATGGCTCGAACAGCGTCGGCTGTCGTGACTCGGGAATTCCGCAGCCTGTGTCGCTGACCGTGAAGCGCACCTGCCCCGCCTCGCCCGGCGCGACCGACAGCACGACCTCGCCGCGCATAGTGAACTTGAGGGCGTTGGACAGCAGGTTTAGCAGGATCTGGCGCAACCGCCCGGGATCGCCAATCAGCTGAGCGGGCACCCCCGGATCGATGCGCCACTCGAGATTCACCGGCAGGCCCTCCAGGCGTGGAGCAAGCAGTTGAACGATGCTGTCGATACAGCGCTCGAGATCGAAGGCCTCGGCCTCGAGATCGAGCCGTCCGGCTTCGATCTTGGAAAAATCGAGAATGTCGTTGATCAGGCTGAGCAGAAGCTCGGCGCTTTCGTGGATGGTCAGCGCATAGTGCCGGGACTGGGCGTCGCGCTGGCGCTCCATCAGCAGTGCGCTCATGCCGATCACGCCGTTCAGCGGCGTGCGTATCTCGTGGCTGACCACCGCCAGGAAGTCCGATTTGGCGCGGCTCGCCGATTCGGCGCGATGCGCGGTGATCTCGAGCTCGCGGCTGAGCACTTCCAGGGTGCGCCGTGAGGCGTCGTTGGCACGCGCCTCCTGAAACAGAAAGCGAACAACGATGACGGTCGCCAGGCTCATTAACACGATCAGCGCGAGTAGCGTCGTATACAACTGAAACATGGTCTCGCGCGCCGCGGTCTTGGTCTGGGCGAAGTGCTCGTTGATCGCCATCACCAGCCGCTGGGTGCGGGTGCCGAGCGTCTGGAAGCGTGCCTGCAAGCGTTCAGCGGAGGCGGCATCGAGGCTATCCAGGCTCTGAATGTCTTCGTCGAGCGCCTCGATCTGATCGAGAATCGGCGCGATCAGCCCCTGCACCGTGGGAATCGAGCGCATCAATTCGGCGATCTGACCGTCACGCAGCAGACGGGTACGGCTGTACAGCAAGTCGAAACTCAGCTGCAGTTCGCCGAGCGCCTGGGGCGTGTCGTGCGCGCCACCCAACAATTGGCTGCGCAGCTCGATGGCTTCGCGGTCGAGCTTGTAGGCGACCCAGCCGGCGTCGCTGCCGATCGTCGGCACCAGGCTGCCCTGACGCCAGAAGATCAGGCTGACGACCACCAGCGCGGCGATGAAAAAGAATACGGCCGCCGCCGTGGCCCACTTGAGTCGTAATGGATAGCGCACGCTAGTGCCCCCGCCTCGCCGGATGCATGACGGTTATCGTATCTCGATGCTGGCGACCTGCCAGACGCTGCGAAAGCGGATCTTCTCGGTCTGCAGCTCGGGATGCTCATCGAACGGATAGAGTATGAAGATCGGCCCGAAGTCGCGCACCGTCAGGCGTTCGCCGTCGCGCTTCAAGGCCAGGATGACATCGTTATTGATGAAATCGCTGACCGGGATCTCGGCGATGTAGTCGTTGAGCGCCTTGATGACCAACGTGTCGCCACGCGCCCCGACCGCGTCAAGCAGGTCGCGCCCCAACGGCCCGGAAAACTGCGCGACGCCTTCGGTCCAGGGGGTATGCGTCGCCACGCTACGCATCCCCAGCGCTTCGAGCATCGCGGCGTCGAAATGTGCGGCGTCACCGGCATTGGTATGGCTCAGCTTGCCGGTCACGCTGACGATCACCCGCCCTTCGGGACGGGGTAGCTGAGTGTCCGCCCAGAGCATCATCGGCATTAATAACAGCAGGTTCAACAACGTCAGGGACAGCAAGTGGCGCATGGCCAAACCTCTCATCGAAGCGTGTGCTTTAACTATGAGGGCATGCCACGTCCTGTTTGCTTGCCCGGTGGGTGGTGAAGCCGTCAGAGTATTGCTGGTCGGGTCTCGAGCACTTCCAGCGGAGCGTCGAGTGTCAGCTCGCCCTCGCCCAGCGCGATCAGATTCTGGCCGAAATAGACCTTGCCCTGCGCTCCGCGCCGGTAGCCGGCCAGGGTGCGCAGCGGCTCGCCATGTCGGCATGAATTCACCGCTCGCCGGGTCGACGGTGATCATCTTGCAACGCGAGCAAGGCGTGTCGACGGCAAATTCCAGCGTCGCCGATACGTATCCGCTTCCAGCCATCCTCGGCATAGGGCTCGGTGCCCTCGATGACCAGATTGGGTCGAAACTGGGCCATGCGCTGGGCAGTGGTCATGCGTGTATTCAGTTCGTCCAGCGATGCCTGCGCGACCAGCATCAGCGGATAACCGTCGGCGAAGCTCACCCGTCGCGCTAGTCCGCTCACGATAACGCGGCGAACGTGGTCCCAACCATAACAAGCGGGCAGACTCGCCGAGCGCGGCGCTGAACCAGTCATCGAGCTGCTCGGTGGTGGTCAGCGCGGCAAACGCGTCGCCCCACACCCCGGTCGCGAAGGGCCTCGCCGAGAAATTCGCCTCACGCGCTTCGATCGCTGCCAGCTCCGGTGCGCTGAGCGCCAGGCCACCCTCGACCGGCAGCGCCACGACCCGCTGCAGTTGGGGATGGCTGCGCGCAGTGATGAACGTGCCATCGGGCTTGGCGAGCATGTAGCGCCGGTCGCCGAACAGCCCCTCTTCAGTGACGCGGGCACGCTCGAGCGCCTGACCGGCGGTGGACTTGACGGGATAACGGTAGAGCCCCGCAAGCCGGGGGCGGTCGCTACTCGAGCGCATGTCGCGGTATTCCATTGCAAAGAGTACCCACTATACGCGGCCGCCGGGCCGTCAAAGCGTCGAATCGAGCATCAACATGACCGTAAACCCGGCGAGCACACCGGTCGTGGCGTAGTGCTCGTGGCCCTGACGGTGCGACTCGGGGATGATCTCGTGACTGATCACGAACAGCATCGCGCCGGCGGCAAATGCCAGCCCCCAGGGCAGCAGGGTCTGGGCGAACGCCACGGCGACCGCTCCCAGCGCGCCGCCGAGTGGCTCCACCAGGCCACTGAGGAACGCCAGGCCGAAAGCCGTCTTGCGCCCGTAGCCGGCCGCCAGCAACCCCAGCGCGACAATCAGTCCCTCGGGCAGATTCTGGATGCCGATGCCCAACATCAGCGGCACGCCGGCACTGATATCACCGCTGCCGAAGCCGACGCCGACCGCCAGTCCTTCGGGAAAGTTGTGGATGGTGATGGCGAAGACGAACAGCCAGACCCGCTGCAGCTTGGTGGCATCGGCACCGCTTTGCTTGCCCAGCACGAAGTGCTCGTGGGGGATCCACTGCTCGATGGCCATGATCATTCCCCCGCCGGCGGCGATACCCACCGCGACGAGAAGCATGGCCGGTAACGTTGCGCCAGTCAGTCGCTCGGCCTCGTCGATGGCCGGCAAGGCCAGCGAGAAGGCGCTGGCGGCCAGCATCACGCCAGCGCCGAAGCCCATCAGCGAGTCCTCCAGACGTTGACTGACACGCTGCAGGAGCACGATCGGTAGCGCTCCCAGCGGCGTGAACAGCCCCGCCGCGAGGCTGGCGAGCATCCCTGCCTGTACCGCATTGAGTGAATCCAGCCAGGCCCACAGGCTCGGCAGATTCGGCAGACGCATCACGATCAAGGCCGTGAACAGGCCAAGCAGCATCAGCCCGCCAAGCGGCAGCCACCATGGCCGTCGAGGCGCGCTGACGCCGTTACTCATAACGTCCCCTGCCGCGACGCTCTGAATCCAACCGTCAACTGGCAGCGCCCATCCGACACTAGCGCACGACCATCACGGAAATCCCGGCGTGGTGGACGACGTGCTCGGCGTTCGGGCCCAGCACCCAGTCGGCCAGCTTGCGCTTGTTGTGCGAGGCCATGACGATCAAATCGCCACCGACCGAGCGCGCCGACTTGATGATGCCCTCGTAGGGCGAGCCATCGGCGATAATGCACTGGGCCTGCACGTCATCGGGTATGTGCTCGGCAACGAAGCGATGCTGGGCCTCGGAGAGCGCCTGGCGCGCCTTGTCACTGAAATCGGCAGGAAAGAAGCTGCCGACCAGCGGCATGTGGTAATCGGGCAGCACGGTCACGACATGCAGCGTGGCCCCGAAGGTGCGGCACAGCGCCAGCGCCGTGGGCAAGGCGCGCTCCCATGAAGCCGGTTCGTTCATGTCGACGGGTAAAACGATTTTCTGGTACATACGGCGATCCTCTTTGGGCGACTAGGCAGCCGATGCGGCATTCGCCGACGGCTTACCCCGCCGACGCCGCTGCAATAACACCACCAGGACGAAGACCGCCAGCCCCGGCAACCACATCCACTCCTTGGCCCAGCGCTCGACCGGCGCCTTGACCGTGACGATCTGCTGGTCGAACTCGAAGCCCAGCTCCTCGGCCTGGCTGCCGAAGGTGGTCATGTCGACCAGGGTCTTGCCGTCCTCCTGCATCAGCGCCAGCCCCAGGTTGTCCATGCGCTCGGCACCGGTTTCGCCCTCGGGGGCGGGAACCAGCACGAAGAAGCTGGTCTGGTTGCCGTAAGCGTCCAGCCCGGCGACCTCGACGCGCAGGTTCTCGTTCCGGTCGATACTGCCCAGCGCCTGTTCGAACTGGGCGGGCGGCACATCCCGGTACGGATCATGAAGCTGATCCATCCAGAAGCCGGGGCGGAACAGCGTGAAGGCCACCAGCAGCAGCAGCAGGCTCTCGTACCAGCGACTGCGCACCAGGATGAAGCCCTGGGTAGCGGCGGCAAAGATCAGCATCGCCACCGTGGCGATGACGAAGATCGATCAACAGCCGTGCCATAAGATCGACGCCGATCAGCAGCAGATCGGTATTGAAGATGAACAGAAACGGCAGCGCCGCGGTGCGCAGGCTGTAGTAGAACGCCTGGACACCGGTCTTATCGGATCGCCACGCGACACCGCCGCGGCCGCGAACGACGCCAGCCCCACCGGCGGCGTGACGTCGGCCATCATGCCGAAATAGAAGACGAACAGGTGCACCGCGATCAGCGGCACCAGCAGCCCGTTCTGCGCGCCCAGCGAGACGATCACCGGCGCCAGCAGCGCCGAAACCACGATGTAGTTGGCGGTCGTCGGCAGCCCCATGCCGAGAATCAGGCTGATGCAGCCGCGGAGCATCAGCATCAGCATCAGGTTGCCCATCGACAGCGTCTCGACCAGCTCGGCCATCACCAGGCCGACGCCGGTCAGCGACACGGCACCGACGATGATCCCGGCCGCCGCGGTGGCGATGCCGATGCCGATCATGTTGCGCGCGCCGCTCACCAGGCCCGCTCCGACAGTCCTGGAAGCCGGCGCGAACGCCGTCGCCATGTCGCTGCGCCCGCGGAAGCATCGCGATCAACGGACGCTGGGTCAGCATGATGACCATCATGAACACCGTCGCCCAGAAGGCCGACAGGCCCGGCGACAGCCGCTCGACCATCAAACACCAGATCAGCACCACCACCGGCAGCAGGTAATGCAGGCCCGACCATTAGCGTCGGCCGGGTCTCGCGGCAGTTCGATCACCTCCGCGTTGGGGTCGTCGTCCTCGAGCTCCGGGTATTGCGCGCCGACTTTCAGCAGCGCCACGTAGACGCCGGCCAGCAGCCACCGATGACCACCCAGGGCGGCCTCGCCCAGCACCGGCTTGAGCCAGCCCAGGCCGTAATAGACCGCGAACGACAGGGCCATCAGCAATAGCAACGCCGGTCAAGAACCAGCGATACACCTTGCTGAGCCAGCGGCTTGGCCGGGTTGCTGCTGCTGCAGGCCCTGCATGCCGGCCTTGAGCGCTTCGAGATGGACGATGTAGAGCAGCGCGATGTAGGAGATCAACGCCGGCAGAAAGGCGTGCTTGATGACCTCGACGTAGGGAATGCCCACGTACTCGACCATCAGGAAGGCGGCGGCGCCCATCACCGGCGGCATGATCTGGCCATTGACCGACGAGGCCACCTCGACCGCACCGGCCTTTTCGGCCGAGAAGCCCACGCGCTTCATCATCGGGATCGGTAAAGGTCCCGGTGGTCACCACGTTGGCGATCGACGAGCCGGAGATCAGCCGGTCATGCCGCCGAGGCAACCACCGCCGCCTTGGCGGGCCCGCCGCGCATAATGACCGAGCAGCGCAAAGGCGACCTTGATGAAATAATTGCCGGCGCCGGCCTTGTCGAGCAGCGAGCCGAACAGCACGAACAGGAAGACGAAGCTGGTCGACACCCCCAGCGCGATGCCGAATACGCCCTCGGTGGTAATCCACTGGTGATCGGCCAGCCCCTCGAGGCTGACGCCCCTTGATGCGCCATCATGCCCGGCATGTAGGGGCCGGCCGAAGCGTGTAGACGAGGAACACCATGGCCACGATCATCAGTGGCGGCCCCAGCGCGCGGCGCGTCGCTTCGAGCAGCAGGACCAGCCCCACCACGGCGACGACCAGGTCCTGACGCATCGGCGCCCCCGGGCGCTGGGCCAGTTGCTCATAGAACACGAACAGGTAAGCCGCGGCACAAGCGCGCGACCAGCGCCAACACCCAATCGATCACCGGCACCCGGTCGCGCGGCGAGCGCTTGAACGCCGGGTAGGCCAGATAGGCGAGGAACATGGCGAAGGCCAGGTGAATCGAGCGCGTCTCGGTGGCACTGAACACGCCGAAACCGACCATGAACGGCAACGGCGAGGCGATCCACAGCTGAAACAGCGACCAGGCCGCCGCCGTGCCCAGCAGGATTCGATTGGGGACGCCCCCCAGTTTGCGTGACCCGGTGTCGCTGGAGGCTACCAGGTCGCCCAGCTCGTTCGAGCCGGCCGCGGGCTTGTCTTTTTCAGCCATGATCAGTGCCCTGTTATTCGCGGTTGGCCAGCCATCGGCGCGCCCGGCCTGGCTGACTCTGACTACCAGTGTAGGCCGCCGCTTGAATACAGCGGCCCGCAAGAATCAACGATGCGCGACCACCCTCTCGGATGGCCGCGCATTACCTCATCGACAGGTACTTCGATGTATCAGTCGATCCAGCCCTGCTCCTTGTAGTAGCGCGCTGCGCCTTCATGCAGCGGCGCGGTCAGGCCATTGCTGATCATCTCTTCGGGCTTGAGGTTGGAGAACGCCGGATGCAGCTTCTTGAAACGATCGAAGTTTTCGAAGACTGCCTTGACGGTCTGATAGACGGTCTCGGCGTCGGTGTCGGCGTCGGTCACCACGGTCGCCATCACGCCGAAGGTGTTGACGTCGTCGGGGTTACCCTTGTACAGGCCACCGGGAATCGTGACCGTTGAATAGTACGGGTATTTCTTGACCAGCGAATCGACTGCCTCGCCCTCGAGCGGTACCAGCTTGGCATCGACAGTGGTGGTCGCTTCCTGAATGGAACCGTTGGGGTGGCCGACCACGTAGACCATGGCATCGATGTTGTTATCGGCCAGTGCGGACGCCTGCTCGGCGGCGGTCAGCTCGGAAGCCAGCGAGTAGACGCTGGTGTCCCAGCCCTTGGCGTCCATCAGCACTTCCATGGTGGCGCGCTGGCCGGAGCCCGGGTTGCCGATATTGACACGCTTGCCCTTGAGATCGTCCAGCTCGTCGATGTTGGCATCGGCACGCGCCAGCACGGTCAGCGGCTCGCCGTGCATCGAGAAGACCGAGCGCAGCTCCTTGAACGGCTCATCGAAGGTGCCTTCGCCATTGTAGGCGCGATAGGCGACGTCCGACTGGGCGACGCCCATGTCCAGCTCGCCGGACTTGATGCCGTTGATGTTGGCCACGGAGCCGCCGGTCGAAGGCGCGTTGCACTTGATGTTGGCGTCTTCGACCCGGTTGACCATGCGACATACCGACTGGCCGACGACGTAGTAGACGCCGGTCTGGCCACCGGTACCGATGGTGATGAAGTTCTGCTGCGCCTGAGCCGGGGTAGCGAGTGTGGCCGCACCAAGAATGGCGCTGGAAGCCATAACGGCGGAAAGTAACTGACGTTTCATGCAAGACACCTCATTTGGGTTGTTGTCACGTTTCGGTCCTGCCCAACTCGTCTCGTACGCGATGCCGGCGGGTGGACCGTTCCTGCGCATTCGCCAAGCGCACCGGCGATCGCCAAGCGCTCGGCTGTAAATAACCATCACCCTGTCAAGATACGCACTGACACACAGGGCTGCAAAAGCGATCACCGGCCATCCTGACGACGACACGACACGCGACGATACGGTACGGCGACTGCAACGCGGCAATCTTACCCAAAGCCATCAGCCCTCGACAGACTTTTTAAAGACTAAGCCGTTGAAATGCCATATTTTCAGCGATCTTTCCGCGGAAATCCTCATGCGACTCATATAGCGCATGCACACGCGAGCACGGAATCACTCCTCGGCGACCCGGCCGTCAACGCCCCACTGCGATGCCGGCATCTCGAACAGCATAATTTCGATATCCGCTGCCTCGATACCCGCACGCGAAACGATTTCGTCGTAAAGCAACCGGATCAGCGCCCTCTTGGCCTCGCTGGTGTGTCCTTCGCAGCAGACGATCTCGATGATCGTGTACTGTTCGCTACGCGCGTCGGGGTGGATGAAATCCCCCTCATCCAGCCCGATGAAGCGCTGGAAGCAGTCCCGCTCCGACACACCGAAGGCCGTCCCCAGGGCCGCCTGGACCGCTGTCGACAACGCTTCACGGTTATCTTGCAAGGCCGTCTTGTGGCCATAGCATTTAACCTGAACCATGCAATCTCCTTATTGCTTAAAGGCGCCGTGACACGACGCGGGATGTTCGGATGGGCCTGGCATCAGACAACAGGACGCCGCTGCTGATCCGTCATCCCGGTCATGCCGCATCCCGGCCATACCGGCGCCCTGGCTTACCGACTTTCCCGCGGCCTCTGGCGTACCGCACCGGACTCTCCCCCACTGCCCCCGCACCGAGCTGCTCCCCGCACCGAACTCTCTCCCACACTGCGAGCGCGGAGGCCGCCAATCAGAGGTTGTAGCCCAGCACACCGGGCAGCCATAGCGCGATGGGCGGAAACAGCGCCACCAGCAGCAGCGCTGCGCTCATCGCGACAACGAACACCAGCGCCCAGCCCAGGGTCTGCTCGAGGCGAATGCCGGCCACCTCGGTGGTGACCATCAGGTTGACCGCCACCGGCGGCGTGTACTGGCCAATGGCGATGTTCATCGCCAGCAGGATGCCGAACCACACCGGATTCCAGCTCGAAATGCTGCATCACCGGAATCAGGATCGGCATCAGGATCAGGTAGATCGAGATCGCATCGAGCAGCATGCCGGCGAGCAGCACCGCGATCATGATCAGCAGCAACAGCACCGCACCGTTGTCGGATAGCGCGATCAGCCATTCGGCGAGGTGCCGGAAGGTCCCCAGCATGGTGCCCGCCCAGGCGAAGATGCCGGCCAGGGCGATGATCAACATCACCACCCCGGAGATCGTCGCCGCCTCGCCGAACAAGCGCCACAGCTCACGCCAGTCGAGTTCTCGGGTAAGAAAAAGGCCGACCACCACGCCATAGGCGACCGCCACCACGGCGGCCTCGGTGGGCGTGAACAGTCCGCTGCGCAGGCCGCCGAGGATCAATACCGGGGCGAACAGCGCGGGAATCGCCTGGCGAAAGCTCTCGCCCAGCGGCGGGCGCTCGACCTCGCCGGGGGTCTCCCAGCCATAGCGGCGCGACAGCCAGAATGCCGGTACCAGCAACGCCAGGCCGGCGAGCACGCCGGGAAACAGCCCGGCGGCGAACAGCGCGCGCAGGTCGACCCCGGGCACCACGATCGAATACAGAATCAAAGCCACCGAGGGCGGGATCAGGATCGCCGTCGACGCCGAGGCGGCGATCAGTGTCGCCGAAAACGGTTTCGGGTAACCGGCGCGGGTCATGCTCGGCAGCATCACCATCGCCACCGCCGCCGCATCCGCCGGCCCCGAACCGCTCATGCCGCCCATGATCAAACATACCAGCACTGCGACCAACGCCAGACCGCCATGGCGTGGACCTATCAGCGCCTGAGCAAAGCGCACCAGCCGCGCGGCGACCCCGGCGCGCTCGAAGACCAGACCGGTGAGAATGAACAGCGGAATCGCGATCAGTGGGTACTTGGCAATGCTGTTGTAGGTATTGGTGCCCAGCGTCGCCAGCATGTCCGGCGAAAGGCCGGTGACGATGCCCACAGCGCCGGCCAGGCCCAGCGAGAACGCCACTGGCACGCCGGCCAGCAACAGCAGCAGGAAGCTGGCGATCATCCATAGATCAGGACTCATCGTCGAGCCCTCCACGCAGCCGATCGCGGGTCTGCTGAACGAGTCGCACCAACATTCCCAGCACCAACAACGGCAGCCAGACCAGGTACCACCATTGCGGCACGCCGAGTCCCGGCGACAGCGACTGCCAGTGGTATTCCTGCCAGGCCAGTTGCGCCCCGTACCCCACGATCAGACCCAGCACGATCAGCCCCGCCAGGCCCTGAAACAGAATCAGCACGCGCCGTGGCCCTGGCGGCAGTGCGCGCTCGACCAGCGTGATGCGAATATGCCCGTTGCGCCGCACGGCCACCGCCGCGCCAGCGAAGGTCACCACCACCAGCAGAAATACGGAGAGTTCCTCGGTGAAGGCGAACGAAGCGTCGGTCACGTAGCGCACCACCACGTTGGCCAGGCTGATCAGGGCAATGATCATCAGCCCGAGACTGGCCAGCAGGCGCTCGAGCCGCGCATCTGGTTGCGGTTTCATCAAAGACCTCACGACAAAGCCGGCCAGGCCCAAGGCGGCTGACCGGCAAGACGACAAACACCGGAATCAACGGTTGGCGACTGCCTCACGGGCCGCGGCGACGATCTCTTCGCCGATCTGCGGGGTCCATTCGTCATACACGCTCTGGGTCGCATCGACGAATGCCTGGCGCTGCGCATCACTGAGCTCGATCACCTCGACCCCGCGCGACTTGATGTCGGCCAGGCGCTGGTCCTTCTGGCCACGCGATAGCTCGATCTCCCACGCGCCGGCATCCTTGGCGGCCTGACTCAGCAGTTCGCGATCCGCTTCCGGCAGTTGCTGCCAGACGCGCTGGCTGACAGCGAAGATCAGCGGGTCGTTCATGTAGTGCCACAGCGTCAGGTACTGCTGGCCAACCTGATCGATGCGCGCCACGTCGAACACCGACAGCGGGTTTTCCTGGCCGTCGACGGCGCCGGTGGTCAGCGCCGGCTTGGCATCGGCCCAGCTCATCTGGGTGGGGTTGGCGCCGAGTGCGGTGAAGGTGTCCTGGAACAGCGGCGAGCCGACCACGCGGATCTTGAGCCCATCGAGATCGTCGGGCGAATCGATCGCCAGCTTGGAGTTGGAGAGTTCGCGAAAACCGTTCTCGCCCCAGGCCAACGGCTTGACGCCGCGCGACTCGATCGCCTCGAAGATCTTGTCGCCGGCCTCGCCGCCGGTGATCGCATCGACCGCGGCGTAGTCCGGCATCAGAAACGGTAGCGAGAACAGGTTGAGCTGGGGCACCTGCGGCGACCAGTTGATGGTCGAGCCCACCGCCATGTCGATCAGCCCCTGGCGCATCGCCGAGAACTCACGGGTCTGGTCGCCATTGACCAGTTGCGAGTTGGGGTAGACGCGCAGGGTGATGCGCCCCTCGGAACGCTCATCGACCAGGTCGGCCCATTTCTCGGCAGCCTGCCCCCAGGGAAAGGCATCCGAAAGTACCGTCGAGACCGAGTATTCGCGGGCCTGGGCGGTCAACGCGGTGCACAGCAAAGCGGCTCCTGCGAGGGCGGCAGAAAGACCGGTGAAGCGGCGTGTCATCATGATCCGAATCCTTGCATGCGCCAGCCGGCGAACCCGGCGTGGCTAATTTTTTGGCTATCCTGGGAAGCTGGGCGGCTTCCTGAAGCATGCAGGTCCAATGAGGTGGGGACCCGTCGCGCCCGGCTTGTGGCCGGTCGCCAGCAGGACCCGGCACGGGTAGGCGCCGGGCCGACAGTCGATTCGTCAGTCATTGTAAAGCGCAGCCGCTCGAAAGAAACCCTCGGTATCGAGCGTTTGCAATGATCGCTGCCTTTGGCCCGGCTCACGGCCAGGGCGGCAGGTCGACCCGGTCGCCGACCTCGATGTCCCGCGCGGCGAAATAGCCGTCGTTGACCTCGAGCGCCGCGCGAAAGGCCACTCCTGCCGGATACGAGGGGCAATCGTTGGCCCGCTCGCCGGGACATGGCGGCATGTGCCGGATGGCGCGGATCTCGCCATCGCCACCGAGAAAGGCGATCGCCAGTGGAATCAACGTATCGCGCATCCAGAACGCGCCCTGGGGCGACTGCTCGCGGGGGTAGACGAACAGCATGCCGGCCTCGGTCGGCAGCGTCTCGCGCCCCATCAGGCCGCGTGAGCGCTCGTGCGGCTTGCGGGCGATCTCGACCTCGAGCACATGGCGATGCTCGCCGCTGTCGATGACCAGCCGCGAGCGCTCCAGCTTTGCCCCGCCGCCCGCGGCGAAGGCCGCCGTCGCCAGGCCCGCCAGCACCACGAGCGATGCCAAGGCCCGCACCACGCCCGAGCGGCCCCCGTTCCCGGCCGCGAGACCCGACCCTGCGGCGCATCTCATTCGCCCCTGATAGCCCATTGCCGCCTTCCCCGGTTCACTGTTTGGTTGTCTGGTCGCCGATGACTCGTCTCGCCGCGACCTCGCCCCTTCTTTATACTTGCGGCTCGCCCTTACGTCAGGCCCGCCACGCACATTCAGGGACGCTTCGTGCCACTACGCGATCTAGCACTCGGACTCACCGTCATCGCCATCTGGGCGCTCAACATCATCGTCATCAAGCTCGGCGTCGCCGACATGCCGCCGCTGCTGTTGATGACCCTGCGCTTCATGCTGGTCGCCGTGCTGATCGTGCCCTTCACCCGCATCACCCGTCGGCAGCTGCCCTGGCTGCTGCTGCTCTCGGTGACCTTCGGCGGGTTACACTTTCCGCTGCTGTTCCTCGGCCTGGGCCAGGCCGAGGCCGGCACCGGCGCGCTGCTGGTGCAGATGGGTACGCCCTTTGCCACGCTGCTGGCCGCGGCCTTCCTCAAGGAGCGCCTTGATGCGCGCCGCTCGATCGGCCTGGTGCTGTCGTTCGGTGGTGTGGTGGTGCTCGCCGGCGGGCCGTCGCTGCCCGCCGCCCTGCCCACCGGCATCCTGCTGGCCAGCGCGCTGTTCTGGGCGATCTCCAATCTATTGATCAAGGCGGCGCCGCACATTGCGCCACTGACCCTGGCCGGCTGGATCGCATTGTTCGCGATCCCTCAGGTGGCGCTGCAGAGCTGGCTGTTCGAGAGCGACCAGCTGGCGGCGCTGGGTGCGGCCGGGCCGAGCGGCTGGGGCGCGGTCTTCTACACCGCCGTGATGTCGTCGATCGTCGCCTACGGCCTGTGGTATCGGCTGCTGCAGAAGCATCCGGTCAGCCGTGTCGTGCCGCTGTCGCTGCTGATGCCGGTATTCGCGGTGATCCTCGGCGCCTGGCTGCTGGACGACCCGCTGGGCGTCAATAAGCTGGTCGGCGGCGCGCTGGTGGTGGCCGGGCTGGCGGTCATCAACCTGCGGTTGGGTAAATTCCTGAACTGGCCATGGAAACGTCGGTCCGGCGACGACATTGCTTGAGTCACGTGATACAACATAGGCTTTTTCTATCGTCAGGTTGAATTGGACCATGATCCGCATTCGACAGAGCACCGCTGCTGAAGGCTGTATTTATCGACACTCGCTGCGACTAGCCGGCTCGTGGCTGCTCGTTGCGTTGTCTCTGGCGGTACTCGCTCAGGCGCCGTCAGCGCGGGCCGAACCGAGCGTACACATCTACGCCGCGGCGTCGCTCGGTGATGCGCTGGACGCGGCCATCGCGCGCTACGAGGATGACCACGCGGTGAAGATCGTGCCGGTCTACGCCGCCTCGTCGACGGCCGCACGCCAGATCGCCCACGGCGCGCCCGCCGAGTTGTACTTTTCCGCCAACGAACGCTGGATGAGCTGGCTCGGCGAGCAGGGCATCACGCTGACCGAACGCAGCGACCTGCTGCACAACCAGCTGGTACTGATCGCACCGAGAACGGACGACGACGTCTCATCCGTCGCGCTCGACAAGCCCGGCGCATTGGCTGAGCGGCTGGGCGACGGACGGCGCCTCGCGGTGGGCGACCCGGCTCACGTGCCGGCGGGCATCTACGCCAAACAGGCCCTGCAGGCACTGGGGGAATGGCAAGCCCTGGAACCGCGCCTGGCGCGCGCCGACAACGTGCGCGCCGCGCTGGCGCTGGTCGAACGCGGCGAGGCGCCGCTGGGTATCGTCTACAAGACCGATGCGCGGGCCAGCAATCAAGTTAGCGAGCTCGCCACCTTTCCCGCCGACAGCCATACCCCGATCAACTACCCGCTGGCGCTGGTTGGCGAATCGCCCAGCGACGCGGCCCGGGATTTCCGCGAATGGCTGGCCGGCGAACAGGCGCTGGCGATCTTCCATGATTTCGGTTTCACCGCGGCCACGCCGGA
This sequence comes from uncultured Gammaproteobacteria bacterium, assembly GCA_963773565.1. GTDB lineage: Bacteria > Pseudomonadota > Gammaproteobacteria > Pseudomonadales > Halomonadaceae > Modicisalibacter. Next base: position 333,275 of record CAVZBU010000018.1, on the reverse strand, counting down.
CGCGCATTGAGCCTCGCCATACCCATGCTTTCGGAAGTCGAACGCGAGGCGATCGCCATCAGCCTCAAAGTCGCCGGCAGCGCGGTCGGCTGGACGTTGCTGCCGGGTATCGCCCTGGCCTGGCTGCTGGCGCGTCGCGACTTTCGCGGCAAGGCGCTGCTCGACGGCTTCCTGCATTTGCCGCTGGTACTGCCGCCGGTGGTGGTCGGCTACCTGTTGCTGATCTCGCTCGGCCGTCAGGGCTGGCTGGGCCAGTGGCTGGACCAGCTGTTTGGAATCAGCCTGCCGTTCACCTGGCAGGGCGCGGCGGTGGCCGGCGGAATCATGGCGTTTCCGTTGCTGGTGCGCGCGGTACGCCTGTCGCTCGAGGCCGTCGACCCCAAGCTCGAGGCCGCGGCCAGCACGCTGGGTGCCAACCGCTGGCGGGTACTGGCGACCATCACCCTGCCGCTGGCGGTGCCCGGGGTGATTACCGGCACCCTGCTGGCCTTCGCCCGCGCGCTGTCGGAATTCGGCGCCACCATGACCTTCGCCGCCAACATCCCCGGCGAGACGCGTACGCTGCCATTGGCGTTGTACAGCTTGATCCAGACGCCCGGCCAGGAAGCCGCCGCCGCGCGGCTGTGCGTGCTGTCGATCGTCATCGCCATGCTCGCGCTACTGGCCTCGGAATGGCTGGCCCGGCGCGCCCGGCGCCGCATCAGCGAGCGTGACGGATGAGCGACCTTCGTGAAGACTCGGACGGGCTCGCGCTCAGCGTGAGCAAACGACTCGGCGGCTTCGAACTGGCGGCCGAGCTGACACTCCCGGCCACCGGCGTCACCGCGCTGTTCGGCGCCTCGGGCAGCGGCAAGACCAGTCTGCTGCGGCTGATCGCCGGCCTCGACAGGCCTGACAGCGGCAGCATCCGGCTGGCCGGCGAAGCGCTGGTCGATACGCGCCGCAAGGTGTTCATCGCCCCCCACCGCCGACGCCTGGGAGTGGTCTTTCAGGAAGCCCGGCTGTTCCCGCACTACCGGGTGCGTGGCAACCTGACCTACGGCATGCCGCGCAAGAACCGGAAAAGACACGACGCTCAAGGCCCCGACTTCGATGCCATCGTCGCGCTGCTGGGCATCGAGGCGCTGCTGGAGCGCCTGCCTGGCACGCTCTCGGGCGGCGAGGCGCGCCGCGTGGCGATCGGCCGGGCGCTGCTGAGCGAGCCGCGCATGCTGCTGCTGGACGAGCCATTGAGCGGGCTCGATGCGCCACGCAAGCGCGAATTGATCCGCTACATTGGCCAGTTGGCAAAGCGCATCGACATCCCCATCCTGTTCGTCAGTCACGCTCCCGAGGAACTCACCGCGATCGCCGATCATCTGGTCGTGCTCGAGCACGGCCGGGTGCGCGCGCAGGGCCGCCTCGAGGAGCTGTTGCTACGCTTCGAGTTGACCGAACTGCTGGGTGGCTTCGATGCCGCCTCGCTGCTCGAGGCACACCTGGACGGACATGAGGATCGCTATGCGCTGAGCACGCTGCGCCTCGCCGATGGCCAGACGCTGGTCGTGCCCAGAGTCGATGCGCCGCCGGGTGCCCGGTTGCGCCTGCGTGTGCCGATCCGCGAGGTCGCCCTGGCCTTGAAGCCCGTCGAGGACACCAGTTTCCGCAACCAGCTCGCAGCCACCGTCGAGCGCATCGATACCACGCCCGGCGGGCTCGGAAGCGGTGAGAACAGCGCCGTCGAGCTGGGCCTGCGGCTCGGCGAGCAGCCGCTGCGCGCACGCTTGACGCGCAAGTCGCTCGACGAGCTGGGGCTCACAGAGGGCATGCCAGTCATCGCGCTGGTGCGCAGCGTCGCCTTCACCGAACGATTGGCATGACCCCGGCGTCTGCTCAGCCAGCCCCTGCGCACCGAGCGGACATGCAAAAACGGCCGCCGGAGTTACCGGCGGCCGTCTCGGTCGACTTACGACACGAACGCCGCGGGTCGAGCGCCATTCAGCAAACGCTTACTTCGCTTTGCTGGCAGTTGGTTGGCAGCGGTATTGCTGGCCGTCTTCATGTTGTCCTCGACCAGCTTCTGGCTCTTCTGAGCGAAGTCCTGGTTCAGGGCAACGACCTTCTGGGCATCGTCCTTGAAACGCTCGCCCAGATCCTTCGCGGTCTTCTGCTGCTCCTGGACGTAGTTGCGCAGGCCTTCGGCATCGCGCACGTTGAGCATCGAACGCGCCTGACCCATGTAGGTATCAGTGCACGCCTTGGCGAAGTCGAGCTGGGTGTTGAGCACTTTCTCGCTGTAATCCACAGCCATGGCCGCGTAGGCACGCGCCGGGCCGAAGAACATCGATTCAAACTGCTGGGTCGCCTGGTCGAAATTGTTGCTAGTCGCCATGATTCACCTCCTGAGTGATGGTTGGCTAAACTCGGAGGGCTCCTCTTAAAGGATCTTTGCTCAAAGAGCTTTGGCCTCCGTTGCAATGCAACATAGCAAAGCCATTGCTGCATTGCAACATAACATCGAAATCGAATGCCTCGGCTACGCTTACAAATACAAATACGCTTCGCGATCCCTCGAGGCCCGCAATCGCCATGACCTACCCGCTCACGCTCGACACGCTCCAGCGAGCCCGCGAGCACATCCAGCGCAAGCTTGCCCCCTCGCCGATCGTCACCGACACGACGCTGTCCCGACAGCTGGGACATCCGGTGCGCCTCAAGGCCGAACTTTTCCAGCCCACCGGCTCCTTCAAGCCGCGCGGCAGCCTCAACTGGCTGGCCACCGCCAGCGATGCGGAACTGGCGGCGGGGCTGGGCGCGGTCTCTGCCGGCAACCATGCCCTGGGGCTGGCCTGGGCCGCCGCCGAGCGCGGCGTACCGGTGACCATCGTGATGCCCGAGGACGCCAGTCGGTTCAAGGTCGAGGGTAGCCGTGCGCTGGGCGCCGAGGTGATCCTGCATGGCGACATCAACGACGCCTGGGCGCACATGCACCAGTTGGTCGAGCGCCGTGGCCTGACCCTGGTCCATCCCTACGACGATCCGCGCATCATTGCCGGCCAGGGCAGCGTCGGCCTGGAGATCGTCGAGCAGGTCCCCCACGCCGCCACGCTGCTGTGTCCAATCGGCGGCGGCGGGTTGATCGCCGGCATCGGTATCGCCGTCAAGGCACTGCGCCCGGACATTCGGCTGATCGGCGTCGAACCGGCCGGTGCCGCCAGCATGCAGGCCGCCTTCGACCACGGCGGCCCCTGCCGGCTGGACTCGGTCGCAACGCAGGCCAAGAGCCTCGGCGCGGCGATCGTCGGTGAGCATACCTACCCGCTGGCACGCCGTTACGTCGATGAGCTGGTCAGCGTCAGCGAGTCGGCGATCGACGCGGCCATGCGCCATCTACTGTTCGACGCCAAGCTGCTCGCCGAGCCCGGCGCGGCGGTCGGCGTCGCCGCTCTGCTGGAAGGCCAGGTTGCGCTGCCCCCAGTGGGCGCCAAGTCGGGCGATGTCGTCGTGGTGGTTACCGGTGGCAACCTGGGCGGCGATGAGCTCAGCCGCTGGTGTTGAACCTAAACACTGGTGTTGAACCTAAAGCCAATGCCATTGGCTGCCGATACAGCGTTTAATCAACGGCATGACCAGCGCTTGTCGCTCATGGGCGCCGCGCTGTAAGGTCTGGCGACGACTCACGTCACACTCATCACACCGTGAAAAGCGTTGCCGGCCAAGCTGGGCTGAGCCCAGCCCCATCCGCCGCATGCGCACAACCACAACAAGACGCTTACGAGGAATTCCTCCGTGATTCGAATCGACAACGTCTCCAAGGCGTTTGGCGGCCTGCAGGCGGTACGGGGCGTTTCCTTCGAGGTTACGCAGGGCAGTATCACCGGGCTGATCGGCCCCAACGGGGCCGGCAAGAGTACGCTGTTCAATATCGTCGCCGGACTCTTCCCGCCCTTCCAGCGGCCGCGTGCTGCTCGACGGCCAGGACATCACCGGCCTGCCGCCGCACACGCTTTTTCACCGCGGCCTGGTGCGCACCTTCCAGATCCCGCATGAATTCTCGCGCATGACGGTACGCGAGAATCTGATGGTGGTGCCGCCCGGCCAGAGCGGCGAGAATCTGTTCAACACCTGGCTGCGCTGGGGCAAGGTCAAGCAGCAGGACAGCGAGGTGCTGGACCGCGTCGACGAGGTGCTCGACGTTTCTCGAGATCACCCATGTCGCCGACGAGCTGGCCGGCAACCTGTCGGGCGGCCAGAAGAAGCTGCTCGATCTGGGCCGCACGATGATGACCGACGCCAAGGTGGTGCTGCTCGACGAACCCGGCGCCGGCGTCAACCGCACCCTGCTCGGCAAGATCCGCGAGGCGATCCTGCGCCTCAATCGCGAACGCGGCTATACCTTCTGCGTCATCGAGCACGACATGGACCTGATCTCGGCACTCTGCGAGCCGGTGCACGTGATGGCCAACGGCGAGTTGATCGCCTCCGGCTCGATGGACGTGCTACGCCAGAACGAGGAGGTCCGCGAGGCCTACCTGGGCGGCGGCGCCAGCGGCCGGATGGGCGAATCGGCCAACAAGCCTGCAGCGGATCAAGGAGAGCCCTCATGAGCAGCCTGCTCGAAGCCAAGGGTCTCTATGGCGGCTATGGCGGTGTCGATATCCTCAAGGGCACCAATCTGCGCGTGGAGGCCGACGAGATCGTGGTCATCGTCGGCCCCAACGGCGCCGGCAAGTCCACCGCCATGAAGGCGGTGTTCGGCCTGCTGCGGATTCGCGAAGGCGAAGTCCTCTATCGCGGCGAGGCAATCACCAACGCCAAGCCGGAACAGATGGTTCGCCGCGGCATCGCCTACGTGCCCCAGGAGAAGAACGTCTTTCCGTCGATGACGGTGCGCGAGAATCTCGAGATGGGCGCCTATCTGATGAAGGGCGACCTGACCGAGCGCCTCGACAAGGTCTATGCACTGTTTCCCAAGCTCGCCGAGCGGCGCCGCCAACAGGCCGGACTGATGTCCGGCGGCGAGCGCCAGATGGTCGCCATGGGCCGCGCGCTGATGATCGACCCGCAGCTATTGATGCTCGACGAACCCACCGCTGGCCTCTCGCCGCTGCTGATCGACGAGACCTTCGAACGCATTCAGGAGATCAACGCTCAGGGCATCGGCGTGCTGATGGTCGAGCAGAATGCCAAGCAGGCACTGGCCATCGCCAGCCGGGGCTATGTGCTGGCCACCGGCAGTAACCGCCACGAAGACACCGGTCCCAACCTGTTGGCCAACCCGGAAGTCGCTGAAATGTTCCTGGGAGGCTGAACCATGACCGATATCCTGCAACTGCTCGTCTACGGCCTGGTGCTGGGCAGCGTCCTGACCATGGGCGCGATCGGCGTGTCGATGATCTTCGGCATCCTGCGCTTCGCGCATTTCGCGCACGGCGATTTCATGACCCTGGGCGCCTACCTGGGGCTGACCTTCATCTCGGCCTTCGGGCTAAGTTCCTGGTGGGCACTGCCCGCGGCGATGGTCGGCATGGCCGTGGTCGCGGTATTCATCGACCAGGTGCTCTACCGGCGGATTCGCCGCACCCAGCCGGTGATCCTGCTGATCGCCTCGTTCGGCATGGCGCTGATCCTGCGCAGCCTGGTGCAGCTGATCTGGGGCTCCGACAACCAGACCTACGCCTCGGGCATCCAGTTCCCGTGGCGGCTCGACTGGCTGGGCGGGCTGCGCCTCAAGCCCGACCACCTGTGGATCATGCTGATCTCGCTGGGCCTGGTCGCCAGCGTGCATCTGTTCCTGACCCGCACCCGGCTGGGCAAGGCGATGCGCGCGATGTCCGACAACATGGACCTGGCGCTGGTCTCGGGGATCCCCGCCGAGCGCGTGATCATGGTCACCTGGGTGATCGGCGGCGCGCTGGCGGCCGCGGCCGGGGTGTTTCTGGGCATCGATACGCGCCTGCACCCGGTCATGGGCTGGACCACGCTGCTGCCGGTGTTCGCCGCGGCGATCCTCGGCGGCATCGGCCGGCCCTACGGCGCCATCGCCGGCGGCATGATCATCGGCGTATCGATGGAGATGTCGACGCTGCTGATTCCCGCCGCCTATAAACCTGCCGTGGCCTTCGCGATCATGGTCGGCATGCTCATCCTGCGTCCGCAGGGCATCTTCAAGGGGACTGTGTGATGGAACTCACCGGCATCGCCTCGTACCTGGTCTCGTTTCTGACCTTCGCCGGCGTCTACGCCGTGCTCGCGCTGGGCCTCAACATGCAGTGGGGCTTCACCGGCCAATTCAATATCGGCATCGCCGGCTTCTTCGCGGTCGGCGCCTATACCAGCGCGATTCTCACCACGCCGTCGAGCCCCGCCTACCTGGGCGGCTTCGGCATGCCGTTTCTGGTCGGCCTGGCCGGTGCGGTCATCGCCTCGACGCTGCTCGGGCTGATCGTCGGCCTGATTACCGCGCGGCTGCGCACCGACTACCTGGCCATCGCCTCGATCGGCATCGCCGAGATGGTCCGCCTGTTCGTCAAGAACGAGGACTGGCTGACCAACGGCGTGCGCGGCATCGCCGGCATCGACCGGCCGCTGGCCGGCACCGCGCTGGACAGCGGGTTCACCTATCTGGTGATCGTGGCGCTGTTCGTCGCCGGCGTGTATTTTCTGGTCGAGCGCGCCTATGCCTCGCCCTGGGGCCGGGTGCTGCGCGCCATTCGCGAGAACGAGCCGGCCACCGCGGCGGCCGGCAAGTCGATTGCCGGCTTCCGCCTGCAGGCATTTGTGCTGGGTTCGGCGATCATGGGCCTGGGCGGCGGGCTCTATGCCCACTTCTTCGGGTTTCTGAGCCCCGAGGCGTTCATGCCGCTCTACGGCACCTTCCTGGTCTGGGTGATGCTGATCGCCGGCGGCAGCGGCAACAACCGCGGCGCGATTCTCGGCGCCGTCGTGGTATGGGGCGTGTGGTCGGGCACCGAACTGCTCACCGGCCTGCTGCCCTCCGAGCACGCCACCCAGGCCGCGGCCCTGCGCGTGCTGCTGATCGGCGTGCTGCTGCAGCTGATCCTGGTGCTGCGCCCCGAAGGGATCCTGCCCGAGAAGCCGCCCAAGCTGATCGCCAAGAAGCGCTGAGCGCCCGGCGAGCGAATAGCGATTGCTAAAAAAACGCCCCCGGCCAAGGCCGGGGGCGTTTCGTTCGTTAGGGCACTTAACGGGCGATCGAGCGACCGCCCGTGATGTCTTACATCTTGGGTTCGAAGATCCGCTTGGTGACCACTTCGCCGTCCTTGAAGGTCCACTCGCCGAAGGTGCCCGGCACGTCGCCGTTGTCGTCGAAGTTGACCGAGCCGGAAGCGCCCTCGTAATCGATCTCCTTGCCTTCCTCGAGCAGCTTGACGGCCTTCTCGAACTCGCCCGGGCCGACCTGCTCGCCCGGGGGATTGGCAACGTCGCGCAGGTGATCGCGGATCGCCACGCTGTCGGTGGTGCCGGCCGCCTGGGCCGCCAGCGAGAGCAGGTAGAAGGCGTCGTAGGCGGTATCCAGATAGGGCTTGGGCGGCAGCGAGCCGTATTCGCTCTCGTAGGCGCTGCTGAAGTGCTGAGCCCCCGGCGAGTCGGCGCGAGCCTGTGGCACGGTGCCCACCGAGCCCTCGAGGTATTGCGCGCCCAGGTTGTCGATCAGTTCAGGAGCCTTCATGCCATCGGTGAAGACGAAGTTCTTGAAGAATCCGCCCTCCAGCGACTGACGCAGGATGGTCTGGCCATTCTCCGGGTAACCGATCAACACCAGCGCCTCGGCGTCATCGTTGGCGGCCTGCTGCAGTTCACCGCGATAGGCCGCCTGGCCCTGTTCGTAGGCCACTGTCGCGGAGACCGTGCCACCCGCCTTCTCGAAGGCCTTGGTGAAAGCGTCGGCGAGTCCCTTGCCGTAGTCGTTGTTGATGTAGATGATGCTGACGTTCTTGTAGCCCTTCTGCTGGGTCACTTCGGAGAGCGCCACGCCCTGGAAGGCATCCGACGGTACGGTGCGGAACAGGAAGTCGTCGTCGTCCAGCGAGGTGATCACCGGCGAGGTCGACGCGCTGCTGATCTGCGGCACCTGCTCGGGCTTGGAGACGCTCTGCGCCACCGGGATGGTCACCCCGCTGGACAGCGCGCCGAAGATCGCGTTGACGCCTTCGATGTTGACCAGCTTCTGCGCCGCGGCGACACCCGGCTGCGGCGAGGTCTGGGTATCGCCGCTGCTGAGCGCGACATCTTCACCCAATACCCCGCCGGCGGCGTTGATTTCCTTGGCAGCGAGTTGCGCAGCCTTGAGTGCGGGCTCACCATAGCTTTGCAGGTCGCCGGTCAGCGGCACCAGCACGCCAATCTTGAGTGGCGCGGCCAGGGCGGAAATACTGGTGGCCAGGGCCACCGCGGAAATGGCACCGATAAGCGGTTTCTTGACGGTCATTGCAGAGACTCCTTTGCTGACCTTGATTGTTGGTTGATCGGTGGGCGTGACCCTTCTTGACATCAACCCGTCGTCCAGCATAAGCGGGTCGCTGGCAATAGACAAAGCGCCGCGCAGTGCGGCAGTCAACGCTCGATTGGCCGAGTGACGCAGGAGGCAAGCATGGCCAGACAATTAGTTAGCGTGTTAATATTTATTGCGACTCGTCGCCTCGTCGCCTATCCCGCCAAGGACTCGCATGGGACTTAAGGAAATCGCGCTCGGCGGCATCTATCTGAGCCCCCTGCTGGGCTATGCACTTATCGGCTTCATCAGCGCCGTTGTCGTACGCAGCTGCCTGCACCGCTTTCTGCGCCAGCAGATCCTGTGGTATGAAGCGTGGTTCGATGCCGCTCTGTTCATCATTCTCACGGCGCTCGCCGCCTTCATTTTTTCCGTTCCCGGTGAGGCTAGCTAGTCAATGCGCAAGTCGTTACGCATTCTCATTACCCTGTTGATCGTCGCCATCGCCATCGCCGCCGGGCTATGGCTGTGGCACTACTATCTGTACACCCCGTGGACCCGCGACGGCCGCGTACGGGCCAACGTGATCACCATTGCCCCGGGCGTCTCGGGTTGGGTCGAGACCCTGGCGGTGCAGGACACTGCCAGCGTCGACCGTGGCGAGGTGCTGTTCACGATCAACGATGCGCGTTACCAGGCGTCGCTCGAGCATGCCCAGGCGGTGGTCGACCAACGCCAGGCGACCCTGGAGCTCCGCCGCCACGAACAGTCGCGGCGCCAGCGGCTCAGCAACCAGGCGATCAGCGACGAGGACCAGGAGATCGCCCGTATCGACACGCGCGTCGCCGCAGCCAACCTGGCCCAGGCCCAGGCCGACCTGGAGCGCGCCCGCATCGATCTAGAGCGCACTACCATCAGGGCGCCGGTGGCCGGCCACATCATTAACATGCATCTCAACGCGGGCAACTACGTCAACAGCAGTCAGGGAACAATGGCACTGGTCGAGGCCGGCTCCTTCTACGTCACCGGCTATTTCGAAGAGACCAAGATGCCGTTCATCGAGCCCGGCGATGAGGCCGTGGTCACGCTGATGAGCGGTGATACCCGCCTGCAGGGGCACGTCGCGGGTATCGCCCGGGGCATTGCCAATACCAACACCTCGACCAACACCGAGTTGCTGCCCCAGGTCCAGCCGACCTTCAACTGGGTACGTCTGGCCCGCCGCATTCCGGTGCGCATCGAACTCGACGAGATCCCCGAGGGCACCCTGCTGAGTTCCGGGATGACCGCAACGGTGCGCATCGTCGATGACGCTGGCGAGTGAACGCCTGATGTCGGCTTTTCTCGACGCCTATCTGACCCCCTCTTCGAGTGCCGTCAAGTTCGCCATCAAGGCCACGCTGGCGATGTTTCTGGCGCTCTATCTGGCGCTGTGGTTCAACCTCGATCGTCCCTACTGGGCGCTGATCTCGGCGGCCTTCCTGCAGATCCGGCCGATGAGCGGGATGGTCATCGAGAAGGGGCTCTGCCAGCTCGGCGGCACTGCCATCGGCGCTGTGGCCGGCATCGTGATCATGGCGCTGTTCGTTCAGGCACGGATGCCGGCGCTGGTCGCGCTGACCGCCTGGATCATGCTCTGCACTTACGGCAGCTCGCTGCTGCGCAACAACTTTTCCTACGGCTGCATCATGGCCGCGGTGACCGCGATGCTGATCGTGGTGATCGCCGGCAGCAACCCGGCGAGCGTCTTCGACGTGGCCGTCGCGCGGCTTTCCGAGCTCGGCCTGGGCGCTATCTGCGCGACCCTGGTCAGCTCGCTGCTGTGGCCTTCACCGGTCAGCGACCACCTGGCCGCCCAGGCCGACAGCGTGGTCAATCAGGCGTTCACCCAGGCCGCTCAGCGCCTCGAGGCCAGCGACGATGACGCCGCGCTGCAGGCTTCGCTGACCGGTAGCCTGGGGCCGCTGACGATGCTCGAAACCGACAGCCAGGCGGCGCGCTACGAAGGGCCCGAGGGCAAGGGTCGGGTACGCGCCACGCATGTACTGACCCGGCGTACGCTACGCTTTCTGGCCACGCTACAGGCCATGCAGCGCCTGCTGCACGATCAAAACGCGCGAATCGATAGCGATATTCGCCGCCTCATCGCCGAAATCGCCGAGGGCTTTCGCCAGGCCGAGCAGGTCAGTGGTGTAAACGCGGCCCGCGAGCAGCTCCAGGCCCTGCGTCATCGTGCCCATCAGCAGGACACCGCCAACCTCGCCCCGCTGCAGCTGCGTATCGTGCTGGGGCTGCGCGAGGCGCTCGGCCATGCCATCGTGATGCTCGACGCCCGCGAGGCGATAACCCGTCCGCGCGGCCGGCAACTGCGCAGCGGGCGACTGTCCTGGCACCGCGATCATCTCGCTGCGGGCGTCAACGCGCTGCGCGCGGGTATCGTGTTCGCCAGCCTGGCGACGTTCTGGATTCTCACCCATTGGTCCAGCGGCCAGGTCGCGATGCTGCTGGGCACCCTGTTCTCGGCGTTCTTCGCCAGCCGCGACAACCCGGTCGCGCTGACCCTGACATTCTTCAAGGGCATGCTGTTTGCTATCCCCAGCGCCTTCCTGTTTGGGCACGTGCTGCTCTCGCAGGCGTCAGGTTTCCCATTGCTGGCGTTGCTGTTCGGCACCCCGTTGTTCCTCGGTCTGCTCGGTGCCGGCAATCCCAAGACCATGGGCCATTGCCTGGCGTTCACCATCTTCAATATCCTGCTGACCATGCCGGCCAATGGCATGGACTTTTCGTTTGACAGCTTTGCCAATCGCGCCATCGCCGTGATCATCGGGCTCAGCGTGGTGGTCATGAGTTTTCGACTGATTCCCGGGCTGGGGGCTACGCTGCGCCAGCGTCGCCTGGTCACCTCGATCACCCACGACCTGCGGCGCATCGATCGTCACTCGCGTCACGCTACCGAGGCGCGCTTCGCCGGACGTATGGCCGATCGCATCCTGAGCATGGCGCGCCATGACGACACGCTGCCGGAACAGCGTCGCCACTTGTTCGCGCTGGGCCTGACCGGTCTCGACATGGGCAACAGCAGCCTGCGTCTGCGCTCATGGCTGGACGATACGCCCTACCCCGCGGTAAAGCGCGCCCAGCGCCACGTTCACGAAGCGCTGGCCGAGGCCTACGCCGAGAGCGCCGCCGGACGACCCATCGGTGACGCGCTGCCCCGGGCCGCGCGAGCGCTGTACGACGCCGTCGCCGAGCATGACGTTTTGCCGGAGGAGCAACGGCCACTGCTGCAGGGCCTGCTCGAGCGCCTCGAACTGACCCTCAGCCAACAGGCCGAGCGTCAGGCTGCGACAGTGCCCGCATGACTAAAAAGAGTGGTTGACGCACAAGCAGAAGCCACCACGGATCCGTCCGTTTCTTCACACGAACGAGAAAGCCGTGATCGCGCGGTGGGAGCCTGCCCGCCGCCCCGTCGCAGAAACGACCCGCGCCGCGACGTCGCCCGCAAGCTCGTCAACGACTGAGCCCCGACAAGACGTACCGTCACGCAAAAAGCCCGGCTGAACGAAGCCGGGCATTGTCATTGTCGTTGCGAGCAGAGTCGTTGACGAGCAGAGTCGTCGCGGGCAGACGGAATCATTTCTGGCCGAACAGATGCCTGCGCGCCTCCTCGTCCATGGTCACGCCGTCCTCGGGGTTGACCTCCTCGGCACGCGCGTAGGCGCGCTTGATGCCGTCGCGTCGGGCGATCTTCTCGAACCAGCGCTGGAGGCTGGGGAAGTCCTCGAGCTCCTGGCCCTGCTTGGCGTACGGCTTGATCCACGGCCAGATCGCCATGTCGGCGATGGTGTAATCGTCACCGGCCACGTAATCGTGATCTTCCAAACGCTTGTCGAGCACCCCGTAGAGCCGTGCGGTCTCCTTGAGGTAACGCTCGATGGCGTAATCGATCCTGTCCGGCGCATAGTTGCGAAAATGATGATTCTGACCGGCCATCGGGCCCAAACCGCCCACCTGCCAGTACAGCCACTGCAGTGTCACATAGCGCTCGCGACCGCTTGGGGCGAGAAACTTGCCGCTCTTGTCGGCCAGGTATTCAAGAATCGCCCCCGACTCGAACAGCGCCAACGGCTGGCCGCCATCGCCTGGATGACGATCGATGATCGCCGGGATCCGGTTGTTGGGAGCAATCTCCAGAAACTCGTCGCTGAACTGTTCGCCCTTGCCGATATTGACCGGGTGCAGACAGTAATCAAGCCCCGCCTCCTCGAGAAAGAGGCTGATCTTGTGGCCGTTGGGCGTTGTCCAGTAGTACAGATCGATCATGGAACCTCCTGTGTCCTATGACTTTCTGACGAGTTGTCTGTGATGACGAATTGTGACGGCGAGCGGCGTACCGCTTGCTCGAGATGTCGGCATCAATTGGCGTAGGCGCCCTCGATATCGACGATACGCATGGCATTGCGGCCCAGACCGCCATGCACATCGAGCATACGCTCCATCCAGGCGTAGACCGGGTCGGCGTTCGACACCAGATCGGCGGTCGATACGCAGCGCGCCCACATGAAACTGCCGAACAGCAGGTAATCGGCGGCGGCCGGCGCCTCGCCATCGACGAAATCCGCCTCGCCAAGCCGCCCGCGCAGCGGTTCCAGCGCCTGGTCGAGCTGGCTCAGGCCACGGCTTGGAGCATGAAACTCTTCAAGCGCGCGCCCGAATGCCTTCTCGCGGGTCTCGCGGAAATATTCGCGGTCGCGCGGATCGATAGCGTTATAGAGATCCATGACAATGGTCTTCATCATTCCCGGAGCCAGGCTTCGTTCAGCGTAAAACTTGAAGAAGCGCGCCCGTGCCTCCGCCGCGTCGCCGCCCAGCAACGGCTTGTCGGGGTAGGTACGGTCGAGATAACGGAAAATCTCGTAGCTGTCGGTCACCGTGGTCTCGCCATCGATCAGCACCGGCACCTTGCCCTGCTCGGAAAAGGCAATCGCCGGCTTATCGGTGAAGTACCAAGGCCGAGACTCGTAATCCAGTCCCTTGTGGGCCAGCGCGTACTTGACGCGCCAGCAGTAGGGTGAAAAGCGCAGGTTCTCGTCGATACCGCACAGGTCATACAGTACACGGGGCATAGCGTCCTCGGCGTCAGAAGCGTTGTTTGCAGACGCTACCATCATGCCAACACCACTGCCATCGTGGCCAGCCATCAACTTCATACTTGTCTATTAGTCTAAGAATTTGACCAATCCCGCCCTGACCCGGGCCAACAATAATCCTCACAAATACATATAAGCTACTGATATAATGATAAAAAATAGGTCATACCAGTGCCTCAGCTTATTGGTCAAACCAATTTCCAAGGATAGCCAATCCCGCCATCGCCGATTATCGTGCCGAATCGGCTACCTAGTCGTTTCGGCGCGTGCATCAACAACATGCGCTGCAAACATCCAGTCACGCCCGGCCCGCGCCGGACAAGAACAAGAGGGAAAAGAGCCTCATGAGTGAATCGCTTCTCGCTTTTCTGGCCTTCCTGCCGCTATTGCTGGCTGGAATCCTGCTGATCGGCTTCCGGATGGCCGCACGCACCGCCATGCCGATCGTCTTCGTGGTGACCGCGCTGATCGCCCTACTCGCCTGGGACATGACCTTTTCCCGGGTGCTGGCATCGACCTTTCAAGGCCTGATCCTCACCGTGGCGATCCTGTGGATAATCTTCGGCGCCATCCTGCTGCTCAACACGCTCAAGCACTCGGGTGGAATTGCCGCGATCCGCAACGGCTTCTCCGGGGTGAGCCCGGATCGCCGCGTCCAGGCGATTATCGTCGCCTGGCTGTTCGGTTGCTTCATCGAGGGGGCCTCCGGCTTCGGCACCCCGGCCGCCGTGGCCGCGCCGCTGATGGTGGCGCTGGGCTTCCCGGCACTGGGTGCCGTGGTGGTGGGTATGATGATCCAGTCCACGCCGGTGTCGTTCGGCGCCGTGGGCACGCCGATCGTGGTCGGCGTCAGCGGCGGCCTACACAAGTCAGGGATCACCGAACAGCTGGTCGCCAACGGTTCCAGCTGGGAGCACTACTTTCGCCTGATCACCTCCGAGGTCGCCATCACTCACGGCATCATCGGCCTGTTCATGCCGCTGATCCTGGTCACCATCATGGTGCGCTTCTTCGGTGCCAATCGCTCCTGGCGCGAAGGCCTGGCGATCGCCCCGTTCGCGCTGTTCGCCGGGATCTGCTTCGTGGTGCCCTACATGCTGGCCGGGGTGCTGCTGGGGCCGGAGTTCCCGTCGATGATCGGCGCCATGGTCGGCCTGGCGATCGTCGTTCCCGCGGCACGCAAGGGCTTTCTGCTACCCAAGGACACCTGGGACTTCCCCGCTCCCGAGCGCTGGCCCGAGGAGTGGCACGGCGATCTCGAGATCAAGACCGACCAGGTTGCCGGACGCACGCCGATCTCGGTATTCATGGGCTGGGTGCCCTACGTGCTGCTGGCGGTGTTCCTGGTGCTTTCGCGGACCGTCGCGCCGCTCAAGGACGCTTTGACCTCGCTGAGCATCGGCTGGAGCAATATCCTCGGCGAGAGCGGCATCTCGGGCAGCCTCGAGCCGCTCTATCTGCCCGGTGGCATTCTGGTGCTCGTGGTGGTGCTGACCATCGGGCTGCATCGCATGCGCGGCAGCGAAGTGAAGGCCGCTTTCCATGAGTCCACCCGCACCCTGCTGGGCGCCGGCTTCGTACTCCTGTTCACCATCCCCATGGTGCGTATTCTGATCAATTCCGGCGTCAACGGGGCGGACCTGGTCTCGATGCCGGTGGCCATGGCACGCTTCGTCGCCGACAGCATGGGCGACATCTACCCGCTGTTCGCGCCGACCGTGGGCGCTCTGGGCGCCTTCATCGCCGGCTCCAATACTGTCTCCAATCTGATGCTCTCGGACTTCCAGTTCAATGTCGCGAGTGCCCTGGGGCTGTCGACGGCGATGATGGTGGCTCTCCAGGCGGTGGGCGCCGCGGCCGGCAACATGATCGCCATCCACAACGTGGTCGCCGCCTCCGCGACCGTCGGCTTGCTGGGCCGCGAAGGGATAACCTTGCGCAAGACCATCCTGCCGACCATCTACTACGTGCTATTCGCCGGCATCATCGGCATGATCGCCTTCTACGGCATCGGTATCGCCGACGGCCTGATGAGCGGCTGACCGGGCCGTACGCCTCGCCTGACAAAACACCCCGGCCAAGCTTGGCCGGGGTGTTTTCGTTGGGCCGCGCTCGCGCGTACCGGCGCCATCGCTGGCTTGATTCGGCGTCAGCCAATCCGCTCCAGTTGCTCAGCATGAAGCCTGCCGCGCTCGACATAGTTTTCGGCATTTTTCCTGAGGTTTTCCACTACCTCGGCGGACAGTTCGCGAACGACCCGGGCCGGTGCGCCGACGATCAGCGAATTATCGGGAAAGCTTGCGCCCTCCTTGATCACGGCCCCCGCTGCCACCAGACAGTTTTTACCGATTTCCGCGCCATTGAGAATGACCGCCTGGATACCCACTAAACTGCCGTCACCAATCCTGCAACCGTGCAGCATCGCCTGATGGCCGACCGTGACCCCCTTCCCCACTATCAGCGGAAAACCGGGGTCGGCATGCAGCACCGCTCCGTCCTGAATATTGCTGTCTTCGCCAACTTCGAGATGTTCGGTGTCACCGCGCAGCACCGCCTGATACCAGATGCTGACGTTGCGCCTGAGCGTGACCTGGCCGATCACGTCAGCCGTCTCGGCCACATAGACACCCGTATCGATGGACGGTTGCTGGTCTGCGTACTTATAGATCGCCATGCGGCTTCCTCTTGAGTCGATCATCCAGTCATCCTGCCACGCCGAAGCCACTCCCCATGCATCACTACATGCGACGACGATTCAGGCCAGCGCCATGTCGAGCACGCGCGCAACATGCAGCGCATCGCGCTGGGCGCCGTCGCGAATCTGATGCCGACAACTGGTGCCATCGGCTACCACCAGGTCGTCACCGGCAGCCTGGCGCACCGCCGGCAACAGCGACAATTCGGCCATCTGTATCGAAGCGTCGTAGTGCTCGCGCTCGTAACCGAAGCTACCGGCCATGCCGCAGCACGACGACTCGATGGTCTTGACCTCCAGATCAGGAATCCACCCCAGCACGGCCTCCACCGGACGCAGCGCATCGAACGCCTTTTGATGACAATGACCATGCAGCCAGGCACGGGATGCCTCGAGCGGCTTGAGGTCGAGGGTCAGACGCCCAGCCTGCTTTTCGCGCACCAGGAACTCCTCGAACAGCAGCGCCGCTTCCGCCAACTGCTTGGCTTCCTCGCCGTAGCCATATTGCAGAAATTCGTCACGCAAGGTCAGCAGGCATGATGGCTCGAGGCCGACGATGGCTACGCCGCGTGCGACATAAGGCATCAGATGATTTAACGTGCGGCGCGCCTCGGCCTTGGCCTTGTCGACCTGCCCCGAAGCCAGGTAGGTCCGACCGCAGCACAGCGGCCGCTGGTTCGGCGGGCTGTTAAAGTGGACGCGGTAGCCGGCGGCCGTGAGCACACGGTGAGCGGCGGCCGCGTTGTCGGCTTCCATGTAATTGTTGAAAGTGTCGACGAACAGCACCACCTCGCCTACCGCATTCGCCTGGCCCCGGGAACGCTCGGCCCCGCGCAGGTAATTGTCGTTGAACGCCGGCAGCGAACGCGCCTCGGCCAGTCCCAGCGACTGCTTGACCCAACGCGACAGCAGCGGCAGACGTTCCAGGCCGCCCAATAACGGCCCCAGCCGACTGACATAGGGCGCATAGCGTGGCATGTCGGCGATCATGCGGTCGCGCCATGCTAGCGGATGAGTCTCGGCACGTGCCGCCCGCGCCTCGACCTTGAACTTGGCCATGTCGACCCCGGTCGGGCAGTCACGCTTGCAGCCCTTGCACGACACGCACAGGTCGAGCGCCTCCTTGACCGCGTCGCTGGCCAGCCCATCGCGTCCCAGCTGGCCGGATAGCGCCAGGCGCAGGGTGTTGGCGCGCCCGCGGGTGAGGTGCTGCTCGTTGCGGGTGATACGGTAGCTCGGACACATGGTGCCGGCGTCGAACTTGCGGCAATGGCCGTTGTTGTTGCACATCTCCACGGCCATGGCCAAGCCATGGGTAGGGTCGCCGGCGCTGCCCGGCTCACTCTGCTCGCCGGTCAGCGGGTCGCGCTTGACGTCCCAGGGCGTCCAATCGAACGCGGGGGTGAGCGGAATCGTCTGGTAGTGCTTGGGAAAGCGGAAGTAGCGCTCGTCGTCCATGCGCGGGGTGTCGACGATCTTGTTGGGGTTGAATAGATTGGTCGGGTCGAAAAGCTGCTTGATCTCCTTGAAGGCGGCGTTGAGCTCCGGGCCGAACTGCCAGGCCACCCACTCGCCCCGGCAGATGCCGTCGCCATGTTCACCGGAGTAGGCGCCCTTGTATTCACGGACCAGCGCCGAGGCCTCCTCGGCAATCTCGCGCATCTTCTGCGCACCGTCGCGACGCATGTCGAGGATCGGACGCACATGCAGCGTGCCGACACTGGCATGTGCATACCAGGTGCCCTCGGTGCCGTGCTTGTGGAAAACCTGAGTCAGCTTGTCGGTATACTCGGCCAGGCTTTCCAGCGGCACGGCGCAGTCCTCGATGAACGAGACCGGCTTGCCGTCGCCTTTCATGCTCATCATGATGTTGAGTCCCGCCTTGCGCACATTCCACAGCGCCTTCTGCTCGGCAGCCTCGGGCATGTCGATCACGCAGTCGGGAAGGCCCAGGTCGGCCATCAATTCATTCAACTGACCTAGACTGTCGAGTAGCGGCTGACGTTGCTGGCCCGAAAACTCCACCAGCAGGACCGCTGCGGGTTTGCCGATCAGCGCCTTCTCGATCACCGGCCGGAAAGCCGGGTTCTCAAGCGACAGCTCGATCATGGTGCGGTCGACCAGTTCGACGGCGGACGGCTGTAATTTGACGATGTGCTGCGTCAGGTCCATCGATTGGTAGAAGGTGGGGAAATTCACCACGCCGAGCACCTTGTGCTCGGGCAGCGGTTCGAGCTTGAGCGTGAGCCGCCGGGTCAGCCCCAGCGTTCCCTCGGAGCCCACCAGCAGGTGGGCCAGGTTGGCTCGCCCCCGCGCATCGTAGGGGAGCGGATTCTGGCAGTTGAACAGGTCCAGGTTGTAGCCAGCCACCCGCCGCAGCACCTTGGGAAAGTGCTCGCGGATGCGGGCATCCTCGCGCTCGGCGATCTGCCGCACCTGCTGAACGATATGGCGTAGCTTGCCGGAGTCGGCCATCTCGTCGATGGGGCCGAATGCTGCCTGGGTGCCGTCGGCCAGCAGGGCCTCGATGCCCAGCACGTTGTGGACCATGTTGCCGTACTTGATCGAACGCGAGCCACACGAGTTGTTGCCGGCCATGCCGCCCAGAGTGCATTGGGCGCTGGTCGATACGTCAACCGGAAACCACAGCCCATGGGGCTTGAGCCAGGCATTGAGGTGGTCGAGCACGATGCCCGGCTCGACCACCACGGTACGTGCCTGGGCGTCGAACTCGATGACGCTGTTCAACCAGCGACTGGTGTCGAGCACCAGCGCCTCGCCCACGGTCTGACCACACTGGCTGGTCCCGGCGCCCCTGGGCAGGATCGGCATGCCCGCATCACGGGCAATATCGAGTGCCATCTGCAGGTCCTGCTGATGCCTCGGCACGACGACTCCGAGGGGCATGATCTGGTAGATCGAGGCATCGGTGGAATAGCGCCCCCGCGAGGCTTGGTCGAACAGCACCTCGCCGGCGATTTCCCGCTGCAGGCGGGCTGCAACCTCAGCTACCGGCTTGATTCGGGCATCGCCAGGCCGAGAGTTCTTGGTGGTTAACGATGTCATCGGTTCTTCCCCAGGCGGCTTACGACGGTAACGCCGTTAACGGGCGGCATCGAGCGGATGGCTGGCGAAATAGTCCATTGCGGCCAGCACGCCACTGCCCTTGAGCGGAACCCCGGCGAGCTTCATGCCCGCCTCGCAGCCGCCCAGCGTGGCGATCAGCGTCAGGTCGTTGCAGTCGCCCAGGTGGCCGATGCGGAACATGCGCCCCTTGGCCTTGCCCAGTCCCGTGCCCAGCGACAGGTCGAAGCGCTCGTAGATCAGCTTGCGAACCGCATCGGCATCGACGCCCTCCGGCATGACGACGCCGGTCAAGACCGGGGAATAAACGGCGGGATCCTGGCATTGAATTTCCAGTCCCCAGGCGTTGACCGCAGCACGCACACCGGCGGCCCAGCGCTGGTGACGCGCCAGCACATGCTCGAGCCCTTCATCCAGGAGCATGTCGAGGGCCTCATTCAGGCCATACAACAGGTTGGTGTTCGGCGTATAGGGCCAGTAGCCGTTCTTGTTGGCCTCGAGGATCTCGTCCCAGGCCCAGAAACTCTTGGGCAACTGCGCAGACTTGCTTACCTTGATGGCCTTGTCGGACAGCGCATTGAAACTGATCCCCGGGGGCAGCATCAGGCCCTTCTGCGAGCCCGAAATCGTCACGTCTACGCCCCACTCATCGTGGCGATAGTCGGCACTGGCCAAGCCGGAAATGGTATCCACCATCAACAGCGCCGAATGACCGGCGGCGTCGATGGCGCGGCGCACCGCGGCGATATCGCTGGTAACCCCGGTTGACGTCTCGTTATGCACCACGCACACCGCCTTGATCGCATGGCTGGTGTCTTCCTTAAGCCGCGCTTCGATCATGTCGGCCTGCACGCCGTGCCGCCAGCCTTGGTCGCCGGGCAGGCTCAGAAATTCAGGTTCGATTCCCAGCCGCCGGGCCATCTTCTGCCACAGGGTGGCAAAGTGGCCTGTCTCGAACATCAGCACCTGGTCACCCGCCGACAACGTGTTGACAAGCGCGGCTTCCCAGGCCCCCGTGCCGGAGGCCGGATAGATGATCACCGGGTTCCGGGTCTTAAAAACCTGCTTGATCTTGGCCAGCAGTTCCAGCCCCAGCGCCCCGAACTCGGGACCACGATGGTCGATCGTCGGCAGGCTCATTGCTCTGAGGATGCGATCCGGCACCGGTGAAGGACCGGGGATCTGCAGAAAATGACGGCCGGAAGGATGGAAGTCGAGCTTCAGCATGGGATTCTCCGAATCGGTATTGTTTTTTGGATAATGAATTCAAGTTACGTAATAAAAACGTTTATTTAATACAGCCCTCAGTCCTTAACGCCTCCAGCTCATCGCCCTTGATGCCCAACGTGGCCAGTACCTCGTCAGTATGCTGGGCGAACAGCGGCGCCGGATGACGGATCTGCGACGGCGTTCGCGAGAACTTGCTGGGAAAGCCGATCGTCTTCATCTTGCCGATCTTGGGATGCTCGACTTCCTGCACCATGTCCCTGGCCAGATAATGTTCGTCCTGCATGGCCTGGGCAAAGTCATTGATCGGGCCCGCCGGCACCCCGGCCGTGTCGCAGCGTGCGAGCCAATCGTCGACGTCGCGATCGGCCATGATCATCTCGAGCAGCGATTCGAGTTCCTCGACATGCTGGCCGCGAGCGTGATTGGTCAGGAAGCGCTCGTCGGTCAGCAGCTCCTTCCGCTCCAGCACCTCCCCGGCAAACCTCTCCCAGGTGCGCTGGTTGGCACAGCCAAGCATCAGGTAGCCGTCGCGTGCCTTGACCGCCTGGTAAGGGGCCGAGACCCGGTGTCTCCAGCCAGTGGGTTCAGGCACCTTGCCTTCGGCGAAGTAGGCCGCCGCCTCCCAGGTGTACCACGGCAGGCCACATTCGGTGATGGCAATATCGATGTGCTGGCCTTCCCCGCTCTGCATCTTGTGAATGTAAGCCGCCAGAATCGAGTAGACCGCCGTGATACCGGCACCAATGTCGTAGACGGCAATCCCGGTCTTCAGCGGGCGCCGCCCCGGCTCACCGGTCATCGACATCAGTCCGGTCATGCCCTGGGCCACCAGGTCGAAGCCGCCCTTGTGCCGGTAGGGACCGGTCTGGCCGTAGCCGGAAATCGAGCAGTAGATAATCCCCGGGTTGATGGCCTTTATCGTGTCGTAATCGATTTCGAGCGACTGAGTCACCCCGGGGCGATAGTTCTCGACGATGACGTCGGCATCCTCGGCCAGGCGATAGAAGATCTCACGCGCGCGCTTGTCCTTGAGATTCAAGGAAATGCTTTTCTTGTTGCGATTGATCTGCGAGAAGCAGGTCGACTCATCGTTGACGTACGGGCCCATCTGGCGGCTATCGTCGCCTCCGTTGGCCTTTTCAACCTTGATAACTTCGGCGCCCATGTCGCCCAGTACCATGGTGCAATACGGGCCTGCCATGATTTGCGACACGTCGAGCACTTTCAAACCATTCAAAGCGAGCATCGAATCTCTCCCCGGCGGCGGCCGGACTGGGTCACTTTCCAGTCCAGGCAAAAGGCGTCTTATTGATGAACTTGTTGACCGCAGCCTTGAAGTCATCGCTCATGTAGCAAGTGGTAATCCAATCGTCACTGGCATCGGCAGCCGCCCGCCGCTGCGCCTGAACGCGCCCCACCAGCGCCTTGCTGGCCTGCACCGTGAGGGGCGCGCGCTTGGCGAACTCGGCGGCAATCGACGTCACTTCATCAGCGATAGCGTCGGGCGCGAAGACGGCATTGACCAGCCCAGCCAGCTGCGCCTCGTCGGCGTCGAGCAGCTTGGCCATCATCAGCACTTCCTTGGTGCGCGCGACGCCGAGCATATCGATCAGTCGCGAAACGTTGGTGATCGACAGGGAATTGCCCAGCGTTCTGGCAATCGGTACGCCGAATTTCAGTGACGGCGTGCTGTAGCGAAAGTCACAGACCATCGCCAATGCTGCGCCACCGCCGACACAGAAGCCTTCGATCATGGCAATGGTGGGCTTGGGCAAGGCCTCCAGCTTACCCACCACCCGGTCGATGCGACGCTCGTAACCGATTGCATCGGCCGGTGTGGTAAATGTGGCGAACTGGGTGATATCGGTCCCCGCCACGAAGGCTTCACCGCCAACGCCGTGCAGCACGACCGCATGCACGCTATCGTCATCCGCAAGCTGCTCGCAGCGCGACTCCAGCGCATCGTACATCTCCCAGGTCATGGCATTGCGGCTCTCGGGCCGGTTGAAACCGATCCAGGCCACCCCGTCGCACACTTCGAAAAGAAGATTGTCGCTACTCATCGTGTTCTCCGTTGATCTTGTCCCAGGACGCCGACGTGTCGGCCATCGCCAGTGTCATGGCGTCCTCAGCCATAGACGAAATTGACCAGGGACAGGGCAAAGGCCGGGATATAGGTATTGATCATCAGGATTAGGAACAGCACCCCGATGAACCACAGGTTGGTGCGCGTGGTGGCCCAGATATCCGATTTCGCGATCGAGCAGGAGGCAATCAGCACGCTTGCCACCGGAGGCGTCTGCTGGCCGATGGCCAGATTCAGCGTCACGATCAGGCCGAAGTGCAGCGGATCGATGCCCACCGCCGTCACCAGGGGCAATACGATGGGTACGACCAGAATGATCGCTGCCGCCGAGTGCAGGAAAATCCCCAAAATCAGGAAGATGACGTTGAGCAGTGCCAGGATGAGGTACTTGTTATCGGTCAGCTCGCTGATCGAGTTAGCCATCTGCTGCGGAATCTGGGTCTCGGTCAGATAGAGCCCCACCACAGCGGAGCTGGCCACCAGCAGCATCACTACCGCTGTCTGAACACCGGCATCGACGCAGGACTTGTAGAATATCTTCAGACTGAATTCGCGATAGATCACGGCGCTGATGAAGATGGCAACCACCACGGCGAGCGCCGCTCCTTCAGTGGCAGTGACGATGCCGCCGAAGATCCCGCCAAGAATGATGACCGGAATCAGTAACGCCCAGATCGCCCCCTTGAAGGCTTCCCAGAGCCGCTTGGTCTGGAACTTGCCTTCGGAAGGGAAGTCATGCTTGCGGGCCAGGTAGTAGCACATGCCAGCCAGCCCCATGGCGCCCAGCAGGCCGGGGAAGATGCCGGCGATGAACATCTTGACCACCGACTCGCCGGACATCACCGCATACAGAATCATGGGGATCGACGGCGGCAAGATGATCGCCAGACTGGCAGCCGAGGAAGAAATGGCCGCCGAGAACTCCTTGGAGTAGCCCTTCTTGCGCATCGCCGGAATCAGGATGCTGCCGATGGCCGACACACCGGCCACTGCCGAGCCGGAAATCTCGGCGAAGAAGATCGACGCGCCGATGGTCACCATCGACAGGCCGCCCTTGATGAACCCGACCATGGCCATGGCCAGGTCAATGAGACGCCGCGAGATGCTGGAGGCGTTCATGATCGCGCCGGCCAGGATGAACAACGGAATCGCAATCAGGGGAAACTTGGTCGCACCGTCGAACATCACCATGCCGATATTGGGCAGCGCGTAGACACCGAAGCTCGCCACGGTGGCCAAGGCACCCACGATCCCCAGCGCTACGGCAACCGGCACATTGATGAGAATCAGCAGTATCAGCCCCACGAACATCGATAATATAATCATTGTTTACTCTCCGCTGGTTCGCTGATGTCCATCAGGCCCGATTGGAGGCCCGGCTGCCGGCCCGCTCGCTCACTTGAGCATCCTCACCCGTATCAGCATCGCCGGGATTGATGCCGGCCTCTTCCAGTTCATGGTCGATGAAACCGGCCCCGCGGGCGCTCTCGATCACCTCAGGCAGACGAAGCAACTGAGCGATGATGAACAGCGCCGAACCAATGGGAATGACAGACTGGGTGAGCTGCAGCGAGACACTGGTCAGGCTTACCAAAGTCGAGCCTTCCAAGATCGCTACCACCTGATAGCCGGTGTAACCAAGCAGCACGAAGAAAGCCATCGTGACGAACTCCGCCACTAGCGCCACCGGAAGTCGCAGGCTCGGCGATGCCATATTGATGATGCTGGGGCAGGTAATGTGGGCGCCTTTGGCTGCGGCCAAAGCCGCACCGTAATAAGTCAGCCAAGCCAGCCCCACCGAGGCGACCTCGTCATACCAGCTAAAGGGCGAGCCAAGCAGGCGTGACATGAAGCCGATGATCACGACCCCCGACAGCGCCACGACATTCAGGAAAACGATAACTTCCAGCAGCTTCTGATAGGCCGACTTGAATTGTTTCAAGGACACGTTAGCCATCTCCGGGAAAGAAGGAGGAAGAGGACACACCCCGCCGCGACGTCATCGCTGTGCGTAGCATGTCCGGTATCACTGCCTCGAATAAAGATCAGCGAAGCGCGTCGACCTTCTTGATCATCTCCGAGCCGCCATCGACTTCATTGCCGAACTTTTCGTAGATCGCAGCGGAGCCATCAACGAAGGCCTGGGTATTCACCTTGTTGATCTGCATCCCCGCCTCCTCGAACTTGGCTAGCAAGCTGTCGTCAAGCTTGGCGCCCTGCTCCAGAGCGTATGCCTCGACTTCCTCAGCCGTATCGGTCAGTACCTGGCGAACATCCTCGGGCAGGCGATTCCAGCTGGCGCCGGCCAGCACGTAGGCTGGGGTATAGACGTGATTGGAGAGCGACAGATAATCCTGAACTTCCTGGAAGCGCTGAGAGTAGATCTGAACCAGCGGGTTCTCCTGGCCGTCCATGGCCCCGGTCTGGAGGGCAACGAATGCTTCCGACAAGGCCATCGGTGCTGGATTTGCGCCGTAGCTCTTGAACATCTCTACCCGCCACACGCCATTGGGTGTTCTCAACTTGATACCCTCGAGATCGGAGGGCACGTTGATCGGTCGCACGTTATTGGTAATCTGGCGAAAACCGTTCTCCCAGATACCAATGACCTTGTAATTCTTGGCTTCCGCCGCGGAATAGAGTTCGTCGCGCAGGAAGTCGTCACGAACCCGGCGCATGTGATCCCGATCCTCGATGAGATAAGGCATCTCGAAGAGTGAGAATTCGGGCGCCACGCTACTCATGATTGAAGACGGTAAAGCCAGGTCGATAGTGCCCAGCTTCAGCTTGTTGAGCATCTGCGAGTCGCTACCCAACTGACTCGAGCCATAAACGACCACTTCGGCCTTACCTTCGAGCTTTTCGTTGGCAATCTTGGCGAATTCGTTAGCCGTCATCTCGAACAATGAACCGGGGCCGCCCACATGGCCGAACTTGATCTCCTTCTCTTCGGCGCTGGCTGCCTGCACGCCGAAGGCGAGTGCAGTGGCGAGTAGTACTGTCTTTACGACTTTCATATCGATCTCCGAAGTTTCGTTATTTTTGTAGGTCCAGGAACCGCCACCAATACGAATCATCTCAGCCATGGCAGTGGCCTACCGAAGCCCATGCGGGCCTCTCCCGGCCGGCTCGGTTGCTCAGTGTTGTGCTGGCGTGATGGCTCCGAGTATCGACCGCAGATTGAATATGGATACATAATTCAAAATTCGAAATTATACTTTAGTCCGCTGGAACAACGCTCTAGAAAGCAAAAATATCTGCCAATTCAGTTAATTAGGAAACAGAAGAGATAACGCGACCCAGCTTGGCGCGCCTATCGGAACACAGGGTTTAGTAGACGAGCCGCTCGCAGCGGGAAGACGCTTAGCTCGTATAGTTGAGGTGACGCCTGGAAGCAACGGCCGCCGAGACAGATCAGTCCGGTGCCAGGCCAGACTGGAATCCTGCCTTACGAATGCCCGCCATGGCGGCACGCTCATCCTCGTCGGAAGAGGCACCACTAATGCCGACCGCCCCCACCACCTGGCTCTGTGCATCAAGGATCACGACGCCGCCGGGCACGGGAATGAACTGGCCATCCGCGGCGGCAGCCACCGAGGCCAGAAAGGCGGGACGCTCCGAATTGCGCTCCCCCACGACACGACTGGCAACACCATTGCCGAGCGCGGCATAGGCCTTGCCCTTGGCGACAGGAAAGCGCAGCGGTGCGCAGCCATCCTCGCGTTCGGCGGCAATGACATTGCCGCCCATATCGAGCACGACAACGGTCAACGGCTCCATGCCGGCATCACGGGCTTCGCTGAACGCTGTATCGATAATCTGGCGGGCCTGGAGACGAGAAATCTGGACGTGAGAACGGAACACCTTGCCAGCCATGTGAGGCTCCTTGCGTCTATGGATTATTGTTGTCTTGCTTTTGAATTCATAATACCGTTTACGAAACCAAGTCAAGGCAATGTAGCGAGACTCTTGCATTTAGCCACTGGCCCTGTCTCCGATGCGAGTATCGAAACAATGGAAAAGATCCAGCACAGAAACCTCTATCGCGAGGTTGCCGATCGTGTCCGAGAGTTGATTGAGCAGGGTGTTTTGACCCCGGGCGAACGCATCTCGGAAAAGAAACTCTGTGAACAGTTCGGAGTGTCACGCACCCCGCTACGCGAGGCGCTCAAGGTGATGGCCTCGGAAGGCTTTGTGGAGCTACTGCCCAACCGGGGCGCACGGGTCTCACGCCTGACCGTTGAGAAAGTACGTAACACCTATGATGTGATGGCCGCGCTGGAAGGGCTGTCAGGTGATCTGGCCTGTCAGAACATCAGTAACGAAGGTATCGAGGCCATCCAGCGGCTTCATGAAAAGATGCTCGCGCATTATCGGAACCGGGAGCTACAGTCCTATTTCCGTGTCAATCAGCAGATCCACGAGCACATTATCGCAGCAGCCGATAACGAGGTGCTGGAAGAGATGTACAACAACCTCAGCCAACGCGTGAAGCGCGTCCGCTATTCAAAGAAGATGACGGATGATTACTGGCAACGGGCCGTCGAGGATCATGAGGCGATGATCGATGCCCTGCAGAAGCGCGACGGCCCCATGTTGGGACGAATACTTCGCGAACACTTGTGCAACAAGCTGGAAGTCGCCTCCCTTGACGGCATGATCAAGGAGGAGCAAGACGGATTGTCTTCCCAGGCAGCGTCTTCCTGAGCCACGCCGTCATTCCCACGTTTCCAGACGCATCGCTGCGCGCACCAGACGTTCATTCTCGGCCTCGATTTCACGCAGGCTGTCGCCGATGCTCTCGAGATGCTCCAGGGCCGCCTGCTGGGCGGCTTCGGCGTCCTGTTCGATTACCGCGCGATACAGCCGCTCGTGCTGGT
Organism: uncultured Gammaproteobacteria bacterium; assembly: GCA_963773565.1. Taxonomy (GTDB): domain Bacteria; phylum Pseudomonadota; class Gammaproteobacteria; order Pseudomonadales; family Halomonadaceae; genus Modicisalibacter. The sequence goes on along the minus strand of CAVZBU010000018.1, from coordinate 305,716 downwards.
GATTGATACGCTCGCGCGACGTCGGACGGTGATAAAGATTCTTGACCGAGGCAAATACTGAACTCAGCAGCAGGTCGGTCAGGCTCTGCAGGGTGTAGACCAGCACCGGATTGTGCGAGGCCTCGCAGATCGCCAGGTGGAAGCCGTGATCGTAGCGCGCCAGCCGCTCGACATCGATCTCGCCGGGCTGGCTCACATAGTTCGTCATCGCCTCGTAGCGATGGCCGATGACCACACGGTCGGCAGCGGTACCGCGTAGCGCCGCCAGGCGTGCCGACTCGCCCTCGAGCAATGCCCGCACCTCGAGCAGATCATAGAGCGTGCGGGGATGATCGCGGAACAGATGCATCAGCGGGCTGTCGTCGCGGCGCGGAATCAGCCTGGCGACCATCGAACCGCGCCCTTGACGGGTTTCGATGATGCCCTTGCCACGCAATACTCGCAGCCCTTCGCGCAGCGAAGCCCGCGACACCCCCAGCTTGTCGCACAAGCGGCGTTCCGAGGGCAGCAACTGACCGGGGCGGATAGCCCCATCGAGTATCAGTTGCTCAAGCTTGGCGGCCACCGCATCGGGCATTCGGGTACCGCTGGGCATCGTGGAACGCGCAACCATGCTGAGCCTCCCCGGGCGTCCGCTTGGCGCCCTGTATACAGTTCAATGCCGGGCGAAGCGGCCCGGATCGCGCTTCCATTTAAGACCTGGAAAAGTATTTCATAAATACGACTAATTGCTGGTCTGACCAGTAGACCGATGACTGGACATTAGCCTGTTGAAAGGCCAGATTGAAGGGCCCAACCGAACCAATCGTGCGGCGACGGCCAATCTACGGCCACGCCCGGACCACGGGAGCAGGCCATGAATATTCTCTACGACGAGCGACTCGACGGAGCCCTGGCAACGCTCGACAAGGCCAGTGTGCTCGCCGATCTGCAGCAGGCGCTCCCCGAGATGACCCTGTTGCATCGCGAGGAAGACCTGCACCCGTTCGAGTGCGATGGCCTCTCGGTATATCGCGTGCTGCCGATGCTGGTCGCGATGCCACACACCCTTGAACAGGTCGAGATCCTGATGCGTCGCTGCCATGCGCTCGATGTGCCGGTGGTCACGCGGGGCGCCGGCACCGGCCTGTCGGGCGGCGCGCTGCCACTCGAGCAGGGCGTGCTGCTGGTGATGTCGCGCTTCGCGCGGATTCTCGACGTCGATCCCCAGGCGCGTACCGCCCGCGTCCAGCCCGGCGTGCGCAACCTGGCGATCTCCGAGGCCGCCGCGCCGCATGGGCTCTACTATGCCCCCGATCCCTCGTCGCAGATCGCCTGCTCGATCGGCGGCAATGTCGCCGAGAATGCCGGCGGTGTGCATTGCCTCAAGTACGGACTGACCGTGCACAACGTGCTGCGCGTCGAGGTGATCACCATCGAAGGCGAACGCATGACACTCGGGGCTGAAGCCTTCGACGCGCCCGGCTTCGACCTGCTGGCGCTGTTCAACGGCTCCGAGGGCATGCTCGGGGTGATTACCGAGATCACCGTCAAGCTGCTGCCCAAGCCGCAGAGCGCCAAGGTGCTGATGGCCAGCTTCGACGACGTCGGCAAGGCCGGCAAGGCGGTCGGCGATATCATCGCCGCGGGGATCGTTCCCGGTGGGCTGGAGATGATGGACAAGTTGGCCATTCGCGCCGCCGAGGACTTCGTCAAGGCCGGCTATCCGGTCGAGGCCGAGGCGATCCTGCTGTGCGAGCTCGACGGCGTCGAGGCCGACGTCGACGACGATTGCCAGACGGTGCGCGGCGTGCTCGAAGCAGCCGGCGCGACGGCCATCGACCAGGCTCGCGACGACGCCGAGCGCGCGCGCTTCTGGGCCGGCCGCAAGGCCGCCTTTCCGGCGGTCGGGTCGCATGTCGCCGGACTACTACTGCATGGACGGCACCATCCCGCGCCGCGAGCTGCCGAGGGTGCTCAAGGGCATCGCCGACCTGTCGGAACAATATGGCCTGGCGGTGGCCAACGTCTTCCACGCCGGCGACGGCAACATGCACCCGCTGATTCTGTTCGACGCCAACAAGCCCGGCGAGCTGGAGCTTGCCGAGACGGTCGGCGGCAAGATCCTTGAGCTATGCGTCGAGGTCGGTGGCAGCATCACCGGCGAGCACGGCGTGGGCCGCGAGAAGATCAATCAGATGTGCAGCCAGTTCCAGGCCGATGAACTGAGCGTCTTTCACACCGTCAAGGCCGCCTTCGACGAGTCGCGCCTGCTCAACCCGGGCAAGAACGTGCCGACCCTGGTCCGCTGTGCCGAATTCGGCGCCATGCACGTGCACAACGGGGAGTTGCCGCACCCCGAGCTACCGCGTTTCTGAGGAGCGATGATGAGTCAGGATCCACACCCCGCGAATCGGCCCGGTTCTGGTCATGATCCGAGCCACCATGAGCAGGATCGCCACCCGACCCATGCCGAGCCGGAACCGACAGCGAGCCACGACGCCAGCGAGGCGCTTGCTGAGCGCATTGCCCGGGCGCATGCGCAGCAAACGCCGTTGCGCATCGTCGGTGGCGACACCAAGGCTTTCTATGGTCGTGCCGTTGATGGCGAAGCGCTTTCAACCACCGAGCATCACGGCATCGTTCACTACGATCCGGTCGAGCTGGTTGTCTCGGTGCGTGCCGGAACCCGCCTGGCCACGCTCGAGGCGGCGCTCGACGCCGAGGGCCAGCGGTTGGCCTGCGAGCCGCCGCACTTCGGCGCGGCGGCCACGGTCGGCGGCATGGTCGCCGCCGGGCTGTCGGGGCCGCGTCGCCCCTGGGCCGGTGCAGTGCGTGACTTCGTGCTCGGCATACGCATGATCGGCCACGACGGCACACAACTGCGCTTTGGCGGCGAGGTAATGAAGAACGTCGCCGGCTACGACCTGTCGCGGTTGATGGTCGGCGCCCAGGGCTGCCTCGGCGTGCTCACCGAGGTGTCGTTCAAGGTACTGCCCAAGCCCGCCGCCACGCGTAGCCTGCGCCTGGCGATGCCACTCGAGGCCGCGCTCGAGCGTCTTGCCGAGTGGGGGCGCAAGCCGTGGCCGATCAGCGCCGCGAGCTACCATGACGGTGCGCTCAACCTGCGCCTGGAGGGCGGCACCAGCTCGGTCGAGCAGACTGCGCAACAATTCGGTGGCGATGCGCTCGAGGACGACTACTGGAGCACGCTGCGCGAACAGCGCCTGGCGCTGTTCGCCGCCGATGATCCACGCCCGCTGTGGCGGCTGTCGTTGCCCAACCATACGCCGCCGCTGGCACTTGACGGCGACGTGCTCTACGACTGGGCCGGTGCCCAGCGCTGGCTGAGGAGCGACGCGAGCGCGGCGACCATCCGCGAGGTCGCGGCCCGCGCCGGCGGTCACGCCAGCTGCTTTCACGAGCGCGATGGCGCGCGTCCCGCCGAGCCGTTCGCGCCGCTGTCGCCGGTACTCGCCAAGTATCATCAGCGTCTCAAGCAGCGGCTCGACCCCTACGGCATCTTCAACCCTGGCCGGCTCTACGAGGCTCTCTGACATGCAGACCCATTTCACCGACGCCGACCTGCAAAAGCCGCATCTGCGCGAAGCCGATCGCGTGCTGCGCACCTGCGTGCATTGCGGTTTCTGCAATGCCACCTGCCCCACCTACCAACTGCTCGGCGATGAGCGTGACGGCCCGCGCGGGCGCATCTACCTGATGAAGGAGCTGCTGGAAAGCCGCGACGATGACGATCAGGTGACCCGCGAGACCCAACTGCACCTGGACCGCTGCCTGACCTGCCGCAACTGCGAGACCACCTGCCCCTCGGGGGTCGAGTATCACAAGCTGCTCGATATCGGCCGCGCCGAGGTCGAGCGGCGCGTAGGTCGCACGCCGAAGGAGCGCGCGTTGCGCTTCGGCCTGCGTCAGGCGCTGGTCGAGCCCCAGCGCTTCAAGGCGTTACTTGCGCTGGGCCAGACCTTCCGCCCGCTGGTGCCCGGCACGCTACGCGACAAGATGCCGGCGCGCGCCGTCGACCCAGGCAAACGCCCCGAGGGCCGTCAGCATGCCCGGCAGATGCTGATTCTCGAAGGCTGCGTGCAACCGGGCCTATCACCGAATACCAATGCCGCGACGGCGCGGGTACTCGACAGGCTGGGCATCGGCCTGACCCCGGCTCCGCAGGCAGGCTGCTGTGGCGCCATCGACTACCACCTCAACGCGCAGGAAGCCGGGCGCGCGCGTATCCGCGCCAATATCGATGCCTGGTGGCCAGCCCTGCAAAACGGCGCCGAGGCAATCGTCCAGACCGCCAGCGGCTGCGGCGCCTTCGTCAAGGAGTACGGCGAGATGCTCGCCGATGACCCGGACTATGCCGAAAAGGCCGCACGGGTCAGCGACGTGGCCAAGGATCTCGGCGAGATCCTGCGCGACGAGGATCTCGCGCCACTCGCGGTCAACGGCGAGCGGCGACTGGCCTTTCACTGTCCCTGTACCCTGCAGCACGCCCAGCGACTCAATGGCCTGGTGGAAGGCGTGCTCAGCCGGCTCGGCTTTGAGCTGACCCCGGTGCGCGATGCCCACCTGTGCTGCGGCTCGGCGGGCACCTATTCGGTGACCCAGCCCGAACTCGCCACCCAACTGCGCGACAATAAGCTGGACGCGCTCGAAGCCGGCGAGCCGGAGCTGATCGTCACCGCCAACATCGGCTGCCAGACCCATCTCGCCGGTGCCGGTCGCACCCCGGTGCGTCACTGGATCGAGATCGTCGATGAGGCGCTAACATGATCGTCACCGCGCTCATTCGTTCAGCTGCCAGACCCATCTCGCCGGTGCCGGGCGCACCCCGGTACGGCACTGGATCGAGATCGTCGATGAGGCGCTGACGTGAGCGTCACCGCGCTCATTCGTTCAGCTGCCAGACCCATCTCGCCGGTGCCGGTCGCACTCCGGTATGGCACTGGATCGAGATCGTCGATGAGGCATTGAAACCGAGCAGCGAGCGGCTCGTAGCTCACAGCTAAATAACTAACCAAGGAGATGTCATGCAAACCAAGTCCGTACTCACCCTGAGCGACGTCAACGCCCTCCTCGATGCCGCGCAGCAGGAAGCCGAGGCCAACCACTGGGCGGTGACCATCGCGGTTGCCGACGATGGCGGCCACCTGCTCGGCCTGCGCCGGCTCGATGGCGCCGCGCCCTTCTCGGCCGGCGTGGCCAGCGAAAAGGCCCGCAACGCCGCCATCGGTCGCAAGGAGACCCAGGTCTTCGAGGAGATGATCAATAACGGTCGCACCGCCTTCGTCACCGCCCCGATGCAGGCGCTGCTTTCCGGCGGCGTGCCGGTAATCGTCGACGGCCAGGTGATCGCCAGTGTCGGCGTTTCCGGCGTCAAGCCGGATCAGGACGTGCAGGTCGCCAAGGCCGCAGTTGCGGCTATCGGCTGAGCGCCCCGGCGACGATGCGCTGGCGCCAGCCCCGGGCGGGTTCCTATACTGATTGAATTACCCGATCAATCGATGGCTCGCCCGAGCCGAGGAGATGACATGGCCGGCGGATGGTCACGGGATGGCGCCGTGCAGGATCAGATCGACAGCACGGTCGAGGATGCCGTCGAACGCTCGCGCAGCCAGTTGCCGCGCGGCGCGAGCCTGACCCACTGCGAGGAGTGCGATGCGCCGATTCCCCAGGCCCGCCGCGAGGCGGTGCCCGGGGTGCGCCTGTGCATCGTCTGTCAGAGCGAACACGACAAGCGCCAATCGGCATTCAGCGGCTACAACCGTCGCGGCAGCAAGGACAGCCAACTGCGCTGAGCGCGCTCGCATTTGACACTTTCCCGACTCTTTTCTCCGGCACTCGTTGTCCTGATCGGCCTCACCACCTACGATTAGCCAACGAATTATTGATGTGTTGCGCGTGGCCAGGCCCGAAGAGCGTACCAGGCGCAACGCGACCATCACGGAGGAACCATGTCGCAATCACCCATCACCACGCAGTGGATCGATATCGCCAGCCACGACGGCCAGACCTTCAGGGGCTACCTGGCCCTGCCGCCGGCCGGCAAGGGCCCCGGCATCGTGCTGATTCAGGAGATCTTCGGCGTCAACCGACATATTCGCAGCGTTGCTGAGCAGTACGCGATGGACGGCTATGTTGTGCTCGCTCCCGGATGTGTTCTGGCGTCAGGAGCCGGGCGTCGAGCTGACCTATGAAGGCGATGACATGGACAAGGCCTTCAAACTGGTCAACGAGATCGATTTCACGGTCGCGGTGAAGGACCTGGCCAGCACCACCCAGGCGCTGCGCCAGCGCCCCGAGTGCGAAGGCGAAGTGGCCTCGCTGGGCTACTGCATGGGCGGCATTCTTGCCTACCTGGCGGGCATCGAATCCGGCGTCGACAAGGCCGTGTGCTTCTACCCCGGCGGTATCGCCAAGCATCTCGACAAGGCCGACGCGCTCAAGGTGCCGACGCAGTTCCACTTCGCCGGCAACGACGGCCATATCACCGACGAGCACATCGGCCAGGTCCGCGACACCTTCGCCCAGCGCGACGACATCGAGATCCACGTCTACGACGGCGCCGATCACGGCTTCAACTGCTGGGCACGCGGCGCCTATCACCGTCATGCCGCCGCGCTGTCCCATGGCCATGCGCTGACCTTCCTGGAAAACGCCTGAAGCCATCGCCTCGCCCCGGCATCAATAAACGGGGCGAGACCAGTATCAGCAGTCTTGCGATGCCCTCTCGTTTCATTGCCAACAAGCCTAAGCGTCCTGGTCGATCGCCTCTAGGGCCTGTTGGAAGCGCTCGACGCCCTTTCGTGGCGAGGGTGCCGCCAATCGGCGCTTGTCGTTTCACGCCAGCCACGACTAGTTTCCAGAGGGCATGTCAGGAAGGCATGCCCAGACCATGAATCAAACAGGGATTAGACGCGATGGGAATTTTTGCATGGATCATCTTCGGCCTGATCGCCGGTGCTATTGCCAAGCTGATCATGCCGGGTAAAGACCCGGGTGGCTTCATCATTACTATCATCATCGGCATCCTCGGTGCCGTCGTTGGCGGCTGGATCGGGACCGCACTGGGCTTCGGCGATGTCTCCGGCTTCAATTTCGGTAGCTTCGTAATTGCAGTGCTCGGTGCCATCGTGCTTCTGATTCTCTACCGCGTCGCGCGCAAGTAACTATCACCGAGACTCCCGGCCTGGCGGCTTCGTCCGCCAGGCCGGCCCGGTACCTTGCACCCGCATGGTATCCTGATGTCATAGACTGACGAATCAGGAATCCCATGTCGCTCGACGATCTTCATCTGAATCTACGCAACCTGGCCCCCGACGACTATCCGCAGCTCAAGACGCTGATGGATGCCGTCTATGACGATATCGGCGGGGCCTGGCCGAAACACACCATCGACAAGCTGATCGGCGAATTTCCCGACGGCCAGATCCTCATCGAGGACGACGGCCGCATCGTCGGCGTGGCGCTGACCGCGCTGGTCGATTACGACGCCTTCTCCAATCCGCACAAGTACGACGACCTGATCGGCCATCGTGAGGTGATCCTCAACGATCCCAATGGCGATGCGCTGTATGGCCTTGACGTGCTGATCGACCCAGCCTATCGCGGTCACCGCCTGGGCCGGCGGCTCTACGAGGCGCGCAAGGAGCTGTGCCGCTCGATCAACCTGCGCTCGATTCTCGCCGGCGGGCGAATCCCCAACTACCACCAGTACGCCGCCGAGATGTCGCCCACCGAGTACCTGGAACGGGTCGCCCGCAAGGAGATCCACGACCCGATCCTGTCGTTCCAGCTGGCCAATGACTTCCAGGTCAAGCGGCTGCTGCGCAAGTACCTGCCCGAAGACGAGAAATCCCAGGGCTACGCGACGCTGCTGGAGTGGAACAACATCCTCTTCGAGCCCGCCGAGCGAGTGCTCGAGACGCGCAAGACCCAGGTGCGCGTCGGCGCCGTACAGTGGCAGATGCGCGAGTTTGCCTCGGTGGAATCGGTGCTCCAGCAGGTCGAGTACTTCGTCGATGCGGTGGCCGACTACCAGAGCGACTTCGTGGTACTGCCGGAGCTGTTCAACACACCGCTGATGGGGCTCACCGACCAGTCCAACCAGATCGAGGCGATTCGCTTCCTGGCCGGCTTCACCGAGCGCTTCAAGAGCGAGATCTCGCGCATGGCGGTGTCGTTCAATATCAACATCATCGCCGGCTCGATGGTCGAGATCGGCGACGACGACAAGCTCTACAACGTCTCCTACCTGTGCCACCGCGACGGTGAAATCGACCGTCAGGCCAAGCTGCACATCACCCCCCAGGAGCGCCGCGACTGGGTGGTGGAAGGGGGCGACGAGTTGTGCGTGTTCGACACCGACGCCGGCCGCGTGGGCATCCTGATCTGCTACGACGTGGAGTTTCCGGAACTGCCGCGGCTGCTCGCCGATCAGGACATGGACATCCTGTTTGTGCCGTTCTGGACCGACACCAAGAACAGCTATCTGCGGGTACGCCACTGCTCGCAGGCGCGTGCCATCGAGAACGAATGCTACGTGGTGCTGTGCGGCAGCGTCGGCAACGTGCCGTCGATCGAGAACCTCGACATCCAGTACGCCCAGTCGTCGGTGTTCTCGCCGTCGGACTTCGCCTTCCCCCACGATGCGGTGCTCTCCGAGACCACTCCCAACACCGAGATGGTGATGTTCTCGGATCTTGACCTGACCCGACTCAAGGTGGTGCGCAGCGAAGGCTCGGTAACCAACCTCAAGGATCGCCGTCAGGATCTCTACGACCTGCGTCTACGTGATTGGTCGTGGAAGTCAGGAAGCAGACAGGACGATGGCAACTGACCGGCGGCTTAATGCACATGCGCGAGACGCACCATGAGCTTGTGGAATGAGCTCAGGCGCTTGGGCGGCGCACGCCAGCCCTTCCCCGAGGCCGACTGGCAGGAGGCTCGCCGCCGACTGCCACTGCTCGCGGCGCTCGACGCCGCCGAGGCCAAGCGGCTCGGTGAGCGCGCCTGGGCATTTTTGCACCGCAAGCGCCTGACGCTGCCCGACGACGAGGCCTTCGACCTGGCCGCGCGTCTGGCGCTGGCCGCTCAGGCCTGCCTGCTGACGCTCGGCTGGGACGACAGGGAAGCACGTGAGGCGTTCGCCAATGTCCATCAGGTGGTCGTGGTGCCCGATGCGTTTCGGCGCCGGGTGCAGGAAATGGATGATGCCGGCGTAGTGCACGAATATGAGGATGAGCGGGTCGGCGAGACCTGGTATCAAGGGCCGATCGTGGTGTCGCTGGCCGACCTGGCGGAAAGCGGCGACTGGACCGGCTTCAACGTGGTGATCCACGAGTTCGCACACAAGCTCGACATGGGCAACTCGCAGGATGCCGACGGCTTTCCGCCGCTGCCGCGGGACATTGCCGCCCGGGAATGGCACCGGGTATTCACGGCAGTATGGGACGACCTGCAGGCGCATCTCGCGCGCGGCGAGCCCACGCCGATCGACGCCTACGCTGCGACGCATCCCGGCGAGTGCTTCGCGGTCTGCTGCGAGAGCTTCTTTAGCGCACCCGATCAGCTCACCAGCGCCTACCCCGAACTCTACGCGCTGCTTGCGCGCTACTTCCGCCAGGCGCCATTGGAGCGCCTGACGCCGCCGTAACCGAGCTACCGCAAAAGGCTCCGCGACTGCAGAGCCTTTTGTGGTTCGCCGTGGGCTACGACACCTCAGCTCGGCGTCGGCGCGTTCTGTGCGATCAACCCTTCGCTCTTCAACGCCTGCCACAGCTCGGCGGGCACCTTGGCCGTCATCGAGGCCCGGTTCTCACGCGCCTGCTGGGCATTGCGCGCACCGGGGATGGTGGCGACGACCACGTCGGGTGCGGCGGTGAACTGTAGCGCCACCGTGCGCAGATCGGTGCCATGCTGATGGGCAATCCGGGCGATGCGGTCGCGTTTTTCCCAGTAACCGTCGGGAATGCCGTCGCTGTACAACCAGCGATTTACCCCGGCGAGAAAGCCGGCCCCCAGCGGTGCGCCGACGATCACCGACACGTCGTTGTCGCGGCACTTCGGAAATAGCCGATTCAGGGCATCCTCATGATCCATCAGGTTGTACTTGGTGGCCTGCAACATCACGTCAGGATCGGAAGACTCCATGGCCGCGAGGCAGGTTTCGATGTTGTTCACCCCCATGCCCCAATGGCCGATGATGCCCTCCTCGCGCATGCGCGACAGCTCGGGCATGGCGCCCTTGCGGGCCACCTCGAGAGACTCCCTCCAGTCATCGCCCAGCATGCCCGGCGTCAGGTCGTGGATGTAGACGATATCGATCTTGGGCACGCCCAGGCGCTGCAGGCTGTCCTCGATCGAGCGACGGGTGCCGGCGGCGGTATAATCGAAGTGGTAACTGAAATTCAGATCGCCCTTCCAGTTACCCTTGCTATCCACCGAGGCATCGGGTTTCAACAACCGCCCCATCTTGGTCGACAATAGATAGTCCTGCGGGGGCTTGCCGTTGAGAAAATGCCCCAGGCGACGCTCGGACAACCCCATGCCGTAGAACGGCGAAGTGTCGAAATAGCGCACGCCATTTTCCCAACAGGCTTCGAGCATGTCCTCGGCTTCGTCGTCGGGGGTAATCTTGAAGATGTTGCCCAACTGGGTGCCACCCACACCGAACTTGTGCTCGGGGGGAAACAGCTTCGAGGCCAGCGGAGGGTTATCGGGTAATTGAGAGATGAGACCCGCATTGTCACCTGTCGCATCCGTGCCGTTCAGATTGGAGTCACTCCCGGCGGCCAGCAGGCGTGGTGCAGCGGTTGCGGCCGCTGCCGCAGCCGCTCCAGTCAGAAATTGTCTACGATTCGGCATGGTCCTTTCCTTGGCACTCCAGTGGGACTGGGCAGCGTGCCCAGCCAGGCAAACCACTGTCCGCTTTGCACCATGAAAAAGCCTCACCGAAATGGCGAAGCTTCTTCATACGTTACGTGCTTGTCAGGGTGCGCTGGGGCAGCGGTATCCGATGACGCGCGTTATGGCGTCATCACTACCTTGATGCAGCCATCCTGCTTGGCATTGAAGTTGGCGTAGGCATCCGGCGCCTGGGTCAGCGGATAGCGATGGGTGATGATGAACGATGGGTCGATCAGGCCCTGCTCCACCGTTCTCAGCAGCGGCTTGAGATACTGCTGCATGTGGGTCTGGCCACTCTTGACCGACAGCGACTTGTTCATCAAGGCGCTCAACGCGACACCATCGACCTTGTCGGTGTACACCCCGGGCAGCGACAGTCTGCCGCCCTTGCGCACCGACATGGTCATTTCATTGAAGGCGTTGGGATGGTTCGCCTCGCTTGAATCCGCGCTGCGACGCTCGGCTTCCGGGTCACCCTGACCATGGGCCTCGGCGCCGACGCAATCGACGCCGCAATCCGGCCCGCGACCGCCGGTCATCTCGAGCAGCTTGGTATAGACGTCGTCCTGCTCGAAATTGATGACCTCGGCGCCACCTTTCTCGTTGGCGAGCTTGAGCCGTTCGGGCACCCGATCGATAGCGATCACCCGGCCCGCGCCGCGCATCCAGGCGCTACGGATGGCGAACTGGCCAACCGGACCGCAACCCCAGATGGCCACGGTGTCGCCGGCTTCCATGTCGCAGTTGTCGATCGCTTGATAGCCGGTCGGGTAGATGTCGGACAGGAAAAGCAGCTGGTCGTCACGCAGGTCGGACTCGACCTTGATCGGGCCGACATCCGCATAGGGCACGCGCACGTATTCGGCCTGGCCGCCGGGAATGCCGCCAAGCATGTGCGAATAGCCGAACAGTGCGGACGGCGAGTGCCCCATGGCGCTGGCGGCCATCTCGGCGTTGGGGTTGGACTCGTCGCACAGCGAATACAGGTGCTTGTTGCAGAAAAAGCAGCTGCCACAGGCGATGGTGAATGGCACCACCACCCGATCGCCCTTCTGGAGATTGTTCACCGCCGAGCCGGTTTCCACCACCTCGCCCATGAACTCATGGCCGATGATATCGCCTTCCTGCATGCCGGCCATCAGGCCGTTGTAGAGGTGCAGATCCGAACCGCAGATCGCAGTCGCGGTAATCTTGATGATCGCGTCGCGCGGCTCTTGGATCTTGGGGTCGTCGACATTGTCGACGCGAACGTCATGGGTGCCATGCCAGGTCAATGCTTTCATGATGACTCCTTGTCGCTAGCGGACTCCGTGTCTGCAGCCCGGCACCAGCTATCGCCTGTTGCCGGGCAATCCGTGCGCAGCTAGGCCGTCTTTAAATTCAAAAGCTTGAATAAAAGCCCGGGGCTGCGGGACGTCACTTCAAGCTAGGAAGCGTCTATCGGCCTGTCAAGCGGACCGGGGCTCTGACGCTGCCGGCCAGGCCAGGCTCACCTCGAGTCCCTGGGGTTGCCGATTGGCCAGGCTCAGTTGCGCCTGCTGACGTTGCGCCAGCTCGAGCACGATCGACAGGCCCAGACCGCTGCCCGTGGTGCGCTGGTCGGCAGCGCGCCGGAACCGCTCGGTCACTCGGGTGAGCATCGCTTCGGGGATTCCCGGGCCGGTATCGCGCACGATCAGCTGCGCTTCGCCCTCGCGCTGCGCCAGTTCGAGCGTCACCTGGCCGCCATCGGGAGTGTAGCGCAGGGCATTATCAAGCAGGTTGCGCATCAGGATGCCCAGCTCAACCGGATCGGCATGAATCCTCAGCCTGGTGAGCCCCGTCAACTCCAGTGTCTGTCCGCGCGATTGCGCCCAGGGCCACAGCTCGGCGATCAATTCCAGCGCCAGCGGGTAGACATCGATGACCTGTGCCGGCGGGACGTCACGCCGGTCCAGGCGAGCCAGAATCAACAACTGCTCGACCACCCGCTGCAGCCGCGCCACTCCGGTATAGGCCTTGTCCAGCGATGCGCTTTCGCCGGCGCGGGCGTTGTCGAGCTGGATCTTGAGTCCAGCCAGCGGAGTGCGCAGTTCATGAGCCGCATCGGCGGTGAAGCGCCGCTCGCGTTCCAGCGTCTCGCGCAGGCGGGCGATGAAATCGTTGATCGAAGCCTGCAGACCGCTCAGCTCGCGCGGTACTGCAGCATCGATGAAGCTCAGCTGGCGGTCATTGCGACCGGCGACCTGGCGCGACAAGCTGTCGATGGGCCTGAGGCCGCGCTTGACAGTCCAGGCCGTGGCCAGCAACAGCAGCGGCAGTGCGATCAGCATCGGGATCAGGTTGCCCAGCGTGACCTTGCCACCGAGTTCATCGATGAACTCCTCCTGGATGCCGGCACGGATCCAGGTCTCGCTGCGCGCATCGAACAGCGAAAAAACCCGCCATCGATCGCCACCATAGTTGACCCAGCGATAGCCCTCGGCGGCAGGCGGCGGGAAGGGCCCGTGGTCGTTCCATTGCGCACCCAGCAGACGCGGTGTTGCATCGATATTCCAGAACCCCACCGCCAGCATGCTTTCCTCGTGATGATAACGCACGGCAGCCTCGGGCTCGTCAGGCGGCTCGGCCACCCCATCGATATAACGCCGCGCCAGGTGATCGGGCTGGTTGAGCCGGGAGGCGATCGCACGATAGGTCGCGGGAGTGGTATCGCCGTTGACCTGGGCGGCGATCAAGCGACCCTGCAGGCTCAGTTGCGCATCGAGGATCTCTTCCATCTCGTGCGCGGTGATCAGGTAGGCAGCGGTGACGATCAAGGCCGTGGCGCCGGCCAGCACCAGCGCCAGGGTGCGGGTGAGATAGCGTCTGATCGAGTTCATTCGCGGTCGGGGGTAAGGCGATAGCCGATGCCGCGCACCGTGGCGATCAGCTGTTTGTCGAGTTTCCTACGTAGATGATGAATATGCACCTCGATGGCATTGGAGGCCACTTCCTCGTTCCAGCCATAAAGCAGATTTTCGAGATGCGGGCGGGTCATGATCTTTTCCGGGTGGCGGGCGAGCTCGAGCAGCAGCGCATACTCGCGTCGCGCCAAGGGCACGATCCGCGAATGCCAGGTCACTTCGTGGCTCGCCTCGTCGATCCGCAAGGGGCCGATATCGATGATCTGCGAGGCTCGCCCCTGAGCGCGACGCATGACCACACGCAGGCGCGCCAGCAATTCCTGAAGATCGAAGGGTTTGAGCACATAATCATCGGCCCCGCCGTCGAGCCCGGCGATGCGCGCCTCGATATCGTCGCGTGCAGTCAGGATCAGCACCGGCAAGGCGCTATGGCGACGAATCTCCGTCAAGACCTGCATGCCATCGATGTCGGGCAGCCCCAGGTCCAGCACCACCACCGAGAAAGTATCATAGCGTACCGCTGCAAGCGCATCGCGGCCGTTTTCCAGCCAGTCGACCGCGTACCCCTCACGCTGCAGGGCCGTCTTGATGCCGTCGCCCAGCAGTGGATCATCCTCTACCAATAAAACTCGCATGCCTACCTCGTCGCGCACCCACCAATCAAAACTACTGTCCATGTTCTTTCTTAAGACGCACTTAAGGCAACGACTTTTAAACAGTAAAGCAGCTACTTGAAACCGGAGAGGCAAACAATCCGCTTTTTTACTCCAAGCATTCTCCATTAAGCAACTGTTAAGCAATGACAGCAAGAATGCCCCTGAACAGGGTCAATAATGTCGCCTTTAGGGAAACGCTGAATAAATTGACGAGCAGGATGATGCGGGCGTCGCTACGCCGCACGGAGCACAGAAGGCGAGACATAACGCGGTGTTAGGCGAATCTTCGAGCACCGCGCAACGTAGCGATTCGCCTGCGCAGGCATTTATGCAGTGTTTTCTTAGCTAAAGGCGAAACAGCTTATAGCCACCTCACTTCGAAAGCGTACTGACCAGCGCAATACCCTTGATCTCACCGAAAGGCAGGCAATGACAAAACCCTCGTCAAATGACAAGACAACGGGCACTCGCGCGGCCATGTCCCCTTATCCGAGCAAAGGTCGCCCCGGGCTTGCGCTGGCCACGCTCTGGGCAAGCTTCATTATCCTGAGCATTCCTTATCACTATTATGCAGCCGACTTTACGGTTGCTGATTATTTATTTCTTAAAGAAAACAATGAGTGGGCCCTGCACCATGCATGGGTGACCGAAACGCTATTGCATGAAGGCGGACGAGCTTTCAGCGAGACACTCGCCCTCCTGGTCATCGGCGGATTGGTCGTCAGCATCATCTGGCCTTCACTTCGTCATTGGCGTCGGCCGTTGAGCTACCTGGTAGTCGCGCTAGCGGTCTCGACCCTGAGTATCGCCACGCTAAAACAACTCATCAGCATGGATTGCCCCTGGGATCTCGCTCGCTACGGCGGCGAACTGCCCTTTATCGGTCTGTTCGAAGTGCGCCCCGACAATCTGCCGGATTCCGCCTGTTTTCCGGCCGGACACGCCAGCGCCGGCTACGCCTGGCTCGCGCTGTATTTCTTTTTCAAGGCCACTTTTCCCCGCTGGCGTTGGCTCGGGCTGGCAATCGGACTGGCGATGGGAATGACCTTCGGCTTCGCCCAGCAACTGCGTGGCGCGCACTTTCTTTCCCATGACCTATGGACCCTGCTGATCTGCTGGACGCTCAGCGCGCTGCTGGCCCGTTTGCTGCTGCGCCCGCCTGAGCCGGGCGCCGCTGCAACGAGCCCACCAACGAATCGCCTTACTACCTTTTCGAGACTCTAACCATGACGTCGTCACTTCTACGCCTACCCCGTCCCGTGGCCGGTGCCTGGAACTATCGACCTCAATTAAGCACAGAGCGTCTCACCCTGATAGTCACCTTGGCTTTTACGCTGCTTTACAACACGCCATTCTGGCAAGCCGCCCTCGAGGGACATGCCTGGACCGCAGCTGGTACCTGGGCACTGATCGCGGGTTATGCGGTGGTACTTACCACCCTGCAGTACGTGGTTTTCCTGCTGTTCATGAGCCGCTGGACAGCCAAGCCATTGCTGGCACTGTTGATCCTGGTCGCCGCTACGGTAAGTTACTTCACGGGGACCTACGGTACCTATTTCGACACCACCATGATCGAAAATGTGCTGCAGACGGACACCCGGGAAGCCAGCGAGTTACTGACCGAAAGTTTCATGCTGCACATGGCCGTCTTCGCCCTGCTACCGATCCTGTTGCTGCACCGTGTCTACATTCCGGCCGTTTCCTGGCGCCGCGCCCTGCTCCGCCGCCTGGGCTATCTATCGCTTGCCACCGTCGCCCTGATCGCCTCTATCCTGCTGACGTATCACAGCCTGTCGCCACTGATGCGCAATCAGCCTGAACTGCGGTATCTGGTAACGCCGGGCAACTATCTGGTGTCGATGGTGCGGGTGCTGACCGCCCACGACAGTGTCGAACCTCAGCAACGATTGCCACTGGAAAGCGATGCGAAACTGGCCGCCCACCCCGGTCAAAAACCGGCGCTGCTGGTCGTTGTTGTCGGCGAAACCGTGCGCGCGGCCAACTGGGGACTGAACGGCTACGATCGGCAAACCACTCCGCAGTTGGCTCAACGCGACGTCATCAACTACACAAATGTCTCGTCGTGCGGTACCAGCACAGCCGTTTCAGTGCCCTGCATGTTCTCACCGCTGGGTCATGAGGATTACGATGAATCCTATATAGACAGCCATGAGTCGCTGCTTGACGTGTTGCAACATGCCGGTGTCAACGTGTTGTGGCTGGACAATCAGTCGGGCTGCAAAGGCGTATGCGCTGGAGTCGCCAGTGACTCCATCGGTGCCGATGATTATCCGGTGCTCTGCCAGGACGAGCGCTGCCTGGATGGCGCGCTGGCAAAAGAACTCGAGCGGCGCGTCGCGCGCAGCCAAGGCGACACGGTGATCGTGTTGCATGAATTAGGCAATCATGGGCCCAGTTACTACCGTCGCTATCCCCAGGCATTTCGCCATTTTACGCCGACCTGCGATAGTGGCGACCTGAGCCAGTGTTCCCAGCAACAGATCGTCAACAGCTACGATAACGCCATTCTCTACAATGATTCGGTGCTCAGCGAGATCATCGACTTTCTCGCTCAACAGCAGCGCTTCGCTGCCTCGATGGTCTACCTTTCGGATCATGGCGAGTCATTGGGCGAGCACGGGCTGTACCTGCACGGCCTGCCTTACGCCATCGCGCCGGACGAGCAGACCCGGGTGCCGATGTTCTGGTGGCTGTCCAAGGCCATGCAGCAACGCAGCGGTATCGAAACCGACTGCCTCGCGTCACACACCGAACAGCCCCACAGCCAGGCCAATTTATTTCATAGCGCTTTGGGTATCATGGGAGTGACGACGCAGATTTATCGTCCCAAGTTCGATATCATCCGCCCCTGCCGCTAGAGTACGCTCAATGGGGCTTAAGGATAACTTAAGAAATACTCGGCAGACTGCGCTGCCGTCGACAGGAAAGAGTTCACCACCGTGACGATACCGTTGCTATCGATTGTCATCCCAGCCCGAGACGAAGCCGGCAACCTGACCACCTTGCTTGATGAAATCAGCACCGCGCTGCCGGAGACCGATTTTGAAGTATTGGTGGTGGACGACGCCTCTCGCGATGACACCTGGGCTCTGCTTACCCAGCGCGCCCAGAACGACCCCCGCCTGCGCCCGCTGCGCCATGCCGAGAGCGCCGGGCAGAGCACCTCCGTCTGGCAGGCCGCCCATGCCGCTCGCGGCACCTGGCTGGCAACACTCGACGGTGACGGCCAGAACGACCCCGCCGACCTGCCAAACCTGCTGGCACGCGCCCAGCAGGGCGATGTCACACTGGTCGCCGGCCAGCGCGTCGATCGCCGCGACGACTGGCTCAAGCGGCTTTCCTCGCGGGTCGCCAACGGCGTACGCTCGTCACTGCTCAAGGATGCCACCCCCGACACCGGCTGCGGCATCAAAGTCATTCAGCGTCGCGCCTTCCTCACCCTGCCTTATTTCGATCACATGCATCGCTTTCTGCCGGCGCTGATCCAGATACAGGGCGGCCGCTGTGTCTCTGTAGCGGTCAACCATCGCCCACGCGGCACCGGCCGGTCGCATTATGGGCTCAACAACCGTCTGTGGGCAGGGCTCATCGACATGGTCGGGGTGATGTGGCTGCGCAAGCGTTCGCGGCTGCCGGCACCGGTCGAAGGGCTGCGTGACCTGCCGGGACTCGGTGAGGCCGCGCCCGACGCCCCACCCCGCCATGTCACGCCACCCGAGGGCAGCACTCGATGAGCGCAGAATGGGTATGGGTGGTCATCGGTTTTCTCGGTCAGGCGCTGTTCTCGGCACGCTTCATCGTTCAGTGGATCGCCAGTGAACGTGCCAAGCGCAGCATCGTCCCCAAGGCATTCTGGTTCTTCAGCCTGGGCGGCGGCGCCACGCTGCTTGCCTATGCGGTGTATCGACAAGACCCGGTGTTCATTGTCGGTCAGGGGGCCGGGCTGTTCATCTATGTCCGTAACCTGATGCTGATTCGCCGGGAGTCCCGGCTGGAGCAGGAAGCCTCGCGTTAAACCCGTTTTTTCCGGATGGTGAGTGGTCCCATGCAACGTCCCGCCTACCTGCGCGGCAAACAGCGCCTCAGCCTGGCTATTGCTGCTTGATCGCCGCGGTGCTTCTGCTGGCCCTGGGCATCGGCCTGCGCGACCCATGGCCGGCCGACGAGCCGCGCTTCGCGCTCAACGCGCTGGAGATGCTCGACACCGGTAACTTCTGGATTCCCTATCGTGGCGGCGAGCCCTACCCCGACAAGCCGCCGCTCTTCATGTGGGTCTCGGCGGCCTCGATTGCCTTGACCGGCTCGGTGCGGCTGGGCTTCCTGTTGCCCTCGCTGATCGGCGCGCTGGGCACCCTGGGGCTGGTGATGGATCTCTCGCGACGGCTCTATGGTCGACGCATCGCCACCCTGGCCGGCATCGCACTGCTCACCACCCTGCAATTCGTGCTGCAGGCCAAGACCGCCCAGATCGACATGCTGGTAACGTTGTGGACCACACTCGGCGCCTATGGCATGTTGCGTCACGCCTTGCTGGGGCCAGCGCGGCGCTGGTGGTATATCGGCTGCGTGGCGATGGGGCTGGGCGTGATCACCAAGGGGGTGGGCTTTCTACCGCTGCTGATGCTGCCGGCCTGGGGGCTGCTGGCGTGGCGCGGGCAAGCCACCCGCCTGGCCTGGAAGGATCTGCTGCTGGGTCTGGCTACCCTGCTCGCCACCATCGCGCTGTGGGTGGCGCCGATGGTGCTGTTCACTTCTTTCAGTGACGACCCGACACTTGCTGCCTACCGCGACAATATCCTGTTCAAGCAGACCGGCGAACGCTATGCCGAATCCTGGCACCACCTCAAGCCGTGGTACTACTATTTGGTCGAGGTAATCCCCTGGGCCTGGCTACCGCTGATCTTCGGCCTGCCTTGGCTGATTCCCGCCTGGTGGCATCGTACCCGTCGGCTCGACGCCCGAGTGCTGCTGCCGCTGAGCGGGGTGATTATGCTGGTGGCGTTTTTCTCGTTGTCGCCGGGCAAGCGCGGCGTCTACATGCTGCCGGGCATCCCGCTGCTGGTATTGGCGATGGCGCCGCTGTTGCCGGGCCTGCTGTGCAAGCGCTGGCTACACTGGCTGGGGGCCGCGCTGGTCGCGGTGCTGGGCGGCATCTTCCTGCTCGCCGGCGTGCTCGGTGCCGTCGGCCTGCCGGCGCTGGCCGACCTGGCCGCCAAGTACGGCGTCTCGCCGTGGTTGTGGTGGGTCGTACTGGGACTGAGTGCAGGTGCCCTGCTCTACTGGCTGCGCCCACGCCGCGGCATGCTGGCCCTGGCCGGCTGGCTGGCACTGTTCTGGTGTTTGTGGTCGACCTGGGGCTACAGCCAACTCGACGCCACACGCTCGCCGCGCGACATGATGCAGCAAGTCGAACAGATCAGCGGCGAAGACACCTGGCTGGCGATGCCCCTCTTCGACGAGGAGTTTCTGCTCCAGGCACGCCAGCCCACAGTGCACTTCGGCTTCAAGACCCCCGAGCAGGCCCAGCTACAGCGTGCTTTCGCCTGGATCAACGAGGCACCACACGAGCGCTGGCTGTTCATCGATCAGGGCAAGGCCGATGCACTGCAATGCGCGGATCTAGCGCAGGCGCGCGACCTGGGACTACAGAACAACGACCACTGGTGGCTGATACCCGGTACCGCTTTCGGCGATTGCTCGGGCGACCCCGGGGCCGCACCGCTCTATGTGGCGCCGACCAGCCTGGCGGCAATGACCGCCAACGAATGAGATGAGGTCACGGCGAACTCGACCATTGCTGGCTGCGTGAGGGCGGTAGCGGCTTGGGGCAATCAAGCGTAGCCGTCGACCAGGTGTCGCTACGCAACTGATGGCAGCGATCCGGACCACTCGACGGCGCGCGCCGCGAAGGCCGGTTGTCGGTCGAGACGCCATCGACGATCACGTCGATAGAGGGCGCCCATGAGCCGGGACGATTGCGATGATCATAGCGATCCCGATCCCGGCCATCATGATGGCGTCCGTCACGGCGCTCACGATCGCGGTAATCACGATCGTCGCGACCATAACGCCATCTTTGATCCCGCGCGAAGCCACGACGATCATCATGGTCACGTGCGAAGTCGTGGCCCGCGTGTCTTCGCGCATGGTCACGAGCGTCTTGCCAACGCATTCGCTCATCATCGTAACGTCGCCTTTGATCGCCGTCCCAGCGTCTATCACTGCCGAACAGCTGACCGCCGAACGCGTTATCGTAGCGCTGCTCGTCAGCGGAGGCCGGCAGTGGTAGCGCGAGTAACAGGTACCCGGCGAGCAGCAGGCTACCGGTCAGCGTCGGCTTGTCCTTGAGTCGCATCGGGCTTCTCCTCGTCAAACCTATCTTCATAGTAGTTCGCTATTCGTCACTATTCGCTTCGCCGCTATGCGCCACCAGCCAGTCCCACAGCAGCAACGCTTCGGGGCGCGGTGAGCGGCGCGCCGGGCGCACCAGCCAGAAACCCTCGTCACTGGGTACGCTCAAGGCGAACGGCGCTACCAGGTCGGGGCGCTTGGCCAGCAGGCTGCCATGGGCTAGCGCCACGCCCCCGCCGCGGGCCGCCAGGGACAGGGACATGACCTGGCTGTCGCACATCAGCGAGCCGCACTGACGATCCAGGCCGGGCACCCCGGCCAGTTCGAGCCAGGCCGACCAGCCCACGGCAAAACCCACCGCATGAATCAGCGTCTCGCCAGCCAGCGCTTGCGGCCTGGTCAGACGCTCGGCGGTCTCGGCCGAGCAGACCGGCACGAGCACTTCGTCGCCCAATGAAAAGGCCACGGAGCCCTCCCACTGGCCGAGCCCGTAGCGAATCTCGATATCCGCCCCTTCGGGGCCGAAATCGTCGCGCCAGATCGCACTGACCAGGCGCACCACCACCTGCGGATACCGGCGATGAAAGTCGAGCAGCAACGGCGCCAGCCAGGTCTGCTGCATCACCGGGGTGGCACGCAGGGTGACCGGGGCCTCGGCACGCGGTCCGAACACCTCGGCGGTGCCCTCGGCGAGCCGCGCGAACCCTTCCTGTACACTCGGCAGCCAGGCTCGCCCGGCCGGAGTCAGCGTCAGGCTGCGCGCATGGCGCACGAACAGCTTCTGGCCGAGACGATCCTCGAGCAGACGGATGCGCTGGCTGACCGCCGACTGGGTCACCGCCAGTTCCTGGCCAGCCTGGGTGAAGCTGAGCGTGCGTGCGGCAGCTTCGAAAGCCTGCAGCCACAACATCGGGGGCATGGAATCCATGTGAAAGCCAGTCATTAGTTCAGCTTGGTCATTGGGCGTAGATTAATCATTTGTCTAAGGCCTGTGCAAACTTCAAGCTGTGCCATCCAACGACTCATAACGTGCACCACAGGAGGCCATCGATGACCACCGCGAGTCCCGAACGCACCCCGCAGACAGCCACTCGTCCGCGCTTCGACATGGGCGAGCTGTCGGCTTATCACGACGGCCCTGCCCTGAGCGATGCCGTGGCGACCGGCGCGCGCGTCACCGTGACCTGGGATGATGGCGCTCAGGGCCATTTCCCGCTGTTGTGGCTGCGTGACCATTGCCCATGCGCCGCCTGCCGTCATCCGCTGACCCGCGAGCGCCTCTACCTGCCGCTCGAGAGCATTTCCGGCGCGCCGGCCGTCAGCCTGGATGGCGGCATCCTGCGCCTGGAGTGGCCCGACGGCCATCTCAGCCATTACGATCCGGTCTGGCTCCATCAGCGCCGCCTGGAAGAAGCCGGCACGCAGCCGCCGCAGACGCTACCGGCGCGTCGCCCCTGGGCACGCGACTTTTACCCCACTCGCGTCCGCCATGCCGATTTCCTGGAAATCCAGGGCGAGCGTGAATGGCTCGAAGCGCTGCTGCGCGATGGCCTGGTGCTGCTCGAGGATGGGCCGCTGGCCGATGAGGAAGTCAGCCGGCTGGCCGGACGTATCGGCCCGATGCGTGCCACCAACTTCGGGGCGCGCTTCGATGTCCGCTCCAAGCCCAACCCCAATAACGCCGCCTATACGGCGATCGGTCTGGCGCTGCATTCCGACCTGCCCAACTGGCGCCAGCCGCCGGATATCCAGCTGCTGTATTGCCTGCAGAACGAAGCCGAGGGCGGCGAATCGATCTTCGCCGATGGCTTCGCGGTGGCCGAGGCCTTGCGTGAGGTCGATCCCGACGCGTTCCGGGTGCTCGCCGAAACGCCCATCGACTTCCGTTTTCAGGACGAGGAGCACGATATCGCGGTGCGTGCGCCAGTGATTCAGCTCGATGCCGACGGCAATCCGCTGGAGGTGCGCTTCAACAACTGGATTCGCGACACCCTGCGGCTGCCGCTGGACAAGGTCGAAGCCTGGTACACCGCCTATCAGCGCTTCTGGCAGCTGCTTCACGATTCCCGGCACCAGATCGAATTCGCCCTCGCACCAGGCCAGATGATCGCCTTCGACAATCGTCGCGTGCTGCACGGCCGGCGCGCCTTCGATCCCAACACCGGCAAGCGTCACCTGCAGGGCGCCTATCTCGACCTGGACCTGCTGGAGTCACGCCTGCGCGTGCTGGCGCGCTGAGCTGATTGGTGAACCCTGCCGTCGCCGTGCCCCGGGTCTCGCGCTCGGGGATTTTCTACTTGCGGGGTCGTTGGCCGGCAGCGCTTATCCCAGTATCCTGAGCGCGAATTCCTCCACGACGAGCTCTGCCACTCATGAACCGCTCCCTGGTTCTTATCATCGCTCTGCTGCTCGGCCTGATCGGCCTGGGACTGCTCTGGCAGTGGCTGGCGATGAACGATGCGCTGACCCCGCAACGACTGATGGACATGACCCAATACGCACTGAGCTGGCGTGATTCACCGTGGGCGGCGCTGGCGGTCATGGGGGTCTATATCGGCGCGTCGCTGGTGGTCTTCCCGCTGAGCATCCTGGTGGCGGTGACCGGGCTGCTGTTCGGCCCGCTGTGGGGCTTCGGCTACTCGCTTGTCGGCACACTGCTGGCCTCGGCCGCCACCTACTGGGTCGGCCGCAAGGTCGGCCGCGAGGTGCTGCTGCGTCACGGCGGCAAGCACCTCAATGGCCTGGCCAAGCGGCTTGCCGGACGCGGCGTGCGCACCATGACGGTGGTCAACCTGTTGCCGCTGGCGCCCTTCACGCTGACCAACATGATGGCCGGCGCCTTTCATCTGCGCTTTCGCGACTACATGGTCGGCTCGCTGATCGGCATCATCCCCGGGTTGGTCGGGATCACGTTGCTGGGCAGCCAGCTCAAGCAGTTGATCACCGCCGAGAATCGCGGCGAACTGGCGTGGGCGCTGGGCGGGATCGCGCTCGGCGTGCTGGTGCTGTTCGCGCTCAAGCGTTACGCGGATCGCAAGCAGCGCTCGCGTCGCCAATCCTGAACGTCATCCTGGCGACACCCTAGCCGGCTATTTCTGCGAGGCTTCCGATTCGTCCGGCTTGACCAGCGGCAGGCCGAACATCGGCTCGTCCTGAAACATCGAACGCAGCACCCGGCCGCGATGACGCAATAGCTGCCACTCCGCCTCGAGCCGGCCGCGCACGCGCTCCCAGGCGCCATCATCGGCATGACTGACCGGCCCGCCGGCGGCGATCACCCGCCGATAGACCGCCAGGCAGGCCTCGGCACAGCACGCCTCATCGCATGCATCGGCGGTCGCCAACGCCCCTTCGCGCAGCACCTCGCGCAACGCCGGGTCAAGCAGCTTGTCGAGTGCTTCGCCGAACGCGGCGGCATCGTCACGCGCCAGTGACAGCCCATTTTCGCCGTCGCGCAGTACCTCGCGCACTCCCGAAGCGTCAATCGCCACCACCGGCAACCCTGCCGCCATCGCCTCGACCAGTACCATGCCCTGGGTTTCGCTGTGCGAGGCGAAGCCGAACACATCCATGCCGTGATAGGCGTCGATCAACGCCTGATCGTGCAGCTTGCCCGAAAAGTGGAAACGATCGGCCACCCCCTGCTGAGCCGCCGCACCGTGCATGGCGGTGCGCGCATCGCCATCACCGACGATCAGGAAATGCGCCTCAGGGTGGCGGGTCAGCCAGTGCGCCACCGCCCGGGCGAGAAACGGCAGATTCTTTTCCTGGGCCAGCCGACCGACATGCCCCACCACGTAGGCCGACTCAGGGATGCCCATCCGCCGGCGCAGTGTCAGGCCATCGCCATGGGCGAAACGGCGCGTATCGACGCCACTGGGGACCACGTAGACAGCGCGGTTGGCGCCACGCTGGAACAACAGCGCGCGGGTACTCTCGCTGGGTGCGATCACTGCATCGCAGAGATGGGTATATTCGGTGGACAGCGCAACCGCGAAACGCTGCATGCGCGGCGAATCGCCCGGCACGTAATGGGTATAGTGCTCGTAGAGCGTGTGATGGGTGAACACCAGCGGCAGGCCATAGGTTTCGGCGGCGCGCGCGGCGGTATCGCCCAACAGGAAAGGATGGTGGGAATGAACGATGTCGGGCTCGAAGGCCTCGATGGCCTCGAACAGCTGGCCGGGGATCGGCACCGGTAGCGAGAAATCGCTGCCGTTGAAGTGCTGTACCGCCGCCACGCGAATCACGTCCGGCTCATGCCGCGGCTGCCCCTGCAGCTTGGGCGCCACCACCAATACCCGATGCCCTTCGGCCTGCAGGCGTCCCTTGAGTCGCTGGACCGACTCGCTGACGCCGCCCACGATTGGCCGGTAGGTATTGGTAAACATGAGGATATTCAAGCCATCGCCTCCCTTGGTCATCAGGACGCCCGCGCGGGGGTGCACATCATATCAGGCCGAGCCGTGCTTGCCTGCTTTCGCCGTGCCATTGTCCTGGAATGGCACGCGCCCAGGCAGGTTGTCTTCAAGGTAGGCGATAAAGCTCCGTAACCGTGCGGGTAAATGCCGACGCGGCTCATAGACGGCATAGAAATCGGCAGCCACACCCTGCCAGTCCGGCAGCAGGACCTGCAGCTCGCCACGTTGCAGATAAGGGTACACGTCCCACCATGAACGCAGCATGACGCCGTGACCGTCCAGCGCCAGGCGGGTGACCACCTCGGCATCGTTGCTGGTCAGCCGTCCGCCGACCTTGACCGCCGTCGTCTCGCCGTCACGGTCGAAGCGCCACAAGGCATAGCCGCTATCGTTCTCGCGCACCACCAGGCAGTCGTGACCGGCCAGCTCGCGCGGATGGGTCGGCGCCGCGCGATGAGCCAGGTAGCTCGGCGCGGCACACAGCACGCGTCGATTGGCCAGGATGCGCCGCGCGACCACGCGGGCATCCGGTGGCGGGCCGACGCGGATGCCCACGTCGAAGCCGTGATCGGCCAGATTGAGCGGAAAGTTGGTCAACTCCAGCAGCACCTCGAGACGCGGATGCTCGGCAGTGAAGCGCGATATCAGCGGCGCGACATGCCGCCGGCCGAAACCGAACGTCGCGTTGACCCGCAATTGACCGCTGAGCGCCGCCTGCCGCGTGCTCAGCGCGCCTTCCAGCTCACCGAGTTCGTCGAGAATCGCCGCGCCGCGGCGCCGGTAAAGCTCGCCCTCCGCAGTCAGCGTAAGCCGCCGCGTAGTACGGCTGGCAAGTTCGACGCCAAGCCGCGCCTCGAGCTGCTTGAGGCGCTTGCTCACCGCCGACAGCGACATGCCCAGTTCCTGCGCAGTGGCGGTCAGACTGCCGCAGCGGGCCAGGTGCTGGAAGAACGCCAGATCGTCGAGCGGGGTCATGTGAGTGTCATGAGGCGGTCGATTCTCCACTTTTTAGCAACAATGGATTGCACTGTAGCCTGATTATCTTGGTGCGCCCAGCGTCTAGACTGGGTAGACAGACGTCCTACCGAACCATCAATCCAGCAGGAGACCCCAATGAGTCACAAGATTGCCGTGATGGCCGGCGACGGCATCGGTCGCGAAGTCGTGCCCGAAGGCCTGCGTGTGCTCGAGGTCGCTGCCGAACGCTTCGGCATCGCCCTGGAATTCGAGCACTTCGACTTCGCCAGCTGCGATTACTACCTCGAGCATGGCAAGATGCTGCCCGATGACTGGCGCGAGACGCTCGGCCGCTTCGATGCGCTGTTCTACGGCGCGGTCGGATGGCCCGAGAAAGTCCCCGACCATGTCTCGCTGTGGGGCTCGCTGCTGCAGTTCCGGCGCGGTTTCGACCAGTACATCAACCTGCGCCCGTGCCGTTCGATGCCCGGCATCAAGAGCCCGCTCGCCGACCGCCAGCCCGGCGACATCGATTTCTACGTGGTCCGCGAGAACACCGAGGGCGAGTACTCGAGCATCGGCGGCAGGATGTTCGAGGGCACCGAGCGCGAGGTGGTCATCCAGGAGACCGTGATGAGCCGCATCGGCATCGACCGGGTGCTCAAGTACGCCTTCGAGCTGGCCGCTCGGCGCCCGCGCCACAAGCTGACCTCGGCGACCAAGTCCAACGGCATCTCGATCACCATGCCGTATTGGGACGAGCGCGTGGAAGCGATGGCCAAGACCTACCCCGACGTCACCGTCGACAAGTTCCACATCGATATTCTCGCCGCCAACTTCGTCCTGCATCCCGACTGGTTCGACGTGGTGGTCGGCAGCAACCTGTTCGGCGACATCCTTTCCGACCTGGGCCCGGCCTGTACCGGCACCATCGGCGTCGCGCCCTCGGCCAACATCAACCCCGAGGGCCATTTCCCGAGCCTGTTCGAGCCGGTCCACGGCAGCGCCCCGGACATCGCCGGGCGCGGCATCGCCAACCCGATCGGCCAGATCTGGTCTGGCGCGATGATGCTCGAGCATCTCGGCCATGAGGATGCCGGCAAGGCGATCGTCGATGCCATCGAGACAGTGCTCGCCGAAGGGCCGCAGCAGGCGCCGCTGACCCCCGATCTCAAGGGCAAGGGCAGTACCGAAGCACTCGGCAAGGCGATCGCCGAAAGACTGCGCGGGTGATTTTCGAGCGGCATCCGGCCCGTAGTCGTCATGCGGGCACGGGATCGGCTAAGGTAATGAGCGGCGCCCCTGACAGGCGCCGCCCCTCAGGGCGACCGTTCATCACAAGGAGGTAACCGTGACCCTGTTCGAAGCCTTGCGCGAAGATCACCAGACCCAACGTACCCTGCTCGACCTGCTGACCAAGACCCACGGGGACAGCGACGGCCGCGACGAGCTGTTCCAGAAGGTCAAGGCCGAGCTGCAATACCACGCCAACGCCGAGGAACGCGCGCTCTACGTGCCGATGATGGAGCACGACATGACCCAGGAGCAGGCGCGGCACAGCGTGGCCGAGCACCACGAGATCGACGAGATGATCGAGACGCTCGAAGCCACGGACTACAGTTCATCGAGCTGGATCGTCTCGGCGAAGAAGCTCCAGGAACTGGTCACTCACCACCTGGACGAGGAGGAGCAGGAAGTCTTCCAGCTCGCCGGTCGCGCCCTTGGTGACAGCCAGAAGGACCAGTTGGCCGCCACCTACCGCAACGCCATGGCCGAACAGCGCCAGTAATGCGATCGACCCAGAGCTACGCGGCCCCCGGGCCTACCGGGGGCATGCCGTGTCGCTTGACGCCACGATGCAACTTTTTGCGCACTCGCTCATCACAGTAGGGGTCACCGCGAACAACGCCGAATAAGGACGTCCATGGCCACCCGACTGCCGCACTTCCCGCGCCTCACCTGGCTCGCCCCGTTCTCGCTGCTCGCGGGATGTACCGGCATTCCCGAAGGCACCCAGCCAGTCACCGACTTCGAGCTCGAACCCTACCTCGGCGCAGTGGTATGAAATCGCTCGCCTGCCGCATCGCTTCGAGGAAGGTCTGTCCTGCGTCACCGCCACCTACGAGCATCACCCGGAGGGCGGTGTCAAGGTCACCAACCGCGGTTATGACGTTCAGGAGGCCAGTTGGGACGTCGCCGAGGGGCAGGCGTATTTCATCGACGAGCCGACGGTCGGCCGCCTCAAGGTCAGCTTTTTCGGCCCCTTCTATGGCGGTTACAACATCCTCGAACTCGATGACGACTATAGCCATGCGCTGGTCGCCGGCCCCGATCGCGACTATCTATGGATCCTCGCGCGCCAACCGCAGCTAGAGGATGCCACCTACCAGAGCCTGGTCGAGCGCGCCCGTGAACTGAATTTCCCGGTCGACGAGCTGATCAAGGTCGAGCAGGATCCCGATGTCTGCCCCGATCGCTGATCTGCTGATCCGCTACCGACCATCATGCATGAAACCGACCATCGAACTATAAAAGGCCGCTAGAACCCGAGCGGCTGCCGAAAGATGGGCGCTGGTTCAAGCGAGGATGGGTGATTTTTTGTGTTACCTCCCTCTTTTTTGTAGCGCACGTTGAAATCCCATGGCCAAAAACACGAAGTGTTCTAGCTTGAACACACAGGTAAGGATCGCCTATTGATCAGTGTCACTCGCCAAAAGGACATTGCCGAGACATGACGAAAACTTCACAAGCCGAGCATGGACGCCATGCCGATAGACCCACCGGCATCCCCAAACGTGGCTGGTGGGACATCCTCAAGCGGGTCAAGGGCGAGATGGATCGTGACCATGTGGCGCTCATCGCCGCCGGGGTAGCGTTTTATGCGCTGCTAGCGATATTCCCGGCGATTGTCGCGATCACCTCGGTATGGGCGCTCGTCTTCGATCCGCAGGAAATAGCGCAGCAGATCGAGCACATCAGCCATCTGCTGCCGGCCCAGGCCGCCGATCTCATCACTCAACAAGCCAATCAGGCCACCGCGCAAGCCGGCGTAGGCATGAGCCTGGCGGCTATCGGGGGCATACTCCTGGCGCTGTACAGCGCTTCCAAGGGCACCAAGGGGCTGATGGAGGGGCTGAATATCGTCTACGACGAAGTCGACCAGCGTGGCCTGGTCAAGAAGACGCTACTCACGCTGCTCCTTACTGCCGGAGGCGTCGTCATGGCCGTTCTCGCGCTGGGTGCCGTCACGGCCATTCCCGCCCTGGTGGAGTTCCTGGGTCTGGATAATGTCATTGGCACACTCATCAATATCGCTCGTTGGCCGCTATTACTGGTAGTCGTCATGGCGGGCCTGGCCATCCTTTATCGCTATGCACCGGACCGCCAGAAGCCCCGCTGGCAATGGACGAGCGTAGGCTCCACTGCTTCGGTCGTGCTCTGGATCATAGGCTCGATCGGCTTCTCGATCTACGTCCGCAACTTCGCCAGTTATAACGAGACCTACGGCTCCCTGGGGGCCGTGATCATCCTGTTGATGTGGTTCTGGCTTTCCGCCTTCATCGTGCTGATGGGGGCTGAGCTCAATAGCGAAATGGAGAAACAGACCAAGCAGGATACGACCCAGGGCAAGCGGAACCGCATGGGCGAACGCGACGCCCATTCAGCCGACACGCTGGGGCGTAGCCAGTAACCGATGCCATTCCTGCGCATGGAAGCACGACGCGCCACATCAGTGGAGCGTCGACCACTTTCGCTGCGTACCGAGCTGGACAGTCCATTTGGACAAAAGTCAGGACATGGGCGATGTCTGCGCAAGCCTAGCGAAGCTTCTACAGTTGAAAGCTTCTACAGTTGATAGGGCACGCTGCCGAGCGCCAAGCAGCTCGAAGACACAACCTATCAATAAAAGGATGCGCATCATGAAACTCGGACGCCGTCAGTTCTTGTCCGCCTCGGCCGCGCTGGCCGCCGCTTCGACCGCCCCCGCGCTGTTCGCTCAGGCCAAGATGCCACAGCCCAACCGTTACCCGGCCGATGTCTGGCAAACCATCGACGATCGTTTCCAGGAATTCTTCCTGTTCAATACACCGCTCGAACGTCAATGGTCCGGCGGGCTGTGGCTGGAGGGTCCGGCCTGGAACGCCGTGGGTCGTTATGCGGTATTCAGCGACATTCCCCGCGCCCTGCAGATGCGCTGGGACGAAGCCACTGGCGAGGTCAGCGTGCTGCGCCATAAGGTCGGCCATTCCAACGGCAACACCTTCGATGCCCAGGGCCGGCTGGTCGCCTGCGAGCACTATCCGCCGAAAGTCGTGCGCTACGAATGGGATGGCTCGACCACCGTGCTGGCCGAGACCTACCAGGGCAAGCCGCTCAATGCCCCCAATGATCTGGTTGCGGTCGGCTCGGGCGGGATCATCTTCACCGATCCGGGTTACGGTGCGCATGTCGACTACGAAGGCCACAAGCGCGAACTGCAGCTCGACCCCGCGGTGTATTACATCGATGATAGCCTCGATGAGCCGGTCGTTCTGACCACCTCCCTGTTCAAGCCCAACGGGATCACCCTGGGGCCGGACAGGCAAACGCTGTTCGTCAGCGATACCGCGCCTTCACACTACCCCGACCAACCGGCCACCATCACCCGCTTCAAGCTCTCGCCGGACTATCGGGAACTGCAGGATGAGAAGCAGATCGTCGCCAGCCCCAAGGAAACCTACGACGGCATGACCTGCGACGTGCAGGGCAACGTCTGGGCCGCCACGTCGGGCGGTGAGGGCATCGACGGCGTGTCAGTATTCGACCGCGACGGCACGCTGCTCGGGCGCATCCTGCTGCCCGAGGTCTGCGCCAACGTGTGCTTCGTCGGCGAGAACCGCAATCGTCTCTTGATGACCGCGAGCCAGTCCATCTACACCCTGTATACCGGCGCCAAGGGCGCCTGAGTCGCTCCATGCGACCGCTCACCGCCCGGGCTACCGGCCCGGGCGGTTTTTCATTATCGCACCCGCCACTTTCACCAGCCCGACGTGAACTCTTGCCGGCTACCGGGCCCCGCCGGATGGTAAGGCTATCGCGGGGGCTAAGCGGGCATTCGCCCGGCTACTGCCCACCGACCGCAACGAGTCTTTCCAGATCACACGCCAGATCACAAGAAACAGGCAGGCAAGCCATGACACTCGATACGTTCTTCGCTCAGTTGTGGGACAATTATATCGCCATGACCCCCCAGGCGCAGCGCATCCACGATGCGTTCATCGCCGATGGCGAGACCATCATCAACGACCATGTGGCCTTCCGGACCTTCGATCGCGGGCCGATCACCCTGGCCGACCTAGAGCCGCATCTACTGGCGCTGGGCTATACCCGCTACGAGCCCTACGACTTCGCGGCCAAGAAGCTGCGCGCTTACGGCTATCTGCCGCCGGCCGACGACCAGCCGCGGGTGTTCCTCTCCGAACTCAAGTGCGACGAGCTGTCGTCCTCCGCGCAGCGCATCATCGACACCCTCGTCGCCCAGATCGACCCCGCCCGGATCGCCACGCCCGACGTGCTGTGGGCCGGCCGGCTGTGGGACGCGCCGAGCTTCGAGGACTATCAGGCATTGATGGCAGAAAGCGAATACGCCGCCTGGCTGGCTATCATCGGCCTGCGCGCCAATCACTTCACCATCAGCGTCAACCACTTCCAGACCTACGACAGCGTCGAGAAGGTGCTGGCCAAGGTCGAGTCGCTGGGGCTGGGCATCAACGAGTCGGGCGGTCGCATCAAGGGCTCCCCCGAGGTGCTGCTCGAGCAGGGCTCGACGCTGGCCGACCGGGTCGAATTCACCTTCGCCGGCGGTCAGGTCGAGAAGATCCCCAGCTGCTATTACGAGTTCGCCAAGCGCTATCACGACGCCGACGGCAAGCTTTACCAGGGCTTCGTCGCCGCCAGTGCCGACAAGATCTTCGAATCCACCGACATCCGCGGCGGCCAGCATGCTGGCTGAATGGCTGGCGTTGACGCTGGATGGCGAAGCGCCTGAAGCACGTGAGGGGCGCCTGCCCTTCGCCCGCTATGTGGTGCATGCCCCCGGCATTCTCGAACTGGTGCCCAGCGCAGCGCGTAGCGAGGCGCGGACCTGCGTACTGTCGGCGGGTATCCACGGCAACGAGACGGCGCCGATCGAATTGCTCGGCGAGTTGCTCGCGCGGCTCGAAGCCGGCCTGCTGCGTGTCGGCGCACCGACGCTGATCATTCTCGGCAACATTCCGGCGCTGCGCGCCGGTGAGCGTTTCACTGCGACCAATCTCAATCGGTTGTTCGACCGCGAGCAGCACGCCGAAGGCGACGAGGCGCAACGCGCACGCCAGCTGATGGCCGCCGTAGATGACTTCTACGCGCGCCATTCGCAACCCCGGTTGCATTACGACCTGCACACTGCGATCCGCGCCAGCCGCTATCCGCTGTTCGCCGTCGAGCCGTATACCCAGGACGTTACAACCGACGCCGAGCAGTGGCACTGGCTGACGGCCGCCGGCATCCAGGCGGTGCTGCACCAGCATCGCCACAGCTGGACCTTCTCGCACTACTCGCGCCACTACCATGGCGCTCAAGCGTTTACCCTGGAACTCGGCAAGGTGCGCGCTTTCGGCGACAATGACCTCGCTGTACTGCGCCCGATGCGTCATCTGCTCGAGGCGCTGATCGAAGGCCGCGAGCCCGCCGGTGGCGACCCGCAGGCCATGGCCTTCTTCCAGGTCGAGCACGAACTGATGCGTCAGGCCGAGGATTTCACGCTGTGCTTCGCCGACGATACGCCGAACTTCACCGAGTTCGCTGCCGGCACCCGGCTGGCCGCGGATGCCGTGGCGGGTGATTTCGTCGTCGAGGGATCACCGCTGACGGTAGTGTTTCCCAACGCGGCCGTCGAGATCGGCGCCCGCGCCGCGCTGCTGGTGCGCCCGATATCGCCACCCCAGGCCGGAAGCCGGCAGGTCAATAGCTGACCAGCGAGCGCCCGACGCTCAGCGTGACCCACGCCATCGCAGTGGATAGCAGACAACAACAAGACAGAGGCACTCATGCTCCCTATACAGAACGTAGATCCAAAACCTTTTCGACCAAAGTCGAATGACCAGACGTCACGCCGGTTCTGATCCTTGGCCGAGCGCCTGTTAGAATCGCTGCCTTTTCGCGCCGGCCGCGCTAGCCATCTCTGTTCAACGCCGACCGCACCGGCAAGATCCGTCACTGGAGCCCGACTCATGGCCGCAACACCCCTTCCGCTGGAAGTGATCAACCTCAAGAAACGCTTCGGCGACAACGAGGTTCTCAAGGGCTTGTCACTCAAGGCCCACAAGGGCGACGTCATCAGCATGATTGGCGCATCAGGCTCGGGAAAGAGTACCTTCCTGCGCTGCATGAACCTGCTCGAACAGCCCAACGAAGGCGAGCTGATCGTTCACGGCGAATCGATCAACTTCAAGCAGACCCGCCGCGGTCGCGAACCCGCCGACTGGCGTCAGGTCGAGCGTATCCGCGCCAAGCTGTCGATGGTCTTTCAGGGCTTCAATCTGTGGGCCCATATGACGCTGCTCGAGAACGTCGTCGAGGCGCCCATTCACGTGCTCGGCAAGCCCAAGAAGGAAGCCATCGAGCACGGCCGCGCACTGCTCGACCGGGTCGGCCTGCTGGAGCGCGCCGACTATTACCCGACCCAGATGTCCGGCGGCCAGCAGCAGCGCGGGGCGATCGCCCGCGCGCTGGCCATGGAGCCGGAAGTGATGCTGTTCGACGAGCCGACCTCGGCGCTCGATCCGGAGCTGGTCGGCGACGTGCTCAAGGTCATGCGCGATCTCGCCGAAGAGGGCCGCACCATGATCGTGGTCACCCATGAAATGAGCTTCGCCCGGGACGTCTCCAACCAGGTGATCTACCTGCATCAGGGACTGATCGAGGAAGCCGGGGCGCCCGCCGAGGTGCTGGAAAACCCGCAGTCGGAACGCCTCAAGCAGTTCCTGGCACCCAAGTTCTGAGAGCTGGCTGGAGACATTTCCCATGATCGACCTGCAAGGTTACGGGCCACGCCTGCTCGAGGGCGCGCTGGTCACCATCGAGCTGGCCGTGCTGTCGCTGCTGCTGTCGGTGATCCTCGGCCTGCTCACCGCCAGCGCCAAGATGTCACGCAACTGGCTGGCACACCGCATCGGTACACTCTATACCACGCTGATCCGCGGGGTACCCGACCTGGTGCTGATGATGCTGCTGTTCTTCGGCGGCCAGATCGGCGTCAACATGATCACCGACTGGCTCTACTATCAGTTCGACGTCGATATCTTCATCAACATCGATGAATTCATCGCCGGCGTGATGACTATCGGGCTGATCTTCGGCGCCTACATGGGCGAAACCTTCCGCGGCGCCTTCATGGCAGTGGACGAAGGCCAGATCGAGGCGGCCCGCGCCTACGGCATGTCCGAGTCGCTGATGTTCCGCCGCGTGCGTTTTCCGCAGATGATGCGCCATGCACTGCCGGGGCTGTCCAATAACTGGATGGTCCTGCTCAAGACCACGGCACTGGTGTCGGTGATCGGGCTCACCGACATGGTGCGGGTCGCCGAGGAAGCCGCCAAGGCCACCCATGAACCGTTCACCTTTCTGATTCCGGTGGCGGTGATCTACCTGCTGATCGCCAGCCTCTCGGAATGGTTCTTCGCGCGCCTGCAGAAGCGCTACGACGTCGGCTTCGGGGGTGAAGAATGGAACAACTGAACGCCTGGTTTACCGACCTGCTGGCCGGTAACGAGATCTTTACCGCCAATACCCTCGGCTACTACGCAGAAGGACTGGCGACCACCGTGCAACTGGTCTTCCTGTCGCTGGTCATCGGCCTGATTCTGGCCGTGCCGCTGGCTATCGGGCGGGGCTCCACGCGCCCCTGGATCAAGTGGCCGATCTTCTTCTATACCTACGTGTTTCGCGGCACACCGCTGCTGATCCAGCTCTACATCATCTATTACGGTGTGGTCTTTGTAGAGGGTATTCAGGACACCTGGTTGTGGCTGATCCTCGAGGAACCCTTCTACCCGGCACTGATCGCCTTTACCTTGAATACCGCGGCGTACACCACCGAGATCTTCCGCGGTGCGATCAAGGCCACGGGCAAGGGCGAAATCGAGGCGGCGCGCGCCTACGGCATGTCGCGGGCTAAGATGATGCGGCGGATCATCCTGCCCAGCGCCTTCCGCCGCGCCCTGCCGGCCTACGGCAATGAGGTGATTTTCATGCTGCATGCCAGCGCCATCGCCAGCGTAGTGACGATCATGGATCTGACCGGTGCGGCGCGCTTCGTCTATGCGCGCTTCTACGCGCCGTTCGATGCGTTCCTGTTCGTCGCGGCGATCTACCTGTGCCTGACCTTCAGCATTCTCTATCTGTTCCGCTTTCTCGAGAAGCGACTGCTGGCCCATCTCAAGCCGCAGAGCTGAGACCGGACTCAAACGAGCGTTGGAAAAGTGCCGGTCTCGAGCGCTTTTCCCTCTTCCGACCCGGCGCGTGGTGATATAACGTTAGCGGGTCATCGGCTCAGGCCGATCAATACAAGAACGGGGACTTACTACTCATGATGAAAAAACTGCTTTCTGTCACCTTGCTGGGTGCAGCCCTGATGACCGGCACCGCTCAGGCCCAGGACGACACGGTGCGTTTCGCCGTCGACGTACCCTACGAACCGATGGAATACCGTCTGCCCAGCGGTGAACTGACCGGCTTCGATATCGAGCTGGGCAACGCCCTGTGCAAAGAGATCGGCATCGACTGCGAGTGGGTCGTACAGGGCTGGGACGGCATCATTCCCGGGCTGCTGTCACGCAAGTACGACGCGATCATGTCGTCGATGACCATCAATGACCAGCGTCGCAAGCAGGTGCTGTTCTCCGACCCTTACTTCACGCCGCCCTCGGCCTGGTTCGTACCGGCCAGCAGCGACATCCGCACGCCGGCCAAGGAGACCCTCGAAGGCAAGAGCATCGGTGTACAGCGCGGCACCCTGCAGGATAACTACGCCACCGACATGTACGGCGATGTCGCCAACATCAAGCGCTACTCCACCGCCGGCGACATGGTGCTGGACATGGAATCGAATCGCCTGGATATCGTGTTCCTCGACTTCCCGGTCGGCAAGTCGACACTGATCGACAGCGAAGAAGGCAACTACAAGGTGATCGGCGACATGATCACCGAGCCCAAGAAATACTTCGGCGACGGCTTCGGCATCGCCTTCCGTCAGCGCGACGAAGACCTGGCTCAGAAGTTCAACGACGCCCTCGCCACGCTCAAGGAAAACGGCACCTACGACGAGATCTTCGAGAAGTACTTCGGCAACAAGAAGCAGTGATCTACGGGCGCTCCGGGCCGGGCCCGGAGCGCCACTAACCGAGACCGTGCATGAGCGACAGGAATCAACAGCCCGTTTGCGTCGCATCCTGTTTCGTCGCGCCGTTCTATCTCAGCGAATGGTTCGACGAATAGCCTTCCGACGAATAGCCTTCCTATACCTATAGTGACGCACCCGCGTCGTTTCGGCATCTCCGTGCCAGCTCTACCCCGAAACTGATTCAACCTCCCTGCCCTGCCTCGAAAGGGCATCCGTTCGGTGCATACGCACCTTATCCATTCTCCTTGGAGGAGATTCGATATGCGTCATTCACGTCTGCTGCTTAGTGCCGTCTTAAGCGTCTCTTTCGCCGGCGCCACTCTCTCCGGCCCGGTCATGGCCCGCAACGATGACCAGATCCGTCTGGCCGTCGACGTGCCCTACAAGCCCTTCGAGTACAAGACTGCCGATGGCACCTTAACCGGGTTCGAGGTCGACCTGGGCAATGCCGTCTGCGACTACCTCAAGATCGAGTGCACCTGGGTCGAGCAGCCTTGGGATGGCATGATTCCCGGCCTGATGGCCCGCAAGTACGATGCGATCATGTCATCGATGGCCATCACCCAAGAACGCGCCCAGCAGGTCCTGTTCTCCGAGCCCTACTACACCACGCCCAGCGCCTGGATCACTGCCAAAGACCGCGACATCGACATTCAGGACAAAGCCAGCCTCGAGGGACTGACGGTCGGCGTGCAACGCGCCACCATCCAGGACCGCTACGTCACCGACCTGTATGGCGATGTGCTGGAGATTCGCCGTTACGGCAGCGCCGATGATGTCATTGCCGACATGCAGACCGGGCGCCTCGACCTGACCTTCATGGACTATCCGATCGCCGAGGCGAGCATCAACATCGATACCGAAGGCAGCGAGTTCAAGCGCATCAGCGATTTCATCAAGGAACCCGAAAAGTATTTCGGCCAGGGGGTCGGCGTCGCCTTTCGCAAGCGTGACGAGCAACTCGCCGATAAGTTCAACGAAGCACTGGCCGAACTCAAGGCCAACGGCACCTACGATGAAATCATGAACAAGTACTTCAGCTACGACGTCAAGCTTTAAAGCCGACTGTCGCCCCGCTTGCCGGGGCGACATCTTCAGCCCTGATGAGAGGTAATATGCTGACCCTGTTACGCAATGCCAACCTCTACAGCCCCGAACCGCGCGGGCTCTGCGACGTGCTTATCGCCGGCACGCGTGTCGCCGCCATCGCCCCGGCAGGCGAAGCACTGGCCACTGGCCCCGCCGTGACCGAAGTCGATTTGCAGGGCCGGCGGGTGGTGCCCGGGCTGGTCGACCCTCTGGTTCACTTCATTGGTGGCGGAGGCGAAGGCGGCTTCGGCACTCGCACGGCCGAGCTGACCCTGGCGGAGGCCATCCGTTCCGGCGTCACGACCCTGACCGGCGCCCTGGGCACCGACGCCCTGACACGCACCTCGGCCAATCTCCTCGGCAAGGCACGCGAACTCGCGGCTGGTGGCCTGACTACCTATGCCTATACTGGCTCTTATCAGCTCCCACCGGTCACTCTGACCGGCAGCGTCAATGGTGATATCGTCTTCATCCCCGAGTTTATCGGCGTCGGCGAGGTAGCCATCAGTGATCATCGCGGCTCACAACCAAGCTGGCAGGAACTCGCCCGGCTCGCCTCTGAGGCGCGTACTGCCGGCATGCTCGCCGGCAAATCGGGCATCGTGTTCGTGCATGTGGGCGATGCCGAGAGCCGACTCGATCCGCTGCGTGACGTCGCCCGCCACACGGCAATCCCGCTGAATCAGTTTTACCCGACCCACATTAACCGCACGACGGCCCTGTTCGAGGATGGCCTCCGCTTCGCCCGCGAGGGAGGACGCATCGACTTTACCACCAGCACCACCCCCGAGCTGATCGCCGACGGTGAAGTCCCTGCAGCGGAGGCCGTCGACCGGGCCCGTCACGCCCGAATCGATCTGTCCCGCGTCAGCCTATCCTCGGATGCCAACGCCTCGTTGCCCCGCTTCGATGCCCAAGGCCGCTTCGTAGGGCTTGAGCCCGGCCGACTCGGCAGCCTGTTCGACACGCTGGGGGAATGTCTCGATATCGGTGTCCCTCTGGAACAGGCCCTGCCCTGCGCATCCACTCATACCGCCATGGCCCTGGGCTTGTCGCGCAAGGGACGCCTTGAAGTCGGCCACGACGCCGACCTGCTAGTGCTGGCCGCAGACGCATGGCGCATTGATGACGTCTGGTCCCTGGGCAAATGCTTGTATAGCACGGAGTCGGGCAAACGCTAGCAGTTGGCGAGACGCCTGCAAACGCCTAATCTGGGCGCACGCCACCGGACAATCAGGGACATCGATGATCCGCACCTTTGAGCTTGACCGCCAGACCATCAAGGAAGTCACCGAGGAAGCGCAGCCACTGGCCCAGCGCCTCGCCCAGTCCACCTGGATCGATGCCCACGAGCCCGACGACGAGGAACGCGACCGACTCAACGCCTTTCTCGCCGATGAACTGCCCGCCGGAGAGGATGTCGAGGAGATCGAGTCCTCGGCGCGCTATTTCGTCGATGCCGACGGCATCCACGTCCACTCGCTGTTCCTCTCCCAGAGCGAGGGCCGCCACGGCAACACCACGGTCGCCTTCATCCTGCAGCCGGAGCGCCTGATCACCTTCCGCGACTGCGAACTCGCCGACTTCCGGCTATTGCGGCTACGCGCGCGCAGCGGTCAGGTCGAGGCCAGTTCCGCGCAGACGCTGATGATGACCATCTTCGAACAGAAGGTCGAAAATCTTGCCGACACCCTGGAGGACATTCACCGCAAGCTCGAGGATGTCAGCCATCTGGTCCTCGAGGAGGAAGGCTCGGATCTCGAGGATGCCATCGACCAGCTCGCCAAGCTCGAGGACAGCAACGGCAAGATCCGCCTGTGCCTGATGGATACCCAGCGCTCGGTATCGTTCCTGATTCGCCATCTGCGCGGTCACAGCGAGATCCAGGAAACCGCCCGCGAGGTGATGCGCGACGTCGAGACGCTGATGAGTCACACCGCCTTTCTGTTCGACAAGATCAACTTCCTGATGGACTCGACCCAGGGCTTCATCAACATCCAACAGAACCAGATCATCAAGATCTTCTCGATCGCCGCGGTGGTATTCCTGCCGCCGACGCTGGTCGCCAGCATCTACGGCATGAACTTCACCCATATGCCGGAGCTGACCTGGCCCTTCGGCTACCCGTTCGCGCTGGGGCTGATGGTGGTCGCCGGGGTCTCGCCGTATCTGTATTTCAAGCACAAGAACTGGCTTTGACGGGGGTGGCTCAGTGCGAGTGCGCGCCGCCGATATGGCCCACCGCCGGTGGCGCAACGGGTTCTTGCTCGTCGGCCGGCTGGGCGAGTTCACGCAGAATGCCGCAGGCGCCGGTCTCGGCATCGCCGCGACAACGCGCGCGCAGCTCGATCAGGGCATCGCGCAGGCTGTTGAGCTGGGCGAGGCGCGTTTCGACATGACCGATAT
Organism: uncultured Gammaproteobacteria bacterium; assembly: GCA_963773565.1. Classification (GTDB taxonomy): domain Bacteria; phylum Pseudomonadota; class Gammaproteobacteria; order Pseudomonadales; family Halomonadaceae; genus Modicisalibacter. Next base: position 265,605 of record CAVZBU010000018.1, on the reverse strand, counting down.
GCTCGTCGACCAGGTCGTTGACCTCGGCGCAATCGCGCTCGGGATGGTCGCGGTGCAGCAATAAGCGGCGAATCTCGCCCAGCGTCATGTCCAGCGCCCGGCAATGGCGGATGAACGTCAGTCGTTCGACGTGCAGCGCGCCATACAGACGGTAATTGCCGGCGCTGCGCGCCGGTTCGGGCAACAGACCCTTCGCGCTCGTAATAGCGTATCGTCTCGACCTGACAGCTGGTCTGCTTTGCCAGTTCTCCAATCTTCATAACGCCGTTTCCTCCCCGCCTCCACCACGTTGGCGCAAGCCCTGACTCGCCAATGGCCATCGGTTCTCAGTGTAGAGCCTGAGACAAACGCCTGGCCATCGAGTTCTGGGTCACGGCTGGCCGGCAAGCCTGCTTTGCCGGGGCCCGCTAGCGTGCGCTATTGAGCGCCTGGCGCATGAAGTTGAGAATCCAGCGCACCATCAACTGATCGTCGACCGGCGCGTTGAGCGAGGCCTGGCCCTCGCGGACCCGGTTGCCGGGGATCTTGCCGCGGCGCCGCTCCATCAAGTCCGCGGAGTAGGCCTTGGAAAATTCCGGATGGCCCTGCACGCCGAGGAAGGTCTCGCCGACCTGCATCACGTAGATCGGACAGAAGTCACTGGCGGCGAGCACCGTGGCACCCTCGGGCAGCCGCGACACCTGATCCTGATGGCTGACCACCAGATCGAGCCCCTCCTGCCAGGGGTCCATCCACTCGGCGCGCTCGGTGAGACGGTTGAACGACATGCCCACGCCCCAGCCACGCTCGCTCTTGACCACCTCGCCGCCCAGCGCCTTGGCGATTATCTGATGACCGAAGCAGATCCCCACCAGCGGCTTGCCGGCCGCCCACAGCTCGCGCACGAAAGCGCACAACGACTCGATCCATTCGTCGCCATCGTTGGCGCCGTACTTGGAGCCGGTAGTCAGCCAGACATCCACGGCGTCGACATCGCCGGGAATCTCGCCATTCAGGCAGCGCCACACCTGGAACTCGAGGGTCGGATCGACGCGGGTGAACAGCCGCTCGAACATCTCCGGGTAGTTGCCGTGGCGGGACTGCAGCTTCTCATCGACGTCATCGCACTGCAGCAGGCCGATTCGCATGGACGTTATCTCCTTCCAGGGTTTTCACGCGCCGTATTCTACCCAACCACGCGCTACAAACGACCCTCGACGGCGTTGCGGAACAGTGTCTGGTACTGCGCGGCATCGAAGGCGATGGGATTGGAGCCGACCGTGATCGCCGGCCATGCGCCCCACCGTCTCGGCCTGGGCCAGATCGATATGCAGCTCGGCCAGGGTGTGCGGGATGCCGAGTCGCTCGCGTAGTTCGAGCACCCAGTCGATGACCGCCGCGGTGCCCGGCTGACGCAGGTCGCATCGGCGGATTCCAGTTTTCCGATGTCCACCGCGCAGATCGACAAGCCGTCCGGCTACTTGACCATCAAGGCCACCGCCTTGACGGCGTCGAGCCCAAGCCGCCGCGAAGGCGGTCCCCTCGTGTCCGCCGTCGCGAAAGCAGCCACGCCATCGCTCACGTTCGCGCCGGGGGGGTTGCCCTTGACGGCACTGAACAGCCCACAGTCGAGGCCCGCCTCGCGGCAGCCGGCGAGTGCCGCCTCGACCATCGGCAACCTTGCCAGGCCGGGATCGGTGATCAGCGCTGGCGAAGCGACTGGAGCCGATCGCCAACCCGGCTATGGTAGGCCGCTTTCATCAATGCATGTCGGTATGCATGGTTAAACCGGCCGCCATGGAATCGCCTTGCCCCCCACTCTCAGCGACAGCATCCGTCCCCGCGCGCGGTTACCCGTCCCTCCTCGGCCTGGACCGGCTGGGGCCAGTGGATCGCGCTGGTCACCATGAGTGTCGATCACGTCACCCGCTACCTGCTGCCCAAGACCTGGGAAATGGGTTGGGCAAGCTCATCGCTCGGCCGGATCGCCTTTCCGCTGTTCGCCGCGATGGTCGCCTGGCATGCACTGTTCAATACCCGCAATCCGCAGCGTTATGCGCGGCGCATCCTGGTGATCGGGCTGGCCGCGCAACTGCCCTATCTGGTCATGCCGCGCGACGGCTTTCAGCTGAATATCTGCTTTACCCTGGCGCTGAGCCTGGCCTGGGCGAGCTGGCTGCGCACGCGACTCGACGACGCAACGGCCGCCGCCGCTGGCCATCGGTTCAGCGCAATTACTCGGCCTGATGCTGGCGCTCTCGTTGGCCTGCTGGCTGGCGCTCGGCCGCTGGGTGGAATACGGCCACGCCGGCCTGTTGGTAGTGCCCGCCTTCATGCTGGCGATGTACTGCATGGCGCGGCTTTCGATCGACCAGCGCGAACGGGCAATAGCGCTCCTCGCCAGCCTGCCGGCACTCGCGCTCGCCGGCTGGCTGAATCATTCGTTGATGGCCAAGTCGTTCACCCTGGCGACCACGCTGGGCGTGCTATGGCTGGCGGCCGGCGGCGCCCGGCACGTTCCTCCGGTGAGCCTGCGCATGCCGCGCAAGCTCTGGCTGGGCTGGTATCCGGGCCATTTTGCGGCGATCGCCGCCTGGCTGCTGATCAGCGCCGCCGTGGCCCGCTGAAACCCGCCACCCGTGAATTACCGGGACATCGCTCCTGCCGTGATCGAACAGTCGGCGATCGCCGCGACCAACCCGTCGAATGGCAGCGGGCGAAAGAACCAGTAGCCCTGAAAGATGCGGCAGCCGTTGCGCAGCAGGAAATCGCGTTGCGAGGCGGTTTCGACACCTTCGGCGACGACTTCCAGGCGCAGGTTCCGGGCGATGGTGATAATCGTCTGGACGATCGCTTCGTCATTTGAGCTTTCAAGTTCCTGAATGAAGCTGCGATCGATCTTGAGCTCATCCAACGGCAAACGTTTCAGGTAAGACAACGACGAGTAGCCGACCCCGAAATCGTCGATCGCCAGGCTCACCCCGATGCGCTTGAGTTCGCGCATTGTCTCGATCGTCTCGATCAGGTTGTCGATCATCACCCCTTCGGTGATCTCGAGTTGTAGCCGCCACGGATCGACTCCCGAGCGTGCGACGCACTGTTCGATCAAGGCGGCGAAATCGGGACGGCCGAACTGACGCGGGCTTATGTTGATCGCCAGACGCGGCAATTGCCGTACATCGAGCTGCCTGAGCGTCTCGCAGGCCCGCTCCAGCACAAACTGGCCGATTTCAAGGATCAGCCCGCTCTCCTCGGCCACCGGGATGAACTCGAATGGCGGAATCATGCCGCGCTGCGGATGCGACCAGCGCAACAGCGCCTCGGCGCCGACGATCCGCCCCTCGCCATCGACCTGGGGCTGAAAATGCAACTGCAACTGATCGCCATCAAGCGCCTGGCGCAGGTCCTGTTCGAGGGTCAGCCGCCACACCGCTGCAGCCTGCATGCTCGGCAAGTAGCTGCAGGCCTTGGCACGTCCCTCTGACTTGGCCTGGAACATCGCCGTTTCGGCCTGCTTGAGCAGTTCGGTTGCACTCTCCCTCTCCACGTTGAACAGTGCAAAGCCGATGCTCGGGGTCACCATCAGCGGTCGATCGCTGAGATGATAGGGCTCCGAAAGCGCATTCATGACACGCTCGGCGACGCTGTTGACGCCATCGATCACCTGCTGGCGATCGCCCTTGATGCGGCCCACCACGACGATGAACTCGTCGCTGTTGACACGCGCGGCGATATCGCCGTCACGCAGCAGTTCGGTCAAGCGACGCGCCGTGGCGTTGAGCAGCCGGTCACCGACGGCATGACCGAGTGACTCATTGACCTCCTTGAAACGGTCCAGATCGATGAACAGCACGGCGCCATGCTCGCCGCGGTGGGCCGAGTCAGCCATGATCTGAGCCAGCCGCTCGCTGAGCAGGCGCCGGTTCGGTAGCCCGGTCAATGCATCATAATAGGCTTGGCGATGAATGGTTTCTTCGGCCTGGCGTCGCTCGCTCAGGTCCTCGACGGCCGCGACGCCGGCAACGATGGCCCCCTCGCTGTCACGCACGCCACTGAACAGAATCCGTACCGGCAGCAGCGGCCCCGACTCCGTCAGCATGCTGTAATCGCCCTCGAAATAGCCTTCGCCGCGACTCAGTGCGCGTTGCACGGCCCGCTTGAAGCGAACGCTCTGTACGGCCGCGAGCATATCGAAACCCAGAAAACATTCCCGGGCCTCGCCGGTAATCTGGAGCAACTTGTCATTGCAATCGGTGACACGGCCTTGAGTGTCGAAGTGCAGCATGCCCAGTGGCGAAGCCTGGAAGATAGCGTGATAGCGGCTTTCACTTTCGCGCAGCGCCTGCTCACGCGCCGCGCTTTCGGCCTGGAGCCGAAGATTGTCGTGCAGGACGCGATGCCAGCGACGGCTGATGATCAGCTCAAAGAGCAGGAAGACCCCCACCGTCACAGCCAATGTCAGCGATACCGAACCGCCCAACCATAGGTAATGCAGGCTCAATGGCAATAGCGCGGACACCAGAAAAGTCGCCGCGACGGGCCATACCGGTGCCATGGTGACGGCACCGCCCGAGGCAATGCCAGCCAACGCCATGACCAGCATCACCTGATGCGAGGGTTCCGCGACCGGCAACAGCCATAACCCGCAAGCGCCCCACAGCAACCCGGCGACACTCGAACCGATCGCGTAGCCAATGGTCCAGCGAGTCGCCGCTTCGGCGGGTGGAGCCTTGCGCCGAAAGCGCCAGGCCAGTCCCAGCCGGGCAAACGCAACCAGCGTCACGACCATCAGCCAGACCAGCAATCGTCGATGTTCGACGGCCGACCACAATGCAACCACCAGCAAGCCCGCGACCGCCAAGGCCGACACCACCGGTAGCCATAATCCATCGTACAGGATTCGCACCTGTTCACTGCGCACTCGCAGCCGATGCTGCGTCCCGTTATCAGCGTTTCCCTGTGTATCCTTCGCTGAGGCTTTCAATCGCCGGCCCCTTTTATAGTTCCCTGGCTCTCACCATCGCTGAGCTAATCTCGCTCGCGATCCGTTATCGTCTTGTCAGCCTTTAGTATTAATAATCTCAGGTGGCAAATGGAGATTTATACTCCAATGCAAACCCCCTCAGCTAAAATAGCCAACCCTCCGAGCCGCGTATAGGTGGCACAAGATTCGTCTTGAGTGCACTGGTGTCTCCTCTTCATACTAGCTGTCCTATTCATTCGCTCGGACTCGTGAGGATTATCACGGATAGGTGAGGACTCTAGTGCAGCCATCAAGCGCCCCTTTACCGCTCTATCCTTGGCATTGGTACGCTTGGCAATGTATAAGCGCCGACGACGGAGCCGACAGTTATTTCTCGCCGGTTTACCTTAAGCGGATAGTGGTCAGGGGTGGCCTGGCGCCGATACTGACCCTGGCGATAGCCAATGTGCTCAATCTCGACATGCCCCAGGACGAGATTCTCTCGCTGCGCACCATCCGCCACGATTGCCGGCTACTGATCGCCGATGTGCTAGAGCCGGGCAGAATGCCTTCCAGTACCGTCATCGTCACACCCGTCACGTTCGGCTGGCTGCGCCGTCATACCCCGCATATCCTGGATCAGTACCCCTCGGTATTGATCGGTCACGATGACACCGCGAGTGCCGAGCGCTATCTGAGGCGGGCATTTCCCTATGTGACAAAACCCGGCCTGTGCCACGATGGTGGGGGTCGCTGAAATTTCCCCAGCCCTCTATGCTAGCCTGTACATCGGGTTCGGCAGAGCCCGACGACCGTTTTCATTGCCTAGCCATCGGCTCCGCTCGGGCCAGATGACGATGCCGCGTGGCTAGCGCTATCATCCAACGAGCCTTGGGAAACAAATGATGAAACGCCCCTTCCGCATTGCCGTCACCGGTGCCGCCGGCAGCATCAGCAATTCGTTACTCTTTCGTCTCGCCGCCGGCGAGGTATTTGGCCCCGACCAGCCCGTCATCCTGCAGTTGATCGAGCGCAGCGAAGCCATGGAAGCGCTGCGCGGGCTGGCCATGGAACTCGAGGATTGCGCCTTCCCGCTGCTGCATACCGTGCGCCTGCACGATAACCCGGAAGACGGTTTCCGCAATGTGCATTTCGCCTTTCTGATCGGCGCCAAGCCGCGTGGCCCCGGCATGGAGCGTGCCGACCTGCTGGCCGCCAACGCCGAGATCTTCAGCCGTCAGGGCCGCGCGCTCAACGACCACGCCAACCCCGACGTCAAGGTACTGGTGGTCGGCAACCCGGCCAATACCAATGCGCTGATCGCCAGCCGCAACGCCCCCGACCTGTCGCCGTCGCAGTTCACCGCGATGAGCCGGCTCGACCACAACCGCGCCAAGGGCATGATCGCCAACCGTACCGGCTTCAATACCGCCGATATCCGCAAGGTCGCCGTGTGGGGCAACCACAGCGCCAGCCAATTCCCCGATGTGCGCAACGCCGAGGCGATGGGCGAGCCGATCTGGCCCGAGCTCGACCATGACTGGGTCGACAACACCTTCATTCCGCGTGTCCAGAAACGTGGCGCCGAGATCATCGATGCGCGTGGCCAGTCCAGTGCCGCCTCGGCCGCCCAGGGCGCCATCGATCATATGCGCGACTGGCATCAGGGCACCCCCGAGGGCGATTTCGTCAGCATGTGCATCGTTTCCGATGGCAGCTACGGCATCACCAAGGGCATCGTGTTCTCGTTCCCGGTGCGCTGCCGCTACGGCCGCTACCAGATCGTCCAGGATCTGCCCATCGATGACGCCGCCCAGAAGCGCCTCGACGCCACCGAGAAGGAGCTGCTCGAGGAGAAGGATGCGGTCAAGCACCTGCTGCCGCCCGAGACCGAAGAGGCGCACAACGCCCTGAGCGTCAGCCTGCGCTCCGGGGCCAACCGTTACGGTGAAGAAGATCGTGACGACGACAGCGAAGCTTGCGTGCTGCGTACCGACCGGGTGATGTAACGCCCTCTTCCGCTACACGGTGCAGCATGCGCCGTGTAGCGGTTTCGCCTTGCCGAGTGCCCGCCTGTCCCAGTCTTCTATTACACTGCCCTACCGCTTCGCGGTCCTACCGATGCCATAGGCGATCTGCTGGCTTGCATCGTCATTAATGACCTCATTCTCATGTCTGGTGTTGCATAAGTCGCCCTGACTTACCATGCTAAAAATCGACGGCTTGCATGGAGGTCATGATGAATAATCGCGTACTACTGATTACCGGCGCCTCGAGCGGCATCGGTGCCGCCACCGCTCGCGCTGCCCACCGCGAGAATTACCAGCTGGTGCTCGCGGCCCGCTCGCTCGACAAGCTCAAGGCGCTAGAGCGCGAATTCGGCGCTGAAAAGGTACTCACCGTCGAGTGCGACGTCACCTCGATGGACGATCAGCAGGCGATGGTCGATCAGGCCATGGAGCGCTTCGGACGCATCGACGTGGTGTTCGCCAACGCCGGTGTCGGCGGCTCGCCGGGGGGCTTCAGCGAGGCCGACCATCACGCCTGGCGGCAGATGCTGATGACCAATGTCTACGGCTTGGGGCTGACTATCCAGGCGACCCTCCCGGCACTGCGCCATAGCCACGGTCACATCCTGCTGACCGGTTCTGCCGCGGGCCGGACGACGATCCCCGGTTCGATGTACAGCGCCAGCAAGTGGGCGGTGACAGGCATCGGTTACAACCTGCGCGAGGAGCTGCGCGGTACCGGCATTCGCGTCACGCTGATCGAGCCCGGCATGGTCGACACGCCGTTCTTCGATCAGGCCCCCGAGCAGGCCCTGAATGATCGCGACATCGCCAATGCGGTGATGTACGCCATCGGCCAGCCCGCACACGTCGACGTCAACGAGATTCTGGTGCGTCCCACGCCACCACGCGACGAGAATTGATGCGCCACACCCAGGCGAATTGATGGTCAGCAAAAAGCTGCAAAAAACGTCGAATTTGGACTGGTCGAGCGGGAAAAAATTGCGCATGCTTGCACAGTCCGATTGTCACTTCTGGAGCCTCATGGACGCGGTACGACAAACCGGCAACTATGCCTCACGTGCACAGTGCCACCCCAAGCGGGACTTCGATGTACGGGATATGGAGCATCGCACTCGCCTGATGCGCATAGTCACTCGCCGCATCGCTCTTTCAGAACACGGTAACCGTGAAATTGCCCGGCGTGCCGGCATCCCCACCCAGCGCATCAGCGACCTGCTCGCCGGTCGTCTGGAGCACTTCTCCGCCGATGATCTCCAGGCAATCCGTGATTGCGTGGAAAACATCGTCGACGGCAGCGAGACAACAGCGAGCGTAGCGCCTATCGGCACTACGCCACCCTAGTCGTGATTACGCCACCCTAGAAGACCTTCGCCTCTCGGAAGCAGCCTCTGAGTCACAGCGGCAGATGAATGATCGCGCCGCGCAGGCCGCGTTCGCCCAGACCCCGTTCATCCAGCCATAGCTTGCCGAGCGTGATGGGTAGCCGAAAGCGCCGTCGTCCGGCGCCGCCGGGGTTGAATAGCAGCCGACCGTCGCGCCATTCGTTGCGCGGCTTGTGCGAATGGCCGTGCAGCACGGCCTCGCAGCGCGTGGCGGTATCGAAGTCGGCGATATCGTGGACCAGATGCAGATGCCGGCCGTTGACGATCAGATCCCGGGTTTGAGGTAGCCGCTCGGCCCACGGCTGGGTATCGATATTGCCGCGCACCGCATACAGCGGCGCGGTCGCCGCCAGGCGCTCGAGGATCGCCTCATCGTCGACACCGCCGCCGACGTCACCGAGGTGCACGATCGCCGCGCAATCGGCCAGCAGCGTCAGCGCCTCCGGACGCAGCTGGCCGTGGGTGTCGGCGATCACGCCCAACGGCGAATCGATCGTCAGCGTCGCTGCCTCGCTCGCCGCCATCGGTTACTCCGGCAAGTCCGTCACCGCGCCAAGCGATGCCGAACTGACGGTGCGCGCATACTTGGCCAGCACTCCGCGCCGATAGCGTGGCTCGGGCTGACGCCAGGCCGCCCGGCGCAGCTCGAACTCGTCGTGACTGAGCGCGACATTGATGATGTCGGCCTCGGCATCGATGGTGATCTCGTCGCCATCCTCGATCAGCGCGATCGGCCCGCCATTGAACGCCTCCGGCGAGACGTGGCCGACCACGAAGCCGTGGCTGCCGCCGGAAAAACGCCCATCGGTGATCAACGCCACCTGATCGCCCAGCCCGCGGCCCATGATCGCCGAGGTCGGAGTCAGCATCTCGCGCATGCCCGGCCCGCCGCGCGGCCCCTCGTAGCGGATCACCACCACGTCACCGGCAACCACGCTGCCATCGTTGATGCGCGCCTGGGCCTCCTCCTCGGAGCCGAACACCCGCGCACGGCCGGTGAAGCGTGTACCCTCCTTGCCGGTGATCTTGGCCACCGCACCCTCCGGCGCCAGGTTGCCACGCAGAATGCGCAGGTGGCTCTGCGCCTTGATCGGCGCATCGAGCGCCGCGATGATCCGCTGATCGTCCGGGTACGGCGCGACGTCGGCAAGATTCTCGGCCAGCGTATGACCGGTCACCGTCAGGCAGTCACCGTGCAGCAGGCCGGCCTCGAGCAGCGTCTTCATCAGCGGCTGGATGCCACCGATCGCCACCAGTTCGCTCATCATGTAATGGCCGCTGGGCCGTAGATCGGCGAGTACCGGCACGCGCTTGCCGATCCGCGTGAAATCGTCCACCTCGAGCTCGACGCCGATGGCGCTGGCCATCGCCAGCAGGTGCAGCACCGCGTTGGTCGAGCCGCCCAGCGCGATGACCACGGTGATGGCGTTCTCGAACGCCTCACGGGTCATGATGTCGCTGGGCTTGATGTCACGCTCGAGCAGTGCGAGCACCGCCGCCCCCGCAGCGCGGCTGTCGTCGCGCTTGGTGTCGGAAACGGCATTCTGTGCCGAGGAGTTGGGCAGGCTCATGCCCAGCGCCTCGATCGCCGAGGCCATGGTGTTGGCGGTGTACATGCCGCCGCAGGCGCCCGGCCCGGGGATCGCCGTCTCCTCGATCTGCTTGAGTTCGATGCGATCGATGTCGCCACGCGAGTGGGCGCCCATCGCCTCGAACACCGAGACGATGTCGGTATGATTCTCGCCCGGCAGGATGGTCCCGCCATAGACGAACACGCTGGGCCGGTTCAGCCGCGCCAGGCCAATCAGACAGCCCGGCATGTTCTTGTCGCAGCCGCCGATCGCCACTACTCCGTCGAAGCCCTCGCAACCGGCCACCGTCTCGATCGAGTCGGCGATCACCTCGCGCGAGACCAGCGAATACTTCATGCCTTCGGTGCCGTTGGCGATGCCGTCCGAGATGGTGATGGTATTGAACACCACGCCCTTGCCGCCGGCCTCGTCGGCCCCGAGCCGCGTCTGCTCGGCGAGCCCGTCGATATGGCTGTTGCAGGGCGTTACCTGGCTCCCGGTGGAAGCGATGCCCACCTGCGGTTTGCGGAAATCGTCATCGCCGAAACCCACCGCGCGCAGCATCGCGCGGCTGGCCGACTTGCCCGGGCCGTCGACGACCGGGCTCGAATAGCGACGACGCGGGTCGACGGGGGATTCATCACTCATCACGGCTACTCCCTGGACTGGACACGTGGGTGGTCTGCTGCGACCTTGCATCACGACAGACTAGCCGACTCAGTCTGAAAGCGCGGCGTCGCGCTTGCAAACTGTACCGCGTCACTGGGCCGACAACGCCCTCACCGGCCGCGCCCAGGCGATCAGCACCGCGACTACCGCCGATGCCGTCAGCGCGCCGAGAAATGGCGCCAGGGTCGGCGCGCCGTCCGGGAAGCTCGCCGCCAGCAGCCCGGCCGCCAGACTGCCTTGGGCGACCCAGCCGGGCAGCACCGCGCCGCACAGTCCCGGCCAATCCACCGGCCACCGCCGCGGCGGTGCTCATTCGCGGCCAGAGCCCCAGCAGTACAGGCACCACCGCCGTGGCGCACAATAGATCAGCGACCAGGAACAAGCGCAGCACCGACACGCCCTGCAGCGCCACCAGCATCGCCGGCACCATCAACGCCAAGGTGATCCAGCGTGCCCCGCTCAGCGAAAGCCCACGCCGACCGAAGCTTTCCCCCTCGCCGACCAGCAACGAGGCGATACCGTTTTGCAGGGTATCGACGCTCGAAGCGACCAGCGTCACCGCCAGTACCAGCGCCAGCAGACTCAGCCAGCCTGGAGCGCCGTGCAACAGGGCGAAGAACGGCATCGGCGGCTCGCCGAGCTGGGTGCCGCTCAGCGCGGCGAGGATGCCCAACCCGCCGATGACGGCGACCACCACCACCGTCGTCAACCCGCCCAACACGGCGCCACGCCCCAGCGCAGCGGCATCACGGGCCGCCCAGACGCGCTGCCAGTAGCCCTGATGGAACAGATTGGCCGCCGTTACGGCGATCACCAGCGTCACCGCCACGCTCAGCGCATCGCCGAAGGCGACGTCGGGCAACGCGGCCGAGGCCGGTAGCGCCGGCATCCGTGCCAGCGCCACCCCGCCGACCACTAGCAGCAGTGCGCTCAGCAGCAGCGCCTGCCAGCGGTCGGTGACCAGGCTCGCGCGCAGGCCACCCCAGGCGGTATAGGCCAGTGTGGTCACCGCCACCGCGACGATCGCCACGCTGCCCGACAACGGCGAAAGCAATGCGGTGATGCCGCCGATGGCGCTCAACTCGGCGGCCAGGAAACAGGCCATATAAAGCACCGAGATCAGCGCCACGTAGCGGCGCACCCCGGTGCCGAAACGCACCGCGGCGAACTCGCCGATGCTGCGTCCTTGGGGTAGGCGACGGCGGATCGCCGGACCGCACAGCGCCAGTACGATGAACGGCAATGCCGAGCCGATGGCGTAACCCGCCAACGCTACCGGGCCGACGAAGGCGCCGACTTCGGGCGGGGCAAAGAGAATCCACGCCCCCATGCCCGAGGCCAGAAACGACAGACCCAGGGTCGTCGCCGGCTGCGAGTTACGCGCGGTCATGTAGTCGTCGAGTGGCTCGTTCGCGCGGCTCGCGCGTAGTCCAAGAATGGCAAACAGCAGCAATGCCGCGCCGAGCGCGGCCAGGGTCGCGTATAGCATGTCGCTCTTCCTCCGCCGGTATGAACCGGATCAGGTTCCAGGGTCAGCGCTTCCGTAGAAGCCGCACTCTCAGCCCGCGCATTGGCAGGACTCCCCTGGCGACAGTGAATGTAGGTATGTCGGCTAAAGGTTACCGGCACAGCGCCGGCAAGCCAAATCTTGGCAACTGCCCGCAGCCTTGGCTGTGCCGGACAGCCCACAACAGGCGCTTTCGGGCCTTCTCAATAGTTGCTCTTTCCCTGGTCATCCTTCTCAACGCAAGCGGCCCCACCTCGGGCGAGGCGGGGCCGTGTCGATGTGCCTTGCGGACTCAGCCCATCGAGATGGTGCTGTTGATCCCCGATGAGACGTTTTCCGGTTCGAACCAGCGCGCGGTCACGGTCTTGGTCTGGGTCCAGAACTGGATCGCCTGCTTGCCGTTGGGCCCCAGGTCGCCGAGCTTCGAGGCCCGCGAGCCGGTAAAGCTGAAATACGCCACCGGCACCGGAATCGGCACGTTGATGCCCACCTGGCCGACGTCGATGTCGCTTTCGAAGCGCTTGGCCACCCAGCCCGAATTGGTGAAGATCGAGGTGCCGTTGCCGTTGGGGTTGGCGTTGATGAAATCGATGGCCTCATCCAGCGTGTCGACGCCGACCACGCACAGCACCGGGCCGAAGATCTCCTCGCGGTAGATGGCCATGTCGGCGGTCACGTCGCTGAAGAGGGTCGGCCCGACGAAGTTGCCGTCCGGATAGCCGTCGACCGTCAGCCCCCGGCCGTCGAGCTTGAGCGTGGCACCCTCGGCCTCGCCCTTGGCGATCAGCGACACCACCCGCTCGCGCGCCGCCGGCGATACCAGCGGGCCCAGGTCGGCGTCGCGCTGAGTGCCGGGGCCGACCTTCATGGCGCGGGACTTGTCGACGATCTCGTCGAGCCACTCGCGTGCCTCGCCGACCAGCACCAGCACCGAGTTGGCCATGCAGCGCTGGCCGGCAGCGCCGAATGCCGAGCCCAGCAGGTTGTTGATCGCCTGGCTGCGATTGGCGTCGGGCATCACCACGCAATGGTTCTTGGCGCCCATCATCGCCTGCACGCGCTTGCCGGCGGCCCCGGCGCGGGCATGAATGTGCGTGCCGACCGGCGTCGAACCGATGAATGACAGCGCCTTGATGTCCGGGTGATCGCACAGCCGGTTGGCAACCTCGGGCCCACCATGCACGACATTGAGCACGCCGGGCGGCAAGCCGGCCTCATGGGCCAGCTCGACCAGCCGCATGGTCGACGAGGGGTCCTGCTCGGACGGTTTCAACACAAAGGTATTGCCGGTGGCGATGGCCAACGGAAACATGAAGCACGGCAGCATGATCGGAAAGTTGAACGCGGTGATGCCGGCGCCCACCCCCAGCGGCTGGTTGAGCGAATAGACGTTGACGTCGCTGGCGGCGTTCTCGGCGATCTCGCCGAGCTGCAGCGAGGTGATCGAGCAGGCATGCTCGATCACTTCCAGGCCGCGACCCACCTCGCCCTCGGCATCGGGCAGGGTCTTGCCGTGCTCCTCGGTGATCAGCGCGGCCAGTTCGCCCGTATGTTCGCGGACCAGTGCCTGGAAGGCGAGCATGATGCGCATGCGCTTGGCCAGTGGCACCTTGCGCCAGGTCTTGAACGCGGCCTGGGCGCTGGCCACGGCGCGATCGACCTCCTCGAGCGAGGCAAACGGCACCCGCGCGACGACCTTCTGGGTCGCGGGATCGATCACATCCCGCCATTCACCGGATTGCGATGGCACGGGCTTGCCATCGATGTAGAGAGCGATTTCTCGGACGGACATGTGGGCGGCTCCTGTTGTGCTTATTGGCTCGTTAGGCGTGTTGGCTATGCATTGCCGGGGCCGGCGCGCCGGGTCGTGCTTCATGCGACGAGGCGCAGCCGGAGAACATCTCGCTATCGCTCATGCTCTGGATGGTTACCGTGATTAGTTTACGCGCACGTCAACGCCACACAACGGCCATCCGCCTACGACTTTCGTTCCGCCTCAGGTCCCACAGAAGGTCCTAAACACCTGCTCGCTGGGCGCAGCGGGCAAGGCATACTCCTCGCGCCCCGGCTGATCCTCGAAGGGCTGGGCAAGCACTTCACGCAGCGTCTCGAAGGGCCCGAAGTCGCCGTCGTCCGCCGCCGCCAACGCCTCCTGAACACGGTGATTGCGCGGGATGTACTTGGGATTGGTCGCACGCATGCGCCGAGCGATCTCCTCGGCGCCGGCCGCTTCCCGGCTCAGCCGTTCGCGCCACCGCTCGAGCCAGGCCTGGATCGCCTCGGTGCGCTCGAACAACTCGTAAAGCGCCGGCTCGGACTCGGCCGAGGCCGCCACCTCGCTGAGCTGCCGGAAGGTCAGGGTAAAGTCGGCGCGGCCCGCCTGCATGGCCTCGAGCAGCGCATCGATGAGTGCACCGTCGCCGTCCTCCTCGCCGGCCAGGCCCAGCTTGGCGCGCATCACCGCGAGTTTCTCGGTCTCGAAGCGCCCCGGATAGGTCTCGATAACCTTGGTGGCCTTGGCGATGGCCTGCTCCTGGTCCTCGTCGATCAACGGCAACAGCGTCTCGGCCAGCCGCGCCAGGTTCCACTGGCCGATGCCCGGCTGGTTGCCGTAGGCGTAGCGCCCGCCCTCGTCGATCGAGCTGAACACGGTGCGCGGATCATAAGCCTCCATGAACGCACAGGGCCCGAAGTCGATAGTTTCGCCGGAAACGCTCATGTTGTCGGTATTCATCACCCCATGGATGAAGCCGACGCCCATCCAGCGGGCGATCAGCGCGGCCTGGCGGGCCTGGATCGCCTCGAGCAGCGCCAGATAGCGCTCGCCCTCGGGGCGGTTGAGATGCTCGCTGTCAGCGAGTTGAGGATAATGGCGCTCGATGACATGGTCGGCCAGCTCGCGCAGGCCGTCGATATCGCCGCGCCCGGCAAAGTACTGAAACGTGCCGACGCGAATGTGGCTCGCCGCCACGCGGGTCAGCACGGCACCCGGTTCGGGGATTCGCCGGACGACGCGCTCGCCGGTGGTCACCGCCGCCAGCGCCCGGGTAGTAGGGATGGCCATGGCGTGCATCGCCTCGCTGACCAGATATTCGCGCAGTACCGGGCCGAGCGGCGCGCGCCCGTCGCCGCCGCGCGAGAACGGCGTGCGCCCGCCACCCTTGAGCTGGATGTCGCGCAGCCGGCCCTGGCGATCGGTGACTTCGCCGAGCAGCACCGCCCGGCCATCGCCCAGGCGCGGCACAAAGTTGCCGAACTGATGCCCGGCGTAGGCCATCGCCAACGGCTCGGCGCCGTCGGGCACACGATTGCCCGAGAATATCTCGGTGGCCAGAGCCTCGTCGTAGGCGTCCAGGTCGAAGCCCAGCTCCTCCGCCAACGGGCGATTGAAGGCTACCAGTCGGGGCGCGGCGACGGGCACGGGATCGAAACGCTCAAAGAAACGCGCCGACAGGCGGGCATAGCGCAGGGTGAAAGCGGGTAACATCGGGCCTCCGGGTTGCCGATGGCCATTGCCGATCGGCGAAATGAATGCACTGTCCTTGAGGATAGGTGATAGCGAGCGACACACTTTGCAAGGTTTCAGTGGCCACCCAAGGCAAGGTTCCGGTTATCACCCAAGGCAGGGTTCCGGTTGCCACTCAAGGCAAGGTCCCGGTTGCCACTTAAGTGCCGATTCCGGCGAGTCGATGGCGGCCGGCACGATACACTGTCCAAGTAGTAAGCGTTTGAAGGAGAACCCTGTGCTCGACCCCGAACGCTGTCGCCAGGCGCGCCTGTCACGGGATGCGCGTTTCGATGGCCAGTTCTTCACCGCGGTCAGAACGACGCGGATCTACTGCCGGCCGATCTGCCCGGCCACCCCACCGCAGGAGCGCAACGTGAGTTATTTCGAGAGCGCCGTGGCGGCGGCCGAGGCGGGCTTTCGCCCCTGCCTGCGCTGCCGGCCGGACAGCGCCCCGGGCTCGCCCGCCTGGAAAGGCGTCGACACCACCCTGGAACGAGCGCTGCGGCTGATCGATGGCGGCGCCCTGCAACACGGCTCGCTCGGTGAGTTGTGCGAGCGCCTGGGAATCGGCGAGCGTTACCTGCGCCGACTGTTCGACGACCACTTCGGCGTCTCGCCCAAGGCCTACGCCCTTTATCAGCAGTGCCTGTTTGCCAAGCAGCTGCTGCACCAGACCGAGCTGCCGGTGACCGAGATCGCCTACGCCAGCGGCTTTCACAGCCTGCGACGTTTTCACGACGCCTTTCGTTCGCGCATGGCCATGAAACCCGGCGAACTACGTCGCCGCGCCGCAACCGGCGGCCGCGGCCTGACACTACAGCTGGCCTATCGCCCGCCCTATGCCTGGGAGCGACTGCGTGACTTCCTCGATCAGCGCTCGGTCAACGGGCTCGAGTGGCTCGGCGACGATCATTATGGTCGTTGCTTTGCCTGGCAGGGTGCCAAGGGCCACTTCACCGCACGCCACGAGCCGGCACATCATCGCTTCTCGGTGACCCTCGAGCTCGACCGACTGGCGTCGCTCAAGGCAGTGGTCGGCAACATCCGCCGCGTGCTCGATCTCGACGCCGACAGCACCGCCATCGAAGCCCACCTGGCCCAGGCGGCGCCCGGGACTGCACTGGTCGAGGGGCTACGCCTGCCGGGCATCTGGAGCCAGTTCGAGGCCGGCATCAAGGCGGTTCTCGGCCAGCAGGTCTCGGTCGCTGCCGCCCGCAGGCTGGCCCAGATGCTGGTCGATACGCTGGGCGAGCGTGAGGACGGGGCGGCTAGCGAAGGGCCTCGCCGCTTTCCCGAGCCGGCCGCCATCGCCGCCAGCGACTTGACTTTCTGGGCATGCCGGGCGCGCGGCGCGACACGCTGCGCCGCCTGGCCGAATGGCATATCACCCACGGCCACGACGAGGACGCCCAGGCCTGGCTGCCGCTCAAGGGCGTCGGCCCCTGGACGGTGGATTACGCCCGCATGCGCGGCGCCAGCCATCCCGATATCTGGCTGGGCGGCGACCTGGGCGTGAAGAAGGCGCTCGGCGAACTCGACGGGGCCGACCCCGCCGCCGCCTCGCCCTGGCGCAGTTACCTGACCTTCCAACTGTGGAACCGCTGACATGACTTTCGATGATCACAATCACGGCGACGATCGCAACTACCTCGACGCAACTATCTCGCCGACATAACTATCTCGACTACCTCGCCACGCCGGCCGATTCGCCCATCGGCCTGCTGGAGATTCGCGCCAGCGATGTGGGCATCACCCACATCCGCTTCGTCGCCGAGGCCGCGTACACGCCCCGCCCCCATCCGCTGATCGAGCGCTGCAAGGCCCAGCTCGCCGAATACTTCCGCGGCGAGCGCCGCGAGTTCTCGCTGCCCCTCGCCCCGCAGGGTACCGCGTTCCAGCAGCGCGTCTGGCAGCGTCTTCGCGAGGTGCCTTTTGGTGAAACCTGCAGCTACGCGACGATAGCGCGCGGCATCGACAGCCCCAACAGCCATCGCGCGGTGGGTGCCGCCAACGGCCGCAACCCACTGGCTATCGTTGTGCCCTGCCATCGGGTGATCGGCAGCAACGGCCAGTTGACCGGCTATGCCGGCGGGCTGCCCCGCAAACAGTGGCTGCTGCGACTCGAGGGTGTGGGTCTCGCCACGTCGGACGATCTGTTCGCCACTTTGTAATATCTGACAGCTCAAGCACCTGCCAAGCTAAGTAAGCACCTGCCAAGCAAGTAAGCACCTGCCAAGTAAGTACCTGACAGTCGCCACCGGCTTGTTGGAAAATACGCCAGACCGCTTCCCGAAAGGCCATTCGCGATGACACGTTCCCACTGGCTGGCGGCCGGTCTGCTGTTGCTGGCCGCCCTGGCCTGGCTCGAGGCGCCGCAGCACTGGGCGCTGTCCACCCTCGACGATTCGCTGGGCGACGCCTTCGCTGCCTTCGCCATCGCCAAGGGCCTAAACGCCACCATTTCGGTGCTGCAGTCCTCGACCGTCGACCTGCAGGTATTCCAGATCTCCATCGGCGAAGCGCTCGACCCGGCCAACGACATGATCGAGCGCTTCTCGTGGGTGATGTTCGCCGCCACCGGCTCGCTGGCGCTGCAGAAACTGCTGCTGGGCATCTCGGCCAATGTCCTCATCAAGGCGCTGGTCAGCGGTGCCTGTGTACTGGCTGCAGTACTGGTGGCGCTGCGCGCACGGGTCGGCCAGCTGGCCGCTCTCAAGCTGGCCCTGGCCTGCGTGTTCCTGCGCTACGCGGTGGTGCTGGTGGCGCTGGCCAGCGGCCTGGCCAGCGAGGCGTTCCTCGACGAACCGCGCCAGGCCACCATGAGTCAGCTGGAAACCACCCAGCAGCGCCTCGAGGAGATCGCCGACCAACGGATCGCCGATCAGGAAGAAGCACAGAGCTGGTGGCAACAGCTCAAGGGCAGCCTGGACAATCTGGTCGGCAATCCGGTGGAAAGCGTGGTCGAGGGCTTCGACGCGATCACCGACAAGGTCGTCGACCTGACGATGATCTTCATCATCCAGACGATTCTTTTCCCGCTGGGCTTTTTGTATCTGCTCTACCGCCTGGGCGGGCGGCTGTTCGGTCAGGTGCGCCTCGCCGGGCGATTCGAGCGCCGTCGACTGCCGCCCAGGGAGTGAGCATCACCGGACCCAGCCGGCTCAAGCCGAGGTTAACTGGGTTTCATGGGCCAAATGCCGTAAATGCGCGATCAACTCTTCGGCGGCGGCGGAAAGCGATTCCTGACGGCGCGTTATGATGCCGTAATAATCCAGTGGTTTGCCGATCACACGCTCGAGCACAACGTACTGTCCGCTCGCCAGCGGCCGGCGCATGACCGAGCGCGGCAGCACCGCCAGCATGTCCGATGACTGCAGCAATTGCAGGGTTGCCTGAATCGAGGTGGTCTCGACGACATTGGCAGGCGTGGCGATCCCCTCTTCCGCCAGGGCCGACTCGAATACGCTGCGCATGGGGCTGGACAACGGATGCAGTATCCACGGCCACTGGCTCAGCTCGCCCAGCGCGGGGGCTTGGTCAAGCCGTGTCAGCGGATGGTCGCGACGCACCACGACCCGTAACGGCTCATCCAACAGCGGCTCGAAGTCGAACACATTGTGCTGGCTGACATGCGTGAAGCGGCCGATGACCACGTCCAGGCGCTTGTGCTCGAGCTCGAGCAGCAGGCGGTCGCTGGTCTGCTCCTGCAGGCTCACCGAAAGACGTGGCCGGTCCTGCTTGAGCCGGGCGATCGCCGCCGGCAGTATTTCCGGGGCGGCCGCCGCGATCGCGCCGATCAGCAGTTGGCCATAGCCCCCTTCGCGCAGGTCGTTGATATCGTCCACCAGGCGCTCCATGTCGTTAAGCAGAATCCACGCGTAACGGATGACCTGTTCACCCAACTCGGTCGGCTGCATGGCTCGCGGCAGCCGTTCGAAAAGCGCGAAGCCGAAATACGCCTCCAGATCGCGCAGCATCTTGCTCGCCGCCGGCTGACTCAGATGCATGGCCCGTGCCGCGGCATGCATGTTGCGGCTCTCGGCCAAGGTGGTCAGCAACGTCAGATGCTTGAAACGCAACCAGCTGCACAGATGCGCCTGTGAAAGCTTGCCCGCCGTCATGATCGCCCTTTCTGATAACCTGAGCGAATCACAATGCCATAAACTTCGATTGGATTGTGATTTCAGTACCGCCTTAGCCTAAACGAAATGACCCCATCAGCCTGAGCGCGATGACCACGTCACGCGCAGTGCACGACCCGAACAACAATCACTGCCTTGGTCGCCCAAGGCCAATAAGGATTGCGGCATGAGTTCGATCATTCATTATCTCACCAAGATACGCTTCGGCGACGGCGCCCTGGAGGACCTGGCCGAGGAATTGGCGTTGCTCGGGGTCACCCAGCCGTTGGTCGTGACCGATGCCGGACTCACCGCCAGCGGGCTGGTGACGCGCGTTCAAGAAGCCATCGGCGGCGCACGACCAGCCCCGGTCTACGACGGCACGCCGCCCAACCCCACCGAGGCCGCCATCGAGGATGCCGTGGCCTGTTACCGCGACCATGCCTGCGACGGCATTATCGCGCTGGGTGGCGGGTCGAGCATCGACCTGGCCAAGGGCGTCGCCCTGTTGGCCAGCCACCCCGAGCCGCTGAGGCAATACGCAGTGATCAATGGCGGCGCGGCCCGTATCGGCAGCCAGGTGTTGCCGCTGGTGGCCATTCCCACCACGGCGGGCACCGGCAGCGAGGTCGGACGCGCCGCCCTGATCAGCATGCGCGACGAGCGCAAGCTCGGTTTTCTTTCACCGTACCTGATCCCCGATGTGGCGATCTGCGATCCGCTGCTGACCCTGTCGTTGCCGGCGCACCTGACCGCCGCTACCGGCATGGATGCCATCGCCCATTGCGTCGAAACATTTCTGAGTCCGCGCTTCAACCCGCCCGCCGACGCCATCGCCCTGGATGGGTTGCAACGCGCCACACGTCATATCCGCACCGCCGTGAATGATGGCGGCAACCGCGAAGCGCGTCGCGAGATGTTGATGGCCGCCACGCAAGGCGCCCTGGCGTTCCAGAAGGGGCTTGGCGCGGTGCATTCCCTCTCCCACGCGCTGGGCGGCTTTCACGATCTCAAGCTTCATCACGGCACCCTCAATGCCTTGCTGATGCCCATCGTGCTGCGCTTCAACCAGGACCATTGCGGTGACAAGTTCGCCCGGCTACGCGATGCGATGGAGCTTGCCCCCGGTGCGGATGTCGTCGAGGCGTTCACTCAGCTCAACCTTGACCTGGGCCTGCCCATGCGCCTGAGCGATCTGGGCGTCACCCGCGAACGGCTGGCACCGATCGCCCAATGGGCGCTGGAGGATCATTCCACCGCCACCAACCCGCGCCCCGCGACGCACGCCGATTTTCAGCAGATGCTGCTGGAAGCGCTGTGATCGTCACCTTTAAATATTTAACAAGCTGAAATAAAAGGAAATTATAGACATGTGCTAGACCAAAGTCTCGATAAATGAATATTGTGAACAATGCACATTAAGTATTAAATTATAAACCGCATGTCGTGCATGACAGCACTTCATGCCATGCCAATAACAAGGATCGACCATGCTCAAACTGCACAATAAAGTCGGAATCGCCAGCCTCACCGTCCTGCTCACCGCCATCGCCGGACCGGCCCTCGCCGATTACCCGGAGAAGCCCATCACCATCATCGTTCCCTGGGCCGCCGGGGGCGGCACCGACGCCACCGCGCGCACCATCGCCAAAGCGATGGAAGAAGAGCTCGGTCAGACGATCAACGTCGTCAATCGTACCGGGGGTAGCGGCGTTGTGGGTCACACGGCAATCTCCACGGCCAAGCCCGACGGTTATACCCTTGGCCTGATCACCGGCGAAACCAACATGATGCACTGGCTGGGGCTGACCGACCTCACCTATAAGGACTTCACTCCGGTCGGCCAGATCAACTTTGACTACGCCGGTGTTCAGGTTGCAGAAGATGCCCCCTTCGACTCGCTGGACCAGTTGCTCAGCTCCATCAAGGAACAGCCGTCCGGCACCTACAATGCCTCCGGTACCGGGCTCGGCGGCGTATGGCAGCTGGCCTTCGCCGGCTTCCTGCTCGATCAGGGCATCGAACCCAACAAGGTGACCTGGATTCCCAGCCAGGGCGCGGCACCGGCCATGACCGAACTCGTTTCCGGTGGCATCGATATCGTGCCCAGTTCAGTACCCGAGGCACGTTCGATGATCGAGGCTGGCAAGGCGCAAAGCCTGGGTATCATGGCGCCTGAGCGCCTGGACAGTTTCCCCGACGTCCCCACCGTCCAGCAGGCCATCGGCAGCGATTATACGATCGGTGAATGGCGCGGCATTGCCGGCCCCACAGGCATGGATCAGGAAATCGTCGACAAGCTCGAGAAGGCACTGGAAGCAGCCTACAACAGCGAGACCTACCAGGGCTTCATGGCCAAGCAGGGCTTCGGCACGGAGTGGCGCAATGCCGAGGACTTCGAAAAGATGATGGGCGAAATGGACCAGGAATACGGCAAGATCATCGAAAGTATCGGTCTCAAAAAATAAACAGGGCTTCCCATGAAAGACGTTATGTTGGGGCTGTGTTTCATGGTGGCAGGCATCGTCACGATCTATGTCGCCAGACAATATCCCACGATGCCCAGCCTGCAGTTCGGCCCTTCGCTTTTTCCCTCCCTCATCGGGGGAGGGTTTTTCATAGGTGGCCTGGTGCTCGCGGCCAGCCAGTTCTCGACGCTACGTCAGCGCGCCAGCGAAGGCCACGTCGTTCTGCGACCCGATTTCCAGGCTATCCTCGTCTCCCTGCTCCCCTGTGGCCTGATCGTGTTCTACATCCTGGCCAGCGACTACCTGGGGACGGCTATCAGCCTGGCCACGATGATGTTCGTACTGATGCTGGTCCGCAAAACTCAATGGCTTCTGGCATTGGGTGTCTCCGTGGGGGCGTCACTGGTCATCTACTTCATTTTTTCACGCTATCTGCTGATACCCCTTCCCGAAGGGCTGTTGAGCGTCGGGGGTTAACTGATGGATGCATTGCTCCAAGGACTTCAGCTCGTCTTCAACGGCCAGACGATGCTGGTGATTCTCGCCGCGGCGGCGTTCGGCATCTTCGTCGGTGCCGTTCCAGGCCTGACGGCGACCATGGCCGTGGCGCTGCTGGTGCCGATCACCTTCTACATGGACCCGACGCCGGCCATCGCGGCGATCGTCACCACCTCGGCGATGGCCATCTTCGCCGGCGATATTCCCGGGACCTACCTGAATATTCCCGGCACACCGGCGTCGGCCGCTTACGTCGGCGAATCCTCGCAGTTGGCCAAGAAGGGACGCGCCCGAGAGACCCTGGGTACCAATCTGGTCTGCTCGGTGTTCGGTGGCCTGTTCGGGACCGTCATTCTGGTCTTCGTCTCGCCTTCACTGGCGGAAGTCGCGCTGAAGTTCAGCTCCTACGAGTATTTCTGGCTGGCGCTGTTGGGGCTGAGCAGCTCGATATTCATCTCGATCGGCTCCAAGGCCAAGGCCTTTCTCTCGTTGATGATCGGCTTGCTCCTGTCCACGGTGGGCCTGGACATGATGAGCGGGGCGCCACGTTTCACCTTTGGCATTCCCGATCTAATGGCCGGGATCAATTTCATCCCGGTGATGATTGGCATGTTCGCGCTCAACGAGATCATGAGCTTCTATGGCTCACGCCTCGAAACCCGTAACCCGCCAGCTCTCAGCAAGGACAAGGTGTTCGGGCAGGTGCCCACCCATGTGAAGAAGTACTGGCGCAACATGCTGCGTGGCAGTTCGATCGGCACCCTGATCGGCGCGCTTCCCGGCGCCGGCGCGGATATCGCGGCATGGATCGCCTATGCCGCCGGCAAGAGCCGCTCGAAGGACAAGGCAGCTTACGGTACAGGTCATATCGAAGGGATCGTCGACGCCAGCTCCGCCAATAATTCGGGCATCAGCGGTGCCTGGGTACCTGCGCTGGTATTTGGTATTCCTGGCGATTCGATCACCGCCATCGTGATCGGCGTGCTGTACATGAAGGGCATGAATCCCGGACCGACGATCTTCATGGAAGGTAGTGGCCTGGTGTACTCGCTGTTCGTGGTGTTCTTCGTGGCCAATCTGATCATGCTCCCGATCGGCTACATCGCCATTCGCTCGGCCAAGGTCTTCATCCTGACCCCACGCAAGATACTGATGCCGATCATCCTGTGCTTTTGCATCGTCGGCGCCTTCTCGATCAACAACTCGATTACCGATGTATGGATCATGCTGATCATCGGCCTGGTGGCCTTCATCCTGGCGCGCTGCGACTTCCCCATGGCCCCGGCCATTCTCGGCCTGGTACTTGGCACTACGCTGGAAAACAGCTTCATGAGCTCGATGCTCAAGAGCAACGGTGACCTGCTGAGCTTCTTCTCGCGGCCGATCAGTGCGGGCCTGGGCGCCCTGGTCATCCTGATCTGGCTACTGCCGCTGTTCGCTCGTCTCTACCGTCGCGCTCGCGGTGGCTCACAAGATCAATCGCCGAGGACTCCATGACCATCTACGCTTCCGCCCCCCTGACCGACCTGTTGTCCGCGCTTTTTCAGGAGTCCGGTGCCACGGCCGAGGTCGCCGAGACTACCGCCGCCATACTCGTCGAAGGCGACTTGCTGGGCCACCATACCCACGGCACCAAGTTGGCCCAGGGTTATCTCAACGATCTCAAGGCCGGCCATGCCTGCGGTGACCACCAGCGCCTCGAGATCGTGGAAAGCAGTCCCGTCGCGGCCACCATCGACGGGCATTATCTGCTGGGGCCGTTCCTGGTCCAGCGCGCCCTGGAGCATGCCCAACAAGCGGCCGAAGGCTTCGGCATCGGTATCGTGAGTCTCAAGCGCTCGCACCATATTGCCTGCCTGGCGGCCTATTTGCGCCCGCTCGTCGAGCGCAACCTGATCCCCATCGTGCTGAGCTCGGACCCTGCCGTGGCCTCGGTCGCGCCCCATGGCGGCACCACGCCGGTGTATACGCCCAACCCGTTGGCGATCGGCATCCCGGGGCGCGAGCACCCCCTGCTGATCGACGTCAGCATGTCGAGCATCACCAACGGCACCGTCAACAAGACCCGCGCCGAAGGCGGCAAGCTTGCGCACCCGGCGATCCTGACCCATCGCGGAACAGTCAGCGACGACCCCGAGGATTTCTTCACCACGCCGCCTGGCAGCATTCTGCCGCTTGGCGGACAAGCCTTCGGCCACAAGGGATTCGCGCTGGGACTGATGGTCGAGGCGCTGACCTCGGCGCTCGGCGGCTTCGGCCGCAAGGATGCGCCCACCGGCTGGGGCGCCTCGGTCACGGTCATGGTCATCGATCCGGCGCGTTTCGGCGGCACCGACGCCTTCCTCGACGAAACCGGCTTCCTCGCCCAGCGCTGTCTCGATGCCGAGCGCGCCGATCCGGATGTCGCGGTACGCCTGCCCGGTCAATCCGGTCTTGCGAAACGCCAGCGCTATCTGCGCGAGGGTATACCGCTACCGCAGGATGTCGTCGCCTCGCTGCGCCAGGCCGTCGCCGGCTCGAGCCACGCGGAGAGCGTCCTGAGCCGCTCCCTGGGATTATCGAGCAGGAGGGATGACATGACAGCACGACAACACGCACCCACGACACCATGACCGATCGGCGTCATCGGCACCGGGCTCATGGGCGCGCCGATGGCGCGGCGTCTCGCCGAGGCGGGCCACCGGGTACGCGCCTGGAATCGCACGCCCGACAAGTCCCAGGCATTGGCCGCGCACGGCATCGAGACCGCCGACAGCCCACGGGATGCCGCCCAGGCCGCCGATATTGTCGTGGTCATGCTCAGTTCCGGGTCCGGTATGCGATGACATCCTGCTGGGTGACGACGGTATGATCGCCCACATGGCACCCGGCGCAACTCTGGTGGTGATGAGCTCCATTCCGGTCGATACCGCCAGAGGCCAGGCCCGGGCCGCCGAGGCGCGTGGCATCGGCTATCTGGATGCACCGGTCTCCGGCGGCGAGCAGGGCGCCATCGACGGCACGCTGGCGATCATGGTCGGTGGCGACCCCGCCACGTTTGGCCGAGTTGCAAGCATGTTCGCCTCGCTGGGGCGCGCCGTGCATGTCGGCCCGGCCGGTAGCGGGCAACTCGCCAAGCTCGCCAACCAGATGATCGTCGCCAATACCATCGCCACGGTGGCCGAGGCGCTGCTGCTCGCCGAACGCGGCGGCGCCGACCCCGCCAAGGTACGCGAGGCGCTGATGGGCGGCTTCGCCGATTCGACGATCCTGAAGATTCATGGCGAGCGCATGCTCAAGGACGACTTCCGCCCCGGCGGGCCGGCCAAGTGGCAATGCAAGGACACGCAAACCGCCCAGGCACTGGCCAGCGAATTATCGCTGGAACTGCCGGTATCGCGTCTGGTGGATGGCCTGTTCGCCGATCTGGTCGCGCATGGCGACGGCGATCTGGATCATAGCGCCCTGATTCGTGAACTGCGCCGGCGTAACGGTGAACACCTCGGTTGAATTAGATAGGCGTCCGGCGTCTCAGGAACGCTCGACCTCGCGCAGGTAATCCGGTACCGCGATCTCGCCGACGTCGTGAAAGTGTGCCAGGCGCTGCTGCACTTGGGATTCGGAGCGCGCCAGATGCTCGTCGAGGGCATGTCCAGCCGCCGCGCCGTGACGGGCGCGGGCCTTTTCGAACACATGTCGGTGCTCGTCGAAAAATGGCGATACGCTGGGAAGATCGATCGTCGAGCCCAGCAGATGCTTGCTGATCAATAGAATCGGTCGGGTACGCTGCAGCATGAGCATGATTTCGACATTATTGCCACACCTCAGCGCCTCGTGGTGCAGATCATTCTCGAGGGCGTCGAGCAATGCGCTGGGTACCCGGGGATAATCGCGTGCGGCATCGTCCAGGCGCGTCAGATAACGTTGGATATCCGCTTCGCTCAGCGTCTCGGCGGCGCGGCTCATCATGAACGGCTCCAGCTGCCGGCGTGCCTGGTAGAGATCGTGCAGCCGCGTATCGTTCAGCGGCACCACCGTCCAGCTGCTGTACTTGACCTTCTCCACCACGCCAATGCCTTGCAGATACAACAGGATGCGATGCGTCAGGGCCCTGCTGACCGACAGCGAGCGCGCCAGCTGCAGTTCGTTGAGCTCGAAGCGCCCTTTCATCGAGCACAGCACCACGTCGCGCTCCACGATTTCGACATGGGCGCGCCAGGCATCCGTGCGTTCGATACGCGAGGCGCGAAAGTCGCCCTTGCCCAGCGAACGGCGCACCGCCTCGCCGGGCCGCGTGCCGACTTGAAAACCGCGTCCCTCGAAGCGGCAGATCCGGCCTTCCTGGTGAAGGCGGGCCAGGGCCTCGCGCACCGGCGAACGGCTCATCGCGAAATGCTCGGCGAGATGCCCTTCCAGCAGCACCAGCCCCGTCTCGAGACGTCCATCGTCGATGGCCTCGCTGACTACCCGGTAAAGCTGCTCCTTCAACGATCTGGCCATGCGGCTGTTGCCCTCGATAACGCTCAGGTGATCGCACCGACCATCCACGGCACGAACTCATTGCTGCCATAGCCCAGCGACTCGCTGGCACTGGCGTCACCGGACGCGACGGCAATGATCCGCTCGAAGATTGCCTCACCCATCTCCTCCACCGAAAGCTCGCCGTCGATGATGGCGCCGCAGTTAATGTCCATGTCCTCGCGCATGGTCTCGTACATGCGGGTATTGGTCGCCAGCTTGAGACACGGCGCCGGCTTGAAGCCGGACACCGAGCCACGCCCGGTGGTGAAGCACACCACGGTCGCTCCCGAGGCGACCTGCCCGGTCACCGAGGCCGGGTCATAACCGGGGCTATCCATGAAATTGAAGCCCGGCACCTTGAGCGGCTCGGCGTACTCGAGCACGTCATTGAGACTCGACGCCCCGCCCTTGGCCACCGCGCCCAGGGATTTTTCCAGAATCGTCGACAATCCGCCGGCCTTGTTGCCCGGCGAGGGATTGTTGTTGAGTTCCGCACCGTTGATTTCGGTGTAATGCTTCCACCAGGCGATGCGCGCCAGCAGCTTGCGCGCCACGTCCACGTCCACCGCGCGGTCCAGCAACAGATGCTCGGCCCCGTAGATTTCGGGCGTTTCGCTGAGGATCGCGCTGCCGCCATGACGCACGATCAGGTCGGCAGCATGGCCCAGCGCCGGATTGGCGGTAATCCCCGAGTAGCCGTCCGAACCACCGCATTGCAACGCCACGCTCAAGTGATGAAGCGCCGCGGGGCGGCGCTCATCGCGCGCATGCCCGCGCGCCATGTCCAGTACCTTGTCGCAGGCCATCTGAATACTCGCCCGCGTGCCGCCGACCTGCTGAATATTGAAGTAGGCCAAGCGCGCGGCATCCTCCAGCCCCGACTTCTCAACCAGCTGTTTGACCTGATTGGTTTCGCAGCCCAAGCCGATGATCACCACGTGCGCGAAGTTGGGATGCCGCGCATAGCCGGCGATGACCCGCTCGAGAAATGCAAAGCCCTCGGACTCGGTATTCATCGCACAGCCCGAGCCATGGGTAATCGGTACCACTCCATCGAAACCCAACGCCGCGACTTCACCGTCGGCGTTGAGCCGTTCGGCCGCCACCTTGGCCACGGTCGCCGAGCAGTTCACGGTCGACAGAATGCCGATGTAGTTACGCGTGCCGACCTGGCCGTTGGGCCGGTGGTAGCCCATGAAGGTGCGCTCGGAATCGCTCACCGGGGTACGCGGGAAAGGCCGAAAGCCCTCCAGAGAGGTATCACGCTCGAGCATGGCGAGATTGTGGGTGTGCACGTGTTCACCGACGGCGATAGCGCGGCTTGCCCGACCGATGAACTGGCCGTACTTGATGACGCTATCGCCTTCGGCAATCGGCGCCAGCGCCACCTTGTGTCCGGCATCGATATTGTGGCGTGCCACGCAGTCGTCGACGCCGAGCGGCAAGCCTTCCGGAACGGCACGCGTGGCGACTCCCACGTTATCGGCCGCGTTGAGCCTGATGACCGGCGGTGTCGTATTGATGAGTTGCATGATGGACCTCGCTAACAAGAACACGCCTCGCCGCCACGGTGGGACGCATCGATTTCTGGGCGCTGACTATCTGGGCGCTGACTATCTGGGCGCTGACTAGTAGTGCTCACTGTATTGAATATTGCACACAATGTTCAATAAAAATCTCAACGCACCTGTCACGGCGCCGTGAGTCGGCTTACTTGATAACCAGAATGAATCGCTGCAATAAAATTGCGATTGGCCTGTTATCAACGCTTGGGCTTAGCCTGATCTCATCAAATGATGCAAGCGCCCCATCGACAGGAACAAGGCAATGACCACGATTACCCACCTGGAAGTGCGTGACATTCGCTTCCCGACCTCGCGACACCTCGACGGTTCGGATGCCATGAACGAAGCCCCGGATTATTCGTCCACCTATGTGACCCTCACCACCGATGCCGATGACGCCCATCAGGGCCATGGCCTGACCTTCACCATCGGGCGTGGCAACGATGTCTGCGTCAAGGCAGTGGAAGCTCTCGCCTCGCGTATCGTGGGGCGCGATCTCGAGGCGATCACCGCCGACATGGGGACCTTCTGGCGTCATCTCGTCAACGGTGACAGCCAACTGCGCTGGCTGGGGCCGGAAAAGGGTGTCATGCACCTGGCGGCGGCAGCCATCATCAACGCCGTATGGGACCTGTGGGCCAAGCGTGAAGGCAAGCCAATCTGGAAGCTGTTGGTGGACATGTCACCCGAGCAGCTGGTCAAGTGCCTGGATTTCCGCTTCGTCACCGACGCGCTCACCCCCCAGGAAGCCATCGCCTTGCTCAAGCGCCAGGAGGCCGGCAAAGGCGAGCGCGAAACCCACATGCGCGCCGAGGGCTATCCCGGCGTACACCACGTCCGCCGGCTGGCTCGGCTACTCCGAGGAAAAGATGCGTCGCCTGGCGCGCGAGGCACTGGCCGAAGGCTGGACGCACTTCAAGCAGAAGGTCGGCGGCAATCTCGAGGAAGATCGCCAGCGCGCCCGCATTCTGCGCGAGGAAATCGGCTGGGACCGCGCGCTGATGATGGACGCCAACCAGGTGTGGGATGTGGATGAAGCCATCACCAACATGCGCGACCTGGCGGAATTCGATCCGCTGTGGATCGAGGAACCTACCAGTCCCGACGACATCCTGGGGCATGCCGAAATTCGCCGCCGCCTCGATCCCATGGGCGTCGCCACCGGTGAGCATTGTCATAACCGCGTGATGTTCAAGCAGCTTCTGCAGGCCGATGCGATCGACTACTGCCAGATCGACGCCGCGCGGCTGGGTGGGCTCAACGAAGTGATCCTGGTGGTGCTGATGGCCGCCAAGTTTGACGTGCCGATCTGCCCTCACGGCGGCGGCGTAGGGCTGTGCGAGTACACGCAGCACATTTCGCTGTTCGACTATATCGCGGTTTCCGGCTCGCTGGAGGGTCGCGTTCTCGAATACGTCGATCATCTTCACGAGCATTTCATCGATCCGGTACGCATCCACCGAGGACGCTACCAGGTACCGGAAGCTCCGGGATACAGCATCGCCATGCATGAGGCCTCACTCGAGCACCATCGCTATCCCGAAGGCGAGGCCTGGAATCCATCACAGGAGCTCAATTAATTGGCCGACTACGACTAACGATCAAGTCACATCGGGGATGCCTGGGTGTATGTTCAACATTCAGGCAACCCAAAGCAGACATGCTGTTGGCCAGCTCGCCGGCCAACGGATAACAGGAATTTCTACTGTCAGGTCGCGATGATACTGATGTCATTCGTGACACACGCCAGCACCAACCATCAGTTCCAGGAGGATAGGATGACAACAACCACAACGACACGTTTCGTTTCCATCGTCGGCGGTGCTTTGCTCGGCTTGACCGCGCTCAGTGCCTCCGCGGCGACCGAAATGCCGCCCTTGCCCGACGTCACAGGTGACACCGTCAAAGCTGATGGCGACTTCAAGATCAAGTTCAGCATCGGCACCACGGAATCCGGGGCGCAATACCGCGGCCTCGAGTATTTCGAGAAGATGGTCGAGCAACGTAGCGACGGGCATATTCAGGTGGACCTCTTCCCCGGCGCTCAGCTGGGTGACGACCGCCAGGCTACCAGCGCTCTCCAGGCCGGCACGCTGGAAATGACCATGCCCTCCACCTCTCCGTTGGTGAACATGTTTCCGCAGTTCGCGGTCTTCGATCTGCCGTTCCTGTTCCCCAAACCGGAAATGGCCGATGCCGTGCTCGATGGCGAGATCGGCCAGCAAATGCTTGAAGACGCCTCCTCGCAAGGCCTGGTCGCCATCGGCTGGGGTGAGAACGGCTATCGCCAGCTGACCAACAGCCAGCATCCCGTCGAAAAGCCGGCGGATCTCGACGGCCTCAAGATCCGCACCATGGAGAACGAGCTTCACCTGGATATCTGGCGGACCCTCGGCGCCAACCCCACACCGATGTCATTCGCCGAGCTTTTCACCGCGCTTGAGCAAGGCGTCGTCGACGGCCAGGAAAACCCCTGGATCACCATCGAATCTTCCAAGTTCAATGAAGTACAGGACTACGCCACCGAGACCAACCACGTCTACACACCATTCATCACCCTCGTGTCCAAGCGTTTCTGGGATCGTCTGCCGGAAGACTATCAGCAACTGCTGCGCGACGCGGCGACCAAAATGGCCGACTACCAGCGTGAAGTCAGCCGTACGCTGAACGATCAGATCAAGCAGGATCTGAAAGATTCCGGTATGCAGATCACCGAGCTCAGCGACGCGCAGATCCAAGCCTTCCAGAAAAAGCTGGAGCCGGTCTACGAAGATTGGCGCGACAAGATCGGCGGTGAACTGATCGACGATATCCGCGCTCAGGTACAACAGGCACAAACGCAACAATAAACGCCGCGCGCCTCAGTACCCCTAGTCTGCAGGGAAGGTCGGCCATGACCTTCCCTGCTTTCGGCCTTACCATGATAAGCATCCCTCCCTGGAGGCTTCATGAAGTCACGTTCGGGTAACGCCTACTTGAACAAGCTGGTAAGCGGATTGGACGTCATCATCGGGCTCCTCGTCATTGGCGTGGTCATCACCGTATCGATGAACGTCTTCGGCCGTTTCCTGTTCAGCTACTCCTTTGCCTGGGCGGAGGAAATCTCACGCTTGTTCTTCATCTGGATGGTGCTACTCGGCGCGGGCATCGCCAGTTTGACCAATCAACATGTCGCCGTGACCCTGTTCAAGGACAAGGCGCCCCCCGTACTGCAAAAAATCTTTGCCGTACTGGCAGCGACGATCATCTACGCGGTCTGCATCTGTATCTTCGTCGGTTTCGACGGCATCATTTCAGGCTACGTGGGCACGACCCCTTTCCTGGGCATTTCCAAGACCGTTCTCTACAGCGCGATGGTGGTCATGGCAGTTCTGACCCTCATCGGCAACACCCTGTTTCTCTACAAAGTCTTCAAGCGAGGTGAGGCATGATTCTGTGGAGCATTCTCCTGGGGTTGTTCGCCTGCATCGTGATCGGCATGCCGATCTCGTTTGGCCTGGCCGCGATCTGCCTGTTCATCTTCTACGTCGCCGATTATGGCCTGACCACGCTGGTCTCGCAGGCGGTCAATGGGCTTGACTCCTTTCCGCTGCTCGCCATCCCCCTGTTCATCCTTATCGGCGAGGTCATGAGCTCAGGCGGTATCGCCAAGCGTCTGGTACGCCTGGCCAGCGCCATGGTGGGCTTCATCGCCGGCGGGCTGGGCCAGGTGACCGTGCTGACCTCGATGTTCTTCGGCGGCATCAGCGGCTCCGCCGTGGCGGATGCTTCCGCGGTGGGCAGCATGATGATCAACCCGATGAAGGAACACGGCTATTCGGGGCCACGCGCCACCGCCATCGTCGTCGCCGCCTCGGTGGTAGGCATCATCATCCCTCCATCGATTCCGATGATACTTTTCGGGGTGGTGACCGGCACCTCGATTTCGCAGCTGTTCATGGCCGGCATCGTGCCGGGGATTCTGATCACCCTGGGCCTGGCCCTGGCGACGTACTTTCAGTCCAAGAAGACCGGCGCCGCGCAGCCATTCGACTTCCAGGAACTCGTCGCCGCGCTCAAGGACTCGGTACTCGCGCTGCTGTTGCCGGTCATCATCGTCGGCGGGATTCTCAGCGGCGTCTTCACGCCTACCGAAAGCGCCGCTGTAGCCCTGCTGTACGCTCTGGCAGTGTCGATGTTCGTGTATCGCAGCCTCACCTTGAAGAGCTTCTTCTCGCTGTGTGTGGCCACCGGCCGCTTGACCGGGGTGGTCCTGCTGCTGCTGGCATTTGCCAGCGTCCTGGCATGGCTATTGACCGCCAACCTGATTCCTCAGCAGATCGTCGTCATGCTCTCGGAGCTGTCCCAGAACAAGTACATCATCCTGGGCATTCTGACGCTTTTCCTGCTGGTCGTGGGCTTCTTCATGGACCTCACCCCGGCCATGGTCATTCTTGCGCCGCTGATGACACCGGTGGTCGTCAAACTGGGCATCGACCCGGTCTACTTCGGTGTCTTGATGTCATTCGTGCTCGGCATCGGGCTGATCACCCCGCCCGTGGGTACCGTCCTCTATGTCGGCTGCGGGGTCGGCAGGGTCAGCCTGGAAGACTTGGTCAAGAGCCTGCTTCCCTACTATTTCACGTTGGTCGCATTGCTCATCGCGTTCCTGGCCTTCCCCGGCATAGTGCTCTGGTATAAATAATGCGTTGGCATAAACGACAGGACAGTGGAGCAGGAAATCACATGCCCATCGCCACGACAGAACTGCATGGCTTTCTCAGCGACTTGCTCGGCAGCAGCGGGGTCATCGACGACCCCGCGGAGTTTGCTCGCTATATTACCGACTGGGCCGGCGACAAGCGCGGCGATCCCTGGATGGTCGCCCGGCCGCGCACCCCTGAACAGGTCGCCGAGATCGTCACGTTCTGTCATCGCCACCAGATCCCCATGGTGGCGCAGGGCGGTCATTCCGGCCTTGTTGGCGGCGCACAACCCGATCCCGAACGCCGCGAACTGCTGATCAGCCTCGAACGGTTGAACAGGATCCGCCATCTCGACCCGATCAACTTCAGCATGAGTGTCGATAGCGGCTGCATCCTGCAAAACGTCAAGGAGGCCGCCGAAGAGGCGGATTGCTACTTTCCGCTCGCTCTCGGCGCGCAAGGGAGCTGTCAGATCGGCGGCAACGTATCCACCAACGCTGGCGGACTCAACGTGTTGCGCTACGGCATGATGCGCCAGCTGGTGCTGGGGCTGGAGGTCGTGCTGCCCGATGGCCGGCTGTGGAACGGCATGCATGCCCTGCACAAGGACAATCGCGGTTACGACCTCAAGCAGCTGTTCATCGGTGCCGAGGGCACGCTGGGCATCGTCACCGGCGCCGTGCTCAAGCTCGCACCACGGCCGCAGACGAGCCGCACCGCGCTGCTCGCCGTACCCGATATCGCCTCGGTGCTGGCACTGTACGCCCAGGCTCGGCGCAGTTGCTGCGACCTGCTCTCGGCGTTCGAGCTGATTCCCCGCGTGTGCATGGAGCTGGCGTTCGAAGCAACGCCGGAACTGCCCGACCCGCTCGCCGAAGCGCATCCAATCTATGTCTTGATGGAAGTCTCGGCCAGCGGTCCGGTGGATCTCGATACGATGATCGAGGATCTCTTCGAGACCGGCGCGGAGCGGGGGCATGTATTGGATGGTGTACTCGCCAGCAGCGAGACGCAGGCGGCCCAGCTATGGCAGATCCGCGAAAGCATGCTGGAAGGCCAGCAGATGCGCGGCGAGCATCTACGCACCGATATCTCGCTGCCCATCTCCTCGCTGACGGCGTTCTGCGACGCCGCCCATCACGCCATGGCCCAGCGCTCGCCAGAGACACAGGTCATCGTCTACGGCCATATCGGCGACGGCAACCTGCATTTCAACCTTCTGCCGCCCGCGAGCCTCGATCTCGAGGCCAAGAAGGCACTGTTGCATGAACTGGAAGAGATACTGTTCGATCTCGTCGATACCCATCACGGCAGCATCAGCGCCGAGCACGGCATCGGGCGCGTCAAGCAGGCCGCCTTTCTCGAGGATTTGAGCGAGACCGAATACACGCTCATGAAAGGCCTCAAGCAGCTGCTCGACCCGAGAAGGGCTGATGGCTGCCGGGCGCATCCTGCCGCGCTGATCTCGGGAAAGCGTTGATCTGGGGAGCGCGTCGTCGTTACTCCGCGAAAAACACCCGCAATACATGGTCGAGGTGGACTTCCATGGCCTGCCGCGCCGCGGCGGGATCACGTGCCTCGATCGCGGCCACCAGCCGCTCGTGATCTTCCTGCGAGCGCCGCGGCATGCCCGTCTCCATGAAAAGTTCCTGCAGGCGCCTGAACATCACCCCGTACTGATGTCCCAGCAGATGCTTGATCAGCAAGGCATAGGCGGCGTTGCCCGAGGCTTCGGCAATGCGGATGTGCAGTAGCCGGTCCCCCGCCAGGTTGCCACCACCGTGATTGTTGTCATAGACGTTGCGCGTCAGCGCCGCGCGTATGGCCACCAGATCCTCATCGCTGGCGTTCATCGCCGCCAACGCTGCGTTCTCAGGCTCCAGGTAACGGCGTGCCTGCAGGAGTGAAAACGGGGGTATTTCCTCGTCGAGATTGAGCTCGATCTCGCTGGCAAACTCGGGATCGAGCGCCCATGGCTCCTTGCGTGCCGCGGCTTGCATCACCGAGCCAGCCGGCATGGCATCGACTTCCTTGACCAGCACCCCGTGCCCCACACGCACCTCGACGATGCCCACCACTTCCAGGGCGATCAGCGCCTCACGCACCGATGCGCGACTGACGCCCAATTGCTGCGCCAGTTCCCGCTCGGGCGGCAACAAAGTTCCCGGAGGAAATTCGCCGTCGCGAATCAGTTGTTGCAACTGATCGGCGATCTGCCGATACAGGCGCTGTGAGCGAATGGTTTGAATCGGCATCGCATCGTCTCTCCGCACCGCATTGCGACTAAAGTAGATGGCAGTTGACTTGCCGCCGAGACCCAGCGCAGTAGATGATAGCCCAACCATTGGTCAGGCCTCTGGATCTTCGAATGACTGGCCATCATGTTCCCATGTTCAGCAGGGATTCGCCACACCATGAGACTTCAAAGCAAGACGGCACTGGTCACCGCCGCGGGACAAGGCATCGGTCGCGCCACGGTGGAGCGCTTTCTCGCCGAGGGCGCTACCGTCATCGCCACCGATATCGATACCGGCCTGCTTGCCGATCTCGAAGGCGCCGACGTCTACCGGCTGGATGTCACCAACCGCGATGAGATCGATGAGCTCGCAAAGACGGTCGACAGGCTCGACATCCTGTTCAACTGCGCCGGCATGGTGCCGGGCGGCTCGCTACTGGAATGCGACGACGCCACCTGGGAGCGTAGCTTCGCCCTCAATGTGACCGCCATGTTCCACATGGTCCAGGCGTTTCTCCCCGGCATGCTCGCGCAAGGCGGCGGCAGCATCGTCAACATGGCCTCGCTAGCGTCGAGCATCAAGGGCGTGCCCAACCGCTTCGCCTACGGCACGACCAAGGCAGCCGTCATCGGCCTGACCAAATCTGTGGCCGCCGACTACATGACCCAAGGCATTCGCTGCAACGCCATCTGCCCGGGCACCGTCGAATCGCCCTCGCTGCATCAACGTATCGAGGCCCAGGCCCGGCAACAGGGCCGCGATAAAGCGGCGGTGTTTCAGGAATTCATCGACCGCCAGCCGATGGGGCGCCTGGGACGCCCCGAGGAAGTCGCCGCGCTGGCGACCTTCCTGGCCTCGGACGAAGCCGCGTTCATCACCGGCACCGCGCAGCTGATTGATGGCGGCTGGGCCAATTGAGACACGCCACGACGACAGCCCACTACCTCGAAACTCATGTCGCTATCGATAACCCACGACGCTAAGGACCTCTCATGAAATTGCTACGCTTCGGCCCCCGAGGCCAGGAAAAACCCGGCCTGCTGGATGCCAGTGGCAAAATTCGCGATCTTTCGTCGCTCATCAAGGATGTCGCCGGCGAGGCGCTTGCCGATGCCGCCCTGGCCCGGCATCGCGCAAGCCGATCACGACAGCCTGCCGGTGGTCCCCGAGGGCACGCGCCTGGGCCCTTGCGTGGGCCAGGTCGGCAAGTTCATCTGCATTGGCCTCAATTACTCCGACCATGCCGCCGAAACCGGCGCCGAGGTGCCGCCGGAACCGGTGGTATTCAACAAGTGGACCAGCGCCATTTGCGGGCCGAACGATGACGTGGAGATTCCCCGAGACTCGCACAAGACCGATTGGGAGGTCGAACTGGGCGTGGTCATCGGCAAGGGTGGGCGCTATATCGACGAGGCCGATGCCATGGATCACGTCGCCGGCTACTGCGTGGTCAACGATGTCTCCGAGCGGGAATTCCAGCTCGAGCGCAGCGGCAGCTGGGACAAGGGCAAGGGCTGCGACACCTTCGGTCCGCTCGGCCCATGGCTGGTCACCCGCGACGAGATTGCCGACCCCCAGGCACTCGATATGTGGCTGGAGGTCGACGGCAAGCGCTACCAGGACGGCAACAGCCGCACCATGGTCTACCAGATCCCCTACCTGGTGGCGTACCTGAGCCGCTTCATGAGTCTCCAGCCCGGCGATGTCATCTCCACCGGCACGCCGCCGGGCGTCGGCGCGGGCCAGAATCCCCAGGTCTTCCTCAAGCCCGGCCAGACCATGCGCCTGGGAATCGAAGGCCTCGGCGAACAGCAGCAACGTACCAAGCAGGCGTAATGCTTACGCTGGAGCCGTCGAATACCGCGGCTCCAGCGGCCTACCCAGAGATTGGACATAGCCTGATAAGACCTATGTCTAACGAGAAGTCATCACTCAAGACTTGAGTCGGTCCTATTGCTTGGGCATCTTGTCTATCCATTGGCCTGACCTCTAGATCAAAGAACCTTTAAATAATTGGCTAGACCAATTGGTTGCCAAGGAAGCTTCTATGCAAACGATCGTCTGCACCGAACCCCAGCACATGCACTTGCAGGACGTTGCCGATCCGCACTGCATGCCGGGTGAGGCCATGCTCAAGATTCGCCGCGTGGGTATCTGCGGTACCGATATTCATGCCTATGGCGGCAACCAGCCTTATTTCAGCTACCCGCGGGTGCTGGGTCATGAGCTTTCCGGCGACATCGTCGGCGTCGGGGAAGGTGTCGATGAAGCACTCATCGGCCAGAGCGCCTATGTCATCCCCTACCTGCACTGTGGCGAATGCCGCGCCTGCCGGCAGGGTAAAACCAACTGCTGTCAACGCATGCAGGTCATCGGCGTGCACCGCGACGGCGGCATGGCGGAGTACCTCAGCGTGCCCGTGGCCCACCTGGTCACTTCGAGCACCCTCGATACCGAGCAACTGGCGTTGGTCGAGTGCCTCTCCATCGGTGCACATGCCGTACGGCGCAGCGCCATCGAGGCCGATGAACTCGCCGTGGTGGTCGGTGCCGGACCGATCGGCATAGGTGTCGCACAAATCGCCCAGAGCCGTGGTGCCCGGGTACTGGTGGTGGATACCAATCGTGACCGCCTGGCCTTCTGCCGCGACACCCTGGGCGTCGATGACGTGCTGCATGCGCTCGACGACGACGTGGTAGCGGCTATCGAACGCCACAATGACGGTGCCCTGGCCGATGTCGTGTTCGATGCCACGGGTAACCCCAAGGCCATGAATCGCGGCTTCGATTTCGCCGGGCATGGTGCCCGCTACGTGCTGGTAAGCGTGGTCAAGGCGGATATCACCTTTCATGACCCGGATTTCCACAAGAAAGAGCTCAGCCTGCTGGGTAGCCGCAACGCTACCCGCGAAGACTTCGAAACGGTGGCCCGGCTGATGGAAGAAGGTCGCTTGCAGTCGACGGCCATGATCACCCATCGCGGCATTTATACCGACCTGCCCTCGTTGATGCCGCAATGGTGCGATCCCGCTACCGGGGTCATCAAAGCGATGGTGGTATTCGGCGAGGATGCCACCCGGGGAGACGCGGCATGAGCCAGACCATCGCCTCCGACCAGCTTCAGCAGCCCAGCCTGCGTGTCCATGCCCACGACAATGTGCGCGTTGCACTGCGCGACCTGCCCGAAGGCCTGGAGATCGACGACAAGGGCCAGCGGCTTCGCCTGTCCGAAGCCGTGCAGCATAAGCACAAGTTCACCTTGCAGGCCATGCAGCCCGGTGAACTCATCGTGATGTATGGCGTGACCGTGGGGCGTGTCATCCAGCCCATCGCCGCGGGTGCCGCGATCACCACGTCCAACGTCGAGCATTCCACCGCCAATGCCAAGCCTCAAGGCCACCGCGCGCATTGGGACGCTCCCGATGTCAGCGCCTTCACCGGGCAGACCTTCGACGGCTATCACCGTCCCGACGGCCGTGTGGGCACCGCCAACCACTGGCTTGTCGTTCCCTTGGTGTTCTGCGAGAACCGCAACATCGAAGTGCTGCGCCAGTGCGTCGAAGACGCCATCGGCGACGACCCCTATCGGGATTACAAGCACATGGCCCGCCGGATGCTGCACGGCGAAGCCCAGGCGACCCCGGCCCCGACAACCAATGCGCCCCTGTTTCCGAACGTCGACGGCGTACGCTTTCTCACCCATACGCTGGGTTGTGGCGGCACCGACGACGACGCTCAGGCACTTTGCCAGCTGCTGGCCGGCTACATTTGCCACCCCAACGTGGCCGGTGCCACGGTACTCAGCCTCGGATGCCAAAAGGCCCAGATCGACATGCTCAAGGCGGCGGTCGCCAAGCGCGACCCCGAGGGGCTGCGTCCCGTCCACTATTTCGAGCAGCAGGCCACCGACACGGAACCCGAGCTGATTCGCCAGTCGCTCGGCAGCATCTTCGAAGGTCTCAAGAGCGCCAATGCCATCGAGCGGCGTCCCGCCCCGCTTTCCGAGCTCACCATCGGCGTGGAATGCGGCGGCTCGGACGGTTTCTCCGGGCTTTCGGCCAACCCGCTGGTGGGCGCCGTCATCGACCGCCTGGCGGCGCTGGGCGGTAGCGGCATCCTGAGCGAATTTCCCGAGCTGTGCGGCGTCGAGCACGAATTGCTGGCGCGCTGTCGCGACGAAGACACGGCCTCACGTTTTCAGCAGCTCATGGACGCCTATCAACAACATGCCGCCTCGGTGGGCGCGCATTTCTCGATGAACCCCTCGCCCGGCAACATCCGCGATGGGCTGATCACCGATGCCATGAAGTCCGCCGGCGCGGCCAAAAAGGGCGGCGATAGTCCCATCGTCGACGTGCTGGATTACACCGAGCCTCAGGTACGCAAGGGCCTCAACTTGCTTTGTTCGCCGGGCAACGATGTCGAATCCACCACCGCCCTCGTTGGCTCCGGCGCCAACCTGGTGATGTTCACCACCGGGCTCGGCACGCCGACCGGCAACCCCATCGCGCCGGTCTTGAAGCTGTCCAGCAACAGTGAACTCGCGCGCCGCATGCACGATGTCATCGACTTCGACGCGGGGCCCATCATCCGGGGCGAAGCGGAAATCGCCGAACTCGCTGATGAATTGTTGCGCCTATGCATCGACACCGCCTCGGGGCGTTACCGCACCAAGGCCATGCGCCTTTCGCAGCTCGATTTCATCCCCTGGAAGCGTGGAGTCTCCCTGTGACAGCGCCCTCACTGGCCGACGCCGGTATCGTGCAGTTCGGCACCAGTCGCTTTTTGCTGGGTCATGTCGCCGCGTTCGTCCACGCTTCAAGGGAAGCCGGGCACACGCGCGACAGAATCCTTGTGGTGCAAACCTCGCCGCGCGAAGCCGGCAAGCAAAAAGCGCGCGACCTGCACGCGCACCGGCATTATCCACTGGTCATTCGCGGCCGTCGCAATGGCCAAGAAATCGACACCCGCGAGACCATCACCAGTGTCGCCGGCTGCCTGATCGCCGACGAGCAGTGGCCCGAACTCGAGCGACATTTCGTCGAGCATGCTCGCTTCGTGGTGTCCAATACCGGCGATAGCGGTTACTGCGTCGCTGATGACAGTTCGCTGGCAGATATCCCTAAAAGCTTCCCGGCCAAGCTCACCAAGCTGCTGCACGCTCGTTACACAGCGGGCCGCGAGGGCCTCAGCGTGCTGCCCTGCGAGTTGATCAGCCGCAATGGGGAACAGCTGAAATCCCTGGTACTGGAGCTGGCTAGCCGCGACTATGCCGATGCCGGCTTCAGCGACTGGCTCGCGACACGCTGCCTATGGGCCAACACGCTCGTCGATCGGATCGTCTCGGCGGCACTGGAGCCGGTCGGCGCCGTCGCCGAGCCCTACGCCCTATGGGCGATCGAAGACCAGCAAGGACTCGAACTGCCCTGCCGTCATCCGGATGTGCAGCGTGTCGAGTCGTTGGCTCCCTTCGAGATGCGCAAACTGCATATTCTCAATCTGGCGCACACCTACCTGGTTCACTGCTGGCAACGCGACACCCGCTCAAGCATCCGGTTCGTACGAGAAGCCCTGGCAGATCAAGCACTGGCCACAGCATTGAATCAAGTACTCGAGGCAGAAGTCCTGCCAACCCTGGCCGGACATCTCGAACTCAAGACCCTGGAAGATTATCGGGATGAAACCCTGGAGCGTTTCGCCAACCCCCATCTCGATCACGAACTGAACGATATCGCGCAAAACCACGCCATGAAGTGTCAGCGACGCCTGCAGCCCGTGGTCGAGCTGGCACATCAACAAGGCATTGCCACGCCGCTACTCGATGACGCCCTGTCGAGTTCACGATCCACAACAATTTCCGGTAGCCGCAACCCGCAACGATTGACAACAACCAAGGAGCACGACAAATGCGTTTCAAGAAACTCACGCTCATCGCCACCAGCCTTTCCATTGCCGGTCTGGGCAGCCTAAGCCTTGCCCAGGCCGCTACCGGAGATCCGTGTCGCCTACGGCAACCAGCCCGGCGAGCCGGTCGATGTCGCCGTCAAGGAGTGGGCTAAAGACGTCGAGGAAGCCAGCGACGGCGAGTTGACGCTCAAGGCGTTCCCCGCCAGCCAGCTCGGTGGCGAGACCGAAGTCATGGAGCAGGCCCGTTTCGGCTCGCCGTTGATCACCATCACCGCCTACTCGAACTTCATGAGCACGGTGCCGGATCTCGCGGTACTCGATGCGTCCTACCTGGCCGACGATTTCGACAGCAAGCTCAAGGTCTTCGACTCCGACTGGTTCGCCGAACAGGAGAAGAAGGTCGAGGAATCCGGCTACCACATCGTGATTCCCAACAGCGTCTACGGTGTTCGTCACCTGCTCTCGCGAGATGCGGTGTCGACGCCGGAGGACCTGGCCGGGGTCAAGGTCCGGGTGCAGAACTCGCCGATGTACGTGGCCGCAATCAAGGCCATGGGCGCGGTACCGACGCCGATGTCGCTGGGCGACGTCTATCCGGCACTGGCCCAGGGCCTGGTCGACGGTGTCGAGAACCCGCTGCCGGTACTCTATGGCGGCAAGTTCTATGAAGTCGTCAAGAACCTCAACCTCACCGCCCACATGCATACGGTGGCACCGTTCGTCACCGGCGAAGCGTTCTGGCAGCAGTTGAGCCCGGAAGATCAGAAGATCCTCACCGAGACCGGCCAGGAGATGGCCGAGAATCTGCGCAGCCTGGTCGAGCAGGAGACTGACAAGTCGCTGCAGCAGTTGAAGGATGCCGGCGTCCAGGTCAACGAAGTGGACACTGCCCCGTTCCGCGAGCGCGCCCAGCAGGAGATCCCTGCGGCATTCCCGCAGTGGAGCGATGGCCTGTATCAGCAGGTCAGCAAGATCATCAATGGCTGATCAAGCCTCTACTCTCGCATGACAGTGCTCCCGCTCCACGCCGAGCGGGAACACTATGGAGTTAACCGTGCAAACACTCTTCAAGGCGTTCGACCGACTGATGCGGCTCGATGAAGACATTGCCAGTCTCGCGCTGTTCGGGCTGTTCGTGGTGGCCATCGCCAATGTCTTCATGCGCTATCTATTTTCTTCGCCGTTGGCCTGGAGCGAGGAGATTCTGCAGCTGTTGATGGTATGGGCGACGTTTCTCGGTGCCAGCGCGCTGGTCCGGCGTAACGAACACGTGCTGATCGGCCTGCTCAACGACCGATTGCCGGCAGCCATCGCGCGGTGGAATACCCGCATTTTCAATATCGGCATCGTCATGCTCTGTGCCGCGGCGATGCTGTTCTGGGGGCTCAAGCTGCTGCCGTTCTCGAGCTTTCGCAGTACCCCGATGCTGCAGATCCCCTACTACTGGATCCACGTCGCCATTCCGATCAGCGCCGCCATGATGCTTTATCACAGCCTGGTACGCCTGATCACCAATGACCGTTTGATTACCGATGACCGGGACGAGGCATTGCCAGAAGCGACTCCCGACGTCTTCAACGCCAGGGAGTAATGTCGATGGCCATTGGAATTGCGCTCGTCGCACTCTTCGTTCTGTTCTGCCTGGGTACGCCAGTGGCCTTTGCGCTGTTTGCGTCGAGCCTGGCCTATTTTCTGGTCGGCGCCGACCAGCCCATGGTGACACTGATCCAGCGCCTCGCCGGCGGGCTGGAATCGATCTCGCTGCTGGCCATTCCGTTCTTCATCATGGCCGGGGTGTTCATGAACCACTCCGGCATCACCGAACGCCTGCTGACGCTGGCGGAGTTGATGACCCGGCGTCTGCATGGCGGGCTGGCTCAGGCCAACGTGCTGCTGAGCACCTTCATGGGCGGGCTGTCCGGCTCGAATATCGCCGATGCTGCCATGAACGCCAAACTGCTGGTGCCCAGCATGACGGCAAGTGGCTATCCCAAGCCGTTTTCCGCCGCCATCACCGCCGCCTCCTCCCTGGTAACCTCGACCATCCCGCCGGGGATCGCACTGATTGTCTATGGCTACGTCAACAACGTGTCGATCGGCCGCCTATTCCTGGCCGGGGTGGTGCCGGGTATCTTGATGGCCGTCTGCATGATGCTACTGGTATCACGTCAGTGCCGCCAGCGAGGTTATCAACCGCCTCGCAAGGAACGGGTCTCGCGTCGCGAATGG
The DNA here is from genome assembly GCA_963773565.1 of uncultured Gammaproteobacteria bacterium. GTDB lineage: Bacteria > Pseudomonadota > Gammaproteobacteria > Pseudomonadales > Halomonadaceae > Modicisalibacter. The sequence goes on along the minus strand of CAVZBU010000018.1, from coordinate 221,784 downwards.
GTCAGCGTGACACGTGCAGGCATCATTGCCTTGCTGCTACCGGTGGTCGTCATTGGCGGCATTCGCGTGGGCGTCTTCACCCCGACCGAAGCCGGCGCCATAGCCGTACTTTATGCTTTGATCGTGGGCATGTTCGTCTACAAGGAGATGAACCTGGGCAGCATCGCCGTGGCCACTCGCGAGTCGCTAATGGCCTCGGTCAACGTGCTGTTCATCATTGCGGTGGCCTCAGGTTTCGCCCGCGTGCTGACCTGGGAGCAGATCCCCCAGCAGGTTGCGCTGATGCTCTCGTCGGAGGTCGGTAGCGCTGTGGCGTTTCTGCTGATCGCCAACGCACTACTGTTGATCCTCGGCATGTTTCTGGAAGGCAACGCGATTCTGATCGTGCTCTCGCCATTGCTCGCCCCTGTGGCGGCCCAGTTCGGTATCGACCCGGTCCACTTCGGCATCATGTTCATTCTCAATGCCTCGATCGGCACGATCACGCCCCCGCTGGGGACGGTGATGTTCACCACCTGCAGTATCACCGGGGTCCCGATAGGCGCCTTTATTCGCGCCATCATGCCTTATTGGCTGTTACTGGTCGGATTACTGCTGATCGTGACCTTCGTGCCCGCGGTGTCGCTGACGCTACCCAACTGGATTTTCTGAACTCGCTGCTCACGCTTGCGCCGCCGCCTTGGCCGTGGCCTGGGCGGCGATCAGCGCAGGCGGCGGTGGAGGTGCTGTCGTGAATGCGCAGGCTTACATGCAACCGTGCCACGAGCCGATCAGGGCGCTTCCGGTTCGGACAGTCGCTCCTTGAGTTGACGATAGGTGCCGTAGTGGCGATCGAGGTGTCGCCGCATCGCCGATTCGGCGGCATCCGGGTCGCCCGAGGCGATGGCCTCGACGATCTCGGTATGCGCCTGCAGCGCTGCATGATCCTCGCCGTCGCGCTGTAGAACCTGGGCGCGGCGGTCGTCGAGCCACTCCGAAAGCGCTTCGTGCACGGCAGTGAAGATCGGGTTGCGGGCGATGGCCGCCAGGACACCGTGAAAGTCGTTGTCGCTGCGCTTGAAACGCGCCTCCTCGCCTAACGCCTGTCGGTTCTCGTCGATCGCCCGACGCAGGTCCTCGATCTCCTCTTTAGAAGCGTGCACCGCCGCATAGCGAGCCAACGATATCTCGAACATGGCGCGGGCTTCCTGGAAGTACTGCTGACCTTCGGACTTCGACAACAATTGCCGGGTGACCCCCGACAGGCGTGTCATGACGGCCTCGGCGGTGGGCCGGATGACGCGCGCCCGGGTGCCGCTATGGATGGCGATCAGGCCCAGCCGCTGCAGGTAGAACAGCGCTTCCCGAACCGCCGGTCGTCCCACGCCGAACTGCTCCATCAACTGGCGCTCGGTGGGCAGTTGATCGTCCTCCTTGAGACGTCCTTCGAGAATCTCCCTCTCGAGCTGCTCGGCGACCTGTTCGGAGAGCGTCTTGCGTTCCACCTTATATTTCGTCATGCGTTATGACTCCTCGCCAACCCGCGGCCGACGCCTATGGTACTGCATGGCGGAAGCCCGCCCTACAGCAGCGTCAGCGATGGCACATCCAGCTCCTCTGCCAGTTGCCGGTAAGCCGCCAGATTGGCGGCGTCCAGCGGGATGCCCTCGACATCACGGCGGGCCTGGCAGCGCCATTCGCGGTCCCCTGGGGCCAGCACTTCTTCTCCTGCCCGCGCAGGCTGGCCACGCAGGTCATTCAGATAAGCGACGATGGATCTCTCGTAGGTGGCCCGATCGGTGAAGGCGCCGGGATGCATGACCAGAAAGAAGTGTCCGACGCCGCGCGGTGTCGACATGTCGGGGCTGTTCATCGGCAGCATGCGAAAGCCATGAACCATGCCGGTGAGGGTGGCACTGAGCACCTCCACCATGCCGGCCAGCCCGGCACCCTTGAAGCCGAAGTCGGCGCCCCCCAACGGCAGCAGGGATTCAGCCAGGTGCGGATCGCTGGTCAGTTCGCCATGCGGGTCGACCACCACGTTGGCGGGCAATTCGCGATTGATGGCCCGGTATTGCTTGACCCGGTTCCAGGGAATCGCGCTGGTCGCCATGTCGAGCAGATAGGGCGGGCTGTTCGGTACCGGCGCGGCAAAGGCGATGGGGTTGGTGCCGTGAAACGACGTCTGCCCCCGATGCAGGCTGACCAGTGCGTCTGCATTGCACAAGGACAGGCCGATGTAACCTCGACGCGCCGCCTCCAGCGCGTAGCAACCGGCGGCCCCGAAGTGCGACGAATTGGCTACCGCCACGGCGCCGATACCGGTCGTTTCGGCCAGCTCGATGGCATGCTCGATGGCGGTGTAACCCGCCAGATGACCGAAGCCGTCGTCGGCATCCAGGTAGCCCGTGGCCGGCATGCGCTGGGTGAACTCCATCGCGGGACGCGCCTTGATCCGGCCCCCTTGCACGGCCATCACGTAATGCGGCAACAGGCGCAGGCCATGGCTGTCGGTGCCCATCCGTGAAGCCGTCACCAATGCTCGGGTAACGGCTTCTGTGGAGGCATCGTCGGTGTCGCAGCGTCGCAGCGCGCGACGCATGAAGGCCTCCAGTTCCGCCACGGCGACGCGAGCGGCAATATCATCCGGCATGAATCGACTCCCTCAACGGTAGATGAGTTCGGGCAGCCACATGGACAGCGCGGGAACGAAGGTCACCAGCAGCAGGGCCGCCAGCAACGGCACCAGGAACGGCAGCGTGCCGCGCATGCAGCGCTCAAATGGAATGTTCGAGACCCGCGACAGCACGTAGATCACCATGCCCACCGGGGGGGTCAGCAGACCGATCATCAAATTGAGGACCATGATCACGCCGAAGTGGACTGGATCGACACCGGCGTTCACCGCCACCGGCAGCAATACCGGCACCAGAATGGTGATCGCCGCGATGGTTTCCATGAAACAGCCCACCACGATCAGTACCAGGTTGATGAGCAGCAACACCATGAAAGGGTTGTCGGCGAACGGTCCGAACAGGCCGATGACCTGTTCGGTGACCTGGTTACTGGTCAGAACCCAGGCGAAGATCGACGCCCCGGCGACGATCAGCAGGATGATCGCGGTGGTCTCGATGGTTTCCATGCTGACCTGCACCAGCCGGCGCCAGGTCAGAATGCGATAGACCACCATGCCCAGCAACAGTGCGTAAGCCGAGGCGGCAATCGCCGCCTCGGTCGGCGTGAACATGCCGCTGATGATGCCACCGACGATGATTACCGGCGTCAGCAGCGACAGGAACGCCCGAGCGAAGGTCACGCCTAGCGTCTTGAGTACGAACTCGGCATCGCGCGTGTAGCCGCGCCGGCGCGCCAGGATGACGATCATGATCATCAGCACGACGCCCATCAGCAGCCCCGGAATCAGCCCGGCGACGAACAGCTGCCCCACCGAGGCGCCGGCCATCACGCCGTAGATGACCATCGGCAGGCTGGGCGGGATGATCGGCCCGATGGTCGACGAGGCGGCCGTGATGCCGACCGCGAATTCCTCATCGTAGCCGGCATCGCGCATGGCCTTGATCTCGATCGTGCCCAGCCCGCCGGCATCGGCCACCGCCGCGCCCGACATGCCCGAGAAGACGATGCTCGCGCCGACGTTGACGTGCCCCAGGCCACCACGCATCCAGCCCATCAGGGCCAGGGCAAAGTCGAAGATACGCTGGGTGATACCGCCGTTGTTCATCAGGTTGCCGGCCAGGATGAAGAACGGAATCGCCAGCAGCGGAAAACTGTCCACGCCGTTGATCATGCGATGGGCGACGACGATATCCGGCACCTGCCCGCTGATATAGACATACATCAGGCACGAGCCCGCCAGACAGATGGCGATGGGCAGCCCCATTACCAGCAGGGTGAACAGCGAGGCGAACAGGAAGGCGATGTAGTAGCCCTGGAGCGCCAGGATGATACAGCCGAGCACCGCGAGCACGGCAATCGCGGGCGCGATCAGCGATCGTCCGCGGCGAAAGGATAGCGTGTTGGGCATACGAGCACTCCGTCTTGTTATTGGTCGTCGTCCGAGGCCAACAGCTCACTGGTGCCTTCACGCCAATGGCGGATCGCCACCTGAACCGCGCGGAACAGCATCAACAGGAATCCGACCATCACCACGTAATAGAGATAGCTCTTGGGAATATCCACCGAGACCATCATCGAGTGCGTGCGTCCGGCGAGACCGTAGGTGATCCAGGCGGCAGCGGCGAAGAACACCACGCGGACAACATCGATCAGGGTCGACAGCAGGCGTCCCATCGCCGGTGGCATGTAGCGATAGAAGAATTCGACCATGATGTGCGAATTCCGGCGTACCGCCATTGAGCCCCCCAGGAAGCAGACCAGAATCAACAGGTAGCGGGCTATTTCCTCGGTCCAGGCGATCGAGTCGCCGAGTACGTAACGGCTGAAGAATTGCAGGAAGACATCCAGCGCCAGCAGCCAGAAGACGCCTAGCGTGATGTAGTCCTCGAAGCGGTAATCGCGTGGGTCGAACTGCTCTTCCAGGCCACTGAGCAGTTCTTCCTCGCGGGGCAGGCGCTCTTTTGTCATTGGCGGCTCCAGGCCCCACCGGCGGGTGGCCGGGTGGGGCTACAGGGGTGCAACAGGGTATGAGTCAGTTACCGTCGAGCCGATTATTGGCCGAGCGCTTGGAGACGGTCGTAGGTTTCCTTGTCCCAGGTCGCGGCTTCACCGTTGAGATAGGGAATGACCGCTTCGCGGAATGGCTTAGTATCCACCTTGTTGACCGAGATACCCTGGTCTTCGAACCAGGCCACCAAGTCCTCCTCCGACTGGCGAACATCCTGGGTGATCTTCTCCCCCGCTTCCTGATAGACGTCGCGGAAGATCTGCTTGTCCTCGTCCGAGAGACCGTTCCACAGCGGTCCGCCCGCAATGGTGATCAGCGAATCGGTGATGTGGCCAGTGAGATTGATGTTGTCCTGCACTTCATAGAATTTCTTGGCCTGGATGGTCAGCAACGGATTTTCCTGGGCGTCGACCACGCCCTGTTGCAGGGCCAGATAGACTTCGGCGAAGGCGATCGGCGTCGGATTGGCGCCTACCGCCTCGGGGAACAGCATGTACAAGGGCGCGTTGGGCGTACGGATCTTCAGCCCCTTCATGTCTTCGGGCGTGTTGATCGGTTTGTTGGACGTGACATGGCGCTTGCCGTAGTAGTTCATGGCCAACGGTACGTTGCCGGTCGCATCCTGATAGCCCTTGGCGATCTCCTTGAACAGGTCGCTATCGGCGTAGGCCTGCCAGTGATCGAAGTCACGGAACATATAGGGTGCGCCGGCAATGCCGATCGGCCCATAGGAGCGGGCGGCAAACTGATTGCCGGTGTAGATCAGGTCGATGGTGCCCAGCGACAGGGCTTCGTTGATATCCGCTTCCTTGCCCAGTGACGAAGCGGGATACACTTCGACGGTATAGCGTCCATCGGTGCGCTTCTCGATCTCATCGGCGGCCCACAGCGCCCACTTCTGATAGGGCGTCGAGGCTTCATAGACGTGGGCGAACTTGAGGGTCTCCTGGGCCTGGGTCATGCCGGAGAGGGTGACCCCGGCCAGCAGCAGTGCCGTCGAGGCCCAGCGGTTGAACAGGTTGGAGCTGGTGTGCGTGTTACCCATATTGTTGTTCTCCTTCTCGGATCGAGGGCAGGCATAGCGTCTGTTATAACGAGCTTGGATGGCTACATGTATACGTGTCATACCATCATAAGCAAACCTAGCCACTGCCAGGCCGGCACGCAATGTCGAGGGTATTATCCTCTGGTCGTAGATGCCTCGATAAGCTGCACCAGCAGCGAGTCGTCGCCGAAGCCGCCGGCCTTGGTCATGACCGGCCGGCGGCGATCCCCCTCCAGCCAGCCCCACGCCACGCCGGGCGTCCATTCGCCCGCCAGCTCGATGTGTTGCACGTGCATGAGGCGCATTGCCGCCATGGCCGTGTCGCCACCGGTCAGGAACAGCAAGGGCGCTTGCTCCGGTGCTGCCGCGTCCAGAAGTTCGACCACACGTCGAGCCATGGCCTCGGCGACTTGCTCCGGAGAAAATCGGCAAGCAGGATCGCGTGCCGGCAACACCAGACGATGATTCGCCGCGAGCCGTGATGTCCTGCCACCCGCTTCATCACCCGCCATGGCGTAGACGACGGACAAATCGGAGAATGCCCTTTCCCAGGCAAGCCACCTGCCGACGCGCCTGATCACAGCGCGAGCCGACGGCTATCAACCGCAGGCCGCGTGGCGGGATCATCAGTCGCGAGGCTTCAGCGTTCGGGTACAGCGTCGCGGCGATGGCCTCGCTCAAGCCCGCCGCCCCCACGGCCAGCCAGCGCTGCGGCGCATCGAGCAGTGCACGGGCCAGCATTTGCAGGTTGGTCTCGTGTGCGGCGTCGACAATGGCCTCGGACGTGCCTGGCCTTTCCGCCGCAGAGATGACCGCAAGAGTCAGTCCTTCCCGGGCGAACAGGACCGGCAACGGCTCGACGGGCGGCGCCGCACGGGCGTCGCGCCCATAATCCGTTGCCGCAAGCGGCTTGCCGTGCACGTAGACTTGGCCGTCACACAGCGTACGTCCCTGGGCCGGTACCGCCGGACAGATCAACAAGCCTCGCCGGCTACTGTGGCGCGCGGCCAGACACTCCGCGACGACGTTGCCGCGCAGGGTCGAATCGATCTTCTTGAACAGGACATGGGGCGCGAGCGGTCGCAGCGCCGCGAAGACCGTCGCCACCCGTACCGATGCCTCGTTGGCCGGCAAGTGACGCGATTCGGTGTTGATCGCCAGAACTTCGGGAAGATCACCCTGGCCGAGGACCTCGGCAAGGTGCTCTGGAACGACCACAACCCGAGTCTGGGCACCACGCCGAGCGAACGGTGCCGCCGCATCCATCGCCCCGGTCAAGTCATCGGCGACGATCGCCACCGTCAGGTCAGCCACGCGCCGCTCCCGCCGCCAGTTGCCGGGCATAGGCGATGGCTGCGTTCATGTTGGTGGCGTCGGCACGCCCCTGCCAGGCAATGTCGAAGGCCGTGCCATGATCCACCGAGGTACGCTTGATCGGCAGCCCCAGGCTGACATTGACGGTGGTATCGAAGGCGATCAGCTTGACCGGGATATGGCCCTGGTCATGATACTGGGCGACCACCAGGTCGAACTCACCGCGACTGGCGCGATAGAACACCGTATCGGCAGAAATCGGCCCCTGCACCTGATAACCCGCCTGTTGCAGCGCCTCGACGGCCGGTCGAATGATCCGCTCGTCCTCGTCGCCGAAGATTCCGCCTTCGCCGCAATGTGGATTGAGTCCGGCCACGGCGATGCGTGGCGTGGCCAGCCCCAGTTGACAGAGATGCTCGTGGCCCGCCTTTACCGTCGCCTCGATGCGCGCGAGCGTGACCCGCTGGATGGCCTCCTGCAACGACACGTGGGTCGAGACATGGATCGTCGACAGCCTTTCAGAGGCCAGCAGCATGAACGACGCCGGCGCCCCGGTCAGCGACGCCAGCATGCCGGTGTGGCCGTCGTAGTAACGCGCGGCGGCATGCAGCGCCGCCTTGTTGAGCGGCGCGGTGACGATGACCTCGGCCTGGCCGGCTTGCACCAGCGCCACGGCGCGCTCGACGCAACGAAACGCCATTTCCCCGGCCGCCGCACTGATTTCGCCATCGCGGATCGCCATGTCCGAGGCTTGGTCGACCTGGGCTACGGCAACCTCGTCGCCAGACGGCGTGGCTTGCGTGTCGTCGAGGGAATGGAACGTCAGGTCGGCATCGATCAGGCGAGCGGCACGCGAGAAGGTCTCGATATCGCCCACCAGCAAGGTAGACGCCCGCTCGTCGGCCGACATGCCAGCCAGCGCCCGACAGATTATTTCCGGTCCGATGCCGGCGGGGTCGCCCATGGTGATGGCGATGGCAAAGGAGCGCTGAGTCGTCATGGCATCAGCTGCCCGCCGTTGACCTCGATGATCTGGCCGGTCACGTAGGCGCTGAGCTCGTCGCTGGCCAGAAACAGGTAGGCGCCTACGCAATCCTCGGCGGTACCCAGGCGGCGCTGGGGAATCGTGCCGAGGGCGGCTTCGAGCTGGGCGTCGCTGGAATGCCGCTCATGGAAATCGGTGGCGATGACGCCCGGCGCCACGGCATTGACGCGGATATTTTCTGCAGCGAGCTCCTTGGCCATGGAGCGGGTCAGGTTGCTGACGAAGCCCTTGGCCGACGCGTAAAGCCCGGCACCGGGGCCACCGCCATTACGCGCGGCAATCGAGCTGGTGTGGATGATGTTGCCTGCGCCCTGCTCACGAAAATGCGGCAACGCGGCGCGGCTGGCCATGATCACCGAACGGACGTTGAGATTCATGACCTTGTCGTACTGCTCGTCATCCATGGCTTCGAGGTCGACGCGACCGAGCATGTCGCCAGCGTTGTTGATGAGCACATCGAGCCCGCCCAGTGCGGCGGTGGCTTCATCGACGATCTGGGCTGCCTTGGCCGACTGGCTGATGTCGCCCTGGACCAGAAACGCCTGGCCACCGGCATTGCGAATCGCCTCGGCCACCTCACGTGCCGGTGCGTCACTGGTGTGATAGTGAACGGCGACATGCGCACCACAGGCCCCCAACTTGCGGGCCACCGCAGCACCAATCCCTCGGCTCGCCCCGGTGATCAGAACTCGCTTACCCCGGAATTCTTCAAGCATCTTGTTCTCCTTTTGTCTTGAACGGCGTGTCTCGAACGGCTGAGAGGTACTTTTGGCATACCTATCATACAACAAGACAATAGTAGCTCTTCTGCCGCGAGTCATTGCCTATAGCGCATAAGCTCACCGGCCGGTAAACAAAAGACCAGCTCAATTGAGAATAGTTATCATGAATTATAGCCTGCTGCGATCGCAACGGGGAACACGCCATGGCCGCACGGCAAAGCTACCGAGTCTTTGCCGTCACCCTCGCCCAGCGCACCCCGATCAGCCCTTCACTGGTCAGGTTCACCTTCACCGGGCCGGAAGTCGACCGGATGGCCACCCATGCGCCGGATCAGCGCATCAAGCTGTTCTTTCCCATCCCCGAAGATGCTGGCGAGCCCGGCTGCGCCCACGGCGAGCGGCTACTGGGCGCGATGCGCGATCTCGACCCGAACCAGGCAGTTCGCGCCCTGGGAGGCCAGCCCGAGCGTATCAACGCCGCCGAGGAGGCAACTGACAATTGCATGCTATGGGAAGCCGCGAGCGTCGACGACGAGGCCCCATCTACGCCTGGATCGCCGCGGAAACCAAAGTGGCGCGGAGCATTCGTCGCTATCTGGTCAACGAGTGCGGCCTGCCCAAGCGCCACGTCACCAGCATGGGCTACTGGTGCGAGGGCAAGGTGCTGGGTTAGCCGCCTGATTCGTCACTAGCGCGATGACCATGAATCCGTAAAAACGGCATTTGTAGCCCAGTGGTTGAAGCTAGCGCTAGTGGACAACGACCAGTGCCTTCCAACAGCTAGTCAAAGCGCCGTTTCAAGGCCGGCAGCAACGCGAGAAGTCCGGGAATATCCTCCCGAATGATGCTCCAGACAGTATCGTCATCGATACCCAGATAGGCGTGGATTAGCCGGTTGCGTGTCGCGATGATCATGCGCCAGGGGATCTCAGTGTGCGTATCACGAATCTCGTCGGGGATTCGCGTCGCCGCTTCGCCGATCAGTTCGAGATTGCGCAGCGTCGCATCGTAGGTAAGCGCGCTGGCCACAAAAGATGCCTGATCAAGGCCCTCAGTGTAAGTGGATACCTTCTCGGCAAACCCGATCATGTCGTCCAGATAGAAACGCCATTCGCGCGATGGCCGGGCATCAGACATGCAAGGCCTCGCGCTCGATGAATGGCCTGAGTTCGGCACGCAACGCCTTGTCGGTGACGAGATCGACGGAACGGCACAGGAGATCTTCCAGATAGAACTGCAACCCGAAGTAGCGTGACGAGGTTGCCGGACCATCGAACACTACCAGAATATCGATATCGCTTTCGGCCCTGGCCTGGTCGCGGGCCAGCGAGCCGAACAGTGCCAGATCCCTGACGCCGTAATCAGCCCTCAGGGTCGGCATGTGATCCTGCAATAGTTGTAACGTCTCGGCTCGATTCATCGTCGCTACCTCCGCTCAAGTTACGATAACACGCTTCTCCTCTTTGCTCCCGCCGCTCCCTGGGGCACCATTACCCTGCTCATTTATCCAGTCATGCAGGATCGCCATGCCCCTCGCTTCTTCCCCCCGCCCTCCAGCCCGGCTTCATGGCCATCCATGGCAACCGCCTGGAGGACCTGCGCGGCATGGCCGTGGAGTGGATGAAACGCCACCCGCTGACGACCGCTGGAAGACGAGACCTTCCTGGTCCAGAGCAACGGCATCGCCCAGTGGATGAAGCTGGCGCCTGGCCGCCGATGAGCGCGACTGTGGCACCGGTATCGCCGCCGCGCTGGACATCACCCTGCCGGCACGCTTCCTGTGGCACGCCTACCGGGCCCTGCTCACTCACGTCGAGAACGATTCCGGCGCCGTGCCGGCCACCTCGCCGTTCGACAAGTCGCGGCTGGTCTGGCGTCTGTGGCGGCTGCTGCCGGAACTGCCTGGACCTGGATGTATTCGCCCCGCTGCCCAGTTCCTCGAGGGCGACGCTGACCTGCGCAAGCACCACCAGCTGCCGAACGCCTGGCCGACCTGTTCGACCAGTACCAGGTCTACCGCGCCGACTGGCTGAGCGCCTGGAGCCGGGGCGAGGACGTGCTGATCACCGCCCGCGGCGAGGGCCGGCGCGCTCGCGCGAGCCAGTGCTGGCAGCCGGCGCTGTGGCGGGCGCTGATCGAGGATGTCGGCGACGACGGCGTCGCCTCCAGCCGCGCCATGGTCCATCGGCGCTTTCTCGACGCGGCGCGTGCATCTGGATTGCCACGCCACGCCCGCCGCGGGCTGCCACGCCGGGTGATGGTGTTCGGCATCTCGTCGCTGCCCCAGCAGGCGCTCGAGGCGCTGGCGGTCATGCCGCTGCTGCCAGGTCGAGCTGTGCGTGCACAATCCCTGCCAGTACTACTGGGCCGACATCATCGAGCACCAGGACCTGTTGGAGCGGCACGCAGGACGCAGCAACGCAAGGCGGGCATGCCCACCCAGCTCGACGTGCTCGGCGATGGCGACGGCGACGCCGGCCTGCACCTGCACGCCCAGCCGCTGCTCGCCGCCTGGGGCAAGCAGGGCCGCGACTATATGCGGCTGCTCTACGAGTTCGACGACAGCCAGCAGTACCAGGGCCGTTCGCCGCCGAGGCGCTGCCATCGACCTGTTCGAGCCGTCGTCGACAGCCACGGCGAACCGCGCCTGCTCAATCAGATTGCAGGACGACATCCTCGAGCTGCGCCCGCCGCACGAGACCCGCGCCCTGGCCGGCGGTGGACACCCGGCGGACGATTCGGTCGTCTTCCACCTCGCCCACAGCCCGCAGCGGGAGGTCGAGATCCTGCACGACCAGCTGCTCGCCGCGTTCAGCTGCCGATCCCCGCGCTGCGCCCGCGCGACATCATCGTCATGGTGCCGGACATCGACGCCTACGCGCCGCATATCCAGGCCGTCTTTGGCCAGTATGAAAAAAGCCGATACGAGCGACGCCAGGACGGCGCCAGCGACCCGCGCTTATCCCCTACACCCTTTCCGACCAGGGCAGCCGCCACCGCCTGCCGCTGCTGATCGCCCTGGAAACGCTGCTGCGCCTGCCCGAACTGCGCCTCTCGGTGAGCGACCTGCTCGACCTGCTGGACGTCCCGGCGCTGCGCGAGCGTTTCGGTATCGCCGAGGACGACCTGCCCACCCTGCGCCGCTGGATCCAGGGCGCCGGCATCCGCTGGGGGCTGCACGGCCGCCAGCGCGAGAGCCTCGACCTGCCCGACGGCATGGAGCAGAACACCTGGGCCTTCGGCCTGCGCCGGCTGCTGCTCGGCTATACCGTGGGCGAGGCGGCCAGCGGCCCCTGGCAGGGGATCGAACCGTTCGACGAGATCGGCGGCCTTCAAGCGCAGCTCGCCGGGCCGCTGGCCAGCCTGCTCGAGACTCTCGAGCGCCAGTGGCACGCGCTGCGCGAGCCCACCGACGTCAACGGCTGGGTGCAGCGTCTACGTCGGCTGCTCGAGGACAGCTTCAGCGGCGACGACGCCCAGGACAGCCTGATGCTGGCCCAGCTCGAACTGGCCCTGCAGGCCTGGCAGGAAAGCGCCGAGCAAGCCGGGCTGACCCGCGAGCTGCCGCTGTCCGTGGTGCGCGAGCACTGGCTTGCGCAGATTGACGAACACAGCCTGTCGCAGCGCTTCCTGGCCGGGGCGGTCAACTTCGCCACGCTGATGCCGATGCGCGCGATTCCCTTCAAGCGCGTCTGCCTGCTGGGCATGAACGACGGCGACTACCCGCGCAGCCATCCGCCGATGGACTTCGACCTGATGGACGGCGACTACCGCCCCGGCGACCGCTCGCGCCGCGAGGACGACCGCTACCTGTTCCTCGAGGCGCTGCTCTCGGCCCGCGACCAGCTCTATGTCAGCTGGGTGGGCCGCAGCATCGTCGACAACAGCGAGAAACCGCCCTCGGTGCTGGTCGGCCAGTTGCGCGATCACCTGCGCGCCGGCTGGCACGCCGCCCACGACGAAGAACTGTTGAGCGCGCTGACCAGCGAGCACCCGCTGCAACCGTTCAGCCGCGCCTACTTCCCGACCCCGGCGGCGCTGGCCGAGCGCAGCATCGGCCAGCGCCGGCTGATCACCTACGCCCACGAATGGCGCGCAGTGCACACGGCCGGGCTGGATCCCACTCTCGAGCAACGTCGAAAGCGTCATGAGCGCAGTCGCTCTGCGGCCGTTCGAGCAGGAAAGCCCCCTCACGCTCATCCAGTTCGGCAACTTCCTGCGCGACCCGGCGCGGGCCTTCTTCACCACCCGCCTCAAGGTCGCCCTCGAGCGCGAGGATCTGGTCAGCCTCGACCACGAGCCCTTCGCCCTCGACGGTCTCGCCAACTGGCAGTTGCAGGATCAGTTGATCCAGGTACAGCGCCGCGCCGTGGATGACGGCGAGCCGCGACTGCCGGCCATGCACCAGGCGCTCGAACGCCTGCAGGGCCAGGGCGTGCTGGCGATGGGCGCGTTCGGCAGCCGCATGCGCGAGCAACTCGTCGAACCGATGGACGCGCTGTTCGAAGCCTACGAAGACGCGCTCGACACCTGGCCCCACGCCCTCGACGAGCCCGAGCCGGTCCTGTTCGACGCCCCCGACGCGCCACCACTGGAAGACTGGCTGGACGGGCTGCGGCTGAGCGCCGACGGCGAGCGTTGCCGCCTGGTGCTGTCCAGCAGCAGCCTGATCAAGAAAGGCAAGTATCACTGGCACCACATTCTGCGCCCGTGGGTCGCGCATCTGGCCGGCCACTTGAATGGCGAGCCGATGACCACGCGGCTGCTTTCCAAGGCCGGCCATGTCACCCTGCCGCCGCTTGAGCCGGCCACGGCCCGCCAGCATCTTCTCGACATCATCGATCGCCTGGCAGGCCGGCATGCGCGAGCCGCTGCCGCTGGCCAGCACCAGCGCCTTCGTCTGGCTCAGCAAGCTTGGCTCTTCACAAGACACGCCGGACAGCGAGCGCGACGGCGACGCCTGGCACGCCGCACGCAAGACTTACGAGGGCGACGGCTACAATGCCGGCGAAGTCGACCGCAACCCCTACCTCGCCCACCGCTGGCCGAGCTTCGCCGCGCTGTACGAGCATCGACTCGACGCCTGCGGCTTCGCCGAACTCACCGAGCGACTGCTGGCCCCGGTACATCGCGCCGTCAAGGGCGACAAGCAGGAGCGGGGCAACAACGGCAAAGACAAGAAAGGACAGGACAGGCAAGCGGAGAGCCAGCCATGAGCGACGTCACGCAACTGGACCCACTCAGCTTCCCTTTGCACGGCAGTCGCCTGATCGAAGCCAGTGCCGGCACCGGCAAGACCTTCACCATCGCGCTGCTCTACGTGCGCCTGGTGCTCGGTGCGCGTCACGACGACGACCAGGCCGCCTTCGAGCGCCCGCTGACCCCGCCCGAGATCCTGGTGGTGACGTTCACCAACGCCGCCACCCAGGAGCTGCGCGAGCGGATTCGCGCGCGGCTGGTGGAAGCGGCGGATGTTTTTTTACAGGCGCCCGCCGATGATTCCGCGACTCCGGAGGCAGGCCTGCGCGAGGGCGCTGTAAACCCATCCCTGGGCGCTACTTTTTCCTTCCCTGGAAAAAGACCCTCGCTCCAACCCGCCCCCGGCGCCGCGGTCGCAAATGACCCGCTGCTTCTCGCCCTGCGCGACCAGTACGACCCGGCCGCCTGGCCAGCCTGTGCGCGGCGCCTGCAGCTCGCCGCCGAATGGATGGACGAAGCCGCCGTCTCGACCATCCACAGCTGGTGCTACCGCATGCTGCGCGAGCATGCCTTCGACAGCGGCAGCCTGTTCTCGCTCGATCTGGAAAACGACCAGACCGAGCTGGAGCTCGAGGTGGTGCGCGACTACTGGCGCAACTTCTACTATTCGCTGGATGCCGAGGCACTGGCCAGCGTGGTGCGCCACTGGGACACGCCCGAAGCGTTGCACCAGGCGGTGCGCGACCTGATGCCCGAATGCGCGGCGCTGCCGAAAGACGCCCCGCCGCCCGACGAAACCGTGGCCAACGCCCAGCAAGAGTCCGCCCGGCGCCTGGCGGAGCTCAAGGCGCCGTGGCCGGCCTGGCTCGACGAGTGCGAGACGCTGTTCGAGGACGCCGCCCGGCAGAAGGCCTTCAAGGGCCAGAGCTTCAACGCCCGAAGCCGCGCCAACTGGTTCGGCGCACTGCGCGAATGGTGCCACAACGATGCCACCTGGCCGGGCCTGACCGACGCTGCCTGGAAGCGCCTGACCCCCGAGGGCATGGCCGAGATCTGGCTCAAGGGCGAGCCGCCGGGTCACCCGGCGCTGGCCGCGCTTCAAGCGCTCCAGGGCGAACTACGCGCCCTGCCCGACCCGTACGCCGACCTGCTCACCCATGCCGTGCACTGGTGCCGCGAGCGGCTCGACCGCGAGCAGCAGCGCCGCGCCGAGATGGGCCCCAACGAGCTGCTGACCCACCTCGACCGCGCCCTGGCCGGCCCCAACTGCGAAACGCTGGGCGCGCAGATCCGCCGCCAGTTCCCGGTGGCGCTGGTCGACGAGTTTCAGGACACCGACCCGGTGCAGTACCGCATCTTCGACTGCGTCTACCATATCCGCGAGAACGGCCACGGCTATTCTGACAAGACGGGCGTGTTCCTGATCGGCGATCCCAAGCAGGCGATCTACGCCTTCCGTGGCGCCGACATTTATACCTACCTGCGCGCGCGCCGCGACACCCAGGGCCGCCACGTTACCCTGGGCACCAACTTTCGCTCCAGCGCCGCCATGGTCGCGGCGGTCAACCGCTGTTTCGCGCATGCCGAGTCGCACCCGCCCGGGGCGTTCCTGTTCAAGGAACGCGACGGCAGCAACCCAGTCCCGTTCGTTGCCGTCGGGGCCAAGGGCCGCAAGGACTCTCTCACGCTCGCTGGCCAAGCGTTGCCCGCCATGACGCTATGGCAGCTCGATACCGACGAGCCTCTGTCCAAGACTGCCTATCACGGCGAGCTGGCCGAGCGCTGCGCCTCGCACATGGTCGAGCTGCTCAACGAGGGCCAACGCGGCCATGCCGGGTTTACCAGCGAGGATTCATTCAAGCCGTTGAAGCCCTCCGACATGGCGGTGCTGGTCAACGGCCTGGGCGAGGCGCGAGCGATCCGCCAGGCGTTGGCGCGGCGCGGCGTGAAGAGCGTCTATCTCTCCGACAAGGACAAGGTGTTCGCATCATCAATGGCCTCGCAGCTGGAAGCCTGGCTGCACGCCTGCGCCGAGCCCGACAACGCCCGCAAGCTGCACACCGCCCTGGCGATGCCCGCGCTGGGGCTAAGCCTCGCCGAACTCAACGACTTGAACGACGACGAGCTGGCCTGGGAGGGCCGGGTCATGCAGTTTCGCGACTACCACCGGCTGTGGCGCAACCAGGGCGTGCTGCCATTGGTGCGACGGCTGATCAACGACTTCGAGATCGCCACGCGGCTACTCGAGGGCGGGCCGGCCAGCCAGGGTGAGCGCTTGCTCACCGATCTGCTGCATCTCGGCGAACTGCTGCAACAGGCCAGCCAGGAGCTCGACGGCGAGCACGCGCTGATCCGCTTCCTGGCCGAGTCCATCGCCCACCCGGAAGGCCAGGGCGATGCCCACAAGCTGCGCCTGGAGAGCGACGCCGACCTGGTGCAGGTGATCACCATTCACAAGTCCAAGGGGCTGGAGTACCCGCTGGTGTTCCTGCCGTTCATCTGCGGCCACCGCCCGACCAGGAAGGAAGATTCGCCGCTGCGCTGGCACGACGCCGAGGGCCGCCTGCGCATCAGCCTGGAGGCCGACGAGGAGACGCTGGCCACCGTCGACCGCGAACGCCTGGGCGAGGATCTGCGCAAGCTCTACGTCGCCCTGACCCGCGCGCGGCATGCCACCTGGTTGGGCATGGCGCCGCTCAAGGGCCTGGAGGGCAGCGCCATCGGCCAGATGCTCGACAACGGCAACCCCATCGACCCGGCCGGCTTCGGCGACGCGCTGGCCACGCTCAAGGGCCACGGCGACGATGCCTGCCCGAGCATCCACATCGAGCCGGCGCCGCCGGCCCATGCCCGCGTCGTCGAGCTGGCCGGTGTCGATGACGTCCTCGGCGAGGCGCTCACCCCGGCGCGGTCCGCCCGCGAGCATTGGTGGATCGCCAGCTACTCGGCGCTGCGCGTCTCCGCCGACGGCGTGGCGCCGATCGCTTTCGATGCGGCCACACCCGAACCCGCCCCAGTAAGCGCCGACTTACCCCAAGAGCCCGGCGTGGGCGCGGCCGAGGGCACGGCGTTGCCCGAACCGACCACCGCGCTGGAATCCACCGCGCTGGAAGTGATCGCCGAGCCCCGCGATCGCGGCGGCAGCGAGCACACCGCCAATCTGCACCGCTTCCCGCGTGGGCCTGGCCCCGGCACCTTCCTCCACGGGATTCTCGAATGGGCCGGCGAACAGGGCTTCGCCCGCGTGGCCACCGATCCCGCCGCCCGGGAGGACGCCCTGGCGCGGCGCCTGAACCTGCGCGGCTGGTCGCACTGGCTGCCCACCCTGCACGAGTGGTTCGGCGCGCTGCTGACCACCGCACTGCCGCTGCCCGCGCCCGGCGAGGCTGGCGGCGACGTTCCGGCTCGATTCGCTGGCCAGCTACCAGGTCGAGATGGAATTCTGGTTCGCCGCCAGCCGGGTCGACACCCGTCGCCTGGACGCCCTGGTAAGCGCCCATGCACTCCCCGGCGCGCATGGCGCCACCCCGCGCTCGCCACTGGATGAAGATACGCTCAATGGCATGCTCAAGGGCTTCATCGATCTGGTGTTCGAGTTCGAGGGGCGCTATTACGTCGCCGACTGGAAGTCCAATCACCTGGGGCCGGACGACGCCGCCTACAGCCACGAGGCGATGCGCCTGGCGGTGGCCGAGAAGCGCTACGACCTGCAGTTCGCGCTCTATCTGCTGGCCTTGCACCGGCTGCTCAAGACGCGCCTTCGGGATTACGACTACGACCGCCACATCGGCGGCTCGCTGACGATCTTCCTCAGGGGCGGCATGGCCGAGAGCCGCGGTGTGCACGCCGAGCGCCCACCCCGCGAGCTGATCGAGGCCATGGATGCGCTGTTCCAGGGCCACACGGCCACCGTCGGGGCGCCGACCGAGACGGAGATGCCGGCATGACCAAGCGCACGCCTGGCAAAGGCAAACAGGGCGCCATCAACGACGCCACGCCTGACCTGTTCGAAGATCTCTTCGACAACCGGCTCGACGACGCAGCGACGACCTCGCATCCGGCCCTGCACGACATCGAGGCGCTCGTCGCGCTGCTCGACCGCTGGGTGGAACGCGGCTGGTTGCGCGCGCTGGACAGGGCGCTGGCAGTGTTTCTGCATCGCGAAGTGGGCGACGGCCCGCCCCTGCTGCTGCTGGCCGCCGCGCTGGCCAGCCACCAGCTCGGCCGCGGTCACGTCTGCCTGGATCTCGCCCAGACCCTGGCCGCGCCCAACCTGGCGCTCTCGCTGCCGCCGGAGGGCGACGACCTGAGCGACCCGCCGCCGCTGCCCAGCCAGGTGCTCGAAGGGCTGGAGCTCGAACGCTGGCGGGCCGCGCTCGACCACGCCCCGCTGGTCGCCGACGGCCGCGACGGCCAGTCCGGTAACACCCCGCTGGTCAAGCTCGACGGCGCTGGCAGCGTGCGGCTCTACCTGCGCCGCTACTGGCAGTACGAGCAGGACATTGGCCAACAGATCGACGCCAGACTCGCCTCGAGCGAGTCCGATGGAACGACTCGCACGCCCATCGGGAATGAATTCCCTCCCACAACTTCAGAGTTTCATCCAGGCTCCCAACCCGCTGCCAGCCGTGGAAGCGAACTTGTTCGCGATGAATCGGCCGCCCAACTTCGCCAGGCCCTGGATGCACTGTTCCCCGGCAATGTTCCAACACCCGGCCCCGACTGGCAGAAGATCGCCTGCGCGCTGGCCGCCCGCTCGCGCTTCGCGGTGATCACCGGCGGCCCCGGCACCGGCAAGACCACCACCGTAGTCAAGCTGCTCGCCCTGCTGCAGTCGCAACAACTCGCCCAAAGCGGGCGCGCGCTGCGCATTCGCCTGGCCGCGCCCACCGGCAAGGCCGCCGCGCGGCTCAACGAGTCGATCGCCGGGCAGGTCGGCGGCTTGACCCTCGACGGCGTCAGCGACGACCCCGAGGCACTCAAGCACCGGATTCCCACCGAAGTGACGACGCTGCACCGCCTGCTCGGCTCGCGGCCGGACACCCGCCACTTTCGCCACCACCCCGGCAACCCGCTGGCGCTCGACGTGCTGGTGATCGACGAAGCCTCGATGGTCGACATCGAGATGATGGCCGCCGTGCTCGGCGCCCTGCCGTCGCGGGCGCGGCTGATCCTGCTCGGCGACAAGGACCAGCTCGCCTCGGTGGAAGCCGGCGCAGTGCTCGGCGATCTGTGCCAGCGCGCCGAAGGCGGCCACTACACCCCGGCCACCTGCGCATGGCTCGAGCGCGTCTGTGACGCGCCGATTCCCGACGCGTACCGGGACACGAACGGCCAGCCGCTCGACCAAGCCATCGCCATGCTGCGGGTCAGCCATCGCTTCGACGCGGCAAGCGGCATCGGCCAGCTCGCCCAGGCCGTCAACGCCCCGCTGATCGGCGATCACCAGTCCCGGGACAAGCAGCACGCCATCCGCGATGTATTCCGGGCGGGTTACGCCGATATCGCCCGCCTCGCCCTGGCGGATGTCGACGACCCGGCGTTCGAGCGGCTGGTGGTCGACGGCAACCCGGCCGGCTTCGTCAATCGCGGCGTGGGCCGCCACGGCAAAGCCGGCGAGCTCGCCCCGCCCACCGGCTACCGCCATTACCTCGAAGTCCTACATAGCCAGAGGCCGGACCAGCGCGCCCTGGTCGAAGCTTCGGTCGACCGACAAAACCTGGTCGAAGCTTCGGTCGACCGACAAAAAGAGACGTATGATGTCTGGGCGCTGGCGATGCTCGAAGCGCATAACCGCTTCCAATTGCTGTGCGCGCTGCGCAAAGGGCCCGTGGGGCGTGGAGGGTCTGAACCTGCGCATCGGCCAGGCGTTGCGACGCCACGGGCTGCTCAACGCCAGCGACGCCGAGCTGGAACGCGGCTGGTACCTCGGCCGCCCGGTGCTCGTCACCCGCAACGATTACGGCCTGGGCCTGATGAATGGCGACATCGGCATCACCCTCGCCCAGCCGCACCCGCAAGAGCCGGCCAAGCGCGTGTTGCGTGTCGCCTTCCCCACCGCGGATGCCAACAAGCCCATCAAGTGGGTGCTGCCCAGCCGCCTGCAGGCGGTGGAAACCGTGTTCGCCATGACAGTGCACAAGTCACAGGGCTCGGAATTCACCCACACCGCGCTGCTGCTGCCCGATGCTCCCAACCCCATCCTGACGCGAGAGCTGGTCTACACCGGCATCACCCGCGCCAGGCATTGGCTGACCCTGGTGGAAACCGGACGCGGCATGCTCGATGAGGCCGTATCGAGGGAGGTAGTCCGAGTGAGTGGGTTGGAGAGGTTACCGTCACGCAGCCACACTAGTCTTGACTGAAAAGACGTCGCGTGTGGTTTTACAAAGCAAGGGAGTTGCAATGAAGCATTACGGAAAGATGAAGCATGCAGGACGCCAGGGCCTTTCCCTGCTGGCCAGACTCGGCCGCTATGAGTTCGCGGTGCTGCTGTGCGTTTCGGTACTGTCCGGCGGAGTCTGGGGGTTCGTCGAGCTGGCCGATGCAGTCACTGAAGGGGACACCCAGAGCATCGATGAGACACTGCTGCTGGCCCTGCGCAACCCGGCCGATCACAGCGACCCGCTCGGCCCGGGCTGGGTCGAGGAAATCGGGCCGGGACTTTACCGCGCTGGGGGGTGTCGCCGTGCTGGTACTCATTTCGCTGAGCGCCCTGGGCTACCTGCTGCTCGCCCGACGCTATCGCGCGGCGCTCTTTGCCTCGATCGCGGTACCCGGCGGCATGCTGCTGAGTACCGTGATGAAGATGGGCTATGATCGCGCCCGGCCCGATCTCGTACCCCATGAAACCATGGTCTACACCGCGAGCTTTCCCAGCGGCCACTCGATGATGTCTGCCGTGACCTACCTCACCCTGGCCGCCCTGCTCATCCGCGTACAGCCCGCGCTGAGGCTGAAGGCCTACCTGCTGATAATGGCGACACTGCTCACCCTGCTGGTGGGGGTCAGCCGCGTCTATCTGGGAGTCCATTGGCCGACGGACGTGCTTGCCGGCTGGACGGCCGGGGCCGCCTGGGCGGCGCTGTGCTGGCTCGTGATGCGCTGGATGCAGCGCCGTGGCCAGGTGGAAACAGAACAGAGCTGGTCGGGTACCGAATAGCGTGACTCTCTCCGCGGCAGCGCCCATACCGGGCGCTGCCCAGCCGCCTGTCGGCGATGGAAATCTCATCCCTCCATGACCGCACACAAGTCCAAGTCTCGGAATTTACCATCCCGCCCTGCTGCTGCCCGATGCGCCTAGCCCATTCTGGCTAAGTATCTAAACACATATTCTCCGCTATACTTTTAGCCCTGCCCCGCTGAATCAGGACGCTGAGCATGCCATTCCGCTTTGTGCCGCCGCTCTCCGATGCTGACCGTCAGTCGTTGATGATGACTTACACTTATGGCGAGAAACCGGCCCTGCGTCGTAGGGCTCACGCCATCGTGCTGAGCCATCAGGGCCATACTATCGATCAGATCTGCACGATTCTGTCCGTCACCCGCGAAACGGTCTCGCTCTGGTTCGATGCCTGGGAGGCACGGGGCCTCGAAGGACTCCGGGACAAGCCTCGCACCGGTCGCCCTGCCATCTACAGTGAGTCGGAGCGGGAACGGTTGCTTGAACTTGTCAAAGAGCAGCCTCATCAGTTGAAAGCCGTCCAGGCACAGCTCCAACAGGAAACCGGGAAACACGCCTGCACCATGACGCTCAAGCGAGCCTTAAAAAAATCTGGGATATAGCTTCAAGCGCACCCGGCGATCCCTGAAAGACCGGCGTGACGAGACGGATTTCCGGAATACACAAGGCCTGTTGGCTGAGCTTCAGCGTTGGGAGGATCGGGGCGAGACGGAACTCTATTACTTCGACGAGTCGGGCTTTGCTCAGTCTTCCGCCTTGCCTTACGCCTGGAGTCCTGTCGGTCGCCCCCGAGAAATGCCCGCCTACCCGCATAGTCAACGCCTGAACGTGCTGGGCTTCTTGAGTCGTCAGGGCAAACTGATCTACTCCTCGACGAAGGCGACCATCACCACCGAGGTGGTCATCGAGGCCTTTGACCGCCTGGTTGCCCAGAAGTCGCCGGACGCCTTTGCCATCGTGGTGTTGGACAATGCCAGTATCCATCGCTCGGCGCGCTTCCAGCGCAAGCGACTGGACTGGCTGAACCATCGGGTTCATGTCGTCTATCTCTCGACGTATTCGCCAGAGTTGAACCTGATCGAGATTCTCTGGCGCAAGGTCAAGTATGAGTGGCTGCCGTTGACGGCTTACGAAAGCTTCTCTTCCTTGAGAGACCATGTCCACCAGGTGTTGTCAGGCTACGGCAACGAATATCGGATCACTTTTGTATAGTTACTTAATCAGGTGCAATGATGATATTATACTGCCAAGATAGCTTAACTCACTACCAACAACAAAGAACATGACGTAGGGTGTGGGACTGCTTGAGACAACTAATAAGTCAGATTACAACTTGTTTTATTATTCAATAAGTATTAGTTTATATAAAATATTAATGATCGAGTAATAGTAGATGAGATTGAAAAAGAAGATCAGTAAAAGATATATAGAAGATGTCAAGTCGTATCAATATCTACATCAAAGTGAAAAATGTTTTTGTCGAGAATGTATTGGCAGAGAATATACAGGTCACTGGGCAAGCGTAAAAACGCACTCTAACTTTTGGTTGCGGGTTTTCGATACAGGATACCCGATTCCAAAAAGAGTCAAACACTAGTTCTACGAAATCTGAACACTCAGTGCAAAGTTAGTGCGAGGCGGAATTATCGTTGCAAAAGGAAAAGAGAAGAATCTGTCCACTAGCTAGCGAGTATCAAACGAATCTGAAACAGCTGCCATTGATCTCTTGCAGCTGCTGATTAGAGAACTGCAAACACTGATTTTGTTGTGTTTATTGATGATTTTCACTATATAAAAAATCAATAAATCTATTTAAAACAAAGCGGCCTTCAACCAGGTGTAAAATTTATCTGAACTCGTTGCTTACCATTCTGATGATGTTATCGCAGCAACCTACTGCGAGCGCATATCTCGATAGATTTTGATTATTAATAGCGATTTCTTAAAAAAATGCGTACAAAAAATCGTAAAGCAAATATTGTGTATCGAATAACCTTGTGATCATCTTGCTGAAAAAGCGCAAGTTCTCCGCAACTAATGCAATTCCTTTGCCTAAATGCCTGCCTTAAAAAAAATAAATGCCCCTAAACCTGTTATTTATTATTAAAAAGAGTTCTTTGAGGAGATCTGTAGGAGGACGGTTGAGTCCACAAACTACTTAGCCCGATACAGAGAAAATGTGCGATGAACCTAAAACACGAGGCTCAGATAGGAAAATCTACATATCCAAATTTGGATGGCAAGGAGATGTTTATCGATTTTCTCCTTAAAGCATTGTCCGTCGATCCTCCCGGAATTATCTTCAGATGTGCGGCCTGTCCACGACTTAACGCGCGCTGCGATTCTCTCCAAGCGGCACCGCATCACGGCGCATACTTCGATACAGCTCACATTGTTGATGCCTCTGCGTAAGATAACGTGGTCGAATGGGATGGAGATAATGATGTTTTGAATTCGGATCCCTATCTTTTATTTTATCTTCGTTGGTCCGAGATTAGAGGATGGCTAACCAAGGCCACAGCCGACCTGGCTTCTCTGCGCTCCAAATGGCGGCTGAGCCCGGGTATTATACATGCTAAGCGCTCACGCCGAACCGACTGCGGCGAACAGCTTAGTTCCGCTGTCATAACACAACATGAATGTCCGCTTTTGGCCGATAGAGACGGCCCAAACCGGACCGTCTCTGACCTCACATTGATACAATATATCAGATAATCTGGTTTAAAAGCCTTATCGCGGTGCTACTTGCAGTCTGGTTGCTTCTCCCCTATCGCCACGTGATATACGCCTGCCACTACTCCTTGAATATGGAGCTGAAGATATAGTGGGTTAGCTGAACAGCCAAGGGTCGAGGACACCGCTTGGATAGGTGAGGGTCAGGAAATGGGCCATGCCGACAAGAAAGGCGACCACGCCAACAGCCATCCCCGCTGCCGTCCATATTTTCAGCCGGGCTATACCCAGCAGAAACACCAGACAGAACAGCGCAGCAGTGCTGATGAAGCCCAGGCCGAGGATGGTCGCAATCAGCGTGCAGAAACCCGCCAGCCAGATCAGTTCTTCACGACACGTCTGGCGCTGCCAGTGTGGACGGCGGACCAGGTATCGTGCGATTTCGGCAAGACAGCCCAGTGCCATGATGGCAATAGCCAGCTTGGGAAACACGCTGCCCAATAGCGACAGGCCTGCGACGTCGCTCCAGGCGAACGCGGCCAGACCCAGCAACCCTGCTAGGAGCAATACATCCACGCCGCCCAATGTGGCGCGTGCCGGCTCGGCTGGGGCGGTCGCCTCTATCAGCGGTACCGCCACCCTTTTTTGCCTGCCGATGTTTATGCCACAGTGCCTTGAGGGCCGGGATAAACAGCGCCGCCAGGATCAGCGCGCCGATAATCAGCACGCCGGGACGGGCAAAGGCCGCGCTGCCCTGGAACTGTAACGCCTGGTAGAAATACGTTTCGGCACCGGGAGCCAGCACGAAGCCGATCAAGAACGCTGGACGCGACCAGTTGGCCTTCTTGAATAGCACGCCAATGGCGCCGACGGCTGCCAGAGCAACCAGATCGCCGGTGGCACGGGTCGCCTGAAAGGCGGCGAACAGGATAAGAATGGTGATCAGTGGGGCGAGGATGGTAAAGCGTACCCGGGTAAGGCTGGCGACCGGTCCAGCGAGTCCCAGGCAAAGCCCCGCGCCAATGATGTTGGCCAATGCCAGTGACCAGATGATGGTATAGGTCAGGTCGAGATGGGTCTCGATCATGCCGATACCCGGCTGCAGGCCGAGCAATAAGAGCCCACCGAGGAACACCGCCGCGCTACCGGAGCCCGGTACGCCAAACAATAGTGTCGGCACCATCGCTCCACAGGCGCAGGCGTTGTTGGCCGATTCCGGCGATCACGCCACAATGTCACCTTGGCCAAACTCGCTCTTATCCTTGGCGCTCTGTACCGCGTGGCCATAGGTCATCCAATCGACCACTGAACCGGCCAGCCCCGGGATGGTACCGATCAGGCTGCCAAATCCCGCGCAACGGGCGACCAGGCCTTTTTCCCGCCGTACGTCGCGCAAGCCTTGGCGCCAGCCCGCGCCGAGCCGGCAGGGTTCGCTGGCGATGGTGCCTCGCTGTGTCAACAGATCGATGACCTCGGCAATGCGAAGATACCGAGGCCGACCACCACCAGCGCAAGCCGTCGTAGAGATAATCGAGGCCATAGTTCAGTCGAAACTCGCCAGTCGCCGGTGCCATCCCCGTGGCGCCGACCAACAGACCCAGACCGCATGCGGCTAGCCCTTTGAATAAGTCGCGGCCCGAGAGCACGGCAACCATCGACAGGCCCAGCAGTGTCAGCATGAACAGCTCGGATGACGAGAAGGACAACACCAGCGGCCGGGCAATGAGAATGAAGCCGGTCAGTACCACGGCACCGATCAAGCCGCCGATCATCGACGACAGGAAGGCACTGCACAGCGCTCGAGCCGCCTTGCCACGCTTGGCTAACGCGAAGCCGTCGATCACCGTGGCCTGTGTAGCGCTGGAGCCGGGAATGCCCAGCAGCACCGAGGCGAAGGTGTCGCCGGTAGGAATGACGGCCACCAAGCCCATCAACATTCCCAGCGCTACCGAGGGTTCCATGCCGTACAGGAAGGGCAACAACAGCGACATGCCGGCTATGCCGCCAAGACCGGGGATGATGCCGACCACCAGGCCGACGATGATCCCAAGCATCATGTAGAGGAGATGGGAGAAGGTGAAGACCTGTCCCAGACTGGAGATAAGAATATCGAGCATGGCGTGGTTCTTCGCGTTGTCGTATCGGGATCGAGCCGGCCCCGTCGCCATGCGACGAGGCCGGAAGTTCAACGCGTGGCCAGGTGGACGTCGAACTTGTCCGCCAACCAGGTGACCAGCCACTGACGCGTCTCGTCCTTGATCGTCATGGCGTCCTCGAGATGGGCCGAGACCGTCTTGCCGACGATCGGCGTATAGGGGCCGAGCTGAGCTGCCGATTCCTGCTTGAACTTGTCGGTCTTGATGAAGTCGCGGGCCGCCTGCCGGTAGGTTTCGGTGAGTGCTTCCGGAGTGTCGGCCGGCACCATCACCAGTTTCTGCAGGGCGTAGCCGGAAGCGAAGAACTTGCGATAGGCCTCGTAGGCGTTACCCGACGGTGCCTTGCCTTGGGTCTTCTGGTAAATCTCGTTGAACGTTGGCAAATCCGGGAAGGTCGGATCGCGGACGATCTTGCCATCGTCATTGAGCACGCCCAGGCTGAACAGCGGGATGGCCTTGCCATCGTCGACCAGCGGCTGGACGTTGCTCAGGTAGGCCGAGGTGGTCTGGAAATCGATGTTCGCTTCGCCACGTTCGAAGGCCAGTCGACCCTCGCCGCGGCTACGCATCCCGAATACCGGACTGACGTCGACGCCCAGCATATCGAGGGCTATCAGAACCGGCAGTTCGACGCCCGTGGGCGATTGTGCAGCCAGTTTGACCGGCTTCTTCAGCAGGGCCTGCAGCGCACTGTCGGCATCTTCACCGAGGCTCGGCGAAGCGTACACGACGCCACCGGTCGGCGTGGCCAGGATCGGTTTCCAGTCGGCATAGTCATAGCGCACGCGCGGGTCGCTGAGCATCGTCGGATACTGGGTCGAGGCCGAGGTGCCCAGCCACTGGCTGCCGTCGGCATGCGCCCGCATCGCAAAGAGATCGGCGCCATTGATCGAGCCGCCCCCGGGCACGTTATCGATCATGATGGTTGGCTCGCCGGGTAGATAGTCGCTGAACCAGAGGGCAAAGAAGCGTGCCCATATATCGGTACCGCCACCCACGCCAAAGGGAATGGTCCATTCGATCTCGTCGGGCAGATGGTATCGGCGGCGGCCGCCTGGCGGGTATGGCCAAGGCGCTCAGTCCGGCACAATCCAGGCCGAGGCCCGCGGCGTATTTCAACCGGGCAGCGAGTGTCGGTTCGGTTTTCAAGAGACTCATGGCGTGACTCCTTGTTTTTGTGTTGCTCGTTGGGTGGGTTTTTTCGTTGGTATTAGATGCTTCTAACAGGCCTTTGCCTTCACCGCGTCGACCGGCGAATTGCTGGTTGATGTGTCGGAGCTGGTTGATGTGCCGGAATAGTAGAGCGTGCCGGCCATGATCTTGCGTGCCGTACGGACCAGCGATACGCGAGCGACGTCATGTGAATCCTGCCCTCGGTGTTCGACGTCAAGGTCGATGTATCCGGAGGGATGTTCGAGACGAACGTGATTCAGCGGCTCGTCGCCGGTCAGGCGACCGGAAGCGAGGGCGATGCGATGGGCAACGGTGCCCGGCACGCTGACCGCTGTCGCCAAGGCGATGGCACCCGTGACGGCGAGCGCCTTGTGACAGCGATGCGGCACGAAGTAGCGCGCGCGCAACGTGGCGTCGACTTCGTCGGCCGCTGACAGTAGAAAGGGCTTCGGCAGTACGCCTTGACATGCAGAGTCCTATGCGTCTTCCGGTTCACGGCGAATGGACTCGAGTCGGGCCAGCATGGGTCCATTGGTGGCGAGTTCGGCGGGTGTTTCGTTTCTATTCAGACCGAATTCTTCGGCTGCAATCAGAGCCTGGGAATCGCAGCTTGAAGATGTCTCCGCGATTCCATCGATAGTTTCCTGCACCTGTCCGGTTGGACCAGCGTCCCCAGTCTTGGTACCCACGACATCGAGGAAGCTCAGCTGAATACCGGCGGCCGTGCCTGGCACCCCGCTGATTCGAGTATCGCCCTCATAGAGCACCTGCCGGCCCGGAGTGGTCACGTGACCTCCATGAGGCGCTTGGTGTTCAGATTGCGAACCCTCACAACGGCATATCGTCGCTAGGCTCGATCAGCCCAGTCTCGACCGCATAGGGGCCGACCGCCGACAGCATATTGCCACAATTGGGGTTGAAGTCGACGCGACGGCCGGGGCCGTCGACTTGAGCAAAGAGATAATCGACATCGGCCTCGGGATGATCGGAGCGCTCGACGATCGCCACTTTGCTGGTCAGCGGATCGCTGCCACCAATGCCGTCGATCTGAAGCGCATGGCCCGCGCCCATCAGGTTGAGCAATGCCTCCGCTCGTGCCTCTGGCGATTCGGGCAGGTCGCTCATACGCAGGAAGGGGCCCTTGGACGTGCCGCCGCGCATGATGATGCAGGGAATGCTATTGATCATTGCTGTTTCACTTTCTTGCGGGACTCATGAAACGAGCATGTCACCCTCTTTTTAATGCCTCAAATGCAAATAAAACTAGCATTTGATGCAGATTACGCATTAATGCACTAAGCTGTTTAATTACACCGTTTCAATGCAAGAATCGTCTATGTTGCATCGTATAGAGTTTCTCGACCTGCAGTCCTTCGTCCAAGTCGCCGAGCTGGGGAGTTTTCACGAGGCGGCGCAGCGCCTTCATCTATCGCAACCTGCGCTATCGCGGCGTATTCAGAAGCTTGAAGAAGCGCTTGAGGTGTCGCTCCTCGAACGCACTACTCGGCGCACATGGTTGACGGCAATCGGCGCTGACTTTCTGCCTCGGGCCAGGAGGATGATCGACGACTATGAATCGTCGATCCTGGGTATTCGCGAACTCGCAACCCATCAGAAGGGGACCTTGACCATCGCCTGCCTGCCCACGGCGGCGTTCTATTTCCTGCCCAGCGTTATTCGTCGATTCAACGAGGCCTGGCCGGGCATTCGCATACGCATACTCGATGTCAGTGCTAATGAAGGGCTGGAGCGAGTGATCAATGGCGAGGCGGATTTTGGAATCAACATGATCAGCCCGCAATTACCGGAGGTATCGTTTACCCCGCTATTACGCGATCCCTTTGTATTAGCGCTGCGTTCCGATCATCCATTGGCTGCCAAGGAGACGATCGCCTGGGCCGATCTAGAAGCGGTCCGAATGATTACCGTTAGTCGTGACAGCGGCAACCGTACGCTGCTGGACAATGTGCTGTCATCGGAGAGCATTCGTCTCAACGGCTTCTATGAAGTACAGCATCTTTCTACATCGCTTGGGCTGGTGGAATCCGGTCTTGGTGTCGCCATTTTACCGAGAATGACCATGCCAGGATCGGGGCATGACACGCTCTGTTCGCGCCCTTTACCCGAGCCGCGTATACAACGCACCATCGGCTTGATCCAGCGCAACGATCACAATCTGTCGAGTACCGCCGAGTTGTTCATCGAGACGTTGTTAGCATTATGGGGCGATGGGGATAGAAACCGCCTCTCTTAAGTAGTCGGGGCAATTCGTATCTCAAGGTTCTAGCCACAATTTAATTGAACATAATGCATCTGTATTTCCTTGTTATTATAAAAAACTACAAAGACTGCTCTTGACCGAAAGCGGACTTTAGGGAGCAGCCTCTTACAACAAGCGAGCCTATGGCTGATAGTGATCAAGCCCCACTAGCCGCATCGTCACCGGCGCCAACACCGGGCTGGGCTTTGAAACCGCCAAGGGCCTGCTGTATCAGGGCTATCGCGTCATTGTGGCGGCGCGCAATCCGGAAAAGGGCCAAGCAGCCGTCGACGCGCTTCGCAGCGAAAGCCCGCAGGACGACGTTCGCTTCGAGCCGCTCGACTTGAACGAGTTGGCCTCGGTGCGCGAATTCGCCACCAAGCTGAACGCCGACGAATCCTCGCTGGATCTACTGATCAACAATGCCGGCATCATGGCGTTACCGACCCGGGAGCTGACCGAGGATGGCTTCGAGCGCCAGCTCGGCGTCAACTATCTGGGCCATTTCCTGCTGACCAGCCTGCTGCTGCCCTTGTTGGTGTCGGCCCCAGCACCCCGCGTCGTGCAACTCTCGAGCCTGGCGCACCGCGGCGGGCACATCGATTTCGACGATCTCCAGGGCGAGCATCGCTACGACCCTTGGCGCGCCTACCGCCAATCCAAACTGGCCATGCTGCTGTTCAGCCAGGCTCTGCAACGCCACAGCGACGATGAAGGCTGGGGGCTGACCAGCCTGGCGGCTCACCCTGGGCTCTCGCGCACGGCGCTGTTCGATCATGGCGTCAAGAGCCGCGCCCTGGTGGGCAGCCTCTTCAAGCTGATGATGCCGCTTATCACACAATCCGCTGCCGAGGGTGCGCGCCCTACCCTTCACGCGGCCACCGCCAGCGACATTCGCCCCGGTGACTACATCGGCCCCGCGGGTATCGCCGAGACGCGTGGCGCACCCAAACGGGCGCATATGTCTCCGGCGGCCCGGGATCAGGCCGTCGCCGAGCGGCTGTGGCAAGTGTCCTGTGAATTGACCGGGGCGACGTGGCGCAAGGCGTGAACGACTAGACGAGCTTCGTAATCCTGTAGCGCGTGCTGCGCCCGCCCCCCGGCAGCTTCTCCAGGCAGCCCTTGGCCAGCAGATCGGCCAGATGCCGCGTGGCGGTGGCTTTGCTCACCCTGGCGACCTTCTGATACTGGGCGGCGCTGATGCCGTCTTCGAAACCGCGCTCCCCGCCATCCAGCAGCCGATTGAGTACCTTGACCTGCTCGGGCAGGAGCCCGGCATCCGCGAAGCGTTGCCAGAAACGGGCCTTGACCAGGGTACGCTCAACGCCATCCAAGGCGTCCTGCAGGGTTGCCAGCAAGGTATCGAGGAACCAGACGAGCCACTCCGTGAGGTCGGTAGTGCCGCGCTGGCTGGCTTCGAGAACCCGGTAATACGCCTGACGCCGCGCCAGGATCGCCTCCGACATGGCATACAGCCGAATGCCTTGCCGGTCGGCCTGGGCCAGCGCCCGGTCGGCGATGGCGCGTGCCAGACGCCCGTTGCCATCCTCGAAGGGATGCAGCGTGACGAAGCGGAAGTGGGCGATACCGGCGCGCAGCAAAGGGTCCAGCGTGGGGTCATGGCGGCTATGCTCGAACCAGTCGCAGAACGCCGCCATCTCGTCTTCCAGCACGCTGATTGGCGGCGCCTCGAAGTGCACGCGGGGCTTGTCGAGCCGACCGGAAACCACCTGCATCGGCTCATCGCCCCGCCATTGGCCGACGCGCAGTCTGGTAAGCGACGCCTCGACGTCGGGAAACAGCCAACGATGCCATTGAAAGAGCCGCTCGCGGGTGAGCGGTGTATCCAACTCACCGATGGCGTCCAGCAGCATGTCGGCGAGGCCTTCCGAGCGCGCCGAGGCTGCATCCGGTTCGCCCGCTACTCCCAGCCGGCGCGCCAATGAAGAACGTACCGAGGCGGCATTGAGCCGCTCCCCTTCAATGCTCGATGAGGTGACGATGTTCTGCAGCAAGGTATCGAGCGCCAGCGCCGGGTCGTCCACGGAAGACAGCGACCCCACTCGCCCCAGCAGAATGCCCAGGGTACGCCACGCATCCTGCAACCGGGGCTGTATGCCATCGGCCTGCCAATGGAAATGGGGCCAGTCGGGCTGTTGCCAGATCCAGGTCGGCGTGGAGCAGGTAGAAGAGTGAGTCATCGGCGGCACCTTGCGGCTATGAGCCGAATAGCCAACCTATTCGGCTCATTTAATGAGCCGATTGTCGATCGATTCGGCTCATGAGTCAAACAGAGCGCATTCGGTAGTCTCGCTACCTGGCCCGGGCTCGAATGCGCCCTATGTAGTTTTGCTACAACGACTTGTGCAGCTAATGGCGCTTTGTCGGGCGTCTTGTTCTGACCCATAGTGAAATCACGGTTCAGGGCAGGGTGTCGCTACCCCCGACTCACTGACCTGACCCCGGCTACACCTGAGCGCCATGCCTTGATTCGATCCAGGCGCCAGAAGCGAAGGTCTTGAACGCTTGTGACCTATCGCTGTTGCAGCATCGGGCACTTACCCGGCCCAGCATGAGTAGCTAAGGCACCAGAACGCCATTGGAGATGGCCGCCCCAGAACGGGATTTCCCCGGGGGATGATGACCTTACATGAGGATAGAACCATGAACTGCAGCCAAATGACCCAGCATGCCGACGATATCGCCAACACCTTCAGCAAGCAGGATCTTGCCAAGCTGGTGGTCGCCCTGAAAGCCGGCGGTGAGTCCCTGCAGGACGCCGTAGAAGTGCTCGATACGATCAATGCCCATCAGAACTACACACTCGATCAGGCCTGGGACGAAGTGCGCGCCGGCGAGACTCGCGTCATTGTCGCCAACGAAGACTGATCTTTCATCACTCGCTTGAAAGCCTGCCCCTCCCGCCCGGGAGGGGTTTTTCGTTGGCGGTTCGTGAGCCGGCTGACAGGACGACTTGACCGTGTCCCGGCCGGGTAGTGTGATGAGCGCTGTAGCGCCATCCTGCCCTACCCAGCGATTGAGACCTCATGCGAAAGATACTGCTCGTCGACAACGGCTCCCTGCGCCCGCAGGCCACGCTCAACCTGCGCCGGCTCGCCGCCGCCTTGAGCCAGGCCACCGGCGAAGCGGTCGAGGCTACCTCGCTGCTGCACTCCTGCAAGATCGACCCGGAGAAGCTCGGCGGCGAAAAGGCCGTGACGCTGGGGCCACTGGCCGAATGGCATGCGGCCCGGGGCGTGACCGAGCTGCTCATCCTGCCGTTCTTCTTCGGCCCCAGCCGGGCGTTGACCGGTTACCTGCCCGAGCGGCTGGCCGAGGTGCAGGCCAATCATCCGCGGTTGAGCATCAAGGTGGCCCTGCCGCTGTTCGACAGCCAGGCACCGGTGGACCTGCGCCTGGCGCAACTGCTGGCGGACAACGTGCGCGAAAAGCTGGCCGGCCGGTCGCGGCCCAGAGTCGTGCTGGTCGATCACGGCAGCCCGATCCCCGAGATCACGGCGGTGCGCAATTACCTCGCCGGCCAGTTGAGCGTGCTGCTGGCCGATGAAGCCGGCAGCGTCAGCTTCGCCTCCATGGAGCGCCGTGACGGCGAGGCCTATCGCTTCAACGAACCGCTGCTGGAAGGCCTGCTGGCCTCGCCGGCACTGGCCGGCCGCGAGGTGATTCTTTCCATGCTGTTCCTTTCCCCGGGGCGTCATGCCGGCGAAGGCGGCGACATCGCGGAAATCTGCGCGCAGGCAATGGCGCGCTCCCCCGGGCTGAGCGTCACCACGACGCGGCTGGTCGGCGAGAACGACGCCATCGTCAATATTCTCGCTACCCGTCTAGAGCAGGTGCTTGCCGGCGAGCCGCTGCTGCTGGAGATGCCGGCCACCGGTGCCAGGGACTGAAGCCCTCATCGGGACACTCTGCTCTACCTACGCTTGGTCTGAAAAATGCCTGCGCTCGCCGATGCTCAGGCAACGCTTGAAAACCGGGCCCGTACGGCTCTGATCGATGCGCCTCAAGAATAGAACTGGCAGTTTTTAAAAACCTCAATAAGCAGCAGTTAATGTAAATAACACGCCTTAACCGCTTATTATTTCTAGCCTTTAAGTTTGCACATGAAACGCGAGCCGGGTTTCTCCGGCTGCCTTTTCAAGTATGTGTGCAGGCCTTGACGTGGATCATATCACCCCGATGCCGATAGGCTAATTTCACAGTGTAAAGAAGAATTGGCTGGGTTGATCCTATTTCAGGATTGCTTACCGCAAGAGAGGTAAATGTCATGTCTGACAAGAAGTTTCAGGAGGCCGCTGCTAGCACTCATCAGAGTAGCGCTCCTCAGAGTAGCGCTCCGACCGTTACCGAAGATCAGGCCGCAAGGTCACGGGCGATGAGCCCGTTCAGTGAGATGGATCGCATGTTCGACAGCCTGTTCGGCAGGGATTGGATGCACCCCCAGCGCTGGGAGCGTCTGGCTGGTTTGAAGCCGAGCATGCCAAGAATCGATATTCTCGACAAGGACTCGGAGGTGATAGTTCATGCTGAAATTCCCGGCATAGAACAGGAGGATATCGAGGTGTCTGTCACCGATAGAACAGTGACTATCAAGGGGGAAAGCCGAAAGGAAACTCGAAAAGAAGACGCCGACTACTATCGTTGTGAAATATCGCGTGGCAGCGTCTTGCGCACGGTAGATCTGCCCTGCGACATCGATGCCGACAAGGCCGAAGCGACATTCAAGAATGGCATACTCGAGCTGACCTTGCCCAAGATCAAGGAAGCCCATCGAAGAAAGCTGCATATCAAATCATGATTTGCCCGGCCCGGCGAGGCAAGAAGCAATGCCTTGCCGTGCCCTGGCTCAGGGACATGCCATGAAAATTACCGGAATACTCGTCGCGGATCAGGCTAAGGCCCGCCTGTTTACCATCGCCCACCCGAGGGACCCGTTCAAGGAAGTAGCGGAACTGACCAATAACATGGGACGCCTGCATGATCGCGACATGGCTTCCGACCGTCCCGGGCGTGCCTTCGATACCACGGGCACGGGCCGGCACGCAATGGGTAAACACAATTCACCGACAACCCAGCAGGACATCCGTTTTGCCGACCTGATCGGTGAAGCACTGGCCGATCATCGGCGCCAGGGATCTTTCCAGCGCCTGGTGGTATGCGCCCCACCGAAACTGCTCGGTTTCATCCGAGAGGCATTGCCCGAGCATGTCGTTGATTGCCTGATCATGACCCTGAATAAGGATTTTGGCCCCTTGAAGGAAGCGGATATTCGTGCGCACTTGATGAAGGAATTGCCCGCCCTGATCCAGCCAATCAGCCCCCCGGCTGCTTGATTTTCGCCCTTCATTCTGGCTATTAACGGGTCTGGTCTTTATCGCCGTGTCGTCACTGCCCTTGAGATCGGCTGAGGGGACGGCCGGCTGGGCCTTGAATGTCGCATTCCCGCGAGGGCGACTATCATGAGCTCCGTGAGGCCGCATCGTCTGAGACGTGTCGTACGGCGCCGTCGGAGGAGTTGCGAGATCAAGATGACAGGCTAGCTGTAATAAAGGGGGCGAAGTGGCTGAAAGGAACAGTGTCCTGGCCTTTTACGATGACCGCGTACTGGCGCATCAGCCTGACGGTCATGGCGCATTTCTTTCCCGCCGCATGGACAAGCGCCTGCGTGAGACCCTGGCCGGGCTGGGCGTGGCGTGGAAGTACCCGGAACATCCCGGTCGGCTAACGGCGATCCTTGAATTGCTTGAACGCGAGCCTGTCGCCGGCGTGCGCTTCGAAGCGGGCGCCCAGGCCACTCATGAGCAGCTCAGCCGTGTGCATACGACCGGCTATCTGGAAACCATCCACCAGTTGCGTGGCCAGCAGGCCTGGCTGGATGTCGATACGACCGCCGTCTCGCCCGGCAGTATCGAAGCGGCGGAAGTGGCTGCCGGCACCGCAGTGGCGGCCGTGGAAGCGGTCATGTCGGGACGTGCGGAATCGGCTTTCGCCCTGGTTCGCCCGCCCGGACACCATGCCGAGTCGGTTCGCGCCCGGGGCTTCTGCCTGTTCAATAACGTCGCCGTGGCCGCCGCGCATGCGCGGGCCGCGCTCGGCTGCTCGCGGGTAATGATCGTCGACTGGGACGCCCACCATGGCAACGGGACCCAGGAGATATTCTGGGCCGATCCCAGTGTGCTGTTTTTCGACATCCACCGGGCAGCCCCCTTCTTTCCAGGGTCGGGCAATCTGGAAGATATCGGAGGCGGGCTGGGAGAAGGCACGACGGTTAACGTGCCGATGCCAGCCGGTGCCGGGGATACCGCCTATATCAAGGCCTTCCAGGACATCCTCGTGCCTGCCGCCGAGTGGTTCCAGCCCGACCTGATTCTCGTCTCGGCGGGATTCGATCCGCATTGGAATGATCTGGCACTCAGCGTTTCCTATGAGGGCTTCGGGGCCATGACCGGCATTCTTCAGGCGTTGGCCCGGCGCTACTGCGATGGACGCCTGGCCTTCGTGCTGGAGGGCGGGTACAACCTGACTTCCCTGGCGCAAGGCGCGAGAAGCGTGCTCGGTGTCCTGGCGGGGTCCGAGCCCCCCGTGCCGGGTGTTATCGGCCTCAAGGAAGTCGATGACGCCATCGCCTTCCATCGCGATGCGTTCACTCCCCCGGAAGACGATCGCTGACGGCTTCTGACGCAGCCTGGAAACCCGGCTCTTCCTTCGCCTGACGGCTGGCGTTACGAGTGCGATGACGATGCGAATTTCGCCTTTGCTTGACCGGCTCGCTGGCAACAGGGAGTTCTTGATTGCGTCAGTGGCGTTGCTGGCCATCGCCACCCATCTCGTGTTGCGCTTCGGTCTCGGCTATCGGGCAGGCCCCGCGGGATTCGCCGTGGCCGACATCCCCCTGCTGGTGGCGCTGATCGCCGCTACCCCGCTGTTGCTTGGGCTGGCGAAGAAGCTGGCGCATCTCGAGTTCGGCGCCGACCTGCTGGCCGGACTCTCGATTCTTACTGCCCTGCTGCTCGAGGAATACCTGGCCGGGGCGCTGATCGTACTGATGCTCTCCGGTGGACAGGCCCTCGAAGGCTGGGCGGTGCGGCGTGCATCGTTCGCGCTCGAGGCACTGGCGAACCGCATGCCCAGCGTGGCTCACCGCTATCGTCAAGAGCAAATCGAGGATGTCGCCCTTGGCGACATCGCCGTGGGTGACAGGATCTCGGTCTATCCGCACGAGACCTGCCCTGTCGACGGCATCGTCGTCGCCGGGCGCAGCACCATGAACGAGGCCTATCTCACCGGCGAACCCTATCTACTGCCCAAGGCGGTCGGCGCCGCGGTGATCTCGGGCGCGATCAATGGCGAAGGGCGGCTGACGGTGCAGGCCAGCACGCGGGCCGTCGATTCGCGCTATGCCAAGATCATGCAGGTGATGCGCGAGTCGGAACAGCGACGGCCCCGGCTTCGCCGTCTGGGTGATCGGATTGGCAGCCTGTATACGCCGCTGGCGCTGGGCATCGCGCTGTTGGCCTGGGCAGCGAGCGGCGATCCCGTGCGCTTTCTGAGCGTGCTGGTGGTGGCGACGCCATGCCCGTTGCTGCTCGCCATCCCTGTCGCGGTGATTGGCTCGGTCTCGCTCGCCGCGCGGCGTGGGATCATCATCCGCAACCCCGGCGTGCTCGAGCAGATCGCCACCTGCCGGGTGGCGATCTTCGACAAGACCGGAACATTGACGTACGGCCGCCCGACCGTCACCGAGATCCTGACGGCACCCGGCATGGCGCGTAACGACGTGCTGGCTTGGGTCGCCAGTCTCGAGCGCTACTCCCGGCACCCTCTGGCCACCGCCATCGTGGCAGCGGCCCGGGAGGAAAACCTGACGCTGAGCGACGCCGATGAAGTCAGCGAGCGCCCCGGGGAAGGATTGCAGGGCAGCGTGGCAGGCAAGCGCATCCGGGTCACCGGGCGCAGCAAGTTCTTGGCCAGTCACCCCGACATGGCGTCACGGCTGCCGCCTCGCGGGCGGAGGGCTGGAGTGTGTCGTGCTGGTCGAAGAGGCCTACTCGGCGTTGTTCAGGTTGCGCGACGAACCGCGCCTGGAGGGGCGCGATTTCATCCACCATCTGTCACCATTGCACGGCTTCGAGCGGGTGATGATCGTCTCGGGAGACCGACACAGTGAGGTCCGCTATCTGGCCGACCAGATCGGTATCGACGAGATCCATGCCGGCCAGAGCCCCGAACAGAAGCTTGCCCTCGTTCGCGAGGTGACCCGGCGTGCATCGACCCTGTTCATGGGCGACGGCACCAACGATGCGCCGGCACTGGCTGCGGCCACCGTCGGAGTCGCCTTTGGCCACGGCAGTGAAGTCGCCTCGGAAGCCGCCGATGCCGTCGTGCTCGACAGTACCCTGGGCCGCGTCGATGAATTGCTGCACATCGGCCGGCGCATGCGCGTCATCGCCCTGCAGAGCGCCATCGGCGGCATGGGGCTGAGTCTGATAGCCGTCGCAGTCGCGGCCATGGGTTACCTGCCGCCCGTCAACGGGGCGTTGCTCCAGGAAGTCATCGACGTGCTGGCGGTGATGAATGCCTTGCGAGCCGCGCTCACGCCTCGCCAGCTTTCCGACTATGCGCCAGGTCTCGCGCTACCGGCTGTGACCGAAGCCACGTAGCGTTTCAAGGCTGCCTCGGCATGCCTGTAGCTTGAACAGTCGTATGAAAACGCGCCAGGCAGCCACCAGAAGCGTACCCACGGCACGTAAGCTGAATCGACCACAGGACCAGGGAGCAAAAGCGCATGGCTAAACCTTCACAAAAGAGGCGACCGCGCGGCGGACGCTGGCCGCAGCGGCTGGCCTGGCTGAGCGTGCTGGCAGTAGTCGCTGCGGCAGTATTGCTCGGCGGTGCGGGGCCGGCCCACCGGCTGAATCTGGTAGATCTGGGTGCGGCCTTCGGCCTGTTGCGCCAGGGGGCCTACCTGGCCCTCGGCGCGGCGGTCCTGGGGTTGTCGACGCTGCTGTTGGCGAGCCTGTGCCGGCGTCTCAAGCCGGCGTTGGTGGGCGGCCTGGTACTCGTTGCAGTGGCAGCAATGATGATCGTGCCCTGGCAGATGCAGCAGCGCGCCCGCCAGGTACCGGCGATCCACGACATCACCACCGACATGCAGGACCCGCCCGCCTTCGTCGCCCTGGCACCGGTGCGGGACGCCGCGCCCAACGAAGTGGCCTACCCCGGCAAGACGACCGCACGCCAGCAGCGCGAGGCCTATCCGGACATTCAGCCGATCATCCTGAACCTGCCGCTGGCCGAGGCGATGGATACCGCCGAGGCGACCGCGCGGGACCAGGGCTGGGAACTCGCCGATGTCAGCGACAACACGCTCGAGGCCACCGCGACCACGCGCTGGTTCGGCTTCAAGGACGACGTGGCGATCCGCCTGCGCGAAGTCGAAGGCGGCGTACGGGTGGACGTGCGCTCGGCCTCGCGGGTCGGACGCAGCGACGTCGGCACCAACGCCGCGCGGATTCGCGCCTACCTGAAGGCGCTGAGCCAGCGAACCGAATGAGTGGGCGCCGAACAAGCGCGCATCGATCGAGCGTACCGACGCCGTGCTCAAGAAGATGGCGGCGCTGGCCAGCGAGACCGAGGGACTTGTCCAATCGCGCTTGCTCAGGCGTCGATCTTTTCCTCGATCGCTGGCGCATCGAACGCCAGCCTTCCCTGGATAGCCGAGACCGCATCGAACGGCGCCTCGTAGCTCCACGCGGCGTTGCTGAGCGGCTCACCCTCAAGCTCGATGGTGTAGTAGCTGGCATCGCCCTTGAACGGGCAGTGGGTTTCTTTGTCGGTACGGGCCAGGCGCTGCATGGCCACGTCTTCCCGCGGTAGGTATTGGCGGGCCGGGTAGCCGGTTTCGCGCAGCTCGATGGCATTGCGCGTATCGGCAATCAGCACATCACCGGCCCAGACCTGCACCCGCCGGTCGTGCGGGTGTAGCGAGATGCGGCCGTTGGGGTCGTGGATCATGGCGTTGGTCTGCCTAGGTTTTACAGTATGGCTTGCGATATAGCGTGCAAATCAGCCTAGCAGGCAAATGTCCGGTCCGATAACACCACGCCACGGTCCAAGACGATGCCCCGGTAGAAATGTACTTCATGTGCATGACCTGGTCGCGGTAGCGGCCGGGAGCGATCCAGCCGACCTGCAGCCCCGGGCTCAGCGTCTTGGAAAAGGCGCTGCACAAGAGCACCCGGCCGTCTTCGTCGAACGCCTTGAGGGTCTTCGGACGCGGCGTGGACCAGGTGCATGAGCGGCTTGAGCGTCGCGCTTTCCAGATCGGAAATGCCGCGGCCGAGCATGGCACAATCGGTGCGTTGATAAAGGAGCAGACCGTGAAACCCGAGGACCTGGAAAAGCTGGTAACCCGCCGGATGCCGTTCGGCAAGTACGAGGGCCGGCTGATTGCCGACCTGCCCGGGCCGTATCTCAACTGGTTCGCGCGGGAAGGCTTCCCGCGCGGTGAAATCGGCCAGCTGCTCGAACTGATGCAGGAGATCGACCACAACGGCCTGAGTGAACTGCTCGAGCCGTTGCGGTAGCAGCGTCCAGGATTCGGGGCCACGCCGTTGCCGACGCGACCTCCAACGATGGCGGCAGCCAGCGGTGGCTCATCCGCGTCAGGCGTCGGTGACTGCGCGTTGCGGGGCCTTGGCGCGGCGGGTCCTGGCGACCCGATAGCCCACCGCGCCAGCGATGAGCAGCATGCCGCCACAGCCGACCGCCAGCGCATAGGCGCCCAGCGTGGCCGAATCGGCGACGTCGAAGCGGTCCGCCAGCACAACGAGCGTTTCCGCATATTGGTACCACAGGAAGACCCCCACCAGGATTCCCACCACCATGGTGCAGATGGCAACCCGGCGAGTGCCGCTTTCCCAGCGCTCTTGGGTGTCTTCGTCCCGGTGATGCAGGCTTGCCAGGTAGTCGCGCTCCGCTTGGCTAACTGTGGTCAGGCGCGAGGCCAGCATGATGGCCGCCACAGCCACCGCGGTACTGATCAAGACGGGATGCAAATAGACGGGCAGCACGATCCATTCGGCTTGCGTGGCCAGCGAAAGCAGCAGGTTGCCGACGAAACCAACAATCAGGCCCCAGGCCGCGCCGGCGGCGGTAATCCGACGGCTCCAGATACTCATCAACGCCACCGGCCCCCAGGACGAGGCGAACAGGGTCGCCGCAAACCACACCACGGCCATCACCGCCGGCGGCTGGAACAGCGCCAGCACCAGCGCGATCAGGCCGGCAGCGAGCACCGCGAGCCGGCTGGTGCGCATGGCGGTTTTCTCGTCACGCGAGGCGGGCAGGATGTCGTTGGAAAGGCTGAAGCCGATGATCGACAGGAAAGTCGAGCAGGACGACAACCCGGCCGCAAAGACACCGGTCAGGATGACGATACCCAGCCAGGTCGGCAGTACGTTGAGCGCCGACCAGACCATGGCGTGCTCTGCATCGAGCCCAGGGTCGTAGAGGTTGATGGCCGCGCCGGTCATCATCATCAGGGCGTAGAAGATCGCCAGCGCTACGGCAGTGAGCATCGCCGAGCGCATCACCACGTGCTCGTTACGCGCCATCAGGTAACGGCTTGCCTGCCAGGGGCTGGCGGCAAGCACCGCAGCCCAAACCAGCCCCAGCGTCAGCCCCCAGGTAAGCGCCTCGGCGGGCGAGGAGAACGCCGCGTCGTCGCCCTCGATGACACCGTGCCAGAGCGCGATGCCGGGCTTGGCGGACTGGCTCAGCAACCCTTCGATGACGCCGTGCCAGCCACCCAGGTCGTTGATAATGTAGAGCGAACCGCCCAGTGCGGCGAGGGAGAAGATGACGAACATCACCGTGTCGGTCAACATCACGCCGGGCGATCCTGAATACAGGATAAAGCCGGTGTAAGTCAGCCAGACCAGCACCAGCCCCACCCAGTACGGCAGCCCGGTGAGTTCCTCGAACATGATCCCCGCGCCCTGCATCACGCCCAGCAGGTAGGCACCCAGCCCGACCACAGTGGTCAGTCCGGCAATCACCTGCACGCGCCGAGAGGCGAAACGCTTGCCGAAGAACTCGGGTACCGTAAGGGCGCCGCTGCGCCGCAGGTAGCGACCGAAGGCCAGCGCGCCCAGTAGGCAGCCCGAGGTGCTGATGGCGGCGAAGATCAGCATGACGAAGGGATACCCGCTGTAAGCGAAGCCAGTCTCGCCTAGGAAGGCGCTGGTGCTCAGATAGCTGGCCACCAGCGTACCGAGGATAAGAAAGGTTGGCGCGTTGCGGCCGGCGACCAGGTAATCATCGAGATGCTTGACGCGACGCCCGGCCAGGTGGCCGATGATGAAGTAGCCGATCAGGCTGAGCAGAATGGCGGTGGTATAGACCATGACGGAAACCGTGATTGTTCATTGGTATCCGCCATCATGCAGGCCATGCCCGTTCCGATCGTTCTCTTAACGTCACACCGAAAGTTTTGAGCGACACCGAGCCGGGCTCAAAGCCCCTCGACGGTCAGCGCCAGATTGGGCGCCAAGGGCAGCCGCGGCAGCAGCGTGGCCTGGTAGGCGTGGTAGAGATCGGGTTTGACGTCGCCCTCGGCCGGGTCGATCGCCAGTTGGCCGTCGAGTTCCTGTCGCCAGCCGCCCCGCGCGCGGTCGATGAAGGTGGTATCGACGAAATCCCAGAGTTGCCGATACCAGCGCTGGTAATGGGGCTCGTTGGTGCGGTGGAGAAACGCGGCCGCGGCGGCCAACGCCTCGGCATGGGTCCAGTGACGCCGGCGGCGGGAATTGGGCCGGCCCTGCCAGTCCACGGTATAAACCAGCCCAGGGGATCCATCGCTCGCCCAGCCATCGCGCAGGCTGGCGTCGAACAGCGCGGCGGCATCGCCGAACAGCCAGGTCGGTGCCGCTCGGCCGCGAGATTCCAGCGCCGCTTCCAGATGCAGCATCAGCCGCGACCACTCGAAGCCGTGCCCCGGCGTGGCACCATAAGGGTAGAAGCCGTCGTCGGGCCGATCGGCGTTGTATTCCGACCATTCGGACCAATCGCCATGGAAGTGCTCGAGGATACGGAAGTCACGGGCGGCGGCGTGACGATGGATCAGCCGCTCGACGATGGTCAGCGCCCGGTCGAGCCACACCGGCTCGTCGCGCACGTCGGCCAGCGCCAGGCATAACTCCACGCCATGCATGTTGCTGTTGCCGCCGCGGTAGTCGCTCAGCTCGCTCCAGTCCTGACTGTAGCGCTCGACGAAGGCCTGCTCGTCCGCCGACCAGAAGCGGGTCTCGATCACCTCGACGACGTCATCCAGCAGCGCCGCCGCGCCGGGGATGTCAGCATGCGTCGCGGTGGCCGCGCCGAGCGCCACGAAATGATGGATATAGCACTGCTTGGTGTGATCATCGGTGGTGGCGGGATCGGCCGCGAACCAGCCACCGTGACGCTCATCGCGCAACACCCCGGACAGCGCACGAATGGCGTGCTCGGCCAGCGCCGCGGCGCCCGGCACACCCTGCAATGTCGCCAGGGCGTAACTGTGCGCCATGCGCCCGGTGATCATGGTGTCGGCCCCGGCGCCTTGGGGGATGTGTCCATCGCCATCGAGCGCCGCGAAGCCGCCGGACGCCAGCCGCGCCTGGCGGTGGAAATCGAGCAGCGCCAGCCCTTCGCGGATCAGCCAGTGGTGATGGGTGGCGCTATCCAGCCAGCGCCGGGGCTTTTGAGCAGTCTTGCGGGTCATCGAACCATGCCTTGTGTCATCGAGCGGAGGCTCGGCCTCGTATTAGTCATTGACCACGGTGCCCCCGTTGGGGTGGATCATCTAACCGCTGATGAACGAAGCCTCGAGGCTCGCCAGGAACACGAACACCGGGCCGAGTTCGCTGGGCTGATCGGCGCGCCCATCGGCGTCTGCTGACCGAAGCCCTCCAGCCACTGCGGGTCGTGGGCGCCCAGGGTGACGGGTTGCAGCGGCGCCCTTACGGATTATCTCGGCCGGCGGGTCCATGGCGGTCTCGCTGCCGGGCAGTGTCTACGCCTGGGCGTGGATCTCGAGCTTGTCGGCCATGCTCACCTCCCTGTGGTGCTGGTGCGATCCATGAATACAGGCAATAGCCGCGTCTGCCCTCAACCTAGGCCCTGGTCTAAACGACGGCAAGCAGGCAATGTGAAGGCCATCCTTCATATGCTACAAAAAACATCTTCCAGTAACCAAAATAGACATTCGCAAACAACTCGTACAATAGTTTAACTTATTTAAAATAAAGTTATTTATAAACAAGTATTTACTAATTATTGGGCTGTCTGTGTCTGGCGACAGCCGTCTTTTCTCGTCGTCTGTTCGGCCTGACCGCGGCTCTTGCTCGCTTGCTTGGCGTTTCTTTCGCTAGGTAGCATCCCGCTTCGCTTGAGCCCGACATTAAAAAGGCAACCCTCGGCACAAGGAATACGGACGCAGTGTCTCACCGGGGCTGCCACTAGCAGCGGGCCTAGCTCAAGCTTCAAGAGCAACGGATCTGCCAGAAGCGTTTGATGCTTACTGGAGACATTGCATGAGCAGCACCCTAACTATTGATAAAGACATAACGGCCCAACAACTCGAAGCGCAGATCGACGACGCCCCGGCGGGTGCCAAGCTGAACTTCAAGCAGGGTGACTACCGATTCGACAAAGCCATCACCATTAACCGCTCCGACATCTCGCTCGTCGGCGCCGGTTCGGGCAAGACGACGCTAACCTTTACCGACAAGGCGCTGGACG
This sequence comes from uncultured Gammaproteobacteria bacterium, assembly GCA_963773565.1. Lineage (GTDB taxonomy): Bacteria > Pseudomonadota > Gammaproteobacteria > Pseudomonadales > Halomonadaceae > Modicisalibacter. Next base: position 177,588 of record CAVZBU010000018.1, on the reverse strand, counting down.
ACAGTGACAAGAAATTTGCACTTCGCCTGGACGGTAGCGATAGCGACACTATCGGCACGCTGGCCTCGAGTGTCGATGAAGGCGAGCGCCAGATTCGCCTGGATGACGACCATGACCTCAAGCCCGGGGATACCCTGCGTCTCTGGCAGGACAACGATTCACAGTTCTTCGAGGAAATTGGCGACTCCTCCTGGCGTGAGAAAAACGCGCCGCTGCGCACCAGCATGGCGCAGGTAGAAGACGTCGAAGGCGACACCGTGACGCTCGATCGCGGCGTACATTTCGACTTTTCCAGCGGCAAGACCCATGTCGAGCGTCTCGATGCGCTGGAAAATGTGCGCCTTGAGGGCTTTAGTATCGACTTCGAGCTGGGCAGTTCAAAAAACGATGTTTTCGAGAATACCCTGAGTGATCTCAAGGATTATCTCGCCATCATGCTCGAAGGCACGGTGGCCAGCGAACTCGATGACATCCAGGTGCTTGAGGGGCCTTCGGTGGCCTTTCACTTTGCCGAGACGCTGGATACCCATGCCAAGGCTATCGAAGCTCATGGCGCCTTCAACAAGGGCAGCGGCGGCAATGGCTATGCGTATGAACTGCGCGAAAGCTATGACGGCAACTACACCGATCTGGCCGATAGTGGCATGCGTCACGGCCTGCTTTTCGCTTCATGGCGCTCCTCGGTGGGCAACGAGATCGAGGTTCGTTCCACCGACCGCGATATCAATTTTCATGGTGGACGCGACCATGACAACACCGTACACGTCGAGCAATCGATACGCGGGGCCGATAATATCTCGACCTCGTTGTGGCTCAACAAGGGCGGGGTCAGTTGGGGGGCGATCACCGATAATGAAGACAATCAGGTCACCTTCGATTACGTGCTGGGCTCACGGCGTGACGATGAACTGCAAGGCAGCGACGACGGCGTATTCTTCAATGGTCAGCTAGGCAGCGACACGCTCACCGGAGGCAAGGGCGATGACATCCTCCAGGGCGGACCGAGTGACGATTGGGGCGACGATCTACTCGATGGCGGGAGTGGCGTCGACACCGTGCTGCTTCCCCGGGAATACGATGCCTATGACATCGAATTCGACGATGATCAGACCATTATCAAGGCTGGCAGCAGCAAGACCACGTTAGTGGATATCGAGAAAGCCCTCTTCGCCGATGGTACAGAGCTCGATATTGCCAGCGGTGACACCTCAAGCGGCAACAGTAACGAAGCACCTTCCAGCGAATCGATTCTCGGCGACTCGGGCCATGGCGAGGCTGAAGACGGCGATACGAGTGACCGGGACGCCACCGAGGATGAAGAAAGCGAGGAAGACACCAGCGACGACGCGGCGGAACTGACTGTCGACAGCGAGGTGCTTAACGTCTGGCGTGGCGGCTACACCGCCGAAGTACGCGTCGAGAACACCTCGGGCGCCTCGATTGACGATCCTGAGCTTTACTTCGAGCTGCCGGACGACCTGGGCCATCTCTGGAGTGGCCAGGTCAGCGAAGTCGACGACGGCTATCAGGTTAGCCGCGACGGGTCACTGGATCCCGGTGACATCTGGCGCTTCGGCTTCAAGGCCGATAATGACAATGGCAGTTCCGAGGATTTGGCCAGCGGCGATGCAGCGCCATTGATCGGTCTGGAGACGCCCTCGGCCGACCTGACGATCCTGTAGTAACGCGCCCCCGAGCGAAGCCCCAAGGCTTCGCTCGTTTCGCCCCCCACTTCTGCTGTGGAACCGCTCAGGTCTGAGGGTCAAACAATCGAGCTTCGCGAATGTCGAGGCGTTCCCAGACCCGCCCGGTCATGTAAGGCTCATCGTTCAACCAGGCATCCAGCGCCTGGCGATCGGGAAAGGCAAAATGGGCGTTGGAGCCGATCATTGTGCCGGCCTCGTCAAGAATCGCTCCGCCACTGAGAAAGCGCCCCTGTGCAGCGAGTCGTCGAATGCCTTCCAGATGCGCCTCGCGATTGGCCAGGCGCCGCTCGAGCGCTTCATCGTCAGTGTAGTCATAAGCCACTACGGCGTATTGCTTCATTTCTCGTCTCCGTTCTTGCAGGAATGTGCCCAATATCAGGGGCAGCCAGCAAGGCAACAGTGCGTCGCCGGTGCGCTCCTCTGCGTCATCATGCATCAACTCGCGCTATAGTCGATGCGCTTGCTTCATGGGCTGCTTGATTAGAGGAATATATGGCGGATCTGTTGTGGTATCAGTACGCGCTGATCGGGTTGATCTTCGCCTGGAGCGGTTTCGTGCGAAGCAGCCTGGGGTTCGGCGGCGCGGTGCTTGCCCTGCCCTTCCTGCTGCTGGTCGTCGACGAGCCGCTGGTCTTCCTGCCGATCATCGCCATCCACCTGCTGATCTTCTCGAGCTGGATCGCTTGGCAGGGCCATCGCCAGACCCGTGTCGCCAGCGGCTCGGCAGCGCCCGAAAGCAACATCGACTGGCGCTATCTGGTCAAGGCGCTGAAGATCATGATCGTGCCCAAGCTGATCGGCGTGGTGGGCCTGCTGACGCTGCCGGGCAACATCATGACCACGGTGATCTTCGTGATCGTCATCGTCTACGGGGCGAGCTATGCGCTGAACACGCCGTTTCGCAGCCAGAGCAAGACCCTCGATTGCGTGCTGCTGGCCCTGGCCGGCTATGTCAGCGGCACCTCGTTGATCGGCGCGCCGCTGATCGTCTCGGTCTTCGCCAGTCACGTGGCCAAGCACCAGCTGCGCGATACGCTGTTCGTGCTGTGGTTCATCCTGGTGTTGATCAAGATGGTGTCGTTTCTGATCGCCGGCGTGGACCTGCAGCTGATTCATCAGCTGTGGCTGCTGCCCTGCGCGCTGGTCGGCCATCTGCTCGGCGAGCGCGTTCACCGCTACATGCTCTCGGCCGATGCCTCGCTGTTCTTCCGCGTGCTGGGAGTGGTGTTGATTGTGGTCAGCCTGGTGGGGCTGGTAAGCGCCATAGGCTGAGCAGCATCAAAGCCATGAAGATCGGGTCGCCCGGGTAGCACGCACCAGTGCGATGCGCAACACGGTCAGCGCCGAAATGCCGGCTGCCACCCAGCTCGGGAATAACGCAAACTGGGTGGCGAAGGCGACATTGGCGAACGGCAGCAGCACGAACAAGCGATCGTCGCGCTTGCTGATGTACATGGGGTGGGCTACCGCCTGACCGCCCGTCCTTCGTCGCTTCGTCGCTTCGTCGCTTCGTCGCTTGATACCGCTCTGGACGAGCATACACACAAACAACCTTTATCAGGAGAGCTTGCTATGGATCTGGGAATCGCCGGCCGCTGGGCCGTGATCGGTGCCGCCAGTCGCGGCCTCGGCCAGGGGTGCGCCAAGGCGCTGGCCCGGGAGGGCGTCAATCTAGTGATCAATTCGCGCAGCGCCGAGGCGCTCGGCGAGACGGCCCAGGCGTTGCGGCAGTCGCATCCCGACATCGAGGTTCGCACCGTCGCCGGCGACATCGGCGATGAGAAGATCCGCGCGGCCATTCTCGATGCCTGTCCACAGGTCGACATCTTGGTCACCAATAATGGCGGGCCGCCTCCCGGCGATTTTCGCGACTGGACACGTGACGATTGGCTGCAGGCCGTGGAAGCCAACATGCTCACCCCGATCGAGCTGATCCAGGCAACGGTGGACGCCATGGCCGCGCGTGGCTTCGGCCGGGTGGTAAACATCACCTCGGGCGCGGTCAAGGCGCCGATCGACGTGCTCGGGCTTTCCAACGGCGCGCGCAGCGGGCTGACGGGGTTCGTCGCCGGTCTGGCGCGGCAGCCGCAACTGGCGAGCTGCAACGTCACCGTCAACAACCTGCTGCCGGGCTCCTTCGATACCGAGCGTCTGCGCGGCGGACTCGAGGCGGCCTCGAAGGCCTCCGGACAGGAAGTGGCGCAGATCCGCGAGCAGCGAATGGCAGGCATCCCCGCCCGACGCTTCGGATCGGCCGAGGAGTTCGGCGAGGTCTGCGCTTTCCTGTGCAGCCAGCAGGCCGGCTATCTGACGGGGCAGAATATCCTGCTCGACGGCGGCAGCTATCCGGGCACCTTTTGAGTCCAGCGCTACTTGCCGGTCATGTGACGCCCGAGGAAACGCCGGACGCCAAGCACTGCGCCCGGAAGTCACGGCTGTCGGTCAGGGCAACGCCAGGTGCGCCATATATCAGTGTCCTGCGCAGCCAAAGCCAGGGCGCTGTCAGCTCATCGATGGTTGCATTACGTCTTATCCCTCAACGTAGCCATCCGTCGCTTTGATGGCATCCCCCAGCAAAATGGGCCAATGCCTATCAGGCCTGTCAGTCTTTGGTCGCCGTGCCGTCCTTGCGAGGGCCGCGAGGTATAAGCTCGGCTGAACGGCCACGGCGAGCGCTGGCAGCGCGAATGGCCCCTGCCAAGCAGGCCTCGTAGGATTGTCAGAGGCCTTCATGAGGACCCGACATGCACCTGCGCTCCAGCCTTCTCATACCGAGCCTGACCCTAGCCCTGAGTGCGATACTCATCTGGCCGGCCGGCGTCCCGGCTCTGGCCAGCGACCAAGCGCAGAAGGCCGAGATCGCCGAGCAAAAAGCCGAGGTACTCGAGCAAAAGGCCTCGGCCGAGCCCAGCGAGGCGCCACAGGCCCCTGTCCAGGCGTTGACTCAGCCCGGCGTTCAGGCCGTCGACCCAGACGGCAGCGCGCCGCTGGACGACGCCATCACCTGCCTGTCGCGGACCATCTACTGGGAAGCCCGGGGTGCCGGTGACGGCGAGATGGAAGCCGTCGCCAGCGTGGTGATGAACCGGCTCGGTGACCCGGAATTTCCCAATACGATCTGCGAAGTCGTCCGTCAGGGCTCCGAACAGGGCAATTGCCAATTCTCCTGGTGGTGCGACGGTCGCTCGGACAGCGCGCACGAGGACGAAGCCTATGCCGAGTCCAAGGAGATCGCCCGTCGCGCCCTCAACGGAACGCTCGCCGATAGCACCGCTGGAGCGCTGTTCTTCCACCACAAGCAGGTCGCGCCCAGCTGGTCGAATCAGTACATCAAGACCGCCGAGACGGACGAATTCGACTTCTACCGCCCTGATGACAGTTAATTCAAATGTTTAGCTGTCTGCGGCAATTCCCACCGCGACCCTTCTCTGACCCGACTTCGCGCATTCCAGAGATGACAGTTGGGTTAATTTCTTAGCCAACAAACGATATACTCCCTAGCTAATGCGCGTTACCGGACATGCTTTCGGAACGCCGACGGCTGAATACGCTCCACGGCCCACCAACCAGGCCGTGGAGCGTCGTTTATAGCGCGCCATTCCAGCCCTACAACGCCAAAGGAATACCGTGTTCGTTCCCGATACGTATGTGGCATGTCCGTGTCGCAGGTTCACGCCATGACCCAGGTGGAGCAACTTTTCGAGCGCTACGGCCCGCGCTACAAGCTATGGGTCACGCTCACCGTGATGCTGGGCCTGGTGGCGCTGGGCATGTCGATCACCATCGTCAACGTGGCGATCCCCTACATCAAGGGCGCCTTCGGCATGAGTGATTCACAGGTACAGTGGCTCTCCACCGGTTTTCTGGCCTCGACCACGGTCTCGCTGCTTATCGCGCCGTGGCTGGTTGCCGCGGTCGGCCAGCGCGCCACCTTCATCGGCCTGCTGGCGGTATTCATTGGTGCGTCGATCCTCGGTGGCCTGGGCCAGGGGATGATGGCGCTGATCGCCGCGCGGGTCGTCCAGGGGGCGATGACCGGGCTGATTCGCCCGGTCGCCATGCAGGCGCTGTTCGCCGCCTACCCGCCGGAGGGGCGCGGCATGGCGGTGGCCATGTACGGCATGTGCCTGGGTCTGCCGCTGACGCTGGCCACTGTGATCGGTGGCTGGCTGGTGGAAAACTTCACCTGGCGCTACGTGTTCTTCATCACCCTGCCGATCTGCGTGGCGGCGGCAGTGATGGGCTATTTCTTCCTGCCCGGACGCGAGCAGAAGGGCCCGCGCCCGCCGTTCGACTGGGCCGGCGTGGTGCTGTTGTTCGCGGCGGTATTCGCACTGCTGACGGCGCTCTCCAACGGCCAGCGCTGGGGCTGGTACGATCCGCGCGTGCCTGAACTGGTGCTGTTCGCGCTGGTCTGTGCCGGGGTGTTCGTGGCTTGGCAAAGGCGCACCGAGCATCCGTTGCTCGATCTGGCGATCTTTCGCTATCGCATCTTCGTGGTCGGCACCCTGGCGATGCTGCTGTTCGGGGGTTCCTTCTACGGCATCATGTACCTGCTGCCGCAGTTCGTGCAGTCGGTGCTGCACTACAGCCCGATCACCGCCGGGCAGATATTCCTGCCATCCACGGCGGTACTCGGCGTGCTGGTGCCGCTGGTCGGCTGGCTGAGCGATCGCTACCCGCCGCACTGGATCACCCTGCCGGGGCTGGCCTGCACGATATTCTCGGTCTGGCACATGGCGCAGATGGACTGGAACACCTCGTTCGCCTACCTGGCCGGGGCGATGGCGGTGATGTCGATCGGCATGGCCTCCTTCCCGCCACCGACCTTGTCGAATGCCATCGCCGCCCTGCCGCGACACCTGACCGGCCATGGCTCGGGGACGATCAACTTCGCCATGCAGCTGGGCGGTGCGCTGGGCACCGCGGGGCTGGTGATCCTGCTCGAGCGTCAGACCGTCCAGCACGGCCAGCACCTCAACGCCGGGGTGACCGCCGGCAATGCCATGGCCCAGCAGCAACTCGGCGAGCTGGCCCAACTGGCCGGCTCACCTGGGCGTACCGGCCACCCACCAGCAGGCCATGGCCGGCTATCTGATGAGCCGCGTGGAGACGATCTGGGCGTCGATCCTGGCTTATCAGGATGGCTTTTGGCTGCTGGTCGGCAGCCTGATGATCGTCGCCATACCCTCCATTCTGCTCAGTCGCTGGCAACGAGCCGGTCAGGCTTGACCCGCACTCGTGATCGTTTCAAGGATCTCTGCACATGACATCGTCGAACTCCACGCCACGTCGTTTCACCACCAAGGCCAAGTACCAGCTCGCGGGCGTCGCGATCGTACTGATTCTGGTGCTGCTGTGGGGCGCCCAGGCCATCTATCACGGCCTGACCCACGTCAGCGCCCAGGACGCTCGGGTGATGGCCAGTCAGGTCACCGTCAGCAGCCGCCTGTCGGGCTGGGTCACCGGCTTTTCGATCACCGAGGGCGACCAACTCGCCAAGGGCGATACAGTGGCCCGCTTCTACAGCGAACCCGACGAGCAGCAGCTTGCGACGCTCAAGGCCGGCGTGGCGGCCATGCAGGCGCGCCGCGACTACGAGCAGGCCCGGCTGGAGCTTGCCGAGAAGCAGTTCCAGGGCGGCTTGAACATCTCTTCCCAGGAGCTCGAATCTTCCAAGGCCGCCGAAGCCGCCGCCCAGGCGCGGCTGGTCCAGGCCCGCAAGGATTACCAGCGCTCGGATGCGCTGCTCGACAAGCACTCGGTCTCGCAGCAGCAACGCGACGAGGACTATTACGCCTATCTCGCCGCCCAGGCCGAGTACCATCAGGCCCAGCAGGAAGTCGCGGTCAGTCAGGCGCAAGCCGACAACGCTCATGTGGGCTTTCTCAACGGCGCGCAGATGCCGCTGCCCAACCCGTCGGTGATGCGCATCCAGCTTAAGATTGCCGCTCAGGAACTGGCCCAGGCTCAATCCAGACTCGCGGCAGAAAAGCTGCGCATCGCCGATCTGGAGGTACCCAGCCCGATCGGCGGGGTGGTCAACAAGACGCTGATCGACGAAGGCGAATACGTCAGTGCCGGTCAGCCGATCCTGATGATGCATGACCCCGACAAGCTATGGGTCGAGGCCAACATCAAGGAGACCGACATCGGCGAGCTGCGCACCGGCCAACCCGTGGCGATCAGTGTCGATGCCTACCCCGACGCGTCCTTCAAGGGCCACGTCAGCGTCATCGGACGCGCTGCCACCAGCCAGTTCGCACTGCTGCCGGACCCCAACCCTTCGGGCAACTTCACCAAGATCACCCAGCGCATTCCGGTACGCATCGCCCTCGATGACGGCCCCAGCGAGCTGATCGGTCCGGGAATGATGGTGGAGGTGGATATCGACGTCAGCGGCGCAGCACCGCGCCAGCACGCGAGCTGAACGAGACATCAGGATTGAGAAGGCTGCACGGCACGCTTTTGAGACCGGAATAAAAAAGCCACGCTGAAGGCGCTCGACGGGCGCCTTCAGCGTGGCCATGGCTCAGCGGGTCACGCTTGCCGAGTTACGCGTCCTTATCCTTCACTTTGCCACTCTTGTCTTCCTCCTCCTTGTCGGGCTTGGCCGAGCCCTGATGTTCCAGCGGCGTGGCCCGGTCGAGACGCGGATGGTTGTTGCGGAACTGCCGATGCGGATCGTCGAGCTCATCCAGCGCCTGGATGGTGTAAGTCAACACATGGATCGCCGCCAGCACATCCTGGGTGTTGCCGGTCTCGGAGATGGTGTGCATGTTGCGGATCGGAAAGCCGATCGAGGTGGCGGCGCAATCCACCGCGGCGAGCACCCCAGCCATGCCGTCGGTACCGGTATCGGCGCCGACCATGTCGCGCTGCATGGGGATGTCATACTGCTTGGCGGTGCTTTCGATGATCCGATTGAGCTGCTCGCTGACGATCGCGCCCACCGCCATGGTGAAGCCCTTGCCCATTTCCAGCGGCTGCATGCGCCGGTCGCCGATACCCGGCGCCGCCACATAGTCGTGATTGACGTCGACACCGATCAGTACATCCGGCTCGAGCTCCCCGGCCAGCACCCGGCTCCCGAAGCGGCCGATCTCCTCGTAGCTGGCAATGGCGAACAGCACACGCACCTGACGGGTACCGCCCGCCTCGGCGATCAACCGCGCGACCTCGCTGGTGACGAAACAGCCCAGGCCGTTATCCAGGTAGGCACCATAGAAGGTATCGGGGCTGAAGCCGGGACGGATGGGGCGATCCATGATGATCGAGTCACCGGGGCGCACGCCCAGGTTCAGGACCTGCTGCTGCTTGTTCTCGCCGTGAATCTGCAGGTCCAGATAGATCTGCTCCTTCTTGATCCCCCGGTCGCCGGAGCGCACCGCCGGGTCGGCGAAATGGATAGCACCCAGCGCCTCCACCGTACCGCCCTGGATCACCCGGTAATTGCCGGGGTTTTCGGGGTCCTCGCTGAACAGCTTGACCTCGTGGCCGATCAGCACCGTAGGCAGAAAGGAGTCTGTGTTGATCCAGATCTTGCCGTCGTCGCCGATCGAGCGCACCTGCATGCGGATCTTGTCGGCATGCCCGATCAGCATCACCTTGAACATGTCGTCACGGCCGGGATGGGTGTCCAGCACCACGCCGGCATGCCCCTGGTACTGGTGCAGTTGCCAGTCGCTGGGCGCGAACGACTCGAACTGCGGCTTGAGCACACCATAGGTCATTGCGCCCTCCAGCCCCACCGGGCTGGGTGCATCGAGAATCTCGCGCATCAGCTTGAACTGTTGCTCCGGCATGGGCCGGTTCCAGGGTTGGCTCGTCTCGCTCATTGGTTCACTCTCTCGCGGCTTGCATGGGTATATGAGTTCAGTCTGGCAGATTTCAGGCCGCTAACCGATAAGAATCGCTGTAAAAGTCCGTCCACTCATTCGCCGCGAGCCACACCCGCCAGGCGCTCAATAGCCGAATGCGTCTAGTCGGGCTCGGCCGTGAGGTGCCGCCCCCTTCATCGGCTGCGCAGAATTGGGACGACGATGGCGCGCTCAGCCAGGCGCATACGCTCCCTCGGGGCGGTTAAGTAACGTCTAAGCCAGAAAATAATTAGCATAGCCGATAGTCAACCTGGTGATAAAAGCGAGGTGTTACCCACAGCTTGACATGAACGTTACAAATGCTTATTTAACAGAACAGTCAGTCATAAAATGTTATCTGAGGCGAGCGTGGCTTAAGCAGGCTTCGGATTGGTTGCCACCTTTCCGGCAATGCAGGCCTTCAAAAAGAGGCGTTGGCCATAACAATTCCACCGGCTGAAAGGAGGAACAAGGGATCCAACAACTCACAGAGGCGAGACGAGTAGCATGAACGAAAAGGATATCGATTTTGTAATAACGTGGCTGGATCCTGCCGACCCCGAGTGGCAGCAACAGTACAAAAAAATAGCGGAAACCGGGAAATACTGTCATGTCGCCGACTTTAGCCCTGAAAGGTATCGAGACTGGGCCAACCTCAAGTATTGGTTTCGCGGCGTCGAAAAGCACGCCCCTTGGGTCAACAAGATTCATTTTGTCACTTATGGTCATCTACCAGACTGGCTTAATAGCGAGCATGAAAAGCTTAATATAGTTAGACACAGTGATTACATAGACGCAAAAAACCTGCCCACCTTCAACTCCAGAACGCTTGAGCTAAGCTTGGTCAAGCTTGAAGAATTGGCCGAGCAATTCGTGATCTTCAATGATGATTTCTTTATTATTGACGACTTGCCCCCCAGCGTCTTTTTCAAGAAAGGATTGCCCTGTGATTTTGCAGTTTTGAACGCATCATCCGGAGGAGACCTTTCTCCAATCCTGATGAACAACCTTGCCTTAATAAATGACGTTTTCGACAAAAAGCATTCTTTTAAAAAACATTTTAGCAAATGGATAAATATAAATTATAAAAGACATTTGTCAAGAACATTGCTGCTGCTTCCTTGGCCGAGATTCACGGGGTTTATTGAACCACACTTGCCTCAACCCTACCTTAAATCCAATTTTCAAGAGACTTGGAGGCTATTTGAAAAAGCGCTGACCGACACGTGCCAGTCACGATTTCGTCTACTGAACAATGTTAACCATTATCTTTTTAGGTACCATCACCTCGTTACTGGTAAATTTCACCCTGTCGAACCCTATGCAAACGGTACCTATTATCAGGTGTCGGATGAAAACTGCGCGAATATTGCTGCCTTTATTCGCGAGAGAAGAAAACCGCTCATCACCATCAACGATGCGCCCATGGACGATTTCGAAACCGCCAAGTCAGTGATCAATAGCAGTCTGGATAGCATACTTCCCGAAAAATCTAGCTTCGAACGTTGAAGGCTCAGGCTCCTTGCCCGATCACCGTACCGCGTAACCGGTCGGCCTCGTGCTGTAGCGCGTGACGCTCTGCCGCCATGCTTTCGCGCTCCGCAGCGTCTTGCAGGCTGGCCAGGTTGGCATCGACGTTGATCAGTACCGAGGACAGCGCCGCATGCAGCATCAAACCGCCCGCCAGAGTGTCGCTGCGTAGATTGTCGGCGGTTCCGGGCAGCGCCTCGCCACTCAACCTCAGCGCCTCGAGACAACTGCGCGCCGTCGCCAGCGGCACCTGGTTGGCACGTTCGGCGGCAGCCTGGATGGCCCGCTCACGGGCCTGTCTTTCAGCAGCACTATCATGGGGCTGCTTCACGGCGTCGAGATAGGCCCTGAACGCGTCGACGTCCTCATCAGCGTAACGGCCCAGTTCGGCCAAGTTAGCGTCGCCGCGGGCGATCAGTTCAGCGCGCTCGGCATCGGGATGCTTGCCATCGGTGATACGCAATCCCTTGAGAACCAGCGCCAGCCCCATGCCGGCCGAGGCCGCCGCGGCTGCGCCGCAGCCCGGTGTCGAGCGCGCCTCGATGGCATCGCGAAAGCCGCCCAGCGTCATATCCCAGATACTCATCGATTGGCTCATGGCGCTCCCTGTTCACCGTTCTGTTCATCGTCAGGCCGAGTATCGGCACTCAGCGCATCGTAACGTGAGGCCTTGCGCCCTGCGCCCAGCTGGTTCAACACGCCCTCCCGCGACAGCGCGTAGATGTCGAAATCATCGGCCAGCGCCAGGCCGCCCGAGAAGTGTGCCCGCGCCTCGCGTTCAACGTCACCGATCGACGCTGCAGCGCCAGGGCCATAAGCGTAGCGCGGACTGAAGTGGGTCAGCAGCAGGTACGGCACACCCTGCGCTTGGGCGAAGGCGGCGATACGCGCCGCGGTACTGTGCTGGTTGTCGGTGCCCAGCCGGGCGACGACCGCTTCAGTGTAGGTCGCCTCGTGAATCAGCACATCGGCCTCCTCGCACAACCGAGTGAGCCGCGCTGGCGTGTCGTTGTCGCCGCCGACCACGATCTTGCGCGGGCGTCGGTTTGCCAGCAGCACTTCGGCGCTGGCGAGCCACGTACCGTCGGCCAGTTCGATGTCCTCGCCCTGCTGCAGGCGGCCCCACAGCGGCCCCGGCTCGATGCCCCGCGCCTGCAGCCGTTGACGGTCCAGCTTGCGCTCGACATGACGTTCGCTGAACGCATAGGCGTAGCAGGCGACGCCGTGGGAAAGCGCCGTGCACTCGACACGGAAATCGGCCAGTTCGAGCGGCTCGCTCAGCGTCTCGACATCGATGAAAGTAAGCGGAAAGCTCAAGTGCAAGCCGGTGGTGGCCCTCACGGCATCGAGGAAATCGCCGATCGCCTGCGGCCCGACGATCGTCAACGGCTGCGTGCGGCCGGCCATCGAGGCGCTGGCCAGCAGCCCCGGCAGGCCGTAGCAGTGATCGCCATGCTGGTGGGTGATCAGGATCGCTTCGAGCTTGACCAGGCTCAACGGGGTCCGCAATAGCTGGTGCTGGGTGGCCTCGCCGCAATCGATCAGGTACCAGCGCTTGCCGCTGTCCGGCCGCAGCGCCAGAGCCGAGACATTGCGCGCCTTGGTGGGCACCCCACCTGAAGTGCCGAGAAAGTGAAGCTGCATATTACCCACTATTTCCAAGTGCTCGACGGCGTGCGTGAAAGCGTCACAGGCCGCTACTGAATGGCATCATGTTAGGATTGTGCCTCCCAGCACCCGCGTCAAGGAGCCCACGATGGCCGACCCGCAGCCCTTCATGAGATGGCCGGCACTGGGCACGGGCCTGAGGGACGCCTGGCAAGCTGGCTATCATCTGGGCGATCTACGCCGCGATATCCTCGCCGGCCTGACCATCGGCATCGTCGCGGTGCCGCTGTCGATGGCGCTGGCCATCGCCACCGGGGTAGCGCCGCAACACGGGCTATATACGGCCATCGTTGCCGGCATCGTGATCGCTCTGACCGGCGGGACCCGCTACAACGTCTCCGGGCCGACCGCCGCCTTCGTGGTCATCCTGTTGCCTATCGTCCAGCAATACGGGCTTGGCGGGCTACTGGTCGCAACGCTGATGGCCGGGGCGATCCTGATCGGGCTGGGCGTCGCCCGGCTGGGGGTACTGATCCAGTATGTGCCCTACCCGGTCGTGCTGGGCTTTACCGCGGGTATCGCCCTGGTGATCGCCACGCTTCAGGTTCCCGACTTTCTCGGCCTGAGCGTCTCAGCGGGCGAAAGTTACGTGGACAACCTGGGCCGAATCATTGCAGCCCTGCCGTCAACCCAACCTGCCGAACTGGCGGTTGGCGCACTCACACTGATGGTGCTGCTGGTGTGGCCACGGCTCAAGCTTCCGGTGCCGGCCCCGCTGGCCGGCCTGGTGATCGGCGCCCTGGCGGGCTATGCCGTCAATCACTGGTTGCCGATCGGCGACGTCGACACTATCGCCTCGCGCTTCAGCTGGTCACTGGAGGGCGCCAGCGGCCAGGGCATCCCGCCGATCGCGCCATCGTTCGGCCTGCCCTGGCACTGGCCGGGCCCCGATGGCCAGCCACTGACGTTGAATTTCGAGTTGATCCGCGTGCTGCTGGGACCGGCCTGCGCCATCGCCATGCTGGCCGCCATCGAGTCGCTGCTCTGCGCGGTAGTCGCCGACGGCATGACGCGCAGCCGCCACGACCCCAATGCCGAGCTGATCGGCCAAGGCCTGGGCAATTTGATCGCGCCCTTCTTCGGCGGCATCACCGCCACCGGCGCGCTGGCGCGGACCGCGACCAACATCCGCAGCGGCGCCCATTCGCCGCTCTCGGCAGTCGTCCATGCCTTGGTGGTACTGCTGGCGGTCGTCAGCCTGGCGGGATTGCTGGGCCAGGTTCCGATGGCCTCGCTGGCGGCGCTGCTGTTCGTCATCGCCTGGAACATGAGCGAAGCCCACCATTTCGTCAGGACCCTGCGCACGGCGCCGCCCGGCGATATCGCCATCCTGGCGATCTGCTTTGTGCTGACAGTGTTCTTCGACATGGTGCTGGCCGTTGGCGTGGGTGTCGGCCTGGCAGCGGTGCTGTTCATCCGCCGCATGAGTGGCCTGACCCGCAGCACGCGACTGGACGACAGCCATCCCGGGTTGCTGGAAAGCCTACCCGCTCAGGTGGCGGTCTACGCCATCAACGGACCGATGTTCTTCGGGGTCGCCGAGAAGGCGCTGTCCTCGCTACGCATCGTCGACCCTGGCATCAAGTTGGTCATCATCGACATGCATGAGGTGCCCAGCATCGATGGCACCGCCCTGGTGGCATTGCGAACCCTGGTCAACGAGATGCACCGTCAGGGTGTTGCCCTGATCTTCGTGGGCCTCTCGCCCAGGCAGATCGTCAAGCTGCGACGCACCGGGATCCACACCGAAACCCGCCGGCTGACCCACTGCGCGACCCTGGAACGCGCCCGGCATGTCGCCCGGCGCTGGCTGGCTTGAAGATTCCCGGGAAGATGCCGGGCGTCTCCCCGTCGCGTGCCGTTCAGCTCGCCTCGTACTCGGCCTTGCGCCGCGAGAAGGTCTCGACGAACGTGTCCATCACTTCTGCATCGTAGGGCTGCAGCCCGCTGACCACGAGTTTCTTGGCACCGGTGCCCAGCGGCTTTCCGCCGGCGCTCATGCGAAAGGCCAGCCGCGCTTCGCCCCGCTTGCCCTGGATGTCGAAGCGGGCGCCGTCGAAGGTCACCTCGAGGTCGTCGTCGGGCAGCGCATCGAGCTGGAAACCCATGCTGTCGTAGATTACCAGCGGCCGTTGCGGGTTGAACATCACCCCGCTGTCTTCCATCAGCGGCTTGAGATAATGCGGAAAATTGCGTCCCGAGAAGGCGATGTAACGCCGCGTGAAGCGCTCGACCACCGCCGGATCGTGGGTAATCTCGCCGCTGCGCTCGACATAAAGGTATTGCTTGCCAGCATTGTCGACCACGCTCAGCTCGCCACTGTCCCCGAGCACAAACTTGATCGGCACCCCGTCACCGACCATGCCGCGAAAGTGAAAGGTCATGCGCTGGGCCAGGCCGTGGCGGGCCAGCACCAGGGCAAACAGCAGATCCCCCGGTACGCAGAAGCGCCGGGCATCGGGATCGTGAATGGGGTTGTAATCACCAGCCATGCGCTTGGCGAAGCGGCTGGCCTGCTGCGCGCCAATACGCAGCCAGCTATCGGCTTCGGTATAAAACTCGTCGAGAAACATGCCAGTCCTGGTACCTAGATGAACGCTTGAATGAAACAAAAGCGCCGGCAAGCAAGGGGGGTTATGTAGCGCAAGAGCGGTGCCGGTAGCAGCGTTCTACCATCGAATACGCGCCCTGACCAGCCGCAATAACTCCGTCGGAAAACTGATGCAGCGATTGCTGCCGCCAGTCAATCCGCGTCCAGTTCGGGATAATGGCGGAACACGCCGCTTTCATTGAATGGCAGGCGCCGCGACGAGGCCAGATAGGCGGCGATATTGGGCCGCTCGGCGACACGCCGGGCAAGCTCGATGACGCGTGGAAAAGTCTCTTCATGACTCGCCATGCGCCCGCGGGAAGGCGTAACGCAAGCCGCTCATACCTGGAACAGCGACAGGTCGACGTAACTGTGCTCGGCGCCGACCAGGCACGTATCGCTATCGGGGTTGAGTTCGAGCACCTGTTCAAAATAGCCGAGAAACTTGGGCAGGCGCTCATCGAGAAAAATCGCCGCGCGCTGCTTGGCCTCCTCCTGCTGATCCTCGTAATATAGGCTCGAGCCGATCGGATGATGCACATCGTGAATCTCGGCGACGAAGTCGGTCAGTGTCAACTGCAGGCCATGCGCCCATAGCCGGGTCTCTTCATCGTCGGGGATCAGCCCCAGCCGCGGGCCGAGAAACTGCAGAATATTGGCGACGTGCGAGACGACGGTCTCGCCGGCCTTCAGAAACGGCGGCGCGAAAGGCGGTCTGGCGGTCGCCTGCCCTTCCAGGTAATCGGAAATCTCGGTAATGCCGGCATCCGCCTCGTTGCCGACATCCTCGTAATCGGCGCCGGCGTCTTCCAGCGCCAGGCGCACGAATTCGCCACGCCCCTGAATGGTTGGCCAGTAATAGAGTTCGTAACGCATATGGCTCTCCTTGCAACCGTTCTCGACATCCTTCGACACTGGTTTTTCAGGCCTTCGACACTGGTTTTTCAGGATAGTCGACTGAGCGCGCCCCTCCATAGCGACCACCGAGCAGTTGCTCGCACGTATCGAGGGGCACGCCTTTAGCGATCGAATCGGTGTCGGCTTCGACCTATCACCTGGCGAAAAGGCCTGGCCAGGACGGCATTTATCGCGGTGTACGCAGCATGATCACTCCCAGCGGGGGCAGCGTCAGCGAGATACTGGCCGTCTGCCCATGCAGCGGCGTGTCGAGGGCCTGGATCTGCCCCATGTTGCCCAGGTTGGTTCCGCCGTAATGCTGCGCATCGCTATTGAATATCTCCTCCCAATTCCCCAGGGTCGGTACGCCGAGCCGATAATCGTAACGCGGCACCGGCGTCATGTTGGCCACCACCAGCAACGGCTCACCGATCAGATCCCAGCGCAGCCAGGCGAATACGCTATTGGTGCTGTCGTCGCCGACCACCCAGGCGAAGCCCTCCGGCTCCGTATCGCGTTCATGCAGCGGTGTCTCTGCCTGGTAGAGCCGGTTGAGATCGCCGACCAGGCGCTGGATGCCGGCATGGTGTGTCTCGTCGAGCAGCGACCAATCGAGTTCGCGGTCATGACTCCATTCGCGCCACTGTCCGAACTCGCAGCCCATGAACAGAAGCTTCTTGCCGGGCTGGGTCCACATGGTCGAGAGATAGGCGCGCAGGTTGGCGAACTGCTGCCATTCGTCACCGGGCATCTTGCCGATCAGCGAGCCCTTGCCGTGCACCACCTCGTCGTGGGAAATGGGCAGCACGTACTTCTCGGAGAACGCGTAGACCATCGGAAAGGTCAACTCGTTATGGGCATACGAGCGATAGACCGGGTCCTTGGCGATGTACTCCAGCGTGTCATGCATCCAACCCATGTTCCACTTGTAGGCAAAGCCCAGGCCGCCGTCGCGGGTCGGCTGGGTGACCCCGGGCCAGGCGGTGGATTCCTCGGCAATTACCGATGCGCCCGGCACCTCCTCGGCGACCACATCGTTCAAGTGGCGCAGAAAATCGATCGCCTCGAGATTCTCTTGTCCACCGTACTTATTGGGAATCCATTCGCCCTCGTTGCGGGAATAGTTGCGATAGAGCATCGAGGCCACGGCATCGACGCGCAGCGCGTCGACATGGTAATGACGCAGCCAGTGCAGTGCCGAAGCCAGCATGAAGCCATGCACCTCGCGCCGCCCCAGATTGTAGATATAGGTTTCCCAGTCCTGGTGGAAGCCCTCGTAGGGGTGCTCGTACTCGTAGAGCGCGGTGCCATCGAAACGCGCCAGCCCATGCGGATCGGTAGGAAAGTGCGCCGGCACCCAGTCGAGGATCACGCCCAGTCCGGCCTGGTGGCAGGCATCGACGAAGTAGGCAAAGTCCTGGGGCTTGCCGAAGCGTCCACTGGGCGCGAACTGGCCCAAAGGCTGATAGCCCCAGGAGCCGCCGAAGGGGTGCTCCATGATCGGCAACAGTTCGACATGGGTGAAGCCCATCTCGAGCACATAGGGAATCAAGTGCTCGGCCAGGTCGCGCCAGCTGTAGCTGACCCCGTCATGCCCGCCATGCTTGCGCCATGAGGCCGCATGCACTTCGTAGGCGGAGATTGGCTGGTCGGGTGCCTGGCGCGCGCCGCGCTGGGCGACCCACTCGGCGTCGTGCCAGGTGAACGGCGTGGTATCGGCAACCACCGAGGCCGTGTGCGGCGGCGTCTCGGTGGCCAGCGCCACCGGGTCGGCCTTGAGCGCAATGGCGCCGTGGGCATCGAGAATTTCGTACTTGTAGGACTCACCCGGCTCCAGGCGGGGCAGGAATAGCTCCCAGACTCCGGTGGGATGGCGCAGGCGCATCAGGTGGCGACGACCATCCCAGGCATTGAACTTCCCCACCACCGAGACGCGCCGGGCATTGGGCGCCCAGACGGCGAAGCGCACGCCGGCCACGCCGTCGATGACCATCGGCTGGGCACCCAGACAGTGCCCCAGATTACGGTGATTACCCTCGCCGATCAGGTACAGGTCCATCTCGCCGAGCAGCAGATCGAAAGAATAGGGATCTTCGCTTTGCTGCTCGCCACTTGGCCAACGAATGCGCAGCGTGTACGGAGCGACATGTGGCAACCTGCCTGCGAACAAGCCCGGAATCTGGATACCGGTCAGGCTGCAACGCCGCTGACCGGTATCGCGATCGAGCACATCCACACCCAATGCGCCGGGCAGGTAAACCCGCAGCAGGCAGGTTTCCGTATCCCCCTCGCCACAGGCGTGGACGCCCAGTACCGCAAACGGGTCTCCGTGCGTACCACGGGCCAGCGCTTCGGCGTCATCGGGAGGCAGCCAGAGGGCATCGTCCTTGACGGAGTTGACGTTCAGATCAGTCATGGGGCGCCTCTCATGGATAGTTGGTCGACATGGATAGTTGATCGACGATGGCTGCCAGGCCGCGCAGCGGCACGCCCAACCAGGCGGGGCGATTGGCAGCTTCGTAGGCGATCTCGTAGACCGTCTTTTCCAGCACAAACAAATCCAGCGCGGCACTAGCGCCTTCCGGGGAGGCCCAGCGATGCGCAATATCGGCAGCGCTCTGCCAATAGGCGTCAAGGAAGGCACCCCGGCTGGCCAGCAGGTAGCGCTCGGCCACCTCGTGGGCCACCTCGGTGGCAATCTCGTCGCCGGGCTTGCCGACAGCGGCTTCGTCCAGCTTGGCGCCGGCATAGTCGAAGGAGCGCAGCATGCCGGCGACATCCCGCAGCGGGCAATCCTTGATACGCCGCTCTGCCAACGAGCGGGCAGGCTCACCTTCGAAGTCGATGATGTAGGCATCATCATGGGCTACCAGTACCTGACCGAGATGCAGGTCGCCATGGATGCGGGTGAGCAGGCTGCCCTTGGCCTGTTGAGCCAATGGCTCGACGGCGGACAGCAAGGCATCGCGCTCGGCCAGCACTCGGTCGACCAGGCTCTGATCGGCTGCAATGACGTTGCCCTGATGGTGCGCCACCAGATCGAGCGCCTTCTCGATCTGCGCACGGATACGCTGTGACCAGGCTGCGACATGGGCGTCGCCGGCCTGCTCCGGTGCAAAGTCGCGGTTGTCGCTCGCCAGGGCCAGTACCTGATGCAGCTCGCCAAGGCGTTGCCCCAGGGTCGCGGCGAACTCCTCGAGTTCGTCGAGAGCACTGTAACCACCCTCCTCGACACTGGCTTCGCTCTCCTCGCTCACCTCGCGAATTGCCCGTTCGAGCGCGTTGCGCGTCCACGACCAGGCATCGCCCTGGTTGGCGATGAAGCCTTGAACCAGCATCAGGGTCTGCGACTCGCCGTCGGCGTTGCGACGCGCCACCTCGCCGTACAACGGCGGCACATGCGCGAAGCCGTGCTCGCTCAGATAGCGGCCGATCTCGGCTTCGGGATGCACTCCCGGCTCCAGCCGGCGGAACAGCTTGAGCACCACTTGATGGCCGATGATGACCGAGCTGTTGGACTGCTCGACGTTATTGTGGGAGACGTCGACGTCCTCGGGCAGCTCAAGCTCGCTTAACGCCGGCGTCGGCAGGAAGCGAATCTCGCCACCGTCGCAAGACAGGCTCGCCCCGTCACGCAACAGATCGAGAATGCGCAAGGCAAAGGCATCCAGTCCCAGGGCATCGGTCAATAGCCCCACATCGCGCCCACGCCGCACCCGTGCCAGGGCCAGCTGCTGAGCCATGGCCCCGCTGCGGTCATCTTCACCGAGGAAGCCCAGCGGCAGCAGGTAGCGTTCGCGGCCCTGGGAGTGCTCGATCTCGAGTTCGCTGAGCAGCATGCTGTGCTGAGCGTCCTCGATGCGCACGCCATACAGGATATTCACCCGGTCGATACGTGACTGCTTGGCGGCAAACCAGCGCCGTTTGGGCAGGTACTTGGGTAGCGCCTCGTTCTCGAGCATGCTGCGAGATGGCGCGTCGAGGATCTCCTCCAGATGCCGCTTGATTATCAGCGTGACATAATCCGGCATTGGTTCGGGCGCCGGCACATGCCATTCGGGCATCGCGGTCTCGGGTGCCAGCAGGAACCAGTAGAAGCCGTAGGGGGGCAACGTCAGCAGATAAGATAGCTTGCCGATCGGCGGGAAGGCGCTGCCACCGACCATCTCCACCGGGACCTGGCCGGCAAAGGCCGACAGGTCGAGTTCCACCGCCTGGGCGTTGCGCGCCACGTTGGCCACGCACAGCAGCACCTCGGTTTCGCCATTGTCCAGTACCAGCTCGCGCAGGTACGCCAGAATATGACGATTGCTGGGATACAGCGGGCGCATGGTGCCGCGGCTGAACACGCGATGCTGGCTGCGCACCGCAAGCAGCCGGCGCATGCTGTTGAGCAGCGAATGCGGATCGCGGGTCTGGGCCTCGACGTTGACCGACTGGAAGCCGTACAGCGGATCCATGATCGCCGGCAGCACCAGCTTGGCCGGATCGGCCCGCGAGAAGCCGCCGTTGCGATCCATCGACCACTGCATCGGTGTGCGTACGCCGTCACGATCGCCCAGGTAGATGTTGTCACCCATGCCGATCTCGTCGCCGTAGTAGAGCACCGGCGTGCCCGGCATCGACAGCAGCAGGCTGTTGAGCAGCTCGACGCGACGCCGATCGCGTTCGAGCAGTGGCGCCAGGCGACGTCGGATGCCCAGATTGATACGCGCGCGGCGGTCGGCGGCGTAGTGGTTCCAGAGATAGTCACGCTCCTTGTCGGTGACCATCTCGAGCGTCAGCTCGTCGTGGTTGCGCAGGAAGATCGCCCACTGGCAGTTAGCCGGAATCTCCGGCGTCTGGCGCAGAATATCGGTGATCGGGAAGCGGTCTTCCTGGGCCAGCGCCATGTACATGCGCGGCATCAACGGAAAGTGGAATGCCATGTGGCATTCGTCGCCATAGCCACTTTCATCCCCACCGAAGTAGGGCCGCGTGTCCTCCGGCCACTGGTTGGCCTCGGCCAGCAGCATGCGGTCGGGATAACGCTCGTCGATCACCGCGCGGATCTTCTTGAGTACCTCATGCGTCTCGGGCAGGTTCTCGTTGTTGGTGCCCTCGCGCTCGATCAGGTAGGGGATCGCGTCCAGGCGCAGACCGTCGACCCCCATGTCCAGCCAGTACTCCATGACCTTGAGCACTTCATCGAGCACCTGCGGATTGTCGAAGTTGAGATCCGGCTGATGGGAATAGAAGCGGTGCCAGAAGTAGGCGCCCGCCACCGGGTCCCAGGTCCAGTTGGATGACTCGGTGTCGAGAAAGATGATTCGCGTGCCGGGATACGCCTGATCGCTGTCCGACCACACGTAGAAATCGCGCTCGGGCGAGCCCGGCGGCGCGCGGCGGGCGCGCTGGAACCATTCGTGCTGGTCCGAGGTATGGTTGATGACCAGTTCGGTGATCACCCGCAGACCGCGCTGGTGCGCCTCCTCGATGAAGCGCTGGGCGTCCTCGAGGGTGCCGTAGTCGGGACTGACGCCGGTGTACTCGGCGATATCGTAGCCGTCATCGCGCCGCGGCGAGGGATAGAACGGCAATATCCAGATGGTATTCACCCCGAGGCTGACGATGTAGTCGAGCTTGTCGATCAACCCCTTGAAGTCGCCGATCCCATCGTCATTGGCATCGAAGAACGACTTGACGTGCACCTGGTAAATGACGGCGTCCTTGTACCATAGCGGATCGTCGAGAAAATCGATGGCCTCGACGGCGTGCGACTCGCTGCTGGCATCCATCATGGTGCTTTCCTCCTTGCTTGATCAGCGCACCGGATGGATGCGCCAGATGGCGAACGGCAAATGCCACGGCTCCAGTCGCATCGACTGCCACTTGCCATGCCATGTCCAGCGATGACCGGACATCAAGTCTTCCACATGCAGCGCCGCATCGTCGGGCAACCCGAACTCCCATAGCGGCAGTTCGAAGACTCCTTCCTGGGCCTCGAACGGATCGAGATTGATCGCCACCAGCACGAAATTGCCCAAGTCGTCGGTGCGCTTGCCGAAATACAGCAGGCGCTCGTTGTCGACCGGATAGAAGCGCGACTCCCAGATGGGTCTGCAGCGCCGGATTCTCGCGGCGGATGCGGTTGAGTTGAGTAATCTCGTAGGTGATGTTGCCGGGCGCGGTATAGTCGCGCGGCTTGATCTGGTACTTTTCCGAGTCGAGATATTCCTCCTTGCCCGGCACCGGCTCGCCCTCGCACAGCTCGAAGCCGGAGTACATGCCCCACAGCCCCGAACCCATGGTCGCCAGCGCGGCACGGATCAGGAATCCGGGGCGCCCCGAGGACTGCAGGAAGTAAGGGTTGATGTCCGGCGTGTTGACGAAGAAATTGGGCCGATAGCACTCGCGCATCGGCGACTCGTTGAGCTCGGTCAGGTACTCGCTCAGCTCGGCCTTGGTGTTGCGCCAGGTGAAATAGGTGTAGCTCATGTTGAAGCCGATCTTGCCCAGCCGCTTCATCATCGCCGGCCGGGTGAAGGCCTCGGCCAGGAACAGCACGTCCGGGTCGCGCCCGCGAATGTCGGCGATCAGCCACTCCCAGAACGGCAATGGCTTGGTGTGCGGGTTGTCGACGCGAAAGATCTTGACCCCTTCGTCCACCCAGCCCTGCACCACGTCGCGCAGCGCCAGCCAGAGCGACGGGATCGCGTCCTCGGCATAGAAATCGACATTGACGATGTCCTGATATTTCTTGGGCGGGATTTTCCGCATAGCGGATCGAGCCGTCCGGGCGCCAGGAGAACCACCCGGGATGCGCCTCGAGCCAGGGGTGGTCCGGCGAGCACTGGATGGCGAAATCCAGTGCGATTTCCAGACCGTGATCGGCGGCAGCGCGCACCAGATTGCGGAAATCCTCTCGGCTACCCAGTTCGGGATGAATCGCTTCATGTCCGCCCTCCTCGCTGCCGATGGCGTAGGGACTGCCGGGATCGTCCGGACCGGCCTGGAGCGTGTTGTTGCGGCCCTTGCGATGGGCGCGACCCACCGGGTGGATCGGCGGAAAATAGAGCACGTCGAAGCCCATGTCGCGAATCATCGGCAAGCGCTTGTGAACATCGTTGAACGTACCGTGACGCCGGGGATCGTCGGTTTCCGAGCGCGGAAACAGCTCGTACCAGCTGGCGAACTGGGCCGCCCGACGCTCCACCTCGAGCGGATAGACCGCTTCGCTGCGCGTCAGATGCGGCCGTGCGTCGGCAACGTGCATCCAGTGGGCGGTCCGGGCATCGAGCAGGACGCCGACCTGCTCGCCCTCGCTGCCACACGCCTGGAAGCGCTCGAGCACGTTGTCCAGCGCCTCGCGCAGCTCCCCTTGCGAACGCTCGGCGGCGGCCGCAACCAGCCGTCGGCCCTCCTCGAGCTCGAGTTCCACGGGGACACCGGCCTGATGCTTCTTGAACAGCTCGTCGCGGTAGGTGCCGAACACATCCCACCACGCCTCGATCGCGAAGGTGTGCCGGCCGACACGCTGGGGCGTGAAGCGCGCTTCCCAGATGTCCTTGCCCAGCGGTCGCACCAGGTGCATCGGTTCGCGCCGGCACCGGTCCTGATCGTCGCACCAGGACACGGCGGCGGTCAGCACATCGTGACCATCGGCGAAAATCACCGCGGAGACGTCGACCGGCTCTCCGACAATCGCCTTGGCGGCAAAGCGTCCCAGTTCGAGCGAGGGCTGAACGGATTCGATGGCAATGCGTGGCGCTTGCGCCGCCGTCAAGGCACCTTCATCGCGCCGAGAGGGCCCAGCGGCCGCCTCCGGGGCCAGATGCGGGGCTGAATTCGTAGTCATTGGCGTCTCCTTCCGTCCTTGGGGCGGAGTTGCAATCTGTGCATCGACGCCGTGCGGGCCGCCCGCGCGACGCCTTGCCGAACTAGGTCGCCGGGGAATCCTGCACCAGCTCCAGCAGCGCCAGCGAGCGTCCCATCAGGCGATGGCCGTCGCCGAAGGCGCGTCGGCAGACGGTCTCCTCGAGGGCCATGGCCGTATCCAGCCGGCACATCCAGCCGCTGCCGCGCGGCACTTCGGGCAACTGGAAGGTCATCGCCTCGGGATGCGCGTTGAGCAGCAGCAGCAGGGTCACATCGGCTCCGGCACGGCGAATGCCGCTGGGCCGGGCGCGTCCATCGAGCATCACGCCCAGGCTGCGCGTCTCGGCGTCCTCCCAGCGCTCGACATCCATTTCGTTCGCCGTCAGGCGTCAGCCAGGTGACCTCCTTGAGCCCCAGTTCCTCGTTGTAATCGCCGCTCAGAAAACGCCCACGGCGCAGGATCGGATAACGATGGCGCAGGGTGATGATATGACGCAGATAGTCGATCATCGACTGGGCATCGCCGCTCAGGTTCCAGTCCAGCCAGCTGATCTCGTTGTCCTGGCAATAGGCGTTGTTGTTGCCCCCCTGGGTACGCAGCATCTCGTCGCCGGCGAGCATCATCGGCGTGCCCTGGGAGAACATCAGCGTGGCGAAGAAGTTGCGGATCTGGCGCAGACGCAACTCGTGAATATCCGGATCGTCGGTCGGCCCCTCGACACCATGGTTCCACGACAGGTTGTTGTCGTGACCGTCGTTGTTGTCTTCGCCATTCGCCTCGTTGTGCTTGTCGTCATAGGAGACCAGGTCATGCAGCGTGTAGCCATCGTGGGCGGTGACGAAATTGACCGAGGCAAACGGACGCCGCCCGCGGCGATCGAAGAAGTCCGCCGAGGCCATCAACCGCGTGGCGAGCTCGGCCAGTTGGCCTTCGTCGCCGCGCCAGAAGGCGCGCGTGGTGTCGCGGTAGCGATCGTTCCACTCCGCCCAGCCGGGCGGGAAACCACCGACCTGATAGCCGCCGGGCCCGCAGTCCCAGGGCTCGGCAATCAGCTTGACCTGGCTTAATACCGGGTCCTGACGGCAGGAATCGAGAAAGCCCCCGCCCTCGTCAAAGCCATGCGGCTCGCGGCCGAGGATGGTCGCCAGGTCGAAACGGAACCCGTCGACGCGCATCTCGGTGGCCCAGTAGCGCAGCGAGTCGGTGACCATCTGCAGCACCCGCGAGTGGCTGAGATTGACGGTGTTGCCGGTGCCGGTGTCGTCGATGTAGTAACGCAGGTCGTCCGGCATCAGCCGGTAGTAGGAGGCGTTGTCGATACCCTTGAGGGAGAGCGTCGGGCCGAGTTCATTGCCTTCCGCGGTGTGGTTGTAGACCACGTCGAGGATCACCTCCAGATCGGCGGCATGGAAACGCGCCACCATCTCCTTGAATTCGTTGATACTGTCGCCGGCCAGGTAGCTTGAGTGCGGGGCGAAGAAGCCCAGCGTGTTGTAGCCCCAGTAGTTGCGCAGTCCATGTTCCAGCAGGTGCTGGTCCTGAACGAAGGCATGGACCGGCATCAGCTCCACCGACGACACCCCGAGCGAGCGAATATGGTCGATCACTTCGTTGACCATCAGCCCCGAGAACGTGCCACGCTGCGTCTCAGGCACCGCCGGATGGCGCATGGTGTAGCCGCGCACATGGGTCTCGTAGAGGATCGTGCGGTCCCAGGGCATCTGGATGCGTTGCGAGCGCCCCCAGGTGAAGGCCGGATCGACGACGCGACAGCGCGGCATGAATGGCGCGCTGTCGCGCTCGTCGAAGCTCAGGTCCGCGTCGGGGTGGCCGATGGTGTAACCGAACAGCGCCTCGTCCCAGGTCAGTTCGCCGACGATCTGTCGGGCGTAAGGGTCGAGCAGCAGCTTGTTGGGATTGAAACGGTGGCCTTCTTCGGGAGCGTAGGGGCCGTGCACCCGGTAACCATAGAGCTGGCCCGGCCGGGCATCCGGCAGGTAGCCGTGCCACACCTCGTCGGTATACTCGGGCAGTTCGATGCGCTCGATCTCGTGCTCGCCCTCGGCATCGAACAGGCACAGTTCCACCTTGGTAGCGTTGGCCGAAAACAGCGCAAAGTTGACGCCGAGTCCATCCCAGATCGCCCCCAGCGGAAAGGGCAGCCCCTCATGCACCCGCGACCGGTTCCTGACCAGCGGCGGCTCGTTGTTGGTCGAGGATTCCTCGTTCTGCGGCGCTTCCTTGGTCGTCATGCAACATATCCTTGGCGCAGGGTTTGGCCTTGCCAGTGTCACTTCTTGGGCTTGCGCGGCGTGTCACTGGCCTTGGTGTTCTTTGCAGTCTGGTCATTCTTGCCGGCGGTGGTCGAACGCGTCTGGGTCGATTTTTCGACCGAGCCCTTGCTGCTCGCCTTGGCCTTGGTGGTTGTCGTCGCCCCGGTTGTCTTGGCCTTTGCTTTGCCCGCTCCGGTCCGCGAACGAGTGGCCTGTGAGCGCGTGGTCGCGCTCCTGCCCGGCGTGGAGGTGTCGGTAGCGTTGGGCGTGGTCACGCTGTCTTCGGTGCGCCGCGGCTTGCGAGCGCGCTTCACCGTGGCGGATTCCTCGGGCAGTGGCGTTGCGGCACTCGGCGCATCGCTCTGGGTAACCGGCACGTCCTCCCGGTCGCGGCCCAGGTTGCGATCGAGCGCCTCGTCGGTCAAGGCCTGCTGTTCCGGGTCCGTGCCTGGAGACGCAGCCCCGGACGCTCCCGATCCGAGCTCATCCTGGTCCACGCCGAGTTCATCCTCGCGCACCGGCAGATCCGAATCCTGCGCGTCGGATTCGACCTCAATGTCGGGGTACGCGTCACCGGGATGCACGTCACGGCCCGACTCGCGCTCGGCGGTCACGATCTTGCGCGCCATTTCCCAGTGACGTTGCTCCTGCCCCTCGGGACGCCCCTCCGATTCCCAGATGCGGTAGGCCAGTTGGCGTACCCTCAGCTCGTCGTCTGCCATCCTCTAGCTCCCTTAACGCTTTCCAACGCTCTGTCGTTTGTTCGTTCCTGACTAGCGGTATTCGTCACGCATCGTCTCGAGCCAGCACTGCGACCGGGAAGGCTCCCAACAGTTCGCTGACCGGAAGCGCCCCTTCGCTTAGTCGCAGCGAGGCATTTGACAGCACATCGCGCCACTCTCCCTGTATCGCCGAGGTTACCTGCAGTTGGGTATCGCCCCAGTTTTCTGCCGGTATATGGGGTAGCGTAGCCGCTTTCAGCAGGTTTGCAGGCTGTCGCGGCACCACGACCAGCACGGCCTGTCCGGCATGCTGGCGCATGAAGCCCAGCACATGGTTCGCCTGATCGCCTATGACGTGCAGCGGCTGGTAGTCGCCTTCGGCAAACAGGCCAGGATGGCTGTCGCGGAGCTTGAGCAGACGGTGAATGACGGCCTGCTTGACGTGACCGTCGCGCCAGTGTGCCAAGGCCTCGGCCGGTGATTCGCCCCGGTCCAGCGATGCACGCCGCGCCGCGTAGTCGACGGGCCGCCGGTTGTCGGGGTCGACGAGGCTGAAGTCCCAGTATTCGGTGCCCTGATAGAGATCGGGCACCCCGGGGGCCATCATGCGCAGCGTGACCTGCGCCAGGCCATTGAGAGCCCCGGGCAGGTCCAGCTCACGGGCCGCGGCCATCAATGCATCGCGGCGTGCCGGGTCGCCAAGCAGCCCCTCCAGAAAGGCGCGACAGGCCTCTTCGTAGGCCTCGTCGGGCCACAGCCAGTGGCTGCGCAGCTTGGCCTCGCGCAACGCCTTCTGCTGCCACTGGGCGAGACGTTCGGTGAACTCGCGCAGGGCCTCGTCATCGTCCGGATCGAGCGACGGCGACCAGGCGCCAAGCAGCACCTGATAGAGGATCAGCTCGTCACCCGGCGACGGCGCCATGCCGCTGGCCACCTCGCGGCGCAGAGAATCGGCCTGGGTACGCCACTCGCGGACGCGCCTGGCAAACAGCTCGCCGTTCTCGCTCAACGCCGCCAGACGCGCACGCACATCCTCGCCACGCTTGTGGTCGTGGGTCGCCGTGGTCACCAGCGAATGCGGAAAATGGCGCTGACGAAACGCGCTGGCGGCATGAAATTCCGCCGGGTCGATGCATAGATTCTGCGGATCGAAGCCCACGTCGTTGCGCGAGATAAGCACCGCGCTGCGGTAGCCGGCGGTATCTTCCACGGCCTTGGCAGCCACCGGCGAGGTCAGTTGCTGAAAGCGGGTGATCGCGCGCTGGCGCAGAGCCCGCTCTTCATTATTCTGGCAATCGTTGGGCGCTTCACCTCCCAGCCAGCGCTCCAGCCGCTCGAGTACCGCTACATCGGGCGGGTTCAGGTCGTCGCGGGCCCCGGCCAGCGCCTGCTGGAAGAATGGCTCATCCTGCGCGGGACGGCCCTGTTCGTCGGCATAGGTGCGATAGACCGGGAAGTGCACGATCAGCGCTTTCAGCGCGCGCTTGATCGCCCCCAGGGTGACGTCGCGGGTCTCGCGACGGGCCCGCGCCACCCGGTGCAGCGCCAGACCGCAGGCCTCGAATTCGCTGGCCAGCACACTGTCGAGCATTTCGCCCCGCGCCTGGTGCACCTCGGCCAGGAAGTCATCCTCGCGGCCGCTCACCTCGCGCCACAGCCCACGCAGAGAAGGCGCACCGGCAGGGTCGTGTTGAACGCCCGACACCTCGTTCATGAACTCGTAGCCGGTGGTGCCGTCGACACCCCAGTCGGTATGCAGGCGCTCACCTTCGGCGAGGATCTTCTCGATATACAGCGCGACTCTGCCAGGCACGTCCGGCGGTCGCCGGTCCTGCAGGGCATCGAGCCTTTCGCGCAGGCGCAGACAGTAGCCGCGCGGATCGGCCAGGCCGTCGACATGGTCGACACGCAGGCCGTCCACCCACCCCGCCTCGACGAGCTGCAGGATCAAGGTATGCGTCGCTTCGAAGACCTCGGGCAGCTCGACGCGCAGGCCACCGAGTTCGGTGATATCGAAGAAGCGTCGCCAGTTGATCTCGTCGGAAGCCGTGCGCCACCAGGCCAACCGGTAGTTCTGGTGCTCGATCAGCGCATGCAGCCGCCCCGCCCCGTTCGAAGCGTCACCGGCGAAGCGCTCCAGCGCCTGAGCCAGCGCGGCCCGGGCCGACGCATCCTCGAGGGCATCGCGCAGCTGATGACGCAGCTCGTCGACGCCGGTATAGGCATCACGGCGCGTCTGCAAACCGTCAAACTGCGCCGCCAGATCGTGGAGTTCCTGATGCTCGGCGTGGCGCAGGATATCGCCGTAACGGCGCGGATCGATGGGGAAGCGATGCTCGTGATATGCGAGCGTGAAACTCGCCGATTCGGGCACGTACTCCAGCGTGAGCAGGCCGGAGGTCAGCACCTCGTCGTAGGGCGCGCCCAGAAACGGCACTAGCAGGCGCCCCTTGAGCAACGGGTCGGGCGAGTGCCAGTCGATGTCGAAGAAATCGGCGTACGGGCTCTCGCGCCCCCAGGCCAGCACCTCCTGCCACCAGGGGTTTTCCGAACCGCCCACCGCCACATGATTGGGCACGATATCCAGGATCAGCCCCATGCCCCGCGCACGCAGGCGCGTCACCAGCCGTTCGAGCGCCGCCTCGCCGCCAAGCTCGGGATCGATGCGGGTCGGATCAATACCGTCGTAGCCATGTGTCGAGCCGGCCCGCGAGGCCAATAGCGGCGAGGCATAGACATGGCTCACCCCAAGATCGGCAAAATAATCGACCCACGGTATCGCATCGTCGAGGGTAAAACCGGCATGAAACTGCAGTCGCACGGTCGCGCGAATGTCCTTCATGAATTGGGCTCCAGAGGCGCGTTTG
Source organism: uncultured Gammaproteobacteria bacterium (assembly GCA_963773565.1). Classification (GTDB taxonomy): domain Bacteria; phylum Pseudomonadota; class Gammaproteobacteria; order Pseudomonadales; family Halomonadaceae; genus Modicisalibacter. The sequence goes on along the minus strand of CAVZBU010000018.1, from coordinate 147,618 downwards.
CGACCTGTCGCGAAATGTCTCGGGCGCGCTGCAGTTCGCCGAGGCGATGGCGCACCTCGTCAGGCGTCAATAACGCATCGGCTTCGGCCATCCAGCGCCGCCGCCAGTTGGGGTGTTCGTCCAGCGTTCCGGGCAGGTTGGCCTGCTCCTCGAGTCCCAGCACGTCTTCCACCGGCAGGATTGCCAGCGGCGACGAGGTGCGCCCGATATGCCCGGCGCAGGCATCCAGCACCTGCGAGGCCGACAGGTCCGATGCCTGCAACGTCGCAGGCCGGGGCGTCGCATCGCCGAGCAGATCCAGGGTGCCGGCCAGTCGGGCCCGCGCCTCGCTGCGTGCCAGGCGCTCGCTGTCGGCATCCTGATCCTCGCCGAGCAGCCCCAGTTGGCTGCGCCAGTCGATATCGCGCCCGGCCCACCAGCCGGCCACGGTGGGCAGGTCGTGGGTCGAGGTGGTCGCCATCGCCGCATTCGACCACTGCCTGGCCGGCAGGAAGTTATCGTCGTCATCCTGCTCGAACCACAGCACCTGCATGCCGAGGATGCCGCGCTCGGCCAGCTTGTCGCGAAACCCCGGCGCCACGGTCCCCAGGTCCTCGCCGATGACGATGCCGCGATGTCGCCAGGATTCCAGTGCCACCAGTCTCAGCAGGTCATCCAGCGGGTAGCTTACGTAGCCGCCTTGCTGGGGCGAGGCGCCATGCGGCACCAGCCACAAGCGCATCAGGCCGAGGATATGATCGATGCGCAGCCCGCCGGCATGCCGGAAGCTGGCACGCAGCATGTCGATGAAGGTACGGAAGCCGGAACGCACCAGGCCGTGCGGCGAGAAGGCCGCCAGCCCCCAGTCCTGGCCATGCACATTGAAGGTATCGGGTGGCGCGCCGATCGAAACGCCTTCGAGCATCTCGCCCTGGCGGCTCCACGACTGGCTGCCGGCATCGTCGGCACCGACCGCCAGATCGGCGATCAGGCCGATCGGCATCCCGGCGTCGCGTGCCATGGCCTGGGCCTGGGTCAGCCCTTGCGTCACCTGCCACTGCAGAAAGGCGTGAAAGCCTACCTCATGGGCGTTTTCCTCGGCGAAGCGCACCACCTCGGAACTGGCCGGATCCTGCAGCGCTGCCGGCCAGTCCCGCCAGTAGCCGGCCCCGCGTACGGCCTGCAGGGCCTCGAAACGACAATGCTCCTCGAGCGTCTCGCCACCCGCCTCGCGGAACGCGTCCAGTTGCCGGCGCAACTCGGCCGCCTCGTTATCGTCACGCGTCATTAAATCGTCGTAGAGCCGGCGCAGCCAGCTCAGCTTGGCGCGCCCGGCGGCGGGCCAGTCGAGTTCGTCGTCGGCTTCCAGGCGGCGCAGCTCGTCGTCCAGCCCGCAGGCCGCAGTGGCCTTGGCCACGGCCTGCTCGCCCAATAGCCGCTCGGGTGCGCCATACAGTGCGTTGGCGAGCAGGCGGCTGGACGGCGAATAGGGGCTGTAGCGCTCGGGGTCGGCACTGAACATGGCATGGGTCGGGCTGATCGCCAGCGTGGCGGCGCCCTGCTCTGCCGCCCGGCGGGCAAACTGTTCCAGCGCCAGGGTATCGCCGATGCCCCCGTCCCCCGGGCGACGCAGCGCGTAGAGCTGCACGGCCATGCCCCATAGCCGGGGTTGCGGCTGACCACTGGCATCCGCTGGGCTGAAACACTGCTGCGGTGCGACAGCCACGCTCAGTTCGGTACCGGCGATCTGCAAACGGTGATAGCCCGTCTCGCCGATGGCCGGCAGCCGCCCGTCCTTCTCCAGCTCCCCCCGCTGCTGCTCGCCGCTCTCCAGCGACAACACGAAGGCCGTACCCCGGGGCAACGGACCGGGCAGCGTTACCGGCACGTCGCAATCGGCGGTGATCAGCGGCGGCCATTGCGCAGGGTCGGCAGGGCTGACCCGTTGGGAAAGGCGCGCCAGGCTGGCCTCGATCGCCGCTGCGTCGGTGGCGGGAAAGCCCAGCACGCCGAGCAGGGTGCGCTGGGTCTCCGGCGATAGCTCGCAGCGCTCGCTGTCGCTGTTCTCCCACTCGACGAGTATTCCAGCGGCGTCGGCAAGTGCTCTGAGTCGATCATCGCTCATGCAGTGACCTCGTGTGTATCCTCGGTATCCAGCCAGGCCGCGGCGCCATGGCGCATCAGGCGTCCTTCCTGCGCGGCGCTTTCAAGGCCCCGATGCGATGCGAACAGGCACCGCCCCCTGACGAGGCCACCCGCCGCGACCTCCTTACCGCTGAGGTTGAGGGCAATGGTCAGCCGGCTGCCGTCGCCCAGTTGCCAGCGAGCCACGACGGCCTTGTCGCCCAGTGCCTCGGCGCCCAGGGACTTTGTCCCGGGCAGGTGCGGCACGATGTGCTGGTGGCGCAGGCTGAGCAGGGTTCGGGTGCGCGCCAGCCAGTCGCCGTGCGGCGGGGTTTCTCGCAGCTCGTAGTCGGGGATCGAATCCTCGAAGGTCTGGAGCGCGTTGGGGTCGGGTATGCGGTTGCGTGTGGCCTCGTCGCGGAAGGCGCTGAAATCGGCGAACTCGGCGCGGCGCCCTTCGCGTACCGCCTCGGCCAGTGCGTCGCGATGTTCGGTGAAGAACAGAAAGGGCCGTGTCGAGCCCCACTCCTCGCCCATGAACAGCAACGGCATCATCGGCGACAGCAGCAGCAGTACAGTGGCGGCGATCAGTGCATCAGGGTCGGCCAGCAGGCTGAGGCGTTCGCCGAGGGCCCGGTTGCCGGTCTGGTCGTGGTTCTGCAGAAAGATGACGAAGGCGCTGGTCGGCAGGTGTGCACTGGGCTCGCCACGTACATGGCCATGCCGCGAATGTTCGCCCTGATAGATGAAGCCCTCACTCAGGCAGCGCACCAGCTTGGCGGTGGCGTCCTCGACGAAATCCGCATAGTAGCCCTCGTGCTCGTCGGTGAGCAGCACATGCATGACGTTGTGCCAGTCGTCGCTCCACTGGGCGGTGTAGTGGTCGGCATCGAGCAGGCTGGCGTTGTTGCCCTCGTTCTCGAGCACCAGGTGGACGTGGCGCTGGGGATCGACATGGCGACGAATCTCGCGGGCCATCTCGACCAGAAAATCGCGCTCGCTGATGGCATGCACGGCGTCGAAGCGCAGCCCGTCGAGGCGATATTCCTGCAGCCACATCAGCGCGTTGTCGATGAAATAGCGACGCACCTGTGGGCCACGGAAATCAATCGACGGCCCCCAGGGCGTCTGCAGGTCATCGCGAAAGAAGGTATCGGCGTAGGTCGCCAGATAATTGCCGTCGGGCCCGAAATGGTTGTAGACCACATCGAGAAAGACCATCAGCCCGTGGGCATGGGCCTCGTCGATCAGCGCCTTCATGGCATCGGGGCTGCCGTAGGAGGCCTCCACGGCATACGGCAGCACGCCATCGTAGCCCCAGTTGCGCCCGCCGGGAAATTCCGAGACGGGCATCAGCTCGATGGCCGTGACGCCCAGCTCGGCCAGGTAAGCCAGCTTCTCGCGCACGCCGTCGAAGCCACCCAAGGTGCCGATGTGCAACTCGTAGAGCACCGTTTCGTGCCACGGGCGTCCTTGCCACTCGTTGTGGCGCCACTGATAGCGCTGGGGGTCGATGACCAGGCTGGGGCCGTCGATGTCGCCGTCCTGGGCCCGCGAGGCGGGATCGGGCACCAGCGTGCCCTGCTCGTCGCCGGCCCTGAACACGCGATAACGGTAGCGCGCCCCATGGCCGCAGGCGACTTCGGCCTCGTAATGACCCTCGGTGGTCGCCTGCATTGGCAGGCCGGGTTGTCCTTCCACCTCGACATTCACCGCATGGGCGCTGGGCGCCCATAAAACGAAGCGGGTGCGTTCGGCATCGATCAGCTGGGCGCCGTAGGTCGGCGTGAATGGGGCCTGTCGTGTCTCGTCTGTCATGCCGGCCAGTCCCCCTGTCTGAGTAGCAATGTGGCAAGCGGCGGCAAGGTCAGCTCCAGCGAGGCCGGATGGCCATGGCTGGGCACCAGCTGTGCCCTGACGCCAGGCGCGTTGCCGACGTTCGAGCCGCCGTAGAATGTGCTGTCGGTGTTGAGTGCTTCGTACCAGGTCCCCAGCGCCGGCACGCCCAGCCGATAGCCCGTCAGGACAGTGGGCGTGAAGTTGGAGATCGCCAGCAACGGGGCTGTTCCCTCGGGCCCGTAGCGTAGAAAGGCGATCACGCTGTTAGTGGCATCGTCACCCACCACCCAGGCGAAGCCTTCCGGCTGGCAGTCGAAATGATGGAGTGCCGGTTCGTTGCCGTAGAGCCGATTAAGATCGGCGACCAGACGCAGCATGCCGCCGTGGCAGGGATTGTCGAGCAGCGACCAGTCGAGCTCGCCGGCCGGACGCCAGGCGTGGCCATGCGCGAACTCGGTGCCCATGCCGACCAGCTTCTTGCCGGGATGCGCCCACATGAAGCCGAGCCCGGCCCTGAGGTTGGCGAAGCGCTGCCAGGTATCGCCGGCCATGCGTCCCAGCCAGGTCGCGTCACCTTCGTCGGACTGCTCATCGATCAGCGGCAGCACGAAATGCGACTCGAAGGCGCTGGCCAAGCCTTCGACCAGGCGATGGTGGTGGTGGCCACGCACCGCCGGCGGCTGGCTCAGGTAGGCCTGGGTAGCGTGCGACCAGTGCGTATTGAGTGCCAGAGCGCGTGCCGTGGTTGGTGCCACCTCGGCATCGTGTTCATCGACGAACAGCAGCACATCCGGGACATGCGCCACCAGACCATCCATGAAGCGACCGAGTGCCGCACCGTCGCTGTCCGGCGGTTCCGGCTTGAGCCGCAGCCCATCGATATGCAGAAACTCGAGCCAGCCACGGGCCAGATCGAGTGACGTCGGTTCGGCCAGCCCCGCTTGCGGAAAGGCCAGCGGCCATTCGACGATCACGCCGAGACCGCCCACATGACACTCATCGACGAAGCGCGCAAAGGCCGCCCCGGCATCCGATTCGGCGACGTGCTTGACCTCGACGTGGGTGAAGCCCAGATCGGCCACATAGGGCACCAACTGGGCGGCCAGGTCTTGCCAGCCCAGCGGCCCGCCTTGCGTGTCGTGCCGCCAGGCCTGCGGATCGAGACGGTAGATCGCCAGGGGGTAGTGGAGCGGATCCTCGCGACGACGCTGGCCCATCCATACTGCATCGTGCCAACGGTGTGACGCCAAGCGCTCCCGCCAGTGGCGCTGACCCGGGTCCTGGCCAGGATGCTCAGCGGCGACCTGCGCTTGCGAGGCGCTCCACCCTGCGCCTGCGGTATTCTGCGGCGTCCCTGCGCCGAGTGCCGACGGCGATCCGAGGGAAAAAAGACCGGTCATGGCTAACATCCTTGTCCTTGAGAGCGTACCGGGCCGGTCCCTACAATATTTTGCGGGAAACGGCCCATGTCGTACAGGTCATCGCGCAACAGCGTAGGTGTGCGACTTGCTCTTGGCGAGCACCACCTTGCGATACAGCTGGCTGTACGGCTCGATCGACTGGCGCCAATGGTAGCGTCCAACCATGGCGGCCCGGCGCATGGCATAGAACAGATCGGTGGCATGGAAGACGGTCATGGCCCGCTGAATCGCGTGGATATAGCTTTCCAGCGTCATCTCGTCAAACAGGAAACCGGTAACGCCATCCTCGATCGTGTCGGCCAGACCGCCGGTGCGGTGGGCAATCGGTAGCGAGCCGAAACGCTGTGCATACATCTGGCTCAAACCGCACGGCTCGAAGCGTGACGGCATCAGCAGGAAGTCGCTGCCGGCGTACATGCAGCGCGCCTCACCTTCATCGAAGCCGATATTGACACCAATCGCCCCGGGGAAGCGGGCTGCCAGATTGCGCAGCGCCTTCTCCACCGGCATCTCGCCACGCCCGATGAAGACGATCTGGCCACCCGCGCGCACGATGGATTCCGCCGCGCCAATGGTCAGGTCCAGGCCCTTTTGGTGTACCAGCCGCGACACCACCGCAAAGAGGGGGCCGCTACTCACCCCAAGTCCGAACATTCGCCGCACATGCTCGGCGTTGGCCCGCTTGCCGCGCCAATCGTTCATGGCGAACGCCTGAGCAAGGTGGGTATCGGTGCGCGGGTCCCAGGAATCGTCGATCCCGTTGGGAATGCCGCTCAGCTGACCCTGCTCGGCGCGCTGGCTGAGCAGGCCACTAAGGCCGCAGCCGAAATCAGGCGTGGTGATTTCCCGGGCATAAGTGGCGCTTACCGTGGTGATGTGCGAGGCATACACCAGACCGGCTTTCATGAACGACAGCTGGCCGAAGTACTCGACCTCATGCATGTTGAAGGCTTCGGCAGGAACCCCCAAGGCCTGGCAGCGCGAGACATCGTAGAGCCCCTGGTAGGCCAGGTTGTGGATGGTGAAGACACTCGGTATCTCATGCCCCCACCAATGCAGATAGCCCGCCGCCAGACCGCAGGTCCAGTCATTGAGGTGCAGAAGCTCGGGGTGCCAGTCGAGACCGGCCTGGCCGCTGGCGATCTGGGCAGCGGCCAACGACAGGCGGGCGAAACGGATGTCGTTATCCTGCCAGCCGATGCCCAGCTCATCGCAATACGGGTTGCCTTCGCGCTCGTAGAGCTCGGGGCAGAGCAGCACATAGATCGTCAGCCCATCGGCACAAATGATCCGGCCGAGGCCACACGCTGGAATATCGGCGTGGCCAGGCAGGCCGACGAGTGGCTGGATGGCATGACCCGACTGGAGCACCTCACGATAGCCCGGCATCAGTACCCGCACGTCATGCGCTGCATGACTCGCTCTCAGCGCACGCGGCAGTGCCGAAGAGACATCTCCAAGCCCCCCGACCTTGACCAGATCGGCAATCTCCGGCGTTACAAAAAGCGTTCTGTAACTTCCCCCGCTTTTATTGCCACTTTTGGTCAGTCGTGGGTGATTTCTTTTCGCATACGTAACTTCCCGAACATGTTCCGTGCGGGAAAAAGGAGTTTCTTTAACCGGTGAATAAGCTTTTTGTGAAACGCCATGCAATACAATACTGCTCATCAGAGGCTACCTCCCTGTTTAACCCCTACCGCCAACGAGCCATTTAACAATGGTTCCGTTCCCAGCGAGCATTAATCGAAATCATGCCGACGCATGTTTGCTAATGCCACTTTCCTACCCCATCGCAAACGGATACAAAACCTCACCCATACCCTGCGTAGCTAAGTAGAGACAATCCAGCTAAGTAGAGACAATCCACTCAAGCGCCGAGCAGCCAGCGCCGCGCAACGCAACGCAACGCAACGAGAAGCTAGGCCAGTAATAGAGTTCGTAACCCATAGGCTCTCCTTGCCACCGGTCTCGACATCCTTCAATGCTAGCTATTCAGCATAGTCGACTGAGCGCGGCCCTCCAGGCCTCGAGAGGTGATCGATCCGGGCCCGAGCATGCGACGGTCACAAGCGCGCCAGCAACTCCGCCTTCTTGGCGGCGAACTCCTCTTCACTGAGAATGCCCTTGGCCTTGAGATCACCGAGACGCTCCAGGTCCGCGAATATCTGGTCATTGGCAGCGGGCGACGCGCGGTCCGAGGCCTCGTGATCCTCGGCCGGCTCCGCCTGTCCAGCGGGCGCCGGCTCGGTCGGCATCGGCTGGCCGTTACGGGACACGACCCGCAACCGGGACAGATCGACGTTGCCATGCTGACTGGTCAGCGTGATCGATCCGCTGCCCCCCTGCTGCTGGGAAGAAAAACCGTCGATCCGATGCTCGCCGGTATCGTAGACCCAGACGATACCGCCCACTTCAATGGCCAGCCGTTTGGCCTCGGCGAAGTAGGCGTAGCGCATGTGATCCTGTGCCCCGGTGGCGTTGGGCGTGCCCAAGTCGGCGGGCCACCAGTGGCGTGTCGGGTCGGCCGCGAACAACCCCGCAGCGTTGCCCTCATCAATGGCCGGTTGTGCTGTATCCGTCACTTGGCTGGAACCTTGCGATGCCCCCGTAGCCTGACGCTGCGACTGGAAACTGCCGCCCTGCATCAGTTCCGGCTCCGCCGCGAGCCGCTCGGCAATCTCGACACATAAGGCGTCCACCCGAGCCTTGAGGGTATGGTTGAACATGTCACCCAGCATCAGCATGCCGCCGCGCATCCACTGCCCAGGGCCGCCGAATTCAGGGTGCGAGAACTGCGCCATGCCGGCATTACCATCGCGAACGGCCAGCAGCATATGGGTGACCGCCTCGTTACTGAAAGCATGGCGCTGGGCCAACTCCTCAACGAAACGCGCTCCCCGGGGGGTCAGACGGGACATGGCGATGCCCTCCTTGGAATGAGTCGCCGTGGGCGATGCCGATAGTCTAGTCAATAAACTCAGCAACGTTAGCCGACTCGCAAAGCCCCTGCCAGGCATTGGCGCTCCCCGGCTGGCTGGCGTCGCTAACCGGCGACTACAGAGCGATTATTCACTAAAGAAAATTCACACCATTGTCGATAGACTATACGTTTCACCGTACCCGGTGGCCACGCAACGCCCATCGCACCCAAACCCGAGGTCATACGGATGCCGCTCATAATAGTTAGGATTAACGCCTGAGATGCATTCTCTCTTGTCAGCTGCACGAGCGGCAGGCAAGGTAAATTCAAGCTGTTCGATAATTAGCCAATGACGGAAGAAAGCGGCCGGAAATCAGCGAGCTTTTACACTCAAAATCGTCGATCGGCCGCAAGCGTGCCTCATTCAACACGGGGAACACCGCAGCGTGGGGCAAAGACATCTACCCGGTCCGGCGTCCGGCAACGCCACGTTAACCGCGCTTCTTTGCAGATCAGGGCCCAGCATGTCGTCTACGCATCAAGGGAACCACTGGCGACGAGAATCGCCATACACGCTAGCCGCGCGCCCCGCTTCGAAGCGTGCGGCCTTGCCCGGAAAGGTGCTTAAACCTGCAGGGCAAGGCCACCTTTCAGGGCTGGCAAAACGGGGCTGCTGGTTTTTGACGATCGCGCTGTTGGGCCATGCTTTAGCGGGCCTGGCCGCCGATACCGAGGTCGTGATGATTGCCAACCCGCAACTCGCCATCGACGCCCTACCACGCGATACCGCACGCGCTATTTTCGCCATGCGCCAGCGCACCACGCCGCGCGGCGAGTCGATCCATGTGGTGGTTCTTCCCGACGATCATCCGGTTCATGCCCGGTTCGCCAAGAAGCTGCTGGATGTCTATCCCCATCAGCTCAGGCTCGCCTGGGACCGGATGGTGTTTTCAGGCACCGGCCAGGCGCCCGATCGCGTCGACTCGCAGGCCGAAATGTTGCAGCAGGTTGCCACCACCCCGGGCGGGCTAGGCTATGTCGAACGAGGATTTCTAGATGACAGTGTCCAAGTCTTGTCGCTGGCAGAATAGTTTCCGGATCCGCTGGCCGTTGGCGGTCCTGGCTGGGTTCGCCTGCCAGCCGACCCAGGCCACCGAGGTGATGGACACCTTGCAGGTGCATGGCTTCATCAGCCAGGCCTGGCTGATCAGCGATGCCAATGATTTCTTCGGTCCCAGCAGCGAAGGCGGAGGCAGCTACCAGTACACTGAACTGGGCGCCAACCTGTCTTTCCGCCCGCATCCCGACGTGCTGGTGGCCGCCCAGGTCCTGAGCCGACGCGCCGGCGGCGAGACCAGCGATCTGCGACCGGTGCTCGACCATGGGGTCATCGACTATGAGTGGCGTTCTGATAACGACCGGCGTCTCGGTGTGCAAGTGGGGCGCTTCAAGAATCCGTTCGGCTTCTACAATCAGACTCGCGACGTCGCCTTCACCCGCCCCAGCATCCTGCTGCCGCAGTCGATCTATTTCGAGCGCACCCGCTCGCTGGCACTCGCCTCCGATGGCTTTTCCCTCTATGACGAGGAATATCTCCCCAGCGGCACGCTGCGCCTGCAGGCCGGCGTCGGCAAGCCACAGGCCGGCAGCGATCTCGACGACGCCCTAGGGTTTGGCGAAAGCCCCGGCTCGTTCGATGGCAGAACCTCGTATATCGGCCAGGCGCTCTATGAACACGAGGGTGGCCATGTCACCGCCGCGCTCAGTGCCGCCGACGTCGAGGCCGGTTACCAGAACGGCGAACCCGGACCAGGCAATGGCACGTTCCATTTTCAACCATGGATACTCTCGTTGCAGTACACCGAGGAGTTGTGGAGCCTGACCGCCGAATACGCGTTGCGGCACATTCAGCTTGAAGGCTTCGCCAATCCTCGGCGCGGCAACGCTCGAGGTAACACGGATACCATCGGTGAAAGCTGGTATCTGCAATATACGCGCCGTTTTCAGGACGACTGGCAGTGGCTGTTGCGCTACGACATGCTGGTCAACGACCGCGACGACCCAAGCGGCACACGCTTCGAAGCCGCAGGAGCCGGGCCAGCCTATACTCGCTATGCCAAGGACCTGACGACCGGAATACAGTGGCGTATTCACCCTCAGGTGTTGCTGGCGGCCGAGTACCACACCATCGAAGGCACCGGCTGGCTGCCGGTATCGGCCGGCGATACCCCACCGGAAAAGTATTGGAACCTGTTTTTGATGCAGGCCTCGTTCCGCTTCTAGCCGGTAGCGTCCCTGCAGTCAGTTTTCTGAACGAAGAGGCAAATGCTCACCTTGAGACCTCGCTCCAGTGCGTCCCCCGCTCGGGAACGCCCGCGCCTCAGCCTGACCTGGCGCGCGATCATTCTCAACAGCCTGTTGTTGCTGGGCATGGTGGTGACGTTCACGGTCATCAGCCACGACAGCCTGACGCACCAGTTCAAGGAATCGCGGCAAGCCATCTTCGACGCACGTCAGCGCGAGCTTCACCTGGCGATCGATCGCTCAGCGGATGCATTGACCCAACTGGCCGGCATGGCGGCAGCCAGCGCCGAGCTTGGACGCGCCGTGGCCAATGCCGATCCCGGACAGGCCGCCCGAGCGATCGCCCCGCTCTGGCCGACGCTCCAGCTCGATGCCGGTAGCGATGAAATCGTGATTCTGGACAGCCAGGGCCGACGACTCACCTCGCAGGGGCAACCGCTGGTCGGCGACGCCCCCCCTATGGCCAACTGGGCCGAAACCGTCGTGGGCCGGGAAACCCCCCTGGCCACGCTGCGCTGCGTACACGACTGTCGTCAGTACGTCGCCGTGCCGGTACTGCTGGACGGCGTCAGCGTGGGCATCGTGGTAATCTCGCGCTCGCTGGCCGACATCACCCGTTACGCCCAGAGCATGGCCAATGCCGACATCGCCCTGCTGGTGATCGACAACCAGGGTGACACGACACTCAGCCAAGCCACCCGCTACCTGCCGGCCTGGAACGGCGCGCTAGTGACGTTGACGCGACAGACGTCGAGCCTGCCGGTGGTCAGGGCCGCCTCGCAACGTTTTGCCTTCCACGAGATCCAGGCCCGCCCCCGGGATTTCGCTATCGCCGATCGCAGCTATGAACTGGCAACGATCACCATGGATGACACTGCCTGGTTTCCCACCAGCGGCCATCTATTGTTGATATCGGATGTGACAGCCCAGGTCGCGGCGATCAATCGCGATACCCGATCCACCCTGCTGATCGCCCTGGCCGGCTGGCTCGCCGCGGAAGCGCTGCTGTTGCTGATTCTATGGCCGCCGATGGCCCGTTTGCGCCACCTGGCCGCCCTTTTGCCGCGCCTGGCCCAGCGTGACTTCAGCTATGTCCGCCAGGCGATAGTCCCACGCCAGGCGCGTTTCAGCGACGAGATCGACAGCCTCGAGCAGACCACCCTGGAACTCGCCGAACAGCTGGGCTCGCTGGAAGCGGCGGTACTCAGCCGCGACCGCGAGCTGACCCAGCGGCTCACCGAGCTCAGCGCCGAGCGCGACTTCATCAATGGGCTGCTCGATACCGCCCAGGTACTCATCCTGACCCAGGACAGCGAGGGGAAGATCACCCGGGTCAACCGCTATACCGAGATTGTCAGCGGCAAACCCGAAAAGGCCCTGGTCGGCAGCCGCTTCACGACGCTCTTCGCGCGTGATGCCGAGCTCGACGAGCGCCCCTTCGATCGCCCCAGCCAGGAAGAAGGCGTGATGCTCAACGCGGCACGCGATCAGCGCACCATCGCCTGGTACCATGCGCCGATGCCCGGTGAGTATCGCACCAGCGCGGCATTGATCTCGGTGGGGCTCGACATCACCGAGCGCAAGCGCGCCGAGGAGCGCCTGGCCTGGCTGGCCCACCGCGACCCACTGACTAACCTGTATAACCGACGCTTTTTCCAGGGCGCTCTGGAGCGCGCCCTCAAACGCTCCCGTCATGGGGCGGTGCTGTTTCTGGATCTCGACCAGTTCAAGGAGGTCAACGAACTCAGCGGGCACAATTCAGGCGACCAGCTGCTGCGCCTGGTCGGTGATGCGCTACTCGAAAAGCTCGACCGCAACAGCGTGGTCGCCCGCCTCGGCGGCGACGAGTTTTCGCTGCTGGTCGAGGATGCCGATACCGCTCAGGCCATCGCCGTCGCCGAACAAGTGGTCAAGATCCTCGAGGACATCAATTTCTCGGTCAACGGTCGACGCCATCGCGCCATCGCCAGCATCGGCATCGCCCTGTATCCCGAGCACGGCAGCTGTGTCGCAGAGCTGATGGCCGGCGCCGATTTTGCCATGTACAAGGCCAAGGAAAGCAGCGCTCAGCGCTGGCATCTGTTGTCGGCGGCCAAGCATTCCCGCGAGGAGCTGCAGCAGCGCGTGTACTGGGTAGAACGCATCCGCGAAGCACTCAACAACGACGCGTTCGAACTCTATCTGCAACCGATCGCGCGTCTTGATGACCTCAGCATCCAGCACTATGAAGTGCTATTGCGCATGCACGGCGACGACGGCTCAGTAGTCACGCCCGGGCTATTCATTCCTATCGCCGAGCGCAGCGGGCAGATCATCGCCCTTGATCGCTGGGTACTGCGCAAGAGCCTGGCGCTACTGGCGCGCGTGCAGACACGCGGCATCAAGCTGGCGGTCAATCTCTCGGCGCAGTCGCTGCATGACAACGAACTCAGTGAGTTCCTGGCCAATGAACTGCAGATCACCGGCGCCGACCCCCGGCAGCTGGTGCTCGAAGTCACCGAAACCGCGGCGGTCACCGATTTCTCGACTGCCCGCGGGGTGCTGCAGAGCATTCGCCAGCTGGGCTGCCAGACGGCACTCGACGACTTCGGTGTGGGCTTCAGCAGCTTTCACTATCTGGGCCAATTGCCGGCCGATTACATCAAGATCGACGGCTCGTTCATCCAGAAGCTGCTGACCAGCTCCGAGGATCGACTGGTGGTCAAGGCGATCGCCAATATCGCCACCGGCTTCGGTAAGGAAACCATTGCAGAATTCGTCGACCAGGCAGGCATGCTGCCGTTGCTCCAGCAGTACGGCATCACCTTTGCCCAAGGCTATCATATTGGTCGTCCGGTGCCGGTGACCGATATCCTCGAGCGCAGCGGCCTGGTCGACGAAGACTCGTCGGACGCTACCGCGGGCTGACTTTCACTGGCCAGCGGCGATTAGCGGCGACTTGCAGGCCGTACACGCCGGTCGCGCGACGGGCACAAGGATAGAGAACCCAGGGAATCGGAGTCGGCATGTTAGATCATTTTTCGGCAAGCTTTCGCTTTCGTCTCGCCACGACGCACGAAGCCAGAAATCGCGCCTATGCGCTCCGGCATAGCGTCTTTCGCCGCGAACTCGACTACCGGATGCGCGAAGACCCGCTGCAACAGTTGGAGAGTGATGAGTACGATGATACAGCCTTGATTGTACTGCTCGAGCACCCGGCCAGCGGACTGGCCGCCGGCAGCATGCGGCTGGTCTATCCCAGTGAGTCGAGCGTCCTACCACTGGGTCAGCTTCCGCTGGAGGCGCACTGCCTGCCGAGCCTGACTCATCCAACCCTGCATCCCGGCAAGCTGCCCCGCGAACGGATCTGTGAAATCTCGCGGCTCGCCGTGCCACACTATTTCCGACGGCGCGCACCCCGCGAGTCGGGATCAGACCACTCCCCTGTCGATTATCCGTTCAGCGAAATCGACCGTGCCACCTTTCCGCTGATTGGCGTCGGCCTTTGCCTGGCGGCCACGGCGCTGGTCGGGCTGGCCGGGTACCATCATGTGTTTGCCATGATGCAGACGCGCCTGCCACGCCTGCTGGCGATCCATGGCCTGCGTTTCACCTGTGTCGGCGAACCGATCGTGTTCCACGGCAAGCGACGCGCTTTTTATATCGATCAGCGCCAGGCCGTCTTCGACATGCAGCCTGGCCTACGCGGGCTGTATCGGCGCATCGAGGACGAGCTAGCCGAGCAGTATCATTCGGCGCTGGTACCGAGCGTCCGCTATGACCACGCCTGAGCGACCACGCCTGGGCAACCGCAGCAATGCCCGGTCAGCAGTGCCAGGGAAGACCTTACTATTGCTTACATTTCCTTCGATAAATAATTAACGCTTTTCCCAACCGGGCATATACACTTTATTTAAGAATTACTGGAATTATTCATTATACTTAGTTACTCAACTAACAAGAACATAAGCTTTAATTCATAATAAAAGCAAAACCAACCCGCTAACAGCTGAAATTTGCCTCCCAAGATCCCCATCAGCTTGCGATCGGCCACTTACGTGGCCACCTGTTTTATTCAAGGCCTAAAAGACACTTTTTAATGCACCAAAACGACAGTTGCATCCTAGCCAATCTCAGCCAATTCCTGCCCTTGGGAGAGCACGATCAGCAATTGCTCCGTGAACTCGAGAAAACTCCCTACCGTGCCACTGAAAACCAGAGTCCTATGGTCGATCGACGATAAGGTAAAGCAGCTCTACACCATCAGAAGCGGTTGGGCGTATACTTGCCGCGACAATCTCGACGGCGCCCGTCAGGTCATCGATGTGTTGCTTCCCGGCGATGTGATCGGCCTGCGCGAAATCACCTTCGCGAACCACCTCTCCTATGCACAGATGATTACCGAAGGCGTTATCTGTCCGTTTCCCAACCACATGATCGTCGATATCATCGAGAATTCAACGCCACTGGCGATCGCCCTTCTGGCCTCGCTGTCACGTCAGGAATCAATCCTGACCGAACGCATGCTGATGTCGATTCACCGCAGCGCGCGCTCACGCATTGCACATTTTATTGTCGAAACCTATACGCGTCTTAGCCGAATCCGTCGCATTGACATCGATTCGTTTTACCTGCCGGTTTCACAAAAAGTTCTGGGTGAAATACTGGGTCTGACTTCGGTCCACATGAGTCGCTCGCTGACCGCCATGGAGCGGGATCATGTATTGATAAAGCACCGCGATCATATCCAGATTCTGGATAGCAAAAAGCTGTACGAAGAGGCGGATTTCGACGGGCACTATTTGAACGATGACATGAACGGGTTGCGCGAGCGCTTAGCACAGCATCACCATTGTTGACCTGAAGTTGCCTGCGGCTTGGCTCATGCTCGGCTATCTGCGCCGCGGCACCTGGCAGCGACGCCTGGTGGACTGATGCCTGCAGGATTACGGCGTCGTCTCGCGATGCGCCGTTGATTTCGGGCTCTGGCCATCATCGGTCTCGCCGTCGGCCGCAGCGCCGCTGTCAAGCTCCAGCCGGGCGCGATCGACCAGCTCGGCGGGCAGCTCCTTCTTGACCGCCACGCCCAGTTCCTTGAACTCGGCGGTCTGCTTGATCAGATTGCCCTTGCCGCTGACCAGCTGGTTCATCGCCCGATCGTAGCTGCCACGCGCACCGTCGAGCTTCTTGCCGACATCCTCCATGCTGTTAAGGAAGGTCGCCAGCTTCGAATAGAACTTCTCGGCGCGATTGGCCAGCTCGGCGGTGTGCTTGCTCTGGTCCTCGAAGCGCCATAGCTGGCGGACGATATTGAGGCTGGTCAGCAGCGTGGTCGGCGTGGCGACCAGCACGTTGTTCTCGATGGCGCGCTGGTAGAGCCCCTCGTCGTACTTGAGCGCCTCGACGTAGGCCGACTCCACCGGCACGAACATGATCACCACTTCCGGCGAATTGAGTCCCGGCAGGTCGTAGTAGTGGCGATCGGCCAGCTCGCTGATCCGCTCGCGCACCGCCTGGCAGTGCTCGGCCAGCGCCTGACGCCGCTCAGCCTCATCGTCGCCATTGACGTAGCGGGTGTAGGCGGCCAGGGAGGTCTTGGCATCGATCACCAGATGCTTGCCCTGCGGCAGATAGACGATCGCGTCGGGGCGCTTGCGGCCATCCTCGGTGGTAAAGCTGACCTCGCGCTGGTAATCGATGCCCAACCGCAGCCCGGCGCCGTCGAGCACGTTTTCGAGCATCAGTTCGCCCCAGTTGCCCTGAATCTTCTTCTGGCCCTGCAGCGCAGTGGTCAGCTTGTCAGCCTGGTCGGTGATCGCCCGGTTGAGATTCTGCAGCTGCTGCAGCTCGGTGCGCAGCTGTACGCGCTGCTCGCTCTCCTGCTGATGGATCGACTCGACCTTTTCGCGAAAGCCCTTCATCTCGGACTGGATCGGCTGCAGCAGGCCGCCAATACGTTCGCTGGAAAGCTCCGAGAAGGCCTTGCCCTTGCGCTCGAGAATCTCGTTGGCGAGGTTCTCGAACTCCTTCTTGAGGGTGTCGCGGCTCTCCTTGAGCAACTCGAACTGCTCGCGAAAGTGCTGCTGCTTGGCGTCGAGTCGAGTGGTCGTCGCCTGCAGCGACTCGCGCAGCTCGGCGACCTTCTCCTGACTGACCTCGAGTGCCAACTGCGCATCGCGGCGCTGGTTGTCCAGGCGCTGACGCTCGGCGTCGCGCTCGCGCAGCCGCTCGTCGAAGCCCTCGCGAAGATTGGCCTGATGCGCCCGGACCCCGGCCAGCTCGGCTTCCAGCCGGGCCTGGGCGAGTTGCGCCTGTGACAGCGCCTCGCGCTGGGCGTTGATTGCCGCTTGCGTTTCGTCCAGTTGGCCCGCCCGCTCGGCCAGCTGTTTCTCGAGTTCGGCCTTGGCCTCCTTGCAGCGGCGCGAGGCGGCGCGCACCACGCCAGGCGGCCAGGCCCCAGCCGGTGAGAAAGGCGATTAGCGCCGCCAGCAGCGCCATCGGAATTGGTTCCAGGGTCATCGGGATCTCACAAGAGATCGGATGAGCGCATGGTAGCGCGACAGCGCAAGCGGTACGAAGTCGGCTATCGAAAGCGTCCACAGAAGCGAAAGGACTGAAGGCAGCTGAATATCCATAAGGACTGATCTTCATGGCTAGGGGAATGCGCAGGGTTTAGTTACTGTAGGGTTCCGGATGATGAAATCGGCCTGAGAAGTTATGCTCTTTCGGTAACCGGATCTTCAACAGCACTTCATCGGGCAACCCAGGCAGCATAATGAAAACCCGCTTCACGCTGCAGCCAGGCCAGTGGTATGCCTGCCATCTGTTTGGTGATTTCTTTGCGGACTTTGGCATTGATCAGTGCTCACGCAGCCCGATCAAGGTTCAGGCCATCCATCCGGAAAAAACCGGCAGCCGCCGGTTCTCGCTGAGCTTCTACCACGCCAATTACCCGCAGGGAGCACAGGACAAGGCGTACCGGCTTGAGACGCTGGAGCGAGGCCAACACTTTCTGCTCGCCCGGGCCTTCGAGTACGACCCGATCCGGCTGCTGTATTTCCATGAGATCGATGCCCGATGGGTGAAGCGGCATTTCCCGGTGTTGTGCCCCGAGGAAGATATTCAGACCTGGCTGGACAGGAACGTCTGATCATGAGCAAACCTGCAGCAGCCCTGCCGATGGTCTTGAGCTTCTTCATGGCCAGCCCGCCCCTGCTTGCCCAGAGTGTCACTCGTGACAGCTGACAACGGCAAACATCCCTACGATATTGCCCTGGACTACTGCGAGAGCCGGGGCGGCCTGGCGCAGTACAGCGTGCAGGGGGACGTAGTGACGTTCAGTTGCAGCGATGACCTGACCGATATCATCACCATTCGGCAGTGAAGGGGCCATGTTATGCTGGCAGACAGCTTCGGGAGCCCACCATGCGCCACGATTTCGATACGACCCTGTCCGCCCTGAAGGCGGCGTTGGCGGACTACCCCGGCCTGGCCTTTGCCGCTCTCATCGGCAGCCGGGCCAACGGGCGCGCCAGCGAGGCGAGCGACTGGGATGTCGCCGTGCAATGGCAAGCCGTACCGGACGACCCGTTCGAGTATTTTGGTCGCAACGAGACCCTGCGCCGGGCACTGGCGAAGGCACTGGCGGTGCCGGAAGCCCGCCTGGATATCGTCGATCTTCACCGTGCCGGCCTGACGATGCGCATTGCCGTGGCCGAGGAAGGTGTTCCGCTGCGAGGGGATGACGGCCTGCCGTGGGCGCGCTTTCTGACACGTACCTGGCGCGATATGGAACACTGGATGCTGGAACAGCGCTATGCACCTTGATGCCTACCTCGCCGAAACCCGCCAGCTCGCCGAACGGCAATGCGCGGTGCTCGACCAGGCCGCCCGTCGGCTGGAAGACGGTGACACCCTGAATGATCTGGAAGAGAACGGCGTATTGCATGCCTTGCAAGTGCTGACCGAGAATGCCATCGGCAAGGCCAAGCACCTATTGAAACTTCAGGGCCACACGGTACCGATCTCGGCCTATGACGCTTTCCACCAGTTAATTGCCCTGGGTCAGCTGGCCAAGACGGATGAACCAGCCTGGAACGCCGCCATTGGCCTGCGTAATCGCATCGTCCATGACTATCTGAATCTGGACATGGCGCTGGTGCTTGATGTGGTCAAGGCCCGTCGCCACCACTTCATCCGCGACTTCCTGCTGGCCGATATGCCGCCCAGCACCTGAACCGGTGCCGGTCCGGTCCAGGTGCTCGTCACCCTTTTCGGTTCCTGTCGATTTCGGCCTGCAGCACCTGCATCAGTTCCTCGATACTGTGAATGCCCTGCTCCTTGAGCGAGGCTTCCATGTCCGACAGCATCTCCGGGGTCGGATCACCGCTGGGCCTTGGGCCTCGACGAAAACCGAACTGAATCGGCCGCAGCATGCAGTCGATCTCGTCCGCGTCCAGCTTTTCCGGATCGAAGTGCCCGCCTATATCCTCCAGCAGCATCTGGCCGTGCTCGTCACCGCGTCCGGCGGCGGCTTCCTTGAGCGCTTCAAAGCCGGGGATGCCACCGATGTCCTCGGGTGGGCAGGCCATCTCGCCTTCCAGAAGTCGCGGACAAGGGTTGGTCTCGGGTAACCCGCTCTCTTCCACCACGAGGCGATGCTCCCAGCCATCGCCGAAATCATAGAGATAGTGGAACTCGCCATTCACCAGCCTCGGCAACAGGCTGTTCAATTTGGCGTTGCGGGACTGGGCGATGGGCCGCTCGGCCCAATCGTCCGGCTCGCCATAGTAGCGGCCATTGCATTCATATTCGTAGAGGTGGCCGTCCTCCCAGCCCATGGCGGCCTGAATCACCTCATGCAAACGATGCAGGTTGATCTGCTGGGGCACCCGTACGCGCCGCCAGACTGTGGGTTCGGTATGCATCAGCTCGATGCGCAGAATAGTATCGGGCATGGCATCAAGACCAGAAAGGTAATGGATTCACGCCAGCCGAATGAGCTGGCTGGCAAAGTCGAGCAGGTCGTCGGTGCGCTTCTGAATAATAGCGACGACGATGGAAATCTGCACCGCCTGATAGTCATGTCCGGCAGTGCAAGCCTAGGAAAGTGTCAGCCCAGGAAAGGGCCCACAGCGCCCTTGCAGCAACCTGCCCTCGGTCGTTTCAACATTATCAATGCGAAGAAATCATATCGAGCGATGGCCCTAAAGCCACCCGAGACTGGCATAACGATAGTCGGCGAAGTAAATCAAGAGGACCCGCTGTCGCCGGGCCGCTGTTTCCCGCCACCGAGCAGACGCTGAATAAGCATCACCGCGCCCAGCGCCAGCGCACCGACAACCAACCCGACGAGCATGTTGAGCAGCGACGGACCCAGGCCGTGGATCACCGCATCGAGGCCGGGCACGGCGAAATCGCTGTCGGTAATACCCTCGACCAGATGGTGCAAGACCGGGATGCCGTGAGTGAGAATGCCGCCGCCGACCAGAAACATCGCCAGCGTGCCGATCACCGACAGGCTCTTCATCAGGTAGGGCGCACCGACGAGCAGGCCACGCCCGACGGCGTTGAGCAGGCCCTCGCGGCGGCTGAGATACAGCCCCAGATCGTCGAGCTTGACGATGCCGGCGACCAGCCCGTAGACCCCGACGGTCATCAAAAGGCCGATGCCCACCAGCACCGCGACCTGCTGACTCAGCGCGACGCCGGCCACCGTGCCCAGGGTGATGACGATGATCTCGGCGGAGAGGATGAAATCAGTGCGCACCGCGCCCTTGATCTTGTCACGCTCGAAGGCGCGCATGTCGACCTGTTCGTCGGTCATCGCCGCGATCCGCTGTCGGTGCTCGTCGCTGTCCTCTTTGCGATGCAGGAACTTGTGCGCCAGCTTCTCGACGCCTTCGTAGCAGAGATACGCACCGCCGAGCATCAGCAGTAGCGTCACCGCCCAGGGCAGCAAGGCACTGATCAGCAGCGCCGCGGGAATCAGAATCAACTTGTTGAGCAGCGATCCGCGGGCCACCGCCCAGACCACCGGCAATTCGCGGTCGGCCTTCACGCCGGTAACCTGCTGGGCGTTGAGCGCCAGGTCGTCGCCCAGCACACCGGCGGTCTTCTTGGCCGCCACCTTGGTCATCAACGAGACGTCGTCGAGAATCGTGGCGATGTCATCGATCAACGTGAGCAAACTGCTACCGGCCACAGGCGTATCTCCGAATAATAGAGGGGCATCAGCTTACCGGCTCGTCGCCCTTGGCGTCGCGCTGTTTCAGTGCACCATTGCACCTTGCCGCGAACCACTCTGCAGTCCTTGGCAGGGTCGTCTACGCTAGGGTCTCAGCGCTTCATAGCACGCTCATGACCTCAAGCTAGCATTTACGATGCAAGGAACCGTAATGAGTCAACGCCCCCTCGGCCATAGTGGCCTGAAAACCGATTCGCTGATCTTCGGCGGCAATGTCTTCGGCTGGACCCTCGACGAGCGCCAGTCATTCGAGATGCTCGATGCGTGGCTGGACGCCGGTTTTTCCAGCATCGACACCGCCGACGTCTATTCGCGCTGGGTCGACGGCCACAGCGGCGGCGAATCCGAGCGCGTACTCGGCGCGTACTTCAAGGCACGCGGCAATCGCGACAAGGTACTGCTGGCCACCAAGGTCGGCATGGACATGGGCGACGGCAACAAGGGGCTTTCCCGGGATTACATCCAGCGCGCAGTGGAAGCTTCGCTCAAGCGACTGCAGACCGACTACATCGATCTCTACCAGTCGCACGTCGACGATGCCGATACACCGCTCGAGGAAACCCTCGAGGCCTACGATCGGCTGATCGAGGCCGGCAAGGTGCGCGTCATCGGCGCCTCGAATCACAGCGCCGATCGCCTCGACGAAGCCAGCCAGGTCGCCCAGAAGCATGACCTGCCGCGTTACGAGACGCTGCAGCCATTCTACAACCTGTACGACCGCGACGACTTCGAAGCCGAACTGGCGCCGCTGTGCCTGAAGTACGAGATCGGCGTGATCCCCTACTTCTCGCTGGCCAGCGGCTTTCTGACCGGCAAGTACCGCTCCCGCGAGGATGCCCGGGGCAAGGCCCGCGAAGGCTTCGTCGACAAGTACTTCGATGATCGCGGCATGCGCATTCTCGCCGCGCTCGACGATGTCGCCAAGCGCGTCGACGCCACCCCGGCTGCGGTGTCGCTGGCCTGGTTGATGGCCCAGCCGGCGGTTACCGCGCCGATCGCCAGCGCCACCTCGCAGAAGCAACTCGTGCAGTTGATCACCGCCACCCGGCTGGAGCTCGACGATGCCGCGCTGCGCCAGCTCAGCGAAGCCAGCGCTCCCGACGCACCGGATTGAGCGTCGTCAATGTTCAACACTAGACGGCGCTCCCGCGGTGGGCGGCGAAATGCTTGAGTTGCATCTCGCGCAGCCGGCTCAGCGTACGACGGAAGGCAAAGGCCAGATGGCCCTGGGTATAGAGCGAATCGAGCGGCACCTCGGCTTCGATGTAAAGCGGGATGCCCCGGTCGTAGCATTCATCGACCAGGGCAATGAAACGTCGCACGCCATCGTCGTGGCGCGACAGGCTGGGCAGCACGCGATCACCGGCCTCGACACGCTGCACGCCGTCCTCGGTACCGCGGGCGATGGGCGCCGCCTGCGGTGGCGCGCTCAGCCTCGGCACCTCGCTCAGCAACAGGTGACTGAAGCGGTCGCACAGCGCAATGAAATCGAGCGCCGAAAGCGGCTGCTCGCATAACGCGGCGTAGCGACACCAGAGCACCGACGCGCTGCAACCTTCGACCTCGATGGTGCGATGGCCGAGTGTCAACGCCCCGGCGGATTCTGCCTGGCCTGCTGTCAGCTGCGCGTACACCGACGCCAGCGGGCTCGCCGGCCCGTGCCGTGCGGGTTCGGCGACCCAGTAGCGGCACTGTTGTGGCCCGTGACGCAGACGATGGTCCTGCCCCGCCTGCAGTTCGATCACCCGGGTGTGCGCCTGGATCGCGGCGATAGCCGGCAGCAGGCGCTCGCGATTGAAACCGCCGGCATACAGCTGATCGGGCGCCTGGTTGGAAGTGACCACCAGCACCACGCCCCGGTCGAACAGCGCGGTCAGCAACCCACCGAGGAGCATCGCGTCGGCGATGTCGCTGACGAACAGCTCGTCGAGGCACAGCACCTGGAGTTCGGCGGCGAGTTCATCGGCGAGCCGAACGAGCGGGTCGCGACTGCCCGCGAGCTGAAACTGACGACGATGGACCCAGCGCATGAAGTGATGGAAGTGCTGACGTCGTGCAGGCACCGCCAGGGCGCGATGAAAGCTGTCCATCAGCCAGGTCTTGCCGCGCCCGACCGGCCCCCAGAGATAGACGCCGGGGGTGCCATCGCGCGGCCCCGGACAGCCATTGCACGCATGCAGCGCCTGGAAGCATGCATCGAGTCCGGCCACCGCCGCGTGCTGTGCCGGGTCGTCGATGAACTCGCCGTCAAGAATTGCCTGCCGGTAGGCCGCCGCTGGGGGAGGCGCCATGCTCATTGCTCGCTGTGCTCCTTTCCTGGCTGGGCGAATAGCGTTCCCAAGGTAACAGAATGATGACACCGCAGAGAGCCTGACGCCGGGCTTCGTCGGTACAGAAAGCGCCTTCCCACCATCGCCGCCGACAGGCCTGAAAGATGGCCTTTGGCATTCTCAAAACGCCTTCTATGCTTAGCGAAGCGCTCGCTTAAGCCCGCTATCGGCCTGGCGAAGCACCGGGACGTAACACACGCCAAGCTGCTTATGCCGAAAGGCGCAAGCAGCCAGCAAGGAGAGCGACATGGCACTGCCTTTGAAAAGACTCAAGGATCAGACGATCGTGATTACCGGCGCGACGACGGGCATCGGCCTGGCGACCGCGCGCCTGGCCGCCGAGCACGGTGCGCGCCTGATGCTGGCGGCGCGTGACGAGAACGCCCTGCGCGAGTTGAGTGAGGAGATTCAACGCCAGGGCGGCGAGGCCGCCTACGCGGTGGCGGATGTTGGCAAGGAGGAGGAGGTGCATAACATTGCGCGTATCGCCATCGAGCGCTTCGGCGGCTTCGACACCTGGCTCAACAATGCCGGCGCGTCGATCTTCGGCAACATGCTCGACATCAAGCCGGAGGATCATCGCCGGCTGTTCGAGACCAACTACTGGGGGGTCGTCAACGGCTCGCTGGAAGCGGCGCGTCATCTGCGCGAGCGCAAGGGTAAGTACGGCGGTGCGATCATCAACCTGGGCTCGGTCGTCTCGGATCGCGCACTGCCCATCCAGGGCATGTATTCCGCCTCGAAGCAGGCCGTCAAGGGCTTCACCGATGCCTTCAGGATGGAGCTCGAGGCCGCCGGCGCGCCGATCGCCGTGACGCTGGTCAAGCCGAGCAGCATCGCCACGCCCTTTACCGAGCATGCCGAAAACTACATGGACGAGGAGCCCAACCTGCCGCCACCGCTCTACGATCCGCAGGTCGTCGCACGCAGCATCCTGCATTGCGCCGAGCAGCCGCGGCGCGACATCTACGTCGGCGCGGGCGGCAAGATGATCGCGGCGCTGGGGCAATACGCCCCGCGCCTGGCCGACAAGATCATGGCAGCAACGATCATCCGCCAGCAGAAGTCGGGGCGGCCGGAACATCGCCAGCACTTTGCATTGCGCGAGCCCGCCGCGGATCGCAAGGAGACGACCCATTACCCGACTCATGTCGCGAAATCGAGTATCTATACCGAAAGCTCGCTGCATCCCGTGCTGACGACGACCCTGGTCGCCGGGGCCGTGCTCGGTGTCGCGGCATTGGCCAAGCGGCGGCGCTAGCGCTGTTTAGATACACCATCCTCAAGCCGACGAGCCGCTCATGCGCTAGCCGGCTTTTTCGTTATTGCCTACCCATCAGCCTGCTCGGACAATAGCCCCATAACCGGATAGCGGCGGTTCCGGTCAAGAATGGCCCTGTTGTGGTCCCTGCGACCGCCATGTCATTGCACTTAGTGCGAACGGTAGGGGTACCGGCGGAGCCTGAGCATCATATCGGGACGGATTGAGGTAAGGTAATCAATCGCTTCGGCGATGCTAGGCTAATGGCTATTTAGCCTTTGGAGGCGTCATGTTACTTGAAGACCTACATCGGCAGAAGGCAGCCATAGATACGATGGCTCGCCAGTATGGGGCTCGTCGAATTCGCGTATTCGGGTCAGTTGCTCGCGGCCAGGAGCGGCCTGAAAGTGATGTCGATTTTTTGGTCGATTTCCCGCCAGGATATGATCTGTTCACTCAGCGTCTGCCCTTGGCGGATCGCTTGGCGACCCTGGTTGGGCGCCGTGTCGACCTTGTCCCGGAGCATGAGCTGAACCGTCATGTCCGCCAACAGATACTGGACGAAGCGGTAGAATTATGAACAAGCCCTGGCAACCCTACGCTCAGCATATCCTCGATAACATCGCCAAGCTGCGGCGTATTCAATCACGTGGCGACATTACGCTCGATCAGATTTTATACGATGCAGCACTGCGCAATCTTCAGACTTTATCGGAAGCCACACAAATGCTGCCTGATAGCCTGAAGCAAGAACACCCTCAGATACCTTGGCGAGAAATCAGTGGTTTCCGTAATATCCTGGTGCACAATTACCTAGGCGATATCGACCCTTTGACGGTTACCAACATTATGAATCAGCACTTGCACCCCCTTGAGGATTGCCTCCAGGACATGCTCACAAAAGATTCAGAGTCTTGAACGCCGCATCAACGATGTCCACTGCCTTGCCGTGCCGCTCGAGGCGATGATGCCCAAGCATTGATGGGGTCTATCAGTTCACGTTGAAGCGACGATGCATCACCGTTACCTCTTCGCCCCGATAGCTCAGCGCCTCGCGCTCACGCCAGCCCAGCCGCCGATACAGCGCCTGCTGGTCGGGCGTGTAGAGATGCAAGTGGTCGATGCAATGGGCCAGCGCTTCCGCCTCGACCCGCCGCACCAGGCGCGAGGCGATGCCCCGGCCGCGCCATTCGGCCAGCACGAATACCGAGGCCAGCCAGGGCGATAGCTCACGCCGGACGCTCATGTCATCGGCGACCAGACTCGCCGTGCCCACGGGTGTATCGCCGCTCATCGCCACGAACACCGACGGCACGCCACCTGCGCCGCACTGCGCGTAGAATTCCCGGCGATAATCTTCGGCCGGGGTCTCGGGGTGCAGATGTCCCCAGGTGTCATGGGTCCAGCCCGCCACGGTCCTGGCATGGGGCGAGTCGGCCTGCAGCCTGACGACAGCGATCTCCTTGGTCACGCCGATTCTCCTTGCCATGTGCCCGGATGAAGATGCGTAGGCCGCGCGGCTCAGGCCTCGAGCTGGAAGGGATACACCGAGCCGATGGCGAGAATCTGCGTCAGCTCGTCGAGCGCGGCCAGCGTCTCGTCGGCGAGCTGCGGGTCGGCGAGATCCGCCGGAGTCAACGCATCGCGGTAGTGACGCTCGACCCAGCCGGTAAGCTTGCCATACAGCGCTTCGTCGAGCAGTACCCGGCCCGACAGCCCGGCACGCTCGACCTCCGAGAGCACCACCCGCAGGCGCAGGCAGGCCGGGCCGCCACCGTTACGCATGCTCTGCTTGACGTCCTTGACCATCACCTCGTTGATCGGGTTGTGGCCGGCCAGCAGCAGGTCCTGAATCGTTCGCCACACCGCCTCGTTCTCCTGGCACTCGCCGGGCACCACCAGGGTCATCGCCCCCGAGCCGTCCGGGTCGGAAAGCAGCTGCGAGTTGAACAGGTAGGTGCTCACCGCGTCGTCGAGGCTCACCGCCTCGCTGGGCACACGTACCGGAATCAGCGGCGTGGCCATCTTGCGGCGCAGTTCCTCGAGCGTGGCGTGTTCATCGCGAAACGCCATCTCGTGATAGAGCAGCACCGGGCCATTGCCCACCGCGATCACGTCGTTGTGAAACACGCCGGCATCGATGGCGTCGGGATGCTGCTGGGCGAACACCACCTGGCCCGGGTCGAGGCCGTGTTGACGAGCCACCGCCTGGCTGGCTTCCAGCGTCTGGCGCGCCGGGAAGCGCTTGGGCTCGCGTTCGGCATTACCGCCGAACGCCTGACGGCCATAGACGTAGAGATGCACGCCGGCAGCGCCATGCTCGGCGGCGAGCCGGGTGTGGTTGGCCGCGCCCTCGTCGGCGAACGCCGGGGTCGCCGGCAGCGCCGGATGATGGGCGAAATGCACGGGATCGTGGAAGATCGCCGCGAGCACCCGTCCGGTGGTCTGCGGCTCGAGGAAGCGATGAAAGCTCGACTGCAGGTTGGCCGGGGTGAAATGCACCCGGCCGTCGGCAGCGTCGCGGCTCGGGGTGACGGTGGCGGCGTTGGCCGTCCACATGCTCGAGGCCGAGCACACCGCCCGCAGCAGCTGCGGCGCCTCGCGTGGCGGCGCGCTCGAGTACCTCGGCATTGCTGCCGGTGAAGCCCAGATCGCGCAGCGCGCCGAGATCGGGACGCTGCTGCGGCGGCAGCACGCCCTGGGCGTAGCCGGCATCGGCCAGCGCCTTCATCTTGGCCAGCCCCTGCAGCGCGGCCTCGCGGGGGTTGGAGGCCAGCCCGCCGTGGCGCATCGAGGCCACGTTGCCATGGGCCAGCCCGGCGTAGTTGTGGGTGGGGCCGACCAGGCCGTCGAAGTTGACCTCGCGCACCCCGCGCCGGGTGTCGGCGATCGTTCGCCGTCACGCTCATGACGTCTCCCCCAGCGTCACGCCCGGCGGCAGGTTGT
Organism: uncultured Gammaproteobacteria bacterium; assembly: GCA_963773565.1. GTDB lineage: Bacteria > Pseudomonadota > Gammaproteobacteria > Pseudomonadales > Halomonadaceae > Modicisalibacter. Next base: position 120,269 of record CAVZBU010000018.1, on the reverse strand, counting down.
CGGGCAGCGCCAGCGCCTCGCTCTCCATCGAGGCGATCGGGTAGGCGCAATAGTCCGCCGCATAATACGCACTGGGGCGATGGTTGCCGCTGTCGCCGATGCCGCCGAACGGCGCGTCGCTCGAGGCGCCGGTGGTCTGGCGGTTCCAGTTGACGATGCCGGCGCGGATGCGCAGCAGGAAGTCGTCCCAATCGGCCGGGTCGCCACCGATCAGCCCCGCGGAAAGCCCGTAGCGGGTGTCGTTGGCGAGCGCAATCGCCTCGTCCCAGTCGCGGTAGCGGTGCACCTTGAGCAGCGGGCCGAAATGCTCCTCGTCGGGCACCGCGAGGCCGGTGACGTCGATCAGCGCCGGCGACAGCAGGCTGGTATCGCCGACCAGGCGCTGCATGCGTGCGAGCACGGTGCCGCCCAGCGCTTCGAGATCGTCCTGCGCCTTGAGCAGGCCGTCGGCCGCCGCCACGCTGACCAGGCCGCCGTAGAACGGTGCCGGCTCGCTGAACGGCGCGGCGACGTGCAGATTGGCGATGGCATCGGTCAGCGCCTCGAGCAGCCGGTCGCCGGCCTCGCCTTCCGGCACCATCAGCCGCCGCGAGCAGGTACAGCGCTGGCCGCCGGAGAGAAACGCCGATTGCAGGATGGTCAGTACCGCGGCGTCCTGGTCGCGGATATCCTTGACCACCAACGGGTTGTTGCCGCCCAGTTCGAGCGCCAGGATCTTGCTGACCTGGCCGGCGAACTGCTCATGCAGCAACTTGCCGATCTTGGCGCTGCCGGTGAACAGCAGACCATCGATGTCGCCCGCGCCGGCCAGCGCCTGGCCCACCGGCGCGCCGCCCTGGACGAGGTTGAGCACACCCTCGGGCAGCCCCGCGGCCTGCCAGCACTGCAGCGTCAGGTCGGCGGTCAGCGGGGTCTGCTCGCTGGGCTTGAAGACCACGCAGTTGCCGGCCAGCAGCGCCGGCACCATATGCCCGTTGGGCAGGTGGCCGGGGAAGTTGTAGGGGCCGAACACCGCCAGCACGCCGTGCGGACGATGGCGCAACACGGCACGTGCGCCGGCCACGTCGCGGCTGCGCTCGCCGGTGCGCTCCTGATAGGCGGTGGCCGAGATACCCACCTTGCCGATCATCGCACCGACCTCGGTGCGCGCCTCCCACAGCGGCTTGCCGGTTTCATGGGCGATGCTCTCGGCGAGTTCCTCGCGGTTGGCCTCGAGCTCGTCGCGGAAGCGCTCGACGATCGCCAGGCGGGCATCGAAGCCTCGCCGCGCCCAGTCGGGAAACGCCGCACGCGCGGCGGCTACCGCCCGCTCGACCTGGCCGGCACTGGCGGCACTGGCCTGCCATAGCGTCTCGCCGGTGATCGGATCGGGCTTGATAAAGCGTTCGGCATCGCCGTCGACCCACTCCCCGCCGATGAACAGTTGTTGCTTGGCTTGCATAAATACGCTCCTAGGACTCTGGCTTACGATTCCGAGCTTACGATTCCAGAACCCGCAGGGAATCGCCGCTGGTGACGCCCAGCCGGTGCGCCTCGGCGTCGGTCAAGGCCAGGCTGCCATCTGCAGCGGGGCCGCGACCGACCCAGCAGGCACGAAAGTCAGCCATGCGGGTGGTCGACACCAGCCAGGTAGGCCGCTGATTGTTGGCATTGGCCGCGCCGGCCCGCGAGTCGCTGACCACCTCGACCGGGCACAACCGGGAATGACGCACCGCGCGCACGTCGTCGATATAGGCCTCCACCGTGGGGCCGGCGTCGAAGATGTCGATGTAACCCTCCCAGCGCAGGCCCTCCTTCTTGAGCATTTCCAGTGCCGGGCGGGTATGCGCATGGACCTCGCCGATGCAGGCACGCGCCGCGTCGTTCAGGAAGGTGGTATAGATTGGAAACTTGGGCATCAACTCGCCGATGAAGCTCTTCTGGCCCAGCCCGGTCAGGCGGTCGGCCTCGTTGAAGTCCATCGGGAAGAAGTGGCTGCCCAGGCACTGCCAGAAGGGGCTATTGCCATTCTCGTCGAACTTGCCGCGCATCTCGGCCAGCACCTTGTCGGGGAAGCTGTCGCGGAACTGGGCCATGAACAGCCAGCGCGCCTGGGAGAGCAAGGCGCCATTGCGCTGGCCGCCGCGGTATTCCGGGCGCAGATAGAGCGAGGCCACCTCGGCGTCACCGGTATGATCCGAGCTCAAAAACAGCGTATCGATGGTGCGGTGCAGGTCAAGCTGCACCGAGGAATGGGCCAGCGTGCCCAGCCGGTAATGGTAGAACGGCACCTCGCGGCCCACCTGGGCCTCGATGGCGCAGCAGCCGGCCAGCTCGCCGTTCTCGTCGTCCTCGAGGACGAAGAAGTACAGCCGGTCGTCGACCGCGGTCTTCTGCTCGAAGGCGCGCGTCGCCGACTCGATCTTGCTGGCCAGGAAGTCGCGGTTGTCGGGCAGCGAGGTAAAGCCCACGCCGGTTTCCTGGGCGATCTGCTGCAGGCCGTCGATGTCGCCGCGGGCAATCGGACGAATGCGCATCACAGTTCCCCCTCGTCGAAGGTATCTTCCGCATCGGGCAGCGCCAGCGGCGTGGCGAGCACCGCGCGGCCCTCCTCGACGCCGAGCACCGCGGCGTGCTCGGGCGAGAGCATCAGCTGGCCGGTGGGCGACAGCGCGTAGCGCGCCACCACGCAGCGGAACTTGCCGAGCTTCTGATTGGCGATCAGCGCCGGTTCGGCATCGGGCAGCGCGCTGGCCGGGCGAATACGCACCGGATGCCAGGTGCTGTGGCGGAAGGTCGCCAGGCGTTCGCGATCGGCCTTGACCAGCGGGCCGGCATCGAAGATGTCGACGTGGCGCGAGCGCGCGAAACCCTCGGCGAGCATCTCGGTGAGCGCGGTTTCGTGGGCCGAATGCTCCTGGCCGATCGCCGCGCGCGCCGCCGGGGTGAGCAGCGGCAGGTAGAGCGGGAACTGTGGCATCACCTCGGCGATGAAGCTCTTCGAGCGCACCCCGGCGAGGTGATTCATCTCCTGATAGCCGCGGGCGAAGAAGTGCCGGCCGACACTGTTCCAGAACGGCGACTCGCCGTCGTCGTCCAGGTAGCCGGGAAAGGCGATCGCCAGGATCTCGGCGAAACGCTCCGGGTACTGGGCGATGAACATCAAGCGCGAGCGGCGCAGCAGGCTTTCGGCGCTGGTGCCCTTGTAGCGCGCATCGAGCGACAACGCGCACAGCAGGCTGGCATCCGAGACCTCGTGGGACAGCGACAGCGTCTGCACCTCGCGGCGCACGTTGAGCTGTTGCGAGGCATGGATCAGCGTTTCCTGACGATAGGTGTAGTACGCCTCGTGGGCACCGGCGTGAGCGCGGATGGTGGCGGTACCCACCACCTCATTGCGCTCCAGATCCTCGAGCACGAAGGTGTAGCTCTCGTCGCCGGGAAAGTCGACCTCGCGGGACAATGAGCGCTGCGAGCGGGTGATCCGCTCCTCGAGCCTGTCGCGGTGCGTCGGCAGGTTGGTCAGGCGTGGCGTGGCGCTGCCTGCCAGGCGCTCGAGACCCGGCAGATCGGCCGGTTTGGCGGGACGCACGACCAGCATGGCGTTTCCTCTCGGCGGTGACATCGGCGAACCCATCGATGACGGTTGGACGTTCATGCCGACTCGACGAAGCGTGCGATGGCCCGGTCGAGACGCGCCATGCCCTCATCGATATCGGCCTCGGGAATCACCAGCGACGGCGCCATGCGCAGCACGTTGGGCCCGGCGATCAGCGCCATCACGCCCTCCTCGATGGCCAGCGGCAGGATGTCCTTGGCGCGGCCTTCGTATTCGGGCGCCATCTGCGCGCCGATCAGCAGGCCCATGCCGCGCACGTCCTGAAACACGCCATACTTCGAGTTGAGCTTGTCGAGGTGCTCGCGGAAGCGCTCGTGACGCTGCTGGACGCCCTCCAGCACTTCCGGGGTGTCGATGTATTCGAGCGCCGCCAGCGCCACCGCCGAGCCCAGCGCATTGCCGCCGTAGGTGGAGCCGTGGGTGCCCAGCTTGAAGACCGGGGCGATGCGATCGGTGGTCAGCATCGCGCCCACCGGGAAGCCGCCGCCCAGCGACTTGGCGCTGGTCAGGATGTCGGGGGTCACGCCGTAGCGCATGTAGGCGAACAGCGTGCCCGGACGGCCCATGCCCGATTGCACCTCGTCGAAGACCAGCAGTGCCTGGTGCTCGTCGCACAGCGCGCGCAGGCCTTCGAGAAATTCCTGGGTAGCCGGGACGATGCCGCCCTCGCCCTGCAGCGGTTCGACGATCACTGCGCAGGTATCGGCGTCGATCAGCTCGCGCACGCTGTCGAGATTGTTGAATTCGCCGTGGACGATGCCGCCGGGCACCGGCCCGAAGCCCTGGGAGTACTTGGGCTGACCGCCGACACTGACGGTGAACAGGGTACGCCCATGGAACGACTGACGGAACGAGACGATCCTGGACTTGCGCTCGCCGTGGGTGTCGTGGGCCCAGCGCCGCGCCAGCTTGAGCGCGGCCTCGTTGGCCTCGCCGCCGGAAGAACACAGGTAGACCTTGTCGGCGAAGGTGCGCTCGGTCAGCGCGCGGGCCAGCTTGAGTGCCGGCTCGTTGGTATAGACATTGGACAGGTGCCAGAGCTTGTCGGCCTGGGCCTTGAGCGCGTCGACCAGCACCGGATGGCAATGCCCCAGCGAATTGACCGCGATACCGCCCGCGAAGTCGACGTACTCACGTCCTTCCTGATCCCACAGGCGGCTGCCCTCGCCACGCACCGGAATTCGCTGCTGCGGCGCATAATTGGGCACCATGTAACGGTCGAAGTCGGCGCGGGTCGGGGTGTCGGTCATGGGGCTCTCCATCCGGTAGCAATGATCGATTGATCGGCAATCGCTGGATAAATCACCGAACGGCGCAAGACGATCACGCGTACGGCATTTATACAGAGTGCATTCAAGCAAACTCATTCGAGTAGGCTCGTTCGAGTATAAGGAGCGCGCGCCATTCGGGCTTACAGCAATGGGACGGTGAATTATGAAAAGCGGCGGCCCTTGAGAAGGCTTGCCGAGGGCGCCACCTAACGATCAAGACGTCAGAGCATCTAAAAAGGAGAGCCTCATGCAGATCGATCTCACCGGCAAGCGCGCCATCGTCACCGGTTCCACCGCCGGCATCGGCTTCGCCATCGCCCAGGGTCTGGCCCAGGCAGGCGCCGAAGTGACCGTGACCGGGCGCACTCAGGCGCGTGTCGACGACGCGATTGCTGCCATCAAGCAGGCCGTGTCCAACGCCGAGGTGACCGGTGTGGCCGCCGACCTGGGCAGCGCCGACGGCTGTCAGGCGCTGATCGAGGCGCGCCCCGAGACTGATATCCTGGTCAACAACGTGGGCATCTTCGGCCCGCAGGATTTCTTCGAGATCGACGACGCCACCTGGCAGCAGTTCTTCGACGTCAACGTGATGAGCGCGGTGCGCCTGTCGCGGCACTACGCCCAGGGCATGAAGCAGCGCGACTGGGGGCGCATCCAGTTCATCTCCAGCGAATCGGCACTCAACATCCCCAGCGAGATGGTCCACTACGGCATGACCAAGAGCGCCATGCAGTCGATCTCGCGCGGGCTGGCCAAGGTGCTCAGCGGCACCAACGTCACCGTCAACGCCATCCTGCCGGGGCCGACCCGCTCGGAAGGCGTGCTTGACATGATCAAGCAGGCTGCCGACCAGCAGGGCGTCTCCCAGGACGAGATGGAAGCGCGCTTCATCAAGGAGAACCGCCCCTCGTCGATCATCCAGCGCCTGGCCACCCCCGAAGAAGTCGCCAACATGAGCGTCTACGCCGCCTCAATGCAGGCCAGCGCCACCACCGGCGCGGCACTGCGCGTCGAGGGCGGGGTCGTCGACACCATGGCATAACGCGCTGGCGAAACCCCGTTGACAGGCAACTCGCGCTATTATCCCCTTGAGGCTCATGGAGTCACATGCGCCATGCACCGGGGATGATGCCATGTTCAACACTACCGCCTGGAACCGCCTGCGCTATTCGCTGTACGCCCCGGTCTACGATCTGGTCGCCGATCGCGCCTTTCGTCGCGCGCGGCGGCGATCACTGGAGGCCGTGGACTGGACGGGCGGTGAGCGGGTATTGATCGTCGGTGCCGGCACCGGGCTCGATCTGTGCTACCTGCCCCGGCATATCGAACTGCACGCAAGCGATCTCTGTCCGGCGATGGTGGCACGCTTTCGCGCCCGCGCCGATGCACTGGGCTTCGACTTCGAGGCCCGCGAGATGGATGCCGAGCGGCTCGACTTCCCCGACGGCCATTTCGACGTGGTGATCATGCATCTGATCCTGGCGGTGATGCCGGACCCCGAGCAGGGCCTTCGCGAAGCCCATCGAGTGCTCGCCGACGACGGTCAGCTGTGCGTGATGGACAAGTTTCAGCCCGATGCCCGTCCCTCGGGCCGGGGCCGGCGCGTGTTGAATGTGGCCACCAGCGCCATCGCTACCGATATCACCCGTCAGGCCGGTCCGCTGCTGCACGGTACGGGCTTCGTCATCGAGGAGGATCAACCGGTGATGATGGGATCGTTGTTCCGGGCGCTGCTAGCGAGGAAAGCTTCTGCGGCGGATGCGGAGCTAGGCTAGGCGCTCCTCGCGCGGGGTCATGCCGAAGTGGTTGCGATAGGCGGTGGAGAAATGCGCGCCGGAGGAGAAGCCGGTCTGCAGGGCAATGTCACCTGCCGCCTGGTCGGTTTCGCGCAACAGCTTGCGGGCCTGCTGCAGGCGCAGGCCGAGATAGTAGCGGCTGGGCACCGCCTGCAGGTACTTCTTGAATAGCCGCTCGAGTTGGCGCCGCGAGATGCCCAGGTGGGTAGCCAGCTCGTGGGTGGTCAACGGCTCCTCGATATTCGACTCCATCAGCGTGACGGCATCGATCAGGCTCTGCGGGGCGTGACCGAGGCGCGAGCGCAGCGGTACGTGCTGCGGCTCGTCGCCCATGCGGATACGCTCGCAGACGAAATGCTCGGAGATCCGTTCGGCGAGCGACTGGCCATGCTGCTGGGCGATCAGCGTCATCATCATGTCCATCGCCGCGGTGCCGCCGCCGCAGGTCAGGCGATCGCGATCGATCTCGAACAGTTGCTGACTGACCCGCACCGCCGGATGCGCCTGAACGAACGATTCGGCACTCTGCCAGGGCAGCGTGGCGCGATAGCCATCGAGCACGCCGGCACGGGCCAGCACCTCGGTGCCCCCGGCGATACCGCCCAGTGCCACGCCGCGCCCGGCCAGCCGCGACAGCCAGCCCAGCAATGCAGCAGGCAGGCCGCTGACCGTCGTCGGCGCACAGACGATGAGCATGTCGAGCGCGCCGGCATCGTCACCGGCCACGCTGTGCGGCGATAGTGCCAGTTCGGCGGCGCTTTTCACGGCGCGCGCGTCGAGCCCGAAGGTCAGCGGCGTGTACAGGCGCTCGCCGGCCAGCAGGTTGGCGACATGCAGCGGCTCCAGGGCACACGCCTGGGCGAGCAGCGAAAACCCCGGCAGCAGCACGAAGCCGACCTGCCGGGAAACGCCCGGCGAATTACTCTCGTGGGGCATCGTGGCGATCGAGCTCGGCGATGAAGGCGTTCGAACGTGCGATGGCGGCCTGCATGCGTTGGCGCAGCGTGGCGACGTCACGCTGCATGCCGTCGACCTCGCCGCGCAGCGCACCGATCGCCCGGGCGTTGAGGTTATGCTTGAGGTACAGCATGTTGTCGCGCATCGCCGAAAGTACCGGCTGCATGCTCTCGGCGACGTCGTGCATCGCCTCGCGCAGCGCCGCGTAGCGCTCGCGGGTGGCATCCAGTTGCCGCTCGGAGAGCCGCCGATACTCGTCGCTCTCGTAGAGCGAGAGCTCGTCCTGCCACTCGTCGAACAGCGCCTCGGCGACATCCTCGATCGCCGCGATGCGTGTCTCGAGGCGATCGGCGGCGTTCTCGCTCTGCGCGTATTCGCTTTTCAGGCGCTCGTAGGCCCGCGACAAGTCGCTGTCGGGCACCTCGACCACCGCGCGGAACTGCTCGAGCGCCGAGTCGAACTGGGCCTGCGCGGCCTGCTGGGCGTCACGAGCGTCCTCGACGCGATCGACCAGCACATCGCGCTTGTGGACGCCGATCCCCTCCAGGGTGTCGTAATACAGACTCTGGCAGCCGGCCGCGCCGCCCAGCACGCCGACCAGCAGCGCCGCCAGCAACACTCTCAGCAACCCATTCCCCACCGCGCCGTGTCGCGTTCGCCGAATCATGACGTCGCCTTACAGCTGCACGACGTCGTAGTCGGCGACTGTCTCGACTTCGGCGTCGTAGTCGACGTCGTCGCGCTCGAAGCCGAACAGCTTGAGGAAATCATGCTTGTAGCCGGCGTAGTCGGTGATCTCGAACAGGTTGTCGCTGGTCACCTTCGGCCACAGCTCCTTGCAGGCCTGCTGGACATCGTCGCGCAGCTCCCAGTCATCGAGACGCAGGCGCCCGGCGTCGTCGGTCTCCGGTGCCGTGTCGGCGTAGAGGCGATCACGGAACAGCCGGTTCAACTGGTCGATGGTGCCTTCGTGCAGGCCCTGCTCCTTCATCACCTTGTAGACCATGGCGATGTACAGCGGCATTACCGGGATCGCCGCGCTGGCCTGGGTGACCACCGACTTGAGCACCGCGACATTGGCGCCGCCACCGCTCTCGGCGAGGCGCTCGTCGATCGCCCCGGCGGCGCGGTCGAGATCCTCCTTGGCCTTGCCCAGCGCGCCGTGCCAGTAGATCGGCCAGGTGATCTCGGTGCCGATGTAGCTGAACGCCACCGACTTGGCGCCCTTGGCGAGCACCCCGGCCTTGTCGAGCGCGTCGATCCACAGCTCCCAGTCTTCGCCACCCATCACCTGGATGGTGTCGTCGATCTCCTGCTGAGTCGCCGGCTCGACCTCGGCCTCGATGATGGTGTCCTTGTTGGTGTCGATGGCGGTGGCGCGGTAGGTCTCGCCGATCGGCTTGAGCGCGGAGCGCTTGAGTTCACCGCTGTCGGGCAGCTTGCGCACCGGCGAGGCCAGCGAGTAGACCACCAGGTCGATCTCGCCGAGATCCTGCTTGATGATCTCGATCGCCTTTTCACGGGTCGCGTGGGCGAAGGCGTCGCCATTGATCGCCTTGCTGTAGAGGCCCTCCTCCTTGGCGAAACGATCGAAGGCGGCCGAGTTGTACCAGCCCGCGGTACCCGGTTTCTTCTCGCTGCCGGGCTTTTCGAAGAATACCCCCAGGGTGCTGGCGCCGTAGCCGAACGCCGCGGTGATCCGCGCCGCCAGGCCGTAGCCGCTCGAGGCGCCGATCACCAGCACCCTCTTCGGTCCCGTATCGCTCGCCTTGCGCTCGCCGAGAGCGTCGCGTGTCGCCTGGATCTGCTCGAGCACGTTCATCGCGCAGCCGGTGGGATGGGTGGTGGTGCAGATAAAACCGCGGACCTTGGGTTTGATGATCACGTCAGACCTCGATTCTTTTATGGAATAACTTGGACATTCCTTGCCTAAAGCGCCGTTTCACCGGGGCCGGCCGATGCGGCTATTCTAGCGGTTTGCCGGCGCACTGTCCGCCCTGCTCCGCGGGCGTTGCCAGCGCCGATCACCACGCGCGACGACCGCGTCTCGCAACAACGGCGTATAGCCGTCACACTTTATCGTTACCGAGGAGGCCCCTGCCATGAAGGATCCGCAAACCCTGGTCGACGAGCGCGGCGAACTCTGGCTCGCCCTGGCGACGCTGTGGCGGGAAAACGAGCCCCGCGAAACCGACTATGCGCGGATGATCGAGGTGATCGAGCGCCACGAGCTGAGTCTCGAGCAACTGGAGTGGATCTTCCGCCTGGAGCTTGCGCCGGTGCTGGCCCGCCGGCAGATGGCGGTCACCGACAGCTGGCGCGACATCGACGAGGACCGGCTGCTGCGTCAGCTGGTCGGTCATAACCGGCGGCTGTATGGCTGGCGCAAGGGTGGATGGGCATTATTCTCGGGACTCACGACGATGCTCACCCGACCGCGCTGGAACACTCTGATGACGCGCCTGATGGTCGCCCGCGGCCAGCAGCCGCCGCGTTGAATGGGCCGGACGATGTGACTAGGCCGAGAAAGGCGTCTGCAGGGCTCTTTCGAGTTCCGGCACGATACGCAGCCGGTCGGCACGTGGTGAGAAACGCCGGATTACCTGGCCATCGCGACCGACCAGGAACTTGGTGAAATTCCACTTGATCGGCGTGCTGCCCAGCATTCCCGGCGCCTGCCGGCGCAACAGCACGAACAGCGGATGCGCGTGCCGGCCATTGACGCGGACTTTCTCCATGACCGGAAAGGTCACGTCGTAGTCACGTTCGCAGAAAGCGCCGAAAGCGCGCGCCGACTCCGGGCTCTGGCGGGCGAACTGATTGCAGGGAAACGCCAGCACGGTAAAACCCTGATAGCGATAACGCCGGTAGAGCCGTTCGAGTTCGGCGAGTTGTGGCGTGTAGCTACAGCGGCTGGCGACATTGACCACCAGCAGCACCTGACCACGCAGGGCGCGCAGATTGAAGGGCTCGCCGCTTGCGGTCCGGCAATCTTGATTGTAGATCTGCATAACCCATCTATTCGCTTTCGCTGAACCACGAAGATGCCACGTCAGTTGGCAACGCGCCAGCCGAGCCGGCACCGCACGCGCCGCATCCTTACAGGATAGCGGTTGGCAGACCACTCACCGCGAGTGTAATACGCGGGCCAGCCACTTGTGAAAGCGACTTGTGAAGCGTCGAGCGTTAAACAAGAACCCCCCGCGATCCGAAGATCGCGGGGGGTTCTTGTGCAACGGCGGCTTAGCTCAGAATTCGAAGAACACCGTTTCGTCATCGCCCTGCAGGCGTATGTCGAGGCGATAGCGGGAAGTGCCGTTTTCACCTTCTTCGCGTCGCGCGATCAGCGTCTGCCGGCGTGCCGGCGACTCGATGGCGCCGAGCACCGGGCACTCGGTGTTGGCCTCGCCTTCGTCGTCGAAATACAGCCGCGTCTGCAGGTGCACGTTGATGCCTCGGGCGAATATCGCCAGGCTGATGTGCGGCGCCATCGGCTTGCCGTTGGCCGCCGGCACCCGCCCGGGCTTGACGGTGGTAAACGACCACTCGCTGCCGGCCTCGGCGGTGGTAGCAGTGCGCCCAAAGCTATTGAACGGTTTCGCCAGGTCGTAATCGGGCTGAAACTCGCCGTGGGCGTCCGCCTGCCAGGCCTCGAGGAAGGCGTCGCGTACCAGATCGCCGTTGCCGTCGATCACCGTGCCGACCACTTCGATCAACTCGCCGTCCGCCTCGAGTGTAGCCAGCCGGCTCCAGATCTCCTCGTCGCGCAGCGGAATCCCCGCGACGTCCAGCGCCAGGCCGATATGCACGTAGGGGCCGGCGGTCTGTGACGGCGTCTCGTGATACAGCACGCAGCCGCCGTGGGTCGGTTGTTGGCTCATAGCGTTACTCCCGGTTCGAAGTAGGTCTGCAGTTCGCCGCGCGTGACGATATCGAAGCGATAGGCGAGATAATCCATCGACCGGCTACGTGCCATGTCGAGCCGCCCGATGAGCGTCTCGACCGCCTCGGGATCGTTGAGGGTATGCACGATCGGGCAACGCGCAATCAGCGGGTCGCCCTCGAAGTACATCTGGGTCACCAGCCGGGTGGAGATCGCCGGCCCCATCACCGATACGTGGATATGCGCCGGACGCCAGGAATTGATGTCGTTGGGCCAGGGATAGGGGCCGGGACGAATGGTGCGGAAGTGATACCAGCCCTGTTCATCGGTGATGCAGCGCCCCACCCCACCGAAGTTGGGGTCGAGCGGCGCCAGGTAGGCATCCTTCTTGTGCCGATAACGGCCTCCGGCGTTGGCCTGCCACATCTCGACCAGGGTGTAGGGTACCGGCTTGCCGAGTTGGTCGACGACGCGGCCGAACATGACGATCCGTTCACCGATCGGCAGGCCGGCCTGCCCGGCCAGCGCGGGGTCTTCACGAAAGTTCAGCAGCAGGTCGTTGTCGTGCGGGCCCAGCCGCAGCGAGGCGAAATTCGGCCCGGTGAGTTCGGAACGTGTCGGGTGCTGCATGCTCACCAGCGACTGGCGCGGCGAGCGGGCCACGGTGGTCTTGTAGCCCGGCGCATAGGCGGGCGGATGCCAGTTGCGCTCGCGCGGGATGAAGCGCCGGTTGTCCGGATTTTTCATGACACTCCTTGATGACTGGCGGCTTGATGAGAGTCGGCCCGAAGGGCGATGGCCGACCAGTTTCCGCCACGCGCGCGCAGCGGGGAAATGAAATTACCAGCCCTCGCCATAACCAGTAGGTTATCGATAAGCATCACCACGGCGACTCGTGCTCGCCAGACAGGCGCCAGACTGCTAGACCTGACATCAACAGGAGCGATGACAAGCGGGTGAGCGATATGGAACAGCATGAGAGAACCATCATGGCCTTCGACCGTTTCGGTCGCGAGTACATGATCGATGTCTTCACCAACCCCGGGGAGATCAACCGCGCCCATGAGGCCGGGACCGGGCGGGGCGGACTGTCGAGCTACCGGACCCAGGCCGGACACACGGTGACTTACCTCGGTGGCGGTGAGTTCTCGGTGCTGGTGCCCGGCGAGGAGGAGCCGGTGACGTTGAATACCGACGATCCGGATTTCGCGTAACCCGCCTCTGCGTGTGCTCCGCGCTGAGCCGGCGACGGCTGCCAACGTGGTCGGCGCCCCTCGTCGATGACGCTCTTCATGGCCTGCCAACCTAAACCGACAAGAGCCATCACCGGTATTGCGCGATCTTCGCAATTAGCGCTCGGCCGCCACCTCGCGCAGCGCCTCGCAGAACGCATCGAGCGCCAGCCTGGGCTGCATGCTGGCATTCAGGCACACCCCGACCGAGCCGCCCTGGCGTTCCAGCCCCACGTCCAGCAGCACCAGCCGCCCCGCCTCGACGTCCTCATCGACCGCCTCGCGCGGGGCGATCCACAGTGCCTCGCCATCCAGCACATAGCGCCGGCTGATCGCCAGCGACAGGGTTTCCAGCCTGCGTTCGGGCGCGCGCAGACCATGCTCGACACAGAAGCTGTCGACCTGCTGACGCAGGGTGGTCTGGGGCGGTGGCAGGATCCAAGGATAGTCGACGAGTCGCGCCAGCGTGGGGGCGTACGCTTCTGGCCAGCGGGTGGCCTGCACGCACCGCCACGACCAGCGGCTCGTAGTACAGATGCTCGAAGGCCAGATCGCCGATCTCGCGGGCCGCGGTCATGCGCCCCACCACCAGATCGAGCTCGCCGCTGCGTAGCCGCGACAATAGATACGCGCTGGGGCCCGAGTCGACCCGCACGCCGATGTCGGCGAAGCGCGCATGCAGCCGTTCGATGGCCAGCGGCACCAGCCGGCTCTCGACGGTCGACAGGGCGCCGACGCGCACCCAGCGCTCGCGCCCCGACACCTCGCCGATCGCCGTGAGGCCCTCGTCGAGGGTGCGCAGCGCCGGCCCGGCATGGCGCAGCAGGGTCAGGCCGGCCTGATTGAGCGATACGCCCTGCGGGCTGCGATCGAACAGTGGCGTGCCGAGGTTGTCCTCGAGCTCGCGAATCGCCTTGGACAGCGCCGGCTGGGTGATCGCCAGGCTCTCGGCGGCGCGCACGAAGCTGCGCCGCTTGGCGAGTTCGAGAAACGCCTGCAGGTGGCGCAGCTTGATTCGCGGGTTGAGCATGACGCGCACAGATTCCCTGGCTACACGAAGCCCCGAATGTAACCCAGCGGCGTGGCCAGGTCAGCCTGGGCGATCTTGGCCGGGTTCATGCGCTCAAATAGGATAGTGACGCGGCCCCAGCTGCATGGTCATCCAGCGCAGCTCGGTGAACTCATTGATCCCCGCCTTGCCGCCGAAGCGCCCGTAGCCGCTGCCCTTGACCCCGCCGAACGGCATCTGCGGCTCGTCGTGCACGGTCGGGGCGTTGATGTGACAGATGCCCGATTCGATGCGCTGGGCGACGCGCATGGCGCGCGCCGTGTCGCGGCTGAACACCGCCGCCGACAAGCCGTATTCGCTGTCGTTGGCCACCCGGAGCGCCTCTTCCTCGCCATCGACGCGGATCATCGCCACCAGCGGGCCGAATGACTCCTCGCGGTACAGCCGCATCTGCTCCGTCACACCATCGAGCAGCGTCGGCTGCATGATCACGCCCTCGGCCTTGCCGCCGCAGGCCAGCCGCGCGCCCTTGTCGATGGCATCGTCGAGCAGGCCGTTGAGCTTGTCGCCCGATTCGACGATTGATCAGCGTACCCAGCGCGTTGGCCGCATCTTGCGGGTCGCCGGCCTTCAGGCTGGCGGCCTTCTTCGCCAGCCTGTCGACGAAGTCATCGGCGATCGACGCATCGACCACCAGCCGTTCGGTGGACATGCAGATCTGGCCCTGGTTGAAGAACGCACCGAAGGCGGCGGCCTCCACCGCGGCATCGAGATCGGCATCGTCGAGCACCACGAACGGCGCCTTGCCGCCGAGCTCGAGCAGCGCCGGCTTCAACTGGCGGGCCGCCTGTTCGGCGATGATCCGACCGATGCCGGTCGAGCCGGTGAAGTTGATGCGACGCACCGCGGGGTGCTCGATCAGCGCCGAGACCACCTCGGCGGCCTGCTCGGGGGCGTTGCTGATCACGTTGACCACACCCTCGCCGAACCCCGCCTCGATCAGCACTTCGCCGATCAGCTGATGAGTCGCCGGGCACTGCTCCGAAGCCTTGAGAATCACCGTGTTGCCGCAGGCCAGCGGGGTAGCCACGGCCCGCGTACCGAGGATGATCGGCGCGTTCCACGGCGCAATGCCCAGCACCGCGCCGCACGGCACGCGCACGCCCATCGCCAGGCTGCCGGGCACGTCGGAAGGAATCACCTCGCCACCCACCTGGGTGGTCAGGCCCGCCGCCTCGCGCAGCATGCCGGCGGCGACCATCACGTTGAAGCCGGCCCAGCCCGGCGTGGCGCCGGTCTCGGCGACCATCCGTTCGATGAACGCGTCCTGGCGCGCCTCCATCAGCTCGGCGGCCTTGAGCAGCTTGGCACGCCGCTCGCCGGGGCCGCTCTGCGACCAGGCCTTGAAGGCCTCGCCGGCGGCACTCGCCGCGGCTTGGGCATCCTCGACCGAGGCCGCGGCGGCGCGAGTGACGGGCTCGCCGCTCAGCGGATTGGCGCGTTCGAAAGTGGCCCGGCTACCGGCATCGCATGCAGCGCCGCCCAGCAATAGTCGGATCTCATTCATGGTGGACTCCTGTTACTTATTTCTGCAGCCATGTTCCTGCAGCCACTTCCCTGCAGCCATGTGTCCAGAACGTCAGCTAGACCGTCAGCAGGTAGGTGGTCAGCGCCGGGAACAGCAACAGCAGCGCCAGGCGCACGAAGTCCGAGACGATGAACGGCGCCACGCCCTTGAAGATCTCGCCGAGCCCGACATGCGGGCGCCATCGCCTTGATCACGAACACGTTCATGCCCACCGGCGGGGTGATCAGGCCCAGTTCAACGGTCAGCACGGTAACGATGCCGAACCACACCGGGTCGATGCCCAGCGCCTGGATGATCGGATAGACCACCGGCACGGTGATCACCAGCATGGCGATCGAGTCCATGAACATCCCCAGCACGAAATACAGCAGCAGGATGCACAGCAGGACCACCATCGGCGACAGCGACAGGCCGTAGATGAAGTCGCTGATCGAGAACGAGATGCGCGACACCGAGATGAAATAGCCCAGCGTGTCGGCGCCCACCAGCATGAAGAACACCACCGTCGACAACGCCAGGGTTTCCTGCACCGCGGTCCACAGCTCCCTACCGCGCAGGCCCTTGAAAAGTGCGTAGAGCAGGGTGACGAAGGCCCCGACGCTGGCGCCTTCGGTGGGCGTGAACAGCCCGAAGTAGATGCCCAGGATGATCACCAGGAACACGCCGAAGAACGGCAGCAGACCGGCCAGCGAGGCGAATTTCTCGAACCATGAGGTGCGCTCGCCGGAGGCCGCCAGCGACGGCCGAAGATGCACCACCACGGTCACCGTCAGGGCATAGAACGCAAGGCCCATCAGCCCGGGAATCAACCCGGCGATGAACATGTCACCTACCGACTGCTCGGTGAGGATGGCGTAGATCAGCAGCGCGATACTCGGCGGAATCATGATTCCCAGCGTGCCGCCGGCGGCCAGCGCGCCGGTGGCCAGGCCGCGATTGTAGCCATGACGCTCCATTTCCGGCAGCGCGACGCGGGTCATGGTGCTGGCGGTGGCCAGTGACGAGCCGGAGATCGCCGAGAAGATCCCGCACGACCCCACCGCGGCGATCGCCAGGCCGCCCTTCCAACCGCCGCAGATCACCCGCACGGAATTGAACAGCTTGCCGGCCATCCCCGAATGCGCGGCCAGTACGCCCATCAGGATGAACATGGGGATCGCGCTGAAGCTGTAGTTCGACAGCACCTCGACCGGCACCGACTTGACCATCGAAATGGCCGCCCCCCAGGAGATCACCTGGGCAGAAGCCGCCGACGCCGACGATCAGCATGCACAACGCCACCGGCACGCGCAGCACCATCAGCACCAGCAACAGCCCGAGGCCCAGGGCGCCGATCATTTCACTACTCATGCAACGGGCTCCTCATTCGACGCTCTCCACTTGATGGGCAAACACCGCGCCGAGCACGGCGTGCAGCAGACAACGGACGCCGAGCAGCACGCACAGTCCCGAAGCGATGTAATAGATCGGGGCCATCGGCAGACGCAGGTCCTGGGTGGTCTCGCCATGGGCAGCGGCGCTGGCCGCCGCATCCCACAGCCCCACCGCGAGGACCAGCCCCAGCACCACGAAGCCCAGCAGATAGACGCCGGCGATGCGCGCCTTGAGGGAATCACGCAGGCCGTGACTGAAGGCCTCCACCACCACCTGGCTCTTCTCGACGTTGGCGGCCATCGCCGCCAACAGCGAGAACAGCATCAGGTAGCTGACCAGCTCCACGCTCCCCACCACGCTCAGCGAGAATGCCCCGTCGCTCAAGCGGTAGAGATAGCGCAACGCCACGTCGACGACCGTCACCCCCAGCAGGCCAAGCAGGGCGATGCCGGCGATGAGCCGTGCGAAGACTTCCAGCCAGCGGCTGAGTCGCAAGAGCGCATGCATGGATCGGCTCCGGCTTATTGCGCGCAGGATTGAGCGGCATCCAGCGCCGCCTGATAGACGTCACGCGCCTGATCGAGGCCACGCTCCTCGAGACCGCTGAGATAGCCATCGATGCCGTTCTGCAGCGGCGCCTGCCAGTCGGGATCGTCCAGCGGGTTGTCGACCACCCGGATGGTATCGCCGGCCTGCTCGGCCTGCTGCTTGCCCGCCTTGTCCTGGGCGGCGAACACCTGGCCGGCCTTCTCGGCCCACTTCATGCCGGAGTTCGCGATCGATCGCCTGCTTCTGCTCGGGCGATAGCGACTCGTAGGTCGACTGGTTCATGGTGGCGACGAAGATCAGCGTATAGAACGGTACCTGGGTATGGTAATTGAGCTGATCGGCCAGCTGGAAGCTATTGATGCCCTCCCATGGGAAGCTCAGCCCGTCGATCACCCCGCGCTGCAGCGAGGTATAGATGTCCGGGGCGGGCATGCCCACCGGCTGAGCGCCCATGTTCTCGAGGATATCGCCGGCCACCGCGGTGGGACGACGGATACGCAGCCCCTCGAGGTCGCTGGGCTTCTGCACGTCGGTATCCTTGGTATGGATATAGCCCGGCCCGGTGGTGAACATGAACAGCACGTGGGAGTCGTCGTACTCCTGCGCGATCTGCCCGTCGTCATAGAGCGTCTGCAGCACGCAGGCGCCCTGCGGGGCGGATTCGGCCACGCCCGGAAGTTCGACGATCTGACTCAGCGGGAAGCGCCCGTTGGTGTAACCCTGGGCGGTGATGCCGATGTCGGCGATGCCGTTGACGGTGGCGCTGTAGGTCTCGTCGGCCTGACTCAGTGTCTGCGAGGGAAACAGCTGCACCCGCAACTCGCCGTTGGAGTCCTCCTCGACCGCCTTGGCCCACTGCGCGAAGATCTGCTTGTTGATGGTGGAGACTTCCGGCCAGAAGTGCGACAGCCGCAAGGTGGTCGCGGCCTGGGCGGAAGTAGCGGTGGTCGCCAGCCCGGCGACAGCCAGGGCCAGCGCAGCACGGATGAAAGTACGGTTCATGGTGAATCCCTTGTAATTGGCAATGGATAACCTGTCGACTTTCATCTTTATGGCCAAAGCAAGATTCGTCTATTAGACGAACGTTAGTTCGATTGACGAACTTTCCGTCAACTCACCCTTCAGGCCCCCTCGCCCCAGCCCAGCTGCTTGGCCAGCGAAAACGCATGATTGGCAGCCGGCACGCCGCCGTAGACGGCGACATGCATAAGTACCTGGCGCAACTCGGCTTCACTCAGGCCGATGCGCTTGGCCGTATTGAGATGCAGTTCCAGCTCCTCGCGGCCCAACGCGGCGAGAATACCGGTGGTGATCATGCTGCGCTCACGCCGTGTCAGGTCGTCGTTGCTCCACAGCTCGCCCCAGGCCAGCCGGGTGATCATCTGCTGGAAGGGCGCGTCCAGGCTGGTCGCCTTGCTCGAGGCGCGCGCCACGTGCTCTTCGCCGAGCACCTGCTTGCGGGTCTCCAGGCCCGTCGCGTAATCGACGCCACGCGCGCCGACATCGCCCAAATCCACTTGTAGTGTTGTCAGCAGCATGGCCACCAGCCGGTCGGGCACCTCCACTGACGGCACGTGACCGACCCCGTCGAAGATTTCCAGCGGCGCGCCATCACACTCCTCGGCCAGCACCTCGAGCGTCGCCGGCGGCGTGGCCATGTCCTCGCTGCCGCCCAGCAGCTGAACCCTGACCGGCTTGCCATGCAGCCGATCGGTGAAGGTGTCGCGACCCAGCATCTCGCACAGCCGAGCGTAGGATTCATCGTCACCACGGCCCATCTGCACGCACCAGCCAGCCTTCAACGCCGGATCGGCCTCGACCCGTGCCGGCGCGAACCAGCGCGGCACGATCTCCTCGGCCATCGCCGCCAGGCCCTCGTCACGCACGCGCCGCGCGCGGGTGTTCCACAGTTCGGCAGTGCCGATCACCGCGCCGGTATTGGTCAGGGTCGCCGACAGCAGCCGCTCGGTGTGAGCGGCAATCAACTGCTGGCCGATCACCCCACCGATCGAGGTGCCGACGAAATGAAAACGTCCGGCGCCGGCGTGATCCGCCAAGGCCAGCGCCTCGAGCGCCAGGTCGGCCGGCGTGATATCACCGCCCCGCTCGGACCAGGCCTGGCTGGCCCCGTGTCCCGGCAGGTCCCAGGTCAGCACGCGGTAGCGCGGCAGCAGCCGAGCCAGCACGTCGTCCCACACCGCCTGGGTCATGCCCAGCGGATGTGCCAGCATCACCAGCGGATTGGCCTCGTTGCCCAGCAGACGATAGGCGACGCTGCGACCGTTGATGTCGAGAAATGCCATGCAGCCTCCTTAAACCCGTTCGATCAGCGTGGCGATTCCCTGCCCCACGCCCACGCACATGGTGCACAGCGCGAAGCGCTTGTCGCTGAGCTCAAGCTCGTGAGCCGCTGAGGTGATGAGGCGCGCCCCGGACATGCCCAGCGGGTGGCCCAGCGCGATCGCCCCGCCATTGGGGTTGACCCGAGGGTCGTCGTCGGCGATGCCCAGCTCGCGCAGGCAGGCCAGCGATTGCGAGGCGAAGGCCTCGTTGAGCTCGATGTGATCGAGCTGGTCGAGGGTCATGTTCAGGCGCTCAAGCAGCTTGCGCGTCGCCGGCACCGGGCCGATGCCCATGATCCGCGGCTCGACGCCGGCGGTGGCCATGCCGTGGATGCGCGCGATCGGCACCAGGTTGTGGCGCTTCATCGCCGCCTCGCTGGCGACGAACATCGCCGCCGCACCGTCGTTGACGCCCGAGGCGTTGCCTGCGGTGACCGAGCCCATCACGCTGGAGCCGGCGGCCCGGAACGGCGTGGGCAGGGTGGCAAGCTTTTCGAGAGTGGTCTCGCGCGGGTGCTCGTCGGTGTCGAAGATCAGCGGCTCCTGCTTGCGCCGCGGAATCTCGATAGGCACGATCTCGCGCGCCAGCCGGCCGCTGTCCTGGGCCTGCTTGGTCTTGAGCTGCGAGGTGTAGGCGAACTGATCCTGATCCTCGCGGGAGATGTTGAACTGCTCGGCAACGTTTTCCGCCGTCTCGGGCATCGAGTCGACCCCGTACTGTTCCTTCAGCAGCGGGTTGATGAAGCGCCAGCCGATGGTGGTGTCTTCCATCACTTGCCCGCGCGAGAAGGCCGTCGGCGCCTTGCCGACCACGTACGGCGCCCGTGACATCGACTCGACGCCGCCGGCGATCATCAGCTCGGCCTCGCCGGCACGGATGGCGCGGGCCGCGGTACCGATCGCGTCCATGCTTGACCCGCACAGCCGGTTGATGGTGGTGCCGGGCACGCTGGTCGGCAACCCCGCGAGCAGCAGCGACATGCGCGCCACGCTGCGGTTGTCCTCGCCGGCCTGGTTGGCACAGCCCATGATCACATCCTCGATGGCCGCCGGATCGAGATCCGGCGCCCGTGCGAGCAGCGCACGGAAGATGTCCGCAGCGAGATCGTCGGGGCGCACGCTAGCGAGCGCCCCACCGAATTTGCCGACCGCCGAGCGGATCGGATGACACAGATAGACGTCAGTCATGTCGAAACTCCTTATTCGCCGGCATGGTGGCGGTCGGTCTTCGCCTTGAGCTCACGCAGCACGCTCAACTCCTTTTCGCTGGGCACGTCGGTGGTCTCGAGCGTCTCGGCGAAACGGATCTCCCAACCGGTGGCCTCCTGAACCTGCTCGGCGCTCACGCCGGGGTGCAGCGAAACGACCACCAGTTCCTTGGTCTCGGGATCGGGGCGCATCACGCACAGATCGGTGATTACCCGGGTCGGGCCCTTGCCGATGTTGGGCACACCGTCGCGACCCTTGCCGTCACGGCCGAAGCCCAGCGTGGTGACAAAGTCCACCTCGCTGACGAAGGTGCGCTTGGAGTGCTTGAGGGTGACGAAGATCTCGCCGGCGTTGGTGGCGATCTCGGGTGCTCCGCCACCACCCGGCAGGCGCACCTTGGGGGCAGTGTAGTCGCCGATCAGCGTGGTATTGAGATTGCAGTAACGATCGATCTGCGCGGTGCCCAGAAAACCCACGTCGACCTTGCCGCCCTGCAGCCAGTAACGAAACATCTCGGGTACCGACACGGTGGTCAGCGCAGTCTCGCACAGCTCGCCGTCGCCGATTGACAACGGCAGCACCTCGGGCTTGGTCTGCAGCGTGCCGGATTCGTAGATCAGCACCACATCGGGCGCATGGGTCAGCCGCGCCAGGTTGGCCGCCTCGGAAGGCAGGCCGATACCCACGAAGCAGGTGCTGCCGTTACCCAGCGCGCGGGCGGCGGTCACGGTCATCATTTCCGCAGAGGTGTAGTCGGTAGTCATCAGGCGTTTCCTCCCGCATTGAAGACGTTCTTCTCGAGCCATGCATCGAAGGCATCGCGATCGCGAGCGATGACGTCCCACTCCTTGTAGAAGCGGTTGTTGCGCGGGTAATAGCCATGGGCGTACGACGGGTAGGCGCCCTTCTCGGCGACCGCCACGGCGCTGATCACCCAGCCGGGAATCACGCAGGCATTGGGCGTGGCGCCCAGGTCATCGACGATTTCCTCGACGGTGACGATGCTGTGCTTGGCGGCCAGCACGGCCTCCTTCTGCACGCCGACGATCCCCTCGACCAGCACGTTGCCCTTGCGATCGGCACGCTGGGCATGGATGACGCTGACGTCGGGGCGGATCGACGGCACCGCGGCGAGCTTCTCGCCGCTGAACGGGCACTCGATGAACTTGATCTGGTCGTTGACCTTGGGCAGGTCGCTGCCCACGTAGCCGCGCAACACCGCCAGCGGCAGCCCGGCAGCGCCAGCCTCGTAGGCGCAGGCCATCGCCGCGTGGCTGTGCTCGAGAATCTCGACGTGATGCGGGTAATCCTTCTCGACCGCGTCGCGCAGTCGATGCAGCGAGCCGACGCCGGGGTTGCCGCCCCATGAGAAGATCAGCTTCTTGACGCAGCCGGCGCCGATCAACTGATCGTAGATCAGGTCGGGAGTCATGCGAATCAGGGTCAGGTCGCGCTTGCCCTGACGGATGATCTCGTGCCCGGCGGCAAAGGGGATCAGGTGAGTAAAGCCCTCCATGGCCACGGTGGCGCCGTCGTCGACGTAGCGCGCCACCGCGTCATGCAGGTTGAGGAATTCGGCCATGGTGTCGCCTCTCAACGCTTAGTGTTCGCTTGGTGAACACAGGTTTGTGATACGAACAAAATAATCCAGAAGCGAGCACCGCGTCAAACGCCAACGGGCCGCTTGCGCGGCCCGTCGATATTCTTGCTGAACAGCAAAATAACTTTTAGAACAAGCGGTTTATCAAGGATTGAGGCGCGCATAGACGCGCTCGACGAGCTGTCGACTACTACCAATGTATAATTCCGGCCGCACCGCATCGCGCAGCGCCGCGGCATCGATGCCACTGTCCGCGACCCGCGCATGGGCCAGCAGCGCCTCGGCATAGGCGGCCCCGTCACGGCGCGCGGTTTCACTGGCCTCGCGAGCCACAAGCTTGGCGTCGTCGCTGCTCAGGACCGTCTGCAGCATGCGTGCTGCCGGCTCGGCCATGATCGCCCCGCCGGTCATCGCCAGGTTGCGCGCCATGGCCTGCTCGTTGACCTCCAGCCCGCCGAGCAGGTGGCCGAGGGTTTCCAGCGCGCCCTCCAGCAACAGCACGCCATCGACCAGCGGCGCCCATTCGGCGTGCCACTCGCCGAGCCCACGCTCCAGCGGCTGAGCACCAGCATTGGCGAGCACGCTCAGGGCGCCGTGGATCTGGCGCGCCGCGGCGCGGATTCGTGCGCAGCCCACCGGGTTGCGCTTGTGCGGCATCGACGACGATTCGCCGACCCCGGCCTCGGCCGGCTCGGCCAGCTCACCGACCTCGGTCTGGGTCATCAGCGCCACGTCGAGGGCGATTTTTTCGGCAGCTACGGCGACCCCATCCATCGCACAGCCCAGCGCATGGATCGGCTGACGATCGGTGTGCCACGGCAACCACGGTTCGCTGAGCCCCAGCCGTCGGGCCATGCCCTCCATCAGCGCGACACCGTGCTCACCTTGGCCCGAATGCACGCCCACCGCGCCGCCGAACTGCAGGTAGAGACCGCTGTTGATCGTCTCATCGAGCCGCTCACGGGCCTGATGCAATCCCCATAGCCATTGGCCGACCTTGGCGCCGAAGGTGATCGGTAGCGCCTGCTGCATCAGCGTGCGACCGACCATCGGCGTGTCGCGGTGACGTTGCATCAGCGCCGCGCCATCGGCGAGACTCTGCCCGATAAGCTGCGAGCAACGCTGCAGGCGCGGCTTGAGCAGCAGCATCAGCGCGCTGTCGACAATGTCCTGACTGGTCGCGCCGCGATGAAAATGGCCTTGCAAGTCGTCGGAAAGCGCCGCACGGGCCTGCTTGACGAAGGGAATCGCCGCATTACCGCCCTTGGCGGTGTCGCTTGCCAGCGCAGCAATATCGAAGTCGGCCGAGCCGAGTTGCGCGGCCATGGCCTCGGCGCTGCCCGCTGGCAACAGCCCGAGCGCCTGCTGCTCAGCGGCCAGCGCCAGCTCGACATCGCACATCGCTCGTACCAGCGCCGTTGCCTGGCACGCCTCGCGTCCGCTATCGCTCATGAAAGGATGGCGTAACAGCAGGTCGTACATGCGCTTTTCCTCCGATTGGCATGCCACTAATGGCTAAATGACGAACACATGTTCGCAATTCGAACTCTATGCTAAAGTCAGCACGATGAACGAGCAACGCACCAATCAGAGAGACGATGGCGCCATACCGATGACCACACAGACCAAGGACGAACGCCTCAGTCCAGACGATCGCGATTTCGTGACCGCGCTGGCCAGCGGCCTGGACGTCATACTCGCTTTCGACCATGCCAATCCGCGCATGACGCTCAGCGAGGTTGCCGCCAAGACCGGCATGAACCGGGCGCGGGCGCGGCGCTTCCTGCTGACCCTGAACTCGCTGGGTTACGTGCGCAAGCAGAACCGCCACTTCGAGCTTGCCCCCAAGACGCTGCAACTGGGTTACGCGTTTCTCTCGGCCAACAACTACCGCACGGTGATCCAGCAGCACCTCGAGGACATCACGGCGCGGACCGGTGAGTCGTCGTCGCTGGGCGTGCTCGACGGCAGCGACGTGATCTACGTCGGCCGTTCGGCGGCGCCGCATCGACTGATGGCTATCACGCTGTCCATCGGCACCCGCCTGCCGGCGGTACTGACATCGATGGGACGCGTATTGCTCGCGCAACTGCCCGACGACGAGCTCGACGCCCTGCTCGAGACGGAGACGCTGGAACGACACACCGAGCGGACCATCACCGACAAGGCCGAACTCCGCGACTGCCTGAACCGGGTCCGCGACCAGGGCTATTGTATCGTCGACCAGGAACTCGATTCCGGCTTGCGCTCGCTGGCCGTGCCCACCTTCGACGCCCACGGCAAGCTGCTCGGCGCAATCAACATCAGTACCAATGCAGCGCGCATCGACCTGGCGACGCTGACCGAAAACTTCCTGCCACTGCTCCGCGAGAAAGCGCAACAGATCGCCAGCCAGGTCAGCTAGCCGGGGGATGATTTAACTCGCGCTCGTCAGCCAACCGGCGCCTGTCATCATTACATCACCGTGAGCAGCCTGCCGTGGTTCATCGAGGCGCAACGACTGCCATGCGCTGTGGCAATTCATCTGACTGTGAGAAATATTGGCGAAGAGACGCCGAGCGCGCAGCGCTAGTCGTCGCGCAACGCATCCAGCGCCAGCAGGTAGCCACGGCTGCCCAATCCGGCGATGATGCCGTCGGCACGCAGCGAGACGTAGGAGTGATGGCGGAACGCCTCGCGCTTGTGGATGTTCGACAGATGTACCTCGACGACCTTGCCATCGAAGGCGTTCAGGGCATCGAGAATCGCCACCGAGGTGTGGCTGTAGGCGGCCGGATTGATGACGATCAACGCGGTGCCATCGGTGCGCGCGGCGTGGATGGCGTCGATCAGCTCGCCCTCGTGATTGCTCTGCTGGCAACGGATATCCCAGCCGTTGACCGCCGCCTTCTCGTACAAGCGGTTATTGATGTCGTTCAGCGTCTCGTGGCCGTAGATTTCCGGCTGGCGCGTACCCAGCAGGTTGAGGTTGGGACCGTGCAGGACCAGTACCTTGGACGCGCTCATCTGTCATTCTCCCTGATCAGTTCACGTTTTGTTGGGTTACAGTACCATCGGCCTACGCAACCTGATCGACCGGCACGGCTTCACTGCGGCACGCACGGCAACCTGATCGCCAGAGGTTCACCGCGTGTCGCGGGTCTCGCCCTCCTCCTGCTCCCGCTGCTGAAACGTCGAAGACACGCTGAAGTTGGTCGAATTGAAGCGCTGAATCTGCTTGCGTAGCTCGCGGCGTTGGCGCATCGAGGACATGCGCTTGGTGTCCCAGCTGGCCGGCGTCAGGGCACAGTAGTCGCCGTTATCGGACAGCTCGAACGAGCGCTCGGCACCCACCGGCATGTCCTCGGGGCCATAGATGCCGACCAGCCGGATGGTGAGCTTATCCAGCGTGAGATCATCACCCTTGGGCCGATGGTTTTCCATCTCGATACCCTCATCCCGGGCCATCCGCAGAATCAGCTCATAGAAGGTACCGATATGCACGAAATCACCCGACCCCAGCGGCCCCTGGCGGGTATTTTCGTTGACACGTGATTCGTTGAGGACGCGACGCGACTTGCGATTCTCCTCTTCATTGCTATCCGTTTCATCGCCGTCGCTGTACTGCTGCTCGAAGTCGGTAACATCCATGACGATCTGCCCTTGGGACGTATCCAGCGTGGCGATGATGTACTCGATGAAGATCGACTCGGCGCTCATGTTGCTGATGATGCACAGCGCGTTGATGTCCTTCTTCTTGCCGCGGTTGATGATCAGCCGTGGCCGGCGCTGGCGACGAAAGCCCAGATACAGCAGCTGCGCATAGATCAGCCAGATCAACAACGTGCCGAAGTTGATGAGCAGACTGACTATGTTGTGGTTTTGCGAGATCCAATCGAGCATAACCCTCCCTGGCTTACTCCTTGTAGGTGCATGTTGCCCATGCTGAGTACGGGGAAGCGAGACTAGCCGAGCATTGCCTGGCGGTCATTATCATGTAGCAAACCTTGCCAAGATTGGCCAAGAGCCTGCCTGGCGATGGCTGATTACGCCCGGCAGGCCGGCGTACTCAAGCGGGAGGCTCCAGCCAGCGTTGCCATAGCTCGCTCACCGCTCGGCGGTGGTCGGCGAAATCATCCGCCGAGACGCGCCCGCCCTGCTTGGCCAATGCCTGGCGATGGCTGGTGTCACGGTAGGCCAGATACGCCTCGCGCAGTGCCCGGGCGTCGTCGGCCGACAAGCGCCCGGTCGACTCGAGCGTTTCCAGCAGGCGCATATTGTCGCTCCATTCAAGCAACGCCGGCTCGTCATGGCTCATCGCCAGTACCGCGTACTGGCAGAGAAACTCGATATCGATCATGCCGCCGGCATCCTGCTTGATGTCGAAGCGCCCCGCCTCGCGCTCGCTGGCTCGGCTACCCAGGTGATCGCGCATCTTGTGACGCATCGCCACCACCTCGTCACGCAGTGTCTGGGGGTCGCGCTCACGACCCAGCACTTCGCCACGGATCGCCACGAAGCGCGCCTTGAGCGAGGCGTCTTCGGCTGAGTCCGCAGAATCATCACCGGCGACGACCCGGGCACGCACCAGCGCCTGATGCTCCCAAGTCCAGGCCTGATTACGCTGATAGTCAGCGAAGGCATCGAGACTGCTGACCAGCAGCCCCGAGTTACCCGAGGGACGCAGCCGCATGTCGACCTCGTAGAGCGCCCCGGCCGGGGTCACCGCGGTCAACAGATGAATGATGCGCTGACCCAGACGGGTGAAGAACACCGGGTTGTCGATCGGTCGCTTGCCGTCGGTGCTGCCCTTCAACGCACCGTCGTGGATGAACACCAGATCGAGATCCGAGCCGTAACCCAGCTCGATGCCACCCAGCTTGCCATAGCCGACGATCAGGAATTCCGGCAGCTGGCGACCGGCCCGCGAGCCGTCGCGCCGCAGCGGGCGACCATGCTTGCGGATCAGGTTGCGCCAGGCCATCACCAGCACCTGGTCGAGTACCACCTCGGCGATGAAGGTCAGATAGTCGCTGACCTTCATCAGCGTGCGCGCCCCGGCGATGTCCGAGGCTGCCACGTGCAGCACCTGGGCATGCTTGAAGACTCGTAGTGCCTCGAGCTGAGCCTCCTCGTCCTCCTCGGGAATCCGCGCCAGCGCCTGGCGCAGCTCGTCAGCCAGGCGTACCTTGTCGGCCGGCGAATAGAGGGTCGCCGGGGTCAGCAATTCATCGAGCAGCACCGGGTAGCGTGCCAGTTGCTCGGCGATCCACGGGCTGGCGCCGCACAGTCGCATCAAGTGACCCAGCGCATCGGGATTTTCGCGCAGCAACGCCAGGTAGGCGGTACGCCGCAGCACCGCTTCGATCAGCGGCAGGGCACGCTCCAGCGCAGTGCTCGGCGCCTCGCTGTCGGCGGCGGCATCGAGTAGCAGCGGCATCAGCGCATCGAGTCTTTCGAAGCCGATCCGTTGCATGCCCTGCACGGCGCGCGAGTGGCGCAGGCTCTCGAGTCGGTGCAGCGACGCCGACGCGTCGAACCCGGCCCGCTCGAGCAGTTCCTGCGCCTCGTCCTCGGCCAGTTCGCCGCGCCACAGCGCACGCCACTCATCGAGCGGTACCGTCGCCGCGTCGGCCTGCGCCTCTGTCACTGGCGTCTCGGTATCGTCTTCGGGATCGGCGATCACCGCGTCGAAATGTCCGCGTATCCGCTCACGGACCTCATCGAGCCGGGCCATCAGCGCCGGCCAGTCCTCGAAAAGGGTCTCGCCACGGCTCATGCCCAGCGCCACCCGCTCGCGTTCGCCGGCGGCGTCGGGCAGCGTCTGGGTCTGACGATCATCGAGCGCCTGCAGGACATGCTCGAGATCACGCAGAAAGACGTAGTCCGGGATAAGTTCGTCGACCACCGCCTGGGGCAGCAGCTCGAGCGGCGCCAGTCGCTCGAGGGCCGCCTTGAGCGAGGCGACCTGCAACTCGGTATCGCGTCCGCCACGGATCAGCTGGAAGGCCTGAACCACGAACTCGGCTTCGCGAATGCCGCCGGGCCCCAGTTTGATGTTGCCGGCCATGCCCTTGCGCCGTACTTCACGGTTGATCAGCGATTTCATTTCGCGCAGCGATTCGATCGCCCCAAAATCCAGGTACTTGCGATAGACGAACGGGCGCAGCTCGGCGAGCAGCGCACGACCGGCGTCGATATCGCCGGCTACCGGGCGCGCCTTGAGCATCGCGTAGCGCTCCCATTCGCGGCCCTGATCCTGGTAGTAGCTGGCCAGCATGTTGAAGCTGCCGACCAGCGGGCCACCATCGCCCAGCGGGCGCAGGCGCATGTCGACACGAAACGCAAAGCCATCGGTGGTAACGGCATCGAGCGCGCCGATCAGCTTCTGGCCCAGCCGGGTAAAATATTCCTGGTGATCGTACTCGCGCTTGCCGCCGTGGGTGGTGCCCTTCTCGGGATAGGCGAAGATCAGGTCGATATCCGACGACAGGTTGAGCTCACCGGCTCCCAGCTTGCCCATACCCAATACCACCAGGCGCTGCGGCTCGCCGTCGGCCCTCGCCGCCGGGCGCCCCCAGCGTGGCGCGAAGTGCTCCTCCAGCCAGCCGAGCGCGCCCTCGAGACAGCTTTCGGCAAGCTGCGAGACACTGGCCGCGGTCTGCCACATGTCGAGGCTGTCGGGACGGATCAGATCGCGCCAGACGATGCCCAGCATGCGCGCGCGCCGGTAACGCCGCAGCACGGCGTGCAGCTGGCTCTCGTCGTCGGCCCGTTCGAGGGCATCGGCCAGCAGTCGGTCACACTGCTCGCGATCCGGAGCGCGATCGAGTTCGCCCTCGGCATCCAGATAGGCCAGCCAGCCGGGAAAGCGAATCAGGCTCTCGGCGACCAGGTTGGAGACCGCCAGCACCTGGGCCAGCTCGCCACGCCGCGCCGGGGTCAGTGCCGTCCAGGCCTCGCTCGGTGGCTCTTCGGCGTTGCGCGCGGCGCGGGCGTCCGCCTCGTTGAGCGACTCGCGCAGGCGCTGCTCGAGCTGGCCCAACCGCGCATGCAGCGCAGCGGGAATGTCGGTCAACGGCAGGAAGCCTCCGGAAAGCGCCATGAATACATCCTGAAAGGGTGGGTGAGCGGGCGGCAGCCCTTGATTTAGCAGGTCCTGGTCTTTGCTCGCTTTAGCATAGCGAACGGGGCACCGACACTGAACCGCCAATCTTCGTCAAATGGTCGTCAGCCCTGCACGCAACCCAGCCGGCATAAAAACGGCGCTCCGTGGAGCGCCGTTTAGTTTTGCTGCAGTTGCGCCTGTCAGAAGGACGCCGTCAGCCGATCACATCAGCATACGCCGGATGTCGGTCAATGCCTGCGACAGGAATGCCGTGAAGCGTGCCGCATCGGCGC
This sequence comes from uncultured Gammaproteobacteria bacterium, assembly GCA_963773565.1. Classification (GTDB taxonomy): domain Bacteria; phylum Pseudomonadota; class Gammaproteobacteria; order Pseudomonadales; family Halomonadaceae; genus Modicisalibacter. The sequence continues at coordinate 90,481 of CAVZBU010000018.1, read as the reverse complement.
CATTGACCGCACGATGGTCGTAGGAGAGGCACAGCGGCATCATCAGCCGCGGCGTGAACTCGGCGCCGTTCCAGACCGGCTTCATCTGCGACTTGGAGATCCCCAGGATCGCCACTTCCGGCGCATTGACGATCGGCGTGAAGGCCGTGCCGCCGATCGAACCGAGGCTGGAGATGGTGAAGCAACCACCCTGCATCTCCTCGCGCTTGAGCTTCTTGGTCTGCGCCTTCTTGGCCAGTTCGACGGACTCCTTGGCCAAGTCGATCAACGACTTCTGATCGGCATTGCGGATCACCGGCACCATCAGGCCATCCGGCGTGTCCACGGCGATACCGATGTTCACGTACTTCTTCCACACCACGGTTTCGCCGTCGCTTTTCAGGCTGACGTTGAACTGCGGATACTGCCGCAGCGCATAGGCGCAGGCCTTGATCAGGAACGGCAACGGCGTGAGCTTGGCGCCCTGCGCCTCGGCCTCGGCCTTCATCGACTTGCGGAAGGCTTCCAGCTCGGTGATGTCGGCCTCGTCGAACTGGGTGACATGAGGCAGGTTGACCCAACTGCGGTGCAGGTTGGTCGCGCCCATCTTCATCAGCCGACCCATCGCCTTCTCTTCGACCTCGCCGAACTGGCTGAAGTCCTGGTCGGGGATCGGCGGAATACCCGAGCCACCGGCAGCCGACGCTGCGCCCGAGGCCGGCGCCTTGGCACCGCCTTCCTGCTGACCCTTCATCGCCTGCTTGACGTAGGTGTGGACGTCTTCTTTCAGCACGCGGTCCTTGGGGCCGCTGGGCTTGACCCGGGCCAGATCGACGCCCAGTTCGCGGGCCAGCATGCGCACCGCCGGGCCGGCATGTACGAGCTTGCCGTCGCGCGGCTGCTCGGCCGGTGCCGCCGCTTCCTTGGAGCCGGAGTCGGCCTTGGGCTGCGACTTGGCGTCGGTCTTGGCAGCGCTCTTGTCGCCCCCTTTGTCGGACGTTGCTTCCTGCTTGGGCGACTCGCTCTTCTTGGGCTTGGACGGCTTGCTGCCGGCCACCTCGATATAACCGATCAGGTCGCCCTCGGAGACGGTGTCGCCCTCCTTCACGGCGAGCTCGACCAGCTTGCCCTTGAAGGGGCTGGGTACGTCCATCGAGGCCTTGTCGGATTCCAGCGTGATCAGCGGGTCTTCCTCGTTGATCTCGTCGCCCTCGGCGACCGCCAGCTCGATGATCGGCACGTTCTCGCTGCCGCCGATATCGGGAACGCGAATCTCCTTGCGCTGGCTTTCGCCTTCCTCCTCCGCACCTTCAGACTCTTCGGCCTCGTCGGATTCGCTGGTTTCGCCATCCGCTTCGCCGCCGCTCGCCTGTTCCGGCTCGGACTCGTCACTTTCGTCCTCGGCGCCTTCACCGGCGATTTCCATGGTGCCGATCAAGTCGCCCTCGGAGACGGTATCGCCCTCCTTGACCGCCAGCGAGACGAGCTTGCCGCTATACGGGCTGGGCACGTCCATCGAGGCCTTGTCGGACTCCAGCGTGATCAGCGGATCTTCCTCGCTGACCTCGTCGCCCTCGGCGACCGCCAGTTCGATGATCGGCACGTCTTCGCTGCCGCCGATATCAGGCACCTTGACCTCGACGGTACGCTTGCCGCCCGATTTCTTGGCCGGCTGGTTTCCCTGCATCGCTCTTGGAAGCGCCGGCATCGGCACTCTGCTTGCCCTGCTTGGGCTCGTCCTGCCTGGCCGACTTCTCCTGCTTGTCGTCGGCCTCTTGCTCGTCTTTCGATGCCGCTTCGCTATCGCCACCACCCTCGGCTTCTAGCTCGAGAATGTCGTCGCCTTCGGAAACGGTATCGCCCTCCTTGACCAGTACCTTGACCACCTTGCCGCCCTTGGGCGCCGGGACATCCATGCTGGCCTTGTCGGACTCGAGGGTGATCATGGTGTCTTCGGCGGCGATCTCGTCGCCTTCGGACACCGCGATCTCGATGATTTCGACGTCGGTGCTGCCCCCGATGTCGGGGACTTTGATGATTTCGCTACTCAAGGTCGCGCTCCTTTCTAATCATGCTCGCCGCAGGCGCAAATCGTGCAGGGCAGGCGGCTATGCGGGCATCTCTTCTGCAGCATAGCTCGCCTGTCACCTGATCAGCCGTTCGCAGGCGCCTCAGGAGTCCACCGGGTTCGGCTTGCTCGGATCGATGCCATACTTCTCCATGGCACCCACAACGACCTTGCGGTCGACTTCGCCACGCTCGGCCAAGGCGCGCAGCGCGGCTACGGTGACGTAGTAGCGATCCACCTCGAAGAAACGCCGCAGTGCCTCGCGCGTATCCGAACGCCCGTAGCCGTCGGTCCCCAGCACATGGAAATCGCCGGGCACCCAGGCCCGAACCTGATCGGCGTAGAGCTTCATGTAATCGGTCGAGGCGATCACCGGGCCTTCGCGGCCTTCTAGCTGCTGCATGACCCAGGGTTTTTCGCGCTTGTCGTCCGGCGCCAGGAACTGATCACGATCGTAATCGAGCGCTTCGCGACGCAGCTCGTTGAAGCTGGTCACGCTCCATACGTCAGCGACGACGCCATGCTCCTCGGCCAGCATCTCGGCGGCAGCCTCGACCTCACGCAGGATGGTGCCGCCGCCCAGCAGCTGCACACGCGGCGCCTTCTTCTTGCCCGACTCGCCTTCGCGCAGCAGGTACATGCCGCGCACGATGCCCTCTTCGCTGCCTTCCGGCATCTCGGGGTGCGCGTAGTTCTCGTTCATCACCGTCAGATAGTAGAAGCAGTTTTCCTTGTCCTGGAACATCCGCTTCATGCCGTCCTGCAGAATCACCGCGACTTCGTGACCGTAGCAGGGGTCGTAGGAGCGACAGGTGGGTACCGTCGACATCAGAATATGGCTATGGCCATCCTGGTGCTGCAGACCTTCCCCGTTGATGGTGGTGCGCCCGGCGGTGCCGCCGATCATGAAGCCGCGCGCCTGCAGATCGCCGGCGGCCCAGACCAGGTCGCCGATGCGCTGATAGCCGAACATCGAATAGTAGATGTAGAACGGGATCAGCGTCAGATCATGGTTGGCGTAGGCGGTTGCCGCGGCCAGCCAGGCGGACATCGAACCAGCCTCGGTGATGCCTTCCTCGAGGATCTGGCCCTTCTTGTCCTCGCGGTAGTACATGATCTGGCCGGCATCGACCGGATCGTACTTCTGGCCGCCGGAAGCGTAGATGCCCAACTGACGGAACATCCCTTCCATACCGAAGGTCCGCGCCTCGTCGGGGATGATCGGCACCACCCGCGAGCCCAGCTGCTTGTGCTTGACCAGCCCATTGAGCACGCGCACGAACGACATGGTGGTCGAGACTTCGCGCTCGCCCGAACCCTTGGTCTGAGTGGCGAACATCTTGTCGTCCAGCCCGGGAATCTCGAGCGCCTCGTAATCGGTGCGACGCTTGGGCAAGAAGCCGCCGAGCTTTTCGCGCTGGAAATGCAGGTATTTCATCTCCGGGCTGTCATCGTCCGGCTTGTAATACGGGATCTCGCCGTTCTCGAGCTGCTTGTCGGAGACCGGGACGCCGAAGCGGTCGCGGAACGCCTTGAGGGCGTCGTCTTCCATCGACTTGATCTGGTGGGCTTCCATGTCGGCTTCGCCACTGCCGCCGCCCATGCCGTAACCCTTGACGGTGTGCGCGAGAATCACCGTGGGGCGATCGCCGGCGTTATTGACCGCCTCGTGGTAGGCCGCATAGACCTTCTGGGGATCGTGGCCGCCGCGGTTGAGCCGGAAGATGTCCTCGTCGGAGTAGTCCTCGACCAGCTTGCGGGTCTCTTCGTACTTGCCGAAGAAATGCTCGCGGGTATAAGCGCCGCCGTTGGCCTTGTAGTTCTGGTATTCGCCGTCGACCGCCTCGTCCATGCGCTTTTGCAGCATGTCGTGCTTGTCGCGCTCGAGCAGCGGGTCCCACAGACCGCCCCACACCACCTTGATGACGTTCCAGCCGGCACCGCGGAACACGCCTTCGAGCTCGTCCATGATCCGCGAGTTGCCGCGCACCGGGCCGTCGAGACGCTGCAGGTTGCAGTTGATCACGAAGATCAGGTTGCCCAACTGCTCGCGGCTCGCCAGGTGCAGAGCGCCCAGCGATTCCGGCTCGTCGCACTCGCCGTCGCCGAGGAACGCCCAGACCTTGCGATCGCGCATCTCGGTCAGCTCGCGCGAGTCCATGTACTTCATGACGTGCGCCTGGTAGATCGCCTGGATCGGCCCCAGCCCCATGGACACGGTGGGGAACTGCCAGTAGTCCGGCATCAGATAGGGGTGGGGGTAGGACGGCAGGCCGCCGCCTTCGGCCTCCTGACGGAAGCCGTCCATCTGCTCTTCGCTGAGCCGGCCCTCGAGGAAGGAGCGCGCATAGATACCCGGCGTCACATGGCCCTGGATATAGATGAGATCGCCCTTGTGCTCACCGTCGTCGGCGCGGAAGAAGTGGTTGAAACCGACTTCGTAAAGCGTTGCGCAGGATTGATAACTGGCAAGGTGGCCACCCAGCCCCTTGTGCTTCTTGTTGGCACGCAGGACCTGGGCCATGGCGTTCCAGCGAATCGCCGAACGCAGCTTGCGCTCGACAAACATGTCGCCGGGGATCTTCGCCTCGCGATGAACCGGAATGGTATTGCGATGGGGCGTAGTTACAGAGAACGGCGGGACCCTGCCATCACGGCGCAGCCGGTCGGCCAGACGACTCAACAGATACTGAGCACGCTCCTCGCCTTCCCGATCGACGACCGATACCAGGGAATCAACCCATTCCGAGGTTTCGGTCGGATCGATATCTTCTCTTGCCTCCAGACTCATAAGACGTGTCTCCGAATGAAGATAAGGTGTTCTGTCGCCACGACGTGTGTCGACATGGGCGCTCTTCAGTGCGAGCCGACCTTTCTGGGGGTCGTGTCTCCGTCAAGTACGCTACGTAACCGCTTTACAAAACGCAGGCGATAGTCACAAATACCGGCCGAAGATACCGTAAACCTACCTGTCTGCCAATTGGCGGCAGCTTTGCCGGAACACTAAAAATGCCTTCCATCACTGCATATTGCATAGCATCATTAACCACTTACCTCTGGGCCTCTGTCTCGACCACTGAGTGTAGCCTAGCTACAAATTCAGTGTTTTGCGGCCAAACACTGACGAAAATAGGCCCAATCGAAACTCGGGCCAGGGTCACTCTTGCGCAACGGGGCGATTCGCGCGTGACCGGTAATGCGCTGTGCAGTCAACTGCGGGTAACTCTCCAGCAGGCTCGCCACCACCCTAGCCAGCGCTCGATACTGGGCGTCGCGGTAGGGCTGGAGATCGTCGCCCTCGAGCTCGATGCCGATGCTGAAGTCGTTCAGCTCGACCCGTTCACGCTCGCCGTCGAACCAGCGCGAGCGCCCGGCATGCCAGGCACGCCGCTCGAAGGGCACGAACTGGACCAGCTCCCCGTCGCGGCGAATCAGCAGATGAGCCGAAACGCGCAGCCCCTCGAGCGTCTGAAAGTAGGCATGCGCGGCGCCATCGAGGCGATTGGTGAACAACCGCTCGATCGCATCGCCACCGAACTCGCCCGGCGGCAGACTGATGGCGTGGAGCACCAACGCCGATATCTCGCCCTCTGGACGCGCATTGCAATTGGGCGAGGCGACACGTCGCGCCTCGGCAAGCCAACCTTGGATTATCTGCATGCATACTCCCCTGCCGTAAGCGCCCGGCATTCCCTATAATGGGCGCATTGTCGCACACCACCGAGCAGGGAAAGCCATGCACTACTACGAGGCCCTCGCCGAAGAGATCCGCACCAGCGCCGCCCGGCTGTTGGCCGAAGACGTCGGCCCCGGCGACATCACCGCCCAGCTGATTCCCGAGCGCCAATGGGCATCCGCCCGGGTGATCACCCGCGAAGACGCGGTGCTGTGCGGCGTGGCCTGGGTCGACGAGTTGTTCCGGCGGCTCGATCACCGCGTCGAGCTGAACTGGCATGCCGCCGATGGCGATGCGCTGCAAGCCGACCAGTGTTTCCTCGAGCTAGAGGGCCCCGCACGCAGCCTGCTGACCGGCGAACGCCCGGCGCTCAACCTGCTGCAGACGCTATCGGGCACCGCCACCCGTGCCCGCCACTACGCCGATCGTGTCGCCGCTACCGGCGTGCGCCTGCTCGACACCCGCAAGACGTTGCCCGGGCTGCGCCTGGCGCAGAAGTACGCCGTGACCTGTGGCGGTTGCTATAACCACCGCATCGGTCTCTATGATGCCTTCCTGATCAAGGAGAACCACATCGCTGCCTGCGGTGGTATCGCCGCCGCCGTGCGCGAGGCACGCAAGATCGCCCGCGATTTGCCGGTCGAGGTTGAAGTCGAGAATCTCGACGAACTGGCCCAGGCGCTCGAAGCGTGTGCCGATGTGGTGATGCTCGACAACTTTTCGCTCGACGAGCTGCGCGAAGCGGTGCGCCTGACCGCCGGCAAGACGACCCTGGAAGCCTCGGGCAACGTCAGCGAAGCCACGCTGGAGTCGATTGCCGCTACCGGTATCGATTGCATCTCGATCGGCGCGCTGACCAAGGATGTCAAGGCGGTCGACCTGTCGATGCGCATCAGTCACGTCGAGACCCGCTGACCGCGCGTCCCGCTCACCCACCAAACTGCGGAGTCGTGTTGGGCGAGGCCTCGCCGGGGGACGTCTCGCCGAGCGGAGCCCCGCGGGGCGACCCTTCGCCGAGCGGAGTCCCGCCGAGCGCCTTCACGAGCCTGACCCGCGGCAGCGATTCACCCTGACGCTCGACCCATTCATCGCAGAGGCGTTGCCAGCCACGTCGCTCGAGCGCGCCGGCGAGCACCAGGCTGGCCTCGATGCACAGCCGCGTCGCGCCCTGCTCGTGCAGGCGCTGCTGGGCGAGCTCGAGCAGTTGCGTGGCGATGCCCCGGCGTCCCAGCGAGGGCCAGACATACAATGTTTCGATGCGCCCCGTGGTTTCGATGCGCCCCGTGGTTTCGATGTGTCCCCCAGCCATGTGGTATTCGACGAACCCCACACAGCGTCCGTCGCATTCGGCCACCAGCGTGGCGTACAGCGCCTGGCGAGCAACCCAGGCACTGGCCTCGCGCGGCAGGGCGCTGGCCCAGGCCTCACGCTGCGCCAGCGTGTAGCGCCCGGCGGCGCCCTGCATCACCGCATGGTGAAAGACCTCGGCCTGATCCGCGGCATCCCGCCCCAGCGCCGCCCGATAGCGAATCCGTTGCTGCATGGGTCATTTCTCCTCGCTCGGTTGCGGCCCGACATGCCCATGTTGAAGACGCTCAAGCCGCCCGCTCCTCGCTGAACGCCTCGAAGCGCGGAAAGCGCGAGGCGATGCGGCTGCCGGTCATGCTGGCCGCCTGGTCACGAAGGTCACTGTACAGGCGGATCGCGGTGAAGTCCGGGGTCGGCCCCATGTCGAACCAGTGCGGCGTACCGGCGGGTATCGTCATCAAGTCGCCGGCAACGCAACCCACCACATAGACCCGCTCGGCGAGATGCAGATAGAAGATCCCCTCGCCGCGCACGAAGAAACGCATCTCCTCGTCGCTGTTGTGATGCTCTTCGAGAAACCGCTCGCGCAGTGCCGCGCTATCGGGATGTTCGGGGGTCAAGCCGATCACATCGGCGATAGCGAACCCCGCTTGCTGGCGTAGTAACGCAAGCTCCTCGTCAAAGGCCGCCAGCACCGTCTCCTGGTCAGCCGCCGGTCCCAGCGCATGACGCAGCGGCCAATGCTCGAAGCGTATGCCGTGAGCCTCGAGCTCAACGCTGATGCGTGCGGTATCGCGCGTCGCCAGTAAGGGCTGCTGGCCATCGGCTTCGTGATAGACCCGTAGAAAACTCATTAGCGCTCCCTCGCCAAGTTCTTCAATAAACACATACCAGCGCTCGACATCACACTGGCGGCTTCCATGTCCTGGCTCAGTGTAGAGCCTATAGCCGTACAAGGTAGGCGCATCGGCTGCTGCCGGCGAGTTTATGCCTGGTTCAAGGCCGGCCAGCTGCTTCGGCCAACAGGCCGGCCAGGGCTCCGGCAGGTGCGTTGCGCCGGCCTCGCCGGCATAATGAGACGATGCACGATATCGACTCAGCCCCCGGCGACACGTTCACGATGCAGGCCATCGGCCGCATCGCCAGCGATTACCCCGACAAGTTCGGCATCCCCCGCCAGCCCGGCCTGGCCGACGAGGCACGCGCGGTGCTTGAGTTGCTGCCGCCTTTCGATGAACCGCTCGCGGTGCGCGGCCTGGAGGGCGTCAGTCATCTCTGGCTGACCTTCGTCTTTCACCGCAGCCCCACGCGCTGGACGCCGCTGGTGCGCCCGCCGCGGCTGGGCGGCAATGCCAGGCTCGGGGTGTTCGCCACCCGCAGTACCCACCGCCCCAATCGCCTCGGCCTGTCGCTGGTCGAGCTCGAAAGGATCGACACCCACCAAGGTGTACGCTTGCACCTGCGCGGTCACGACCTGGTCGACGGCACGCCGGTGCTCGACATCAAGCCCTACCTGCCGTGGGCCGAATCGCGCCCCGCCGCAGCTGCCGGCTTCGCCCCCGCACCGCCGCCGCAACGCAGCGTGACCTTCAGCGCCATCGCCGAGGCCCGACTGACCAAGCGCGACGACGACGGCTCGCTGCGCCGGCTGATCGAGCAGGTGCTTGCCCAGGACCCGCGCCCGGCCTACCGGAGCGGCCACGACGCGCGTCGCTACGGAGTAGCGCTGAGAGACGTGGATGTGCGTTTCAGAGCCCACGGCGACGACCCACAAGATGTGGCACTTGAGGTCATCGAGATCGTCCCTCACCTTCATAACGACGGACGACACTCGCTGAGCAAGCGGCCCAAATGGCGAAAGCGGCCCAAGGGCCGCTTTCAGCATATTCACACGCAGCTCTCGGCGTGACGTTCAGTCGAAGACGATACCCAGGCGGCGACCGACTTCCTCGTAGGCTTCGATCACTCCACCGAGGCCCTGACGGAAGCGGTCCTTGTCCATCTTCTCGCGGGTCTCGGCGTCCCACAGCCGGCAGCCGTCCGGCGAGAACTCGTCGCCGAGCACGATCTCGCCGTTGAACATCCCGAACTCGAGCTTGTAGTCGACCAGCAGCATGCCGCCGTCGAGGAACAGCTGCTTGAGCACGTCGTTGACCTGGAAGGTCAGCGCCTTCATGCGCGCCAGCTGCTCGGGGGTCGCCCAGCCGAAGGTCTCGGCCAGCGACTCGTTGATCATCGGGTCGTGCTGGGCGTCGTTCTTGAGAAACAGCTCGAAGGTCGGCGGGTTGAGCTCGCGCCCCTCCTCGACTCCCAGGCGCTTCACCAGACTGCCAGCGGCCAGGTTGCGCACCACGCACTCGACCGGAATCATCTCGAGCTTCTTGACCACGCATTCGGTATCCGACACCAGACCGTCGAAGTGGGTCGGAATGCCAGCCGCCTCCAGCTTGCCCATGATGAAGGCATTGAACTTGTTGTTGACCATGCCCTTGCGCTCCAGCGACTCCACGCGCTCGCCGTCGAAGGCGCTGGTATCGTCGCGGAAATGCAGGATCAGGCGTTCGGGGTCGTCGGTCCGGTAGACGGATTTGGCCTTGCCGGCATACAGCGCGTCACGTTTTTCCATGGGAGTTTCTCTGAAAGCGTCATTGAAGAGTCGTTGCCCGCTTGAGCCTGGTCCTGAGCCGTAGCCATAGTAATAGCCACGTTCACGCGACGACCTGCCAGTCGAAACCACGATCCTGGGCGGACACCACCAGCCGCGATTCATCGCCATCGAGCAGCGGCGCCAGGGCCTCGCGGGCAAGTTCCGGGCGGTTGTTGTGCTCCGAGAGATGCGAGCAGACGATGCGTTGCAGACTATCCAGCCCGATCCGGGTGAGCAGCGACCGAGCCTGGGCGTTGGCCAGGTGCCCCCAGTTGCCGCCGACACGCCGCTTGAGACGCGGCGGGTAGGGCCCCTCGGCGAGCATCCGCGGATCGTGATTGCACTCCAGCAGCAGCGCGTCGCAGCGCTGGAAACGGGCGACCACATGCTCGGTAGGATGGCCCAGATCGGTGAGCACGCCCAGCGAGCGCTGGTGCGCATGAAAGCGGAACTGCACCGGCTCGCGGGCATCATGCGGCACCGTTATCGGATCGATCTCGAGCCCGGCGATAGCGAAGCGTGCCTGGGGAACGATCAGCTGATGGCTCGGCACCTCGCCGAGACGCCGCGACAACAGCGTGCCGGCACTCAAATAGACCGGCATCCCGTGGCGACGCGCCAGCGCACCGACGCCCGCGATGTGATCGCCGTGCTCGTGGGTCACCAACACCGCGGCCAGCTGGCGCGGATGCAGGCCATAGCGTGCCAGGCGCTTCTCGGTCTCGCGCAGGCCGAAGCCGCAATCGACCAGCACATGGGTCTCGCCGTCGCTGACCAGCGTGGCATTGCCCTTGCTGCCGCTGCCCAGCGAGGCGAAGCTCAAGGCTTGCCCGCCAGGCACACGGGCCGCTTGCGATACCCGCTCGACCATCAGCGCAGCGTCGAAGCCAGGGCGTCGAGCACCGCGCGGGCCTCGCTGTCGGCCAGGCTCTCACCGTCCGTGGCTTCGACCGTCACCTGGCTCTCACCGGCACCCGCCGGGGCGACATGCAGGCGATAACGGCGCGTTTCGGCATCGCCACCAAACCAGCCGAACCAGCCGCCGTCCTCGTTGCGTGGCGTGTAATCGATAAGGAAATCACCGGCACTGCGATTCTGATCGACCAGCTTGCGCCCCTCGCTGGTGAAGTTATTGGTCAGTTGATAATGCAGTTCCGACCAGGCGCGATCGATGCCCAGCGCCAACTGCAGCTGCCAGCGGTCGTCACGCTTGAGCAGGCGTACCCGCTCCTCCTGGGACAGGCTCTGGGCGGCCAGCGAGACGCCGCCAGCCTGCGCGCTACGGCTATCGAGATAGCCTTGCAGCGCCGTCAGACACTGCCCGGCCGTACCCGGTGCATTGCAACGCACTTCGCTGGTGCCGCTGCGTAGCCCCTGGCGGACGCGGAAGTCGGCCTCATCGGTGACGATGCGGCCCTGCGAGGCATCCAGACTGGTGGTCGTCAGGCCGCGGCTTTCGACGAAGCCCTGCAATTGCGGCCACACGCCACCCGGCGCGGCATTGACCAGCAGCCAACGGTCGCTGCCCGCCTCGCGCAGCTCGACGTAAGGCAGATTCTCGTCGCGGCTGCCGGCCAGTGGCTGTGGGCGCGGCACTTCGAAATCGCCCTCGACGACGAAATCGTTGCTGGCCTCCGGCACCGGCATGGCATCCTGGTAGCGGCTGGAATTGCGCGCATCGGGCAGTTCCAGCGGCTGGCTCATCTCGGCGGCCTGGTACTCGTCGCTGCGATCGTAATAGTAACCATCGCGACCACAGCCGCTCAGGGCAACGGCGGCGGCCACGATCAGCGGCATCCATGTGAAGACGGGATTCATGCGTCTACCTTCTTGTGGGTGCGGGCCAGAGCTGGCCTCAGTCGTCCAGGACACCGGCCAGTTGCAGGGCTTCGCCGACGGTGGAGTGGTATTTCTCGGACAGCCAGGTCAGCGGCAGCCGGATCCCGGGATCGGCGTAGCCCATGCGATTGAGACCCCACTTCACCGGAATCGGATTGGCCTCGACGCCCAGTGCGGTATGCAGCGGCATCAGCCGGGTATTGATCTGGTGGGCGCGCTCGGTATCGCCATCCAGTGCGGCGCGACACAGTTCGTGCATGGCGTGCGGCGCGACGTTGGCAGTCACCGAGATGTCGCCGTGGCCACCCATCAGCATGAACTCGCAGGCGGTGGGATCGTCCCCGGAGTAGAGCGCGAAGCCGGTGCCACGCAGCCGCTCGACCAGCTCCTCGGCGCGCTCGAGATTGCCGGTGGCATCCTTGAGGCCGACGATATTGTCGATCTCGGCCAGCCGGAAGACCGTCTCGTTGTAGAGATCCGAGCAGGTGCGCCCGGGGACGTTGTAGAGGATCACCGGCAGATCGCCGCCTTCGGCGACCGCCTTGAAGTGCTGGAACAAGCCTTCCTGGGTCGGCTTGTTGTAGTAGGGGCATACCGACAGGCAATAGTCGGCGCCCACTTCCTTGGCGTAGCGCGCCAGCTCGACGGCCTCGGAGGTGGCGTTGGCGCCGGTGCCGGCAATTACCGGAATGCGCCCATTGACCTCCTCGACCACGGTGCGGATGACGTCGAAGTGTTCGGCAAACGACATGGTGGTCGGCTCGCCGGTGGTGCCGGCGGCGACGATGCCATCGGTGCCGTTATCGAGATGAAAGCCCACCAGGCGGCGCAGCGCCTCCCAGTCGATCTCACCGGATGTTTTCATCGGGGTCGCCAGTGCGACGATGCTGCCTGTGATCATCCTGCGATACTCTCCTGTGAAGCGGCCGAGTCGTTCATGGACGACCCACCCGCCGATAGCCCACGTGATCGTTGTCCGGTTCAGGCACCAAATGGTACTCAGGCGACGAAAGCCTGTACAGATGCTTGGGGCCTGTTGACGACCGTTTGCCGGCGCCGAGGCTTTACAGTGCCCGCGCGCTTGCGTGTAATCGCCGACGCCCAGTCACTTCAGACGTTCATTCACTCAAGGAGTCCAGCCATGAGCATCAGTGTCGGCCAGCCGGTCGCGGATTTCACCGCCCAGGCCACCAGCGACACCACCGTGAGCCTCTCGCAGCTGCGTGGCAAGCAGGTAGTGATCTATTTCTACCCCAAGGACAGCACCCCCGGCTGCACCACCGAGGGCGGCGACTTCCGCGACCACAAGGCCGACTTCGAGGCGGCCAACACGGTGATCCTGGGCGTCTCCCGCGATGGGCTGCGCGCTCACGAGAACTTCAAGGCCAAGCAGGGCTTCAATTTCGAGCTGATTTCCGACAAGGACGAGGCGCTGTGCCGCCAGTTCGATGTCATCAAGCTCAAGAAGCTCTACGGCAAGGAGCACCTGGGCATCGAGCGCAGCACCTTCCTGATCGACGCCGACGGCAATCTGGCCCGCGAGTGGCGCAAGGTCAAGGTGCCGGGCCACGTCGGCGAGGTGCTCGACGCGGCTCGCGAGCTGCATGCCCACGGGTAAGTGTCAGTCCTGGAGATCAACCTGGTGCATCGTCTGGCCGCGCTGCGCGACGCTGCGCGGCCAGGCGCGCGCCAGCGCCTTGAGCAGCGTGGCCAGCGGGATCGCGAAGAACACCCCCCAGAACCCCCAGATGCCGCCGAAGAACAGCACCGCGAGGATGATCGACACCGGATGCAGATTGACCGCCTCGGAGAACAGCACCGGCACCAGCACGTTGCCGTCGAGCGCCTGCAGCACGCCGTAGGCAACGATCACGTACAGGAACTGATCGCCCAGCCCGAAATGAAACCCCGCCACCGCGGCCACCGGCAATGTCGCCACCGCCGCGCCGATGTAGGGCACCAGCACCGACAGCCCGACCATCAAGCCCAACAGCGCCGCATAGGGCAGGCCGAAGAACAAGAAGGTGATGTACGCCGCGCCGCCGACGATGGCGATCTCGATCGCCTTGCCGCGGATGTAGTTGGCGATCTGATCGTCCATCTCGTACCAGATGCGCGTCATCAGAGTACGCTTCTGCGGCAGCAACGAGAGCATGAAGCGGGTCAGCGGCTCGCGATCCTTGAGCAGGAAGAACACCAGTATCGGCACCAGCACCAGGTAGATGATCAGCCCCAGCAGGTTGCCCAGCGAGGCCAGTGAAAGCGTCAATGCCCGCTGGCCGAGCTGGGTCGCCTCGCGCCCGGCGGTGGCGATCCAGTCGTCGATCTGCGCCGGAGTGATCACCGTCGGGTAGCGTGTCTGCATGTCGTCAAGCAGACCCTGTACGCTGGCGAACATGCGCGGTGTCTCCTGAACCAGTTCGAGCAGCTGATTCCACACCAGCGGCAGCACGATCAGCGCCAGCGCCAGCAACGCGCCGACGAATATCAGAAACACCAGCAGCACCGATAACAGCCGTGGCAGGCCACGCCGCTCGAGCCAGCTGACCACCCCCTGCAACAGAAAAGCCAGCACCAGCGCGGTGAAGAACGGCGCCAGCATCTTGCCCAGCCAGAACACCGCGGCGATGCCCAGCACCAGCACCAGCAACAGGACGACCGCCTCCTCGTCGGAGAAGTAGCGTTCGAACCAGGTCTTGAAGACCTCCTTCATGGTCATGCTCGGTTACCGCCCTTGCGTATCCAGTAGTGATAGTCTGTGTCGCGTGTGTCGCGCTCCAGCAGTTCGTGGTCGCTGTGCGCGACGAAGACCTCGAAGTCGCGCCACGACCCCGGATCGCTCGCCACCACATGGAGGATGTCACCCACCGCCAGGCGCGCCAACGCTTGCTTGGCCTTGAGCAGTGGCAGCGGACAGGCCAGACCGCGCGCATCGAGTCGATCAGTGGGTTGCAGGGCCATGCCGCCTCCCGGGAAAATGAAAACCGCCTCGATTTAAAGGCACTTTGCCGGGTGAATCAATGTCGGACATAAACGCTTGAAGACGACGAGGAAGGCCATGTCGAGTGTCGTGAAGTCAGGACTGCTGGCGGGACTGCTGGCATTCACCCCGTTATCGGTCGCCCAGACCGCCAGCGGCGATTCGCTACCCGCGCTGGGCAGCGGCGGGGCCAGCGTCTCGGGCGGCGAGGAGTACCGGCTGGGGCGCGCCTGGCTGCGTCAGTTCCGCGCCCAGACCCATACCTGGCAGGACCCGATCGCCGAAGCCTATGTCGAATCGCTGGTCGCCCGGCTGCTGCCCTACAGCGATGTCGGCGATCTCGACTGGACGGTCACCCTCATCGACAGCCGAATGCTCAACGCCTTCGCCGTGCCGGGCGGGGTGATCGGCGTCAACCAGGGGCTGTTCGCCTTCGCCGATGGCGAGGACGCCTTCGCCTCGGTGCTCGCCCACGAACTCGGCCATCTGTCGCAGCGCCACTACGCGCGGCGCATGGAGCGCGCCGAGGAGACCCAGCTACCGACCATGGCGGCGATGCTCGCCGGCATGGTGCTCGCCGCCGGCGGTGCCGGCAACGCCGGAATAGCGGCGATGATGGGCTCGCAGGCAGCCTTCATTCAGGATCAGTTGGCCTACTCGCGGCGCTTCGAGCAGGAAGCCGACCGGGTCGGTCTCGAGGCGATGGCCGAGGCCGGCTTCGATCCCGAGGCGATGCCGGCGATGTTCCGCGCCATGCAACGCCTGACCAGCCTGCAGGGCGGCAACCCGCCGGAATTTCTTGCTCACCCACCCGGTCACCGAGTCGCGCATCAGCGATACCCAGGCGCGTGCCGACCAGTTTGCGGGCACACAGGCTAGGCATCGCGACGCAGACGACCCGACCTACGCGATGATCCGCGCCCGCGCGCTGCTGGGTCTCAACAGCGACAATCCGGCCCAGGCGATGACCGAACTGCGCCAGGACGATCGCGCCCCAGGCGGCGATCGACTACCTCCAGGCGCTGACCGCCGCGCACGGCAACCGCGTCGATGCCGCCCTCGCCCAGCTCGACAGCCTGGCCGACGCGTGGCCCGATCTGACGCTGATCCCGGCCAGCGCCGCACAGATCGCTCTCGACGCCGGCCGTTATGAAGCCGCCCTGACCCGCAGCCAGCGTATCCTGCGGCTGACCCCCGATTACCTGCCGGCGCAGCTTAGTCCGCGCCCGCGTGCTGCTGCAGCGCGCCCCCGGCGAAGCCTTCGACGTGTTGCGCGACCTGAGTCGACAAGCGCCCGAGAACCCGCGCGTCTACGACCTGCTCGCCGAGGCCGCCGGGCGCAGCGGCCACAAGACCTGGGGATTGCTGGCCCGCGCCGAGGAGCTGCAACTGACCGGACATATCGACCGCGCCATCAAGCAGCTCGATATCGCCGAGGACAACGCCAAGCGCGAAGGCGATTTCGGCATGGCCAGTCGATTACAGCAGCGCCGCAAGGAGTATCTCGACTATCGCCAGGCGCTGCAGCAATTCTAGCTTCGTAGCTCAAGAGCCTAGCGCTGAAAGTTGAGCATGCGTTCCAGCGGCTTGAGCGCCTGCAGGCGCAGCGCGTCGTCGACGAACACCTCGCCGCTATAGTCGCGCAGCGCACCGGCCAGGTTGTCCAGCGCGTTCATTGCCATCCACGGACAGTGCGCGCAGCTCTTGCAGGTCGCGCCGTTGCCGGCGGTGGGCGCCTCGAACAGCGTCTTGCCGGGCGCCGCCTGCTGCATCTTGTAGAAGATGCCGTTGTCGGTGGCGACGATCAACCGCTGGTTGGGCAGTTCGCGGCCGCGTTGATCAGCTGCGAGGTGGAGCCCACCACATCGGCGATTTCGACCACCGCTGCCGGCGACTCCGGATGCACCAGCACCGCGGCGTCCGGGTAAAGCGCCTTGAGCTCGTTGATGCCCTTGGCCTTGAACTCTTCGTGGACGATGCAGGAGCCGTCCCACAGCAGCATGTCGGCGCCGGTCTTGTGCTGGATGTAGCCGCCCAGGTGCTTGTCGGGCGCCCACAGGATCTTCTCGCCCCTGGCCTCGAGGTGCTCGATCACGTCGACTGGGCGCATCGACGAGGTCACCACCCAGTCAGCGCGCGCCTTGACCGCCGCCGAGGTATTGGCATAGACCACCACCGTGCGCTCGGGATGCTGATCGCAGAACGCCGCGAACTCGTCGGCCGGACAGCCGATATCCAGCGAACAGGTCGCCTCCAGGGTGGGCATCAGCACGCGCTTCTCGGGCTACAGGATCTTGGCCGTCTCGCCCATGAAGCGCACCCCGGCGACCACCAGCGTCGAGGCCTGTGATGCGCTGCCGAAGCGGGCCATTTCCAGGGAATCCGCCACGCAGCCGCCGGTCTCCTCGGCCAGTGGCTGGATCGCATCGATCGGTGTAGTAGTGAGCGACGAGCACCGCATTGCTGCGCTTCGAGCAGGCGCTTGATCTCGCGATGCGCGCCTCGTCCTCAGCGGGGATCCGCGTCGGGCAGTAGGCGCGGGCCAGGTGCTCTTGGACCAGGATTGCGGGAAGTCATCGATTGTCATCGTGTCTACCACTGTACTGGCAGGGGCTCCCCCTGTGTGACTCGAAGCGCCGGCGATCGATCGCTTCGATCTCGGCGCACCTAGGAGACCGGTCAATCCGACAGGCTCCTGGCAGGCATGATACTGCGCGCCTTGCGCGCTGCCCAGCCCGACGTTACGTCATACTAGCTTGGACAACATTTCTACCGCAGAGGTTTGCGACAGCCACTCATATAGGCCCCACACAGCAAGACGCCCTCGCAGCAGGGCTACGAGAGGCGTCTGATCGCAATCTGGTGGGTCGTGCAGGATTCGAACCAACGACCAATTGGTTAAAAGCCAACTGCTCTACCAACTGAGCTAACGACCCGTAACGTCAGGCCCTCAGCTAACCGAGCAACCGTTCCAGGCAGGCCAGAATTGGTGGGTCGTGTAGGATTCGAACCTACGACCAATTGGTTAAAAGCCAACTGCTCTACCAACTGAGCTAACGACCCGCCGCCGGGTTTGTCGAGATGGTGGGTCGTGTAGGATTCGAACCTACGACCAATTGGTTAAAAGCCAACTGCTCTACCAACTGAGCTAACGACCCTCCCGACAGGGCGCACATATTACCGGCAGCGCCCTTTCCTGGCAATACCTTTTGTCGTCGAATCAGCGCTTAACGCGAACGCGGCGAGCCCTTGGGCTTGCGCATCGCGCGTACCGGGCGGCGCTTGTTCTTGTCGCGGCTCCAGCGGTTCTGCTCGTCCGGGGTCAGGCTCGGCACCTTGCGCGGGGTCGAGACCGGCGACCGTCGACAGATCGTCGATCTCGCTCTGGGTCAGTTCGGTCCACTCGCCGGCCTTGGCCCGCTTGTCGAGGAAGATATTGCCGTAGCGCACGCGCTTGAGCCGGCTCACCGTAAGGCCCTGCGATTCCCACAGCCGGCGCACCTCGCGGTTGCGGCCTTCCATGATCACCACGTGGAACCAGGTATTGATGCCTTCACCGCCGAACTCCTGGACGTCGGTAAAGCGCGCCGGGCCATCCTCGAGCATCACCCCTTCGACCATCGCCACGACGTGCTCGCGCTTGACCTGGCCCATCACCCGCACCGCGTATTCGCGCTCGACCTGGGTCGAGGGATGCATCAGCCGGTTGGCCAGCTCGCCGTCGGTGGTGAACAGCAGCAAGCCGCTGGTATTGATGTCGAGCCGGCCGATGGCGATCCAGCGCTCGCCCTTGAGCCGCGGCAGGCGATCGAAGACGGTGCGCCGGCCCTCGGGGTCCTTGCGCGTGCACAGCTCGCCCTCGGGCTTGTTGTACATGATCACCCGGCGCGACACTTCGGCGTCGTCACGCAACGTGACCAGCCGGTCGTCGAAGGCGACCCGGTCGCGGCTCGCGATGCGATCGCCGAGCTTGGCCACCTCACCGTTGACCTTGACCCGGCCGTCGCTGATCGCGGCTTCCATCTCGCGGCGCGAGCCCAGCCCGGCACGGGCGAGGACCTTCTGGAGCTTTTCGGTGTTGCTGTTCTTGCCGGAGTTACTGGTGTTGCTGGAACTGTTCATGAGTCTGAGTGTGTCTCATCGATTGAATGGTCCGCGCCGCCCGGCTCGTCGTGGTTGCCGCTATTATCGGCAGCCTCGACGGTCCGTTGCTGGCGGGCGCGTTCGGCCAGGCGCGCTTCGAGATCGGCGAAGCTCAGTCCCGGCCGGCGTGACGCCTTCCCGGCGTGGGTATCGTCGGCCGTCCCGGCCGTCGTGGTGGATTCGAGGGGCGTAAAGCGCGGCATATCATCCGTCGCGTCGTGCCCTGCCCGGTCATCCGCTATCGTTTCCGGCGGCGTTGATGCCTCGGGCGCCTCCGAGCGTTATCGCTTCGGGCGCGTCGGCCATCTCGGCGTCGTCGCGCGACTCGGACTCATTGTAGCCCGGCTCGCCGAGATCGATGCCCTGCAATTCGTGCATCGGCGGCAGCGCGTCGAGCGTCTTGAGGCCGAAATCATCGAGGAACTGGCGGGTGGTGGCGAATACCGACGGCCGCCCCGGCACGTCGCGCTGGCCGACCACGCGGATCCAGCCGCGCTCGCTGAGGGTGCGCATGATCGAGCCGCTCACCGCCACGCCGCGCACCTCCTCGATGTCGCCGCGGGTCACCGGCTGGCGATAGGCGATCAGCGCCAGCGTCTCGAGCAGCGCTCGGGAGTAGCGCTGCGGGCGTTCATCCCACAGCCGCGAGACCCACGGCGACAGTCGCTGGCGAATACGTACATGATAACCCGAGGCCGACTCGATCAGTTCGAGCGCGGTGGCCTCCAGCCGCGCGCCCAGTTCGCCCAGCGCATCGCGCAAGTCGCGCCGTACCGGGCGTTCATGATCGTCGAACAGCCCCTCGATACGCTCCAGCGACAGCGGCTCGCCGGCCGCCAGCAGCGCCGCTTCGAGAATTTCGTCGAGTCGCGTGTGGGCCGTCATGCCGCGCATTTCCCGGGTCACGGCGCTTCCTCCTCGAAAGCGCTCTCGCCGTCATCATTCGCCACATCGTGGCCCGCCCCTGTCGCATCGTCCATGGCGACGGGCTGACGGGCGCGCACGTGGATCGGCGACAGCGGCGCATTCTGAACGATCTCGATCATCGCCTCCTTGGCCAGCTCGAGGATCGCCATGAACGTCACCACGACGCCCGCCCGCCCCTCTTCGAGGCTGAACAGCGACTCGAAGGCGGTGAAGCCTTCGTGATTGAGGCGCTCCATGATGATCAGCATGCGCTCGCGGGTGGAAAGTACCTCGCGACTGATGGTGTGCGACTGGTTGAGTTCGGCGCGCTTGAGAATTCCCGAGAGTGCCTGCAGCAGTTCGTCGAGCCCGACCTCGGGGTGAACCACCCGGGTCTCGAGCGGCGGCAGGCCGGCCTGGGCGCCGAACCAGTCGCGGCCCAGGCGCGGCAACTCGTCGAGGCCTTCGGCGGCAAGCTTCAGGCGCTCGTACTCCTGCAGCCGGCGGATCAGCTCGGCGCGCGGGTCCTGCTCGCCGTCCTCGTCGTCGCCCTTGGGCGGGCGCGGCAACAACGTGCGCGACTTGATCTCGGCCAGCATCGCGGCCATCAGCAGATACTCACCGGCCAGGTCGATCTCCAGCGCCTTCATCAGTTCAACATATTCGATGTACTGATGAGTGATCGCCGCCACGTCGATGGCCAGGATATCCAGGTTCTGTCGCCGGATCAGATACAGCAGCAGATCGAGCGGCCCCTCGAAGGTCTCGAGGAACACCCGCAGCGCCTCGGGCGGAATGTACAGATCCTCGGGCAGCTCGTGCAACGGCTCGCCGGCAACCAGCGCCATCACCGCGCCCAGGCTGTCGACCCTGGAGTCTTCCTGCTGAGAGATCGTCACCACCCTTCTGCTCACCTGCAATAACGTTGATGCGGCAGTTTACCAATGACCACTGGCTTGAACACTGTCGGCGTTCGAGTCGCTTGCCCTGATCGCGCTTCATCTCGCTTGAAAGAACGGCTAGCCACTCACTACTTTTAAAAAGCGAGGCTAGATTTTTGGCCTAACTGCAGTGATCGGAAAAAGGAGATTTCCATGAAAGCGTCCACTTTTCGCAACCTTAGCTTGACCCTGGCGGTTGCCGGTGCACTCGGTGCTGCCCCCAGCTGGGCCGAGTCCAACGGCCAGAACGCCCAAGACTCGCAACAAAGCAATGCCCAGCAGAACGTCAGCGAAACCAACAATGCCACGGCGAGCGCCAGCGGCATCCAGGCAGAAAGCACCAAGATCGCCTATCACGCGGCGGGCATTCTTCAGAGCCAGATGCAGCAGACCGAAAGCCAGCAGATCCCCCAGCAAATGCTCAACAATGTCCAGTGCGTCGGCGTGTTCCCGTCCGTGCTGAAAGTCGGCCTGGTGTTCGCCGGCACCCATGGCAACGGCATCATCAGCTGTCGTGACGATTCAGGTAACTGGGATGGCTCGGCACCGGTGTTTTTCGAACTCAGTTCCGGCAGCGTCGGCGTCCAGGCCGGGGCCAAGACGACGGAATTGATCGTCTTGTTCAACGACAAATCCGCCGTCAAGGGGTTGAGCGATGGCAGCTTCAAGTTCGGCGCCAATATTGACGTCACCGCGGGTGAACTCGGCGCGCATGCCAAGGTCTCGACCCAGCCTGCACCGATCGTCGCCTACCGCATGGACCAGACCGGCGCTTTTGCCGGGGTAGACATCGAGGGCACCGTCATTCAGGCGAACGAGGAGGCGAACCACAACATCTACGGCCAGAATACCACCACCCAGCAGTTGCTCAGCGAACGTACCCAAGTCCCCGAGAATGTCCAGGTCTTCAACCAGGCGCTGGCCGAGCTCACCTCCAACCAGAGCAGCCAATCACAGGGCAGCCAAGGGAGCCAGAGCAACAACGGCTAATGTCCTTCCTCACGACATAGCCAAGCAAGAGCCAAGCAAGACAGTGACGGGCCGCCCTGAGCGGCCCGTTTTACGTTTACGCCTCTTCGACGCTGTCCGCCTTGCGATAGCGACCGACATAATCAAACAATTTCTCGCGAACCTGCCAATGGCGCCCCACCCGCCGGCCAATGACGAAGTCCGGCGCCTTGAGGCGCGTCTGCTCGGCGATCACCGCCTCGGGCGTGGCCGGCCACCAAGGTGTACCCGGCGCGCGCAGGTGACGACGCAAAAACGCCGCGGCAAACGCCCCGCGCTGGGCCGGAGTCTCCAGCGCGAACCACTCGTCCAGCGTCGCGCCGTCCTCGTCGTGATAGGTGACCTTGAGCCGCGGCAACCCGCGACCGTTGACGGTGGCAGCGAGCTGCATGCCGCTGACCCGCAGTACCCGCGCATCTTTCAGGCGCAGCGCGTCCTTGAGCTTGTCGTCGGGGTCGACCAGCCGCTCGCCGCAGCCATGACAGCTGCGCGCGGCGATGTCGTTCTCGGCGCCGCACTGCTCGCAGGTCTTGAAGCGAAAACGGAACGAGCATTGCTCCATCGCTGCCGATTTTGACGTTGTGCTTTTAGCGCGGCTTCGGGCGCTATCAACCAGTCCCTGGCAGCGCCGGCCGAAATGCTCGATGACGATCTCGCCGTCGCGCTTGCCCCAGAACAGGTTGGCGTGGCCGCACTGCGGGCACTCGACCTGCACCGGCTCGCTGTCCGAAGCCGGCTTGGGCGCGCCCACTTCCGGGGCATACAGATCCCAGGGGTTGCCGGCGTAATCGAGGATCAGGCAATCCTGCTTGCCGGGTGCCAGGCGCAGGCCGCGGCCGACGATCTGCTGATAAAGCCCCACCGACTCGGTGGGCCGCAGGATCGCAATCAGATCGACGTGCGGGGCATCGAAACCGGTTGTGAGCACCGCGACGTTGACCAGGTACTTGAGTCGTCTGCGCCTTGAAGTCATCGATCAACCGCTGGCGCTCACCCGAGCGGGTCGCACCGGTGATCAGCGCCGCCTGTCCGGCAGGCAGATAGCCGAGAATCTCCTCGGCATGCGCCACGGTGGCGGCGAAGATCATCACTCCACGGCGTTCGGCGGCGCGGGCGATGATCTCCTCGACGATCACCGGCGTGGCACGATGGCCGCGCACCACGCGGTTGAGATCGTCTTCGGCAAATACCCCGCGGCTGCTCGGCAGCAGTTGCGAGAAGTCGTAACGCTCGACGCTGGCATCGACCCGCGTGGGCGGCGCCAGATAGCCCTGCTTGACCATCAGCCGCAGCGGCTGCTCGAACACGCAATCCTGGAAGAAGCACTCGGCCTCGCCGCGCACCATACCGTGGTGATGACGATGATAGATGAAGCCTTGGCCCAGCCGGTACGGGGTGGCGGTCAACCCCAGCACCTTGAGCCGCGGATTCGCGCGGCGCAGATGATCGATGACCTTGCGATAGCTGGCATCGTCGGCGGGCGAGACGCGGTGGCATTCGTCGATCACCAGCAGCGTGAAGCCCATATCGGTGGTGGACACGCCCTCGTCGGCGAAGGCCTCGAGATTGCGCACCACCGACTGCACCGAACCGAATACCACCTGGCGGGCGGCCTGCTTGCGCCCCAACCCGGCGCTGAAGATGTCCGCCTCGAGCCCATAGGCCTGGTACTTGGCGTGGTTCTGCTCGACCAGCTCGCGCACATGCGCCAGCACCAGCACGCGGCCACGAGCCAGCCGCGCCAGCTCGGCGATCACCAGCGACTTGCCGCTGCCGGTGGGCAGCACCACCACCGCCGGGTCATGGCTCTGACGGAAGTGCTCGATCACTCGCGTCACCGCCTGTTGCTGATAGGGGCGCAGCGTCGGCGGCGCAGCCGGAGATCGGATCGGGAAGCTCGGGAGTAGCGCGGCGGGTCATGGCATCCTGCAATTCGGGTGATGCGCTATTCTAGGCGCGATGCAGGCGTGACCCAAGCCGTTCCACCCGCGCCCTCGAGCCCTGGGCCGATTTCGACTAACCTCGCCAGACGGGCCGGACCGCCCTTTGAATTCCGGCATTGTGCCCCGAAGTAGTGTCTAGGGCGACAGGATGTTGCCGTCCCGTCACTCCAATCGCACATCGCAAGTAGGAGGCCTCCCATGCAGGCACCGACAGGTCCCGAATGCCCCAACTGCGGCAGCCGCGAAAAGCGCTTTCCGCCCGGCCGCGAAGGGCAATACCACGTGTTCTGCGATAACTGCGGTCACGACTTCGGTCGCTTCGACCAGCTGATCGCGAATTTCCGCCACATACTCAACGATCTCGAGCACAAGCTGGGGATCGACGACGCCTCGCCGCGCCCTGCACCGGACGCGCCCGACACGTCGCGTGAGTGACGTCACGTCCGCATGATCGCGTGCGTACTCGCCGACTTTTCGAGACAAGGAGAATGTCATGGCCGACACCGCCCACTTCGTGGTCATCGCCGAGTTCCAGATCAAGCCAGGCCAGGTACCGGCGTTTCTGGCGCTGGCCCACAACGATGCCAGCGAGTCGCTGGCCAACGAGGAGGGCTGCCTGGCCTTCGACGTGCTGACGCCGGAAGGCAGCGAGGAGATCGTCGTGCTGCATGAGGTCTACCGCGACCGTGCCGCCTACGAACACCATCAGCAGATGCCCCACTACGCGCCCTTCAAGGAAGGCAGCGCGCCGCTGCTTGACGGCGAGCCGAGTGTGCGCTTCTTCTACAACGCGGTGCGCCCCGAATAAGCGAACCCACGTCGCACGGCGTGAAAACGCAGGGCTGGAGATGCCAACGGGCTTGCCGAATGGCAAGCCCGTTCACTGCGAGTAGCGTCTAGCCAAGCTCAGCCAAGCCAGACCCGGGCGTTGCGGAACAGCCGCATCCAGGCACCGTCGCCGGTCCACTCAGCCGGCCGCCAGGAGTTGGTAACGGCACGCGCCACGCGCTCGGGGTGCGGCATCATGATGGTGACGCGGCCGTCGGGTGTGGTCAGCCCGGTCATCCCGGACGGCGAGCCGTTGGGGTTGGCGGGATAGCGGGTGGCCACCTGGCCGTAGTTGTCGACGTAGCGCAGCGCGATCTGCTCGTTGCCCTGCATCGCGCGCAGGTGGCCGGCATCGCGGAACTCGGCGCGCCCTTCGCCGTGGGCCACGGCGATCGGCAACCGCGAGCCCTCCATGCCGGCGAGCAGGATCGACGGGCTCTTCTCGACCTGCACCATCGACACCCGCGCCTCGAACTGCTCGGATTCGTTGCGCACGAAGCGCGGCCAGTTCTCGGCGCCGGGAATCAGCTCCTTGAGCTGCGAAAACATCTGGCAGCCGTTGCAGACGCCCAGCGCGAAGCTGTCGTCGCGCGCGAAGAACGCCGCGAACTGCTCGCGGGCGCGGGCGTTGAACAGCACCGACTTGGCCCAGCCGCCGCCGGCGCCGAGCACGTCGCCGTAGGAGAAGCCGCCGCACGCGACCAGCCCCTTGAACTCCTCGAGATCGACACGCCCGGCGAGAATATCGCTCATGTGCACGTCGATGGCCTCGAAGCCGGCCCTGTCGAAGGCCGCGGCCATCTCCAGCTGGCCGTTGACGCCCTGCTCGCGCAGCACCGCCATGCGCGGCCGCGCGGTATTGATATGGGGAGCGTTGACGAACGGCGCGGCGATGTCCTCGTCGACATCGAAACTGGGTGTCGCCGAGAGCCCGGGTCGCGCAGGTCGAGCAGGTCGTCGAACTCGCCTTGGCGCAGTCCGGGTTGTCGCGCAGCGCCTGCATGCGGTAGCTGGTCTCGGTCCAGGGCGCTGGGTCAGCGCCCGGGTGGTCTCGAGCAGCGGCTCCTCGAACAGCGTCACGCGGATCTGGTCGTCATAGCGCGGGCGGGCGATGACGCCGCAGGTGTCGATGCCCGCCGCGGCGAACTGGGCGAGCACGAACTCGGTGTCCCGCGGCGACCTGAATCACCGCGCCGAGCTCCTCGGTGAACAGCGCGCCGGCCGCTTCGAACCGTCGTCGACCAGCCAGTCGAGCTTGATCTCGAGCCCGCCGCGGCCGGCGAAAGCCATCTCCAGCAGCGTCACGAACAGCCCGCCGTCGGAGCGATCGTGATAGGCGAGCAGCTTGCCGTCGGCATTGAGGCCCTGGATGACGGTGAAGAACGCCTTGAGATCTTCGGCCTCGTCGAGATCGGGGCGGTATCGCCGATCTGGCCGTAGACCTGAGCCAGCGCCGAACCGCCCAGGCGATTCTGGCCGCCGCCCAGATCGATCAGGAGCAGATCGCTCTCGCCGCGGTCGAGGCGCAGCTGCGGGGTCAGCGTGCGGCGCATCGGTGACCGGCGCGAAGGCGGTGACGATCAGCGACAGCGGCGCGGTGACGCCTTGTCCTCGCGGTCTCGCCATCGCCCTCCTGCCAGACGGTGCGCATCGACATCGAGTCCTTGCCCACCGGAATGGCGATGCCCAGCGCCGGGCACAGCTCCATGCCGACCGCGTGCACGGCGTCGTAGAGCGCTGCGTCCTCGCCGGGATGGCCGGCAGCCGCCATCCAGTTGGCGGACAGCTTGACGTCGCCGAGCTTGGCGATCGGCGCCGCGGCAAGGTTGGTGATCGCCTCGGCGACCGCCATCCGCGCGCGAGGCCGCTGGATCGATCAGCGCCACCGGCGTGCGCTCGCCCATGGCCATCGCCTCGCCGGCGTAGGTGTCGTAGCTCGCCGTGGTCACCGCGCAGTCGGCCACCGGCACCTGCCAGGGGCCGACCATCTGGTCGCGGGCAACCAGGCCGGTGACCGTGCGATCGCCGATGGTGATCAGGAAGGTCTTGTCGGCCACCGCCGGCAGGCGCAGCACGCGCTCGAGCGCCTCGCGCAGGTCGAGATCGTCGAAGTCGGCACCCGGCATCGGCCGCGGCTGACGCGACGAATTCGCGCTGCATCCGCGGCGGCTTGCCGAGCAGCACGCTCAGCGGCATGTCGATCGGCGTGTTGTCGAAATGCGCGTCGTGCACGACCAGATGGTGCGCCTCGGTGGCCTCGCCGACCACCGCGTAGGGGCAGCGCTCGCGCGCGCACAGCGCCTCGAAGGTCGCAAGGTCGTCCGGTGCGACCGCCAGCACGTAGCGCTCCTGCGCCTCGTTGCACCAGATCTCCAGCGGCGACATGCCCGGCTCGTCGTTGGGCACGTCGCGCAGCTCGAAGCGCCCGCCGCGCCCGCCGTCCTTGACCAGCTCGGGCAGGGCGTTGGACAGACCCGCCGGCGCCGACGTCGTGGATGAAGCGGATCGGGTTGTCCTCGCCCAGCGCCCAGCAGCGGTCGATGACTTCCTGGCAGCGCCGCTCCATCTCGGGGTTGTCGCGCTGCACCGAGGCGAAATCGAGATCCTCGCTGCGACGCGCCGGACGCCATGCGACGAGGCCGCGCCGCCGCCGAGACCGATCAGCATCGCCGGCCCGCCCAGCACGATCAGCTTGGCGCCGACGGGAATTCGCGCTTCTGCACGTGCTCCGCGCGGATGTTGCCGAGCCGCCGGCGATCATGATCGGCTTGTGGTAGCCGCGCACGTCTCGATGCCCGCGCGCCCGACACGCATCCTGCTCGAAGGTGCGGAAGTAGCCGGCGCAGATCGGGCCGGCCGAACTCGTTGTTGAAGGCGGCGCCGCCGATCGGGCCTCGAGCATGATCTCGAGCGCGCTCGCGATGCGCTCGGGCTTGCCGTAGTCGACGCTTCCCAGGGCTGGACGAACCCGGGAATGCGCAGGTTGGACACGCTGAAGCCGGTCAGCCCGGCCTTGGGCTTGCCGCCGCGGCCGGTCGCGCCCTCGTCGCGGATCTCGCCGCCCGAGCCGGTGGCCGCGCCGGGAAACGGGCGAGATGGCGGTCGGGTGGTTGTGGGTCTCGACCTTCATCAGGATGTGGATAGGTTCCTGATGGGCCGCGATGAGCTCGGCGCGTACGTCGCTTCGCGCGTTGATCGCGGCGTCGCGGCGAAGAAGCGCCCGGCCTGCGCTGCCGCGAATCACCGCCGCGTTGTCGTTGTAGGCGGAGAGCACGCCGTCGCCGGACTGCTCATGGGTGTTGCTTGATCATCTCGAACAGCGAGTGCGGCTGCGCCTCGCCGTCGATGACCAAGTCGGCGTTGAAGATCTTGTGCCGGCAGTGCTCGGAGTTGGCCTGCGCGAACATCATCAGCTCGACGTCGCTCGGATTGCGCTCCAGGTCGCGAAACGCCTCGACGCAGGTAGTCGATCTCGTCGTCGGCCAGCGCCAGGCCCAGCTCGCCGTTGGCGGTCTCGAGCGCGGCGCGCCCGCCGCCGAGCACGTCGACCTGGCCGAGCGGCGCCGGGGCGCGATGTGCGAACAGCTTGGCCGCGTCGCTTGCGTTGGCGAGCACCGATTCGGTCATGCGGTCGTGCAGGGTGGCGATGATCGCCTCGAAGGCCGCCTCGCTGAGCACGCCGTCGAGGGTGACGCGGTAGGCGACGCCGCGCTCGATGCGCCGCACCCGGGTCAGGCCGCAATTATGGGCGATGTCGGTGGCCTTGGACGACCACGGCGAGATCGTGCCGAGCCGCGGCACCACCAGGAACAGGTGGCCGTCGCGCGCAGCCGGCGCCTCTTCCCGGGCGCCGTAGGCCAGCAGGCTGTCGAGCACGGCGCGCTCACCGGAAGCCCAGTCGCCGTCGTGGTCCACGAAATGCACGTACTCGGCGTGCAGCGTCTCGATTTCGGGAACCCGTGCACGCAACGCGGCCAGCAGCTTGGCATGACGGAAAGCGGAAAGAGCGGGCGCGCCTCTCAGTTCGAGCATGTCGAAAGAAGCCTCTGTGAAAGCCGAAGAATGGGCGCCGTGGGCGGCGACATTTAGGACCCATGATACTGGAAAGCCGCTTGTTCGAGAAATCCGTGGAAGAGCGTCAGGTGACAGCTTCAGGCCCCCCGGTTATGGTGAGGCGTCCACTGTTACCGACTGCACCGCATGCTTCAGGCTTTCGCCCGCCATCCGCGTCGATTGGTGTTCAGCGTGGTAGGCCTCGTGCTGCTTGGCTGGCCGGCTTGGAACCCGCCGCCCGAGGAACCGCTGCTCGCAGCGATCCACGCCCGCGATTTTCTTCAGGTAGACACCCGCAACACCCCGACCACCTACTATCAAGGCCGCCAGGGGCCGAGCGGCTTCGAATTCGAGCTGGTCCGGCGCTTCGCCGACCGGCTCGGCGTCAGCCTGTCACTGGACAGCGATGGCAACATCGACGACGTGCTCGACGCGGTGCGCAGCGGCAAGGCCGACCTGGGCGCCGCAGCGCTGCCACTCGACCCGACCCTGCCCGGCATCCATTTCAGCCGCGCGATCATGACCCTGCAACCGTTGGTGGTGTATCGCCGCGGGCTGCCGCCGGTCGACTCGCCCGGCGACCTGCTGGGCCGCTCGATCGGGGTGATCAAGGGCTCCGGCGCCGGGCTGGTGTTGCGCGAACTGCAGCAGGACGCGCTGCCCGAACTCGGCTGGAAGGAGTCGGCCGATCTCGAGGTCGCCGACCTGCTGAGCCTGGTCGAAAACGGCGAGCTCGACGTGGCGGTGATCTATGCCCACCAGTTCAAGCTCAACCGGGTGTTCTTCCCCGGCGTCGAGAACGGCTTTCTGCTCGGCGACCCCTTGAGCCTGGCCTGGGCGCTGCCCGCCGATCAGGGGCTGGGCCTTTTGCAGCGGGTCAACCGCTTCCTCGACGAGATGCAGGCCGATGGCACGCTCGCCGCCCTCAACGAGCGCTATTTTGGCCACGACGACTACCTGGAATACGTAGGCGCGCGAACCTTCATCCAGCAGACCAATGCGCGCCTGGACACCTACAAGGACGAGTTCCTCGCCGCCGCGCGCTCGACCGGATTCGACTGGAAGCTGCTCGCCGCGTTGGGCTATCAGGAATCGCACTGGAAGCCCAAGGCGACCTCGCCGACCGGAGTGCGCGGATTGATGATGCTCACCCAGTCGACCGCCGAGCAGGTGGGCGTCGGTAACCGGCTCGACCCGTCGCAGAGCATCGACGGCGGGGCGCGCTATCTGAAGAGCGTCAAGCAACGTCTGCAGGAGGAGATCAAGGAGCCGGACCGCACCTGGATGGCGCTGGCCGCCTACAACGTCGGCCTCGGGCATCTCTACGACGCCCAGAAGATCGCCGAGATGCGCGGTGGCGACCCGTATGCCTGGGCCGACGTGCGCGAGGCGTTACCGCTGCTGCAAAAGCGCGACTGGTACTCGCGGGTGCGCCATGGCTACGCCCGGGGCGGCGAACCGGTGATCTACGTGCGCAACATTCGCCGCTATTACGAGATCCTCAACTACCTCGAACGCAGCCAGCAGCAATTCTTCCAGCTCAACCAGCGCGAACCCGGCGCGGATGACGGCAGTCTGTTCGATGTGGTGCCGCCGGTACTGTGAAGGCGCCGGACACGCTTCCAACGCTCTGAACGGTTACTATGCGCCTGTCCGGTATCGATTCCCGAAAACGTCATAGCCACCGTTCAGAGTGGCGCGCCCACTAGTGGCGCATAGCCACCCAAGTCCGCTTCGATTCCGACATTGCCCGGCACGCTCGTCGGGCTCACTCATGAACGCAGGGGAAGATCATGCTACGACGCGCCCTACTCGCCGCCGTGATGGCTGGCAGCGCACTGCTGGCCGGCTGCGGCCAAGACCCGGCGGATGCGCCGCTGGCCCATGTGCCGGCCGATACGCCGTTCCTCTTCGCCAGCCTCGAAACGGCCGACGAGACGACCCTCGACGCCGCCATGGCGGCGTCGAATGGCTCGCTGGCGAGCCAGCGCAACGAACTGCGCCAGCTCGCCGGGGAACTGCGCGACGACGCCGAGCCGCTGGCCAATGTGCTCGAGGCGCTCGCCGATGAGCTCGAGGGCAAGTCGAGCTATCAGCAGGTCGCCGAGCAGATCGGTGTCGACCTGGGTGGCCTGAGCGCCTTCTACGGCGCTCGGCCTGAGCCCGGTGTTGCGCCTGAGCGTGAGCGATGCCGAGCGTTACCGGGCCTTCCTCGAGCGTCTGGCCGACGCCGCCGGCCAGCCCCTGGAAGCGCGCACGCAGGGCGATCTGGAATACCGCCGCATGGGCCTCGGCGAGGTGCCCCTGCAGCTATTGAGCGCCGTCGAGGGGAACAGGCGGTGCTGGCGCTGGCCCCCACCGAGCTGGATGACGCCACCCTGCAGCGCCTGCTGGGCGACGGCCTGCCCGAAAACAGCGTGCAGGACAGCCAGCGGCTCAGCGATCTCGCCGACGCCAAGGGCTACCTGCCCTATGGGCTGGGCTATGTCGACATGCCCCGCCTGGCGGCGCTGCTCACCGGCAGCGATGACCCGATGATCCAGGCCTTCCGCGCGTTCGCCGAGCAGACCCAGGGCCAGGCGCCACCACCGGTATCGGCGAGTTGCCGCGAGGACGCGGCACGTCTGGCGTCGCGCATACCCCAGGTGAGCGCCGGCTATACCACGCTCGATGCCGAGCGCACCGAGCAGCGTTTCGACGTGGCGCTGGCCGAAGATATCGCCGCGCCGTTCGCCTCGCTGGTCTCGCCGGTCCCCGGGCTGGGTGACGATTCCCTCGACGCGCCTTTCGATCTGGCCATTGCGTTGCCCATGAACGATCTACGCGATCTGCTGATCCAGCAAGTTCAGCAGGTGCGTACGGCACCGTTCGGCTGCCCGGCGTT
Organism: uncultured Gammaproteobacteria bacterium; assembly: GCA_963773565.1. Lineage (GTDB taxonomy): Bacteria > Pseudomonadota > Gammaproteobacteria > Pseudomonadales > Halomonadaceae > Modicisalibacter. The sequence goes on along the minus strand of CAVZBU010000018.1, from coordinate 59,278 downwards.
CGCCGAACTCAACAGTGGCCTGGATGAGCTCGGCCGACAGGCCAATATGCTGGCCATGCCGCCATTCGGCAGCCTGCGCGGCATGCGCCTGGTGGTCGATGAATTCACGATGCCCGAACAGGGCGGCCAGCCCACCCTCGAGGGCGCGCTGCTGGTAGCGTCGAGTGACCCCAGCGGGCTGCTGGCGATCGGCCAGGCGACCCTGCCCGGACTCGCCAGCCTGCCGCTCTCCAGCGACGGCGAGCCGAGCCCGTTGCCGCCGCAACTCACCGCGATGCTGGGCGGCACGCCGGCCTGGCTGGCGATGACCGACAAGGCGCTCGGCGTCGCCACCGGCGAAGGCCAAAAGACCGCCCTCAAGACACTGCTGCAAGGCCAGCACGGCGAGGCCGGCGAGTTGATGCATCTCAAGCTCTCCGGCGCCATGTACGCCAAGTGGCTGAAGCTGGCCAATGTCTTGGGTGCCCTGTCGGGCAACGACGCCGCGGCGCTCGAGGAGCAGCTTGCCGACATGCGCACTCAGTTCGAGCGTATCGACAACGTCGTGGTGCGCATGCGCATGAACGACGACGGGCTGGTCATCGACAACCGCATCGACTGGAAGCAGTAATCTCGCTTACCCCGGGCGCCCTCGGCGCTCGGGGTTCTCGCCTTGCTCCTCGCCCTACTCCTTGTCCGATTCCTCGGCTGCCTGTTCCGCAGCATCGCGTCCGCCATCCGCTAGCGCCGCGCCCTCACGGCGTTCGGCGAAAAACGCTTGTAGCAGGCGACGTGCCTGCACGGCCAACAGCCCCCCTTCTACCGTCACGCGGTGATTGAACCACGGCTGGGCGAACAGGTTGGCACGCGACTCGACCATCCCGGTGCGCGGCTCGGCGGCGCCATAGACGACCCGCGCCAGGCGTGCGTGGATGATCGCCCCGGCGCACATCATGCACGGTTCGAGGGTCACGAAGAGCGTGCAGCCGTCCAGCCGGTAGTTGGCGAGCCGCTTGGCAGCGTCGCGCAGCGCGCGGATCTCGGCATGAGCACTGGGATCATGACCGCCGACCGGCGCATTGAAGCCGCTTCCGACGATCTCGCCGGTAACGTCGACCACCACCGCGCCCACCGGCACTTCACCGGCGGCCTGGGCGGCACGGGCCTGATCCAGGGCGCGATGCATGTAGAATGGGTCACTGCGCATCGCCCTGTTCTCCGGTATGCTGCAGACAATGAAACACGTGTATGAATTCGCCGAGCCAAGGCCGGCCCGAACGTCGTTTAGGAACCTTCGCCATGACCACTCCACTCGATAGGCTCGTTTCCCTGCTGGGCATGGAAATGCTCGAGGAAAACCTGTTTCGCGGCCACAGCCAGGACCTCGGTTTCCCCCAGCTCTACGGCGGCCAGGTGCTCGGTCAGGCGCTGTCGGCGGCCAGTCAGACGGTCGACCCGACGCGCCGGGTCCATTCCCTGCACGGCTACTTCCTGCGCCCGGGCGATGCCAAGCACCCGGTAGTCTATCAGGTCGATCGAGTCCGCGACGGCGGCAGCTTCGCCACGCGCCGGGTCAGCGCGATCCAGCACGGCAAGACGATCTTCTTCTGCAGCGCGTCGTTCCATATCGACGAAGCCGGTTTTCACCACCAGCCGACCCGCCCCCCGGTGGCGACCCCCGATGAGTTGATCGCCGACGGCGCCAAGCCCGAAAGCTTCGCCGGGCATCCCGTCGAATTTCTGCACCTGCCCGATGTCAGCGAAGACGGCACGCCGCAAAAACGCCTGTGGTTTCGGCTCGCCGGCGAGCTGCCCGGCGACGCCACGCTGCACCGCTACCTGCTCGCCTACAGCTCCGACTTCAACCTGCTGACCACCAGCCTGATCTCCCACGGCACCTATTTTGGCGATCCACGGCTGCAGATCGCCAGCCTCGACCACGCGTTATGGTTCCACCGCGACGTGCGCATCAACGACTGGCTGCTCTACGCCATGGACAGCCCCTGGGCCGGCGGCGGTCGCGGTTTCTCGCGCGGCAGCATCTACGACCGCGACGGCTATCTGGTCGCCTCGTCGGCCCAGGAGGGGCTGACGCGCCTCAAGGACGCCTGACCGAACGCGAGGCCGCAAGATCACGCCACAGGCGCTACGCTTTCATCGAGTGCTATTCACTGCTATCGGTATTCCTTCTAGCTAATAAAACTGGATAACTCGATGAAAACCTTGAAAAACCCCCTCTTACTGCTGACCGCAGCCGCCCTTACTTTTAGCTTGGCCGGCCCGGTCATCGCCGCTAGCAACGAGTCTGACACGATCAAGCGTGACCAGATAAAACATCTACTCAAGGCGCATAAGAAGCAGGTTCCCGAGAACTTCGATGCGTTTCTCGAGCAGGTCGACAGTGAAACCGATAACGCGGCGCTACAAGCCGCCATCGACGGCTATCTGCAGGATGAGCCGCTCCAAGGTGCCAAATTCACCAACCTCTATCGGCTGCTGGGCCTCTACACGCGCCTGCACTACGGCGACGAGGTAATCGCCCTACTCGACGAGATGGTAGCGATCGACACGGCCAAGCAGGGCGACACGCCCCAGCACGAGAATCCCGGCATCAAGCGCTTCGGCGAACTGATTCAGAGCAAGGCCGATGCCTTCGGCCTGGAGTTCCGTAATATCGACGACCGCGTCTTCGAGGTGACACTGCCCGGCAGCTCGGACGAGACCTTCGGCATCCTCACCCACGGCGATACCGTTCCCGCTGCCGACAGCTGGACGCTCGACGACGGCACCCAGCTCGATCCATTGGAGATCACCCGCAAGGACGGCAAGCTCTACGGGCGCGGCACCGAGGACGACAAGGCCTCCATCGCCGCGGCGCTGTATGCCATGAAGACCATCAAGGAGAACGACGTTCCCCTGAAGCGCAGCATCCGTCTGATGATCGAGACCACCGAGGAGACCGGCGGTGAAGGTTTCGAGTACTACAAGGAGCGCAACGAGCTGCCGGCTTATAACATCGTTCTGGACAGCGGCTACCCGGCGGTCATCGCCGAGAACGGCTTCGGCACCATCGATGCCTATTTCCCGCGCGAGCAGGGCGACGGTGAGGGACCGCGAATCACCGAGATCACCGGCGGCCTGGCAACCAACCAAATTCCCGCCACCTCCGTGGCGACCATCGAGGCCGACGATCCCCAAGCACTGAGCGAGACGCTCAAGGCCCAGGGCGAGGCCTACACCAAAGCGCACGGCGGCGATTTTCAGGTCACCACCACGGTCGAGGACGACTCGGTGAAGCTTACCGTCAAGGGCAAGTCCGCCCACTCCTCCAAGCCCGAATCGGGGGTCAACCCCGTGCCACGCTTGGCCGGTTTGCTGGCAGCATCCGACGTACCCTTCCAGGACAATCACTACACGGCGGCCGTCGAGTACATCGACGCCAATTATGGGTTGGACTATCACGGCGAGAAGCTTGGTGTCGCCTACGGCCACGATTTCATGGGACCGCTACTGATCTCGCCGACCTTCCTCGAGCTGGATGACGACCGGCTGCGCGTCGCCGTCAACGTGAGGGCTCCTGCCGGTGAACGTTCGCCCGAGGAATTGGCCAAAGCCATCCGGGAAAAACTGACCGCCTACGCCGAGAAAACCGATACCGACATGCAGGTCGAGGTGGAGATCAGCGACTGGATGCTGCGCGATCCCAAGGGCGCCTGGCTGCAGACTCTGTTGAACATCTACGGCGACACCACCGGCCTGCCGGCCGATCCGGTCTCCTCGGCCGGCAGCACGACCGCCAAGCTGTTGCCCAATGCCATCAACTTCGGCCCCTCCATGCCGGGCGAGGACTATACCGGTCACACCTCGGAGGAGTTCAAAAAAGTGGATAACCTGATGCTGGACATCCAGATGTTCACCGAAATGTTCGCCCGCATCGGCAACCAGGAGCGACTGGACTGAGGCAGTCAGCGGCCGCCTAGCCCCCAGCAATCAAGCCTTAAAAACCCCACGCCGGCCTCGACCGGGTGGGGTTTTCTTTATAGGCAACCGCTGTCTCATGTGCGACTCACTGCCTCGTGAATCCTGCTTTCGACAGCGGCTTTTTCCTTTTGTCGGCCTTTAATCAGCCGTTCTTCATTGACGCCATGTCGATCACGAAACGATAGCGCACGTCGCCCTTCTGCATCCGCTCCCAGGCCTCGTTGATGTCCTGAATATCGATCATCTCGACATCGCAGGTAATGCCCTTCTCGGCGCAGAAGTCGAGCACTTCCTGAGTTTCGGGAATGCCGCCGATCAGCGAGCCGGCAAGTACCCGGCGCCGGAAGATCAGATTGGCGCCCATTACCGCGGGCTCCAGCGGCTGCATCTGCCCGACCAGGATGTGCGTGCCGTCGTACCTGAGCGCCTGCAGGTACGGGTTCAGGTCGTGCTCGTTCGGCACGGTGTCGAGCATGAAGTCGAAGGTCTCGGCGACCGCCGCCATCTGCTCGTCGTCGGTGGAGACCACGACGTGATCGGCGCCATTACTCTTGGCCTCGTCGACCTTGCTCTGCGAGCGGGTGAACAGCGTGACCTCGGCACCCAGGGCCTTGGCCAGCTTGACGCCCATGTGCCCCAGGCCGCCCATGCCGATCACGCCGACCTTGTGGCCCGGCTTGACGCCGTAGTGCTTGAGCGGCGAGTAGGTGGTGATCCCGGCGCACAGCAGCGGCGCGGCGGATTTCAGGTCGATCCCTTCCGGCATGCGCAGCACGAAGCGCTCGCTGACCACCACCTTGTCGGAATAACCGCCCTGGGTGAGGCTGCCGTCGTGACGATCCGGGCTGCCATAGGTCATGACGAAGCCTTCGGCACAGTACTGCTCGAGGCCGTCGTCGCAGGCCTGGCAATGGCGGCAAGAATCGACCATGCAGCCCACGCCGACCAGATCACCTTCCTTGTAGTTGCTGACCTCGCTGCCCACGCCGGTCACCCGACCGACGATTTCGTGGCCCGGCACCACCGGGTAAGAGGCCATCCCCCAGTCGTCGCGGGCGAAGTGCAGGTCACTGTGACAGACACCGCAGTAGAGGATCTCGATGGCCACGTCGTCGGGACGCGGCTCGCGACGATCGAAGGCGTACGGCGTCAGCGGGGATTCGGCGGAATGTGCAGCATAGCCCTTGGCTTGCGACATGAAAGACTCCCTTCTCGATAGGCAGCATCGACCGCCAAGCGCAGTCGATGGCTAATGAACGAACGTGCCCAGTGTGGCCGCTTGCCGCCGGACAGGCCATGCTCGATCCTGCTCGATACATGCCCGATACTGCGTAACCGCAGCCGATCGAGCATGCTTCGAGCTTTTCGCGTGCCCGATGTTATGATGGCTCCTTCGCCACGAACGCGAGGACACCATGCCCCCTGCCGCTCAACCCGCCGCGTCACTGCACGAGGCCGTCCCGGCCGCCGATCTCGGCCGGCGCATGGCTGCGCTGATCGCTCCACTGGTCGACGGCGAAGGGTTCATGACGACCCGTATGCCCGGCGTGGAACTCTTCACCAGCTGCCACGGCCAGGCGCGCACGCCGCAGATCTACGACCCTTGCCTGATTATCGTCGCCCAGGGCGGCAAGGTCGGCTATCTCGAGGACCGAGTAATTCATTACGGCGCCGGCAACTACCTGATCCAGGCCATGCCGCTGCCATTCGAATGCGAGACCCTGGCCAGCCCCGAGCAACCGTTGCTGGGAGTCATGGTGCGCCTCGATCGGGTAATGCTCGGCGAGCTGGCGCGCGTGCTCCCCGCCTCGCGCGGCGATCACGACAATCCCTCGCCGATGGCCGCGGTATCCATGAACCCGACGATGGGCGACAACGTGCTGCGCCTGCTGGAGTGTCTGCACGATCCACTGCTCGCCGATACGCTGGGTGGCGGCCGCATCCGCGAAGTGGTCTTCGAGGCGCTGCGCGGCCCCCAGGGCGATTCGCTGCGCCGCTTGATCCGCGAATCCGGCAAGTACACCCAGATCGCCGACGCCCTGGCCTACCTCCACCAGCACTACACCCAACCGCTGACGGTCGACACGCTGGCTAGCCAGGTCAACATGAGCGCCTCGCACTTTCATCACCATTTCAAGCACACCACGCGGTTGGCACCGGTGCAGTATCTGAAGCGCCTGCGGCTGCTCAAGGCGCGAGCGCTGCTCGGTCAGCATCAGCACAGTGTGGCGCGCGTCGCCAACACGGTGGGCTACCAGAGCGCCTCGCAGTTCAGCCGCGATTACAAGCGTTACTTCGGCGTGCCGCCGGTCAGCGAGCGTCGCCGCCCGGCAGCCGGTTGAGCGTCATATCAGCGCCCCTATCCCCTGCAGGAAGTAGAAGCCACCGATGACGGTGACGATCCAGCGCGTCCAGTAGCGGAAATGGGCATCGGTCAGCCGCCGCAGGAGAGTGTTGCCGGCGCGCGTGCCGAGGATCGCGAACGGCACCGCCAACGCCAGCACACTCCATTGTCCACTGCTCAGGGCGAGCGCCGAGCCGGCGTAGAAGACGATCTTGATGGCGTGCGAGATCACCTGCACCGCCGCCTTGGTGGCGACGATCTGGCGTCGATCCATGGCGGTGCGGATGAAGAACAGGTCGATGGTCGGCCCCGAGACGCCAGCGGCGATGGTCAGCCCGCCAGCGACGATACCGCAGCAAAAGGCATGGCCCGGGCGCGCCGCGTCGAACTGGAACCAGGACTTGGGGATCCACACCAGCACCGGCATCACACCGATCAGCAGCGAGACGATCGCTGTATTGGGGTGATAGCCGACCAACGCCAGGGCGATCGCCGACAGCGCCCCGCCCGAGGCGATGATCGCGACGATCCGGGCATTGATGAAGTGGCGTGAGAACCACGCCCGTGAAGCGTTCGAGCACAGCTGGATGACCCCATGCACGACGATCGCCACGCTCGCCGGCAGCGCCAGCAGCAGGAACCACAGCAGGATCAGGCCGCCGGCCATGCCGAAGATGCCGGACAGCAACGACGTCAGAAAGACGATGGCGAAGAACGCCAGGGCGATGAACAAGGACACGATAACCGGCCAGCAAGTCATTGAGACGGCTTATCTTCGCACACTTCACCCGGTGCATGGGGCGCCTCACCCGACACGCTTCAGGCGCTCGAACTCGCTATCGCCTGGTGTTGCTGGCGCCGCCAGGTAGCCGGGGGCAGGCATGTCTCGCGGCGAAAGGCGCGACAGAATGCGGCCTCCGATTCATAGCCGACCTCGAGCGCGATCGAGGCGACCGGCGCGCCACTCGTGCGCAGTAGACCGGCGGCCACCTGCATGCGCCACTTGGCCAGGTAGTGCATCGGGGCATGGCCGGTAAAGCGGCTGAAACGCGCATGCAGGGCCGAACGCGACAGGCCGGTACATTCCGCCAGACGCTCGATCGTCCACGGGTCGCCGGGACGCTCGTGCAACAGGGCCAACGCACGGCCGACATAGCGATCCTGCAGCCCACTCAGCCAGTTCGGTCGGCCGCTGGGCAAACTGGCCAGATAGCGACGCACCACTTCGACGAACATCATCTCGCTCAAGCGCTCGAGCAGGACCTCGCCGCCGGGGCGCTTGGACAACGACTCATCCAGCGCGAAGCGAATGAAATGGGCGATCCAGTCATCCTGGGCGGCCTCGATAGCGGCTACGTGCAGCAAGTGCGGCAGGCTGGCCAGCAAGGGGTTGAAGGGCGCCGCGTCGCAACCGAAGAATCCGCAGACCAGCGTCGTGCCGTGTCGTGCCGGATGGCCCAGGCGCGCCATGCGCAGGGCCTCCCCGTGGCGGCTGGCAAAGAACGGCAACTGTTGCGGGCGCGGCAGTCCATAGGCACTCAGATCGAGCGCGCCGCGCATCCCCGGCTCGCTCGACAGCACGTGCGGGTCGCCCCGCGGGAACATCACCACATCGCCGGCATGCACCGCTACCGGCGGCTCGCCGATCACTGTCGCCCAGCAGGCGCCGTGGGTCACCACATGATAGGCCATGACATGATCGATGCCCGGCATCACCAATTCACTGATCGCCGCTCCCGCCGGGGCCTCGCTGACCCAGCTGTCGCTGCCCTCGACGTGATAGAACACCGCGCCCCGCAAGCGAACGCTACGCAGCACTTCCGACAACGTGTCCTGGCTCATGGCCGCCTCCGGCGGGCACATCAGATCCAAGTATCGCCGCCGCCCGCCCCGACTGCCAGGCACAACCGGATTCCCGGCCAAACCGCATGGAGTCCGGGTCACATCCAGGCATCGACGAGACCGCATACTGGCCATGTCACAACACCCAACGATTCGTCGCCCTGGCGGCGCCCTGCCCCTTCGATCGACCCGTTCGACCGGCCCCGGCGGGACTTACGGAGACTTTTCCATGCAACACCTCACTTATCGAACGCTCGACGGCGCGACGGCCAGCCTGCCCGCTGAGGACCTGGCCACGCTGGGCCAGGCCATCCGCGGCGGCGTCATCACCGCCGCCGACACGGATTATGAATCGGCGCGCTGCGTCTGGAACGCCATGGTCGACCGTCATCCCGCCCTGATCGCCCGCTGCCTGGGTAGTCAGGATGTGCGCCATGCGGTCGATTTCGCCCGCACCCATCGCATGCTCACCAGCGTACGCGGGGGCGGCCACCACATAGCCGGCAATGCCGTCGCCGAAGGCGGGTTGATGATCGACCTGTCGGCGATGCGCGGCGTCCATGTCGATGCCGAAAATCGCACGGCACGGGTCGAGGCCGGGGCTCTGCTCGGCGACGTCGATCACGAGACCCAGTCCCATGGGCTGGCTACGCCGCTGGGCATCAATTCCACCACCGGCATCGCCGGGCTGACGCTGGGTGGCGGCTTCGGCTGGCTCACCCGCCGCTACGGGATGACGGTGGACAACCTGATCTCCGCCGACGTGGTGACCGCCGATGGACAACTGCACGTGATCTCGGCCGAGCGCGAACCCGACCTGTTCTGGGCGATTCGCGGCGGCGGCGGCAATTTTGGCGTGGTCACGTCCTTCGAGTTCCGGCTTCATCAGGTCGGCCCGCAGGTACACGCCGGCATGGTGGCCTATCCGCTCGCCCAGGCCCGCGCTGTACTCAAGGCCTGGCGCGACTTCTGCGCCGATGCCCCGCGCGAGTTCAGCATCTGGGCCGTGCTGCGTCACGCGCCGCCGCTGCCTTTCCTGCCCGAGTCGACCCACGGCCAGCCGGTCGTGATCTTCGCCCTGCTGCACGCCGGCGATCCGATGGCCGGCGAACGGCTCAGTGACCAGGTCCTGGCTTTCGGCGAACCGGCCGGCCAGATGCTCGGCAGCCACCCCTACGCCGCCTTCCAGGCCGCCTTCGACCCGTTGCTGATGCCGGGCGCCAGGAATTACTGGAAGACCCAGAACTTCACCGCCATCGAAGACGGGCTGATCGATGCGCTGATCGACGCCGCCGAGGCGTTGCCCGGCCCCGAATGCGAAATCTTCATCGCCCAACTGGGCGGAGCCGACGCTGATGTCGACGCTAGCGCGACCGCCTATGCCGGACGCGACGCCGCCTTCGTGATGAACGCACATGGCCGCTGGCGCGAGCCCGGCGACGACGAACGGGTCCGCGACTGGGCGCGCCAGGCCTTTCAGGCCACCGCAGCGTTCGCCACCGGGGGTGGCTACGTCAATTTCATGACCGAGGAGGAGGGAGCACGTACCACCCAGGCCTATGCCGCCAACTACGCCCGCCTGCAGCAGATCAAGCACCAGTACGATCCCGACAACCTGTTCCAGATGAACCACAACATCGCACCGCTGGCACTCGCCAAGTCGGCCTGAGCGACGCGGATCAGGCTAGATAAACAACCAAGGCCCACGGACGGGCCCTGGTCATGCGTCGTCGCTCTGATTAAGGGACTTGTACATCACCAGTGCATCGACGAAGCCATGCCGCGGATGATGGAAGGCGCCGGGCAGGCGGCCGGCCTCGGCGAAGCCATGGCGCTTCCACAGTCGTATCGCGCCCTCGTTGGTAGCCACCACCAGGTTGTATTGCATCGCCCGGAAACCCAGCCCGCGCGCCTGGCGCTGGGAGTGCTCGCACAGTTGCCCGGCGATGCCGCGACCGCGGGCGTGTTCGGCGACGATATAGCCGCAATTGCAGACGTGGGCGCCCTGCCCGGGCTGGTTGGCCTTGATGTAATAGCTGCCCAGCACCGCGCCCCCCTCGATGGCGACGAAGGTCGCCGCCGGCGCCTCGATCCACTGCCTGTGCGCCGCCGCCTCGTCGATGTCGGTCGGGTAGGCGTAGGTCTCGCCGGTGCGGAAGACCGGCTCGAGGATCGCCCAGACACCGGCCCAGTCGTCCGGTTCGTAGTGACGAATAGTGATCATGCGGTTTCCTGAACTCGCAAAGGCGCCGAGGTTACTCAAGGGTCTGTTGACGCGCAATCCGCAGGGGCAGGGTCCACTTCAACATCACCCGGGACAAAACCGCATATGGGGGTTGTCGAGCCATGCTCACATGCACTGACGGAACAGCGCCTTGAGATCATCGACGGTCAAGGCCACGGGATTCCCTCCACAACTGGGATCTTGAATGGCCATCTCGGCCAGCTCGTCGATGCGCTCCGGGTCGGCGCCGATCTCGGCGAGAGTGCGCGGGATCCCCATGCGGTCATTGAGATCCTGCACGAAGGCCTGGAACCCCTCGAAGCCGCCGTCGATCCCCAGGTAGGCGGCCGCGCTGTCGAAGCGCTCATGGATCGCTTCGGCGTTGAAGGCGAGCACCGCCGGCATGCAGATCGCGTTGGTGGTGCCGTGGTGGGCGTTGAACACCGCGCCGATGGGATGGCTCATCGCATGGATGGCCCCCAATCCCTTCTGAAAGGCGGTGGAGCCCATCATCGCCGCGCTCATCATCTGCGCACGCGCCTCGAGATCGCTGCCATCGGCGTAGGCGCGCGGCAGATACTCCTTGACCAGCCGCATGCCTTCCAGGGCGATGCCCTGGCTCATCGGATGGTAGTGCGGGCTCGAGAACGCCTCGACGCAATGGGCAAAGGCATCGAGCCCGGTACCGGCGGTGATCGCCTTGGGCATGCCCACCGTCAGCTCGGGATCGCAGAGCACCACCCTGGGCAGCACCTTGGGATGGAAGATGATCTTCTTCTCGTGGGTCGCAGCGTTGGTGATGACGCTGGCCCGCCCCACCTCGGAGCCGGTTCCGGCGGTGGTGGGTACCGCCACGATAGGGGCGATCGCCTCGGCATCGGCCCGGGTCCACCAGTCGCCGATGTCCTCGAAGTCCCACACCGGACGCGTCTGGCCGGACATGAAGGCCACCATCTTGCCCAGATCCAGCCCCGACCCGCCACCAAACGCGATCACCCCGTCATGGCCGCCCGCCCGGAAGGCCTCGACGCCCGCCGTCAGATTGCGCTCGTTGGGATTGGGATCGACCTCGGCGAAGAGCGCCCGGCCCAGGCCCGCGGCCTCGAGGATGTCGAGCGCGGCGGCGGTGATCGGCAGCTCGGCAAGGCCGCGATCGGTCACCAGCAGCGGCCGGGTGATGCCCGCCTCGGCACAGGCTTCGGGCAGCTCCTTGAGCCGCCCCGCGCCGAAGCGGATGGCGGTGGGATAGGTCCAGTTGCCGGTCAGCGTCATGTCGTCACCTTCTTCAGCCTGTTGTTTTCTTTAGGTCGTTGTTTTCTTTAGATAGTAGGACTTGGGGCGTGTCAGGTTGTGATAGCCGATCACCGACAAGCCGCCGCCGCGCCCCGACTCCTTGCAGCCGGTCCAGCACAGGCCCGGATCGAGATAATCCGCGCGATTCATGAATACGGTTCCGGTCTCGACCCGGTCACCCACCCGCTGGGCGCGCTCGATATCGGCAGTCCACAGGCTAGCGGTCAGGCCGAAGCGGCTATCATTCATCAGCTTGATGGCTTCCTCATCGCCGCTGACCTTCATGATGCCGACCACCGGACCGAAGCTTTCATCGCGCATCACGCGCATGTCATGAGTCACCTCGGTGAGGATCTGCGGACTCAGATAAGCGCCGCCGTCATCTTCAGGCTTCGGCGTGACTCTGGCCCTGGCCCCGGCGGCCAGGGCCTCGTCGATTTGAGCACGGACCTCCCTGGCGAAGCGGATGTTCGCCATCGGGCCGATATCCGTCTCGGCGGCCAGTGGATTGCCCAGCTTGTAGCCCTCGACGATCGCCACCGCCTTGTCGACAAAGGCCTCATAAAGAGTCTCGTGAACATAGATGCGCTCGATCCCGCAGCAGCATTGCCCCGAGTTGAACATCGCCCCATCGATCAGGGTGGCTACCGCGGCATCGAGATCGGCATCCTCCATGACATAGCCCGGATCCTTGCCGCCCAGCTCGAGCCCCAACCCGGTAAAGGTACCGGCCGCCGCCTGTTCCATGGCGCGGCCACCGCCCACGGAACCGGTGAAATTGACGAAATCGAAGGCTCGATCGGCAATCAGCGCCGAGGTGGTGTCATGATCAAGGAAGACATTCTGGAAAACCGCCTCGGGCACGCCCACCGAATGGAAGGCGCGCGCCATCCGCTCACCGACCAGCAGGGTCTGGGTGGCATGCTTCAGCAGCACGCAGTTGCCCGCGATCAACGCCGGCGCCAGCGTGTTGATCGCCGTCATGTAGGGGTAGTTCCAGGGGGCCACCACCAGCACCACCCCGTGCGGGAGGCGCTTGATGTAGCGCTTGACGGTGGCGTCCTCGCCCACCGCGATATCCGCCAGCGCCTCTTCGGCGATGCTCGCCATGTGGCTACCCCGCTCCTCGAAGCCACCGAACTCGCCTCCGTAGCGAACCGGACGACCCATCATCTGCGCGAGTTCCGGTACTATCTCGTCGTTCATCGCTCCCACGGCGGCGATGCCGGCGCGTACCAGCTCGATGCGCTCGTGGAGGGGGCGAGCGGCCCAGTCGGCCTGCGCCGCCCGCGCCCGATCCGCCGCCTGCCGCGCGGCCTCGCGCGACAGCGCCTCACGCTCGGCGAAGACCGTCCCGTCGATCGGCGAGATACATCTCAACATATGGCCCATCATCCCCCTCCCGTTTTCGTTTCTCACTTCTCGTTAGCACAAGGCCCCAGGCTTTGCCTGAAAAGGCAGCGAGCGAAGGCCAGACAAGGCAAAAATTGGCGAAAAGACGGAGTTTACGAGTTGTAAATGAGTACTTTGAGCCGATTTTTAACGCCGTATGGCCGAGCGCAGCCAGTTTTCAGACAAAGCCTCAGCACCGCTCGAAGCCTCGCGCCACTTCATAATCGGTCACCACCCGCTGGAAGTCCTCCAGCTCCACTTCGGCGGCACGCGCATAGTGCTCGACCACATCATCCCCCATGGCTTCGCGCAGCATGGTGGAATCCTTCAGGGCCTGCATGGCATCGCGCAGGTTCTGTGGTATCAGGCCGGTTCCGCCCTCGTAGGTGTCGCCCTCGGCGGGAGGAGGCAGTTCCAGGCCTTCCTCGATTCCCTTGATGCCAGCGGCCAGTTGGCCGGCCATGGCCAGGTAGGGATTCAGGTCCGAGCCGCCGATGCGACACTCGATGCGTACCGCTCGGGTGCCCTCGGCGCAGAGGCGAAACCCTGCGGTACGATTGTCCACCGACCAGACCGTGCGCGTGGGCGCGAAGGAGCCCTTCTGGAAGCGCTTGTAGCTATTGAGGTAGGGTGCCAGGAAGTAGGTGTAGTCAGGCGCGTATTTCAGCAACCCCGCCAGGTAATGCTTCATCACAGCGGACATGCCCAGCGCATCGCGCTCATCATGGAAGACTGGCTGCCCCTGCTTCCACAGCGACTGGTGGATGTGACTGGAACTGCCCGAATGCGCGTGGTGCCATTTCGGAAGGAAAGTCACCGCCCGCCCCTGCTGCCAGGCGATCTCCTTGGTCGCATGCTTGGCGATGGTGTGATAATCCGCCGTATCGAGTGCTTTCGCATAACGAATATTGAGCTCCCCCTGGCCCGACCCGGCTTCGCCCTTGGTGCCTTCCACGGGGACACCCGCCGCCTGGAGGTGGTTACGCAGCGGACGCAACACATGCTCTTCCTTGGTGGTCTGGAAGATATGATAGTCCTCGTTATAGCCGCTGATCGGCTGTAGGTCGCGAAACCCTCCCTTGCGAATTTCGTCGAGGCTTTTCTCGAACAGGAAGAACTCCAGTTCGGTGGCCATTATCGCCTCCAGCCCCATCTCCTCCAGCCGCTTCAGCTGGCGCTTGAGCATGGCCCGCGGCGCATGCGGCACCGCAGCGTGGGTGCGGTGATCCAGCAGATCGCACAACACCATGACCGTACCTTCCAACCACGGCATCGAGCGCAGCGTGGCCAGGTCCGGTTTCATGATGTAATCGCCATAACCCGCCTGCCAGGAGGCGCTGGCATAACCATCGGGCGTTGCCATCTCGAGATCCGTGGCCAATAGATAGTTGCAGCAGTGAGTCTCGTCCCAGCCATCATCCACGAAGTGACGCGCATGAAGCCGCTTGCCCATCAGGCGTCCCTGCATGTCGACGATGCACACCAGCACCGTGTCGATCTCACCGCTCTCGACCCTGGCCTTCAGGGCCTCCAAAGCCGGCGCGTTGGTCATTTCATGAGCTCCCAATAGCCATCACCATGGCGAGGACCGGCGCTCGGCCGGACCTCTTTTTCAAGCGACTTCAAGTTTTCAATCGACTTCAAGCGACGTGCCCTGGCAGGCGCCAGGCACGTCGCCAGCTCATGCATTGACGTAACGATAGGGCCTGCCGGCCTTGCGCATATCGGCGTTGTACTGCTTGAAGATCTTGACCACCTTGGCCTTGGTCTCGGATTGCGCCGCGATTTCATCCCAGAACTCCTGGGCCGCCGTCTCTACCTGATCCCACTCGGCGTCGGGGATCGACGTCAGCTCCAGCTTGTCACCGTGGACGCGCAGGCTAGCCTCGCCGCCCCAGTACCAGTACAGGCGATGATAGTGAGACTGTTCACAGCACACCTCGAAAAGCATCCGAAGGTCTTCCGGCAGTTCTTCCCAGCGCTGCATGTTGACGAAGAAATGGCCGATCCAGGCACCCGAGATGTTGTTGGTCAGGAAGTAGTTGGTGACATTGGCCCAACCGACCGTGTAGTCCTCGGTGATGCCGGACCAGGCAATCCCGTCCAGCTCGCCGGTCTGCAAGGCCACTTCGATGTCCTCCCAGGGCAGGGTCACCGGCACGACGCCGAACCGGGAGAGAAAGCGCCCCGCGGTGGGAAAGGTAAAGACACGCTTGCCTTCCAGGTCCTTGAGACTGCGGATCGGCTCCTTGGTGGCAAAATGGCACGGATCCCAGGCACCGGCGCTGACATGCTTGACGCCGACCTTGGCGTACTCCTCTTCCCAGATTTCCTTGAGTCCGTACTGATTGAACAGTACCGGCACATCGAGGCTGTAACGGCAACCGAAGGGAAAATATCCGCCGAAGACGGTCACCTCGGTGGGCGACGCCATCGAATCGTCATCCGATTGCACGGCGTCGATGGTGCCGCGTTGCATCGCCCGGAACAGCTCCCCCGTCGGCACCAGCTGATCGGCACTGTACAGCTCGATCTGCATGCGATCCCCGGCGATCCGGTTGAACAGGTCGATGGCGGGCTTGACGACATGCTCGGCCAGGGCGGCACCGGCATAGGTCTGCATACGCCAATTGATGGTCGGCCCCGATGATGATTGGGCCATGACTCTCGAGGCCAGCGGCGCGATGGCCGCACCGGCCGCAGCAGTGATCAGAAATTTGCGTCTTGTTGTCATTTTATCGCTCTCCTGGTGTCGCTATCGAAGGGGCATGGCCCTTGGTAGGGCTCTTGTTGCTCGGTCACACTGCTATCAACTTCCATACACGTTGCTGTCAACTTCCATAAATGTAGCCTGGAAGCCAGAGAGCGATCTGAGGAAAGATCATTACCAGGCTCAGGGCCGCCATCATCACCACCACGAAGGGAAGGATGGATAAATAGATGTCACGCAGCCCGATCTCCGGAGGCGCCATGGCACGCATCAGGAAAAGGTTGTATCCAAACGGCGGCGTCATGTAGGCGATCTGGGTGGTGATTGTGTAGAGCACGCCATACCAGATCAGGTCGAACCCCAGCGCATCGACCAGCGGCACGTAAAGCGGCGCGACGATCACCAGCATGGCGGTATCGTCGAGGAAAGTACCCATGACGATGAAACTGAGCTGCATGAGGATCAGAATCATCCAGGGCGAGAGTCCCAGGCGCTCGGTAAACAGGCCCTCGATGGCCTTCACCGCGCCCAGCCCGTCGAATATGGCCCCGAAGGCCAGCGCCGCAAGGATGATCCACATGAACATGCAGGAGATGGCCAGTGTCTGGCGCACCGACACCTCGAAGACCTGGCGCGTCATTCGTCCCTTGAGGATCGCCGCCAGCAGCGCGGCCATGGCGCCGACCGCCGAGCTCTCGACCAGGGACGTCCAGCCCTTGACGAAGGGCACCATCATCACCGCAAAGATCACCAGGGGCAGTAACCCCGCCCTGAGCAGACGCAGCTTCTCGGCCAGCGACACGTTCCGGTCCTCGGCGGAAAGGACGGGCCCCAAGCTTGGCTGAAGGCGGCAACGAACATAGATATAGAGGATGAAGAGCATCGCCATCATCAGCCCCGGTAGCACGCCGGCCAGCCACAACTGCCCCACCGGCTGGCGCGCGATCATGGCGTACAGCACCAGCACCACCGAGGGCGGCACCAGAATGCCGAGACTCGACCCCGCCTGAATGACGCCGGTGACCATGATCTTGTCGTACCCACGCCGCAGCAATTCGGGCAAGGCGATGGTGGCGCCGATCGCCATCCCGGCCACCGACAGCCCATTCATGGCCGAGATCAGCACCATCAGGCCGATCGTGCCGATGGCCAGGCCGCCTTTGACCGGACCCATCCAGACATGAAACATCCGGTAGAGGTCATCGGCGATACGGCTCTCCGAAAGCACGTACCCCATGAAGATGAACATCGGCAGGGTCAGCAGCGGGTACCATTTCATCAGCTTCATCGCCGATGAAAACGGAATATCCACCCCGCCGGTGCCCCACAGCAGAACGCCCGCCAGCGCGCCGACGAAACCAATGGCGCCGAACACGCGCTGCCCGGTGAGCAGCATCAGCATCATCGAACTGAACATCACGATGGCGATCATCTCGTACGACATCAGTCGAGCACCCCGCGCAGACGGCCGATATCGCGGAAAAATTCGGCAAGAGATTGAAGGATCATCAGCAACACGCCGAGACAGAGCACGCTCTTGATGGGCCACAGCCAGGGTCGCCAGGCTGTCGGGCTGCGCTCCAGGAAACCGAGCTTGTCACCGGCCGCCGCAGGGCCCTCCGTTAAGAAGGTGCTGGCAAGGTTGAGGAAGAAGTGGAAGGGCTCATCGCCGAAGTAGCCGAGCGAGTAGGCCATCGACACCAGCCCGCCATAGAGCAGGACGCCGAGATAGAAGATCAGGAAGAAGACCGTGAAGGCATCGACCCATGCCTTGGTCTGCGGGCTCCAGTCGCCGTAGAAGAGATCCATGCGTACATTCGAGCCCATCTGGATCGAGTAGGGCCCGCCCAGCACGAAATACGCCACCATGACGAATTGTGCGGTCTCCAGCGTCCACATCGTGGGTGTCAAAAACACCTTGGAGACCGAGGACCACAGCAGCACCGCGATCAGCACAAAGATCAGATACATCGCGATCCGCCCGATGAAGCGGTTCATCGCATCGATCACGCTGATGTAGCCGAGGATCGCGCTAGGCATCTTGCTTAAACTCCCCGAGAACAAGCTCGACACCGAGAGCTGCCAGCGCCGGCCGAATAAGCTGCATCAGCTCCCGGGCCATGGCCTGGGCGTCTTCCAGAGTGACCAGCAAGTCGTTGCGAAGCTCGATCATCACGTTCGCCAAGTCATTGTCGATACCGTGGCGCACCAGCGAATGAGTGACTCCGTCCTCCGGCCCATAGGGCGCGTTGCGCTGGATGCATCGATGAGGCAGGCGATGGGCGTGTGCCAGCATCGCATCGGCCAGGCGACGGTCGGCATCATGCAGAATGCCGATCTCGACCGCGCGCACCTGGCCATGAAAGGTAGGCGTGAAGCTATGAACCGTGATCAGCACGGTGGGGATATCGTGAGCCGTACGCTGTGCCAGCACCTGCGTCACAGCCTTACAAAACGGATAGTAGACGGCCTCGGCCCGGGCGGCGCGCTGCGCGGGCGTCAGCTCACGATTGCCCGGCACTTCGACCACCTCGGAACGCTCCGGCATCGCGCTAGCCGCCTCGGGAGGACGATTGCAGTCGTAGACCAGCCGCGAGACGCGGCTCGCCACCAGCGGGGCGTTGAGCAGCCCCGACAGCACGACGGCCACATCGCGTGCGCCAGGATCCCATGCCGCATGACTGCGCCGATAGGAAGGTGCCAATCCCAGGCCATGATAGTGCTCGGGAATATGGTACGACGCATGCTCGCACAGCAGGAGAACCGGCCCTTTGGCGTACCGATTGAGAATCTCGATGTTCGGGGATAATTGTTCTAATTCGCTGGACATCATGACTTCTCCGCGACTCTGTAAAGATATAGACGTCGCCAAGACCACGTGTCAATATTTTTTCAAATACCGTGAAAACACTGAAATATCACGGTCAACCTCCGCTCAGAGCCCACCCAGGAGCACAGTGTGATGGCGACCACCAATGCCACTACAACCGTGCGTGAACTGATCCGAGAGCACTACTCGGCGTTGACGCAAGCGGAACGCAAGTTTGCCAATGCACTGCTCGATAACTATCCCGCGGCTGGCCTTGCCTCGATCACTATCGTGGCGAGCAACGTGGGCGTGTCGTCTCCCACCGTGGCGCGGATGGTCAAGAAACTGGGATTCAAGGGCTACCCTGAATTCCACAAGGCGCTGTTGCGCGAGTTGGAAGCAAAGGGAATCGGACCCACCCAGAGGCGCGACAACTGGTCGGCCGAGGCCCCCAAGCAGCATCTGCTCAACCGGTTCTCCCAGGCGGTTACGAATAACCTGCAGCAGACCTTCGCCCATATCGACACCGAACGCTTCGATCAAGCGACCCGACAGTTGGCCGATGCCGAGAAGCGCCTTTACATTGTCGGTGGGCGCATCACCCAGGCCCTGGCCGATTATGCCTTCACGCATCTCCAGGCGGTGCGTCCCGGGGTAACCCATATGACCTCGTCTTCGGGCACCTGGCCGCATTACGTGCTGGACATGGCGCCGGAGGACACCCTGCTGATCTTCGATATCCGGCGGTATGAGACCAACCTGCTGCGGCTGACGGAGATCGTACAAAAGTGCGGTGCGCGGATCGTGCTATTCACCGACCAATGGGGCTCCCCCATCTCGTCGCTCGCCGATTTGACCTTTCACTGCTGGGTGGAGATTCCCTCGGGATGGGATTCCAACGTGGCGACCATGATGTTGCTGGAGACCATGATCGCCGCCGTCCAGGAGCAACGCTGGCCCGACGCCCGTGATCGTTATGAACGGCTGGATGCGTTGTTCGACACCACCCATTTCTTTCGCAAGTTCACCTGACGCCGACTTTCCGGCCAACGCCGGGTGTCGGCAACTCGATGCACGCACCCCTTCATGTCTCGCTTTGCCGAGCAAGCCCACCTTGGTAGCACCCGAAGGACTTATCCGTTAAGCTGCAGGCCCGCTGCCCCGCCGGTTTCCGGCCCCATCCCGCAGCCACCGAGAGAATTCATGAGCTTTGCTTCCCTGGGACTTTGTGCCCCGTTGATGAACGCCGTGGCCGAACAGGGCTACGACACGCCTTCGCCGATCCAGGCCAAGGCGATCCCCGCCGTGCTCGAAGGGCGCGACGTGATGGCCGCCGCCCAGACCGGCACCGGCAAGACCGCCGGTTTCACCCTGCCGCTGCTCGAGCGGCTCAAGGACGGTGAACGCGCCCGTCCGCGCCAGGTTCGCGCGCTGGTGCTTACCCCGACCCGCGAACTGGCTGCCCAGGTCGGCGAAAGCGTCGCCACCTACGGCAAGCACCTGCCGCTGAGTTCGGCGGTGATCTTCGGCGGGGTCAAGGCCAACCCGCAGATCGACGCGCTGCGCCGCGGCGTCGACGTGCTGGTCGCCACTCCCGGCCGGCTGCTCGACCTGTTCGGCCAGAAGGCGGTGTCGTTCGACCAGCTCGAAGTGCTGATCCTCGACGAAGCCGACCGCATGCTCGACATGGGCTTCATCCACGACATCCGCAAGATCCTCAAGGTGCTGCCCGCCAAGCGCCAGACGCTGATGTTCTCGGCGACCTTCTCCGACGAGATCCGCCAGCTCGCCAAGGGCCTGGTCAACGACCCGGTGGAGATCTCGGTGACCCCGCGCAACGCCGCCGCGACCACCGTGACCCAGTGGGTCTGTCCGGTGGACAAGAAGCGCAAGCCGGCGCTGCTCAGCCACCTGATTCAGGAGCGCGAGTGGCATCAGGTGCTGGTCTTCACCCGCACCAAGCACGGCGCCAACAAGCTGACCCGCTATCTGGAAGGCGCCGGCATCGAGGCCGCGGCGATCCACGGCAACAAGAGCCAGAACGCCCGCACCAAGGCGCTCAGCGGCTTCAAGTCCGGCGAGATCCGGGTGCTGGTCGCCACCGATATCGCCGCTCGCGGGCTGGATATCGACCAGTTGCCCCAGGTGGTCAACTTCGAGCTGCCCAACGTTGCCGAAGACTACGTGCACCGCATCGGCCGCACCGGGCGTGCCGGTGCCAGCGGTCAGGCCGTGTCGCTGGTCTCGAGCGACGAGAGCAAGGAACTCGCCGGCATCGAGCGGCTGATCAAGCAGAGCCTGACCCGCACGCCGATCGCCGGCTTCGAGCCGGGCCAGCCGGGGAGCGCATCTGAGGAGCCGGCCGAGGACGAGCGTCCGCGCCAGCCGCGCACCGACAACGCCCGCCGCGCCACCCGCAAGCCCGCCGGTCAGCCGCCCCGCAACGCCGACAAGCCGGCCGGCGAACGTCCGCGCCGGCGTCGCGGCGGCCGCGGTCGTGGGCGCAGCGCCAACCAGGGCGAGTAATCCGTCTTTCGTCGTCGAGTAGCGGGTCAACGCCAGACGTTGACCCCCGGCGCGCTGGCGAAGTCCGCGCGCTGCGGCTCGACGATGCAGAAGCGATGCCCGGTGGGCGCCTGCATCACCACCCACTCGGATAGCCTTTCCACTATCCTGGCGCCCAGCGCCTGCATGCGCGCCACTTCGGCCTCGATATCGTCACTCTCGATGTCCAGATGCACTCGGCTCGGGTGAGTGACCCGCTGGATGAGCACCTGTGGCTGTTCGAGAGGTGTTTCCAGCCGGGTGTAGTGGCCGTCGGTCTCGGCGATCTCGCAGCCCAGCGCCCGGGACCAGAAATAGGCCGCCTCGTTGACGTCGTCCTGACCGTCGATGATCAGACATGCCAATCGGCTCTTGTGCATGACAGCGCTCTCCATAGCGGGGGAATGCAGGGTAATACCCCTTCACTATAGCTTGCTCCCGTTTGTCGCCCTCGCCCCACGCCCACCAGCGTTGCGTATCCTGCTAGATTCATGCCCGATGCTACGCAACCAGGCCAAAGCTCCCCCCGTGGGTGGCGGCAGGTTCCTCGGGCTCCTAGGCTATTCCTTCTGCGGTCTATAACAGGCGAATAGTATTCGCCCTATCGTCCTGCCCATGTCTTGAGCAAAAGGAAGGAAAACTATATGGAACTTCGCAACCTGACAGACAGCGTCGCCGTGATTACCGGCGCGTCCAGCGGTATTGGCCAGGCCGCCGCCCGAATGCTGGCCCAGGAGGGGGTCAACGTGGTGCTGGTGGCGCGCAGTGCCGAAAAACTCGAGGCGCTGGCCAAGAGTATCGGAGCGCGCGCTCGAGTCCATGTAGCCGACGTCGCGGACCCCGAGGCCATGGCTGATGTCTTCGCCGCCGTCGAGCGTGAATTCGGCGGGCTCGATCTGCTCTTCAACAACGCCGGGGTCGGTTATAACAACCGCTTCGAGGAGAGCACCCACGAGGAGTGGCGAGCCACCATCGATGCCAACCTCTACGGGGTGCTCAACTGCACTCAACGGGCCATCCCGCTAATGCGTGGCCGCGAGGGGGCGATGATCAGTAGCGTCTCGAGCGTTGGCGGTCGCTATGGCATCGCTGGCTGGTCGGTCTACAACGCCACCAAGTTCGCCGTGGTGGGCTTTCACGACGCACTGCGCAAGGAACTCGGCGAGGACGGCATCCGAGTATCGCTGATCGAACCCGGCGCCACCTATACCAACTGGGGCTACAACGTTCCCGACGAGCAGATGCAACAGCGCCGCGACAGCGTCCAGGCGCTACACGCCGAAGATATCGCCAGCGCGCTGGTCTACGGCTTCGCCCAGCCCGGCCACGTCAATCTGCAGGAGCTGCTGGTGATGCCGACCCGCCAGGTTTCTCCCTGAACGCGGGCTCCGCGCAATAACGGGCTTCGCGCAATAAAAAGCTCCCCAGTAAAGCATGCAGCAACAAGCCGGCCTTGGCCGGCTTGTTGCTGTCAAGCGCTTGGGCAACCGCCTCGCTACATACATCAAGCCAAAAGAGTGTCAGCCAAGTCTTGCCGACGCGTTACCGCTTGCTGATGGCGAAACGCCTCGACACGCTCGGCGTGGACGAAGCACCGGCCGATGGTCGGGTATCGGCCCTGCCTGGCGATCATCGCGGCATCGACTGAACCGGCCTTCATCGATTATCCGCTGGCTGGCAACAACCGCGGGCAACCCCGTGCGAGAGCCGGATATGCTCGTCGAGCAGCGCCCGCGCGGCGCCAATATCGCGGCTCAGCGCCAGCTCGACCAGTTCGCCGTGCTGACGATCGAGCACCTCGCGCACCGCCGGGTTGGGCGGTGCCAGGCGCCGGTAGCGGTCGAACTGATCGTGCAACTGCTCGATGAAGCGCAACAACCAGTGCGAACCGCACGACGCCAGCAGCGCCCGGTGAAAGCGCAGGTGCGCCAGCTCCCACTCCTCCACCTGTTCGGGGTGCTCGTCGGCGCGGCGCAGACGATGGTGCGCCGCCAGCAGCTGCGACTCCCACTCCGGATCACCCGCCTGGAACGCCTGGGTCAGGGCCATGCATTCGAGCTGGGTACGCAGCCCGGCGATGTCGTCGAGTTCCTCGAGACGCATCGCCGGTACCCGGAATCCGCGCTGGTTGACCTGCTCGAGCAGGCCATAGGCCGCCAACCGGTTGAGCGCCTCGCGCAGCGGGCTGAGCCCGACCCGATAATGCTCCTTGAGGGCGCTGATGGCGAGCTTCTCGCCCGCCGCGAAGCGCCCACGGATCAGGTCCTGCTTGAGCGTCTCGAAGATTCGACTCGAAGCCATGTCGCGACTGGCGGATGGCGATGCGGTCATGGCGTGGTTCCCATACAGGTTTCAAGGGGCGGCGGTTGGCGGTTCGACTCGCGATCACGATGTGGTGTTCCAGCGCGGCTGAGTCGCATGACGAACGTTGCGCGGCGAGCCCGCGAGCGAATCCCGTGTTGACGTTAGCCAAGTCGCGCGCCATAGTCATCTCAAGAAAATCGATTTTTTATATTCAAAACGATTTATACCACAACAATCGATCGGAGCCGGCATCGTGACGCCCTTTTCCTCGGCAACGCCCTACCCCTCCCAGCGCAGCGCCAGCTACGCCAAGCACGGCATGGTCGCCGCCTCGCAGCCCCAGGCCAGCCAGATCGGCCGCGATATTCTCGCTCAGGGCGGCAACGCGGTGGACGCCGCAATCGCCACGGCCGCGGCGCTGACCGTGGTCGAGCCCACCGGCTGCGGGATCGGCGGCGACGCCTTCGCGCTGGTCTGGATCGCCGACGAAAGCGGCGAGGCGGGCAAGCTGCACGGCCTCAACGCCAGTGGCACCGCGCCCGCCGCGCTGACTCCGCAAGCAGTCGCCGAGGCCGGCTTCGAGAGCATGCCGCTGCATGGCTGGACGCCGGTCACCGTGCCCGGCATCCCCGCGGCGTGGGCCGAGCTGTCGCGACGCTTCGGCAAGCTCGACTTCCAGACGCTGCTCGCCCCGGCGATCCGCCTGGCCCGCGAAGGCTTCCCGGTCTCGCCGGTGATCGCCAGCCTCTGGCAGCGCGCCGAAACGACCTTTCGCGAACAGCTCAGCGACGCCGCCACCGCCGGCTGGTTCGAGACCTTCACGCCGACCGGGCGCGCCCCGCGCGCCGGTGAGTGGCATCGTTGCGAGGACCAGGCACAGACGCTCGAAGCGATCGCCGCAAGCCGCAGCGAAAGCTTCTACCGCGGAGAGCTGGCCGAGCGCATCGATGCCTTCTCGCAGGAGACCGGCGGCTACCTGCGCGCGGCGGATCTCGCCGACTACCAGCCGGAGTGGGTCGCGCCGATCGCCACCGATTACCGCGGCCATAAGGTCTGGGAGATTCCACCCAACGGCCAGGGGCTGGTCGCGCTGATGGCGCTGCGCATCCTCGAGGGTTTCGAGATCGACAGTCGCGATAATCCCGAGGTGCTGCACCGCCAGCTCGAGGCGATGAAGCTTGCGTTCATCGACGGCCAGGCCCACATCACCCAGCCCGAGCACATGACCCACAGCGTCGAGGCGCTGCTCGGCGACGCCTATACCCGTGAGCGCCGCGCGCTGATCGGCGAGCGCGCACTCGAGCCGACCCCGGGCACCCCGCAGGCCGGCGGCACCGTCTACCTGGCGACCGCCGACAGCGACGGCAACATGGTGTCGTTCATCCAGAGCAACTATCACGGTTTCGGCTCCGGCGTGGTGGTGCCCGGCACCGGCATCGCGATGCAGAACCGCGGCCACAACTTCAGCCTCGACCCGAATCACGACAACGTGCTTGCGCCTGGCAAGAAGACCTTCCACACCATCATTCCCGGCTTTTTGAGCCGCGACGACGGCACGCCACTCGGGCCATTCGGTGTGATGGGCGGCTTCATGCAGCCGCAGGGCCATGTCCAGGTGGTCATGAACCTGGTCGACTTCGGCCTCAATCCTCAGGCCGCGCTCGACGCACCGCGCTGGCAGTGGATGGGCGGCAAGCGCATCGGCATCGAACACGGTTATCCGGCGCCGCTGGTACGCGAGATGGCCGAGCGCGGCCACGACATGCGCGTCGATCACGACCCGCGCGGTTTCGGCCGTGGGCAGATGATCATCCGCGACCCGGACAGCGGCATCTACTGTGGCGGCACCGAGCCGCGCACCGACTCCAGCATCGCGGTGCTGTGATCATGCTGCGTACCCAGACCCAGCTGTTCATGGCGTTCCTGCGTATCGGCCTGTTCGGTTTCGGCGGCGGCCCGTCAATGATCCCGCTGGTTCATCAGGAAGTGGTCAAGCGCCACGCCTGGATGAACGACGAGGCGTTCGCCGATGTGCTGGCGATCGGCAACACCCTGCCCGGCCCGATCGCCACCAAGATGGCCGGCTATATCGGCTACCGGGTCGGTGGCGTGCTGGGCGCGCTCAATGCCGTGGTCGCGGTGATCGTGCCGGTGATCGTGGCGATGATCGCACTGCTCGGGCTCTACGCCCGTCACGGCGATCAGCACTGGGTACAGGGCATGGGCCAGGGCGTGGTGCCGGTGGTGATGGTGATGATGGCCAAGCTGACCTGGGACTTCTTCACCAAGTCGCGGGCCAGCCTCGGCTGGCTGTTGACCCTGGTCATGGGCGCCGTCGCCGGCGGGCTGATCTATTGGCTCGACGTGCATCCGGGGCTGGTGATCGGGGCAGTCCTGATCGCCGCGCTGCTGCGCCCCGAGCCGCGCCGCACGGCCAGCGAGGCGAGCAAATGATCTACTGGCAGCTGTTCGTGGCGTTCTTCATTCCCAACATCGTCGGCTACGGCGGCGGCCCGGCGATCATCCCGTTGATCGAGAACGAGGTCGTCGGTCGCTATGGCTGGATGAGCTCGCAGGCCTTCGCCGAGACCCTGGCATTGGGCAACGCCCTGCCCAGCCCGATCGCCACCAAGATGGCCGGCTATATCGGCTATGACGTCGCCGGTGTACCCGGGGCGCTGATCACCACCTTCGCCACCGTCGCGCCGTCGTTGCTGCTGATGCTGATCGCGCTGGGCACGCTGTATCGCTATCGCGAGTCGGTCAAGGTCAAGTCGATGAGTCAGTGGGTACGCCCGGTGGTGATGACGCTGATGGCCTACCTGACCTGGCGCTTTCTCGCCGAAGGGGTGGATACCGCCGGCGCCCTGCACACCGCGATCATCGGTGGCGTCGCCGCGGTACTGCTTCTGGCAACCCGGGTCCACCCGGCGCTCGTGGTGTGTTTCGGACTCGGCTACGGCGCGCTGCTACTCGGCTAGCGGGCGACCGGGCTTGTCCATTCACGATTCGACGGTACGCCGCACGAATCCAGCAAGGGCCCGAAGGGCCAACAGCAACTCAACGAGTCACAACGATGACCTACAAGGACAACATCGCCATGTCATTTACTTCCCCACAGTGCACTGCTCAGCGCCGCATCCAGGCCACTCCTTCCACGCGCCTCAAGCTGGCCATCGGCGGCCTGGTACTGGGCACCGCGCTCGGTGCCAGCGCCGCGACGCTGGCCCAGTCAGAGGATTATCCCAACAAGCCGGTGGAATTCATCGTGCCCTGGTCGCCGGGCGGCGGCAGCGACACCCTGATGCGGCTGATCTCCAATCATGCCGAGGAGTACCTGGGCCAGCCGATGCCGGTGATCAACATGCCCGGGGTCAGCGGCACCACCGGTCTCAAGGAGCTTTCCAAGCGCGAACCCGACGGCTACACGGTGGGCCAGATCCACGAAGGCCTGCTGGTCGCTCACCACACCGGGCTCACGCCGCTGAACTGGGACGATTTCGAGCCGGTGGCGGCAGTCACCCAGTCGCCCCAGTACCTGACCGTCAACGCCGATAGCCCGTACACCACCTACGACGAATTTGTCGACTATGCCAAGGCGCATCCCGGCGAGATTCGCTTCGGCGTCACCCTCGGCGGGGTCCCCCACATTCATGCCGCGATGATGGAAGATGCCGAGGGGCTGGAGTTCCGCTACGTGGGTTTCGAGGGCACCGGATCGCGCATTCGCGCCTTGGTGGGTGGTCATATCGACGCCGCCATCGGCGATGTCTCCTCGAGTGGCCAGTTCGTCGAGAACGGCGACCTGCGCTTTCTGGCGGTGGGCAGCGCCGAGCGTCAGGAGGAAACCCCGGACGTGCCGACCTTTGCGGAACTCGGCCACCCGGAACTCAAGCTCAACATCGTGCGCGGTCTGATCGCCCCCAAGGGCACCCCCGAGGACAAGATCGCGGTACTCGCCGACGCCATCCAGGCGCTCTCCAAGGATGAGGATTTCATACAGGAAGTCCACAATGCCGGCGCCCAGGTGCACTTCGAAGGGCCCGAGGCGTTCAGCGACTATCTCGAGAGCACCGACGAGACCATCGAGCGGCTATCAGGGAAGCTGGCTAAATGAGTTCGCCCGCCCCTTCACAGCAGACCCGGTCATCGGACCGGGTCGCCGACACCGACACCCGGCGCGCCAATGCTCTCGCCCACCTGCTGCTGAACGGTACGCTGTTGGTGCTATTCGGTGCGCTGTTCGTGCGGGCAGGGGCGCTGCCCGCATCGATGTGGGAACCGCTCGGCTCGGGCAGTTTCCCGCGCCTGATGCTGGCCGTGCTGATGCTGATCAACCTCGGCATCATGGCCCAGGAGTGGCGGCACTACCGCGGCGCGCCGAGCGCCGCTTCGGGGCTGGTCAAGCGCTGGCTGTGGCGCCACCGGCTGGCGTTCGGCGTGCTCGCACTATTCGCCCTGTACATCGTCGGCGTGCCGATCTTGGGCTTTCGCCTGGCCTCGCTGGCATTTTTGCTCCTGGCCCAACTCGCGCTCGGCGTACGCCGCCCCCGTAGCCTGGCGATCGCCGCGATCATCGCCGTGACGTTCTCGTTCGGCATCGACTGGCTGTTCCGGGATGTCTTCATCATCAGCCTTCCCCGCGGCCCGTTCAGCTGATCCTTGGCTGACCCCCTGGCTTCGCGGCTGCCCTCGAGAGGAGATGCAACATGACGGAAGCGCTGTTCGCCGGCATGGACCAGCTGTTCACGCTATCGACGATGGTCACCATGCTGCTCGGCGTGGTCGCCGGCGTCATCGCCTCGGCGATTCCCGGCTTCACTATCACCATGGCCATCGTGCTGACCCTGCCGCTGACCTTCACCATGGACCCATTGCAGGGCGTGGCGACGATGCTCGCCGTCTACGTCGGCGGCTACTCGGGCGGACTGATCAGCGCCGCCCTGCTGGGCATCCCTGGCACGCCCTCGTCGGTGGCCACCACCTTCGACGCCTTCCCGATGGCGCGCAGCGGCCAGCCCGGCCGCGCCCTGGCGCTGGGCATCTGGGCATCGTTCTTCGGCGCCCTGGTCAGCGCGATCATTCTGATCATCGCCGCTCCGCCACTGGCGATGATCGCCGTCAAGCTGGGTGCCTGGGAGTATTTCTCGCTGATCATCTTCGCCATGACGGTGGTCGCCAGCCTGGTCGGCAAGTCGATGCTCAAGGGGCTGATGACCGGTCTGCTGGGGCTGTTCATCGCCACCGTGGGCGCCGACCCGATGATGGGCGTGGCGCGCTTCACCTTCGACGTCGACCTGCTCGCCAACGGCTTCCCGTTTCTGGTGGTGCTGATCGGCATCTTCGCCGTCAGCCAGTTGCTTCAGGAGGTCGAGGACGCCGAGCAGACCCAGCACGGCAAACAGCTGATTCCCGCCACCGTGGCCTTCAAGCCGCTCGACGCGCTGCGCGAGACGCTGGCCCATCCGGTCAACCTGATCCGCTCGTCGCTGGTCGGGGTGTTCATCGGCGCGGTGCCCGGCGCCGGCGGCAGCATTGCCAACCTGCTGGCCTACGATCAGGCCAAGCGCGCCTCCAAGACCCCCGAGAAGTTCGGTACCGGTGCGCCCGAGGGGGTAATCGCCTCGGAATCCGGAAACTCAGCGACCTCCGGCGGCGGGCTGATCCCGATGATCGCGCTGGGCATACCCGGCAGCGCCGTCGACGCGGTGCTGATGGCCTCGCTGATGGTCCACGGCATCGGCATCGGCCCGCGGCTTATCCTCGAT
Organism: uncultured Gammaproteobacteria bacterium; assembly: GCA_963773565.1. Classification (GTDB taxonomy): domain Bacteria; phylum Pseudomonadota; class Gammaproteobacteria; order Pseudomonadales; family Halomonadaceae; genus Modicisalibacter. Next base: position 30,088 of record CAVZBU010000018.1, on the reverse strand, counting down.
CACGGTGACCTGGTCTACGGCATGTTCATGGCCATGCTGCTGGCCGCGTTCATGGTGCTGGTGGTGTGCCTGTTCAGCATGCGTTTCTTCCTGCGCGTCACCGACGTACCGCGCTCGGTGATCGTGCCGGTGGTGCTGGTGTGCTGTGTGGTCGGCGCCTTCGCCCTCAACAATCGCGTCACCGACATCTATCTGCTGCTCGGGGTGGGGGTCTTCGGTTACATCCTCAGTAAACTTAACTACCCGCTGGCACCACTGGTGCTCGGGGTGATCCTCGGGCCGATCGCCGAGACCAACCTGCGCCGCGCGCTGATGACCGACGAGAACTGGATGCTGTTCTTCACCCGGCCGATCTCGCTGACGCTGCTGATTCTCGCCGCGGTGTCGGTTGCCTTTGCGATTCGCCACCGGCTGCGCCAGCGCCACGCCGCGAAACCCGCCTGAGCCGGCCCCTGCGGGGGCCGCTTCGAAGCCCATCGATCACAATCAGGAAATCGCCCATGTCGCATTTATGCCTGCTGAACTCTCATTCGAGCATGACCGCGCCGCTCAAGCTGGCCACCGCCGGCCTGCTGATCGGCGCTACCCTCGCCGGTGCTACTTCTTCTGCGCTGGCCGATGATTCTGCGCTGGCCGATGACACGTCTGCCGATGAGGGCCGTCAGGTGCGTATCGCCGTCGATGTGCCCTATCCGCCGTTCGAGTATCGCAACGCCGACGGCGAGCTTGAGGGCTTCGAGATCGACCTGGGCAACGAGCTCTGCAAGCGCGCCAAGCTGGACTGCGCATGGGTCGTGCAGGGCTGGGACGGCATCATCCCCGGCCTGCTGGCCCGCAAGTACGACGCCATCCTGTCGTCGATGCGCATCACCCCGGCCCGCGAACAGCAGGTGCGCTTCACCGACCCCTATGCCATGTCGCCCAAGGTATGGGTAGCACGCTCAGGCCAGGACATCGCGCTCGACGACCCGCAGTCGCTCGCCGGGCGGTCGGTGGGCATCCAGCGCGGCACTACCCAGGACAACTATGTCACCGAGCGCTACAGCGATACTCTGGACATCCGCCGCTACGATACCGCCGCCGATGTCGCGCTGGACCTGGAGGCCGGGCGTATCGACCTGGCCTTCATCAACTATCCGGTAGCGCTGGATACCCTTAACGTCGGCGCGAGCGACGCCAAGTTCGTTCAGGTCGGACCGCGCATCAACAGCCCCGAATCGATCTTCGGCCGCGGCAACGCCATCGCCGTGCGACCGCGCGACGAAGCGCTCGCCGAGTCGTTCAATCAGGCGCTGGACAGCGTCTACGCCGATGGCACCTTCGTCGAGCTGATGGAGCGCTACTTCGACTACGATTTGCGCCCCGCCTCGCGGCTGTAAGCCTTGACCACCGGCTGGTGCCGGCCTTGTCCGGTGGCGTCACTCGCCTTGTCTGATTCGCCAGGTAGGCATGGATCGCGGCGAAATCGTCGCGGCCATGCCCGGCAGCCTTGGCGCTGCCGTACAGCGACTTGGCCAGGTTGGCGAGATACAGCGGCTGGTTCTGCTCGTAGGCGGTCAAATCGAGCAGTTGCAGGTCCTTGTGCATCCACTCCAGCGGGAACTGGGCGGCATAGTCGCCGCTGCGGATCAACTCCGCCTTGCCGGCGAGAAACGGCGCCGACACCGGCAGGTTGGGCAGCGTATCCATCAGAAAATCCCGCGAGAAGCCGAGACTTTCGCCGAGCAGCGCAGTCTCGGCATAGACCAGCATCGACTGCGCCAGCTGGGCGTTGACGAGCATCTTGAAGGCCGTACCCTGCCCCGTTATCACCGGCATGCACGACTTTCTGGCCCATGCATTCGAGAAGCGGCCTCAGGGTCTCGACGTCTTCGCTCGCCCCCCCCACCAGGAAAGTCAGCGTGGCCTCCTCGGCAGGCTGCTTGGTACCGGCGACCGGGGCATCGACGAAACGCAGGCCATGCTCACCGGCGCGCGCGGCCATTGCGCGGCTGAACGAAGGGTTGACGGTCGAGCAGTCGACCCACAGCGCGCCTTGGCGCATCGCCGGCACGAAGCCGTCCTCGCCGAATGCCACCGCTTCGACGACGCTCGGTTCGGCCAGCATGGTGAAGACGATGTCCGCCTCGGCGACGGCTTCCGCCGCCGAGCTCGCGGCATGGGCACCGGCCTCGGCCAGTGCCTCGGCCGGCTCCGGCGAGCGATTGAAGACGCTCAGCGTCACGTCGTCGTGGCGCATCAGATTGCGTGCCATGCGCCGGCCCATGATCCCCAGACCGATAAAGGTCACGTTCATAACTCTTCTCCCTGTCGATTGGCGACATCCTAAATCTCGATGCCCGGAAAGCGTCGGACTAACCTTACTGGCGAAGGTCGCAGCAATTCAGCTAGGCTCGACTTCGAAGAGGCCTAGCGGCCGCGTTCCCACCTTTCCAGACAGCCTCCATGACTTCAGAAACTAGCAACGATAACCATGAAAGCAACAGCGGCCAGAGCGCCAACAAGCACTGGCCGAACACCCTCCCGACCTGGGTCGGTGTGGGTATCTTCATCTATCTCTCGGTGTTCGCCCTGGGCTTTGCCCAGCTGTTTCTCGTGCCCGTGGTATTGGCGTTTCTGCTGTCGATGGTGTTCAGCCCCATACGCCGTTTCTTCGATCGTCGTGGGCTGTCCCAAGGACTATCGGCGATCATCATTATCACTACATTGCTTACCGGCCTGTTCGCGATTGCCGCCGCCCTGGCGCTACCCGTCAATGGCTGGATCAACAATGCGCCGCAGATAGAGATGCGCATCGAAGGCCGGCTCAACGAAATAACCGGCCCGTTCAGCGAGCTATTCGAGGCCAAGGAAAAGCTCGATTCGATGGCGGATTCCGATTCATCGAAAGTGCAGCAAGTCGAAACGCAGGACAATAATCTCAGTCAGAAACTCGCTGCGCTGGTGCCCACCGTGATGACGCAGTTTTTGTTCACCCTGGTGCTCTTGCTGTTTCTGCTCGCCTCGGGCGACATGTTCTACGAGAAACTCGTGCATGTCATGCCCACCCTGCGTGACAAGAAACGCGCGGTGCGAATTACCCACGACATAGAACGGAAACTGTCGCGCTATCTGTTCACCATTACCGTCATCAATGCCGGCTTGGGCGCTGCCATAGCGATCACCATGTGGGCACTGGGCATGCCCAGTCCGCTGATCTTCGGAATCATTGCTTTTCTGTTCAATTTCATCCCGTATCTAGGCGCTCTGGCGGGCATCATTATTGCCACCATGGTCGCTCTCGTTTCGTACGACTGGGTTGGCTGGGCGCCGATTGTTGCCGGTGCCTATTTCTTCCTGACGACCCTCGAGGGGCAATTCATTACCCCTTATTTCGTCGGCCGAAGCCTGCGGCTCAATACCGTGGTGGTGTTCCTGACCATCTCGTTCTGGGCCTGGCTGTGGTCCGTCGTCGGCATGATCGTCGCCGTGCCCTTGCTGGTTGCGGTCAAGACGCTCAGTGAGCATATCGACGGCCTCGAACCGCTCGGCCACTTCCTCAGTGAGCGCCATGCCGAACGGCAGCCGGAAGCGACTGCCGGTGAACACTGAGGAACATCGAGGATGATAAAAGGAAAAGGGCTCGTGGCGCCGGATCAGAATTCCAGGCAGATCTTGCCGAAGTGCTTCTGCGCTTCCTGATGGCGAAACGCATCGGCGATCTCGTCGAGTGCGAAACTCCGGTCGATCACCGGGCGCAGGCCGCTGATCTCGATGGCACGGATCATCTCGATCTGCTCCTGGCGGCTACCCACGATCAGTCCCTTGAGCGAGGCCTGCTTGGCCATCAGCTTGGCAGTGGGCACTTCGCCGCCACTTCCGGTCAGCACGCCGATCAGCGCGATATGCCCGCCAATGCTCACCGCGTCGATCGACTGCGGCAGCGTGCCCGGGCCACCAACCTCGATGACGTGATCGACGCCACGCCCGTCGGTCAGCGCCTTGACGCGCTTGCCCCACTCCGGCTCGCTCTTGTAGTTGAGCGTATGGTCGGCGCCCAGCTCGCGCAGCTTGGCGATCTTCTCGTCGGAGGATGAGGTAGCGATCACCGTCGCACCCATCTGCTTGGCGAACTGCAAGGCGAAGATCGACACCCCGCCAGTGCCCAGCACCAGCACGCTGTCGCCGGGCTTGATGCCGCCATCGATCACCAGCGCGCGCCAGGCGGTGAGCCCGGCGGTGGTCAGGGTCGCCGCCTCGGCGTGGCTGTAACCGGCCGGCGCGCGGGTAAACCAGCTCGCCGGACGAACCACCTGCTCGCGCGCATAGCCGTCGACGCCGTCGCCGGGCACGGTCTTGAAATCGCCGATCGTCGCCGGGCCGGTCAGCCAGGTCGGAAAGAACCCCGACACCACGCTGTCGCCGACCTTGAACTCATCGACACCGTCGCCCACTGCCTCGACCACGCCGGCGCCGTCGGACATCGGGATACGCCCGTCTTCGGTGGGCATCGCCCCCGAGACCACCCCGTAGTCATGATAGTTGAGTGAACTGGCGTGAATACGCACGCGAATCTCGCCCGGCCCGGGCTCGCCGGGAGCGGCCTGTTCAGCGACTTCGAGATGATCCAGCCCGCCAGGGCTTTTCACTGTAACGACTTTCATAGCGCTCTCCTTAGCTGATTGGTTGTTATCCATCTCAGTCAATGGCGGCCTTGAACGCAAACTTCAATGTCGTCGCCCGTTTCCTGACCCACTCAACGACCCTTGGAAAGCCGCCGCGAGTTGGCGGTGGTGCGTCGGTGCAGCGGCTTCATGGTGCGCTGGCTGGTCACCCACCAGGGCGAGAACTGACCGGTCGCCATGCCCAGCATGGCCTTTTGCATCTCGAAGCCGACTTCCATGCAGGCCTCGAGCTTCTCGGTCACCATGCGCTGATTCTCCTTGATCATCTTGGCGTCGGTAGGTGCCTGGGTAGACCACAGCGCCTGACGTTGCCCGATCGTCGAGAGTGCCGTCGCCCATAATTCGAAGGCCGTCACGCCGACCTTCCAGACATCGAACATGTCGGCGGGATTCATGGGGAATGCGGGGTGCGTCTGATTGTTGCGCATGAGAACTGTCCTTGTGTGGTGAAGCGATCCAGGAGGCAAAATGCCACCTTCCACCTTCATACGCCGAGCCATGCTGCCCTGCAACAATGCAGGTTGCGCTACCGCAAAATAAACTCCTACGCTCTATAAATAGCGAAGCTATGCCTGCATGCTTGTGCTATCAGTCGGTAAGGGCCGCCGATCCGCTGCCCGGCACCATCGAAACCGATATCAACAAGGCTGTCCTCGCCGACAGCGAGATCAATCGCACACGCCGCTCGGCCGTTCGCAGGGCCTGACGGTCCGATCGCCTCCCCCGCTTTCGACATGGCCGCTAATGTCTATCGGCGCCTCGCTGCTGGTCGGCGGCGTCATGTTCGTCAATCTGCAATAGGAATCGACCGTGGAACTCCCCAAGAACCCATTCAAGGCAGCGCTGACCGGCGAAACCCGTTATGGCTGCTGGGCCGGCTTTGGCACCGCCTATGCCGCCGAGATCCTCGCCACCACCGGCTTCGACTGGCTACTGATCGACGGCGAGCACGCCCCCAACCCGGTCCCGGCGGTGCTCGGCCAGCTCCAGGCCTTGGCGCCCTACCGAAGCGCCCCGGTGGTACGCTCCGTCAATCACGACCCGACCTTGATCAAGCAATTGCTCGATATCGGTACCCAGACATTGATGGTGCCGATGGTCGACAACGCCGAGCAGGCCGAGGCGCTGGTGCGCGCCATGCGCTTTCCGCCCCACGGTATTCGCGGGGTGGGCGGCGGCCTGACCCGCGCCACCCGCTGGGACGCCATCCCCGATTACATCCAGACGGCCCACCAGGAGTTGTGCCTGATCGTTCAGGTGGAATCGCCCACGGGCATCGACAACGTCGAGGCGATCGCCGCCGTGGACGGGGTCGATGCGGTATTCGTCGGCCCCTTCGACCTCTCCACCGGCACCGGCCATGCCGGCAACCCGAGCCATCCCGAGGTCCAGGCGATGATCCGTCGTGCCTTCGACGCCGCCCTGGCATCCGGCAAGGCCGCTGGCATTCTCGCGCCGGACGAGGAGGATGCCCGCCGCTACGCCGAGTGGGGCTTCGATTTCATTGCCGTGGGCATCGACATCAGCCTGCTGCGCCAGGCCGCACAGCAAACGGTGGCCCGCTACAAGCAGCCCGACACACCGTCCCCGGCCGCCTCGAGAACCTATTGAGCTACGGCGCCTTGCAGCGCCGCCGATCATCATGCCACCGGCGAAAAGAGTTGCCATGGCCACGCCGCATGGCAGACGCCGACGCCCGGGGCGCTGCAGTACCTAGCGGGCGGCACGATTCGCGTTCAGCAGCGCAGCGCGGCCCTGCGCGCCGTCCAGTCGGGGCCATTCAGGCGCAGGCCATGGCCACCGGCGTAAGCCGACGCCGGGGGCTGCCAGCCCTCGAGCAGCGCCGGATCGAGGGCGTGGATCTCGACGTCGAGCGGATGACAGGTCGCCAGCAATTGCTCGTCGGTGGCGCCCCACAGCTCCAGCGACAGGTCGCCGCCCGGGCAGCACGACAGCGCGCACAGCAGGTCGATCTCGGCGAAGAACTCCAAGTAGTCGCCGGGGCGCGCCGGGCAGGCCTTCATGAAGTATTCGTCGTCGGCGTTGAGCCCGGTGCACTGGAAGACGTTGAGCACATCATGGACGTCGCGCTCGTCGAGGCCATGGGGCAGCACCGCACGGGTCAGGTTGGAGTGGCAGTGAAAGTCGAAGTCTTCGCCGGTCAGCAGCCGGTTGACGTAGGGGTCGCAGCGCGTGCCCAGCAGATCGTGCAGGCGCCCGCCGTCGGCGTCGACGCCATACCAGTCGAGGGTGTCGGCGACGATGGTCGCCATCGGCCGGATGTAGGGCAGACTCGACCACAGCCGGTCGAAGGTAGTGACGTGGGCGCGCTGCAACTGACGGGTGCGCGAGGCCCACATCCGCTCGCGCGGGTTGGCCGAGGACCACAGGTTGAGATCGCCGACCTGCGGGCCGTCGGTGGTGCAGATGCGAAACACATGACCGGCGGGGACCCGCCAGGCGCGACCATCTCGTATCGGCACTCGTAAACGCTCGACGAGGGTACGCCCGGCGCTGTCGGCGATGCGCCGGTAGAAATCGCGGTCGATGTCGAGCGGCGAGCCCTGGGTCGCCTGGTAGGCGGCGGGAACGTGGGCCATGGGGAGTCTCCTTGACGACGAGGCTGACGGTCAGCCTCTACCATAGCACCGCCTGAATCGCCGTCATGGCCTGCCGCCTACCGGCGACTCAGTAGTCGTCGTCCTCGGCAACGTCACGCTCGCGCTCGCGGCGCTCCTCGGCCTCTTCGCGGGCGTCGTCGATTACCGCCATCAGTTCCATCACGTCGACGTTGTGAGTATCGGGCGCGAAGTGCCCGGTAAGCCGGCTCTCCGGATGCAGCTCGCCGGCTTCAAAAAGCGCCCAGATCTCCTTGCCGTAGTCGGTCTCGAGCAGCGCCGGCTCGAAGCGTCCGAACCAGGCGCGCATGTTATCGACATCGCGCACCAGCAGCATCGGCGCGCTATTGTTGCCCGCCGCGTCGACCGCCTGGGGCAGGTCGATGATCACCGGCCCGTCGCGGTCGACCAGCACGTTGAACTCCGACAGGTCGCCATGTACCAGACCTGCGCACAGCATGCGCACCACGTCGGCGATCACCCGGTCGTGATAGTCGCGGGCCTGTTGCGGACTCAGTTCGACCTCGCCGAGCCGTGGGGCGACATCGCCCTCGCCGTCGCTGATCAAGTCCATCAGCAGCACGCCGTCGACGAAGCCATGCGGGCGCGGCACGCGCACCCCTGCCGCGGCCAGCCGGTACAGCGCATCGACCTCGGAGCTGAGCCAGGCCGCTTCCTGTTCCTTCTGGCCATAGCGAGTCTTCTTGGCCATCGCCCGGGCGCGCCGGCTGTTGCGCTCCTTGCGGCCCTCCTGATACTGCACGGCCTGCTTGAAGCTGCGCTGGCTGGCTTCCTTGAAGACCTTGGCGCACCGCCGCTCGCCGCCGCAGCGCACCACATAGACCTGGGCTTCCTTGCCGCTCATCAACTGGTTGACGACCTCGTCGATCAAGCCATCATCGACCAGGGGTTGGAGTCTCTTGGGTACTTTCATATCACCTTTTTATGTATTGACCCGACAATCGGCACAGCATCGCATGGCCGTCCGATTTGCCCAAGCCAGAGGGGGTCTGCATCGGCATCGCGAATGAATTCGCTCCCTACGAAACCCGTCTAGCGGGTAACGCGGCGCGCCCGGAACGACCGCCCCTTGATCCGCCCGTTGGCCAGTTGATCGAGTGCGGCCCGGGCGACTTCGCGCTCGACGGCGACGAAGGCGCTGCGATCGGTAACCTGAATCTTGCCGACCTGATCGCCGGCGATTCCGCCCTCGCCGGTCAATGCGCCGAGAATGTCGCCCGGGCGCACCTTGTCCTTCTTGCCGGCGCCGAGCTGCAGCGTCGCCATGCGCGGGGTGAACGGCTGCGGGTTGCCACGCAGCGTCGGCAACGGCTCGCAGGTGAGCGATTCGCCGAGGAAGTCGCCGAGCTTGTCGAGCCGGTACTGTTCGCTCTCGGCGACCAGCGTGCAGGCCACGCCGCGTCCACCGGCCCGCCCGGTACGCCCGATGCGGTGCACGTGAACCTCGAGTTCGCGGGCGATCTGGTAGTTGAACACCGCGTCCAACGCGTCGATATCCAGCCCGCGCGCCGCCACGTCGGTGGCGACCAGAATCGACACGCTCTTGTTGGCGAACATCGCCAGGATACGATCGCGATCGGGCTGCTCCAGGTCGCCATTCAGCGCCAGCGCGGAAAAGCCCGCCGCGTTCAGGGCTTCGGCGACCTGCTGGGTCTCGCGCTTGGTGTTGCAGAACACCACGCTGGACTCCGGACGCTGGCCGAGCAACAGCCGCTGCAGCGCCGCCAAGCGGGCGTCTTCGCCCATGACCCGGTAGAAGTGCTGGCGGATGCTGGTGTCGTCGTGGGTCGAGGCAACCTCGACGGCGAGCGGCTCGTGCATCATGCGTTCGGCGATCGGACGGATGCCCGCGCCGTAGGTGGCGCTGAACAGCAGCGTCTGACGCGACGCCGGAGTCTGGCCGACGATCGTCTCGATCGCTGCCTGGAAGCCCATGTCGAGCATGCGATCGGCTTCGTCCAGCACCAAGGTGGTCAGCGCGTCGAGCACCAGCGAGCCCTTGCGCAGGTGCTCCTCGATCCGCCCCGGCGTGCCGACCACCACGTGCGCGCCGTGCTCCAGCGAATCGCGCTGCGGCTTGAGCGGCGCCCCGCCGCACAGCGTCAGCACCTTGACGTTGGCCAGCCCGCGCGCCAGCCGGCGCAGCTCACCGGCGACCTGATCCGCCAGTTCGCGGGTCGGGCACAGCACCAGCGACTGGACGCGAAATGCCTTGATCTCGAGCCGCGACAGCAACCCCAGGCCGAATGCCGCGGTCTTGCCCGAGCCGGTCTGACCCTGGCCGATCACGTCGCGCCCGGCGAGCATCGCCGGCAGGCTTTCGGCCTGGATCGGTGTCATGGCGTGATAGCCCAGCGAATCCAGGCTGGCGAGCAGCTCGGGGGCCAGCGGCAAGGTGGCGAAATCGGACTGGGGAGGCGAATCGGACACGGTGGCAAATCCTGTAACGTGGCGGCAGAGCGGGCGGCGCGAGAATAGCAGAATCGCCGCGCGGCTGTCCGGTTATCGCCCGAGGGTTTGAAGTGAATCCGTCCTACCACGAAAGAAAGCCTGCCACCCCGCGGCGATGTTGCGTAAAATCCAGGCGTCGATGACAACCTGACAGGACACAGACATGGGTAGGGCCTTCCAGAACCGCAAGGAATCCATGGCCAAGACGGCCGATGCCAAGACCAAGGTGTACAGCAAGTACGGCCGCGAAATTTACGTCTGCGCCAAGGCCGGCGGCACCGACCCGTCCGGCAACCTGGCGCTGCGCGGGCTGATCGATCGCGCCAAGAAGGATCAGGTCCCCTCGCACGTGATCGACAAGGCGCTCGACAAGGCCAAGGGCGGCGGCGGCGAGGATTTCTCGCCGGCGCGCTACGAAGGCTTCGGGCCCGGCAACTGCATGGTGATCGTCGAGTGCCTCACCGATAATCCCAATCGCACCTTCGGCGACGTGCGTATCTGTTTCAACAAGACCAAAGGCAAGATCGGCACGCCCGGCAGTGTCAGCCACATGTTCGATCACAGCGCGATTCTCGCCTATGCCGGCGAGGACGAGGAAGCGGCGCTCGAGACATTGATGGAAGCCGACGTCGACGTCAGCGACATCGAGAACGAAAATGGCCGGATCACCGTATTCGCCCCGCATACCGACTATGCCAAGGCCAAGCAGGCGTTGACCGACGCCTTCGGCGAACTTGATTTCGAGATCGACGAGATCCAGTTCCTGCCGCAGACCACGACCCCGGTCGAGGGCGACGACGTGGCGCTGTTCGAGAAGATGCTCGACATGCTCAACGACCTGGACGATGTACAGAACGTCTACCACAACGCCGAAGTAACGGAGCAGGCCTGACCACGAATTCAGCGTACGCGCCAATAAAAGAGCCCGGTTCGCTTCAAGCGAGCCGGGCTCTGTCGACTTCTAAGGGGCGGTAATCGGAGCCGGTAACTTACGAATCACAGCCGATCTAGAACGGCTTTAACCCGCCTTTTTATTGACGTCTTTCTTGGCCAGCTTGCTCAGCTTATCGTCGGTGGACTTCTCTTCCTTGAGCGTTTCCGCAAGAATGTTCTTCGCCTCGGTGTAGCCAAGCTGCTCGGCCAATGAGATCAACGTGCCGTAGGCGGCAATTTCGAAGTGCTCGACCTTCTGCGCCGCGCCGATCAGAGCGGCATCCAGCAGCGGGCCCTTTTCGCCGGCTTCGATCAGTTCCTGCCCTTCCTCGATCAAGCTCTCCATGGGGTAGCTTTTGATGCGCTTGATGCGAATGTCCGGGATCGTGTCCGCTGCCTGCTCGAGCCTTTCGACCTGTCCCCGGGTTTCCTCGAGGTGCTCCTTGAAGGCGTCAGCCAGCTTGGCATCGTCAGCGGCACGCGCCATCTTTGGAAGCGCGCGGGTAATCTGCTTTTCTGCGCTGTTTATTTCGGACAAAAGGCGGACGAAAAGATCATTGGGGGTCTTGATAACCATGACTTGCTCCATCTATCGACAATAAATTCCGTTTACGTGCCCAATGAGGCAGCCATTTCAACGTAGCAGGCCTATGAATACTGACAAATCGCATCTATTGCTGCAGGTTAAACAGTTGCAAATATAAACATTGTCGCTAGTTCGGTTACCGCGATGGTAATTTAACAACCATCAAGAATAGTCGCCGTAGCGGCGATCCTTGGCTAACCTCGACACGCTGACTAACCTGAGCATGAAATCCTGACGTTGGATTTTGCTAGCAAGAGGTGACGCCACCGGAACGGCGCCGACGACATGCCACGACAGGAGGTTGCAACGATGCCCGCCAAATCCGAAGCTCAGCAAATGGCCGCCGGGGCGGCGCTGGCCGCCAAGCGTGGCGAGAAGAAAGCCAGCGAGCTGGAAGGTGCCGCGAAGTCGATGTACGACTCCATGGATGAAGATGAGCTGGAAAAGATGGCTTCGGCCAAGCAGAAGGACAAGCCGAAGCACGACTCGAAGTCCTGACCCGCGCTCGCTACGCGAGCCACCCATCGACGCCGCCGGGCAATCTCGGCGGCGTTTTTTGATGACGCTGACACAGTCTGGAAAGGGGCCGGTTTCACAGGATCGGGCATGCATTCAACAGTATCGAGCCAATCGGTAACCGTCGGACGAACCATACTGAGGGGCGTTGCTTGCTGCCTGGCACTCAGGCGGAACTTTCAGCCCTACGGCACAGGAGCCATCCCATGCGCTACAGACAATTCGGCAATACCGGCCTGTTCGTCTCCGAGCTCTGCCTCGGCACCATGACCTTCGGCGGCGAAGGTGAGATGTGGAGCCAGATCGGCGATCTGCAGCAGGCCGATGCCGACAAGCTGGTCGGTCGCGCCTTCGACGCCGGCATCAACTTCATCGATACCGCCGACGTCTACTCGCAAGGTCAATCGGAGGTGATCACCGGCCAGGCCTTGAAGAATCTCAACATCGCCCGCGATGAAGTGGTCGTGGCCACCAAGGTGTTCGGCGAGACCGGGCCTGGTGTAAATGCCCGTGGCCTGACGCGCTATCACATCATGGAGGGCGTGAAGGCCAGCCTGCGGCGCCTGCAGCTCGACCACATCGACCTCTACCAGATCCACGGCTTCGACCCGGCCACGCCGATATAACGCACATCGCCATTGCTCACCAACTTGTTCAGTGCGCGCACTGTCTCCTCGATCGGCGTGGCCGGGTCGAAGCTGTGGATCCGGTACAGGTCCATGTGGTTAGTCTGCAGGCGCTTCAGGCTGGCCTTCACGCCCTCCAGGATGTGCTAGCGTGTCAGCACCGCGCGCATTTACGCCCGCACCCATGTCTGCCAAACACCTTGGTGGCCACCACCACTCCATCGCGCGGCATTTTCAGATTGCTTCAAGGCCTGGCCGGTGATTTCCTCCGATTGACCTTCCGAGTAGATGTCGGCGGTATCGATGAAGTTGATGCCGGCGTCCAAGCGCGACCCACCAACTTATCGGCATCGGCCTGCGGCATCAACTTCATCGACACCCGCCGACGTCTACACGCGCAAGGTCAATGAGGTAATCACGGGCGTAGGCCTTGAACAAATCTCAACATCGCCCGCGATGAAGCCGGGCCAGGCACCAAGGTGTTCGGCGAGACCGGGCCTGGTGTAAATGCCCTGTGGGCTGACGCGCTATCACATCATGGGAGGGCGTGAAGGCCAGCCTGAGACGCCTGGAGCTCTGACCACATCGACCTCTACCAGATCCACGGCTTCGACCCGGCCACGCCGATCGAGGAGACTGTGCGCGCCCTCAACACGCTGGTCGAGCATGGCCATGTGCGTTATGTCGGCGTCTCCAACTGGGCTGCGTGGCAGATCATGAAGGCGCCAGGCCATGACGCTCGGCGATGCCCGAGCGCCTTCATGATCTGCCACGCAGCCCAGTTGGAGACGCCGACATAACGCACATGGCCATGCTCGACCAGCGTGTTGAGGGCGCGCACAGTCTCCTCGATCGGCGTGGCCGGGTCGAAGCCGTGGATCTGGTAGAGGTCGATGTGGTCGGAGCTGCGAGGCGTCTCAGGCTGGCCTTCACGCCCTCCATGATGTGATAGCGCGTCAGCCCACGGGCATTTACACCAGGCCCGGTCTCGCCGAGCACCTTGGTGGCCACGATGACTTCATCGCGGGCGATGTTGAGAGTTCTTCAAGGCCTGGCCGTTACCTCCGATTGACCTTGCGTGTAGACGTCGGCGGTATCGATGAAGTTGATGCCGGCGTCAAAGGCCGATGCCGACAAGCGTGGTCGGTCGCGCCTTTGACGCCGGCATCAACTTCATCGATACCGCCGACGTCTACTCGCAAGGGTCAGAGGTAATCACCGGCCAGGCGCTTGAAGAATCTCAACATCGCCGCGCGATGAAGTGGTCGTGGCCACCAAGGTGTTCGGCGAGACCGGGCCGCGGCGTAAATGCCCGGCGGGCTGACGCGCTATCACATCATGGAGGGCGCCAAGGCGAGCCCGAGAGCGCGTGCAGCTCGACCACATCGACCTCTACCAGTATCCACGGCTTCGACCCGGCCACGCCGATCGAGGAGACGGCGCGCGCCCTCAACACGCTGGTCGAGCATGGCCATGTGCGTTATGTTGGTGTCTCCAACTGCGTGACAATCACCAAGGAACTGGTGATTGATGAAGCCCACCACGCTGCCGGCCTCGGCCTGCTTGTCGCGACCGTACTTGCCGCTCAATAGCCCGCCAGCGAGCGGGCTCCAGACCATCAGGCCGAGATTCTCGCTTTGCAGCAGCGGCACGATTTCGCGCTCCAGGTCGCGTCCGGCCAGGGTGTAGTAGGCTTGCAGCGATTCGAAGCGCGCCAGGCCATGACGCTCGGCGATGCCCAGCGCCTTCATGATCTGCCACGCCGCCCAGTTGGAGACGCCGACATAACGCACATGGCCATGCTCGACCAGCGTGTCGAGGGCGCGCACAGTCTCCTCGATCGGCGTGGCCGGGTCGAAGCCGTGGATCTGGTAGAGGTCGATGTGGTCGAGCTGCAGGCGCCGCAGGCTGGCCTTCACGCCCTCCATGATGTGATAGCGCGTCAGGCCACGGGCATTTACACCGGGCCCGGTCTCGCCGAACACCTTGGTGGCCACGACCACTTCATCGCGGGCGATGTTGAGATTCTTCAAGGCCTGGCCGGTGATCATCTCCGATTGACCTCGCGAATAGACGTCGGCGGTATCGATGAAGTTGATGCCGGCGTCGAAGGCGCGACCGACCAGCTTGTCGGCATCGGCCTGCTGCAGATCGCCGATCTGGCTCCACATCTCACCTTCGCCGCCGAAGGTCATGGTGCCGAGGCAGAGCTCGGAGACGAACAGGCCGGTATTGCCGAATTGTCTGTAGCGCATGGGAGGGCTCCTGTGCCGTGGGCTGAAAGTTCCGCCTGAGTGCCAGGCAGCAAGCAACGCCCCTCAGTATGGTTCGTCCGACGGTTACCGATTGGCTCGATACTGTTGAATGCATGCCCGATCCTGTGAAACCGGCCCCTTTCCAGACTGTGTCAGCGTCATCAAAAAACGCCGCCGAGATTGCCCGGCGGCGTCGATGGGTGGCTCGCGTAGCGAGCGCGGGTCAGGACTTCGAGTCGTGCTTCGGCTTGTCCTTCTGCTTGGCCGAAGCCATCTTTTCCAGCTCATCTTCATCCATGGAGTCGTACATCGACTTCGCGGCACCTTCCAGCTCGCTGGCTTTCTTCTCGCCACGCTTGGCGGCCAGCGCCGCCCCGGCGGCCATTTGCTGAGCTTCGGATTTGGCGGGCATCGTTGCAACCTCCTGTCGTGGCATGTCGTCGGCGCCGTTCCGGTGGCGTCACCTCTTGCTAGCAAAATCCAATGTCAGGATTTCATGCTTAGGTTAGTCAGCGTGTCGAGGTTAGCCAAGGATCGCCGCTACGGCGACTATTCTTGATGGTTGTTAAATTACCATCGCGGTAACCGAACTAGCGACAATGTTTATATTTGCAACTGTTTAACCTGCAGCAATAGATGCGATTTGTCAGTATTCATAGGCCTGCTACGTTGAAATGGCTGCCTCATTGGGCACGTAAATGGAATTTATTGTCGATAGATGGAGCAAGTCATGGTTATCAAGACCCCCAATGATCTTTTCGTCCGCCTTTTGTCCGAAATAAACAGCGCAGAAAAGCAGATTACCCGCGCGCTTCCAAAGATGGCGCGTGCCGCTGACGATGCCAAGCTGGCTAACGCCTTCAAGGAGCACCTCGAGGAAACCCGGGGACAGGTCGAAAGGCTCGAGCAGGCAGCGGACACGATCCCGGACATTCGCATCAAGCGCATCAAGAGCTACCCCATGGAGAGCTTGATCGAGGAAGGGCAGGAACTGATCGAAGCCGGCGAGAAGGGCCCGCTGCTGGATGCCGCCCTGATCGGCGCGGCACAGAAGGTCGAGCACTTCGAAATTGCCGCCTATGGCACGTTGATCTCATTGGCCGAGCAGCTTGGCTACACCGAGGCGAAGAACATTCTTGCGGAAACGCTCAAGGAAGAGAAGTCCACCGACGATAAGCTGAGCAAGCTGGCCAAGAAAGACGTCAATAAAAAGGCGGGTTAAAGCCGTTCTCGATCGGCTGTGATTCGTAAGTTACCGGCCCCGTTACCAGCCCTTAGAAGTCGACAGAGCCCGGCTCACTTGAAGCGAACCGGGCTCTTTTATTGGCGCGTACGCTGAATTCGTGGTCAGGCCTTCTCCGTTTCTTCGGCGTTATGGTAGACGTTCTGCACATCGTCCAGGTCGTTGAGCATGTCGAGCATCTTCTCGAACAGCGCCACGTCGTCGCCCTCGACCGGGGTCGTGGTCTGCGGCAGGAACTGGATCTCGTCGATCTCGAAATCGAGTTCGCCGAAGGCGTCGGTCAACGCCTCTTGGCCTTGGCATAGTCGGTATGCGGGGCGAATACGGTGATCCGGCCATTTTCGTTCTCGATGTCGCTGACGTCGACGTCGGCTTCCATCAATGTCTCGAGCGCCGCTTCCTCGTCCTCGCCGGCTAGGCGAGAATGGCGCTGTGATCGGACATGTGGCTGACGCTTGCCGGGCATGCCGATCTTGCCCTTGGTCTTGTTGAAACAGATACGCACGTCGCCGAAGGTGCGATTGGG
This sequence comes from uncultured Gammaproteobacteria bacterium, assembly GCA_963773565.1. Taxonomy (GTDB): domain Bacteria; phylum Pseudomonadota; class Gammaproteobacteria; order Pseudomonadales; family Halomonadaceae; genus Modicisalibacter. Next base: position 13,649 of record CAVZBU010000018.1, on the reverse strand, counting down.
ATTATCGGTGAGGCACTCGACGATCACCATGCAGTTGCCGGGCCCAAAGCCTTCGTAGCGCGCCGGCGAGAATCCTCGCCGCCGCCGCCCTTGGCCTTGTCAGCGCCTTTCGATCACGTGCGAGGGGACCTGATCCTTCTTGGCGCGATCGATCATCCGCGCAGCGCCAGGTTGCCGGAAGGTTCGGTGCCGCCGGCCTTGGCGCAGACTAAATTTCGCGGCCGTACTTGCTGTACACCTGGTCTTGGCATCGGCCGTCTTGGCCATGGATTCCTTGCGGTTCTGAAGGCCCTACCCATGTCTGTGTCCTGTCAAGTTTCATCGACGCCTGCTTTTAAACTCGCAACATCGCCGCGGGGTGGCAGGCTTTCTTTCGTGGTCAGACAGATTCACTTCGAACCCTCGGACGATAACGACAGCCGCGGCGACTCTGCTATTCTCGCGCCGCCCGCTCTCCGCCACGTTTACAGATTTGCCACCGTGTCCGATTCGCCTCCCAGGTCCGATTTCGCCACCTTGCAGCTGGCCCCAAGCTGTTCGCCAGCCTGGATTCGCTCGGCTATCACGCCATGACGCCGATCCAGGCCGATAGCCTGCCGGCGATGCTCGCCGGGCGCGACGTGATCGGCCAGGCGAAGACCGGCTCCGGCAAGACCGCCGCCTTCGGCCTCGGATTTCTGTCGCGGCTGGTGATGAAGGCTTTCGCGTCCAGTGACTGGTGTTGTGCCCGACCCGCGAACTTGCCGATCAGGTCGCCAATGAGCTGCGCCGGCTGGCGCGCGGCTTGCCAACGTCAAGATTCTCACGCTCTGCGGCGGTGTCCCGTTCGGCCCGCAGCTCGATCACTCGAACATGGCGCGCACATCGTCGTCGGCACTCCGGGGCGGATTCTCGACACCTGCGCCTGGGCTCGCTGGTGCTCGACGCGCTTACCATGCTCGTGCTCGACGAAGCCGATCGCATGCTCGACATGGGCTTCCAGGCAGGATCGTGACGATCGTCGGCCAGACCCCGGCATCCGTCAGACGCTTCTTTTCAGCGCCACCTTACGGCGCGAGTATCGTTCGATCGCCGAGCGCATGATGCACGAGCCGCTCGCCGTCGAGGTCGCCTCGACCCACGATGACACCAGCATCCACCAGCACTTCTACCGGGTCTGGGAGAAGACGCCCGCTTGGCGGCCGCTGCAGCGGCTGTTCCTCGGCCAGCGTCCGGAGTCCAGCGTGGTTTTCTGCGACACCAAGCACGAGTCCCAGCAGGTCGCCGAAGCCCTGAACGCGGTCGGACTTTTCCGCGCTGGCGCTGAATGGCGACCTTGAGCAGCCCGATCGCGATCGTTTCTGGCGATTTTCGCCAACAAGAGCGTGTCGATTCTGGTCGCCACCGACGTCGCGGCGCGCGGGCTTGGACATCGACGCGTTGTACGCCGTCTTCAACTACCAGATCGCCCGCGACTCGAGGTCCACGTCCACCGCATCGGCGTACGGGCGGGCCGGTCGACGCAGCGTGGCCTCACGCTGTCGCCGAGAGCGGAACAGTACAGGCTCGACAAGCTCAGCGACTTCCTCGGCGAATCGCTCCCCTGCGAGCCGATTACCGACGCTGCGTCGCGGCCCGCAGCGCGTTACCCCGCGCATGGCGACGCTGCAGCTTAGCGCCGGCAAAAAGGGCAAGGTGCGCCCGGGCGACATTCTTGGCGCGTTCGCCAGCGAGGCGGAATCGCCGGCGATCAGGTCGGCAAGATTAAGGTTACCGATCGCAGCGCCTTCGTCGCCGTCGAGCGCGAGATCGCCCGGGCCGCACTCGATCAACTGGCCAACGGGCGGATCAAAGGGCGGTCTTTCCGGGCGCGCCGCGTTACCCGCTAGGAAACCCTGACAAATGCCTGCGCGGACTAGGCGTCCCCGACAAATCGTGCGTTGCCGGTTGTGCGCCAGCCCGGACGGAATCCTCACCTATACCCCATAGGCTCCGGTTCTGTGCTCCGTGCGCCTTGCGGCGTGGCGACGCCCGCTTCATCCCGCTCGACTATTTGTCAGCGCTTCCTCCCTAGCTGTTCTTCTGAAGCTTGCATTGGTGGACGGCCATGCGATGCTGTGCCGATTGTCGGGTCAATACATAAAAAGGTGATATGAAAATTCCGAAAAGACTCCAACCCCTGGTCGATGACGGCCTGATCGACGAAGTCCTGCACCAGCTGATGAGCGGCAAGGAAGCACAGGTCTTTGTCGTGCGCTGCGGCGGCGAGCAGCGCTGCGCCAAGGTGTTCAAGGAAGCCACCAAGCGCAGCTTCAAGCAGGCCGTGCAGTATCAGGAAGGCCGCAAGGTGCGCAACAGCCGGCGCGCCCGGGCCATGGCCAAGAAAACCCGCTTTGGCCAGCAGGAGCAGGAAGACGCCTGGCTCAATGCCGAGGTCGATGCCCTGTACCGCCTGGCCGCTGCCGGTGTGCGCGTGCCCGAGCCCGTACGGCTTCGTCGACGGCGTGCTGCTGATGGAACTGGTCACCGATGCCGATGGCAACGCCGCGCCCGGCTTGGACGACGTCGACCTCACGCCCGAACAGGCCCGGGACTACCACGACCAGATGATCGCCGAGGTGGTGCGCATGCTCATGCGCCGGCCTGGTCCATGGCGATCTGTCCGAATTCAATGTGCTGCTCGACCGCGACGGCCCGGTCATCATCGACCTGCCCCAGGCGGTGGATGCCGCGGGCAACAACAACGCCCGATGCATGCTGGAGCGCGACGTCGACAACATGCGCGCGCTATTTCGGCCGGTTCGCGCCGGCGCTGCTGAGACCGACTACGGCAAGGAAATCTGGGCGCTGTACGAGAGCCGGCGACCTGCATCCCGACAGCCGGCTGACCGGCCTGCTTCGAGCCCGACACCCACATCGCCGACGTCGACGAACTGATGGCCGTCATCGACGACGCCCGCGAAGAAGCCGAGCGCCGCGAACGCGAGCGTGACGTCGCCGAGGACGACGACTACTGAGTCGCCGGTAGGCGGCACGCCATGACGGCGGTGCAGGCGGCGCCATGGTAGAGGCTGACCGTCAGCCTCGTCGTCAAGGAGATTCCCCATGGCCCACGTTCCCGCCGCCTACCAGGCGACCCAGGGCTCGCCGCTCGACATCGACCGCGATTTCTACCGGCGCATCGCCGACAGCGCCGGGCGTACCCTCGTCGAGCGTTTACGAGTGCCGATACGAGATGGTCGCGCCTGGCGGGTCCCCGCCGGCCATGTGTTTCGCATCTGCACCACCGACGGCCCGCAGGTCGGCGATCTCAACCTGTGGTCCTCGGCCAACCCGCGCGAGCGGATGTGGGCCTCGCGCACCCGTCAATTGCAGCGCGCCCACGTCACTACCTTCGACCGGCTGTGGTCGAGTCTGCCCTACATCCGGCCGATGGCGACCATCGTCGCCGACACCCTCGACTGGTATGGCGTCGATGCCGACGGCGGGCGCCTGCACGATCTGCTGGGCACGCGCTGCGATCCCTACGTCAACCGGCTACTGACCGGCGACGACTTCGACTTTCACTGCCACTCCAACCTGACCCGTGCGGTGCTGCCCCACGGACTCGACGAGCGCGACGTCCACGATGTGCTCAACGTCTTCCAGTGCACCGGACTCAACGCCGACGACGAATACTTCATGAAGGCCTGCCCGGCGCGATGCCGCGACTACTTGGAGTTCTTCGCCGAGATCGACCTGCTGTGCGCGCTGTCGTGCTGCCCGGGCGGCGACCTGTCGCTGGAGTTGTGGGGCGCCACCGACGAACAATTGCTGGCGACCTGTCATCCGCTCGACGTCGAGATCCACGCCCTCGATCCGGCGCTGCTCGAGGGCTGGAGGCCCCCCGCGCGTCGGCTTACGCCGGCGGCGATGGCCTGCGCCTGAAGGGCCCCGACTCAACGGCACGCAGGGCCTCGCTGCGCTGCTGAACGCGAATCGTGCCGCCCGCTAGGTACTGCAGCGCCCCGGGCGTCGGCGTCTGCCATTGGTGCGAGTCTTCCTGGATCAGATGATGGGTATGACGTGGCTCGCCGTGTCCGTGGAGGTATCGCGTGCGCACCGTGTAGTGCCCCCCGCTTGTGCTGGCGATTCTGGTGCAATTTACGCGGCGTGGCCATGGCAACTCTTTTCGCCGGTGGCATGATGGATGTTGCGCAGTTGATCGGCGGCGCTGCGCGCCACGAAGGCACCATTGACGGAGTTCTGGTAGGTCTTGTTATCGCTGTTCATGTTGTGGCTTCGTTGGTTGCCGTCTGTTCTGCGAGGTACCGTAGCTCAATAGGTTCTCGAGGCGGCTGGGGACGGTGTGTCGGGCTGCTTGTAGCGGGCCACCGTTTGCTGTGCGGCCTGGCGCAGCAGGCTGATGTCGATACCCACGGCAATGAAATCGAAGCCCCACTCGGCGTAGCGGCGAGCATCCTCCTCGTCCGGCGCGAGAATGCCAGCGGCCTTGCCGGATGCCAGGGCGGCGTCGAAGGCACGACGGATCATCGCCTGGACCTCGGGATGGCTCGGGTTGCCGGCATGGCCGGTGCCGGTGGAGAGGTCGAAGGGGCCGACGAATACCGCATCGACCCCGTCCACGGCGGCGATCGCCTCGACGTTGTCGATGCCCGTGGGCGATTCCACCTGAACGATCAGGCACAACTCCTGGTGGGCCGTCTGGATGTAATCGGGGATGGCGTCCCAGCGGGTGGCGCGGGTCAGGCCGCCGCCCACCCCGCGAATACCGTGGGGCGGAAAACGCATGGCGCGCACCAGCGCCTCGGCCTGCTCGGCGTTGTCGACCATCGGCACCATCAATGTCTGGGTACCGATATCGAGCAATTGCTTGATCAAGGTCGGGTCGTGATTGACGGAGCGTACCACCGGGGCGCTTCGGTAGGGCGCCAAGGCCTGGAGCTGGCCGAGCACCGCCGGGACCGGGTTGGGGGCGTGCTCGCCGTCGATCAGTAGCCAGTCGAAGCCGGTGGTGGCGAGGATCTCGGCGGCATAGGCGGTGCCAAAGCCGGCCCAGCAGCCATAACGGGTTTCGCCGGTCAGCGCTGCCTTGAATGGGTTCTTGGGGAGTTCCACGGTCGATTCCTATTGCAGATTGACGAACATGACGCCGCCGACCAGCAGCGAGGCGCCGAAAACATTAGCGGCCATGTCGAAAGCGGGGGAGGCGATCGGACCGTCAGGCCCTGCGAACGGCCGAGCGGCGTGTGCGATTGATCTCGCTGTCGGCGAGGACAGCCTTGTTGATATCGGTTTCGATAGTGCCGGGCAGCGGATCGGCGGTCTTTATCGACCGATAGCACAAGCATGCAGGCATAGCTTCGCTTTTTATAGAGCGTAGGAGTTTATTTTGCGGTAGCGCAACCTGCATTGTTGCAGGGCAGCGTGGCTCGGCGTATGAAGGTGGAAGGTGGCATTTTGCCTCCTGGATCGCTTCACCACACAAGGACAGTTCTCATGCGCAACAATCAGACGCACCCCGCATTTCCCATGAATCCCGCCGACATGTTCGATGTCTGGAAGGTCGGCGTGACGGCCTTCGAATTGTGGGCGACGGCACTCTCGACGATCGGGCAACGCCAAGCGCTGTGGTCTACCCAGGCACCTACCGACGCCAAGATGATCAAGGAGAATCAGCGCATGGTGACCGAGAAGCTCGAGGCCTGCATGGAAGTCGGCTTCGAGATGCAAAAGGCCATGCTGGGCATGGCGACCGGTCAGTTCTCGCCCTGGTGGGTGACCAGCCAGCGCACCATGAAGCCGCTGCACCGACGCACCACCGCCAACTCGCGGCGGCTTTCCAAGGGTCGTTGAGTGGGGTCAGGAAACGGGCGACGACATTGAAGTTTGCGTTCAAGGCCACCATTGACTGAGATGGATAACAACCAATCAGCTAAGGAGAGCGCTATGAAAGTCGTTACAGTGAAAAGCCCTGGCGGGCTGGATCATCTCGAAGTCGCTGAACAGGCCGCTCCCGGCGAGCCCGGGCCGGGCGAGATTCGCGTGCGTATTCACGCCAGTTCACTCAACTATCACGACTACGGGGTGGTCTCGGGGGCGATGCCCACCGAAGACGGGCGAATCCCGATGTCCGACGGTGCCGGCGTGGTCGAGGCAGTGGGCGACGGTGTCGATGAGTTCAAGGTCGGCGACAGCGTGGTGTCGGGGTTCTTTCCGACCTGGCTGACCGGCCCGGCGACGATCGGCGATTTCAAGACCGTGCCCGGCGACGGCGTCGACGGCTATGCGCGCGAGCAGGTGGTTCGTCCGGCGAGCTGGTTTACCCGCGCGCCGGCCGGTTACAGCCACGCCGAGGCGGCGACCCTGACCACCGCGGGGCTCACCGCCTGGCGCGCGCTGGTGATCGATGGCGGCATCAAGCCCGGCGACAGCGTGCTGGTGCTGGGCACTGGCGGGGTGTCGATCTTCGCCTTGCAGTTCGCCAAGCAGATGGGTGCGACGGTGATCGCTACCTCATCCTCCGACGAGAAGATCGCCAAGCTGCGCGAGCTGGGCGCCGACCATACGCTCAACTACAAGAGCGAGCCGGAGTGGGGCAAGCGCGTCAAGGCGCTGACCGATGGGCGTGGCGTCGATCACGTCATCGAGGTTGGTGGCCCGGGCACGCTGCCGCAGTCGATCGACGCGGTGAGCATTGGCGGGCATATCGCGCTGATCGGCGTGCTGACCGGAAGTGGCGGCGAAGTGCCCACTGCCAAGTTGATGGCCAAGCAGGCCTCGCTCAAGGGACTGATCGTGGGTAGCCGCCAGGAGCAGATCGAGATGATCCGTGCCATCGAGATCAGCGGCCTGCGCCCGGTGATCGACCGGAGTTTCGCACTCGACGAGATCGCCGATGCGTTTCGCCATCAGGAGGCGCAGAAGCACTTCGGCAAGATCTGCCTGGAATTCTGATCCGGCGCCACGAGCCCTTTTCCTTTTATCATCCTCGATGTTCCTCAGTGTTCACCGGCAGTCGCTTCCGGCTGCCGTTCGGCATGGCGCTCACTGAGGAAGTGGCCGAGCGGTTCGAGGCCGTCGATATGCTCACTGAGCGTCTTGACCGCAACCAGCAACGGCACGGCGACAATCATGCCGACGACGGACCACAGCCAGGCCCAGAACGAGATGGTCAGGAACACCACCACGGTATTGAGCCGCAGGCTTCGGCCGACGAAATAAGGGGTGATGAATTGCCCCTCGAGGGTCGTCAGGAAGAAATAGGTGCCGGCGACAATCGGCGCCCAGCCAACCCAGTCGTACGAAACGATGGCGACCATGGTGGCAATAATGATCCCGGCCAGAGCGCCGAGATAGGGGATGAAATTGAACAGGAAGGCGATGACTCCGAAGACCAGCGGACTGGGCATGCCGAGTGCCCACATGGCGATCGCTACGGCAACGCCCAGGCCGGCATTGATGACGGTAATGGTGAACAGATAGCGCGACAGTTTCCGCTCGATATCGTGGGTGATTCGCACCGCGCGTTTCTTGTCACGCAGGGTGGGCATGACATGCACGAGTTTCTCGTAGAACATGTCGCCCGAGGCGAGCAGAAACAGCAAGAGCACCAGGGTGAATAAAAACTGCGTCATCAAGGTGGGCACGAGCGAAGCGAGTCTCTGACTGAGATTATTGTCCTGTGTTTCGACTTGTTGCACTTTCGATGAATCGGGATCCGCCATCGAATCGAGCTTTTCCTTGGCCTCGAATAGCTCGCTGAACGGGCCGGTTATTTCATTGAGTCGGCCTTCGATGCGCATCTCTATCTGCGGCGCATTGTTGATCCAGCCATTGACGGGTAGCGCCAGGGCGGCGGCGATCGCGAACAAGCCGGTAAGCAACGTGGTGATAATGATGATCGCCGATAGTCCTTGGGACAGCCCACGACGATCGAAGAAACGGCGTATGGGGCTGAACACCATCGACAGCAGAAACGCCAATACCACGGGCACGAGAAACAGCTGGGCAAAGCCCAGGGCGAACACCGAGAGATAGATGAAGATACCCACACCGACCCAGGTCGGGAGGGTGTTCGGCCAGTGCTTGTTGGCGCTCTGGCCGCTGTTGCTTTCATGGTTATCGTTGCTAGTTTCTGAAGTCATGGAGGCTGTCTGGAAAGGTGGGAACGCGGCCGCTAGGCCTCTTCGAAGTCGAGCCTAGCTGAATTGCTGCGACCTTCGCCAGTAAGGTTAGTCCGGCGCTTTCCGGGCATCGAGATTTAGGATGTCGCCAATCGACAGGGAGAAGAGTTATGAACGTGACCTTTATCGGTCTGGGGATCATGGGCCGGCGCATGGCACGCAATCTGATGCGCCACGACGACGTGACGCTGAGCGTCTTCAATCGCTCGCCGGAGCCGGCCGAGGCACTGGCCGAGGCCGGTGCCCACGCCGCGGGCTCGGCGGCGGAAGCCGTCGCCGAAGCGGACATCGTCTTCACCATGCTGGCCGAACCGAGCGTCGTCGAAGCGGTGGCATTCGGCGAGGACGGCTTCGTGCCGGCGATGCGCCAAGGCGCGCTGTGGGTCGACTGCTCGACCGTCAACCCTTCGTTCAGCCGCGCAATGGCCGCGCGCGCCGGTGAGCATGGCCTGCGTTTCGTCGATGCCCCGGTCGCCGGTACCAAGCAGCCCGCCGAGGAGGCCACGCTGACCTTCCTGGTGGGCGGGGCGAGCGACGATGTCGAGACCCTGAGGCCGCTTTTCGAATGCATGGGTCAGAAAGTCGTGCATGCCGGTGATAACGGCCAGGGCACGGCCTTCAAGATGCTCGTCAACGCCCAGCTGGCACAGTCGATGCTGGTCTACGCCGAGACCGCGCTGCTCGGCGAAAGTCTCGGCTTCTCGCGGGACTTTCTGATGGATACGCTGCCCAACCTGCCGGTGTCGGCGCCGTTTCTCGCCGGCAAGGCGGAGTTGATCCGCAACGGCGATTATGCCGCCCAGTTCCCGCTGGAGTGGATGCACAAGGACCTGCAACTGCTCGATTTGACCGCCTACGAGCAGGACCAGCCGCTGTATCTCGCCAACCTGGCCAAGTCGCTGTATGGCAGCGCCAAGGCCGCCGGGCATGGCCGCGACGATTTCGCCGCGATCCATGCCTATCTGGCGAATCAGTCAGGCGATCATTGACACCCCTGGATTCCGCCGGGTGCGAGTCCCGGCGGTAGAACTATAACCGCGAGGCGGGGCGCAGGTCGTAATCGAAGTACTGCTCCATCAGTTCGACGAAGGTACCGTCGGCGTAGACGCTGTCCAGTGCCTGGTTGAACGACTCGGCGAGCGCTTCGTCGCGCGGTCGCACGGCGATGGCGTTGCCGCGGCCGAAGATCGATTCGGGGCTGTTGATGCGCGGTCCGACCTGAACGAACTTGGCGTCGCTCGCGCCGACGTTAAGGGTATCCAGCGCTACCGGATAGTTGATGAAGGCCAGGTCGATACGCCCGGCCTCCAGGTCCAGCGCGACATCGGCGGCGGTATCGTAGCGGCGGATGTCCAGAGTATCGCTGTAGCGCTCGGTGACATAGTTGTCCTGGGTAGTGCCGCGCTGGATGCCCACCGACCGCCCGGCGAGCGACTGCGGGTCGTCGAGCGCGATGTCCTGGCCTGAGCGTGCTACCCATACCTTGGGCGACATGGCATAGGGGTCAGTGAATCGCACCTGCTGTTCGCGGGCCGGGGTGATGCGCATCGACGACAGGATGGCGTCGTACTTGCGTGCCAGCAGCCCGGGAATGATGCCGTCCCAGCCCTGTACGACCCATTCGCAGTCCAGCTTGGCGCGCTGGCAGAGCTCGTTGCCCAGGTCGATCTCGAAGCCCTCAAGCTCGCCGTCGGCGTTGCGATACTCGAACGGCGGATAGGGCACATCGACGGCGATACGCACCTGACGGCCCTCATCGGCAGACGTGTCATCGGCCAGCGCAGAATTGGCCAGCGCAGGAAGTAGCACCGGCGAGGGTAGCGCCGATCAGCAGGCCGGCGGTGGCCAGCTTGAGCGGCGCGGTCATGCTCGAATGAGAGTTCAGCAGGCATAAATGCGACATGGGCGATTTCCTGATTGTGATCGATGGGCTTCGAAGCGGCCCCCGCAGGGGCCGGCTCAGGCGGGTTTCGCGGCGTGGCGCTGGCGCAGCCGGTGGCGAATCGCAAAGGCAACCGACACCGCGGCGAGAATCAGCAGCGTCAGCGAGATCGGCCGGGTGAAGAACAGCATCCAGTTCTCGTCGGTCATCAGCGCGCGGCGCAGGTTGGTCTCGGCGATCGGCCCGAGGATCACCCCGAGCACCAGTGGTGCCAGCGGGTAGTTAAGTTTACTGAGGATGTAACCGAAGACCCCCACCCCGAGCAGCAGATAGATGTCGGTGACGCGATTGTTGAGGGCGAAGGCGCCGACCACACAGCACACCAGCACCACCGGCACGATCACCGAGCGCGGTACGTCGGTGACGCGCAGGAAGAAACGCATGCTGAACAGGCACACCACCAGCACCATGAACGCGGCCAGCAGCATGGCCATGAACATGCCGTAGACCAGGTCACCGTGATCGAGGATAAGCCGCGGGCCGATGCCGATGCCGTGGACCATCAGCGAGGCCATCAGCACCGCGTCGACGGCGCTGCCGGGTATGCCCAGCGCGATCATCGGGATCAGCCCGCCGCCGGAGGTCGCTGAGTTTCCGGATTCCGAGGCGATTACCCCCTCGGGCGCACCGGTACCGAACTTCTCGGGGGTCTTGGAGGCGCGCTTGGCCTGATCGTAGGCCAGCAGGTTGGCGATGCTGCCGCCGGCGCCGGGCACCGCGCCGATGAACACCCCGACCAGCGACGAGCGGATCAGGTTGACCGGATGGGCCAGCGTCTCGCGCAGCGCGTCGAGCGGCTTGAAGGCCACGTTCGCGGGAATCAGCTGTTTGCCGTGCTGGGTCTGCTCGGCGTCCTCGACCTCCTGAAGCAACTGGCTGACGGCGAAGATGCCGATCAGCACCACCAGAAACGGGAAGCCGTTGGCGAGCAGGTCGACGTCGAAGGTGAAGCGCGCCACGCCCATCATCGGGTCGGCGCCCACGGTGGCGATGAACAGCCCCAGCAGACCGGTCATCAGCCCCTTGAGCATCGACTTGCCGACCAGGCTGGCGACCACCGTCATGGCGAAGATGATCAGCGAGAAATACTCCCAGGCACCCAGCTTGACGGCGATCATCGCCAGTGGCGGGGCGGCGATGATCAGCATGTCGCGCTGACCAGGGCGCCGAAGAACGATGCCCAGATGCCCAGCGCCAGCGCGCGGCCGGGCTCGCCGCTGCGCGCCATCGGGAAGGCGTCGAAGGTGGTGGCCACCGCCGACGGCGTGCCCGGAATGCCCAGCAGGGCGGCGCTGATCAGTCCGCCCGTATAGCCGCCGACATAGACCGCGAGCATGGTCGCCACGCCCTGCAGCGGCGCCATGGTGAAGGTCAGCGGCAGGGTCAGCACGATCGCCATGGTGATCGTGAAGCCGGGGATCGCCGAGGCGATCACCCCGGCGACCACGCCGAGCAGCATGGTGACCATCGTGTGGCGTGAACAGCTGGTCCATGCCGGCGAACAGCGCTTCCGTCATGTTGCATCTCCTCTCGAGGGCAGCCGCGAAGCCCGGGGGTAGCCAAGGTCGCTGAACCGGCCGCGGGGAAGGCTGATGATGAAGACATCGCCGAACAGCAGCCGATGCCGAAGGAGAACGTACGGCGATATCACGGCGATCGCCAGGCTCGGGGGCGGCGTACACCGAGCGCGAGCTGGGCCAGGAGCAAAATGCCAGCGAGGCCCGGCGAAAGCCCAAGCGGCACGCCGACCATGTAGGGGGCGAACAGCGCGAGCACGCCGAACGCCAGCCGGTGGCGCCACAGCCAGCGCTTGCCCCGCCCGGCAGCGCCGCTGGTGGCGCCGCGGCGTGCCCCCTCCTGCACGATGATGGCGAGGTTGATCAGCATCAGCCCGCCCAGCGTCAGCGCGGGAAACTGCCCGAGCCCAGCGGTTCCCACATCGATGACGGCAGGCCCCTGCCGCACGAACAGAGCAGCCGAATAGCACCAACAGCGTCCGTTGAACCCGATGTGGGCGAGCGCCTGGGCGCGGCCGGTGTCGGTGTCGGCCGCCCCTTGCGGGGGCCGGGTCTGCTGGAACGGCGGACGTGCTCATTTCTCGAGCTTGGCCGATAGCCGCTCGACGGTGGGGTCGGTTCTCTCAGTAGTCGCTGTACGCCTCGGGCCCTTGTAGTTGGCTTCGGCGCCCGCGTTGTGGACTGCTCTCATGAAGTCCTGATCCTTGGAGCGCCTGTGGCGTCGGCGAGGGTCTCGATCTTGTCTTCCGGGGTGTCCTTGGGGGCGATCGACCGCGCACGATGTTGAGGTTGAGTTCCGGTGCCCAGTTCCGCGAAGGTCGGCACGTCGGGGGTTTCCTCAGACGCTTGTCGCTGCCGACCGCCAGGAAGCGCAGGTTGCCGTTCTTGACGAACTCGAGGCTGGAGGCGATATCACCGATCGCGGCGTCGATGTGGTCGCCCACCAGGGCCCGGATGCGTGCGCCGGTGCCTTCGAAGCCGACGTAATGGAACTGCAGTCCGGCGGCGTCCTCGATCATGGCCGCGTGCACGTGCGGGACGCCGCCCAGGGTCACGCCGAGCGGGATCGCCGGGATGTGCCTTGGCATCTTTGAGGAATTCGTCGTCGGTCGTCTACCTGCTATCGGCGTTGACCCACCAGTACCTCGGCGACGCGGTCATTGCGGCCACCGGGGCGGAATCATCCGGTTTCAGCGGCGTGGGCCCCTTGTAGAGAGCAGCCAGCAGGCCCCGTCGACCTGGCCCGCCGTATAGCCGTCGGGCGCACTTGAAGCTCCTAGAGCCCAGCAGTACCGCTGGGGCCCAGCATGTTTGGTCACCGGCATCGGCTCGCCCGGTTGCTCCTCGGCATGATTGGTCGAGATCAGCCGCGTCGTCGCTGCCGCCGCACCGAGACCAGGGCACGATGAATTCCCGCGGCTTGTTGGGACGATTCCTTCTGACTTTTCAGCGTCGCGGCATCGCACGCCGAGCGCAATGGCCAGTACCAGGCCGCCGATGGCCGAGCTTGAGGCGCGTCGAAAAAATCGCCTGGATGCGGCACTGAGCAGTTGCACTGTGGGGAAGATCAATGACGTGGCGATCTTGTCCTGCTAGGTCATCGTTGTGACTCGTTGGGTAGCTCTTGGCCCCTCGAACCCTTGCTGGATTCGTTCGGCGTACCGTCGAATCGTGAATGGACGAACCCGGTCGCACCGCTGACCGAGCAGCAGCACGCCGTCACCGAGTCCGAAGGGCACCTAGAGCGCCGGGTGTACCAGGGTTGCCAGAAGCGGTGCCGCAGCAGTCCCCACCGTGATCGCGGTGTGCAGGGCACCGGCGGTATCTCCGCCCCTTCGAGAGCGCCAGGTCAGGTACGGCCCATGAGCATCATCACCACCCGGCGTTAGCCCACTGACTCATCAACTTGACCTTGACCAAACTCAGGGATCGCGATGCAGCGTGCCCAGCGCGATCAGCATCAGCAGCAACGACGGCGCGACGGTGGCGAAGGTGGTGATCAGCGCCCCGGGTACACCGGCGACG
>CAVZBU010000017.1:0-20037 GCA_963773565.1 uncultured Gammaproteobacteria bacterium | reverse complement strand
CGCACCATGGCTGGCGCCGGCGGCCAGCGCCAGGCTGATTTCGGCGCCGCGCGGCAAGGCGCCCACCCCTGCCGGCGTGCCGGTCAATACCACGTCGCCGGGCATCAGCGTGAAGTGGCGGCTCATCTCGGCCAGCAATTCGGGAATCGCGAACAGCATGTCGGCGCTGTCGCCGGTCTGGCGACGCTCGCCGTCGATATCCAGCGTGAAGTGCAGCGCCTGCCAGTCGGGCTCGCCTTCGACCGGGGTGAACGGCGTCAGCGGGCAGGCCCCATCGAAGGCCTTGGCGATCTCCCATGGATGGCCCTTGTCCTTGAGCGTCGCCTGCACGTCGCGCAGGGTCAGATCCAGCGCCAGCCCCAGCCCGACGACGGCCCGCTGCGCTTCATGCGGCGTGGCGCGAGTCAGCGGCGTGCCGATCAACAGCGCCAGCTCGGCCTCGAAATGCACCTCGCCGCGCGCGAACTGGCTTTCCAGCGGCGCATCGATATCCACGCCGCTAGTCGCCGGCTTGATGAACAATAGCGGCGCGCTGGGCACCGGGTTGTCGAGTTCACGGGCGTGCTCGGCGTAATTGCGACCGACGCAGACGATCTTGCCCAATGCCTGATTAAACGCCTGGCCATTGGTGAAGCGGGGAACGAACGACATGGCGACTCCACGAAATCGATAAGGGAACGCCGAGTCTACCCCAGCCGCGTGAACGGTCTAAACAAACGCCTGTAAATCCCATTGCCGGTATGGGCGGTCGTGCGGGCCGCCGGATTGGGCGGGACGTTGCCGAGCTAAGCGCTAGTCGTCGCTTCGAGCATGGTCACAGGCCTTGCGGCATAGTTCCTCGTCCAGCCCGACTCGGCCCTGCGCTTCGCTGACCAGCAGGCGGATCGCGCCTTGTACGTCCAGTTCGGGGTTGGCGCGGCGCTTGGCGTCGATCTCCCCGGCGATCGCGCGCAACGCCCGATCGCCCGGGGAGCCTTGGCGCGGAGCCGTGCCGGCGAGCGCCTCGCGGGCATGCAGTACCGTATCCAGATCGATCATCTTCAACCTCCTTGTCGAACAGTCAAAAGACTGTTGAGTGTATGGCCGTATCCGGCGAGCGCCAACCGGATCTGCAACGATCATGGCCCCCGACAGGTTGAGCTATGGCTGTATTGAGCTATACAAAGGGGAGGATCACAGCACAGGGAGGTTTCATGACCCATACCGCACGCGTAGAACCCATCACCCAGGAGCAGGAAGACGCCACGATGCTGGCCGGCTGGCGCGTCGTCGATGTCACCGATCCTGACGCCCCGAGCGAGATATCGCGCCACGACAACGAGCCCGAAGCCATCGAAGCGGCGCGTAATTTCGAGCGCAAGACGGCTGGCGAGCCCGGCTCGGCACCGGACGACAATCAGGATTACGATGCCGGCGAAACGCCGACTCGCTAGTTTTGTGGGCCGGGCTCAGGCGCCGATGTCCTCGTCGCTCTGCTGCTCATCGTGAGCCTTGAGGGGGGCGTCGTCGCCACAGCCCGGCTGATGGATAAAGGTGCGCGTGACGTCGAGCACCCCCAGGTGCTGAATGGTGCGGCGTCCCAACAGTACCGGGTAGAGCATGTCGCTGCGGTCGTTGAGGCTGACCTGCTCTTCGTAGATGGTATTGCCCAGACATAGCTTCATCAGCACCACCGCCCGGCGCTCCTTGCCGCCGGCGCCTCGCACGATCAGGTTACGAAACACCGGTCGCTCGATCTCGCGGGAGAACTGCTCGCCGCTGTCCTCGCCGACCACGTCAAGGGTGAAGCGTACCCACTCCTCGCCATCCTGCTGGTAGCGCGACAGATCCGTGGCGTGCATCGACGAGGTCAAGGCCCCGCTGTCCAGCTTGGCCTTGACCTCGACGCCCCAAGGCTCGATCTCGGTCTTCTCGACCCAGCCATAGACACTCTTGGCCATTGCCGGCGGCGTCGCTATTGCCACGCCCACTGCCAAGGCCAGGCCGAAGATTTTATGAAAACGCTTGTGCATAGTGCATCCTTGTCAGAGGGCCCATCTGCGGGCAGGGTGGTTAAATGATGCCATTCGGGTAAAAATAAACCTACGTTATCGCGCGCTTTCAGTAGCCATGCTTTCTTTGCCTTTTCAAGATCTTGTCGCTGGAGAAGTGCGTGCGAAACGCAACCAACCCCATGTTGAAGCGCTTGAGCGCTCTGGTTTCGCTGACAGAGGGCGAAATCGAGCTACTCGAGAGCCTGGATTTCAGCATGCGCGAAGTCACCGCTGGCGAGTGGCTATGGCATGAAGGCGATAGCGCCGACTCGCTGCTGGTCATCAGCGAGGGCTGGGGCTGTTCGGCACGCTATCTGAGCGATGGCAGCCGGCAATTGCTGGCCACCTACCTGACCGGCGATATCCTGGGGATCTTCGAGTTGTTGAGCGGAGTGCGCCGCAACGATGTGTCGATGCTCACCGACGGCCGGATCTGCGAGTATTCCTCTTCGAGCATCTTCAGCCTGCTGACCGCCTCGAACCGCATGCGATCGGCGCTGTTCGTGATTGCCAATCAGCACCAGGCCATGCTCGCCGAGCGGCTGGTCAGCGTGGCGCGGCGCAATGCACGCAAGAGCCTGGCACACTTTCTCTGCGAATGTCGCGAACGCCTGCTGGAATACCTCCCAGACGATGTCGATGGTTTTCAGCTACCCCTCTCCCAGCAGGATCTCGCCGACGCGCTCGGCATGAGCACGGTGCATATCAGCCGCACTTTTTCGGCACTGGCCGGCCAGGGGCTGGTGAAACGTCAGCATTTCCATATCGTGGTCCTCGACCCGCAGCGCCTGGCCGAGATGGCCGATTTCGATGATCATTACCTGAACTGCGATAAACACATCCTGACCGCGAATACGCCGATCTCGTTCAGCGAGCCAGCCGCCGCGCCATGGCTGCCTTCAATGAGCCATGACCTCAAAGACCGGCCCTCCTCTGAGGGTGGCGAACCGACGCCTCCGGGCTAATGGCCTTCGCGCCAGCTGCCTGGCGTCCCAGCATCAGGCCAGTTCGCGGAACCAGTGCTGAATTTTGCGTTGGTGCCAGCGACGCGAAAGACGTCCGGTCTTTACACTCGCCGGAATCAATACGGCGCTTCGTTCACGCGGCACAACATCGAAGCGACGGAAAACACCCAGCGGATATTTCTCGTTGCCGTAAACCGCCACGGCCCGAATCTCCACCGCCCCGACATCACTCCAGCTATCGAGCTCGTAACCGTGCTCCTCGAGGGTGTGCCGAATCAGCGCGTCGAAGCCCGAAAAGCGGTAGAAATGCTTGGGTGGCACCGGCCCCTGGAAGCTGAAGTTGCCTTCCTCGCCATCCTGATCGTCAGGCGCGAGGTCGGTGATTTCGCTGGTCAGCCAGTGGCCCTCTCTTTCGACCGCGCAGAACACCGTGGTCAGATAGATCGCTTCGTCACTCATGTTACTGATCAGGCAAGGCGCCTGAATGTCGTGACTGTAAGCTCGGTTGATGATCAACTGCGGGCGGCGCTGACGGCGAAAGCCCCGGAACATCTGAATGCCCAGGAACAGAAGGACAAAATTGGTGGCCAGCGCGGTGGCCATATTCAAGATCTCGATCATAGCTTTCCTGCATCAGTGCGCCACTCCATGGCTACGAGCCATGAGGGTAACCTAGCGGTGAGGCTTGCAAAAGAAAAAGCCCGGTCTGAAAAACAGGCCGGGCTTTTTCTTTTGCAAGCGTATCCTTGCTGACCAAGCGGACTCCTGTCCGCACCTCCATGGTTGAGCGAGCTTTCCATGCTCGTTCTTCCCTGCTAAGCGATCCCTGCTCGACAACGACGCCACAATGTCACGCTTTGGCCAAACAAGTATTAACTCAAGTTATATAAATGGAAAATTAGCAAACAAACAGTCTGGAATGCCGGCAATGGCCGTCAGGCGGACCCGTAAAGGGCCGGCCAAGGAAACAAACAGGTAAAAGGGCCCCAGCCATCCGCTGGCCGGGGACTTATCTCGGCTTCCATGCAGCGCCCATCATAATGCTGTCACCCAACAACCCATGTAAGAGATTCACTACCCGACAGGTAAGCGATTACAAACATCCCAGGCGGCCAGCGCGCTGCATGCAGATATCGACTAAAACATCTTTCCCGGTAGCCATAGCGTCAGCGCCGGGATCGCCGCCAGCAGCGCGAGCCGCACCACGTCCGCCAGAATGAAGGGCAATATCCCGCGAATGACCGTCCGCTGGGTCAATTCCGGCTGAGTCGCCTGCACCACGAACAGGTTCATGCCGATGGGCGGAGTAATCAGGCCAATCTCGGCGACCGTGACGACGAGGATGCCGAACCACACCATGTCGAAATCCAGCGAGGCAGCGACTGGCGCCAGGAACGGTACGGTCAATAGAATCATCGACATGGCATCCATGAAGCAGCCGAGAACGATGTAGAACAGCATGATCAGCATCAGCACCATGGCCGGCGACAGCCCGCTCCCGTCGATGCTGTCGATCAGCGCGCTGGGCAGCCCCGTGGTCTCCAGAAAGTAGTTGAACAGCGAGGCGCCGATCAGGATGAAGAAGATCATGCCGGTGAGCCCCGCCGTTTCCCGCACCGCTCCCCAGCAGCGTCTGACGCGTCAACTCACCGGACAGCAGCGCCAGGACAAAGGCCCCGACGGCGCCGACCGCGGCGGCCTCGGTCGGCGAGAACCAGCCGAGATAGATGCCCCCGATCACCAGCGCAAACAGCACTACCACGCCCCACACCCGACGCAGCGTGGCCAGGCGGACGCCCCACCCCGCGCGAGGCGTGGATGGCGCCAGATGCGGTGCCATGCGCACCCGCACGATGATCGCCAAGCCATACAGCAGCGCGCCGAGGATGCCGGGCAGGATGGCGCCGATGAACAGCTGCCCGATCGACGTCTGGGTGAGGATGCCGTAGAGCACCAGCAGGATGGAGGGCGGGATCAGCACGCCCAGTGTGCCGCCCGCGGCGATGGACGCTGACGACAGCGAGCCGTCGTAGCCGCGCTTCTGCATCTCGGGGATCGCCACGCGCCCCATGGTGGCGACCGTGGCCAGCGACGACCCGCAGATGGCCCCGAAGATGGCGCAGGCGCCCACCCCGGTGACGGCGAGCCCGCCGCGAACATGGCCGAGGAAGCTGTTAACCATGTCGAACAGCGAGCGCGACAGCCCGGCGCGGGCCGCGAAGACGCCCATCATCACGAACAGCGGCACCACGCTGAGCGAATAGGGGAAGATCGCCTCGAAGGGCGACGAGCCGAGAATGAAGCCGGCACCCATCAGGCCGTTGAGCCACCAGAAGCCCGCCGACGCCGACCAGCGCCATGGCCACGGCAACCGGGAAGCCGAACGCGATCAACACCAGAGTGAGGCCAAAGCCTGCCAGACCGAGCATGGCGCCGCTCATGGGCTAGCCTCCGTCGCCGGATTCAGACTGTCGAGACGGCACCAGCCCCAGTGCGGTCCCGACGATGGAGAGACCGACGCCGAACAGCAGCGGTACCCAGTAGTAGAAGATCGGGATGCCCAATTGCTGGGAGCGATCGCCGAACATCATCTGCTGCTGGAAGGTGGCGTGACAGAAGTAGAGCATCATCGCCAGCAGCGCCATGGCCGCGAGCCCTGCGACACCACGCATCACGCTCGTCAGTTGACGCGGCAACGATTCGACGAGCAGGTCCACCCCGACATGCGCCCCGGTCATGAAGGCGTAGGGAATCACCAGCCAGGCGCCGCCCAGCACGAACAGCTGGACCAGATCGACGACACCGGGAACGGGGTGGCCCAGCTGGCGACCGATGATGTCGGTCACGGTCAGCAAGGCGGCCGCCGCATAGGCGGCAACTCCCGTCACCGCGGACAACGTGACGAACGCGCGTAACCCCGCGATCAGATAACCCATACAAGACTCACATCGCTAACGACGTACCGGCGCCGCAAGCGAGCGCCGGTACGTCCAGGAAGGTTCATCGTTTACTGCTGCTTCTCGGCGAGCAGCTCGCGCATGCGCTCATAGATCTCGCGCGCGTTATCGACCCCATTGTCGGCCGTCTCCTCGATATAGGCCTCGGTGACGGGCTGAAGCGCCTCGCGCCAGCGCTGACGCTCGGCATCCGAGAGATGGGTGATGACATCGCCGGAGGCCTCGGCCTCCTGGCGCCCGGCGGCATCCCACTTGTCCCACCAGTCGCCGAACTTGGCCACCAGTGAATCGCCGGAAGCCTCGTCGATACACGCCTGCACGTTCTCGGGCAGCGAGTCGTACTTGCGCTGATTCATCACGAAGAAGAACGGCACCGTGTAGGCACCGGCATCCAGGTGATAGTCGAGCACCTCGTTCAGGCCGAAGGATTTCACCGGGTCCCAGGGAAACACCGTACCGTCGATCACGTGCTTCTGGATGTTCTCGTAGACCTCCCCCGGCGGCAGCCCCTGCGGCGTGGCGCCCAGCGCGGTAAGCATCTGCGAAACGGCGGGGCTCGGCGTACGCAGGCGCAGTCCCTGCATGTCCTCCATGGTTTGCACCTTCTTGTCCGCGGTGTGGATGAGCCCGCCATTGTGGGCGTGCAGCGCCAGCACCTTGAGGCCCGCGATATTCCGGAGCCAGGTAATCGGGGTACATCTGCCAGAGTGTTTCACTGGCGGCGCCGGCGTCGCGGGTCATGAACGGCAGCTCGATCAACGATGTCCGCGGGAAGCGTCCGCGCGGGATGCCTTGAAGGCCATGGGCGATATCCACGACCCCGGCCAGTACCTGTTCCTGCTGCTTGGCGACGTTGCCCAGTTGGGTGCCGCCCGGGTAGACCTCGAACTGGACCTCGCCGTCGGTACAG
This sequence comes from uncultured Gammaproteobacteria bacterium, assembly GCA_963773565.1. Taxonomy (GTDB): domain Bacteria; phylum Pseudomonadota; class Gammaproteobacteria; order Pseudomonadales; family Halomonadaceae; genus Modicisalibacter. Next base: position 13,172 of record CAVZBU010000017.1, on the reverse strand, counting down.
GCGGTCACCTGCTCCGTCCAGGGCACGATGAAATCGGTGTGGATGCCATGCACCGGCGGTAGGTAGTGGCTGACCTTGAGCGTGGTCTGGGCGGACGCGGTCCCTGCCAGGAGTAGCGTGGCGCCGAAGGCGAGGGTGGCGAGCGGTGTAGTGTTGTTATTCACAGCAGACTCCTGGATTACTCCGCGCGTCCGCGCGGGTGGAATGATGGATCGGTATTGTTATATGGCCCGGGGCCCGGGAGCAGCACGGTGCGTCCCCTTCAGATACCCAGGACGAGCTTGCCGTGTCGTGCCCGGGAGCAGCAGGTCATCATGCGCCGGTTGGCCTGCTCGCTCCTCAGGGGTCAGCACCTTGTCGCGGTGATCGACCTCGCCGTCGAGAACGGCCACCTCGCAGGTTCCGCAGAGCCCTTCCTCGCAGTCGCTGGGCACGTCGATCCCCACGCCGCGCAGGGCTTGCAGCACGGTCTGGTCGGCGGCGACGGGAACGTTCAACGCGGAGTCGCCCAGCACCACCTCGAAGGCATGCTCCTGGCCGGGGACCAGGGCCGCGCCATTCGCCGAGAAATGCTCCACATGCACACCATCCGAGGCATCCCCGGCGCTTGCTGCCAGGGCATCGAGTAGGCGTTCGGGCCCGCAGGCATAGACCTGGGCCTGTCCGCGGTCGGCCAGGAGCGTGGATAGCTCGAGGCGCCGCCCCTCATCGCCGGGATAAAGATGTAACCGGGCGCCGTGATCGCGCTCGAGCCTCTCCAGCAGGGGCATGCGAAGCCCGGGAGCGGCCGCAATAATGGATAACGTAGGACTTGCCGAGCCGCTTGAGCCGGTCGGCCATGGCGATGATCGGGGTGATGCCGATCCCGCCGGCGATCAGCAGGTAGCGCGTGGCGCGCTCGTCCAGGCGGAAGTGGTTGCGCGGCCCGCGCAGGCGCAACCGGGCACCCGGCTTGACGGTGTCATGGATATGGCAGGAACCGCCGCGCCCCGGCGATTCCCGGCGGATCGCTATCTGCAGGTGGCGATCGTCGTCGGGATCGCCGCACAGGGAATAGCTGCGCGCGTAGTCCCCTGTCACCACCTCAACGTGTGCGCCCGGCGTCCAGCGTGGCAATGCCCGGCCATGTGGATCCGCAAGCTCCAGCCGGATGACGTCAGTGGCTTCTTGCATGACCTGGGTGACCACGACCTCGCGCTCGGCGTCTCGCCTGGAAGGCGCGCCCAGCGGGAATTCGCGGCCCCGCTCGCGTAGCGAGGCATCGCGACGCTCGGGGTTGGCAGCCGGGTCCCAACGCACCCACAGATGCTCCGGACCACGAAAGGAGGTATTCGGCACGAAGGTGAACGTCTGGTCGGGCACCAGGGCCATGTGCGGCAGGCGGCGCGTGAATTCCTCGAGGAAGATGCGCATCTCCATGCGCGCCAGGTTCTTGCCCATGCACTGGTGGCTGCCATAGCCGAACGTCAGATGGTCGGTGGTGTTGTCGCGATAGACGTCCAGGGCATCGGGATTCTCGAAATGACGCTCGTCGTGATTGGCCGAGGCGCTGACGATCAGCAGCTTCGCGCCCTCGGGGATCGCGACGTCGCCGATCCGGGTGTCGGCGGTGGCGATCCGCCGCCAGGCGGCGACCGATCCCGACAGCCGCAGGCACTCCTCAACGGCGTTGGGAATCAGCGAGGGGTTGGCGCACAGGTCCTCCCACACCGCACGGTTTTCCAGCAACAGCCGCAGCATGTTGGCACTGGCGTGAGCAGTCGTCTCGTGCGCCGCGACGATGCCGGCCATCATCATCGAGTGCAGGTAGGAGTCGGTGACCACTTCCGGCAGTTCCTGCTGGCGGCGGATGGCGTATTTCATCCAGCCATGGCCGGACGGGTCCTGGCGCATCCGCTCCAGCACCTGCCCGGCGTATTGCCAGAATTTGCCCACTGCCTCTGCGACAGCGACCTGCTGCTCCGGCGACGGGCGGCCCCAGGTATTCACGGTGTGCGCAATCGAATACTCGCGCAGGGTATCCATGTCCTCCTCGGGCACGCCGAGAAAGTGCAGGGCCACCGTCAGCGGGATCTCCCAGAGCATCTCGTCGACCAGATCGGCTTCGCCCTGGTCGACCAGCCGGTCCAGATATTCGCGGGTCAGCCGCCGCACCATGGGCTCGTGATGCGCCAACTCCTCCAGCTCGAAGGACTTCATCAGCGCCCGGCGGCGCTCCATGTGCGCGGGCTCGTCCTCGTTGACCAGCGTGCGATTCATGGCATAGCCATAGCGCACGAGGGTGTCCTGGGCGGCCTGCGAGACGGGGGTGATCTTCTCCAGCGCGATGGATGGCGAGAACGTCCGGTTGTCGCGGAAGATCGCCTTCACATCGGCATAGCGGCTGACCACCCAATAGCCGAGCCTGGGGCTGTAGAACACCGGCTCCTGATCCCGCGACCAGCGCAGGGCCTCGGCCGGGTCGAGCTGATAGTCGCTCTCGAACGGGTCGAAGGCTGCCGCGCGGGGGGAAACCGGACACCCATTCGGCGAGTCGGCGACAGGGCCTGAACCGGCAGCGCTGAAAGGGCAACGTCCCTGCTGCAGCGAGTGGCGGGGTCCGGGGCGTGGGCATGGCGGGCCTCGTCGTGCGCTATATTTTACTTTTATTGAAAACGCTTGTTCAGTGAACGAACATAGGTAAGCGCTTGGCCAGGGTCAAGCGGTAAGCGGACCCACCAGTGTCTCTCTAGCCCAAAGTCTAACGGGTGTTTTCATCCAGCCACGCCGAGTCACCAACGATGAGTCAATTGCAAACCCTCGACCGGGGGCTCCACGCACTCAAGGTCATCGCACGCCACCCTGGCGGCTTGAGCATTGCGGAGCTGGCGACGGAACTCGCCATCAATCGCGCCATCGTCTACCGCATCGTGGCGACGCTCGAAGCCAACGCCCTGGCGTATCGGAAGGCGGACGGCGCCATTTGTCTGGGCGGCGGCATTCTGGCCCTGGCGTCTCAGTTCGAACCGCAACTGCGCAGCGTGGCCGAGCCCTTGCTGCGCCGGCTGGCCCGGGATACGCACGCGACCGCCTATCTGTCGGCCGCCCAGGGCGAAGAGTGCGTGGCGCTGATGGTCGCCGAACCGCAAGACGGATTACTGCGAGTCGGCTACCGCGTCGGTAGCCGCCACCCGCTGACCAGTGGCGCGGCCGGTATCGCCATCCTCTCGGCGCGCCCCGAGAACGAGGCGGACAGCAGCGAGATCCGTGACGCCCGCCAGCAGGGCTACAGCATCACCCGCGGCCAGTTGCAGCGCGGCGCCGTCGGGGTGGCCTGCCCGCTCTCGGGCCAAACCTCACGCTCGGGTTTCGAGGCAAGCTCGGGTTTCGAAGGAAGTGTCGGCGTGGTCGCGCTCGAAGACCTGGACGCCGCAGCGGCCGCCAGCGCCGTGCAGGCCTGCGCGCGGCAACTCGCCGACTTGTTGGCATGAGCCGTCATCGGCCCGCTTCGAGCATGAGCGGTCGGCACTGACGATCGGCTCGGTCCGGCACGCTTGACGCCGTCATTGGCAAGCTCCTAGCATCACCATACAGTTTCAAATGAAACTAAATTGTGGCGTGGCGGGCCTTTGCCCCAGCGATGACGAGGAATGCTCATGAACAACAACAAGCCGGAATACTTAAGCGGATTCCGCAACCAGCATGCCAGCGAGGCCCTACCCGGCGCCCTGCCGGAGGGCCAGAACGCACCCCAGCGCTGCCCCTACGGCCTCTATGCCGAACAGCTGACCGGCTCGGCGTTCACCGCCCCGCGCAGCCATAACCTGCGCAGCTGGCTGTACCGCATTCGCCCCTCGGTGGCGCAAAGCGCCTATCGTCCACTCGAGCCAGGTCAATGGGATACGGCGCCACCGCGCGAGCCGGCCGCCGACCCCAACCAGATGCGCTGGGACCCGCGCCCGCTGCCCGACGCCCCCAGCGACTTCCTCGCTGGGCTGATGACGATCGCCGTCAATGGCGATGCCACGGCGCAGACCGGTTGCGGCGTGCACGTCTACGCCTTCAACCGCGACATGCGCGAGCGCTTCTTCTACGACGCCGATGGCGAGCTGCTGATCGTGCCGCAGCAGGGCGCGCTCGCGCTGCGCACCGAACTGGGCACGCTGGAGGTGGCTTCGGGCGAGATCGCCGTCATCCCGCGCGGGATCAAGTTCCAGGTCCGGCTCGCTGGCGGCGCCGAGGCGGCGCGCGGCTATGTCTGCGAAAACTATGGCAGTCCCTTCGAGCTGCCCGGCCTGGGGCCGATCGGCGCCAACGGCCTGGCCAATCCGCGCGACTTCCTGAGCCCGGTGGCGAGCTACGAGGACGAGACCGGCGAGTTCGAGCTCGTCGCCAAGTTCTCGGGCAAGCTGTGGGCGACCCGCCTCGATCACTCGCCACTCGACGTGGTGGCCTGGCACGGCAACTACGCGCCCTACAAGTACGACCTGGCGCGCTTCAATACCATCAACACGGTCAGCTTCGACCATCCCGACCCGTCGATCTTCACCGTGCTGACCTCGGCCTCCGACACGCCGGGGATGGCCAACATCGACTTCGTGATCTTCCCGCCGCGCTGGATGGTCGCCGAGCACACCTTCCGCCCGCCCTATTTCCATCGCAACCTGATGAGCGAGTTCATGGGCCTGATCCACGGCGAGTACGACGCCAAGGCGGAAGGCTTCCTGCCCGGCGGGGCCAGCCTGCACAACAGCATGTCGCCCCACGGCCCGGACGCGGAGACCTTCGAGAAGGCGACCTCCGCCGAGCTGAGCTCCGCAACGCCTGGGCGACACCCTGGCCTTCATGTTCGAGAGCCGCTACGTGTTCCAGCCCACCCCGGCCGCCCTGGACGCCGACTTCCGCCAGCGCGACTACGTCGACGTGTGGGCGGGACTGCGCTCGCACTTCACCCCGAACCAGCGCTGACAACCGACTCCCGACGACAACAAGGATCGACCCATGAAACTCGCTTCACTCAACCAGGGCCGCGACGGCCAGCTGATCGTGGTCTCCCGCGACCTGACCCGCGCCGTGCGCGTGCCGCAGATCGCCGCCACCCTGCAGCAGGCCATCGAGGACTGGGACGCGCTCGCCCCCCGGCTCGAGCAGGTCTATGCCGAACTCAACGACGGCCAGGCGGCGGACGCCTTCGCGCTGGATATGGACGCGCTGCACTCGCCGCTGCCGCGCAGCTACCATTGGGCCGACGGCTCGGCCTACCTGAATCACGTCCAGCTGGTGCGTCAGGCGCGCGGCGCCGAGATGCCCGAGACGTTCTGGAGCGATCCGCTGATGTACCAGGGCGGCGGCGACAGCTTCCTGGCGCCGCGCGAGGACATCGAGGCGCTCAGCGAGGAACACGGCATCGATCTTGAAGGCGAGCTCGCGGTGATCGTCGACGACGTGCCGATGGCCGTCTCGCCCGAGCGGGCCGCCGAGCACATCAAGCTGATCATGCTGGTCAACGACGTCAGCCTGCGCGGGCTGATTCCCGGTGAACTGGCCAAGGGCTTCGGCTTCTTCCAGGCCAAGCCGGCCTCGAGCTTCTCGCCGATCGCCGTGACCCCGGACGAGCTGGGCGATGCCTGGCGCGACGGCCGGGTCCATCGGCCGCTGACCGTGCACCTCAACGGCGAGAAGTTCGGCGAGCCCGAGGCCGGCCCGGACATGATCTTCAGCTTCCCGCAGCTCGTCGCGCATGCCGCCAGGACGCGTCAGCTGGGCGCGGGGGCGATCATCGGCTCGGGCACCGTCTCCAACCCGGGTATCGATGGCGGCCCCGGCAAGCCGGTCGCCGACGGCGGGGTCGGCTATAGCTGCCTGGCCGAGGTGCGCATGGTCGAGAAGATCCTGCATGGCGAGATGACCACACCCTTCCTGCGCTTCGGCGACCGGGTGCGCATCGAGATGTTCGACCCCAGGGCGACAGCATCTTCGGCGCCATCGATCAGCGGGTCGTCCAGTACCAGGCGACAGTGAGCGGAGGCCCGCGATGAAACTCTACGGCTATTTTCGCTCCTCGGCGGCCTACCGGGTGCGCATCGCGCTCAATCTCAAGGGGCTGGCTATGATCAGGTCGCGGTCAACCTGGTCGACGGCGAGCAGCGCGGCGGCGACAACCTCGCCCGCAACCCTCAGGGGCTGGTGCCGACACTCGAGACCGACGACGGCACGCGGCTGACCCAGTCGCTGGCGATCTGCGAATACCTTGACGAGTGCTATCCCGATCCGCCCCTGCTGCCCGCGGACGCCGAGGGGCGTGCCCGGGTGCGCGCGCTGGCCCAGGCGATCGCCTGCGAGATTCACCCGCTCAACAACCTCAAGGTGCTCAAGTACCTGAGCGGCGAGCTGGGCCTCGACGAGGCCGCCAAGCTCGGCTGGTACCGGCACTGGATCGCCGAGGGCTTCGAGGCGCTGGAGGCGCTGCTCGCCGATTCGCCCGACACCGGCGCGTTCTGCCACGGCGATACCCCGACCCTGGCCGATGCCTGCCTGGTGCCGCAGGTCTTCAATGCCCGGCGCTTCGAGTGCGAGCTGAGCCGCTACCCGACGATCCGGCGCATCGCCGAGCGCTGCGACACGCTGGAGGCCTTCCAGCGCGCCGCGCCCGCCGCCCAGCCGGATGCCCGTTAAGGCCCCAGCGCCAGGGGCCGTCGCCCCTGGCGTTCGTCGGTGCCAGCGACTTCTCGACGCAAACCGCGACTGGGTGCCGAGCCCAGGGCATAGCCTGGCGCACTGGGTTGCACCTAGCCCGGGGCATTACAGCAGCCCCTCAGCGCCCCCCTTGGATAGGGGTCATCGATATATTCACGTCAAGACATAGTGTCTTCCCGCCCGGTCGAGATGCGCCCGCATCTCGTCGGTCGCTGCCTCACCGTCATGGCAGCGAATGGCCTCGAGAATCCGCGCATGCTCATCCAGGGTGACCTGCTCGTTGCCTTTCCAGTGCAGTGCCGAGGTATGAAAGTTCGCCAGCCAGTCGAGCATGGCGTTGCTCACCGCCAGGTAAATCGCGTTGCCGGTAATTGCGGCAATGGCGACATGAAACGACATGTCCGCCTTGATGAAAGCCCCGATATCGACGTTCAACTGGGCTCGCTGCGCCTCGAGTAATGCTTCGAGGCGTTCGATGTCTTCGGCAGTGGCCTTTTCCGCTGCCCGGGCCACCATGCCGAGTTCGAAGAACGCCCGCGCTTCCTTGAGCTGTTCCAGCGACTGCGGTGAACTCGCCAGCATGTGCATGGCCGTCAGTTCGATCTGCGAAAGTACGCCCGACGCCGTCGGCATGGTCACCGTCGGCCGCTGGCCATGCTGGATAGTGACCAGGCCGGCACGCTCCAGGGACTGCATTGCCTCGCGCACCGCAGGCCGCCCCACCCCGAACATCTCCATGAGTTGGCGCTCCGACGGCAGATTATCGCCCGGGCGGTAGTCGCCATTGAGCAGCATGGCATAGAGCCGATCGAACACTTCGTCGGACAGCTTGCGTCGGGAAATCTTCAGGGCATCGCTCATGGCATGTCTCTGATGTGGGATTGGAAGGCCGCTTATTCAATTATTCCTCTGGCTGCAGCCAGACCAGCGCCGGCCTGGATTGCGACCAAAGTCGCGTTTGACAGTGCGAGCCACTTATCATGTCATCATACCAGTTGTGCCGTATTTTTACTTCCCTCCCTCAGCAAGGCAGGACAGCAACCATGACACGCATTGCACTGATCGGCGCCGGCGGCAAGATGGGGTTTCGCCTGTCGCGTAACCTGAAGGACTCGGAATTCGCGGTCGACCACATCGAAGTCAGCGAGGCTGGGCGCACTCGGCTGAAGCAGGAGCTGAATATCGAGTGCACCGACGCCGAACGCGTCGTACCCGAGGCCGATGTGGTCATTCTCGCCGTCCCCGATACCCTGGTCGGGAAGATCTCGCACCAGCTCTCGCCGATGATGCCAAGCGGCACCATGGTCATCACCCTGGATGCGGCGGCACCCTTCGCCGGCCACCTTCCCGAGCGCGACGACCTGACCTACTTCGTCACCCACCCCTGCCATCCGCCGATCTTCAACGACGAGACGGACCTGGAAGCCAAACGCGACTATTTCGGCGGTCTCAAGGCCACCCAACATATCGTCAGCGCGCTCATGCAGGGCCCGGAAGCAAGCTTCGAACTCGGCGAGCGCATCGCCCGCACCATCTACGCCCCGGTCGGCCGTTCGCACCGGGTCAGTGTCGACGAGATGGCGCTGCTCGAGCCGGGGCTCTCCGAGACGGTCTGCGCTACGCTACTGGCAGTGATGCGCGAAGCCATGGACGAGGTCGTGGCACGTGGCGTCTCCCGGCAATGTGCCCGCGACTTCCTGCTCGGTCACATGAACATTCTCTCCGCCGTGACCTTCGATGAGCAGCCCGGCGCCTTTTCGGATGCCTGCAACAAGGCCATCGAGAACGGCAAACCGATGTTGATGCGTGACGACTGGAAGAGGGTCTTCGAGCCCGAGCAAATCGCCGAAAGCATCCGCCGCATCACCTGATCGCCCGAATTGATCATACGAGTTGAGACGCGCCATGAGCGAACGGATCCACGCCACCTACCTCATCGAGACGCCCTACCCGGTCGAGCGGGCCGCCGAGGTGATGGCCGGCGAGCAGTCGTCGGGTACTTTCACCCGGCTGGCCAACGAGACCGACGAGTTGCGTGCCAGCCATGGCGCCATCGTCGAGCGCATCGAGCCACTCGACTGCCTCGAGACGCCATCACTACCGGTGCGCCCGACCCAGGGTAGCGATATGCCGCGCTACCAGCGCGCCCACGTCACGCTGTCCTGGCCGATCGCCAACCTCGGGCCATCGTTGCCCAACCTGCTCTCGACCGTCGCCGGCAACCTGTTCGAACTCAAGGAGTTCTCGGCGCTCAAGCTGCTCGACCTGACGCTGCCGGAGAGCTTCGCCGCGGCCTATCCTGGGCCGCAGTACGGCATCACCGGTACGCGCCGGCTTACCGGCGTCGAGCGGCGCCCGCTGATCGGCACCATCATCAAGCCCAGCGTGGGGCTGTCGCCCGCGCAAACCGCTGAGGTCGTGGAACAGCTCGTCGAGGGCGGCATCGATTTCATCAAGGACGACGAATTACTGGCCAATGGGCCGCACAATCCCCGTCGAAGAGCGCGTCGATGCGGTCATGCCGATCATCAATGCACACGCCGATCGCACCGGGCACAAGGTGATGTACGCCTTCAACATCACCGACGAGCTGGACGCGATGCTGCGGCACCACGACTACGTGGCGGCTGCCGGCGGCACCTGCGCCATGGTTGCGGTGAACAGCGTCGGGCTGGCCGGCGTGGCGCACCTGCGCCGACATTGCCGGCTGGCCCTTCATGGCCACCGCGCCGGGTGGGGGCTGTACAGCCGCTCGCCGCACATCGGCATGAGCTTCATCGCCTACCAGAAGCTGTGGCGCCTGGCCGGCGTCGACCATCTTCACGTCAACGGTCTGGCCAACAAGTTCAGCGAGGCCGATGACAGCGTGATCGCCAGCGCCCGTGCCTGCCTGACACCGATGTTCCCGCCGCCCGCGCCGGGCTGCGAAGTGATGCCGGTGTTTTCTTCCGGCCAGACGGCCCGCCAGGCGGTGGCTACCTACCAGGCGCTGGGCAGCACCGATCTGATCTTCTGTGCCGGCGGTGGCATCATGGCCCACCCCGGCGGCATCGCCAGTGGCGTGAGAAGCCTGCGCCAGGCCTGGGATGCGGCCGTTCAGGGCGTATCGCTGGAAACGCTATGCCGGCGAGCACCGCGAGCTCGCCCAGGCCCTGGAGACCTTTCGATGAGCACGCCAACGAGACACTCATCAGCCTATTACGGCGATGACCTCACCGGCTCGACCGACGCGCTGGAGGCCCTGAGCAGCCGAGGCGTATCGACGGTCCTGTTCACGGCCATTCCCGATGATGAGCAGCTGGCCCGCTTCGCGGAGTGCCGCGCCATCGGCCTGGCCGGCACCAGCCGCAGCGAGTCGCCGGCCTGGATGCACGAACACCTGACGCCAGCTCTCACCTGGCTGCGCGAACGCCGCGCCGGGCTGTGCCATTACAAGACCTGCTCGACCTTCGACAGCGCGCCGAGATCGGCAGCATCGGTTGTGCGCTGGAGATCGGCCGCGAGGTGTTTGCTCAATCCTGTGTGCCCATCGTGGTCGGCGTGCCGCAGATGCAGCGCTATACCGCCTTCGGTCACCTGTTCGCTGCATACCGGGGCGACGTGTATCGCATCGACCGGCACCCGGTGATGGCGCGCCATCCGGTGACGCCGATGTCCGAAGCCGACCTGCGGCGTCACCTGGCCAAGCAGACGACGCTGGATATCGGCCTGGCGGATCTGGCCTCGTTGACCGCCGCCGACATCGACCAGCGTATCGATGCTTGGCAGCAACAGCATCAGGCGCTGCTCTACGACATCGTTGACGAGAGCCACCCAGGCCAGCGTCGGGCAGCAGTTATGGCGCACGCGTCAGGCCGGTGGCAGCTATGTCGTGGGCTCCTCCGGTGTCGAGTACGCGATGATCCCCGAGTGGCGCCGCCAGGGGCTGATCGGCCCACCGCCGAGCTTTGCCAACCCCGGCAGGGTCGAGCGTATCGCCGTGATCTCGGGCAGTTGCTCGGAGACCACCGCCCGCCAGATCCGCTGGACGGACGACCATGGCTTCCAGACCATCGCCGTGGAGGCTGCCCTGCCTGGCCGGCCCAGAAAGCGGCGAAGCAGCACGCGACGAGGCGCTGCAACGCGGACTGGCGGCCCTGCGCGCCGGACAATAGCGTGATCCTGCATACCGCGCTGGGCCCCGATGCTGCCGACCCGGCGCTGAATACCGAGCAGGCCCGCCACGGCATCGGCCGACGCCTGGGCGAGATTCTGCGCGAGCTGGTCGTTGCCGAACATTTGACCCGCGTCGTCGTCGCCGGCGGCGACACCTCGAGCCATGCCCTGCAGCAGCTGGGCATCCATGCGTTGACCACTCGGCTGCCACTGCCCGAGACACCCGGCTCGCCGCTATGCACGGCCTACAGCAACGACGCGCGCTTCGACGGCCTGGAGATCGCCTTCAAGGGCGGCCAGATCGGCAGCGACGGCTATTTCGCCACCATCCGCGATGGCGGCGCATCATAAGCACCAGCCCCACCGGGTCGCAGTCGCTGAATCCGGAATCTAGCTTGAGTGTCGGATGATGACGGCATCGCTCTCCAGCACGGCCGGTGCCAGCGCGACACCCAAGCCTGTCCCGGACGGCGCGCGAATCATGCCATTCTCGATCGGCGGGAGTGCATCCAGGCATTGCTGATACCAGCCGTAATAGAACGCACGAGTAATTTCCTGCTCGGCCACGTTGGGCAGCGCCAGGGCCAGATGAGTGGAGACACTGAGGGTGACCGGGCCCGAGCAATCATGGAAGGCGATCGGTCTGGAGAAGGCCTCCGCCAGTGCCGCAGCCTTGCGGGCAAAGGTAATCCCGCCGCCCCAGGTCACGTCGACGATCGGGGTGCCGATGCGCCCGGTGGCCAGCAGATCGCGCAGCTGCCCCAGCCCACCCAGGGTTTCCCCTCCGGCCAGCGGCGCCCGCGTGGCCGAGCCCAGCTCGGCGACATCGCCGGGGCGGTCCATCCACACCGGGTCCTCCACCCAGTCGGGATCGATATCCTCCAGTGCCGCGCAGATCTTCTTCGCCGCCGTCAGGCTCCACAACCCGTGGAGTTCGGCCTTGAGGCGCATGCGATCGCCATGCGTCTGGCGGATCGCCTCGAACGGAGCCATGGCCCGGCGCAGGTCCTCGGGCGAGATGTCCATCCCGTCCGCGGCGCCTGCGGCAAAATCGAATGGCCAGATCTTCATCGCCGAGATGCCCATCTCGAGCAGCTCGGCAGCCAGCTCGGCGGGGCGCGTCATGAAGCCCTGCAGGTCCTCGTAGATCGGCGTAGCGGAGTCGCTCTCGCCGGGCAGGCCGAAGTTGCCGGGACGCACGTCCGAGGACTTCGACACGTAGTCGGGCCCGGCGCAGGTGTTGTAGACACGGATCGCCTCGCGAGTCGCCCCGCCCAGCAAGTCGTGCAAGGGTTTGCCGGCCGCCTGGCCGGCAATGTCCCACAGCGCCACGTCGACGGCGGAGAGTGCCCGAATCTCCGCACTGGTGCCGCTGAAACCGACGTAGGGGCGTATCTGGCGATGCAGTGCCTCGATGCGGCTCGGGTCCTCGCCCAGCAACAGTGGCGCCAGACGCTCATGTATGTCCGCCTCGATCGCCGCGCAGCCGAACCAGCTTTCCCCCAGCCCGATCAGCCCCTCATCGGTATGCACGCGAACCCAGATCAGGGTCGGCCGCGATGGCAGGCGGATCGTCTCCAGGCGGGTAATCTTCATTGCTGCTCCAGGATGCGGATCAGCTCCGGCGCCAGGCGATCGCCATGGCCCTGCTCGTTGACCTCGCGGTACAGCGCCTCGATGGCTCCGGCCACGCGGTGCGACGCTTTTACGTCCTTGGCCATGGCGTTGTAGTAGCCGACGTCCTTGAGCGTATTGGCGAGGCTGAAACGGAACCCCGAGGGGTCGTCGGCGATGATGAACGGGCGTAACCGCTCAAGCACCACCCCGGCACCACCGCCATTGCCCAGCACCTCGAGGAACACGTCATCGGCGATCTCCGGCATGACGCGCTGCCGCCGCGGCCTCGGCGAGTACTGCCGTAAAGCCCAGCGACACGTAGTTGTGCAGCAGCTTGAGCTTGTGGCCCGAGCCCACCGGGCCGCCATGGGTGATGTTCTCGGCGAAGTCCTGCAGCAGCGGCAGCACATCCCGGAACAGCTCGTCCGGCGCGCCGACGATCAGGTTCAACCGACCTTCGGCGGCCTCCTTGGGGGTGCGCGTCATCGCCGCATCCAGGAACTGCCCACCCGCCGCGCTGACCCGCTCGGCGATCTTCGCCGTGGAGCTGGGAATCGCCGTGGAGCAGTCGATGACAATGACGCCGCTGCCTAGCCCCTCGACGACCCCGTCCGGTTCGAACAGCACGCTTTCCACCTGGGGCGTGCCGGTGACACAAAGGATGACGACTTCCGAGGCCTCGGCGACCTCGCGGGCGCTGCGCTTGAGCACCGCCCCCTTGCCGA
>CAVZBU010000016.1:0-158106 GCA_963773565.1 uncultured Gammaproteobacteria bacterium | reverse complement strand
CGAGCGTCTCATTGAGCCATTCAAGGCTCTGCGCGCGCTCGGGCACCCCCAGCGCCCAGTGCTGGCAGCGCGAACGAATGGTCGCCAATATCCGCGACGGAATATCGGCGAGCAGGATGAACAGAGTCCGCTCGCCGGGCTCCTCGAGGCTCTTGAGCAGCGCGTTGGCGGCGGCGACGTTCATCGCCTCGGCGGGCTGCAGGACGATGACCCGCGCCCCGCCCTGCTGGGCGGTCTGGGCGACGAAGCCGTTGACCTCGCGGATCGGGTCGATGCGAATCTGACGTCGATTGTCGGCCGGGGCGACCCGCAGCAGATCGGGATGATAGCCCGAGGCCAGCATCTGGCAGCTATGACACTCGCCGCAGGCGAAAGCGCCGGGCCGGCGACACAGCGTGCGCGCCACCAGGGCATCGGCGAGTTGCTGCTTGCCGACGCCATGCGGCCCGGACAATAGCAGCGCATGCGGCAGGCGGCCGTCATCCTGCATGCCGCAAAGGCGTTGCCAGAGCGCGGTGTGCCAGGGCAGCGGCGTCAGGCGCTCCATAGCGTCAACCTGGCCTTCAGCCGCTGGCGGATATCGGCCTGTACTGCCTCGAGCGGCCGCGCGGCGTCGACGACCTCGAAACGTCGAGGTGCTGCATCGGCACGCTCGCGATAGGCCTGTCGCACCGCATCGAAGAAGGCGCCGCGCTCGCGCTCGAAGCGATCGGGAGCGTTGCCGCGCGCGACCACACGCTCACGGGCCGCCGTCACCGGCATGTCGAGTAATAGCGTCAAGTCCGGTTGCAGCGCGCCCTGGACCAGGCTTTCCAGGCTCGCTATATGCTGCCGGTCAATACCACGGCCGCCGCCCTGGTAGGCGAAAGTGGCATCGGTAAAGCGATCGCAGACCACCCAGGCGCCGCGCTCGAGTGCAGGGCGTATGAGCCGGGCGAGATGCTGGGCACGGGCGGCGAAAATCAGCAGCAACTCGGCATCTTCGGCGAGCGGCTCCTGTTCGTCGGGGTTCAGCAATAACTCGCGTATCGCCTCGCTGCGCGGCGTACCGCCCGGCTCACGGGTCGCCACGACCTCGTGACCCTGTTCGCGCAGAAACTCGCAAACCAGGCTGACATTGGTGCTCTTGCCGACACCCTCGCCGCCTTCGAGGGTGATGAAGCGTCCGCGAGAATGCATGGTGCGCCCTTAGCGATTGAGAATGTAACGCCGCACGGCGGCGTTGTGTTCGTTAAGCGTCTTCGAGAAGTGGTGGCTTCCATCGCCTTTGGCGACGAAATACAGTGCCTCGCCCTCGGCCGGATGCACGGCCGCCTCGAGCGCGGCGCGACCGGGCATGGCGATCGGCGTCGGCGGCAGCCCCTCGATCAGATAGGTATTGTAGGGCGATTCGCGACGCAGATCCGCTCGGGTGATATTACCGTCGAAGTCGTCACCCAGGCCATAGATCACCGTCGGATCGGTCTGCAAACGCATGCCCTTGGCCAACCGCCGCTCGAACACGCCGGCGATCTCGCGGCGTTCGCCGTCGGCACCGGTTTCGCGCTCGATCAATGAGGCCATGATCAGCGCCTGGTAGGGACTATCAAGCTCCAGCCCCTCGTCGCGCTGCGCCCATACCGTATCGAGGGTGTGCTGCATGCGCTGATAGGCCTGGGCAAGAATCTCTCGAGGTCGCTGACGCCCTTGTGGTAACGGTAGGTATCGGGGAAGAAGCGGCCTTCCGGGTGCTGGTCCGGGTGGCCCAGCTCGGCCATTACCTCGGCATCGCCCAAGCTGGCGGTACGCTGCGTCAACTTGTCGGCGCTCGCCAGAGCGTCCCGCACCTGCGCGAAGGTCCAGCCCTCGGGAATGGTCAGCGTATAAGTCACGACGTTGTCGCTACCCAGTAGCCTGAGCGCCTCGCGCGCACTCATGCCGGGCTCGAGCCGGAACTCGCCGGCCCTCAGCGCTGGCAGACTCTGTGGCTCGAGCACGCTTGAGCAGCCGTAAGGACCATGTTTCGGCGATGATGCCGCGCTCCGCCAGATCGCGCACCACCTGGTTGAAGCCGGCTCCGCTGGGCACCTCGTAGACCACCGGCGCATCGATCGTCAGCGCCTGGTCGAGTTGCGCCTGCCAATAGCGGAACCCGGCGAATCCGGCCACTACCAGCACGACGGCCAGAGCCAGGATGATTTTCAGCAAGCGCATAATGAATCCTTGATGAGAACCTTGGCGCAAGCGCCGTCACAGATAGGAGGGGTAACCGAGCAGCGCATGGGCTTGGCGTTGAAAGGCACGCATATCGCCGCTGATGCTCCAGCGGCCCAAGGGTTGGCCCGATGCGCTTTCCAAAGCGGTCACCGGCCACAGGCCTTGCACCGAATTGCCCAGACAGAGCCCTTCGACCGTCTCCAGCGCTGGCGGTTCGAGTGCGACCTCGTCGATACCCAGCTGCTCCACCAGAGCGGCCCGCAGCGTGCCGGCCACACCACAACGCTCGAGAGACGGCGTCTGCCAACGCCCGTTGCGTCGCCAGAAGAGATTCATGCTGGTGGCCTCGATCAGGTGTCCACCCGAGCTCGTCAGCAGGCCTTCGGCAATCTCGGGAGACGACCACTCGCGCCGCGCCAATACATTCTCGAGCCGATTGAGATGCTTGATACCCGCCAGCGCCGGTTGCTCGGCGAGACGCAACCGACAGTGACGAACCGCCACGCCATGCTGCCAATGCTCACGCCGTGGCTCGAAGGTGGTTAGCTGCCAACGCAGGCGCGACCTGGGCTCGGACGGCAATTGATAGCCGCGTCCGCCGCTGCCCCGGGTGACGATCAGCTTGAGCACCGCGAGTCCTGCTCCGGCCTTGGCGGGCAGGGCCGCAAGCGATGCGTCAGCGGGGACGTCGATGCCGAGTAGCGCACAACCGCGTTGCAGTCGCGCCAGGTGATAGCCCCACAGCAGTGGTCTGCCGTCGCGCACCAGCACGGTCTCGAACAAGCCGTCACCGTAGGCCAGGCCACGGTCGTCGAACGGCACCCCGGCATGCGGATAATGCGCGTCAGACACGCGAGAAGATCAGCGATCCATTGGTCCCGCCGAAGCCGAAGGAGTTGGACATCGCATGCTCGATCCTCTCGTCGCGCGCCTGTGTGCGGCATGTAATCGAGGTCGCAGCCTTCCTGGGGATTGTCGAGGTTGATGGTCGGCGGAACGACCTGGTCGCGCAGCGCGAGAATGCTGAATACCGCCTCGATGCCGCCGGCGGCGCCGAGCAGGTGGCCGGTCATCGACTTCGTGGAGCTGACCGCGACTTGCGTGGCGCGCGATCGCCGAAGACATGCTTGATGGCGTCGGTCTCGGCCAGTCGCCGAGCGGCGTCGAGGTGCCGTGCGCGTTGATGTAGCCGATCTCGCCGGCATCGACGCCGGCATCGCGCAAGCGCGTTGGCCATTGCCTGCGCCGCGCCTCGCCGTCCTCGGGCGGCGCGGTCATGTGGTAGGCGTCGGCGCTCATGCCGAAGCCGATAAGTTCGGCGTAGATCGCTGCGCCCCGCGCGCGCCGGGCGTGCTCGTATTCCTCGAGCACCAGCACCCCGGCACCCTCGGCGAGCACGAAGCCGTCGCGATCCCGATCCCAGGGCCGGCTGGCGGTCGGCCGGGTCATCGTTGCGTGTGGACAGTGCGCGCGCCGCGGAGAAGCCGCCGAGGCCCAGCGGCGTCGGTCGCCATTTCGGCGCCGCCGGCGACCATCACGTCGGCATCACCGTAGTCGATCAGCCGGGCCGCCATCGCCGATGCATGCGTGCCCGGTCGTGCAGGCCGTGACGATGGCGAGGTTGGGCCCCTGGAAGCCGAACCTGATCGACAGGTGCCCGGAGATCATGTTGATGATCGAGCCCGGCACGAAGAACGGCGAAATGCGCCGCGGACCGCGCGCTCGCGAGCTCGTCGTGCGTTCTGCTCGATCATCGGCAGGCCGCCGATGCCCGACCCGATCGCCACGCCGATGCGCTGGGCATTTCTCGTCACCGTCGTTGTCGATGCCCGCATCCTCGACTGCCTGGGATGCCGCCGCGATACCGTACTGGATGAAAGTGTCCATTTGCGCGCTTCCTTGGCGGATCAGATAGGACTGACATCGAAGTCCTTGACCTCGATCCGCCGAAACGCGTATTGAATCCGCTGGCGTCGAAATGTCCGATCGAGGCGATGCCACTGCTTGCCGGCCAGGATATTGCCCCAGCTCTCCTTGACGGTGTTACCGACCGGCGTCACCAGACCCAGCCCGGTCACCACGACCCTTCTACGAGGCATCAGCTCTCCTCCAGATGTCCATAATGGGCACGCCTGCGTGTTAGCCTGCCAGCGCTGCGCGCCAGTATACCCGAAGGCCACTGGCTATGCCGCCCATAAACAAGAAAGCCGTTCTGTTTCCAGAACGGCTTTCTCACGCGACGGGCAGTCACAACCGCGCATCACTCTCTCATGCAATCTTACTCATGCAGACTTGCTCACTGATGAGCAACGACGTAATCGATCGCTTCCTGCACCGTGGTGATCTTCTCGGCTTCCTCGTCGGGAATTTCGGTATCGAATTCCTCTTCGAGCGCCATCACCAGTTCGACGGTATCCAGGGAGTCCGCACCGAGGTCCTCGGTGAAGGAGGACGAGTTCTGGATGTCCTCTTCCTTGACGTTCAGGCGCTCGGCCACAACCTTCTTCACGCGCTCTTCGATGGTGCTCATTATGTCGTTACTCCTCGTGGTACATATCCGCCAGCTGGAAAACTGCCGGGTAGTTTATAGACGGCCCCTAATCGACGCAACCAAGGCATCGACCGTGACCTCAACGCATGTTCATGCCGCCATTGACATGCAACGTTTCGCCGGTGATATAGCCGGCAGCGTCGCTGGTCAAAAAGCCCACCGCGGCAGCGATCTCCTCGGGCTGACCCAAGCGAGACAACGGGATCTGCTCGAGCAGTGCCTGATGCTGCGACTCGGGCAGCGACTCGGTCATGTCGGTAGCGATGAATCCCGGCGCCACGGCATTGACGGTGATCGCCACGCGAGGCAACTTCACGAGCAAGCGCCCGCGAGAAGCCCTCCATGCCCGCCTTGGCGGCAGCATAGTTGGTCTGCCCCAGGTTGCCCATGGTCGCCACCACGGAACTGATGCTGACGATGCGCCCGAAACGCGCCTTGGTCATGCCACGGATACAGGCCTTGCTGACACGGTAGACTGACTTGAGATTGGTATCGAGTACCGAATCCCATTCGTCTTCCTTCATGCGCATCAGCAGGTTGTCGCGTGTGATGCCGGCGTTATTGACCAGAATGGTCGGCGCACCGAACTCGTCAGTGATCGCCTTGACCAGCGCATCGACACTCGCCTGATCGGTAACGTCGAGGCGCCGTCCGGCGCCTTCGATGCCCTGCTCGCGGAGATCGGCATCGATGCGCTCGGCACCGTCATCGCTGGTCGCGGTACCGATCACGATCCGCCCCTGACGCCCCAGTTCGTGCGCAATGGCTCGGCCGATGCCACGGCTAGCCCCGGTGATCAGGGCGATTCTGCGTTCGCTCGTCATAGTCGTTCCTGAATCAGTCATTGCCTTGCTGGTCCGCCACCTCGCGAGCCAGCTCGAGAGCCGCACTCAGGCTGTCGGGATCGTTGACCGCCAGACCCTTGGCGCCCTTGGCGACGCGCTTGTTGAGCCCGGTCAGCACCTTGCCCGGGCCGCATTCGATGATCACTTCGGCACCCAGGCCGGTCATCGCCTCGACACACGCGGTCCAGCGCACCGGCTGATAAAGCTGCTCGATCAGCCGCGTACGCAGCGTCTTGACATCGGCATGAGCGTGGGCATCGACGTTCTGGATTACGTATAGCGCGGCGTCTTCAGCTCGATATCGTTCATAGCCGCGGCAAGACGCTCGGCGGCCGGCTTCATCAGCGCGCAATGCGAGGGCACCGAGACCGGTAGCGGCAAGGCCCGCTTGGCGCCGGCCTCCTGACATAGCGCCACTGCCCGATCGACCGCCGCCCTGTTTCCGGCAATCACTACCTGCCCCGGGGCGTTATAGTTGACCGCCGCCACCACGGCGCCCTGAGCGGCCTCGACGCAGGCCTGCTCGACGGCGGCATCGTCCAGCCCCAGAATCGCCGCCATCGCCCCTTCACCGGCCGGCACGGCCTCCTGCATGGCCTCACCGCGCAGGCGCACCAGACGCACGCCTTCAGCGAAGCTCAGTGCACCGCCACAGACCATGGCGCTGTATTCGCCCAGGCTATGCCCGGCCATGACTCGCGGGCGCGGACCTTCCAGCTCCTGCCAGACTCGCCAGACCGCCACGCTCGAGGTGAGCAACGCTGGCTGCGTGCAGGCGGTGGCATTGAGCGCCTCTTCAGGCCCCTCCTGCACGACATGCCAGAGATCGTACCCCAGGGCCTCCGAGGCCTCTTCGAAGGTCGTTCTTACCACGCTGTAACGTTCGGCCAGCTCTCTCAGCATGCCCAGATGCTGGGAGCCCTGCCCCGGGAAAACGAGGGCCAGGGATTGAGTCATGGCATTCACCTTTGAGGATTGTATTCGTCGGATATCGAACGGGTAGCCAACCCGCTATCCCCTGGACCGCACGCGGCCGACGGGATAGCGGACTGCTGCAGCTCACGCGCCAGCTGTGCAGGCAGATTCATGCGCACCTCCTGCGCGGCTCGCGACACGGCAAAGGCAAAGCCCTGCGCGTTGGCGCGGCCATGACTCTTGATCACGATCCCCGACAAGCCCAACAGACTGGCCCCATTGTAGCGCACCGGATCGAGCTGACGCTTGACGCGCAGCAAGGCTGGCCGAGCCAGCAGCGACACCAGACGACTGCCCCAATGGGCAGCGAACGTGGCCTGAAAGCGATCGACGAGCATGCGCGCCAGCCCCTCGCTGGCCTTGAGCACGATATTGCCGACAAAGCCATCGCATACCACGACGTCGGCAGCGCCCGTGAACAAGGCATCGCCTTCGACGAAGCCGATATAATTGAGTGACTGGCATTGCCCGCAAGACGCTATCCGCCTCGCGCACGCTGATCGGCCCCTTGGTTGCCTCGACGCCGACATTGAGCAGCGCCACCCGCGGGCGCGCGATGCCATCGACATGGCGAGCCATTACATCGCCCATGCGCGCGAAGTCGACGAGCCGGCGTGCCGGCGCCTCGACGTTGGCCCCCATGTCGATAATGTAACAGCGGCCACCCTTGCCACTCGGAATCGCGGTACTGATTGCCGGCCGGGGAATATCGCCGACCATGCCCAG
The DNA here is from genome assembly GCA_963773565.1 of uncultured Gammaproteobacteria bacterium. Classification (GTDB taxonomy): domain Bacteria; phylum Pseudomonadota; class Gammaproteobacteria; order Pseudomonadales; family Halomonadaceae; genus Modicisalibacter. The sequence continues at coordinate 150,813 of CAVZBU010000016.1, read as the reverse complement.
CGCACGCCGCGCAAGGGCCATCAATGCCCCGGTATTGCCAGCGCTGACGCCGGCCACGGCACGACCCGAGGCAACCGCCTCGAGCATCATCGCCAAGCTGGAATCACCGCCACCACGCAATGCCTGGGACACCTTGGTCGCCTGGGCGATCACCCCGGGCGCATGACACAATGCCATACGCTCACGCGCGCCCTGCAAGCGCCGCGGCAGCCGCTCGACCGCTGCCTCGAGCTCATCCCGAATACCGTAGATATCGACGCCGAGACCCGGAGTCGTCACGCAGCGCTTCCGCGGTCCCCAAAACAACGGCGCGGGGACCGCAGATCCCCGCCCATTGCATCGATGGCGATACGCACGGCTACGTGTAATGTCGCCGGAGGCTACGTCTTAAACTTCGACAACCTGACGGCCGCGGTAGAAACCGTCGGGCGCGACGTGGTGACGACGGTGAGTCGTTCCGGTTTCCTTGTCCTGTGCCAGGGTCGGCGTGGTCAGGGCATCGTGGCTGCGGCGCATGCCGCGCTTGGAACGAGTCTTGCGGTTCTTTTGAACTGCCATGGGGTAATACTCCAGAGCGTATCGAGGTTAATTCAGTGTTTGTCCTTCAACGTGCGCAGCACGTCGAAGGGGCTCGCGGGCGCCGATTGCGAAATCTCGCTGGCGTCACCGCTGACCAGCTGGTCCCGCGAGACGGCGCAATGCGCCTCGTCGTGGTAGACCACCTGCGGCAGACTGAGGATGATTTCGTCCTCGAGTACGGGCAGCAAGTCAAGCTGTTCGTCTTCCACCAGCACCGGCTCGTAATCGCCGGGCAGTTTTGCCGCCAGCGCATCGCTGGTGACCATACCCAACAGCCAGTGACTGTCGATGGCCACCGGCATCGGCTCGAGACAGCGCCGACAGGCTAGCTGCACGTCGGCCTTGAGCCAGCCTTCGATGTAGCGTCGCCCCTGAGCGTCGAGGCCGAACTGCAATGTCACTTCGCAGTCACCCTGCTGAACGCCGGCCTCCTCGGCCAGGCGCGGCAAGGCCGCTAGCGATACCAGCCCTTCAAGGCGCTGTTCGTTGGCTGCCAGCCGGTAGGGCTCGACCTGTGTGGGAAGTCTAGTGGTCATCATAGGCGCGCAATAATAGGGATTCCCCGGGTAGCTGTCAAAGCGCGTGTCTCGTAGCGCTTATATACAGCATGCCGTACGAGGCGGCAGACTAGCGACTCAAGCCCGTCACGACAAGACTCAAGCCCATAGCACAAGGAGTTGCCATGACTCGCCTGGTTCTCGCTTCCGGTTCGCGCTGGCGACGCCAGCTGCTCGACCGTCTCGGTCTGGCCTACACCTGGCAGAGCCCCGACATCGACGAGCAGCGTCATCCCGACGAAAGCGCCGAGACACTCGTCCACCGGCTGGCGCTGGGCAAGGCCGAGCGCGTCGCCGAGCACCACCCCGACCATTTGATCATCGGTTGCGATCAAGTGGCGCTTTCGCAGGCGACATCCTCGGCAAGCCCGGCGACCCGGCCACCGCACGCGCCAACCTGGCCCGCTTCTCGGGCAATCGGGTAAGCTTTCTCGCCGGGCTGGCGCTGCTCGATACGCGCCAAGCGCGCCACTGGGTCTGCCACGAGCGTTACGACGTCATCTTCCGCTCGCTCAGCGAGACCGAGATCGCCAACTACGTCGAGCGTGAGCGCCCCCTCGACAGCGCCGGCAGCTTCCGCATGGAAGGACTCGGCATCACGCTGTTCGAGCGGCTCGAAGGCGACGACCCCAATACCCTGATCGGCCTGCCGCTGATTCGCCTGTGTGCGCTCCTGCGCGAAGCGGGGCTCGATCCACTCGCCTCCAGCACCGCTCAGGGCAACTGATAACGAACCGGCGCGGCGGTGCTGGGCACCCCCAGCCACTGCGCGGCGACACGCCCGAATTGGCGCGACAGGCGCTCGAACGGATCCAGGCCGGGCGTATAGTCCTCGACCCGCACGTCACCGAAGCGCTCACGGGACAGCTCGTCGACGCTTTTAAGGCCATCGATCAACCCCAGCCGCTCGGCCTGCTCACCGGTCCAGATCAACCCCGAGAACAACCGCGGGTCATCGGCCAGACGCTCGCCGCGACCGGCCTTGACGTCGTCGATAAACTGCCGATGAGTGGTCTCGAGCACCTGCTGCCAGAAACGCCGCTGCTCGGGCTCGATGCGACTGAAGGGATCGAGAAAGGCCTTGTTCTCGCCAGCGGTGAAAACGCGTCGCTCGATGCCCAGCTTGTCGATCGCCTCCTGCAGACCGAAGCCGGCATGGATCACACCGATCGAGCCGACCAGGCTGGCCGGTGCGGCATAGATGTCGCTGGCAGCGGCGGCAATGTAATAAGCGCCACTCGCGCCGATGTCCTCGATCACTGCATAGATCGGCTTGGTGCCTTGCTGCTGCAGCCGGCGCAGCTCGGCGTAGACACGCTGCGACTGAACCGGACTGCCCCCGGGGCTGTTGATCTTTAGCACCAGCGCACTGACGGCGGGCTGCTTCCAGGCCCGACGAAGCCCCTCAATGATGCGCTCGGCGCTCGCCTCGCCCTGGGCATCGATGACCCCCTCGACACGTACCACACCCAGGTGCGGCCCGGCCGGAGCGGGCCGCTCGGCGACGAAGAACAGCCCGTAGATCGTCAGCGACAGGGAGGCCAGGATCAGCACCGCGAAGAAAAAGCGGAAGAACAGCTTCCAGCGACGCGAGCGGCGCTGCTCGGTGAGCACACCGGACATCCAGCGATCCATCATCTCCAGCTGCTGCAGACGCTGTCGCTCGCGAAGGGTATCGGCATCCTCGGCGCGCCCTGCCACGTCCTGCCCCTCGCCTGCCTGACGCCGCTGTTCCGGCGGCACCTCGGGGCCCTGGGTCCATTCGTCGTAGCGCTTGTCATCGCTCATCGCAGGCTCCCCGTAGCCATAGCCCGCGAATTGTACGAGGCGGCGTCCGAGTGCAGCCAATCGATGACCTCGGCGAAACACGTCGCGGTGTGGATCGGCTCACAGGCGGCAAGACGCTCACGCGAATGGACGCCGTAGGTGACAGCCAGGCGATCGATGCCCAGCGTACGCGCCATCTGCATGTCGTATTCGGTGTCGCCGACCATCAGCGCCGCAGCCGGCTCGACCTCGAGTTCGGTCAGCAATTCCTGAAGCATCAGCGGGTCGGGCTTCGAGCGCGTCTCGTCGGCGGTACGACTGGCATGAAACCACTCGCGACTACCCGTCGATGCGAATGCCCGGTCGAGTCCGCGCCGACTCTTGCCGGTCGCCACGGCCAGCCTCAAGCCTTCGGCGCCACGCAGACGCGCGATCCCCGTCTCGACATCGGGAAAGAACGCCGTGGGCACCTGATCGGCGCTGACGAAATGGCCCGAATAGCGCTGGCGGAGCGCCTCGGCCTGGCCCGGCTCGATGCCGGGATAGAGTTGAGCGATCGCTTCCGGCAGTCCCAGGCCGATGATATCGCGGATGCTCTCGCGACTCAGCGCCGGGCAGCCGACGTCACGCGCGGCCGCCTGCATGCAGGCGACGATACGCGCCTCGGAATCCACCAGCGTGCCGTCCCAATCGAAGATCACCATCTGATAACGCAAGCCATGCCCTCCCCGATGCTGGTAGTTGATAGCCATTCAGCGGTCCTCGGCTTGGGCGCGTGCCCGTGCAAGCACGCTTTCGAGATCGTCGCCCAGCGGTGCACGGATGCGTACCGGCCGACCGCTGTTGGGCTCGGGAAACTCCAGCGAAGCGGCATGCAGGAACAGCCTCTCGAGCCCCAGCCGGGCCGCCAGTTGATGACTCTGGCGACTGCCGTACTTGTCGTCGCCGAGCAGCGGAAAACCGGCATGCGCGGCGTGCACGCGAATCTGATGGGTACGCCCGGTCACCGGCTCGGCCTCGACCAGCGTCACCCCGGGCAGGGCTTCCTTCACCGCGAAGCGCGTGCGCGCGACCTTGCCGTCGGGATCGACCCGCACCCGCCGCTCACCGTTACCGGCGTCGAATCGGTCAAGCCGAGCGCTGACGAAATCACGGCGTACCGGCCAGCGCCCCTGAACCAGCGCCAGATAGCGCTTGTCCATCTTGTGCTGCTTGAGCGCCGCATTGAGCGTCAGCAGCGCCGGACGCGACTTGGCCAGCAGCAGGCAGCCGGAGGTATCACGATCGAGCCGATGCACCAATTCGAGAAAATCCAGATCGTCGCGCACCTGGCGCAACGCCTCGATCAAGCCGATCTTGACCCCGCTACCGCCGTGCACCGGCAACCCTGATGGCTTGTTGATCACCAGCCAGTCGGGCCCCTCGACAAGCACGCTGCCGGCCAGCAGGTTGCGCAGGCTGTCGCTGACCTCGCGCACCGCCTCCTCGGGCGCCATGCGCAACGGCGGGATACGCACCAAATCGCCCTGGGCCAGGCGATAGTCGGCCTTGATGCGCTTCTTGTTGACCCTCACCTCGCCCTTGCGAACGATGCGATAGACCAAGGTTCGCGGCACCCCCTTGAGGCGCGTGTGCAGGAAATTGTCGATACGCTGTCCCGCGTGGGCCGCGGTTATCTCGACCCATTGAATGTCACGCCCTTCGGCCATTCGGCCCCCTCTATTCTCACCCATCATGTAATCGCCAATCATGGCCAGCCGGCAATCGTGCGATCCGCCAGAAATCGCCATTCTAACCCAACGACGCCGGCTCAGGGTCAATTGCTGCTCCGTTGCTTTGCTGGTATATTCCAAAATCGCTCGAATAGGCTGTCAGGCCTGTTTTCAGCGCCTGCACGACCCACACGCAGGCCGAAGCGACAAACACGGCGACAAGGCTACGCCTACCGCCAAAGCAGTGAAGTGAAAAGACGACGCCACGCCCGAGCCCGGGTCGATCCCACCAAGACAGGGACGGCCGCGCGCCACGGGGATCATCAATACCGTGCCGGAGGCCGGCGTCGACGAATCGAACAATGCCAGGTGTCTGGCGGTTGTCCGCAGGGCCGGCCGGGAAGTATCAATGACCCACCGAGACACGTCCTGTCGCCGCCGCGTACTCAACATGATCTTGCAGCGACGCGTTCCATCGTCGCTGACGACGCACACTCGACATGCGCTGAGCACAGCACGAGCAAGAAGCGATTCGCCGTCGCCGACGCACAAGGAATCGCTGGTCAGATAGACGTGTGGCAGACAGTGCGCCGCGTACCACGCCGAGGCAAGGAGCCTACCAACCTCCTCCCGGCGCCCGGCGCGGCGCACCCGACCCACACCGACATTGCAACAGCGTTGTCCCCAGGCCCGCCTTCCGGTGCGAGCCAACTAGCGAGACAACATGAAACGGATGCTCATCAATGCGACCCAGCCCGAAGAGCTGCGCGTCGCGCTTGTCGATGGACAACGCCTGTACGACCTGGATATCGAATCCGGCGCCCGCGAACAGAAGAAAGCCAACATCTATCAGCGGCAAGATCACCCGCGTCGAACCCTCCCTGGAAGCCGCCTTCGTCGATTTCGGCGCCGAGCGCCACGGCTTTCTGCCGCTCAAGGAAATTTCCCGCGAGTACTTCAGCAAGGAGCCTGTCCGGTCGCCCCAACATCAAGGAAGTGATCAAGGAAGGCCAGGAAGTCATCGTCCAGGTCGACAAGGAGGAGCGCGGCAACAAGGGCGCGGCGCTGACCACCTTCATCAGCCTGGCCGGGCGATTCCTGGTACTGATGCCCAACAACCCGCGCGCCGGCGGCATCTCGCGCCGCATCGAGGGCGAGGAGCGCACCCAGCTCAAGGACGCCATGGCGCAGCTCACGCTGCCCGACAAGATGGGCGTGATCGTGCGCACCGCGGGCATCGGCCGCAGCGCCGAAGAGCTGCAGTGGGATCTCGACTATCTGCTCAGGTCTGGGAGGCGATCACCGAAGAGGCCGTCAAGCGCTCCGCCCCCTTCCTGATCTACCAGGAATCCAATGTCATCATCCGCGCCATGCGCGACTACCTGCGCCAGGACATCGGCGAGGTGCTGATCGACAGCCCCGAGATCCATCAGGAGGCGCTGGGCTTCATTCGCCAGGTGATGCCCTCCTATCAGCAGAAGATCAAGCTCTACGACGATGACGTGCCGCTGTTCACGCGCTTCCAGATCGAGAGCCAGATCGAGACCGCCTACCAGCGCGAAGTCAAGTTGCCCTCCGGCGGCTCGATCGTCATCGACCACACCGAGGCACTGGTTTCCATCGACATCAACTCGGCGCGCGCCACCAGCGGCAGCGATATCGAGGAAACCGCCCTGCAGACCAACTCTCGAGGCGGCCGACGAGATCGCCCGCCAGCTGCGCCTGCGCGACATCGGCGGCCTGGTCGTCATCGACTTCATCGACATGGGGCCCGCGACGCAACCAGCGCGAAGTCGAGAACCGCATGCGCGACGCGCTCGAAGCTCGACCGCGCTCGCGTGCAGATCGGCCGCATCTCGCGCTTCGGGCTGATGGAAATGTCGCGTCAGCGCCTGCGCCCCTCGCTGGGTGAAACCAGCGGCGTGGTCTGCCCGCGCTGCGACGGCCAGGGCACCATTCGCGACGTCCGCTCCATGTCGCTGTCGATCATGCGGCTGATCGAAGAGGAAGCGATGAAGGAGCGCAGCGCGCAGATCCGCGCGATCCTGCCGGTCCCGGTCGCCACCTACCTGCTCAACGAGAAGCGCAGCACCCTCGCCGACATCGAGCGGCGCCAGGAGGTCAAGGTCGTGCTGCTGCCGAGCCCGGACATGGATACGCCGCACTACGATGTCCAGCGCCTGCGCGACGATCATCTCGACGACGACGATGAAGCCAAGTCGAGCTTCGAGCTCTCCACCGAGACCGAGGTCGGCAAGGAGCCCGACTTGTCGCTCGCCAAGCCCGTGCAACGCACCGAGGCAGCCGTCAAATCCGTGGCGCATACCGCGCCGGCACCCTCCTCGCTTCAACAACCGATGGAAACCACCAGCCCTGCGCCGACCAAGCCGACGACCGTCGAGACTGCCCCGGCCGGACTGGTGTCGCGCTTCTTCAAGGGCCTCGGCAAGCTAATCGGCAGTTCCGAAGAAGAAGACACCGACACCCGCCGCGAAGGCGGCTCCAAAGCGCGTCCCGAGGCACAGGCCGAGAAGAGCACCACGCAGCAACGCAGCGAAACGGGCACCAGCGACGGCGATTCGCGCAACCAGCGCCGCAGCAACGGCAACCGTCGGCGTCGCCAGGAAGGCAGCGACACTCGCAACGAGGCGCGCAATGACAAGAGCGGCACTCGCGCGACGGCTCCGGACAATGACAATGAGCGCAGCGACAATCGCAAGCCTGCGGCACGTCAGGAGCGTACGAGCGACGAGTCCGGCTCACGGCGCAGCGACAAGCCCGACAGCAAGCGCAGGAACGAGGCCAAGAGCGACAACCGCTCGCGCAGCGACAAGCCGAGCGATGCCAAGCAACCCGATACCAAGGGTCGCGACAACGCCAAGGCTGGCGAAGACAGCAACAAGCGCGCCAACACCAGCAAGGCGAGTCAAGACGATACCGGCAAATCAGGCGATGCCTAAAAAGCACGGCAATGACGCCGAGCGTCGCGAGGAGACTCCTGAAAAGGCCGCCGCGGAAAAAACCGCTGCTGATGACAAGCCCAAGCGCACCCGCAACAACCCCCGCCAGCGCAGCCGCAAGCATGCCCTGAATCCGGCCGCGATCGCCGAGCAGGAACGGCTACAGGCTGAAGCCGAGCAATCGCAAGGCGCGGAGGATACGGTGCAGGCGGCTTCGCCAGCCGAGGCCCATGACGTCCCGACGACCAGCCAGGCCGAGGGCGCTACCCAAGCGTCACAGGCAAGTACCGAAACCGCTGAAAACATCGGTAACTCTGAAAGCACCAGCAGGTAACTCTGAAATCACCAAGAGTGCCAAGAACGCCGAGACAGCCGAGCAAGCGACATCGTCGCGCACGGATGCCGAGCCAGGAGCCCAGCAGCCCGAGGCTGAAAAGCAGGCTGCCGGCGAGCGGACCAGCACCGAGTCATCGGCTACCAAGAGCGCCGATACCGGTAATGCCGCGGCGTCCGCTCAGGAGAGCGCTGCCAAAGATGATGCTGCCAATGCCGAGCCCAAGCGTGAGAAATCCCGGCGCGCACCGCGTTCGACACCGACCGTGACGCCGGAGGCCAGCACTGGGAATGTCAGCGGGACGAACGCCGACACTCCGACCGAACGCAGCACGACGTCAGCCCCGGCCGACACCGAGCAGGCGGTCGACAAGGCCGAGCCAGCGAAGGCAACCCAGCCAGCGCCCGCCGAAACGTCGGAGCACTCTCGCGTCTCGACGGAGGTGCGGGGAGAAAGCCCGGAAGCGGCAGTGACCGGCGAATCGGCGCCCACACAGAGCGCATCAAAGGGCAGCATGTCGGCCGCTGGAAGTGCTGAAAATGCTGAGAGTGCTGAAAACGGCGAGACGCAAGCACCGGCCGGGCAAGCCGATAAGCAGCCGACCGTGGCAACACCCAGCGCCGACGACGATGCCTCCCGGCACGACACCGCACAGCCAGAAGCCGCACCGTCGGCCGACACCTCTTCAGCGCCCTCCAGCGCCGAAAAGGCTAAATCGACTGCGCCCACGGTTACCGAGCAGGAGGTAGCAACAAGCACTGACGGCACGCAGACGGCTACTAGCGAGCAAACTCACCAGGCTCCTGAGCCCGCTGCCACGAAGGCTGACGCCAGCGCTGCCGAGCAGCACCAGAGCCAGGCCTTCGGGGGCGAAAGCTCGGACAAGGCCGACGCCGAAGAGCGCGCCGCGCGCCGCCGTCAGCGCCGTCGCGCGCATAACGATCCGCGCGTGCAGCGCCGCCAGGAGAGTGGCCAGACCGAAGACAGCCACTAGGCTACAACCGGCGCCGCCAGGCGCCGAGCCTGCAAAAAAGCCCGCGACCGATCAGGTCGCGGGCTTTTTCATGTCACTTCTGTCATCGCTGACGCCATGGCGTCGACTTCGCTATCTGCGTGATGGCTCAGCGCAGCGTCTGGCGATCGACGAAGGTAGTCAGCGCCCGGATCAAGTAATTAATGTCATGACTGCCGGCCGTCTCGCGGATCGAGTGCATGGCCCACTGCGGCACTCCCACGTCAAGGGTCGGCACGCCCAACTCGCTGGCCGTGAGCGGGCCGATGGTACTGCCGCACGCCATGTCGGCGCGCGACACGAAGGTCTGCACCGGCACCCCCGCCTCGCGACACAGCTCGCGAAACAGCGCCGCCGTCTCGCTGGTCGTCGCATAGCGTTGATTGGCGTTGACCTTGATGACCGGCCCGCCGTTGATCGTCGGCCCGTGTCCCGCATCGTGCTTGTCGGGAAAATTGGGATGCAGCGCATGAGCGTTATCGCAGGAGATCAGCCGCGAGGACTGGATCAGCCGCGCAAAACCCTCTTCGCCAGCTTCACCACAGTGAGCATTGACCCGACGCAACACGTCGCCGAGAAACGGACCCTGGGCACCGCTGGCACTGGCGCTGCCGACCTCCTCATGATCGTTGGCCACCAGTAGCGCCCCCTGGGAGCCGTCACCGCTGATCAACGCCTCGACACCACAAAAGCAGGACAACAGATTGTCGAGCCGCGCGCTGGCAATCAATTCACCATCGATACCCACCCGGCTAGCGCCCTGTACATCATAGAGGCACAGCTCGAAGGCCAGGATCTCGGCATCTTCGAAATTATGCTGTTCATAGAGCCAGCGCTTGAGCAGAACCTCGAAGCCGGTCTCGCCACCTCCCTGCCACAACACAGGCGCCATCTGTGTCTGGGCGTTCAGAACGCGGCCATTATTGGCTTCGCGGTCGAGATGAATCGCCAGGCTGGGGATCGTCGCGATGGCGCGGTCGATGTTGATCAGCACACCCTGAGTACGACCATCGGCACGCCGCACATGTACACGCCCGGCCAACCCTAGATCACGATCGAACCAGGGGGCCAGCAACGCGCCGCCATAGACCTCGACCCCAAGCTGCAGCCAATCGCGGCTGGTCTGCGCCGCATTGGGCTTGAGGCGCAGACCCGGGCTATCGGTATGCGCGCCGATCATGCGCAACGCTTCCAGCTTGCCGGCTGGCAGCTGCAGAGCGATCAGCGAGGACTCGTTGCGAGTCACGTAAACGCGATCGCCCGGAGACAGCGTCCACGCCTGGGTCTCGTCCAGGCGTCGGTAGCCGGCCCCCTCGAGGCGTCTCGCCATGTTAGCCGTAGCATGCCAAGGCGTCGGCGAGCGCTGAAGAAATGCCAGGAGGCGTTCCAGGGTCGGGTCTTGGAACATGCGAGTCCTCATCTTGGGTCTGTGTATGGCGACACAGGCTGCTACAATGCCGAACCGGCTCGTGCCAGCCTCGCTCGCGCCGGTCACCTAGGGAGTAGAGTGTACATGAAACCGGGAGTGCTTGATTAATGAGCCTGATTGCAGCCATTCAGCGCGTATGGATCCTTTGCGTACTGATCGCGTTGAGTGTACCGGCATTCGCCGGCCCGAGCCCCACGGATGCCCAGCGACAGGCCGCGGTAGAAGTCGCCGAATCACTGAAATATGGCCATTATGCCGACGTCGTACTCGACGATGCCTGGTCGCAGCGCGCCTTCGACCGGTTACTGGACGTGCTCGATCCGCAACGCGCGTACTTGCTCAAACGCGATATCGCGGCCTTCGACGATCTGCGCGACTCCATCGACGAGGCGATCAGCGAAGGCCAGCTCGAGCGAGTCTACGCCCTTTACGGACGTTATCAGTCACGCCTGGAATCGCGCCTCGAATGGCTACTGGGGCAACTCGAGAACGGCCTGGAGTTCGATTACACGGGTAACGAACGGTTGGTGATCGATCGCCAGGACGAGCCCTGGGTCGGCAGCAAAGAAGCCCTCGACCGGTTGTGGCACAAGCGCCTGAAGAACGCTGCCCTGTCGCTTGCGCTCAGCGATCAGTCGGACCAGGAGATCAAGGATACCCTCGTGGAGCGCTACGAGGGTCAGCTCTCGCGGCTGCGCCAGACCAATCCCGAGGATGTCTTTGAACTGTTCATGGCTGCCGTCACCGGTACCGTCGACCCGCATACCGAATACTTCTCGCCGCGTCAGGGCGAGTCCTTCGATATTCAGATGCGCTTGTCACTGGAGGGCATTGGCGCACTACTCCAAGCCGAAGGCGAGTACGTCAAGGTTTCAAGCCTGGTGCCCGGGGGACCGGCGGATAAAAGCGACGTCCTGCAGCCCGCCGATCGCATCGTCGGTGTCGGCCAGGGCAATAGCGGCGAGCTGGTCAATGTCGTCGGTATGCGTCTGGACGACGTGGTCGATTTGATCCGCGGTCCCAAGGGCAGCACCGTGCGGCTTGACGTCATCCCTGCCAAGGCGGTCGATGTGACCCGCTCGCACGTGGTCAAGATCGTGCGCGATACCGTGGAACTGGAAGACCAGGCGGCCAGCAGTGAAGTCATCGAGATCGAGCGCGAGGATGGCAAGCACCGCATCGGGGTGATCGATATTCCGACCTTCTACGTCGATTTCGATGCCTGGCAGGCTGGCGAAGAGGACTATCGCAGCTCGACCCGCGACGTCGCCAAGGAGATCGACAAGCTCAAGGCCGCCGATGTCGAGGGGATTGTCCTCGATCTGCGCAACAATGGCGGTGGCGCGCTTCAGGAAGCCAACTCGCTGATTGGCCTGTTCATCGATCGCGGCCCGACCGTGCAGGTGCGCGACGCACGCGGCCGTATCAGCCTGTATGGCGATACCGACAGCGGCGTTGCCTATGCTGGCCCACTCGGGGTCCTGGTCAATCGCCTGTCTGCTTCGGCCTCGGAGATTCTTGCCGGCGCGATCCAGGACTACGACCGCGGGCTGATCATCGGCAGTCAGACCTTCGGCAAGGGCACCGTCCAGACCCTCAGTGACCTCAGCCATGGCCAGGTGAAACTGACCCGGGCGAAGTTTTACCGCGTTTCGGGTGAAAGCACCCAACTGCGCGGCGTATCCCCGGATATCACCTTCCCCAGCCTGGTCGACCCCGACATGATCGGCGAAAGCGCCCTGGATAACGCTCTGCCCTGGGACACCGTGCGCGCCGTTCAATACCGTGATTACGGAAACCCCGAACGCTATCTGGATACCCTCAAGGCCCGTCATGAGGCACGCATCGCACAGGACCCCAACTTCATCTATCTCGAAGAGCAGGCTTCGCTGTTCAAGGCCCTACGTGACCAGCAGACGACCATCAGCCTCAACCGCGAGCAGCGCCAGCGTGAAATGAATGCCCAGGAAAGTGAGCAACTGGCGCTCGAGAATCGCCGCCGCCGGGCGTTGGGGCTCAAGCCGCTGGATAACTGGACGGAGACCCGTGACAGCACCGCACAGCAGAACGCCGAGGATGAAAAGGCAGTCGATCCCGTCGACCGGGCGCAGGTGATCGAGGGCTCCGAGATCGTGCTCGATTATGCGCAGCTCAGCGGCGCCAGCTAAGGCTACCGAAGCCAGGGCCGGAATCGCTGCGGATCTTCGCAGCGAGGGCCTCCATACCAGTGCGCTCGGACCGTCGAGCCGACTTCGAGGAGAAGGGGCATGTCAATTCCGAGCGCTGTTCAGGTGCTGCTGTACGCCAGTCTCGCTCTGAGTATCACGCTCGGCGGCGTGCAGGCGCACGCGGCGGCCTGCCCACCCGGCGCTCCGGCGCAACGCCAGGCAGCGCTTGCCCAGTTGACGGCGCGCATCGACCGTTGGGATGACGCCTATTACCGCGACGGCAGGCGACTGGTTGAAGACGGCGTCTACGATGCCGCCAAGCGCCGCCAGACCGCCTGGCAAAGCTGTCTACGACAGACGAGCGCCAAACCCGCGCATCAACCCTTGGCGCCGCCCAGCGCGGCGCAACTCGTTCCCCACCCAATCGTCCAGACAGGGCTAAACAAGGCCGATTCCCGCCAGGCCGTGTCGGTCTGGCTGGCCGGGCGAAGCGACCGTTCTTTGTGGATTCAGCCCAAGGTCGACGGTGTCGCAATCACCGTGGTCTACCAAGACGGCACGCTCAACGCGGCAATCAGCCGTGGCGATGGCGTACAGGGACAAGATTGGCTGCCTCAGGCCAAACGCATCGCCGCGATTCCCAAGCGGCTAGTTGACGCGCCAGAACGCGTGGTCTTGCAGGGCGAGCTGTATGCCAGGCGTCCCGGCCACGTCCAGGCACGCGACGGCACCGACGGCGCACGTGCGGCCATTATCGGGTTGATGGCCCGCAAGCGACTGGACAACCAAGCAGCGGCCTCGATTGGCCTGTTCGTCTGGGAGTGGCCGGACGGCCCGGCCGAGCTACCCGCTCGCAACGCGCGGCTCACCGGCTGGGGCTTTGGTGATGCCAAGACCTATTCGCTGCCGGTCGATACGCTTGACGAAGTCGTCGCCCAGCGCCAAACGTGGCTCAACGCGCCCCTGCCCTTCGCCAGTGACGGTATCGTGCTGCGCCAGAGCCGGCGACCCGCCGCAGCGACCTGGCGACCCGAGCCGCCGGACTGGGCGCTGGCCTGGAAATATCCGGCCCAGCGTACGCTGGCCGTGGTCGAAAGCATCGATTTCTCGGTCGGTCGCACCGGGCGAATCACTCCGGTTGCGGAACTCGAGCCGATCACTCTCAACGACCGCACGGTAAGTCGTGTCAGTCTCGGATCGCTGGACCACTGGCGTGAACTCGACGTGCGCCCCGGCGACCAACTCCGTGTGGTACTCGCGGGGCTGACCATTCCCCAGGTCGAAGGTGTAGTGCTCAGGCGCCAACCGCGTCCGGCGATCGATGCACCCGAGACCGACGATTACGGCCCCTGGAGTTGTCTGGCGCCAAGCCCGGGATGCCGCGAGCAGTTCGTCGCACGGCTGGACTGGTTATCGAGCGATCAGGGGCTCGACATGACCGGCATTGGCGAAGGCACCTGGCGACAGTTGGTCGAAAGTGGCCTGATCGACGACCTGCTCGGCTGGCAAACGCTCGATCGAGCTGTCCTCGAAACGCTACCGGGCGTCGGCAAGGCGCGTGCCAAGCAGTGGCAAGAAACCTTCGAGGGTACCCGCCAGCGTCCAGCCATCGACTGGCTTCAAGCACTAGGGCTTCCGCCGGTCGATGAAGAGGTGCTCAGCCAGGCCAGCCCGACGCTGAGCCTCGCCGAACTGAGACAACAAACTTCCGATCAGTGGCAACACGCCGCTGGCGTCGGCCCGGTACGCAGCGAGGCGCTCTGGCGTTTCCTGCACGGTCCACAGATGGCCCCGCTTCTCAAACGCCTGGTCGCGGAGCATCACCTCGCGCCCTGAGCCGGACTCAGAACCCGCCGGAGTGACCGGCGAAGGCAATGCTCCGCTGGTAGCCGGCCTCAAGTATTGGCGAGCGGATCGCTACCGGAAAGACTCAGCATGCGCAGAAACTCGCGACGCGTTGCCGGGTCCTTGCGGAAACTACCGAGCATGCGACTGGTCACCAGACTCGCGCCGGGCTTGTGAACGCCACGCGTGGTCATGCACTGGTGCGAGGCTTCGATGACCACGCCGACGCCCAGCGGACGCAGTACCTCGTGCAGCGTATCGGCAATCTGCACGGTCATCTTTTCCTGGATCTGCAGCCGCTTGCCATAGACCTCGACCAGACGCGCCAGCTTGGAAATGCCCACCACCCGCCGATCAGGGATATAGCCGATATGGGCCTTGCCGATAATCGGCGCCATATGATGCTCGCAATGGCTCTCGAAGCGGATGTCGTTCATCACGATCATCTCGTCGTAGCCTTCGACCTCCGAGAATGTACGCTCGAGAATCGCGGTCGGATCGGCATTATAGCCAGCAAAAAATTCTTCGTAGGCACGTACAACCCTCGCCGGGGTATCCAGCAACCCCTCTCTATCAGGATCGTCACCGGCCCATTGAATCAGGGTACGCACAGCTTGTTCCGCCGCTTCGCGACTGGGGGGGTGCTCTGACATTCCAATCCCTCATTGGATCAAAACAGGTTCAAGTGCCGGTTCTGCCAAGCGTAGCGCAACGATTACAGCGGCAACGTCGACAAGCGGGCCGGTCATGGCAAACGAGCGAAGCATATCATGGTTATCGCATCTGCCGCGCGCTGATAGCGGGGACTTGACACGCCACTCACTACACAGTCAGCTAGTCGAATAACGCAAAGGGACCGCCATGCATCCAGACGAACATCAGTGTCTTATCTCCGTGGGATCCAATATCGATCCGCAGCGTCATATCGAGCAGGCACGCGCTATCCTGACCGCAGAATGCCGCCTGATTGCCAGTTCAACAATCATCGAGACGAAACCAGTGGGTTATCAGAATCAGGCCGACTTCCTCAATGGCGCCTTTCTGGTCGCCACGACCCTCGATTGTGCGAGCTTTCGCGCCTACCTCAAGCGTATCGAGGATCGCCTCGGGCGCATCCGCGGACCGATAAAATCGGGGCCTCGGACCATCGATCTGGATATCGTGACGTGGGACGGTCGAGTAATCGACGCCAGCGGCCTGGAGCAGGATTATGTGCGGATCCCCGTCGATGAAGTGCTGGCCATGACCCGCCAGACACTGGAAGGCAACGAAACGATCATGCCCCATTGGCGTTGATCAGCGCAGCCATCAACGAGTGATTGATTGCAGGAAATCACCTGAAGCCAAAGGAAGACAAAAACACCAGGGAAGAAAGCATTAATGAGGAAAAGAGTCGGCCATTGCCGATCAGGCGCCAGCGCATCTCGCGCCAGCGTCGTTGGCTCCCCGAGCAGGACTCGAACCTGCGACCCAATGATTAACAGTCATTTGCTCTACCAACTGAGCTATCGGGGAACGACGGATGCGGTGGTATTCGTAGGCTTGGCTCCCCGAGCAGGACTCGAACCTGCGACCCAATGATTAACAGTCATTTGCTCTACCAACTGAGCTATCGGGGAATAGCGAATACCGTGTGCGACCGGACAACGATCAAACCTTGCATGATGGCTCCCCGAGCAGGACTCGAACCTGCGACCCAATGATTAACAGTCATTTGCTCTACCAACTGAGCTATCGGGGAACATTGCCGGAGCACGCGGCGTAGTATACGGATCGAGGCTCGCGCGTCAAGGCCCAGCCTCTCGCCGGGCCGTCAGACGCGCATAAAAAACGCCCATCGGGAAAACCGATAGGCGTTTGCGATATCTGGTGGCTACGCCCTGATTCGAACAGGGGACCCCATCATTATGAGTGATGTGCTCTAACCAGCTGAGCTACGTAGCCATGCCGGCTGGGATTCATCACGACGGATCGCGACAACCGCCAGCGGGGGCGAATTATGCACGCGCGTCGCCGGCGTGACAAGTCCCGAGCCGGCTGCCTTTATTCGCTGATGTTCAGCGCCTGCTTGACCGCCGGCAGGCCCTCTTCGCCATCGACGGTGGACACCCCCTCGAGCCAGCCATCGAGTACCTGCGGGTTATTCTGTAGCCAGCTACGCGCTGCCGCCGAGGGCTGCTCCCCGTCGTCCATGATCGCCGCCCATGATCTGGTTTTCCATCTCCAGCGTGAAGCTCAGGTTTTCGAGCAGCTGCCCCACGTTGGGGCACTCTTCCACATAGCCGCTACGGGTATTGGTATACACCGTCGCACCGCCCAGGTCGGGGCCGAAATAGTCGTCGGCGCCTTTCAGGTAGGCCATGTCGAAGTTGGTATTCATCGGGTGCGGCTCCCAACCCAGAAAGACCATCCATTCGTCGCTGGTGGTCTTGGCCTTGAGCTCGGCAAGCATCCCCGCCTCGGAGGAGTCCACGAGCTGCCAGTCGCCGAGGCCGAAGGCGTCGTCGTCGATCATCTCCTGGATGATCATGTTACCGTCGTTGCCGGCCTCGATACCGTAGAGACGCTGGCCGAACTTGTCGGCATGATCGTCGAGATCGGCCACCGAGGTCACGCCGGCATCATAAACGTATTGCGGCACCGGCCAGTGTGTACTTGGCGCCCTCGAGGTTGGCGGCCACACGGTCGACCTCGCCCTTATCGATGTAGGGATCGCTGATTGACGCCATCGACGGCATCCAGTTACCGAGGAAGACATCGAAGTCGCCGTTCTTCATTCCCGAATAAGCGATCGGCACCGAGACTGTATCGCTCTTGGCCTCGTAACCCAGACCTTCCAGCACTTCGGTGGTCAAGGCCGTGGTCGCGGTGATATCGGTCCAGCCGACCTCGGCGAAATGGACGCTCTGACAGCTTTCAGGCACGGCCGCCAAGGTCAGGGGAGAGGCAACGGCCATCAGGCCACCGGCCAGCATTTTGATTGAGGTCTTGTCGTGCATTGACTATCTCCTGCGTGTAGGGCCCGCCACCAGGACGGTAGCAGGCAGTCCAATAACGCTGAATTATGCGATACTCGACTTCGCATTCAACTATACAATATATTTTTATTGATTGAATGTTCAATAAAAACATTTCACACTATATGCCATCGAGGCGTTGAGCGGAAAAACGGCCCTTTCAACGAGTGCCGCTCAGCCTGGGGCGACTCAGCAAAGGAGAAATGCCCGGTGCCCAAAGTCGGAATGGAGCCGATTCGCCGTCAGCAACTGATCAAGGCGACCATGAGTGCGATCGACGAGGTCGGTCTGGCCGATGCCACCGTGGCCCGTATCGCCAAGCACGCGGGCGTCTCGGCCGGCATCATCAGTCATTACTTCGGCGGCAAGGATGGCCTGCTCGAGTCCACCATGCGCCAGATTCTCAACGACCTGGGCAATGCCGTGGCAAGCCGCCGCGCCACTGTCACTGCGGACACGCCGGAAGCGCACATTCGCGCCATCATCGACGGCAACT
Source organism: uncultured Gammaproteobacteria bacterium (assembly GCA_963773565.1). Taxonomy (GTDB): domain Bacteria; phylum Pseudomonadota; class Gammaproteobacteria; order Pseudomonadales; family Halomonadaceae; genus Modicisalibacter. The sequence continues at coordinate 132,937 of CAVZBU010000016.1, read as the reverse complement.
TCGACCGCAGCCAGGTTAATCAATCGGTGATGAAGACCTGGCTGGCATTCTGGGCCTCGAGCATGCATCAGCACGAGCTGCAACGCTTGCAACGAGTCAACGACCGGCGCCTGTACTCCAACTTGAGTAGCCAGTTTCGGCGTTGCCTGGACAAGCAGGACGCACGCCGCGCCGCACGCGGCCTGGCGGCGATGATCGATGGGCTATGGCTGCGCGGTGCGCTGGCGCCGGAAGGCCTCGACGTCGACCGTGCACGCCGCCTGGCCTATGACTACCTGGACGAACAACTGGCTCAAAGAGCGTGTTTCGCCTGACCGGCGACTCACTCGCGGCCGGCCAGACGCACTTAGGGAGGATTCCATGACAACACTACAGACACAGCAACTGTACATCGGCGGACGTCGGGTGGACGCCACATCCAGCGAAACCTTCGATACCATCAACCCCGCCAACGGCGAAGTTCTGGCAAGCATTCAGCAGGCCTCGCAGGCGGATGTCGATAGCGCCGTCGCCTCGGCCCGCCAAGGCCAGAAGAGCCTGGGCGGCCATGACCGGCCTCGAGCGCAGCCGTATCCTGCATCGCGCCGTCGCTCTGCTGCGCGAGCGCAACGACGAGATCGCCCATCTGGAGACGCTGGACACCGGCAAGCCGATCAGCGAAACCACCAGCGTCGATATCGTCACCGGCGCTGACTCGCTGGAATACTACGCTGGCCTCGCCCCGGCCATCGAAGGCCGGCAGATTCCGCTGCGCGAAGACTCTTTCGTCTATACCCGTCGCGAGCCGCTGGGTGTGATCGGTGCCATCGGCGCCTGGAACTACCCGATCCAGATCGCCTGCTGGAAGAGCGCGCCGGCACTGGCCGCCGGCAACGCGGTGGTCTTCAAGCCCAGCGAAGTCACCCCGCTGAGCACCATGAAGCTGGCCGAGATCCTCACCGAAGCCGGCCTGCCGGATGGTGTCTTCAATATCGTCCACGGCGACGGTCGGGTCGGCGAGATGCTCACCAACCATGGTGACATCGACAAGATCACCTTTACCGGCGAAGCCGGCACCGGCAAGAAGGTCATGGCCGCCGCGGCCGGCTCGACACTCAAGGAAGTGACCATGGAACTCGGCGGCAAGTCGCCGCTGATCGTCTTCGACGATGCCGATCTCGATCGCGCCGCCGATGCCGCGATGATGGCCAACTTCTATTCCAGCGGTCAGGTCTGCACCAACGGCACCCGGGTCTTCGTCCATCGCTCGGTCAAGAGCGCCTTCGAAGCCAAGATCCTCGAGCGCGTCAAGCGCATCAAGGCCGGCGATCCGCTGGACGAGACCAGCAACTTCGGCCCGCTGGTCAGCTTCGAGCATCTCGAGAAGGTGGTCGGCTATCTCGAGGCCGGCAAGCGCGAAGGCGCTCGTCTGCTGATCGGTGGCGAGCGCTGGACGCACGACGAGTATGCCAAGGGCGCCTGGGCCGCGCCGACGGTGTTCACCGATTGCCGCGACGACATGCAGATCGTCCGCGAAGAGATTTTCGGCCCGGTGATGTCGATCCTGGTGTTCGACGACGAGGACGAAGTGGTGCGTCGCGCCAACGACACCCACTACGGGCTGGCCGCCGGCCTGTTCACCGAGCACCTCAACCGCGCCCACCGGGTCATCCATCGCTCGAGGCGGGTATCTGCTGGATCAACACCTGGGGCGACTCCCCGGCCGAGATGCCGGTCGGCGGTTACAAGGAATCGGGCATCGGCCGCGAGAACGGTCTCGCCTCGCTCGACCAGTACACCCAGATCAAGTCCGTGCAGATCGAGATGGGGCCCTTCCCGGCCGTCTTCTAAAGCCCCGCCGCCATGAGGCCGGGCCGCCAGGCCCGGCCCCGGCTGATTCACCGTGTCACGCTGAAACACCAAAGGAGGGCCGCTCATGACGCAGGCTCGCGAATACGACTACATCATCATCGGCGCCGGTTCGGCGGGCAATGTGCTGGCCACCCGGCTCACCGAGGACCCCGATGTTCAGGTGTTGCTGCTCGAGGCCGGCGGCCCGGACTACCGGTTCGACTTTCGCACCCAGATGCCGGCGGCACTCGCTTATCCACTCCAGGGCAAGCGCTACAACTGGGCCTTCGAAACCGATCCCGAGCCCTACATGAACGACCGGCGCATGGAGTGCGGGCGTGGCAAGGGGCTGGGCGGCTCGTCGTTGATCAACGGCATGTGCTATCTGCGTGGCAATGCGCTGGACTACGACAGCTGGGCCAAGACGCCCGGGCTCGAGGACTGGAACTATCTCGAGTGCCTGCCCTACTTCAAGCGCGCCGAGACCCGCGACATCGGCCCCAACGACTATCACGGCGGCGATGGCCCGGTCTCGGTGGCCACCCCCAAGCAGGACAACAACGAACTCTACGGCGCCTTCATCCAGGCCGGCATCGAGGCTGGCTACCCCGCCACCGAGGACGTCAACGGTTATCAGCAGGAAGGCTTCGGCCCGATGGACCGCACCACCACGCCCAATGGTCGCCGCGCGTCCACGGCGCGGGGCTATCTGGACATCGCCAAGCAGCGCGCCAACCTGACCATCGAGACCCATGCGCTGACCGATCGCATCCTGTTCGAGGGCAAGCGTGCGGTGGGCGTGGCTTATACTCGCAAAGGCCAAGCCCAGGAGGTTCGCGCGCGGCGCGAGGTTCTGCTGTGCGGCGGCGCCATCGCCTCGCCGCAGATTCTGTTGCGCTCGGGGGTCGGCAATCCCGAGCATCTCAAGGAGTTCGACATCCCCGTGGTACACGAACTGCCCGGGGTCGGCGAGAATCTTCAGGACCATCTGGAGATGTACATCCAGTATCGAATGCAAGAAGCCGATCTCGCTGTATCCAGCGCTCAAGTGGTACAACCAGCCCAAGATTGGCGCCGAATGGCTGTTCAACGGCACCGGCATCGGCGCCAGCAACCAGTTCGAGGCGGCCGGCTTCATTCGCACCAACGACGGCGAAGAATGGCCCAACCTGCAGTACCACTTCCTGCCGATCGCCATCAGCTACAACGGCAAGAGCGCGGTCCAGGCGCATGGCTTCCAGGCCCACGTCGGCTCGATGCGCTCGATGAGTCGCGGGCGAATTCGCCTGACCTCGCGCGACCCCAAGGCCGCACCCAGCATCCTGTTCAACTACATGTGTCATGACAAGGACTGGCAGGAGTTCCGCGATGCGATCCGCATCACCCGCGAGATCATCGCTCAGCCGGCGATGGACGAATATCGCGGCCGCGAGATCTCGCCGGGGCCTGACGTACAGAGCGACGCCGAGCTCGATGAGTTCGTCCGCCAGCATGCCGAGACCGCCTATCACCCGGCTGGCTCCTGCAAGATGGGCTATGACGACATGGCGGTGGTCGACGGTGCCGGACGCGTTCACGGCCTCGAGGGGCTACGGGTGATCGACGCCTCGATCATGCCGCTGATCACCACCGGCAATCTTAACGCGCCGACGATCATGATCGCCGAGAAGATGGCCGACAAGGTTCGCGGCCGGGAACCGCTGGCCAAGGCCGACGTGCCCTACTTCGTCGCCGACGACACCCCTGCGCGCGGAGCCCCCGCGCGCCAGGCCTGAATGGCCTCGAAGCTTTCCCCTTGCGCCCCGCTCTGCGGGGCTTTTTTGTGCGCGCGTGTTTAGCTTTGGATGGCCGTCAGGACTAGGCAGCAGCCAACAAATCCACTAACCTGAACACATTCAAACAACCGTTCGAATACAGTCCGCCAGCTCATTGCTGCATGCCCTCTGGAGACGCTCCATGCTCGAAGCTCTGCTGATCGTCCTGGCCCTTGTCGGCCTCATAATCGTCATGCAACGCGAAGCCGGTGCCCTGGCCGCCGTCGCCGTAACCGGCGTACTGGGCCTGATCGGCCTGTTGGTGGGCGCCCCGGTGGTCGGTGTCCTGCTCTTGATCGCAAGCGCGGCAATTGCCGCCTGCGGACTGCCGGCACTGCGCCGCCGCTGGCTAACGCCCCGCCTGTTCGCCGCTTTCAAGAAAGCCGCACCCAAGGTCTCCGATACCGAACGCTCGGCACTCGAGGCCGGCAGCGTTTCCTGGGATGGCGAGTTGTTCTCGGGGCGTCCGCAGTGGCAGCGTCTGCTCGACTATCGCAACGACGGCCTCAGGGATGAAGAACGTCACTTCCTCGAGCATCAATGCTCGGTGGCGGCCGGCATGTGCAACAGCTGGGAGATTGCCCGCGAACGCGCCGACCTGCCCGAGGCGCTGTGGAACTACCTGGGTCGGGAAGGTTTCTTCGGCATGATCATCCCCAAGCAGTACGGCGGTCTGGGCTTCTCGGCCAAGGCGCAATCGGCGGTACTGCAGAAGCTGGTGGTCAACGAGACGCTGATGATCTCGGTCGGCGTGCCCAATTCACTGGGGCCGGGCGAGTTGCTGCTCAAATACGGCACCGAGGAGCAGAAGAATCATTATCTGCCGCGTCTCGCCGACGGCCGCGACATTCCCTGCTTCGGCCTGACCGGGCCGCGTGCCGGTTCCGACGCCACCTCACTGCCCGATGTCGGGGTGGTCTGCCGTGGCATGCACAATGGCGAGGAGGTCCTGGGCCTCAAGCTGACCTTCGAAAAGCGCTGGATCACCCTCGCCCCGATCGCCACCGTGGTCGGCCTGGCATTTCGCATGTTCGATCCCGACAAGCTGCTCGGCGACGAGAGCGACCTGGGCATCACCTGCGCACTGATCCCCCGCGAGACGCCGGGCATGGAGATCGGCCGCCGTCACCATCCGATCGGCAGCCCGTTCATGAACGGGCCGATCGTCGGCAAGGACGTGTTCATCCCGCTCGACTACATCATCGGCGGCCCCGAAATGGCCGGCCACGGCTGGCGCATGCTGGTCGAGTGCCTGTCGGTGGGCCGTTGCATCACCTTGCCCTCGGGCGCCGCCGGTGTGGGCCGCTATGCGGCCGGCTGGTCGGGCGGCTTCACCCGCATTCGTCGCCAGTTCAATCTCCCGGTCGCCGAGATGGAAGGCGTACAGGAGCCGCTGGCGCGACTCACCGCACATGCCTATATCGCCCAGGCCGCGGTGATGCAGACCGCCAACCTGATTGATCATGGCGTCAAGCCATCGGTGCCTTCGGCGATCCTCAAGAGCCAGCTCACCGAGTTCCAGCGCAGCATGCTCGGCGATGCCATGGACGTGCACGGCGGCAAGGCGGTGACGCTTGGACCGCGCAATTACCTGGGGCTGGGCTGGAGCGCGGTGCCGGTGTCGATCACCGTCGAAGGCGCCAACATCATGACCCGCAATCTGATGATCTTCGGCCAGGGGGCGATCCGCTGCCACCCCTACGTACTCGAGGAGCTCGCGGCCAAGGACAACGACGATCAGCAGGCCTTCGACCGCGTGTTCTTCCGCCATGCCGGGCTGATCTTCGGCAACGCCGCCCGCGCCCTGACCCAGGGTCTCGGCCTGTCGCGGCCCAGCGTACCCTTCGACGAGGTCGCCACGCCCTACGCACGGGATATCGTGCGTCTGTCGGCCGGCTTTGGGCTGTGCGCCGACGCCGCCATGGCCAGCCTGGGCTCGAGTCTCAAGAAGCGCGAGATGCTCTCGGCCCGCCTCGGCGATGTACTCTCGAATCTGTACCTGGCTTCGATGCTGATCAAGCAGTGGCACGAGGAGGACAACGTCGAGCACGAGGCGGCGCTGTTCCACTACAGCTGCCGTACGCTGCTCTACCGTGCCGAGCAGGCCTTCATCGAACTCTTCGACAACCTGCCCAATCGCGGCATGGCCAAGGCCCTGGCGGCGATCGTGCTGCCCTTGGGACGCAAGTGGCGCAAGCCGGACGACACCCTGACCCGGGAGATCGCCCAGGCGATCTCCACCGCCACGCCGTTGCGTGCCAAGCTGATCGCCAATACCTGGAGCACCCAGCAGGAAGAGGAACAGGACAACCCGCTGGCCCGCTACAACGCCCTGCTCGCCGACTATCCGCGTGCCGAGCCGCTGTACCGGGCGATCGGCAAGGCCTACGCCAAGGGTGAGCTGCCCGCCGAAGCGCTGCACCCCGAGCAACGCCTCGAAGCGGCGGTGGAAGCGGGCCTGGTCAATGAAGAAGACGCCGCCTTCATGCGCGCTTATGAGCAGGAAGTACTGGAGATGCTCAGCGTCGACGATTTCGCCTTCGATGCCTTCGCCACCGAGAAGGACAAGGTGGTCTGGCACGCAGCCGGTTAAGCGCGCGGCTCGCACGTCGGCTCAACCCAACGCCCCGACCAATTGGCCGGGGCGTTGGGTTTTGACTCGCTCGGTAACGTCAACGTCTTGGCGGCTTGCCGCGTCTAGCGCACCACCTTGATATACACTGGCGCGGTGTCGCTCCCCGCCTAAGCCAATTCACACACCGCGAACGACTTTACGGCAACAGCACGGTCGAGCCAGTCGTCTGCCGTGAGGCCAGCGCCTGCTGAGCCTCGCCGGCCTTTTCCAGCGGGAAGCGTTGCGCGATATCGACCTTCACCTGGCCGCTTGCCAGCACTTCGAACAGGTCCTGACACATCGCTTCGAAACGCTCGCGGGTATCGGCGTAGCCGTTGAGGCTCGGCCGCGTGGCGAACAGCGAGCCCTTCTGGTTGAGGATGCCGATATTGATGCCTTCGACCGCGCCCGAGGAGTTGCCGAAACTGACCATCAGACCACGCTTCTGCAGGCAGTCCAGCGAGGTTTCCCAAGTGTCCTTGCCGACCGAATCGTAGACCACCGGCACCATCGCCCCATCGGTCAACTCGCGCACGCGCTCGACGACGTTTTCGCGGGTGTAGTCGATGGTCGCCCAGGCGCCGTTCTTGATCGCCAGTTCGGCCTTTTCCGCCGAGCCGACGGTGCCGATCAGCTTGACGCCCAGCGCACGGGCCCACTGACAGGCGATCGACCCGACCCCGCCGGCAGCGGCATGGAACAGAATCGTCTCGCCCTGCTCGACGCGATGGGTCTGGCGCAACAGATACTGGGTGGTCAGGCCCTTGAGCATCGTCGCCGCAGCAGTCTCGAAGTCGATGCTATCGGGCAGTTCCACGACTTTTTCAGCCGGCAGCACATGCAGTTCGGCATAGGCGCCCAGCGGGCCCTGAGCGTAGGCGACGCGATCGCCGGGCTTCAAGTGGGTAACGCCCTCGCCAACGGCATCGACGACGCCCGCACCCTCGGTACCCAGCCCCGAAGGCAGGCTCGGTGCCGGGTAGAGTCCGGTACGAAAATAGATGTCGATGAAGTTGAGGCCCACCGCGTGATTCTTGACCCGCACTTCGCCAGCCCCGGGTTCACCGGGATCGCTATCGACGTATTCCAGGACCTCGGGGCCGCCGGTGCGGGAAAACTGGATTCGCTTGGCCATGACGCAACGCTTCCTTTTATTGCTCGCGGAGATCGACTCACCATACAAGCGCACGGCGGGCAAGGCCAGAATCGCGTCGTGGCCGGTCCTAAAGCGTTTCGGGAAATTTCTCGAGCCCAGTAACGAAGCGCTGCTTGTAGCCTTCGAAGACTTCGCGATCCTGCTTGAACGACTGAATGATCGCGCCCTGATCGAACCCCAGGCTCTGCGGCAGCTCATCGAGCTCCCTGGCGGGATGCTTGGGCCCCAGGCCGACGCGCAGCCCGCGCGAATCGTCGAACCAGCGCTCGATGCCACAGCGCGTGAACATCGCCTCCTGCTCGGCATCGCCGGCGTTGACTCGCAAGGGCGCCTTTTTTGCCAGTTCGCTGACCAGCGCCTCGGCGGGCTGGATGACACTGTCGCTGGGCAGGCTTTGCAGCATCGCCAGTTCCATGCTGCGACCCTCGGCATCGAGCACCAGCAGGGCCAGCGCCACCGGCCGGCTGTCACGATCGGTCAGCGCCAGGACCTGAGCCGCTTCCTGACGCATCAGGATCCCCAGGGTACCGGCAAAACTCGCCAGCGGCGCGATGCCTGCTTCGCGACCGAAGACCTCGACGCACAGCCGCGCCAGGCAAGCTTCGCGCTGTGTTTTGTCCTTCACATTGACTACTTTCATGACTTATCCGCTCCTCAGCCCCCTAAATCCGGCGTCGCAGCCTAGCACATCGTCGCCATTGCTTTCGTCGCTTTCCTTACAAGCCGACGCTCACACAATGGCAATAAACCCGCTTCAGACCGGTCCGCACACCAACAAGGGCCCGTACGCCAGTAAGAAAGTGATACGCTACGGCCGCTTGCCGATTGCCGCTGAAAAGCAAGCTCTGGAGGCAGCGGCCGAACGACGCCATAACGGAGGGCGCCTGCCATGACCGCCAGTCTACCCGATACGCCTGATTCACTCGTCGACGCGGCTCCGATGCTGATCGCTCACCGCGGGCTGTCGGCGCACGCGCCCGAGAACACCCTGGCCGCAGTACAGGCGGCCCATGATGCCGGCTGTCGCTGGGTCGAACTCGATGTCCAGCTGCTCGGCGACGGTACCCCGGTGATCTGGCACGACAGCGGAGTGAAACGCTGCGCCGGGGCCGGCGGACGCCTGAGCCGGCTCGATCTGGCGGCGGCCCGGCGGCTCGACGCCGGACGCTGGTTCTCGCCCGCGTTTGCCGGCGAAGGCATGGCGACGCTCGACGAAATGCTGGCGCTGATCGAGCGCCTGGGCCTGGGCCTCAACCTGGAGATCAAGGTCGGACGCGGTCGCGATGCCGAGGCACTGGTCGCCGCCGCCCTGCCCCCGACGCTGCAGCACCTGCCCGCCGAACGGCTGATCGTCTCATCGTTCGATAGTCGTGCGTTGCGTGCGGCGCGACGCATGCAAGCGGACGCGCAGCGGCTGCGCCTGGGTCTGCTCCATGACAAACTGCCCCGCAACTGGCTGGGGCAGGCCGAGGCGCTCGATGCCTATAGCCTGCATGTCGACTGGCGGCGCCTGAAGCCGGCGCTCGCACAGGCCATCGCCGCCAGCCCCTATCGGTTGCTGTGCTACACCGTCAACGATCGTGACATCTATCGCCGGCTGCGTAGCTGGGGGATCGACGGCGCGATCAGCGACGACCCGCTCCGGCTCGAGCCGGCACGGCAAGGGCGGTCAGCGCCGGCTGAAGGGTCACGCGAGCATGGCCCAACGCTTTTAGACCCGACAAGCCGGCCCGGCCAGATGGCTTTAGCAAGGCATCGCCTTTTTTGCGAATAATTAACCCACGTTAAAAGCAATATTTCTTGGCTGTGCCATTGTTAGGGCGTTGAGCAGGGACAAGCCCAACGGGACAGCAAGGATGCACAGCGCGATGCCCGGTCAAGGACGACCGGGCTTCTTTTGCCCGAAAAACACCAGCGGCCGATAGCTTGACGCTATATCCGCCAGCGTTGACTTGACCCCCACCCACCCGCAGAATTCCCGACCGTCGAGACACAGGTGCTCGGGAAGCGGGTGAGATCCCCGCACTGCCCCCGCAACGGTGTTCGCGTTTATCGATGACGAACAATCGGATTGACCGGCAACGCCGGTGTCGGTCCGATTCAAAAGCCACTGCCCTTACGGGTGGGAAGGCGTTATCGATGCGAGGCAGCAGAGCCACGCTGTCTGGCCAACCAGCCTCGCGCGCGTCAGTCCGGAGACCGGCCTGGGTCTCTTCACTGGCTGATGCGGAGGGCTTCGCCAGTGGCGACCGGCGTGCGTGGTCCTTAACTCCCTCATTGCGAGCGATCGCGTCGCGGCCCTTCCCGGGCTGTCGTCACCCTGTGTCCTCCTCATCGCGTATTGGCTTTGCGCGCTTGAGGATCATTCCATGCAATACAACCAACCCCCACTCTGGCTGGCTGTCGGGCTGGCAACCGCTACCACGCTGCTCACTACGGCGCAGGCCGCCGAACAGCGTCTGAACACTATTCAGGTCACGGCCAACCGTCTGCCCCAGTCACAAGCCGATGTGATGGCCAGCACCACCGTCATCGGGCGTGCCGAAATCGAGCGCCTGCAACCTGACTCGGTGGTCGAACTGCTGCAGGGTCGCGCCGGTATCGAGCTGACCCAGAATGGCGGACCGGGCGCCCAGTCGAGCCTGTTCTTGCGCGGCAGCGAATCCGACCACACCCTGATTCTCGTCGACGGGGTACGCATCAACTCGGCGACCAGCGGCGGCGCCAGCCTGGAATTTCTACCACCGGAAGCGATCGATCGCATCGAGATCGTGCGCGGCCCGCGCGCGGCGGCCTACGGCGCGGATGCCATCGGCGGGGTGATCCAGATATTCACCCGGCACGGCGGCCAAGGCACCCAGGCGACGCTGGACTTGAGAGCGGGCGAAAACAGCACCAACAAGCAGCAGCTGTTCGTCTCCACGGGTGACGGCGACACACGCCTGAATGCCAGCCTTTTCCGCCGCGACAGCGACGGCTTCAACGCGACCCGCGCCGACACCAGCGGCGAGCGAGACAGCTTCGAGCGCGAAGGCGGCCAATTGGGTCTCTCCCACCGCTTCAGTGAGCGGATCGAGCTCAGCTTCAACGCCCTGCGCCAGAACGTCGATACCGACTACGACGACTGCTATCCAGTCGGCGCTCTCGGGGCCTCTCAGGACTGCCGAACCCAGGGTTATCTGCAGACCTTCGGCGGACGAGTCGATGTAGCGCTCGCCAACGACTGGGACATGATCCTCACCGCCGGTCATTTCGACGAGCAGCGTACCGAGCACTATGACGGAACGCGCAACAGCCGCGCCGAATCGCACCGCAACGAGTTAGGTCTGCAGCACCGTTTCACGCGCACCCATGGCGTCGATCTGCTGGGCATCGACTACCGGGAAGAGCGACTCGATTACGACGACTACGCTTATGGCTCTCGGTACCGGAAGGACAGCCGCGAGAACTACGGCCTGTATGCCATGGCCCAACGCCACTATGGCGCCCACGAAGTGTCAGGCTCGCTGCGCTACGACGACGATTCGCGTTTCGGTGCCGAGACCACCGGCAATCTGGGTTATGCCTACCATCTGACCCAGTTTCAGCGCGTAGGGCTCAGCTACGGCACCGCGTTCAAGGCCCCCAACCTGATCGATCTCTACGGACCTTACGGCACCAACCCCGATCTCGACGCCGAAACTTCGAAGACGCTGGAGGCCTTCTGGGCCCTGAATCGCGGCCCGTGGGACGCACGAGTCAGCGTCTTCGAGAGTCGCATCGACGATCTGATCAGCTACGACTCGGTGACTTACATCCCCTATAACGTGGATGAATCGCGCATCCGTGGCGTCGAATTGAGCGGCGGCTGGCAGCATTCAGGCCTCGCCCTGCACGCCAGCCTGACCTACCAGGACCCCGAGAATCACGATACCGGCGACCGCCTCAAGCGGCGCGCCCGGGCCTTCGGCCGTGTCGACGCCGATTACACGCTCGCCGCCTGGTCCATCGGTGCCACGCTGCGGGCTGCGGGCGATCGCCGCGATACGCAGTTCTCCTTCCCGTACGGCGATACCACCATCGCCGGCTACGGCGTGGTCGACCTGCGCACTGCCTGGCAGGTCACGCCGAAGATCGAGCTTTCCGCCAAACTGGAGAATGCGTTCGATAAGGATTACCAGTTGGCTGATGGCTATAATACCCAGGGTCGCTATATCGAAGGGGGGATCACTCTGCGTCTGTAGGGTCCATGCCGTCGCCGGTGTGCATGGCATGGGTAGCCCGCGCCAAGCATTACCGGCACTATACATTGATCGTTAACATAGGTTCGTTGCGGTTGCCTTCGGGCGCTATCGCTCGTCTTGCGGCGTCCCGCTTCGGACTGGTCGTACGCGCACCGCAGACGCGGTGCATGGACCCCATCTCGTTCCAGGGAAGAGCACGATGAACCGACGTGATTTCTTGAAGGCCACCAGTGTGTTGGGCAGCGCCTTTCTGCCTATCTCCACGGTCCTCGCCGCTGTCGATGGCTCGACCAAGACCATCGGTCCCAGCGAATCGTTCAGCTTTGCCTGGCTCAAGGGCCTGGCCCAGCATATCTCCGATCAGGCCAGCGAAGGTGCCAGGCCCAATCTACCACCCCAGCTTCAGGACATGAGCTGGGATGAGTACCAGGCGATTAGCTTCAGCAAGGATCACGATATCTGGGCGGATGACGAGCAGTCTCGCTACCGCGCGGAGCTCTTTCATCTGGGGCTGTACTTCAAGAAGCCGGTCAAGATCTATGAGATCGTCGACGGCCAATCCCAGCAGATCGCCTACGATCCCTCACTGTTCAACTACGGCAAGTCGGGCATCGATGGCGAGAAACTGCCCGATGACTTGGGCTTCGCCGGCTTCCGGCTGTTCTACAAGGATGACTGGCAGCGCGACATGATGGCCTTCCTCGGCGCCAGCTACTTTCGCGCCGTCAGCGGCTCCATGCAATACGGCATGTCGGCGCGCGGCCTGGCGATCGATACCGGGCTCGACCGGCCCGAGGAGTTCCCCGACTTCACACGTTTCTGGCTCGAGCAGCCTGCCGATCAGAGCGACGTGGTCAATGTCTATGCGCTGCTCGAATCCGACAGCATCACCGGCGCCTACCGTTTCGCGATCACCGTCAACGACGGCGTAGTCATGGAAATCGATTCGGCGCTCTATCCACGCAAGTCCATCGAACGCCTGGGTATCGCCCCGCTGACCAGCATGTACATGGTCGGCGAGAACGACCAGCAGGCCAATTGGGACTGGCGTCCAGAAATCCATGACGCGGACGGTCTATCGATGCATACCGGCAATGGCGAGTGGCTATGGCGGCCCCTGGTCAACCCGCCACAGCTTCGCTTCAATGCCTATGCCGACGAGAATCCGCAGGGCTTCGGCCTGCTCCAGCGCGACCGCAATTTTGATCATTATCAGGATGACGGAGTCTTCTATGATCGTCGTCCCTCGGTCTGGATCGAGCCCAAGTCCGACTGGGGCAAGGGCTCCGTCCAGTTGATCGAGATTCCCACTCTCGATGAGACGTTCGACAATATCGTCGCCTTCTGGAATCCCGACGAGCCAGTCAAACCCGGCAGCGAAATGCTCTTCGGCTATCGCATCTTCTGGCGCGACCGTCCGCCCGCACAGACCGACCTGGCCCGCTGCGTGGCGACCCGTACCGGCATCGGCGGCGAGGTCGGCAAGGCCCGCGAGTACTTCAGCTGGCGCTTCGTGATCGACTTCCAGGGTGGCCCGTTCCCCTTCGATGCCGATCAGGAGGTCGAGGTCGTGCCGGTCATCGAAAACTCCTCCGGACGCATCGAGATCACTTCGGCCCGGCCGTTGGATGCCATCCAGGGTTACCGGGCGATGTTCGATGTCGTGCCCCCGGATGACGGCACCGCCCCGATCAACCTGCGGGTCTATCTCAAGGCCGGCGACAAGCCACTCACCGAAACCTGGATCTATCAGTGGACGCCGCCGCCGGCCGATGAACGCGAACTACACAACCCTGGCCACCTGCTGTAAGAGATCGCCCCGGTTTTGGCTTGTGACTTTTCAGGGCACCTCTATACTGTATACAAATACAGTATAGAGGTGCCTCATGGCGATCCGCCAACCGCCTCGTCTCCGCAAGGGACGCGGCGCCACGTATGATCCGCCCAACCGCTTCGCCCCGAGCATCAGCGAAACCGTCGACGACGGCTGGTGGCAGGACGCCGTGCCCGAGCGCATCGCCACTCTGGTCAGCGATGAGCCGAGCAAGAGCGCCCTGTCTTGGAATCGCTCCCCCGACCTGCCCTTCGACCGTTCACTGAACCCTTACCGGGGCTGCGAACACGGCTGCATTTACTGCTATGCAAGGCCCAGCCACGCCTATTGGGACCTATCGCCAGGCATCGATTTCGAGACGCGACTGATCGCACGCACCGGCCTCGTCGACCGACTGCGCGAAGAACTCTGCAAGCCCGGTTATGTGTGCCGCCCCATCAATCTATCCGGCAACACTGACTGCTACCAGCCATTGGAAGCCGAACGCGGCACCACCCGGGAAATCCTCGAGCTGCTCCTGGCGTGCCGTCATCCGGTGATACTGGTGACCAAGGGCGCACTGATCCTGCGCGACCGCGAGTTGCTCGCCGAGATGGCCGCCAAGCGCCTGGTACGAGTCTTCGTCAGTCTCACCAGCCTCGATGCCGAGCTCAAGCGCAGCCTGGAGCCGCGTACCGCCTCGCCAGCGGCGCGCCTCAAGGTCATGCGCGAATTGAGTGCCGCCGGGGTTCCGGTGGGCGCCTTGCTGTCGCCGATGATTCCTGGACTCAATGACCACGAGCTCGAACGTCTGCTGGAAGCCGCGTATGAAGCCGGCGCCAGCACGGCTGGCTGGACGCTGCTACGACTACCCCATGAGGTGGCCCCGCTGTTTGAGGATTGGCTCACGCAGCACTATCCGCAACGGGCCGGCAAAGTCATGAGTCTGATTCGTCAATCACGCGGCGGTGCCGACTACGATTCACGCTTTGGCCAGCGCATGCGCGGTGAAGGCGTGTTTGCCGAAATGATCGCACAACGTTTTCGCCGCGCCAGCCGTAGGCTGGGGTTCACGGCCCGGACCGACGATACGTTGGATTGCGAGAACTTTCGTCCGCCTCGGCGGCAAGGGGATCTGTTCGGGTAACATGGTCGGCCAATATCGAGCGAGCGCTATCCATGACAACCAGCAAGACCCGCACCAGTTTCTACCGTCGCCTGTATGTCGCCTATCTGATCGATCAGGGTATCGCCAGCATCCCGGCCATTACCCAGGCCACCGGGATGCCGCGCCGCACGGCCCAGGATACGCTCAATGCCCTGGCCGAGCTGGATATCGAGTGCGTCTTCGAACAGGCCCCCGGCGAGCGCCACCAGATCGGCCGCTACGTCATTCGTGACTGGGGGCCGATCAATAAGCGCTGGGTAGCCGACCACCAGCAACGACTCCGCACGTCATTGGGGTATTCTTGAAACCACGAAGTAGCTGCTCACCCGATCGCCTCCAGCCTCCTTGGCGTGGTACATGCACTCATCGGCGGCGTTGAGTAACGCCTGGGGCGTGGCGAAACGTCCCTCGTAGCCGTGTGTAGCGATGCCATACGACGCAGTCACCGGCAACCCGCTTGTCGAAACGTTGTTCCAGGTTGCAACTCGCCAGTTCATGGCGGATGCCCTCGACAAAGCACGTGCCTGATCTGATCATGATCGCTCAGCACGATCACGAATTCTTCCCCGCCATAGCGCCCCACCTGCGCGCCCGATGCGGCGCAGAGCGTTTCAAGAAGCGCGGCCAGCTTGCATAGAATCGTCGTCGCCGAACGCATGGCCATGGGTATCGTTGAGCGCCTTGAAACGATCAAGATCGATGAATACGACCGACACGCCTCGCGTTGCAGTCTCGAAGGCCTTTTCCAGCGTCTCCTCAAGATAGCGACGGTTGCCAAGCTGGGTCAACGGGTCGCAACGCACCTGTTGGCTCAGCGATTGCTGTTGTCCTTGAGCTTCTCGATTTCCTGCTGCTGGCGGATACAGATCCTGTTGCAACTGGGCGTTCTGTTCGGCCAGCAGCTGCTTGGAGGCATATAGCAGTCGCTGGCCATCGAGCCGCTCCCGGCGGGTCGATGTGGTACAACGCCGCTATCGCCGGCACCTCCTCCTGAAGACCATCATCGCTTCCACCAGGGTCGGCGTATCGATGCCGAACATCCTTCGATTTCACTGAGGGCTTCGCTCAGCGAAGTCTCTCCCTGCAGCCAGGCATCGGCCAGGCTAGCCGAAGCTATCACGCAGTTACCGGCTCGCCGCTCACCCGTCGTTGCCGTTTGAAGGGGATCATGACTGGCGCCGATCCAGGCCACAGTACGCTCGGACAAGCGCCAACGCTGGGCCAGCCAGGCGCCCACGGCGGCATGATCGACCCCATAGTGGGCACGCTCCAACTCGGCCAGTTGCGCATGGTGCATGGCGCGCGCGCACAATGTGCGATAGTGCTCAGTATCGCTGGCATGCAGGGCCAGCATGCCGATATCCTGCAGCAGCGCGGCGGTGAACAGTACGCCACCGTCAACGGGGTGCTCCAAGGTTGCTGCCAGCTGTCGGGCAATGAGCGCGCTGATCAGCGAACGTTGCCAGTAATTGTCGAATATCGTGCTGGGATCGGCGTCGCGGGTTGTCGCCGAGGCCAGGCTACAGCCCAGCGCCATGGAAAGGGTCCGCTCGAGACCGATGCGATTGATCGCCTCTTGAAGGTGCTCAACGGGTCGATGGCTGGCGTAAAAAACATTGTTGGCCAGTGATAGCAGACTTGCCGAAAGTGCCGGGTCGCTATTCAGTACAGCAACGATCTTTTTCAGGCTTACATCGGGATCGCGTGCCAGCTCGATTACCCTGAGCACCACCGAAGAAGGTGATGGCAGCGTCTTGCACTGCTCCAGCGAGTCGCGAAGTGCATCGGGTATCAAGCGAATTCTCCTTTCTCAAGGGCAACATGGACCAACGCCAATCTTTCCCGACCATCGCAATCCGCTGACTATGATTATCGCGCAGAGGCGGTCGAACGTGCGACTTTGGTGTTGCTTGGTCCATGCCGGCTATACGGTAAGCGCTCGCCATCCGTGCGAGTCGATATTCTTCTAGTTCTGCTCGTTAAAATAGTTACCTTTTCCGCGCTAGGCGTCAACTTAAAAAGTTGCTGATCAACCAATCAAAAAGGCAGTATTGTTATTTAAATTGCACAACCAATACACGCGTTATTCTAAACGTCGCAACGACTCTTATCGCGTTAAAACAAATGTCTTATATACAATGATTTATCTATGACACTCCATCTTCGAAAGCGCAAGGACAAGCCCCATGTCAGATCGAGACGCACGCCACCGGCAGGCGATGAAAAAACTCAAGACCCATGTCGATGAACGCGTCGCGGCAGCGACCGAGCAGCGCGGCCTGCTTATAATCTATACCGGCAATGGTAAGGGCAAGACGACCGCCGCCTGGGGCACAGTGACCCGAGCGCTGGGCTACGGTTACCGGGTCGGCGTGGTTCAATTCATCAAAGGGCTGTGGGAGTGCGGCGAGCGCGAGCGTCTGGCCGAGGACGCCAACCTCGAGGTCGCGGTCATGGCCACCGGTTTCACCTGGGAGACCCAGAACCGCGACAGCGATATCGCCGCCTGCCAGGACGTCTGGCAAGAAGCCGAGCGCATGCTCGCCGACCCCGAGGTTTATCTGGTAGTGCTCGATGAGATCACCTATATGCTTAAGTTCGGCTACCTGGACTTCGCGACGCTCAAGCAGGCACTCGCTAATCGCCCCGCCGAACAGACGGTGATTGTCACCGGACGCAACGCCCATCGCGACCTGCTGAACATGGCCGATACGGTGACCGAGATGCAGGAAATTCGCCACGCGTTCAACGACGGTCTCCAGGCACGCCGCGGTATCGATTACTGAACCGAACACACGGTCACTTCTGCCCGCCCTGCTGCGCCGCCCGGCGCAGCGCGCTACACACCTGGGCCATCGCATCGAGCAGCCGCGGCCCCGGGCGGCTGATCCAGTCCGGCTCGAGGGTATACAGTTGGCCGCTCGCGACCGCCGGCACCAGCGACCAGCGTTGCCAGGCGGCCTGCCAAGCGTCATCGCGTGCGGCGCTTAGAATCACCGTGGGTCGTGCGGCGAGCAGCGACTCGCGGCCGATCTGCGGCACCAGTACCGGCTGCTCGGCAAACAGCGGCAGCCCACCGCAACCGCGAACCACCTGGCTGACGATATGCCCCCCGGCCAACGTCGTCAGCGGCTTGTCCCCCAACTGATAGAAGACCCGTGGCGGCTGCTCGAATGTCTGACCGAGGCCCATCAAGCGCGCCAAGTATAACGCCGACTGGTACTCACCGCGCTCGCCATGGCCGGAGAGCCGACCCAGTTCGCTCAGGTTTTCGGCAATGTCGGGCAACGCGCGTGGCTCGCTGGCGTAGACGGGAATGCCTAGCGCGTGCAGGCGCTCGATCAGCGCTTGTGGGGTGCCGCTCGCCCAGGCCACCACCAGATCCGGCTGGTGTGCCAGCACCGCTTCGAGAGGAACGCCTCGGTAGTTGCCCACCCGCGGCAGCTGCCGAGCCGCTGCCGGATAATCGCTGCCGTCGATCGCACCGACCAACGCATCGCCTGCACCCACGGCATAAAGCATCTCCACGGCATGCGGCGCCAACGCCACGATTCGCCTTGCCGGTGCATCCAGGGTCACTCGGTCGCCATTGTCGTCGGTTACCGTGATGGTCGCCGAGGCTTCGAAAGCCAGGCCGAGGCCGAGCGTCAACGCGACCTGGCCTGTCACTCTGCGTATGAAGCTTGTCCTCACCGCGCTCCTCTCTCTGTTCTGTTGGCTGGCCGGAAAGAGCCGTGATCGGGAAACAGGATCAGGGAAACTGTGCAACACTGAGGCCCAGCGGGAACCGTCACGGCTTCCGGCGATCCATGCTTTTACCCATCTCCAAATCAATGCACGGAGGCTCCATGCCGCCACGTCACGCCCGCGTTCCACGAATACAGCCTCGCGCGCTGCTCGCCGCCCTGTTGCTCGGGGGGCTGCTAGGCGCCACTGGCGCGGCTCAAGCACAGGGTCTATCCGACGAAACATTTGAACACCGCCTACAAGTCCAGGCGCAATCCGAATTGAACGTCGCGCCCGACATGGCGACACTCAATGCCCGGCTGTGGGAGCGCACCCCGAGTATCGCTCAGGACAGCAGCAAACAGGCCGACCCCAAGGTCTTGAGCGAGGCCCGCGATAAACTGGAAGCACGAACCGGCGAACTGATCCGTCAACTGGAAAGCCAGGGCATCGATAGCGCGGCGATCAGCGCCGGCTCGCTGAGCGTGCGCCCGGATTACATTCAAAAACCTGGGGACAACGGCAACCCCGGCGAAACCCTGGTACGCACCCAGCTCGAGCGTCCGATCAGCCTGCGTATCGATGATCTGTCGCGGTTGCCGGCAATCCTCGATGCGCTGACCCAGGCCGGCGTCGACGCCCTCGATGGCGTCACCTACGACCTCAAGGATCGCGACGCGGCCACCGACAAGGCCTTGAGCCAGGCGCTGGACAAGGCGCGTCACAAGGCCCGACTGATGGCCAAGACATTGGATATTCAGCTCGGCCAGGTCATTCAGGTCGAGGAAACCGGGGCGCCGCGCTATTCACCGCAGATGATGTTGATGCGCAGCGATGCCATGGAGAGCAAGGCGGCGCCCGAATACCGCCCCGGCGAGATCACCCTCGAGGCCAGCGTCAGGGTCGCCTGGTCGATCGGCGAAACGCCGGCCCGCTGAGCCCCCGACCGGCACGACCGCGGCGACGATCACGACAAGACCCCGCCGCTCCGCCGACGCTTACTCGACGTTGAGCGTCTCGAGCCCGCCCAGGTAACCGCGCAGCGCCTCGGGCACGTTCACCGAACCGTCCGCCTGCTGATAATTCTCGAGTACCGCCAGCAGGCAGCGGCCCACCGCCAGCCCGGAGCCGTTGAGGGTATGCAGCAGTTGCGGCTTCTTGGCCGCCGGGCTGCGATAGCGCGCCTGCATGCGCCGCGCCTGGAAATCCTCGCAGTTGGAGACCGACGAGATCTCGCGATAGGTCTGCTGGCTGGGCAGCCAGACCTCGATGTCATAGGTCTTGCTGGCCCCGAAGCCCATATCGCCAGCGCACAGCGTGACCACCCGATAGGGCAGCTCGAGTGCCTTGAGGATCGACTCGGCGTGCCCGCGCATCTCTTCCAGCGCGGCGTAACTGGTTTCGGGCTCGACCATCTGCACCATCTCGACCTTGTCGAACTGATGCTGGCGAATCATCCCGCGGGTGTCCTTGCCGTAGGCGCCGGCCTCGCTGCGAAAGCACGGCGTATGCGCGGTGAGGCGGATCGGCAACGCCGCGGCCTCGACGATGGTGTCGCGGGCGAAATTGGTCAGCGGCACCTCAGCGGTGGGAATCAGGTAGTAGTCGCTGTCGCCCTCGAGCCGAAACAGATCCTCGCCGAACTTGGGCAACTGGCCGGTCCCGGTCAGCGAGTCGCTGTTGACGATGTAGGGCACGTAGCACTCTTCATAGCCATGTTCGAGGGTCTGACGATCGAGCATGAATTGCACCAGCGCACGGTGCAGCCGGGCGATCGGGCCACGCATCACGGCGAAGCGCGAGCCGGTCAGCTTGGCGGCCAGCTCGAAGTCCAGATAGCCCAGCTTGGCGCCCAGATCGACATGATCCTGGATCGTGAAGTCAAAGGCTCGCGGCGTCCCCCAGCGATGCAGCTCGACATTGTCGGCCTCGTCCTTGCCCGCCGGCACGCTCTCGTGGGGAATATTGGGCAGGCTGGCCAGCAGCGCGTCGAGTTCGCCGGCGACCTCGTTCAACTGCGCCTTGGCCGCGTCGAGCCGATCGCCCAGGTCGCTGACTTCGGCGAGCAACGGCTCGATGTCCTCGCCGGCGGCCTTGGCCTGGCCGATCGCCTTGGAGCGGCTGTTGCGCTCGCTCTGCAATTGCTCGGTCTCGGTCTGCAGATCACGGCGTCGACGTTCGAGCGCCTCGAACGCGGCCGTATCCAGGGTGAAGCCGCGCAGGGCCAGGCGTTGCGCAACGTAATCGAGCTCGCTGCGAAGCAGTTTGGGATCGAGCATGGGATCCTTTCCGTTAACATGACAGGCGAAGAAAAGCGTGGTCGGCGCCGAACGCACGACGCGAGTGTCGGACCATTGTAAGAAAAACCGTCGCCCTGGGCCACGCCGGTGCACGATACCCGTCAGACACCGTGCGACAATCGCCGATCTCGGTTAAGGTAGACGGCCACCGATCGTTAGCTAGCCATCCCGAGATCATGATCGCACGACTGGACTCTCTCTCCCGCGTCGACGCCCGCTATCTGGCGTTCCTCGATGCCTTGCGTCACGCCGGCTTTCGCGGCGACATCGCGCCGGACTATGCCAACCGCACCGTGCTGGCCACCGACAACTCGATCTATCAGCGCCTGCCCCAGGCGGTGCTCTATCCGCGCGACGGCGACGATCTGCAATGCATCGCGCGCCTCGCCGGGAGCAGCGAATACCACGCTATCGTGCTCGCCCCGCGCGGCGGCGGCACGGGCACCAACGGCCAGTCGCTGACCGACGGCCTGATGGTCGATGTCTCGCGCTACATGAACAAGATCCTCGAGATCGATGTCGAGCAGCGCCGCGTGCGGGTCCAGGCCGGGGTGGTCAAGGATCAGCTCAACGCCGCGCTCAAGCCCCATGGGCTGTTCTTCGCCCCGGAGCTGTCGACCTCCAACCGCGCCACGATCGGCGGCATGATCTCCACCGATGCCAGCGGCCAGGGCAGCCGCGAATACGGCAAGACCCGCAATCACGTGCTGGCGCTGGATACGATCATGCTGGGCGGCGAGCGCTTCGAAAGCCGGCCGGTGAGCGACGCCGAACTCGCCACGCTCTGCGCGCGCGACGACATCGTCGGCGAAACCCACCGCGTGGCGAGCGCCATCATCGACACCCAGCGCGAGCAGATCGAAGCCGTGTTTCCGCCGCTCAATCGCTGCCTGACCGGCTACGACCTGGCGCACCTCAGGGACGCGGAAGGCCGCCTCGATCTCAACAGCGTGCTGTGCGGCTCGGAAGGCTCGCTGGGCTTGCTCGCCGAGGCGACGCTCAACGTGCTGCCCATCCCGCGCCACTCGACGCTGGTCAATATCCGCTACAGCGGGTTCATGGATGCGCTGCGCGACGCCAAGGCGCTGATGGGCCAGGTCGATGCGCCATCGTCGGCCAACCTGCCCCGCCCCACCTCCATCGAGACCATCGACGACAGCGTACTGGCCCTGGCGATGGAGGATTTCGTCTGGGACAGCGTCGCCGAGTTCTTTCCCGCGCCGGACAACGACCGCCCGGAGCCGCTCAGCGAGGGCGTCGAGGTTGCTACCGCCCCGGCCACGCGACGTGGCGAGCGACCGACGATCCGCGGCATCAACCTGGTCGAGTTCAACGCCGACGACCCGCAGGAATTGGCCGCCAAGGTCCAGGCCTTCACCGAGCATCTGGCCGCCGACGCCAGTGTCGAGCGGCTGGGCTACACCCTGGCCGAGGGCCGCGAGCAGATCGGCCGCGTCTATGCCATGCGCAAGCGCGCCGTGGGGCTGCTCGGCAATGCCAAGGGCGAGAAGCGCCCGATCCCGTTCGTCGAGGACACCGCGGTGCCGCCGGAGCAGCTGGCCGATTACATCGCCGAATTCCGCGCCCTGCTGGATGCGCGCGGGCTCAGCTACGGCATGTTCGGCCATGTCGATGCCGGCGTGCTGCATGTGCGCCCGGCGATCGATATGAAGGATCCGGCCCAGGCGATGCTGATCCGCGAGCTGTCCGACGAGGTCGCCGCCCTGACTCACAAGTACCATGGCCTGCTGTGGGGCGAGCACGGCAAGGGCGTGCGCTCGGAGTACGCGCCGAAGTTCTTCGGCGAGCTCTACCCCACGCTGCAACGCCTCAAGGCCGCGTTCGACCCACATAACCAGTTGAACCCGGGCAAGATCGCCACGCCGCTTTCCATCCGGCCCGAAGCCGCCGGCAATGCTATCCGGCCCGAAGATACCGGCGTTATTCCACCCGAAGACGCCGGTACGGCTGATCCCGTCCGAAGCTGTGGGAAGCTCCGTCCGAAGTCGCAGGCAAAGCGCGTCCGCACGGGCGAAGACACGCTGACCGAACAGGCCGTCAAGTGGGTCGATCCGGGGCTGCTGACCATCGATGGCGTGCCGACCCGCGGCGAACTCGATCGCCAGATCGACGAGCGTGTCTGGCAATCGCACGCCAGTGCGGTGTACTGCAACGGCAACGGCGCCTGCTACAACTACGATCCCGACGATGCCATGTGCCCGTCGTGGAAGGCCACCCGCCAGCGCATCCACTCGCCCAAGGGCCGCGCCAGCCTGATGCGCGAGTGGCTGCGCCTGCAGGGTAACGCCGGCATCGACGTGATCGATGAGTCGCGCAGGAAGAAAAGCGAAGGCGCCTGGGGCTTCATCCGTGACTTCCCGCTGCGCCTGCGCAACACGCTGGCCAAGCGCCGCGGCGAAACCGATTTCTCGCACGAGGTTCACGAGGCGATGGCCGGCTGCCTGGCCTGCAAGTCCTGCGCCGGGCAGTGCCCGGTCAAGGTCAACGTGCCCGAATTCCGCTCCCAGTTCCTGGAAATCTACCACGGACGCTACCTGCGGCCACTGCGCGACTACCTGATCGGCGGGCTGGAATTCATCGTGCCTACCCTCTCGCGGTCGCGCCGCTCTATAACGCCCTGCCTTGGGCAACCGCCTGGTCGACGCTTGTTGGCCGGGCCGATCGGCATGGTCGACAGCCCGCGGCTGTCGCGAGCGAGTCTCGCCAAGCAGTTGCGCGCCTGGGGCATCAGCGAGGCCACGCCGACCTCGCTCGGTCTGCTCACTGAACGCCAGAAGGCGCGCAGCGTGATTCTGGTTCAGGATGCCTTCACCAGCTACTTCGAATCCAAGCTGGTAATGGATATCGTCGAGCTACTTGCCCGGCTCGACATTCGCGTGTTTGTCGCGCCGTTCTCGGCCAACGGCAAGCCGCTCAATGTCCAGGGCTTTCTCGGTGCCTTCGAGCGTACCGCCGCCAAGCAGGCAAGACGCCTCAAGGCGTTGGCTGAAAGTGGCGTGCCGCTGGTCGGCATCGACCCGGCGATGACACTGACCTACCGCCAGGAATACGCCCAGGCGCTGGGCCCGGAAAATGCCCCCGAGGTACTGCTGCTGCAGGAATGGCTGGTGTCGCTGGGTCAGCGACTGCTGCCCGGCCACCTGACGCTCGCCGATCCCGGTTTCAAGCTGCTTTCGCACTGTACCGAGCGCACCAACGCGCCGGGCTCGCCCAAGGCCTGGCAGCAGGTGTTCGCCAACGCCGGGCTCGAACTCGAGCTGATCGCTACCGGCTGCTGCGGGATGTCCGGCACCTACGGCCACGAGGCACGTAACCGGGAGACCTCCGAGACGATCTACGATCTTTCGTGGCGCGTCCCGGTCGAGAACCCGGCCAATGCCGGCACGATTGCTGGCTACCGGCTATTCGTGTCGCAGTCAGGCCAAACGACTCTCGGACACCGCGCTGGCGCATCCGCTGCAGGGCCTGCTCTCGGCCATCAAGCGCGCCGGATCGACAAGCAAGCCCATCCCGTGAGCAAGCCATGTCGCGCGCGCTGATCATTATCGGCCTGGTCATCGTCGCCAGTGGCCTCGCGTGGCCCTGGCTGTCGAAACTGCCGTTGGGCCAGCTGCCCGGCGATATCGTCATCCGCCGTGAGCATTTTTCGTTCTACTTTCCCGTGACCACGATGATTCTGACCAGCGCCGCTCTCTCGGCGCTGGTCTGGCTGTTCAATCGGTGAGTCAGCGACGGCCGCGGCCGCCGGCAACATCGATTGCATGGCGCGCGCGCGGCGCGTAGGCTGCGCGCTGTTTTTGCCGCAACAGCGAATTACCTGATGGATCACCCCGCCCTCGCCCTTACCGGCATCGGCCTGCTGGCCCTGGTCTGCCAATGGGCCGCCTGGCGGCTACGCCTGCCGGCGATCCTGCCGCTGTTGATCGGCGGCATTCTGGCCGGCCCGGCGACCGGCCTGCTCGATCCCGATGCGCTGCTCGGCGAGTTGCTGTTTCCGCTGGTCTCGCTGGCGGTGGCGATCATTCTTTTCGAAGGCAGCCTGACGCTGGACTTCAAGGATCTGCGCGGCCATGGCCGCACGGTGCGCCGCCTGGTGACCTGGGGCGCGCTGATCACCGCCGGGGTCGGCACACTCGCCGCGCATCTGTTGCTCGGTCTGGCCTGGGAGATGGCCAGCCTGCTCGGTGCGGTGCTGGTGGTAACCGGCCCGACCGTGGTCACGCCGCTGGTCCAGACGCTGCGCGCGCGTCAACATCTTACCCAGATCCTGCGCTGGGAAGGCATCCTCATCGACCCGGTAGGCGCGATCGGCGCGGTGCTGGTCTACGAGTTCGTCGCCCTCGGCCTGGCCCAGGGCGCCATCTCGCATACGCTACTGCTGTTCGGCGAGACCGCGGTGATCGGCTTCGGCCTGGGCGGCCTGGGCGGTTACCTGTGGGGGCTGGTACTGCGCCATCACTGGCTACCGCAACGGTTGCACAGCTTCGGCACGCTGATGATCATGCTCGGCCTGTTCAGCACCTCCAACCTGCTGTTTCACGAGTCGGGACTGCTGACGGTCACGGTGATGGGGGTATGGCTGGCCAACATGCGCGCGGTGCCCACCCAGCAGATCATCGAGTTCAAGGAAACGCTCTCGGTGCTGCTGATCTCGGGACTGTTTATCCTGCTCGCCGCCCGGCTCACCGCCGAGCAGCTGGCGCTGCTGTCCTGGCCCGCATGGGGCTTTCTGGCGATTCTGGTCTGGGTAGCCCGGCCGCTGGCGGTATGGCTGTGCACGTTGGGTAGCGGCCTTGCCTGGCGCGAAAAGGCACTATTGGCCTGGCTGTCGCCGCGCGGCATCGTTGCCGCCGCGGTCGCCTCGCTATTTGCCATCAAGCTCGAGGAAAACGGCGTCACCAACGCCGAACTGCTGGTGCCGGTGACCTTTCTGGTGATCATCAGCACGGTCGTCGTGCAGAGCCTGCTATCACGCCCGATCGCCCTGCTGCTCAAGGTCAGCGAGCCGGCACCGTCGGGCTTTCTGATCCTTGGCGCCAATCCGCTGGCCCGCGCGGTCGCCAAGGCGCTGACCGATGCCGGCTTCGCCGTGCGGCTCACCGACACCAACTGGGAGGCCGTGCAGGAAGCGCGCATGGCGGGGCTGCCGGTCTATTACGGCAACCCGCTTTCCGAGCACGCCGCCCAGCATCTCGAACTCACCGGCATTGGCCATCTGCTGCCGCTGTCTCCCTATCGCGAGCTCAACAATCTCGCCGCGTTGCACTTCGAACACATTCTCGGCCATGGCCGGGTCTACCGGCTGGCCGAAGACGACAGCCGCAGCGCCCGGCGCCATCGCGAGCAGGCGCTGGCGCATCTGCCGCTGCTCGGCGATGGCGAAATCACCTACGCCGAACTGCTCGGCCTGATCGAAGCCGGTGCGGAGCTACGCAGCGCGCGACTGACCGAGAACTTCGGCCTCGCGGCCTACCGGGAGATTCATGCTCAACGCTTGCTGCCACTGTTCTGCATCGGCCAGAGCGGTCGCATCCGCGTCGCCAGTGACCAGACGCCATTGGCCGCGAAGGCCGGAGAAACGCTGATCAGCTTAATCTTTCCCGACTCGCCGGAGTACGCGCCGACACAACGCAACGAGCCGGCGCCCCAGGAAGACGCCGGCTCGCAACGTGGCTCGAAAAACTCTGGAAACTAGAAGAACAGCCGCCGCAAAGCCGCCCCCGGATCGGCCTCGCGCATGAACGCCTCGCCGACCAGGAAGCCGTTGACGCCGTGTTCGCGCATGTGCTCGACGTCGCCGCGGGTATGGATGCCCGACTCGGTCACCACCGTCACCTCCTCGGGGATGCGCGAAAGCAGCTGAAAGGTGGTATCGAGACTGGTCTCGAAGCTGTGCAGGTCGCGATTGTTGATTCCCACCAACGCCAGGTTCAGCGCCAGCGCACGCTCCAGCTCGAGGGCGTCATGAACCTCGACCAGCACGTCCATGCCCAACGCCACGGCCTGCTGATGCAGATCCTTCAAACGGGCATCGTCGAGCGCGGCGACGATCAACAGGATGCAATCGGCGCCGATCGCCCGCGCCTCGCTGACCTGATAGCCATCGACGATGAAATCCTTGCGGATCACCGGCAGCTCGCAGGCGTCGCGCGCGGCAACCAGGAAATCTTCGTGGCCCTGGAAGAAGTCGGCATCGGTGAGCACCGACAGGCAGCTCGCCCCGGCCTCGGCGTAGGCCTTGGCGATCGCCTCGGGATCGAAGGCGTCGCGGATCACGCCCTTCGACGGCGAGGCTTTCTTGACCTCGGCGATCACCGCCGGATCGCCGTCGGCGATGGTCCGGTCGAGCGCCTTGACGAAGCCGCGCGGAGCGCTCTGCCCACGGGCGCGCTCGAGCAACGTCGCCTCGCTGACCTGCGCACGACGCATGGCGATCTCCTCGTCCTTGCGGGCGAGAATCTTGGCGAGGATGGTGGGTAATTCGCTGCTCTGGCTCATCGGGCTGCCCCGTTGTGTTCGGCGAAGACCCGCGCGAAATCGGCGAGTTCCTTCATCTTCTCGCGGGCCAGGCCGCTGTCCATGGCGTCCTGGGCGAGCGCCACGCCCTCCTTGATGCTGGTGGCGATGTCGCAGGCATACAGCGCCGCGCCGGCATTGAGCGCGACGATGTCCGCCGCCTCGCCCTCTCCGGCCAGCGCTTCGCGCACCAGGCGCAGGCTGTCCTCGGCGGTGACCACCTTGAGCGGGGCCAGCGAGCTGGCGCTGGATGCCGAAGTCTTCCGGGGCGATGGTGTACTCCTCGATCGTGCCATCGCGCAGCTCGGCGACCCGTGTCGGCGTCGCCAGCGACACCTCGTCGAGGCCATCCTCGGCGTGTACTACCAGTACATGCTGGCTACCCAGCCGCTTGAGCACCTCGGCCATCAGCGGCACCAGCTCGGCCTGGTAGACGCCCAGCAACTGGTGCTGGGCGCCGGCCGGGTTGGTCAGCGGGCCGAGGATATTGAAGATCGTGCGCACGCCCATCTCGCGACGCGGACCGATGGCGTAACGCATCGCCTTGTGGTGCATCGGCGCGAACATGAAACCGACGCCGACCTGCTCGATGCAGCGCGCCACCTGGGCCGGCTCGAGATCCAGCTTGATACCCGCGACATCGAACAGATCGGCGCTGCCCGATGACGATGACACGCTGCGATTGCCGTGCTTGGCGACATGCCCGCCGGCGGCGGCGACCACGAAACTCGAGGCGGTGGAGACGTTGAACAGATTGGCCCCATCACCGCCGGTGCCGACGATATCGACCAGGTCGTCGCACTTAACGTTGACCGGGGTCATCAGTTCGCGCATGACCTGCGCGGCGGCGGTGACCTCGTCGACCGACTCGCCCTTCATCGACAGGCCGATCAACAGGCCGCCGATCTGCGCGTCGCTGGCCTCGCCGGTCATGATCGTGCGCATCACCGCGTGGGTGTCGGCGTAACTCAGGTCCCGACCGCGCATGACCGCGTCGATCGCCTCTCGCATCTGCATGATGATTCTCCCTTGGGCTAGGCGCGGCGTTCGAGAAAGTTCGCCAGCAGCTCGTGGCCCTGGCGGGTAAGGATCGATTCAGGGTGAAACTGCACGCCCTCGATGGCCAGTTCCTTGTGTCGCAACCCCATGATCAACCCCGGGGTGACGTCGTCGTCATCGACCCACGCGGTCACCTCGAGGCACTCGGGCAGGCTTTCGGCCTCGACCACCAGCGAATGATAACGGGTGACCTCCAGCGGATCGTCGAGACCGGCGAACACGCTCTCGCCGCGATGACGAACTCGCGAGGTCTTGCCGTGCATCACCTGGGGCGCACGCACCACCTTGCCCCCGTAGACCTGGCCGATCGCCTGATGACCCAGGCACACCCCGAGAATCGGCAGCTTGCCGGCAAAGTGGCGAATTACATCCATCGAGATGCCCGCTTCGTTGGGCGTACAGGGGCCGGGCGAGATAACGATGTGGCTGAGCGACATGCGTTCGATATCGGCCAGCGTAATCGCGTCGTTGCGGTAGGTCACGACTTCAGCCCCCAACTCGTTCAGGTACTGCACCACGTTGAAGGTGAAGCTGTCATAGTTATCGATCATCAGCACGGACTTGGAGTTGGGCTCTTGAGTCATTTCGAAGCGTGGTCCTATTGCGTAGTTGCCCGAGGATCATAAAGTCCTGACCAGGCGCTGGTGCCAGCCGTGCAGGGTTCAGACACAACGATGCCGCCCTGACGGCGGCATCTGAGGTACCCAGACAAACGTGCCGCCTCGCGCTAGAGACGCCACCCTGCTTGCTGGAATCGATGTGATCGAGTGCATTCATGCGCTCAATACTGCGGTCGAGGGGGCAACGTGTCAAGGCGCTCCCGCAGCGCTGGCCAGGTAGCGCACACCGCGATTCCACGAGTTTCAACCGTCTACAGCGCAGCCGGAACGATCAGAACGACTCACCGATATTTAGTTAAACGTTTAAGTTTATTAAGACATGTCTCTATCCCTCAACGGAAAGCTTTCTGTAGAGTGAGCCCATAAGCAAATAATTAAAAAGCTAACTTTACTGTTTTCGGAACTGAAAGGACTCGCCAATGCCGCTTTTCGACCGTTCAACCGATCGCCAGGCCATCGTTGCCGCCATGCACCGCTCGATGGCCATCATTGAATTCTCTCCTGATGGCACCATTCTTGCCGCCAATGACAATTTCCAACACGCGACAGGCTCATAGTCGCCAGGAACTGGTCGGCCAGCACCATCGCCTGTTGTGCGAGACGGTTTACGCCGCCAGCGACGAGTACCGGCTGTTCTGGCAGCAGCTGGCGGGGGGCGAGTACAAGAGCGGCCGCTTCAAGCGCCGCAACAAACAGGGCGAAGCATTGTGGCTCGAAGCCTCCTACAACCCGATCATCGGTCGCGGCGGCAAGGTGACCCGCGTGCTCAAGACCGCCAGCGACATCACCCACAAGGTCACCCTTGAACAAGAGATGCGCAGCCGGCTGGAGGCTATCGACCGTTCGATGGCAACCGTCGAGTTCTCCCTCGACGGATTTATCCTCGACGCCAACCAGAACTTCCTGGATACCGTCGGCTACTCGCTGGAAGCGCTCAAGGGCGCCCATCACCGCCAGCTGTGCGAGGCCGACTATGCCGCCAGCGCGGCATATAGAGAATTTTGGAAATGCTTGAACACCGGCGAGTACATGGCCGGTCAATTCAAGCGAGTGACGCGAACGGGTGAAGAGCTGTGGCTCGAGGCCACCTATAACCCAGTCTTCGATGCAAACGGTACGCTCTATAAAGTCATCAAGTACGCCACCGATATCACTCAGCGAATACGCCAGCAAAACGCAGAATCCGAAAGCGCCCGCATCGCCTATCGCATCTCGTCGGATACCGAGGTGACGGCCAACAGCGGCGCGGCAATCATTGAATCGACGGTGAGCGCAAATTCACCAGGTTGCCGAGACCGTGCAACAGTTATCGACACTGATCGATGAGCTGGAAAAGCGTTCGGGGGATATCAATCAGGTGGTTCAGAGCATTCAACAGATTGCCGAACAGACCAATCTGCTGGCCTTGAACGCGGCAATCGAGGCTGCCCGAGCCGGTGAACACGGTCGTGGTTTCGCGGTCGTTTCGCATGAGGTGCGCCAGCTTTCGGTACGTACCTCACAGGCAACCCGCGAGATCGTTACGACCATCGACACCCTGCAGCAACTCACCCGGCAGGCCAATGCCGGTATGCAGCAATGCCTGGAACGGGTCGATGACGGCGTCGACAAGGCCAATGAGGCCGGCGAGATCATCGCCCAGATCCGTGCGGGCGCCAACGACGTGGTCACGGCGATCGAACGCTTCGCCTCGACACTGCAAGGCAGCTCATCTGCAGGAGACAACCAGCAGAAGACGCAGCCGGCTCGCCGTTCGGCGACGCTGGCGCTTGTCGGCAGCTGATCGAAATCCCCGGCCGGCCAGGCCGGGGTGGCGCTCGTCGAGTTCGCGCCAGCGAAGGTTAGAGGTTATCGAGCCCGCGCTCGGCCATCGCCACGGCGCGGAACAGCGCGCGGCCCTTGTTGAGGGTTTCCTGCCATTCAAGCTCAGGCACCGAATCGGCAACGATGCCGGCGCCGGCCTGGATATGCAACTCGCCATCCTTGATCACCGCGGTACGGATGGCGATCGCGGTGTCCATGTTGCCGTGCCAGGAGAGATAGCCCACCGCGCCCGAATAGACGCCACGCTTGACCGGCTCGAGCTCATCGATGATCTCGAGTGCGCGAATCTTCGGCGCGCCGGACAACGTGCCCGCCGGGAAGGTCGCGCGCAGCACGTCCATGGCGGACATCCCCGGTTTCAGCCGCCCGGTGACCTGCGAGACGATATGCATGACGTGGGAATAGCGTTCCACCGCCATGTTGTCGGTCACCGTCACCGAACCGGTCTCGCTGATCCGGCCGATGTCGTTGCGCCCCAGATCGATCAGCATGACGTGTTCGGCGATCTCCTTGGGATCGGCCAGCAGATCGGCCTCGAGCGCGCGATCCTCCTCCTCGTTGCGGCCGCGCTTGCGGGTGCCGGCGATCGGTCGCACCGTGACTTCACCGTCCTCCAGCCGGGTAAGGATCTCCGGCGAGGAGCCGACCACATGATGATCGTCAAGATTGAAGAAGAACATGTAGGGCGACGGGTTGAGGCTGCGCAAGGCGCGATACAGATCCAGCGGCGGTGCCTGATAAGGGATCGACATGCGCTGCGAGGGCACGCACTGCATGACGTCGCCGGCCAGCACGTATTCCTTGATCTTCTCCACCGCAGCCTTGAAGCCGTCTTCGGTGAAGCCCGAGGTGAAGTCGCCCTCCTCCACCGCCGGGCGCCCGCTACCCGGGCTGACGCTGCTCAGCGTCGCGCTGCGCAGTTGCACTTCCAGCGCCTCCAGGCGCTGCACGGCCCGCTGATAAGCCTCGGGCTCGGCTGGATCGGCATGCGTCCATAGCGTCAGGCGGCCCGACAGGTTATCGAACACCACCAGTTCATCGCAGACCATCAGCAGGATATCGGGCACGCCGATCGGATCGGGCTTGGCAGCAACCTGCGGGCCATTCAACCGCGGCTCGATATAGCGGATCGTGTCGTAACCGAAATAGCCTACCAGGCCACCGTCGAAACGCGGCTGATCGTCGAGGCGTGGCACCTTGAAACGCGCCTGGAACCGCTCGATCCAGCTCAGCGGATCGTCGACTTCGCTGATTCCCAGTTGTTCGCCGTTGGCGATATGCCGGACCTGATGGCCGCGCACCTCGATGCGCTCGCGGCACGGCAGGCCGATAATCGAATAGCGCCCCCACTTCTCGCCGCCCTGCACCGATTCGAGCAGGAAGGTCCAGGGCGCGTCGGCGAGCTTGAGATAGGTGGAAAGCGGTGTATCAAGATCGGCGAGCACCTCGCGGGTCACCGGAATGCGGTTATAACCGGCCTGGGCCAGTTCGTCGAAACGTGTCGCGGTCATCATACCCAGCATGTCCTTCAAGGCGTTGATCGAATGGGCGTTACGGTGTCGGCGGCAGATCGCCGCGGGGCGTCACCATCGCCAGCGACGCAGGCACTTGGCCGGTATGCGCCAACGCGCCTCGATGCGCCTGGAGACAGGCTGGGTATTCAGCATGGCAAGGTCCGTTGATTGCCGAATCTTATTGATTTGGCGCCGTTTATAGCGAGCCAGATTGCACCCTAAACGAGTTCGATAAGCGATTCAACCAGGCCATCCGGTCCGGCGTCGGCCACTGGTTCACCATGATTGTAGCCGTAGGGGACCGCCAGGGTACGAAACCCGGCGCGCCGCCCGGCTTCGATGTCGTGGCGCGAGTCGCCGACCATCAGCGCCGCCTGCGGCGCCACGCCCAGAGCCTCGGCCACATGCAGCAGCGGCGCCGGATCGGGCTTTTTAGTGGGCAGCGAGTCGCCGCCCAGCGTCACGTCGAACAGGCCCTCGAGGCCCAGCGCGTCGAGAATCGGCGCAATGAAGGCGTGAGGCTTGTTGGTGATCAACGCCAGCTGCATGCCGCGCGCCTTTATCCCCTCGAGCGCCTCGCGCGCGCCGGGATACAGCGTGGTATCGACGCACGGCGCCTGGGCGTAAGCCGCCAGGAAATCGCGATGGGCGTCATCCAGCCGCCGCGTCGCCTCGGCGGCACCCAACGCGTCCGTCAGCGCACGCTCGACCAATTTGCGTGCGCCGTTGCCCACCCAGTCGCGCACCTTGGCTTCGCCGGCGGGCGGCAACCGCAGTGCGGCAAGCACGCTGTCCATCGCTCGGGTCAGGTCGGGGACCGAATCGATCAGCGTGCCGTCGAGATCGAATGCCACCAGGCGTATGTCGTCTAGATGCCCCGTCATGTCGGCTCCTTGGGGTATTTCAGGACAAGCAGGCGCTGCCTCACGCGGCGCCTGCTGCGCATTCTCCAGCCAGGCGCGCTTTTTTGCCACCGGTTGCTTCTTCAGCCACGCCTCGAGCTTGAGGGCCTCGCTGCGAGTGCCGACCACCTGGCAGTGGCGCAGCTTAAGCGGGCCCTTGCCGCGCAAGGCCCGCGCCCCGCGCTTGCCGTGGCAATGCTCGCCAAAGCGGCGCGCGACATCGGTGGTAATGCCGGTGTACAGCGACCCGCCGGCGGTCTCGATGATATAGAGATACCATAAAGCTGTTTTTTCGCTGCTCGCTTCGCTCACGCCCGGGCCAGTTCCTCACGCAGAGCCCGAATCACGCTGTCGTAGCGATGCGCATCATCTTCCCGGCGGGCGCCGAAGATTGCCGAACCGGCGACGAAGGTATCCGCACCGGCACGCGCAATCTCGGCGATATTGTCGACCTTGACCCCGCCGTCGATCTCCAGGCGGATCGGCCGGCCGCTGGCCTCGATGCGCGCGCGCGCCTCGCGCAGCTTGTCGAGGGTGCCGGGAATGAACGACTGCCCACCGAAGCCGGGATTGACGCTCATCAGCAGAATCATGTCGAGCTTGTCCATCACGTGGTCAAGATAGGTCAGCGGCGTCGCCGGATTGAACACCAGGCCGGCCTTGGCGCCGCCATCGCGGATCAATTGCAGCGAGCGGTCGATGTGCTCGGAGGCCTCGGGGTGGAAGGTGACATAGCTCGCGCCGGCGTCGATGAAGTCGCCGATCAGCCGATCCACCGGCTTGACCATCAGGTGGGCGTCGATCGGCGCGGTCACCCCATGCTTGCGCAACGCCTCGCAGATCATCGGCCCGATGGTCAGGTTGGGCACGTAATGGTTGTCCATGACGTCGAAGTGGACGATATCGGCGCCGGCGGCCAGCACATTATCGACCTCCTGGCCCAGACAGGCGAAATTGGCGGAGAGAATCGAGGGGGCGATCTGGAAGTCGGGTTGCATGTCGGGCATGGCTCGTCGGTCCGGTTCACGAAAGCCCGTCATTCTAGCGCATATCGGGGCCTGACAGGGGCGGCGGTTTGCGCCGCGAGCGATCAGCAGTCAATAGTAATTGAGCAATTACAAAAACCACTCGCAAGGAGATCCGACGATGGCGAGGATATTGCCAAGCCTGCAAGCCCCCCGACGCGCCATTCACCGAGGCATCGCGTTGCTGACCACCAGCACCCTGCTCTGCCTATCGCTGACAGCCAGCGCCCAGTCCGAAGCGATTCTCGAAGGCGAGCGCTTCAACCCCGAAATCGGCACCCGAGGGATGGTCGCCACCAGCCACTTTCTGGCCTCAAAAGTCTCCCGCGACGTGCTCGCGCAAGGCGGTAACGCCGTCGACGCCGCGGTAACGGCGGGTTTCGCACTGGCCGTGACCCAGCCGCGCTCGGGCAATATCGGCGGCGGTGGATTCATGCTGATCTCCGACGAAGAGAGTGGCGAGGTGATCGCCATCGATTACCGCGAAAAGGCCCCGTCGGCGGCCTATGAGACGATGTTTCAGAACGACGCGGGCGAAGCGGTTTCCGAGCTGTCGCGCTACACCCATAACGCCTCTGGTGTGCCGGGCACGGTCGCCGGCCTGGCGCTGGCGCTCGACAAGTACGGCACGCTGAGTCTGGCCGAGGCCCTGGCGCCGGCAATCGAACTCGCCGAACAGGGCTTTCCGGTACCACAGCGCTTCGTCGACGGCGTGCGCGATGCCGGCGAGCGGCTGACCAAATGGGATGCTACCCGCGCCAAGTTCTTCAAGGAGGACGGCAGCGCCTATCAGGTCGGCGAGATATTCCGCCAGCCGGACCTGGCCGCCACGCTCAAGCGCATCGCCACACAGGGCCCGCGGGAATTCTACGAAGGCAAGACCGCCGAGCTGATCGCCGCCGAGATGCAGCGCCACGATGGCTTGATGACGCGCGAGGACCTGGCCAACTACCAGCCGACGATTCGTGAACCCAGCCACGGCAATTATCGTGGCTACGATGTCTATGCCATGAGCCCGCCCTCCTCCGGCGGCGTGCACATCGTGCAGATGCTCAACATTCTCGAGGGCTACGACATCGCCGAAATGGGCTTCAACTCGGCGGGCACCATCCATGTGATGGCCGAAGCGATGAAGCGCGCCTACGCCGACCGCTCCAAGTACCTGGGCGATACCGACTTCGTCGCCGTGCCGCTCGAAGGTCTGACCTCGGAGGGCTACGCCGAGGAGCTGCGCAAGCAGATCCCGATGAACAGCGTCACCCCGAGCGACACCCTGGGGCCGGGCAATCCGCTACCCTACGAATCCAACGAGACCACGCACTTCTCGATCGTCGACGGTAACGGCTTGGCGGTCTCGAATACCTATACCATCAACTTCAGCTACGGCTCGGGTATCGTCGTCGACGGCGCCGGCTTTCTGCTCAACAACGAGATGGATGACTTTTCGGCCAAGCCCGGGGTACCCAACGCCTATGGCCTGATCGGCGGCGAGGCCAACAAGGTCGAACCCAACAAGCGGATGCTCTCGTCGATGACCCCGACCATCGTCAAGAAGGATGGCAAGAACTTCCTGATCACCGGCAGCCCCGGTGGCTCGCGAATCATCACCACCACGCTGCAGGTGCTGATGAACGTCATCGACCACCACATGAACATCCAGACCGCGGTCAGCGTACCGCGCATTCATCACCAATGGCTGCCTGACGAGATCCGCATCGAACAGGGCATCAGCCCCGACACCATCGCCCTGCTGGAAGCGCTCGGTCACACCGTCAGCCGGCAGGATGCGATGGGCGCCGCCCAGTCGGTCATGATCGACAATGGCGTATTCTATGGCGGCGCCGACCCGCGACGCTCGACCTCCTCGGCAATGGGTCTTTAACAGCAAAGCCCGGTAATGTTTTCGATTGCGCCCCGGCTAGGCCGGGGCTTTTTCATGACCGTACGTCGCGCGACCTTGGTGCCATCGACGGCGCTAGCCGCCACATGCGCTAATGGCGATCCATGTCGACGCCGCGCGCTTGCCAATGCCCATTCTCCTCATCGCCATCGCCGAGCTGTTCGGCACCGCACTGTGGTTCACCCCCAACGCCGTGATCGGCGATCTGCAGCAAGCCTGGTCGCTGGCGGCCACCGATCTCGGCTGGCTGACTGGCGCGGTTCAGGTGGGCTTTCTGCTCGGCACCTTGTCGATCGGGTTGAGCGGCCTGGCCGATCGTCGCGATGCCAGCCGGCTGTTCGCCGGCGCCTGCCTGCTCGGTGCCGCCGCCAATGCTCTGCTGCCGCTGGCCGGCGGGCTGTGGCCGGCGGTGGGGCTGCGCCTGCTGACCGGCGCGGCACTGGCCGGGATCTACCCCATCGGCATGAAATTGATGGTCGGCTGGGCGCCCGGTCGCACCGGCTTGGGGCTGGCCTGGCTGGTTGGCATGCTGGTTATCGGCACCGCGCTGCCACACGCCCTGCATGGGTTGAGTCTGCTCGATGCCTTCCGCCTGCCCTGGGCCAGCGGCGTGTGGGGCGCCTCCAGCCTGGCGCTGATCGCCGCGCTGATGATCTGGCGG
Source organism: uncultured Gammaproteobacteria bacterium (assembly GCA_963773565.1). Lineage (GTDB taxonomy): Bacteria > Pseudomonadota > Gammaproteobacteria > Pseudomonadales > Halomonadaceae > Modicisalibacter. Next base: position 96,251 of record CAVZBU010000016.1, on the reverse strand, counting down.
CTGGGCGAAGCGCCCGAGGTGGGCGCCGCCAAGGCTGTCGCAAAGGCCGCGACGCAGGGCAAGCGCCCGGCGTTCGATCTCAGCGTGTTCACGATCGCCGGCTACCGGCGCGCCGCTGGCGGCTATTTCGGTCACATGTGGGAACTCTACACACTCTGGGCGTTGATCCCGCTGCTGCTCGCCGAGGCCTGGCCGGGGGCTTCCCGGGTCGGCCTGGCGCTGGGCAGCTTCGCGCTGATCGCCATCGGCGGGCCGGGTTGCTGGCTGGGCGGCTGGCTGAGCCAGACGCTGGGCAGCCGGCGAGTCGCCATGCTCGGGCTGGCCGGTTCGGGCGGCTGTTGCCTGGTTTATCCCTGGCTCGGCGGCGCACCGTCCCCGGTATTGGTGGTGTTTCTGGGCCTGTGGAGTGCGCTGGCGGTGGTCGACTCGGCGCATTTTTCGGCGCTCTCGGCGCGAGCCTGCCCGAGCCACCTGCTGGGTACCGGGCTGACGCTGCAGAACGCGATCGGCTTCGGCATCTCGGTCATCTCGCTGATCGTGCTGGTGCCCTTGTGGCCGCTAATGGGCGAGTGGCTGGCCTGGCTGCTGCTGCCCGGCCCCGCCATCGGCCTGTGGCTGATCGGCCGTGCGCTGCCTACAGCAAACGCAAACCGCGCCGTGGACTAAACGGCCAATAGATTTATATATTCAAAAGATATAAGTGACACGATTGTCATTCCATAACGTTTTGTTTAGCCTTTGGGCATACAAAACGACTTTATGGAGCTGACATGACTCTTCTGAGCGCACTGCGCCGCGGCGTCCTCGCTTCGGCGGCGACCGCCGCCCTGGCCGGCAGTCTCGTTTCCCCGGCCATGGCCGCCGATCGTGAGTTACTCAACTCCTCCTACGATATCGCCCGCGAGCTGTTCGCCACGCTCAATCCCGAGTTCGCCGCCTGGTGGCAGGAAAAGCACGGCGAAAGCGTCGAGATCAAGCAGTCCCACGGCGGCTCGTCCAAGCAGGCCCGCGCGATCATGCAGGGCCTCAAGGCCGATGTGGTGACCTACAACCAGGTCACCGACGTTAATGTCTTGGCCGAGGCCGGGCTGGTCGCCGAGGATTGGCAGCAGCAGTATCCCAACAACGCCTCGCCCTACTACTCGACCACCGCCTTTCTGGTCCGCGAAGGTAATCCCAAGGGTATCGACAGTTGGGACGACCTGGTCGCCGATGACGTGGATATCGTCTTCCCCAACCCCAAGACCTCGGGCAACGGTCGTTACACCTACCTGGCGGCCTGGGCCTACGCCGATCAGGCCTTCGATGGCGACGAGGACAAGATCCGCACGTTCATGAAGCAGTTCCTCGGCAACGTCAAGGTGTTCGACACCGGCGGCCGCGGCGCCACGACGACCTTCGTCGAGCGCGGCATCGGCGACGTGCTGATCAGCTTCGAGTCCGAGGTCAACAATATCCGCAAGGAGTACGGCCAGGACGACTACGACGTGGTCGTGCCACCGGTCAGCATTCTCGCCGAGTTCCCGGTCGCGGTGGTCGAGGAGTATGCCGAGCGCAACGGCACCAGCGAGCTGGCCCACGGCTACCTGGACTATCTGTACACCGAAGAGGCGCAGCGCCTGCTGGCCGGTTTCAACTACCGGGTCAACGACGAGAACGTCCAGGCTGAATTCGCCGATCAGTTCCCCGAGACCAAGCTGTTGCGTGTCGAGGACGTGTTCGGTAGCTGGGATAAAGTCATGGACACCCACTTCTCCAGCGGCGGCGTGCTGGACCAGCTGCAGCGTCGATGAACACGCTCGCCTTACTCGGCCGGTCGGCACCCAAGCGGGTGCTGCCCGGCTTCGGGCTGTCGCTGGGCATCACCCTGCTGTTCGTCTCGCTGGTGCTGCTTCTGCCGCTGACCAGCCTGGTCGGGCAGCTCGCCGGACTCAGCCTCGCCGACTACTGGGCGATCATCAGCGAACCGCGGGTGGTCGCCAGTTATCTGGTGACCATCGGCGCCGCGGCGGCGGCCTCGTTGGTCAACGCGCTGTTCGGGCTGCTGATGGCCTGGGTGCTGGTGCGCTATGAATTCCCCGGCAAGCGGCTGCTGGATGCGCTGATGGATCTGCCCTTCGCGCTGCCCACCGCGGTCGCCGGCATCACCCTGGCGACGCTGTATTCGTCGAGCGGCTGGATGGGCCGGCTGCTCGAGCCGCTGGGCATCGAGGTGGCCTACACCTGGGTGGGCATCGCCCTGGCGATGGCCTTTACCAGCATCCCTTTCGTGGTGCGCACCGTGCAGCCGGTCCTCGAGGACCTGCCGCGCGAGATCGACGAGGCCGCGCTGACGCTGGGCGCCAGCGACGCCACCGCCTTTCGCCGGGTGATCCTGCCCAACCTGTGGCCGGCGCTGGTGACCGGCACCGGGCTGGCCTTCGTGCGCTCGCTGGGCGAATTCGGCGCGGTGATCTTCATCGCCGGCAATATGCCCTACGAGACCGAGATCACCTCATTGATGATCTTCGTCAAGCTCCAGGAATACGACTATGTGGGCGCCTCGGCGATCGCCTCGGTGGTGCTGGCGGTATCGCTGGCGCTGCTGCTGGTGCTGAATCTGTGGCAGGGTCGCTTCATTCGCAGGCTGCACGGAGGCGAGGGCTGATGCAACGTATCGGTGACGCGCCGCGTATCCGCCGGCTGCTGATAGGTCTCGCGCTGGGCCTGGCGGCGCTGTTTCTGCTGCTGCCGCTGGTCGCGATCTTCGCCCAGGCCTTCGCCGAGGGCGTGGCGATGTTCTGGGCCAATCTCAGCGACGACGACACCTTGGCGGCGATCGGCCTGACGCTGTTTGTCGCGCTGCTGACGATCCCCGTCAACCTGGTGTTCGGGGTGTTCCTGGCCTGGCTGGTGACGCGCTTCAGCTTCCCCGGCCGGCGCCTGCTGACAGACGCTGATCGACATTCCGTTCGCCGTTTCGCCGGTGGTCGCCGGGCTGGTCTACCTGCTGCTCTATGGGCGCAACGGCTGGGTCGGTGGCTGGCTCGACAGCCACGATATCCAGATCATGTTCGCCTGGCCGGGCATCGTGCTGGTGACCATCTTCGTTACCTGCCCGTTCGTCGCCCGCGAGCTGATCCCGCTGATGCAGGCGCAGGGTTCTCGTGAGGAAGAGGCCGCGGTGACGCTCGGTGCGTCCGGCTGGACGGTGTTTCGCCGCGTGACGCTGCCCAATATCAAGTGGGCGCTGCTCTATGGGGTGATCCTGACCAACGCCCGGGCGGTGGGCGAGTTCGGCGCCGTGTCGGTGGTGTCGGGCTCGATCCGCGGCGAAACCAACACCCTGCCGCTGCACGTCGAGTTGCTCTATCAGGACTACAACACCGTCGGCGCCTTCACCGCCGCGGCGCTGCTGGCCCTGATCGCCCTGTTGACCCTGGCCGCCAAGGCCGGGCTTGAATGGCGCGCCGCGCGCCGGGAGACTGCCGCATGAGCATCCGTCTGAACAATATCGCCAAGACCTTCGGTCGCAACACTGCCCTGGCGCCGCTCGACCTGGCGATCGGCGACGGCGAACTGGTCGGACTGCTGGGCCCCTCGGGCTCGGGCAAGACCACCCTGCTGCGGATCATCGCCGGACTCGAACAGGCCGACCGCCACCCTGCCGGGTCGATTCACTTCGGCGAGCGTGACGTCACCCATGTACACGTCCGTGACCGGCGCATCGGTTTCGTCTTTCAGCACTATGCGCTGTTTCGTCACATGAGCGTGTTCGACAACGTCGCCTTCGGGCTGACCGCCATGCCGCGTCGCACCCGTCCCTCGAGTGGCGAGATCCGCGCTCGCGTCCAGCGCCTGCTGGAGATGGTCCAGCTTGAGGAGTTCGCCCAGCGCTACCCGGCGCAACTCTCCGGCGGCCAGCAGCAGCGCGTCTCGCTGGCCCGCGCGCTGGCCCTGCAACCCGACGTGCTGCTGCTCGACGAGCCGTTCGGCGCGCTCGACGCCAAGGTGCGTCAGGAGTTGCGCCGCTGGTTGCGCCATCTGCATGACGAGCTGAATTTCACCAGCGTATTCGTCACCCACGACCAGGAAGAGGCCCTGGAACTCTCGGATCGGGTGGTGGTGATGAGCAACGGCCGTATCGAGCAGATCGATGACCCCGACACGCTCTATCGCAACCCGGCCAATCGCTTCGTGTTCGAGTTCCTCGGTGACGTCAATCGTCTCGAGGGCGAGGTGCGCGACGGCGAACTGACCTGTGGCGCCGCGCGCCTCGCCGTCGAGCTTGACGAAGGCCGCGAGGAACTGCTGCTGCGCCCTCATGAGCTGCGACTCATCGAGGCCCCGAGCGAACATGCCCATCTGCCGGTCTGCGTTACCGCCGTCTCCCCGGTGGGCGCCGAGGTGCGTGTCGAACTCGAAGCCGACTGGCTCGCCGAGCCCTGGCTGGCGACCGTGCGCCACGCCGATTTCGAGCGCCTGGCGATCAAACGCGGACAACGACTGTTCGTGGAGCCGCGCCGCTGGCGGCGCTTCGCCGACGCACGCACCCGACAGCCGGCCGGGCGAACCGTCGCCGCCTCCTGAAGCGATATTTCTGGCCAGTCTTCCTTACCTGGCTCAGCGGCTCTGGCACAAGCTTATATTGCCGCACGATGCGTGTAATGATGCGTGCCAGTAGCCATGCGAGCGTCCGGCTATTCGGATTGGCCGACAACAGGAGATGAATCGAGATGCGTATTGCCCAGATCTTCAAACCCGCCAGCGGGCTCGCCGCGCTGGGTGCGGCGCTGCTGCTGGCCGGCTGCGCGCAGAGCCCGCAATACCTGGATGTCAGCCCGACGGTTTCCAGCAACCTGCCCCAGGCGGGCAGTGGCCAGGCGGTGACGCTGACCACCGCCGACGGTCGCGAATCCGACGTGCTGGGTACGCGAAGCGGCAAGCAGATGTCCACCGATACCATCAGCGTGCCCGCACATACCCTGATGCCCAAGCTTCAGCAACAGGCCGAGGCGGCGCTGCGCCAGATGGGCTTCGAACCCACCGCGCAGGACGCTGCGGGCCGGCCCAGCCTGACTCTGACGCTGACCCAGCTGAGCTATCAGAAAGGCCAGACCCAGGCGATGCTCGACAAGGCGGTGCTGGTCGCCAAGCTTCAGGCCGTGGTCAAGAATCAGGGCAGCGTCTACACCGGAATCTATACCGCCAAGCGTGAGCAGAGCTACGCCCTGACCCCGGATTACGAGAAGAACAACCAGATGGTCACCGAGTTGCTCAGCAATGCGCTGGATCGCACCTTCAACGACCCGCAGATCGGCCAGTTACTGGCGAGCTAGCCAGACCGGCATCCGGTCGTACGCCTATTTGCAAAGCAGCACACGCTCGGGCCGTTAACGGCCCGAGCCGCGACGAACCAGCGACCATACCTGCTCGCGCCAGCCGCGCTCGTCGGGGGGCGACATCGTCAGTCGTTCGAGTTCGAAATTGGCCGCGAACAGCTGCTCGACCTCGTCAGCCTCCACCGAATAGGGCGGCCCCTGCTCAGGGCCGCCGCCATGGGTAAGACTCACCAGCAAGCCACGCGCCCCGGGCGGCAACAGTTGTGCGAGGTGGAAGGCATAACGCTGACGCGTCGCCGGCGGCAGGGCAATCAGCGCCGCCCGATCATAGAAGGCCTGCACTTCCAGCGCCTGATCGATATGAAAGTGAAAGAAATCGCCGCACCACAGTTCGACGTTGCCCTGGCGATAGACATCGAACACCGTCTGACCAAAGCGTGATACCGCACCGCCGCCCTCGGCGACGAACTGCTCGATGGCATCCCGAGCCAACTCGATGCCCAGCACCGGATGGCCGCGCTCAGCCAACCAGCGCATGTCGAGACTCTTGCCGCATAACGGCACCAGCACCTTGCCCGCTTCAGCGACGCCGAGCGTCGGCCAGTAGTGCTCGAGCGCCGGGTGCGGGGTGTCGCGATGAAAGCCGATGCGGCCTTCTCTCCAGCGCGCCAGCCATTGATCACTCATCGTCTGCTCCTGTCACGCCGAGACCTGTCACGCCTAGAACCAGCGATCACGCTTGCTCCGTCGCGCGCGGCAGGTGGGGCACCAACAGGCCAACGAACAGCCCCACGCCGGCCACGCCACCGCCATACATGAAGTAGCGCATCAGCAAGTCCTCTTCCTGGGTATCGAGCCGTGCCTTGGATTTACGTAGATTCGCCTGCGACTGGCCCAGTTGACGATCAAGCTCGGCATTGCGGCTTTCCAGATCGGCGATACGTTGCTGACGTGTCTCGAGCGTTTCGGTCATCGTCGCCACGCGCCCTTGCCACTCGTCGTTGATCGACTCGAGCTGCGAACTGAGCGAATCGACGCGCGAGCGCAGCTCCGGCACGCGCTCGGTCAGGCTGCGTTCATCCTGCAATTGATCGCTCTGAATCCACACTTCATCGCCATCGGCGGCCCGGACATGGCTATAGTCGCCGCTAGTCTCGAGCACCGTAACCGCCGCGCCGGATTCCAAGGTCCCGACGATCCGATATTCGTTGGAAGGGCCACTGCGCACGAAGGTCGCGAGGTCGTCGGCGACCCAATGGCTCGCTTGAGCGGCCTGGGCGCGGGCGGCTTCGCCGCCTCCCATCAGGCCCAGCCCCACTACCAGACCCGCCATCAACTTGTTGATCTTGGACATTTTCTACTGTCTTCCTGATTGTCGGAAGGCTCTTGATCATCGGCTCCACGCGATTACCCCGGAGGTTGCCACGTCCTGTTTCAGCAACCTGCTTAGGAGGCTTACAACCATCCACACTTTCTGTGGATAAGTCTTGGGAAAACCCGCTGTGGCGATCAATCGACCCGGCGAATGATCAGGCCAGGCCACACTTCGGTCAAAATTTGACCGCTTATCGGTCGTCGCGCGGCGGTAGATTCATCGGCCGCGGAAACTCGGCCACCTTGCTGTCCGCCTTGACGGCCTTGGGCGTTCCCTCACGCTCGACCTCATCGATGCGCACGATGGCGTTCATCGGTATATAACTGCGAGTCACGCCATCGAAGGTACGGCGCAGCTTCTCGCTCGACGGATCGACCACCACTTTCGAGACATCCTCGAAGACGAACGCCTCGAGCTCGATGAAGCCCCACAGATCGCTCTGGAAAATCTCCCGGGCATAAAGTTCCCAGATTTCCCCCTGGTTGTGAAAAACCACCCGATAGATCGATTTCGACGCCATGCCACTCCCGTCACGCAGATGAAAAACCGCCAGGCGCGAGGCGCCATTCAAGCCGTCAAGAATATCACAGACGCAACGGCTTCGAAGCCAGCCGGACAAGGCTGGTCAAGCCGGGGGCCGGGTCCGTATAATTTGACTCATCTGTCGTAGGCGGTCCTCTCGGTCACGCCTTCACTCCCTTGACTCACGGACAAAGCGGGCGCCAGGCGCCGACGCATTCTATGGCGAAGAAACTCTTCATCAAGACCCACGGCTGCCAGATGAACGAGTACGATTCCGCACGCATGGCGGATCTACTCGGCGAATCGCATCAGATGGAGCTGACCGACGACGAACGCGATGCCGACGTCATCCTGCTCAATACCTGCTCGATCCGCGAGAAGGCCCAGGAAAAGGTCTTCCACCAGCTCGGCCGCTGGAAAAAGCTCAAGGAACGCAATCCCGACCTGGTGATCGGCGTCGGCGGCTGCGTAGCCAGCCAGGAAGGCGAGAATCTGCGCAAGCGCGCGCCCCACGTCGACATGGTATTCGGCCCCCAGACGCTGCATCGTATTCCCTCGATGCTCGAGTCGCGCGGCAAGAATGCCGAGCCGATCTCGGTGGTCGACGTGACCTTCCCCGAGATCGAGAAGTTCGATCATCTGCCCAAGCCGAGCGCCGACGGCGCGACCGCCTTCGTCTCGGTGATGGAAGGCTGCTCCAAGTACTGCACCTTCTGCGTGGTGCCCTATACCCGCGGCGAAGAAGTCTCGCGGCCGTTCGCCGCGGTGATGGAGGAAGTCGTCCATCTCGCCGACCAGGGCGTGCGCGAGATCAATCTGCTGGGCCAGAACGTCAACGCCTATCGCGGTGAAGACGAGACCGGCGAGGAGATCGACCTGGCCGAGCTGATCGCCTGCGTCGCCGCCGTCGAGGGGATCGACCGCATTCGCTTCACCACCTCGCATCCGGTGGAATTCTCCGACAGCCTGATCGAGGCCTACGGCGAGATCCCCGAGCTGGTCAGCCATCTGCACCTGCCGGTGCAGGCCGGTTCGGATCGCATCCTGGCGGCGATGAAGCGCGGCCATGGGGTCGAGGAATACGTCGCCAAGCTCGAGCGCATCCGCGCGCTGCGCCCCGATATCAGCTTCTCCTCGGACTTCATCATCGGCTTCCCGGGCGAGACCGAGGCCGATTTCGAAGCCACCATGAACCTGATCCACCGGATCGGCTTCGACGTGTCGTTCAGCTTCGTCTATTCCGCGCGGCCCGGCACGCCAGCCGCGGCGCTCGAGGACGACACCCCGGAAGCGGTCAAGAAGCAGCGCCTGGCGATCCTACAGGAGCGCATCAACCAGAACGCCATGCAGATCAGCCGGCGCATGGTCGGCTCGACTCAACGCATCCTGGTCACCGGCTTCTCGCCCCGCGACCCCGGCAAGCTCACGGGGCGTACCGAGAACAACCGCGTGGTCAATTTCAGCGCCGACGATCCCACCGCGATGATCGGCACCTTCGTCGACGTCGAGATCACCGAGGCGTTACCCAACTCGCTGCGCGCCACGCTCGTCTCGACGGTCTGCCACTGACCGCACCTCGTTTATCAAACCGCTGACTAAGACGATCGGCTGCATTTGTTGCCCCGGGCTCGCCCGGGGCACTAAGCTGACTTCATGTTCCCAGACAACGAATGGAAGCCCTGTTCTTGAGCCAACAAAGTTCTCCGGCCAATCGCGTCCTCACCCTGACCCTCGAGCCCAACGATCCCATGCGGCTGGCCAAGCTCTGCGGGCAGCAGGATGAACACCTTAAACTCGTCGAATCGCGCCTTGGCGTGACCCTGCGCAACCGCGGCAACACCTTTCAGCTGGCCGGCCCCGGGCCGCACGTCAAGGCTGCGGCCAATGTCGTCGAACACCTCTACCGCGAGACCGAGTCCGGCGACCTGGACCCCGACACCGTGCACCTGTTCCTGCAGCAGTCGGGCATCGAGGCGCTCGAGGAAGAGCAAGGCACGAGCGGTGAGGGCGAAGGAATCATTCGCGCCCCGCGTGCCGTCATCAAGCCGCGCGGCCTGAATCAGCAAAACTACGTCGCCAGCATCCGCAAGCACGACATCAACTTCGGTATCGGTCCGGCGGGCACCGGCAAGACCTACCTGGCCGTCGCTGCCGCCGTCGAGGCGCTCAACCAGCAGCAGGTGCGCCGCATCCTGCTGGTGCGTCCGGCGGTCGAGGCCGGCGAGAAGCTCGGCTTCCTGCCCGGCGACCTGGCCCAGAAGATCGACCCCTACCTGCGTCCGCTTTACGATGCGCTCTACGAGATGATCGGCTTCGAGCAGGTCGCCAAGCTGATCGAGCGCCAGGTGATCGAGATCGCGCCACTCGCCTACATGCGCGGGCGCACGCTGAACAACGCCTTCATCATTCTCGACGAGAGTCAGAACACCACCCGCGAACAGATGAAGATGTTCCTGACCCGCATCGGCTTCGGCTCCACCGCGGTGATCACCGGCGATATCACCCAGGTCGATCTGCCGCGTGGCCAGCAGTCGGGGCTGATCCAGGTGCTCGACGTGCTCAAGGACACACCGGGGATCGGCGTCACCCACTTCGCCGCCAAGGACGTGGTCCGTCATCCGCTGGTGCAGCGGATCATCGAGGCCTACGACTATTTCGAGGCCGAGCAGGAAGCCGACGATCGCGCCCGCCGCGAAGTCCGCGAAGCGGCCCGCCGGGAAAGACAAGCCGCCGACGCCGGCATGGCCGAATCGCGCAGTGACGGCTCGCCGGGCGAGAGCACCTCATGAGCGACGATCCCGGGCCACTGATCGACCTGCAGCTGGCCACCGAGAGCAGCGCTGAGTTGCCCGGTGTCGAGTCACTGAGCCGCTGGGTCGCGGCAGCCCTCGCCGAGCATGCACGCCTCTCGGGGCAACCCGCGGCCGCGGCGCCGGAGCTGACCATCCGCCTCGTCGACGACGCCGAGAGCCAGGCGCTCAATCGCGACTATCGCGGCAAGGACCGGCCTACCAACGTACTCTCCTTTCCCTTCGAGGCGCCGCCCGGGATCGACCTGCCGCTGCTCGGCGACCTGGTGATCAGCCATCCGGTCATGCGCCGTGAAGCCCGCGATCAGCACAAGCCGCTGGCCGATCACTACGCCCATTTGGTGATCCACGGAACCTTGCATTTATTGGGCTACGACCATATAGATGAGGCTGAAGCCGAGATCATGGAAGCCCTCGAGCGTACCGTACTCGATGGCTTCGGCATCCCCGATCCCTATGCGCTTGCCGACGATGAGCGTGACAGCGAGGACACGAGACCCGACGCATGAGCGAAGACCGATCGAGCAGCCAGGGCGGCAAGTCCTGGCTCGAGAAGTTGTTCAATGCCTTTTCCAGCGATTCCGACGAACCCAATTCCCGCGACGAGTTGCTGGTTTTCCTGCGCGAGGCCGCCGCCAAGCTGCGCCTGGATCCCGACGCCCTGACGATCATCGAAGGCGCCTTCCAGATCAGCGATCAGCAGACCCGCGAAGTAATGATTCCGCGCTCGCAGGTCACCGCCATCGGCATCGACCAGGCCCCGGAAGATTACCTGCCGGTGATCTTCGAAACCGGCCACTCGCGCTACCCGGTGATCGGCGAGAATCTCGACGAAGTCCTCGGCATCCTGCTGGTCAAGGACTTGCTGCCGTTGCTGCAGGTCAATGACGGCGAACGCGATCGTATCGCCTTGCGCGAAGTGATCCGTCCGGCAATGTTCATTCCCGAATCCAAGCGCCTCAACAGCCTGCTCAAGGAGTTCCGCGACACCCATAACCACATGGCGGTGGTCGTCGACGAGTATGGCGGAACGGCAGGCATCGTGACCATCGAGGATATCCTCGAGCAGATCGTCGGCGACATCGAGGACGAGCACGACACCGACGAGGAAGACGATATCCGCGACATGGGCGATGGCAGCTTCGCGATTCGCGCATTGACCCCCATCGATGACTTCAATGACCGCTTCGATACCGAATTCTCCGACGACGAATTCGATACGGTCGGTGGCCTGGTGATGCAGCGCTTCGGTTACCTGCCCCGCCGCGGCGAGCAGGCCCATCTCGGCGAGTGGCGCTTCACCGTGCTGGGGGCCGATAACCGGCGCATCCGCCTGCTGCAGGTCGAACAGGTCGCCGAAGGCGTAACCGAGGACGAACGCGACGACTGATCCGCCCTGCCCGGCTGCTCGGCGGCGGCGGTTTCGCTTTGCGCAGCGGCTCTGGTATAAGAGGCACGTCCTGCTACGGAGTGCCTTGAATGCCCACAGTTTACCGGCCCTGGATGGGCTATCTGGCCGCACTGATCGCTGGCGGCCTGACCACGTTGACCTTCTCGCCATTCCAGCTCTGGTGGCTGGGGCCGGTCGCCGTCGCCCTGGTATTCGTCGGCTTTCACAGGCTCACCCCGGGACAGGCGGCAATGCACGGCTGGAGCTACGGCGTGGGCCTGTTCGGCTCGGGCACCTCGTGGATCTATGTATCGATTCACGACTACGGCTATACCGGGGTGCCACTGGCAGTGTTTCTGACCGCGCTGTTCGCGGTGACCCTGGCGCTGTTCTACGCCGTGCCGTTCTGGGCCTATCGGCGCTTCACCGCAGCGCGCCTGGCCTGGCTCAGTTTCGCCGGGCTGTGGGTGCTCGTCGAGGTGCTGCGCACCTATCTGTTCACCGGTTTCCCCTGGCTGCTGCTGGGTAGCGCCCATGTCGACTCGCCGCTGGCACCGCTGGCACCGCTCGGCGGCGTCTACCTGCTGAGTCTGGTTACCGCGCTCAGCGGCACGCTGCTGGTCGAACTGCTGCGCCGGCGCTGGTGGGCGCTCGCCCCGCTGGCCGCGCTGTGGCTGGTACCGCTGACGCTACCCGGGCAATGGACGACGCCGGGCGAGACGCCGACCCGCGTGGCGCTCTTGCAGGGCAACCTGCCGCAGTTGATGAAGTGGACCGCCGAGGGCCAGCGCAACGCCGCCAATACCTATGCGCGCCTGACCCGCAGCCTCGACGAAGACACCCAGTTGATCGTCTGGCCGGAAACCGCGCTGCCGATGTTCGAGCGACAGGCGCTGCCACTGCTCGAGCGTATCCAGGCGACGCTGCCTGCCGATGCCGCGCTGCTGACCGGCATCGTCGAACGCGATGAACAAGGCGCCTATTACAATGCGGTGATTGGATTTGGCGAGAGTCAGGGCCGCTATCGCAAGGAACATCTGGTACCGTTCGGCGAATTCATGCCGCTGGAATGGCTGCTGCGCGGCATCATCGCGTTCTTCGACCTGCCGATGTCGAGCTTTTCGTGCCGGCGCGCATGACCAGCCGCCGATTCGCGCGGCCGGCCTGACCATCGGTACGGCGATCTGCTACGAAATCATCTACCCCGATCTGGTGGCGAGCCGGGCACGCCAGGCCGACGTGTTGCTGACGGTATCCAACGACACCTGGTTCGGGCGCTCCATCGGGCCGCTGCAACACTTGCAGATGGCCCGCCTTAGAGCCCTGGAGAACGGCCGTTACGTCATGCGCGCCACCAGCAACGGGGTCACCGCCATCATCGACCCGCAGGGGCGAGTCACCCATCGCGCGCCGCAGTTCGAAACCGCGCAGGTGGTCGGCGAGGTTCGTGCCATGCACGGCGAAACGCCCTTTACTAGCACCGGCAGTTGGCCGACCTGGCTGCTCGCCGCCTTGATGCTCGCCCCCGGGCTACGCCTGCGCCAAGCCCGGCGGCGCTGACTCACGGCGAGGCCACGGCGCTGATTAATAGCGGGTCACGGCGCTGATAACAGCGGGTCACGGCGCTGATTAACAGCCAATCACTCGGCCGCGTCGCCAGCCGGCGCGCGCTCGAAATAGCGATGCCCACAGGCATGACACGGCTCGAGCCGAGTGACGCTTTCCAGCGCCAATGTCTCACCACAGTGCACGCAGGCCATGCGCCCCGGTGCGGCCAGCTCGCCCTCGACGTAATCGGCGCGGGCGGCTTCCAGATCGTCCTCGAAACGCTCGCGTTCGACCACGCTGCGATCGGCGATCGACAACAGTGCCTCGCTGACCTTGCGTGACAGTACGTCCAGATCGATGCCCAGCCAGCTCGCCACACCGCTGCCGCCGGCTGCCAGATAGCGACGCAGATCTTTCAGGTCGCGTTCGACCCAGGCCCGCAACAGCGCCATTTCGTCCCGGGTGAACTCCTCGACCTCGACCTCGAAGGCCACCGCATCATCGAGTTCATGCTGCAGCCGTTCCCAGGAGAGCTCGTCGGCACCGTCACGCATACGGTGCAAAACGCGCTCGTAGGCGTCGTGCAACCGCCGCTCATGTTGTTGGTCGTCACTCATGGCGCCCTTCTCCTCTGCAATCGCTGGTACGTAACGTGCATCGCCCGGCTGAGCGGTGACCCTACCTGCCGATGCACGTCTTGGGGTATCCTTGGGCCAGCATGAACGGTATTCCATGCCTGCCTCCATTAATTTTCTAACACATTGTGTGGCAGGGTGTTATCTCCAGCGGTTACGTCGCGTTCCCCGCTCGTCGGGTAGAGCCGACGCCACCGGTCAGGTCGGCACCGGCGCCCGGTGCTGCGAATCACGAGCCTTATCAAGGAATCCTCGATTCCCCAACGCAAGGTGCCCCGCGCAAACGATGGACACTCAGTACCAGCCCCACGCGATCGAATCGGCCGCCCAGACCTACTGGGACGAGAACCAGTGCTTCAAGGCCGTCGAGGACGCCAACCGCGAGAAATTCTACTGCCTGTCGATGTTCCCCTACCCCAGCGGCAAGCTGCATATGGGGCATGTGCGCAATTACACCATCGGCGACGTGGTCTCGCGCTATCAGCGCATGCAGGGCAAGAACGTCATGCAGCCGATGGGCTGGGACGCCTTCGGCATGCCGGCGGAGAACGCCGCGATCAAGAACCGCGTGCCGCCCGGGGACTGGACCTACCAGAACATCGACTACATGCGTCGTCAGCTCAAGGCACTGGGCTTCGCCTACGACTGGAGCCGCGAATTCGCCACCTGCGATGTCGACTACTATCGCTGGGAGCAGTGGTTCTTCGCCAAGCTTGTCGACAAGGGGCTGGTCTACAAGAAGATGGCCGCGGTCAACTGGGACCCGGTGGACAATACCGTGCTCGCCAACGAGCAGGTCATCGATGGGCGCGGCTGGCGCAGCGGTGCGCTGGTCGAGCGCAAGGAGATTCCGCTGTGGTTCCTCAAGATCACCGATTATGCCGAGGAGCTGCTCGCCGATCTCGACCATGTCGACTGGCCCGAACAGGTCAAGACCATGCAGCGCAACTGGATCGGCAAGTCGCGCGGGGTCGAGCTGAGCTTCGACGTCAACGGCCGTGACGAGACGCTGGACGTCTATACCACCCGCCCCGACACGCTGATGGGGGTGACCTACGTCGCCGTTGCCGCCAGCCATCCGCTGGCCAAGGCCGCGGCCGAGCGAGACTCGTCGCTGGCCGGCTTCCTCGATGAGTGCGCCCGCGGCGGCACCTCGGAAGCGGATCTGGCGACCATGGAGAAGCGCGGCCGCGACACCGGTTTCACTGCCCGTCACCCGCTGACCGGCGACGAACTGCCGATCTATATCGCCAACTTCGTGCTGATGGAATACGGCACCGGCGCGGTGATGGCCGTCCCGGGCCACGACCAGCGCGACTGGGAGTTCGCCACCAAGTATGGCCTGCCGATCGTCGCGGTGATTGCCGATGAGCAGGGCAACACCCCGGATCTCGGCAAGGGCGCCTATGCCGAGCATGGCGCGCTGATCAATTCCGGCGAGTTCGACGGTCTCGACTTCGACGCCGCTTTCCAGGCGATCGCCGCGCGGCTCGAGTCCGACGGCCGCGGCACGGTCAAGACCAACTTCCGGCTGCGCGACTGGGGCGTGGCTCGCCAGCGCTACTGGGGCGCGCCGATCCCGGTCAAGTACGGCCCCGAGGGCCAGACCGTGGCGCTGACCGACGAGGAACTGCCGGTCGCGCTGCCGATGGAGGTCGAGGTCGATGCCAGCGGCTCGCCGCTCAAGAAGATGCCGGAATTCTACGACCTGGGCGATGGCTGGACCCGCGAGACCGATACCTTCGATACCTTCATGGAATCGTCCTGGTACTACGCGCGCTTCGCCTGCGCCGATAACATGCAGGCCATGCTCGACGAACGCGCCGATTACTGGCTGCCGGTGGACCTGTATATCGGCGGCATCGAACACGCCATCCTGCACCTGCTCTACGCGCGCTTCTTCCACAAGCTGATGCGCGACTTCGGCCTGATCGCCAGCGATGAGCCGTTCCAGCGCCTGCTGACTCAGGGCATGGTGATCGCCGAGACGTTTTATCGCGAGGCCGGCAACGGCGCCAAGGACTGGTTCAACCCGGCCGATGTCGAGGTCAAGCGTGACGACAAGGGCCGCCCGGTCAGCGCGGTGCTGGCAAGCGACGGCCAGCCGGTGCGGATGGGCGGCATCGAGAAGATGGCCAAGTCGAAGAACAACGGCGTCGACCCGCAGGCGATGATCGATCGCTTCGGCGCCGACACTGTGCGCCTGTTCATGATGTTCGCCGCCCCGCCGGAGCAGTCGCTGGAATGGTCCGACGCCGGCGTCGAGGGTGCGCACCGCTTCATGAAGCGGCTGTGGAAGCTGGTTGCCGATCACCTGGCCGCCGAGCAAAGTGCCGCTACCGTGCCCGCGCTCGACCCTCAGGCGCTCGACGACGCGCAACGCGGGCTGCGTCGCAAGACCCACGAGACCATCAAGAAGGCCAGCGACGACATCGGTCGGCGCACCACCTTCAATACCGCCATCGCCGCGGTGATGGAGCTGAGCAACGCGCTGGGCCGCTTCCAGAGCGAACGCACCGGCGACGCGCCACAGGATCTGGCGGTCGCTCGCGAGGCGGTCGAGACCTGCGTGCTGCTGCTAGCGCCGATCACCCCGCATGCCTGCCACGCGCTGTGGCAGGCGCTCGGCCATCGCGAGCCGGCCATCGACGCCCGCTGGCCCCAGCTCGACGAACAGGCGCTGGTCAAGGACAGCCTCGAACTCGCCGTGCAGGTCAATGGCAAGCTGCGCGCGCGTATCGAGATTGCCCCCGACACCGCCAAGGACGCCATCGAGGCCGAGGCGCTGGCCAACGAGAACGTCCAGCGGCATATCGAGGGCAAGACCGTGCGCAAGGTGATCGTGGTGCCGGGCAAGCTGGTCAATATCGTCGCCAACTGATCGTTGCACCCTGCGCGCGTGTCGATCCCTATAACGCAAGGAGCTAGCCGTGAAGCGTCGCACCTTTCTCGCCCGTTCCCTGAGCGCCGCCCTGGTCGGCGCCAGCATCGTTGCCCTGCCCGGCTGTGGCTTTCATTTGCGCGGCACCCGGCAGACCCAAGGCGTCGGCATCGACAGGCTGGCGCTGGCGGCGACGCCCTCGGCGCTTAGCGACAGCGTTAGTCGCGCGCTACGCGGCGCCGGTATTACGCTGAACGACGCGGCGCCGCTGCGCCTGAACCTCGGCGAGGAGCGCCTCCAGGAGATCGGCCTGAGCGGCAGTGATAGCGGCACCCATGAGATCGAACTGCAACTCGAGGTGCCGTTCTCGGTCCAGCGCACCGACGACGACGCCTACCTGCTCGACCAGCAACAGGTACAGGTGGTGACTACATTCCGCGCCAACAATGATGAATTGCTGACCCGGGACGAGAATCGTGAACGCGCACTCGAAACACTTTACCGCGACGCCGCCCAGCGCCTGCTCGACCGGCTACGCAATCTGGATACCACACGGTGAAGGTGTTTCCCGACAAGCTGCCCGAGGCCTTGGCCAAGAAACTGCCGCCAGTGGTCATCGTCGCCGGCGACGAGCCGCTGATCCAGCGCGACGCCTGCGACGAGGTCAGAAAGGTGGCCCGCGACCGCGGCATCGAGGAGCGCGAAGTGCTGCATGTCGAGTCGGGCTTCCAGTGGGGGCGGCTCACCGAGTCCGCCGCCAGCATGTCGCTGTTCGCCACCAGCAAGCTTATCGAGCTGCGCCTCGGCGACCAGGCGCCCGGCCAGGAAGGCGGCAAGGCGCTGGAAGCGTTCGCGGCGCAGGCGCCGAACAGCGACGATGTGCTGCTGATCTCGGCGGGCCGGCTCGATCGCAAGCAACAGCAGAGCAAGTGGTTCAAGGCGCTCGACAAGCTCGGCGTGTTCGTGCCGGTATGGCCGGTCGATCATGCGCGGTTGGGCTTCTGGATGCGTGACCGGGCCACCCGCTACGGCCTGCAGCTCGACATGGATGCCGCCCGACTGCTCGGCGAACGTACCGAGGGCAACTTGCTTGCCGCCGATCAGGAACTGCAGAAGCTTTCCCTGCTGCAGCCTCCAGGTGCGCGACTCAATGCCGAGGCGATCGCCGCGGGCGTCGAGGACAGCGCCCGCTACGACATCTTCACCCTGACCGATGCCTGCCTGCGCGGTGAACGCGAGCGTGCCGTGCGTATCGTGCGTGGGCTGAGGAGCGAAGGCATCGAGGCGCCGGTGGTGCTCTGGGCATTGACGCGCGAAATGCGCATCCTGCTCTCCTTGCAACAGCATCTCGAGCAAGGCCAGAGCCTGGAACATGCCTGCAAGCAGCAACGTCCGATGATCCCCGAAAAGCGCCGTCCCAATTACCAACAGGCGCTGCAGCGACTGCCCCACCGGCGTCTGCATAAATTACTGCTGTTCGCCCAGCGCATCGACCAGGCGGTCAAGGGCGGCCTGGCGCTGCCGGTCTGGGATGCGCTCAATGACCTGGCGTTGACCATGGCCGGCGGGCGCGGTCTGCTCGCCGAGCTGCCGCAGACCTATCGCAGCGGTTAAGCCGGCTTCACGACTCGGCGCCTCCTGAGCGCATAAAAAACCGGGCGTCATCGACGCCCGGTTTCTTGTACGAATTGGCATGCTGTGCGTTACAGCTCGACCCCCAGCAATCTCGCCCCGTAGCCCCACAGCAGCACGGTGATCCCCAGCAACGCCTCGAGAACCAGCACGCCGATCCCCAGCGTCGAGCCGGTGACGATGAAGCCCTCTTCGCTGCTGATGCCGAGAAACGCTGGAACGCCGACATAAAGCAGATAGGCGCTGTAACAAAGCCCGACGATGATCGCCAGCAAGCATAGCCAGAGCAGCGGATAGAGCGCGACCAGCCCACACACGAACATTGGCGTCGCCACATAGCCGGCGAAGACAATGCAATTACGGCGGCTCGGCTGGGTGGAGTAGCGCCGCGCCAGCCAATGGATGACCACGCCCATCAGACCCACGGCAGCCAGAATGGCCACGTAAAAAGCGATCCCGGCAAAAAAGGCATCCAGATATGAAAGTCGTATCGTTTCGCCGCCACCGTAATCCCAGCCAACCTGGGTGGTACCGATGAAGGCGCATACCACCGGGATCGCCGCCAGCGCCAATACGTGATGACCGTAGAGGTGAGTCAGCGTCTCGCGTTCGCTCTGGATCTGTCGCCACTCCCGATTGGGATGCGCCAATAGGCCCCAGACATGGGTCAGCATATCAACACCTCCTATATCACCAACTACGGAAATTGAATTCGCTGTCCCCAGCGTAGTCGAAACCTCATCCTTATTGGCAGTATAGGCGACGCCAGGAAGTCACTCAGGGTTAGCAACGAGCTGTGCGATGCCGGTCTCCTCGGCACGCGTCAAATAGATCCGCAGCCAGGGGGTAAACGCCTGTGGCGATTCAGCGATTTCGCGACGCAGGGCCTTCACATCCACCCAACGAGAGTCGCTGACCTCATCAGGGTTGGGCCGGACATTTACGGTCTTTGCATCACACTCGGCGAAGAACAGGTGAACATGCTCATTTTCCACCAGGCCACTGCCGACATCGGCCCGATAGTCCATGACCCCGGCGCTGTGTAATGTCAGTGCCAAGCCCATTTCCTCCGCGAGCCGCCGGTGGGCGCAATCGATGACCGCCTCGCCCCAGTCGGGATGCGAGCAACAGGCATTGGCCCATTGCCCTGGAGAATGGTACTTGCCCGACGCACGGCGCTGCAGCAGTACGCACGTGCCCGAGAATACGAAGACCGAAATGGCTACGTGGCGTGTCCCCGAACGATGCGCCTCGAGCTTGTCGATGGGGAATAGCTGGCCTTTCGCGTCGATCGCGGTAATCTGACGTTGATCCATGGTGCCTCCTCGCGTGGCATCTCTTCGAGTGTAACCGATCGATATTGGACACTACCCACACTTCAACGGCCTCTGCTCATTTGGTGGCCGAACGAGTAGCGCTTATGCTACGACCTATGAAGCGCGCTTGGGGCAAGCCCGACAGCACCCCCCGGTTCCTTTTCCTCGTGGCATTGAGGCCTTACGCTTTGTCTGAAAAATGTCTGTGCTCGCCGATTTTTCAGACAGAGCTTAATCCGCTGACCACACCATTCGCATAATCAGTCAGTGCCCGGATTCGTCGCGTGCCAATCATCAGGGCTAAAAAAGCCGCCCGAGGGCGGCTTGAACCGTGTCGAAACATTGACTCTAAAATGCTTCCCAAGCTTCCTCTTCCTCGTGGCTGGCCTTGGTCCGGCTGGGCGTGACCAGCTTGCGGGCCGGCGCCGGCGAAGTCGGGGCGGGTGCCAGCGCGGCGACCGGACGCTTCAACCGAGGCGCACTCTGCACATTCGATTCGTTATCGCCAAGGCGGAAGATTGCCACCGCGGCCTCGAGCTGCTCAGCCTGGCTCTCGAGCGATGCGGCTGCGGCCGAAACTTCCTGCACCAGTGAAGCATTCTGCTGGGTGACCTGATCCATCTGGGCCACTGCCTGGTGGACCTGCTCGATGCCGTCGCTCTGTTCTTTCGATGCAGCGGCGATCTCGTTCATGATGTCGGTAACGCGGCGCACCGAAGTCACTGTCTCGGCCATCGTGCCCCCGGCATTCTCGACCAGCGAAGAACCTTTTTGAATCTGGGTCACCGACGCCTCGATCAATGTCTTGATCTCACGGGCGGCTTCGGCGCTACGGCTGGCCAGATTGCGCACTTCGCCGGCGACCACCGCGAAACCGCGGCCCTGTTCGCCGGCGCGTGCCGCCTCGACCGACGGCGTTGAGCGCCAGGATGTTGGTCTGGAAGGCGATCGAGTCGATCACGCCGATGATGTCGGCGACCTTGCGTGACGAATCGGCGATTCCGCGCATGGTGACGATCACTTCGTCGACCACCGCGCCGCCGTGTTCCGCGGCACTCGAGGCGTCACCGGCCAGCGCGCTCGCCTGGCGGGCATTGTCGGCGTTCTGCTTAACCGTCGCGGTCAGCTCTTCCATGCTCGCGGCGGTCTCTTCGATCGAGGCAGCCTGCTGTTCGGTACGCGCCGACAGGTCGGTGTTGCCGCTGGCGATTTCACGGGTGCCGATGTGGATCGTGCTGCTGCCGTCACGCACACTGGCCACGGTCCCCGCCAGGCCGGACTGCATCTGCCGCATGGCCATGAACAGCTTGCCGATCTCGTTACTGCCACGATCCTGGATGCGTGCCGACAGGTCACCCTTGGCGATCTTCTCGAAATGCTCGACGGCCTCGCGGAGCGGCTGAATGACCGCCCGGGTAATGCCCAACCGCGACAGCACCACGAGCAGCGCGACCAAGGCCAGAACGCCATATTCGATCATCTCGAATTGGGACATTTGCGACTTGAAGCCGGCCATCAAGTCTTGGCCACGTGTACTGGCATACTCGACGAAGGCCGAGGAAGCATCGATGAACTGCAGGTTAAGTGCATCGCCACGCGCCTTGGCGGCCTTGTAGGCGGTCTCGTTGCCCACCTTGAGCGCGGCGAGCTGCGGCTCGAGACCTTCCGCCATCAGCGGCACGAAGGCATTTTCCAAGGCATCGGCGTAGGGCTTGCCCCGTTCTGACTTGGGCACCGCCACGAAAGCGGCGAAAAATTGGCTGGCTTTATTCAGATGCTTCTCTGCAGCCGCTAGTTGAGCCTTGGCTTGTGCCGCTTCACCATCTGCCAAGGCTGCCAAGTGGTTGAGCATGCTCAACTGGGTATCGGCGACATTGACCTGGGCGCGGTTGAGGGCACTGACCTGCTTGACGTTAATGGTATTCAGTTCGGCGATCGATTCACTGCCCTGCCGGCTGGTCTGGTAGCTGAGAAAGGCGAAAAGAAGGATAAAAGCACTAAGGACGGCCAGTACGGCCGTCAGCCCGGCGCTGACAGAGGTCTTGCGCAATAGGTTGAGCATATGGGTATTCCTCGAAGGGGTAGTCACCTGTTTCCCGTTGCATGCCGGCGAATCCTTCGGGGCGGGAGCACATTCATGTGCGGTCTCGTTATTTATTTTTTACTGAAACGGTTCTTCATGTTATCGACGCAAGAAGCGTTAGCTTTACTTGGCCAATGGTAGAAAGCCCTCGTTCCTTGACCCAGGTCAATCTCCTAGAAAAGGCTCCTAGCCGGAACACAGGCTTAGTGAAATACCAGCCACGAAAAACGGCACTCGCTGGGAGTGCCGTTCGTTTGATGCTCACCGAGAATCGCCGGGTCGAGACTACGCCAATAGCGCTGTCTCTAGCCTGGCAGTCCTACATGCCGCCAGCCTACTTGAGGCGCTCGAAGACCGTCGCCACCCCCTGGCCCATGCCGATACACATGGTCGCCAGCCCCAGGGTAGTATCCTGCTGGCGCATCACGTTGAGCAGCGTGGTCGAGATGCGCGCCCCCGAGCAACCCAGCGGGTGACCCAGCGCGATGGCACCGCCATTCAGGTTGACCGCTTCGTCCATGCGCTCGCGCAGGCCGAGATCCTTGAGTACCGTTAGCGCCTGCGCGGCGAACGCCTCGTTGAGCTCGACGGTCTGGATATCGTCGATCTTGAGGCCCGCCGCGGCGAGCGCCTTCTTGCTTGCCGGAACCGGACCGTAGCCCATGATCGAGGCGTCGCAACCGGCCACCCCGGTCGAAAGCACCCGAGCGATCGGCTCGAGGCCCAGCGCCTGGGCACGCTCGTAACTCATCACCGCGAGGCCCGAGGCACCCACCGACAGCGCCGAGGACGTGCCGGCCGACACGGTACCGCTTTTCGGATCGAAGATCGGCTTGAGCTTGGCCATGTCTTCGAGGTTGGCATCGATGCGCACCACCTCGTCGCGGGTAACCAGTTGACGGAAGCCTTCGCTATCGTGGCCCTCGACGCCGATGATCTCGTTGTCGAAGTAGCCTTTCTCGTTGGCCGCAAGGGCACGCTGGTGAGAGCGCACCCCGAACTTGTCCTGCTCCTCGCGGGTGACACCGTGCATCTTGCCCAGCAGCTCGGCGGTCAGGCCCATCATCATTGCCGCCTTGGCGGCGTACTTGCTGGCAGCCGGGTTGACGTCGACCCCATGATCCATCGGCACGTGTTCCATGTGTTCGACACCGCCGATGACATAGAAGTCGCCCATGCCGGCCTTGATGTTGGCGGCGGCGATATGCAGCGCGCTCATCGACGAACCGCACAGGCGATTGACGGTCTGCGCCGGTACCGAGCGCGGGATACCGGTCATGATCGCCGCGTTGCGGGCGATGTTCATCGCCTGCTCTAGGGTCTGGTTGACGCAGCCCCAGATCACGTCATCGACCTCGGCGGGGTCGAGCTTGGGGTTACGATCGAACAGTGCCTGCATGGTTGCGGCGGACAGGTTCTCGGCACGCACGTTGCGAAACGCCCCGTTCTTGGCCTTGGCCATGGCGGTGCGTACGGCATCGACCACCACGATATCCCTAGGGTTCAAACTCATCTTGTCTCTCCTGAAATGCGTGGCGGGTCAGGCCGGATTGTGGCTGGAAGTCGCGTCGGCGCTATAGAAACGCTCACCGCTGTCGGCCATCTCGCGTAGCCGCTGGGTTGGCGCGTAGAGCGGGCCCAGTTCCTCGGCCAGACGCTCGGCAAGCGCCACGAACTCGGCGACGCCCATGGCGTCGATGTAACGCAACGCGCCACCGCGGAACGGCGGGAAACCGATACCGTAGATCAGTGCCATATCGGCTTCGGCCGGCGTGCCGACGATGCCGTCTTCCAGGCAGCGCACGGTTTCCATGCACAGCGGCACCATCATTCGCGCGATGACTTCGTCATCCTCGAATTCGCGCTTGGCGACCGCCACTTCGCCGGCCAGTGCCTTGGCCTGCTCGTCGGAGACCTTGCGCGGCTTGCCCTTCTTGTCTTCCTCGTAGCGGTAGAAACCCTTGCCGTTCTTCTGACCCAGGCGATCGTTGTCGTACATCAGCTCGATGGCGGTCTTGCCTTCACGCGCCATGCGCTCGGGAAAGCCCTCGGCCATCACCTCGTTGGCGTGTACCGCGGTGTCCATGCCGACCACGTCGAGCAGATAGGCCGGACCCATCGGCCAGCCGAACTTCTCCATGATCTTGTCGACGCGCTCGAAGTCGGCGCCTTGCTCGACCAGCAGGCTGAAGCCGCCGAAATAGGGGAACAGCACGCGATTGACCAGAAAGCCCGGGCAGTCGTTGACCACGATCGGCGTCTTGCCCATCTTGCGGGCATAGGCCACGGTCGCCGCCACGGCGGCATCGCTGGTCTTCTCGCCACGAATCACCTCGACCAGCGGCATGCGGTGCACCGGGTTGAAGAAGTGCATGCCGCAGAAGTTCTCGGGCCGCTGCAAATTCTGCGCCAGCCGGTTGATCGAGATTGTCGAGGTGTTGGAGGTGAGGATGGTGTTCTCGCCGACCTGGCCTTCGACCTCGGTGAGCACCGCATCCTTGATCTTGGGGTTCTCGACCACCGCTTCGACGATCAGATCCACCTCGCCGAAATCACCGTAGGAGAGCGTCGGACGGATGTTGGTCAGCGCCTCGGCCATCTTCTCGGTAGACAACTTGCCGCGCTCGACCTGCTTGGAAAGCAGCTTGCGCGCCTCTTTCAGCCCCAGCTGGACGGCTTCTTCCTTGATGTCCTTCATCAGGATCGGGGTGCCCTTGTAGGCGCTCTGGTAGGCGATTCCGCCGCCCATGATGCCCGCGCCGAGTACCGCCGTCTGGTTGACCGGCGCGGCCTTCTTCTCGTATTGGCCGCCCTTCTTCTTGACCAGTTGATCATTGAGGAACAGCCCAACCAGGTTGTAGCAGACATCGGTCAGCGCAAGCTTGGCGAAGGCCTTGGCCTCGATCGCCTGAGCCCGCTCGCGGCCTTCACCGGCGCCTTTCTGGATCACCTTGATGGCTTCGATGGGGGCCGGATAATGCGGCCCGGCCTTGCCGGCCACGTAGCCCTTGGCGGTCTCGAAGACCATCATCTGCTCGATGGCGTTGAGCTTGAGCGGACCGGTCTTTTCGGCGCGACGCGCCTGGTAATCCAGCTCACCGCTGTTGGCCCGCGTCAGGATATCCAGTGCCGCGGCTTCGAGTCGCTCGCCCGGGACCACCGCATCGACCGCGCCGATCTTCAACGCCTGGCTGGCCTTGTTCTGCGAGCCGGCGGCGATCCACTCGATGGCGTTATCGGCGCCAGTCAAGCGCGACAGCCGCACGCAGCCGCCCCAACCCGGCAGGATACCCAGCTTGGTTTCCGGCAGACCGACCTGGGCCGAGTCCGCCATCACCCGAAAATCGGTGGTCAGGGTGATCTCGAAACCGCCGCCCAGCGCCAGGCCATTGATGGCGGTGACGGTGGGAAAGGGCAGATCCTCGATACGATTGAACAGCGCATGAACTTGCTGGTTCATGTCGACCAGATAATCCTCGCCCTTGGCAAAAAGACCATGGAACTCGGTGATATCGGCACCGACGATGAACACGTCCTTGGCGCTGGCAATCACCAGCCCCTTGATGTCCTGTTCAGCGTCGAGCGCGTCTAGTGCCTCTCGCAGCTGCGCAATGACGGTGCTGGAAAGCTTGTTGATCGACTCGTCCTGCAAATCGAAGGTCAGCATGGCGATGCCATCACTGCGTTTCACAACCGACAGGGCGCTGCCTTGGTAGATCATGGACCCATCTCCACGGGTAAGAAGAACATTCATACAAGCGTTTGAATGCAGTTAGCTTGAGTCAAGCCCGAAGCCTCGTCAAGCACTGAATAGCGACTCGTTCGTGCTGTCGCAGCGTGGCGACTCCCTTCGCCCGATGACAACTGCTAGGATGCGCCACTTCGCGTCGCCCACGAGCCCAAGCGAGTAAGCCTACGCATGACCGCCGCCACCCAGCCTCGCCTACTGCGCCTGCACCACTTCACCGAACGCTGGGTGATGCATCTGCGCCCCTATGCCTGGCTGTGGCCACCGATGGCGTTCGTGATCGGCGCCTTGAGTTTTTTTCTGGTCGATCGCCAGCAGGCGCTCGGCGTCATGTTGGCGATAGGCCTGCTGTTCGCCTGGCTGTTGCTGCTCTCCGAAAGCATGATAGGTCGCATTCTGGCACGGCGGGGCTATCCGACCCTGCCCTCGGGGGCGACCACCTTCATCGCCCAGATGCTCCATCAGGAGACTCTGTTCTTTACCCTGCCCTTCCTGCTGGCGACCACCGTATGGGCCAGCGGCCAGGCGTTCTTCACCCTGGCGATGATCGGCTGCGCAATCCTCTCGATCCTCGACCCGCTCTATTTCAAGCTCGCCGAACGCCACCGTTGGCTGTACTTCGCCTTCCATGCGCAATGCGTATTCCTGGTGGTACTGGTCACCCTGCCCTTGATGCTTCAGCTGACCACCGGCGAGAGCCTGCTGCTGGCCGTGCTGGCGATCATGATCTTCGGCCTGCCGAGCCTGATCCATCTTTTGCGGCCCAAGGGCGTGTTGCGCTGGCTGGCGATGATCGGCCTGGCGATGCTGCTGGGCGCAACCGCCTGGGCCGGCCGCGCCTGGGTACCACCCGCCACGCTGTGGCTGACCGGCACCGCGCTGTCGCCGAGCTTCGAGACCAGCCAGCGCCAACCCAGTGGCAGCCTCGTCCTGACCAATAGCGCGCTGCGCAGCCATGGCCTCTACGCCTATACGGCGATCCGCGCGCCCCGCGGACTACGCGAGAAGATCTATCATGTGTGGCGCCACGAGGGGCAGTTGATCGACCGCATCCCCTTGATCATCCATGGGGGGCGCGACCAGGGCTACCGCGCCTGGACGCACAAGCAGCACTTTCCCGAAGACAGCGTGGGCCGTTGGCGTATCGATGTGATGACCGCCACCGGCCAGCGCATCGGCGTAATGCATTTCACGGTCACCGAATCCGCCGCGCGGGCCGATTCGGCCGACGGCGTCATTCGCCCCCCTGCCGGCATTCCCGGGCTGGATGTGCGCCAACTGTTGCCAGGCGGTGAATGAGACGACACCATCGGAGGGTTGCATTACGCCGTGGTTTGCGGAAAATCAACTGAATATTAGCCTGCGAAATGACAATGCCAATGCCTGAAACCATCGGATTCAAACTGTCACGCCTGCCGCGTCTGTGGCGCGCCATCCTCGATGAGCGCCTGGCGCCGCTGGATCTGACCCAGACCCGTTGGGTCACTCTCTACCATCTATGGCAGATGGGCGACGGCCAGCCGCAGTGCGACCTGGCTCGAGCGATCGGCGTCGAGGCGCCCTCACTGGTGCGCACCCTCGACCAGTTGAGCGATCAAGGCCTGATCGAGCGCCGCCCCTGCCCCAATGATCGGCGCACCAAACGGGTCTATCTGACCGAGACCGCCATGCCGCTGCTGGATCGCATCGTGGCGATTGCCGACCAGGCCCGTGCCGAGATCCTCGAGGGCCTCACCCAGGAGGAGCTCGACCTGTTCAGCGACATCCTCGACCGCATCGAGCGTAACGGCCTACGCCTGCAGACGCGCCCGCTACCCCCCGAGGGCAACTGCTAGACGCACTCGCCGGCCCATGTCGGCACGGCGGGCGAGACGAGAATAGGGCTGTAGCGGTTAATGCTATCTAGCGCGGCGCATTGGGCGTGCCGCGCCTTGCCTCATCGCCTTCCAGACCATCACGCAGCCTCGTCATGGGTCTTTCGACATCGCTGAACGCCGCGGCGTCCAGCGACTCGCCCCACCATAACCATAGGTGGTCGCGGGTCGATTCAAGCACCAGCGCATCGCCCGGCAGAAGCTCCAAAAGCTGTTGTAACCGTTGATCGGCCGCTGTGGGCAGGCGCCTTAGTGGCTCGATTCGCCAGCGCCAGTTCGCGTCGTACGCCTTCAGTTGCTGGCTGGCGTAGGCCTCGCGCACCAGCACGAAACGCGGCCCCGGGCGTGTCTGCGGGTAGCGCCAACGATAGCTCGCCAGGCCCGCCGGCGCCTCATGCAACGGCGGCTTGGAAAACCCCACCGAAACGTTCGCTGCTCGCGCCGCCTGACGCAGTGTGGCGACCCGGCGGTCGCGCCGCGAAGGACGCAGCCATACGGCCGGCGAAAGAATGGCCAGCATGGTCAGCGCAAGAATCAACCAAAACGTCATGCCGATGTCCTCAATTAAGCCTAAAACGTTGATCGGTGTCGTTGTGAGGCAGAAACTCTCGACTTAGAGTGAACGCAGTCAATTGTTGAGTGATGGAGGGCCTTCCCATGAGTAACGAATACCGCCATGTACTGGTCGCCGTGGATCTGACCAAGGATTCCCACAAGGTGCTGGAGCGTGCCATTCCCATTGCCCGGCGTAACCAGGCCAAGCTATCGATCATCCATACCCTGGAGCCACTGGGTTTCGCTTATGGCGGCGATATTCCCATGGACCTGACCAGCATTCAGGATCAGCTCGACGATCACGCCAAGCATCGCCTGGCCGAGATCGCCGACCCTCACGATATCCCCCGTGAAGACCAGTACGTGGTAGTGGGCATGCCGGATACCGAGATTCACCGCTTCTCCAAGGAGCACGGTGTCGACCTGATCGTGGTCGGCTCGCATGGTCGTCATGGTTTCGCCCTGCTGCTGGGCTCGACATCGACCGGCGTGTTGCATGGCGCGCAATGCGATGTGCTGGCGGTACGCGTCGGCAACGACGGCGAAACCGACGAATGACCGCCAACCGCTGACGCGCCTCAACGCGGACGCGGGCCGCATCAACCGGCCCGCGTCATATCGGCTATTCGCCGTTGGCCATCGCCTCCAGCTCCATCCAGCGCTCCATCGCCGCATCGAGCTCCACCTGCTTGGCGGACAGCGCCTCGAGTGTCTCGGTTACCGTCTCGGCATCCTGCTGGTAGAACCCCGGATCGGCGACCGTCGCCTCGAAGTCAGCGATTTGCGCTTCGAGTGACTCGATGGCCGTCGGCAAGTTATCCAGTTCGCGCTGCAACTTGTAGGAGAGCTTGACCGTCTTCTTGGCAGGCTTGGGCGCCGCTTCGCTGGGCGTGGAGTTGGATTTCTCGCCGCCTTCGCTCCTGGCTCCTTTATCGACGCCCGCCGCATCGAAAGCCCAGGGCGCCGGTGGCAGCTTGCCGCCCTGGCGCACCCAGTCACTGTAGCCGCCGACGTATTCATTGACGCGGCCATCACCCTCGAAGGCCAGCACCTCGGTGACCACGTTGTCCATGAACACCCGATCGTGGGAGACCAGCAGCAGCGTTCCCGAGAAGTCCAGCAGCAGCTCCTCGAGCAGCTCCAGGGTCTCGACGTCGAGATCGTTGGTCGGTTCGTCGAGCACCAGCACATTGGCGGGCTGGGTGAACAGCTTGGCCAGCAATAGCCGGTTCGACTCGCCGCCCGAAAGCGCCTTGACCGGCTGGCGGGCCCGTTCGGGAGTGAACAGGAAGTCCTGCAGATAGCTGATGACGTGCTTGTCCTTGCCACCCACGCTGACCCGATCACTGCCCTGAGCGACGTTGTCGTAGACGCTCTTTTCCGGCTCCAGCCCGGCGCGCAGCTGATCGAAATAGGCCACGCTGATGTTGGTGCCCATGCGCACCTGGCCCTCGCTGGGCTCGAGTTCGCCGAGCAGAATCTTGAGCAGCGTGGTCTTGCCGGCGCCGTTGCGCCCGATCAGCCCCACCCGATCGCCGCGCTGAATCTCCAGGTCGAGATCGCGAATCACCCAGTCCTCGCCGTAGCGCTGGCTGACGCCGCTCAGTTCGACCACGCGCTTGCCGGTGCGCTCGCCGCTGTCGACACGGATCGTCGCCCGGCCCTGGCGTTCACGACGCTCCGAGCGCTCGCCACGCATCTTCTGCAGGGCGCGCACCCGGCCTTCATTGCGGGTGCGCCGGGCCTTGATGCCCTGTCGAATCCACGCCTCTTCCTGGGCGAGCTTCTTGTCGAACTCGGCGTGCTCGCGGGCCTCGACCTCGAGCTCGTGATTCTTCTGCGCCTGATAGCGCGCATAGTCGCCGGGGTAGCGCCCCAGCCGGCCGCGATCGAGCTCGAGAATGGCGGTGGCCAGGCGCGACAGAAAGGCCCGATCGTGGGTGATGAACAGCACCGCGCCGCCGAACGCCGCCAACTGCTCCTCGAGCCAGGTGATGGTATCCAGGTCGAGGTGGTTGGTCGGCTCGTCGAGCAGCAACAGGTCGGGATCGGCGACCAGCGCCCGGGCCAATGCCACGCGCCGCCGCCAGCCACCGGACAGCGCGCTCATCAAGCTGTCGGCCGGCAGACCAAGCCGGGTGAGCACGGTATCGATGCGCTGATGGAACGACCAGCCGTCGATCGCCTCGAGCCGCGTCTGCAGCTGTGCCAGGCGACTCATGTCGGGATCGTCCGACTGGATCAGATGATGGTACTCGGCGAGCAGTTCACCGGCCTGGGGCAGCCCCTGGGCGACGACATCGAAGATCGTCTCGCCGCTGGCCACCGGCAGATCCTGGGCCAGTACGCCGATGCGCAGGCCCGGGGCGCGCCAGATGGTGCCGCCGTCGGGAAGATTGTCGCCGGCCACCAGCCCCAGCAGGGTCGACTTGCCGGTGCCGTTGCGCCCCACCAGCGCCAGACGCTCACCCCGCTCCAGGGTCAGATCGGCGCCATCGAGCAGGACTTGTGGGCCATAGGCCAATTGCAGCTGTTCGAGCCGTAGCAGCGTCACGCCTACCTCGTCGTGGAGAGTTTCAAGAAGAATACGTTTCAAGGAAGAGCATTGTAACGCATGGCCGAGGTCGCGTGGCCTTGGGTACAATGATCGATTACCGACCCAGGAGATCGATGTGAGCGATACCTCGCCAGGCACCGCCGAACGCGACAATCCGCTGCCCGAAGCGCTGCGTTTCGAGGCCGGCGCAGCGCTGGTCGATATCGGTGCCAATCTGACCCACGACAGCTTTCGCCGCGACTGCGACGCGGTGATCGAGCGCGCCCGCGACGCCGGCGTCGAGACGCTGATCGTCACCGGCACCGACCTTGAGCATGCGCATCAGGCCCTCGCGCTGGCCGCTCGCCATGCAGGGCTGCATGCCACGGCCGGCGTGCACCCGCACGAGGCCAGCCAGTGGTCGGCCACGCTGGCCAGGGAATTCGCCACGCTGTATCGCGAGCCGGGCATCGTCGCCGTCGGCGAATGCGGCCTCGACTTCAATCGCAACTTCTCGTCGCCGGCCGATCAGGAGCGCGCCTTCGAAGCGCAACTGGGGCTCGCCGTCGAGGCCGGCCTTCCGCTGTTCATCCATGAGCGCGATGCCGGCCCGCGCATGCTCGAAATGCTCAGGAGCTGGCGCGACGATATCGTCGACGCGGTCATTCACTGCTTCACCGGCGAGCGCAGGACACTGCACGGCTATCTCGATCTCGACCTGCACATCGGCCTGACCGGCTGGCTGTGCGACGAGCGTCGTGGCCACCATCTGCGCGAGTTGCTCGCCGACATCCCGCTCAACCGGTTGATGGTCGAGACCGACTGCCCCTACCTGCTGCCGCGCAACCTGCCGGCGAAGGCGCCCGGGCGTCGCCATGAACCCGCCCTGCTGCCATGGATCGTGCGCGAGATCGCCCACTGGCGTGGCGACGACGAAGCCGACCTTTCACGGGCGACCACGACAACGGCACAACGCTTCTTCCGCTTGGAGGATCACTGATGGCGGATTTCCCCGGCTTCATCACCGTCGAGACCGGTGAAGACGATGCACTCCCGCTGGCCATCGCCTGGGCGCTGCCCGACGGCCAGATCAAGCACACCCTGATTCAGCCCGACGACGAATGGCTGAACGACGAGCTGCTCAAGCTCGGCGACTACAGTCTAGAGGAGCTGCGCACCTTCGGCGTCAGCCCGCTGGACGTCATCCGCGAACTCGAGGGCGATCACTACAGTGCCACGCTGTTCACCGCCGGCGTGTTCGATGACGAAGCCGGGCTGTCGCGACTGTTTGACGACTATGGCGTCGATCCGTTCGTCGAACTGGCCCCGGCCGAGAGTCTCTACCCCGATCTCGCTCCCGGCGAATGGGCGCGCGCGCGCAATGAGCTATTCGGCGAGCTGGGGCTCGAGCCGCTACGCCCCGACCACGAAGTGCAAGTCATGCTGTATCTGCATCAGCGGCTGATCGACGCCGCGAACTGAGCCGCCGCCCCCGTCATCAGACGCAGCCCGCCGTCGCATCGCGTGCGAGCCATTCGCGGCCCTTGCGGATCGCTTCATCCCGCGAGGCACCGTCACGATAGAAGGCCTCGAGCGCGGTGCAAAAAGCCTCGCCACGACGCGGCAGTCCCTCGCGCCGGTAACGCGCGGCGCGAGTCTCGACCCGCGCATGGAAAGCCTCGCGGTCAACCGGGGCGTCGCCGAGGTTGTCGACGCTGACGTGAAAGCGCCGCCGGCAGGCCTGTGAAAACAGCCGTTCCAGGGCCTGTGGCGCCACCTCCGCGGCCTCGAACGCCTGCTGCTCGTCGGTATCGCGACCATCGGGCAGATACCAGTAGCCATAATCCTCGAGTTGCCGGCGCCGCTCGCCGGCGATGCACCAGTGGCTGATCTCGTGCAGCGCGCTGGCAAAATAGTCGCTGGTGAAAATTACCCGATGGACAGTGTCACGGCCTTCGGCGGGCCGATACAGCGGCTCGTCACCGCCGCTCACCAGGCGGGTTCGGTAGTGCGTCGCAAACAGCCCATCGAACAGGGCGATGACGTCGTCGATACGATGGGAATCGGTAGCTTCGTTCATGGCCGGCATTATACGAGCCCTCCGCCGGGTTGGCACCCGCTCGCTCGGCCCACCCCGGCGACATCGAGCGCGTAGGCATACCGCCGGGAGTCACCTAGAATGGCGGTTTCTCTTTCTCCGTCGGCCGATAGGGAGCGTCGTCGTGGTAGCAATGAGCGCAAACGGCTGGCAGCGCTGGCGGCGTGAAAATGCCGCACTGATTCGCCTGGCGCTGCCCATCTGCGGCGCACAGCTCGCCCAATCGGGGATGAGCGTGGCCGACGTGATCATGGCCGGGCGCGCCAGCGCCACCGATCTCGCGGCGATCTCGGTCGGCTCCAGTCTGTGGCTGCCGTTGATGCTGTTCGCAACCGGTACACTGATGGGACTGACGCCGATCGTCGCCCAACTGCTGGGCGGCGAGCGCGTCGCGCAAATCCGCCCCTTCGTGCATCAGGCCTTGTGGGTGGCGCTGGGCCTGGGTGTGATCGCAGCCCTGCTGCTGGTCTTCGCGGTAATGCCGGTGTTTCGTCTGATGGCGGTTCCCGAACAGGTGGCCTCGCTCTCGGCCAGTTACCTGGCAATGGTCGCCTTCGGCATGCCCGGTGTGGCCGCCTTTCAGGCACTGCGCGCCTTCGCCGACGGCATGAACCATACCCGCCCGGCGCTGTGGATCAGCCTGCTGGGGCTGGGCGTGAATATTCCCTGCAATTATCTGTTGATCTATGGCGGCCCCGGGCTCGAGGGGCTGTTCGGCGACTCCTTGCCCCTGGGGTTGAGTCGGTTACCGGCGCTGGGCGCGGTCGGCTGCGGTATCGCCACCGCATTGGCGATGTGGGTGATGTGCCTGGCGCTGCTGGCCTATACGCACCGCAGCAAAGTCTTCGCATCGCTGGATCTATGGTCAAGCCTGGCCCGCCCGCAGCGCGCCATGCTCGCTGAATTGCTGCATGTCGGTGCGCCGATCGGTGTGGCGATCTTCGTCGAAGTGACGCTGTTCACGTTGATTGCGCTGTTCATCGCCAGCCTCGGCGAGATCGCCGTCGCCGCGCACCAGGTCGCGCTCAACTACACCTCGATCCTGTTCATGCTGCCGCTGTCGCTGGGCATGGCACTGACGGTACGCGTCGGCCATGCGCTGGGCAGCGGACAGCGACGCGGCGCCGCCTTCGTGGCCTGGAATGGCATCGTTGCCTGTCTGCTGGTCGCGCTGCTCAACGACTTGATCCTGTGGCTGACCGCCGGCCCGGTGGTGGCGCTTTATACTCCCAACGAAGACGTTCAGTCGCTGGCCGTGTCGCTGATCTGGCTGGCCATGATATATCAGTTCTCCGACGCCCTGCAGGTCAATCTGGCCGGGGCGCTGCGCGGCTACAAGGATACCCGCATCATCATGGCGATCACCTTGGCGTCCTACTGGGCGGTGGGCCTCGGCGGCGGCTATCTGCTGGGCAGCGTCGGCATCGCCGGCTGGCAGCCGCTCGGCGTCTACGGCTACTGGCTCGGCCTGGTCGCCGGGTTGAGCATCGCCGCAGTGCTGCTGGGGTGGCGTCTGTGGCGCATCAGCCAGGCGGGCAACAATATCGCCGTGGCCCGGGCGTCCAGTTGAGCCGACAACGCTTTTGACCAGAACAGTCCAGTGGGCCCCAAGCTGTAACCATCGGCGACTAATGCTCGCCGCGGCCACCGATAGATGCCAACAGGGGTTAACTTCAACTAGCGAGCTGTGCTAATAGTGAAGCGAGGCCTAGGCCGAAATCTTGCCGATGAGGAGGGTAACCATGGGTGTCCCAATGTCCCCCCGCTCCGCCCAGGTCATCGATCTGGAGACCATGCGCAACCGGCTGAGGGCCAAGCGCCACCTGGTTCGTCTCGCCCCCGAACTGGACGGCCTCGAGATGGTCTATCATCTGGCCTCCGATCCCGACACGCTGTATGGCATGCCGTTGCTCGCCTGGGGGCTGCGCGACGATGGGGAGGTCGTCGGTCTGGTGCCGTGGATGGAAGCGCTGACGCCCTGTCACGACCTCGACGATCCCGAGCACGGCCACTTCGTCGGCTACCGCGATCCCGAAACCGAAGAGATCTTCTATACCGCACCCGAGCACAAGGTCTACGAGCTCGAGCACGCCGCCGCGTATTTCGATTACGAAGAGAGCGGTGAAACGACCCTCCTGCAGCAACTGCCCGAAACCCTGGGCACGCATGCCCTGTGCCTCGACGAAGACGCAGCGACCTGGCAGCTCAAGGTGGTCTTCGGCTGGCGACTCTACAACAATGGCACGATCGAGGCCCTGCTGGTCGACGAGAGCCGGGTCGAGTCGACGCCGGTAGTCGCCGGCGACGACTGCCTGTATCCCGGTCACAGCCGTCATCAGGTGGTCTATTTCTTCCAGCGGGCCATCGCCAATCGCATTCGCCAGGAGGACCCGGCCACGCTCGAGGCCTTGGCCTGCATGGTGGGTCACGACGACTGATCAGAGCCTGGACCGCTGAGCCCGGCGACGCTTCCGCCAAGGGGGGTATCAACCCAGACGAATATAGTAGAGGTAGTCGTCTTCGCGCTGCTCCTGGGCAAGCAGTTCATGGCCCAGAAAATTGCAGAACTTGGGCACGTCGCGGGTAGTCGCCGGGATCGCTGGCGACCACCTTGAGCACTTCGCCGGCGTGCATGTCACGCACCCGATTGTGCATCAGCATGATCGGTTCGGGACAGTAGAGCCCGGTGGTATCCAGTTCGGCATCGAATGCCACGGAGTCGGGGTTATCCATCGCTGGCCTCGTCAGATGGAGTGGTTATCAGCGGGAGCGGTTGGATGTCATGACAGCCGCACGTGGACGGTGACTTCCTCACGGTCGTGGTAAAGCTGCTTGCAGGCGATTCGCGCCTCGATACCGGCCTCCGCCAGCCGAGTTTCCAGCCGCGCGAGACAGCGCGCCACCTCCGCCCAGCGCTGCTTCATCGGCAGCTTCAGGTTGAATACCGCCTCGCGACACCAGCGCTTGAGCAGCCAACGCTCGACCATATCGATGACCCGCATCGGCTTGTCGACGATATCACACACCAGCCAGTCGAGGCGCTGCGGCGGCTGCCAGGTGAAGCCATCCTCGCGCAGATGCTCGACCTGGCCGGTCGCCATCAGCTCGCGCCCCATGGGCCCGTTGTCGATGGCATAGACGTACATGCCCTGGCGTACCAGCTGATAGGTCCAGCCGCCCGGCGCCGCGCCGAGATCCGCCGCCTGCATGCCCGAGTGAAGCCGTTCTTCCCACTCGTCGCGGGGGATGAATACGTGCCAGGCCTCCTCCAGCTTGAGCGTCGAGCGGCTCGGCGCGTCGTGGGGAAAGCGCAGCCGGCGTATGCCGCCGAGTGATTCGCTGCGGTTACCCGGAAAGCTGATCCCCAGTTGCACGCCATCGCCGCTTGTCCAGTAAAGATGCAGGCGCCGCCCGCCAGCCTTGCGACGCAACGCGCCGCGCTTGCGCAGCGTCGACTCCAGCGGCTTCTGCAGCGCCTTCATCAACCCGGCCAGCGCCTTGGCGTCGTTGGAATCCGGCGTTTCCTGCCACAGCGATTCGAAGCTCCAGCCGCTGGCAACGACCTGCTCGATGATCGGCGTCAGGCGATCATCGCGAGACAGCCCGACGAGCGGCGGCAAGGCAACCAGTGACTGACGGGCGAACACCAGCGCCTCGAGCGGCAGCTCACGGTGCAGGGCATTGGCGGCTTGATCGCCATTCATCACCCAACGCACATGGCCAGCCCCCGGCTCGGCTACCACATGACCCGCGACCTTCTGTGCGGCCAATGCGCCGAGCTTGTCTTGCAGCTCGGCGCTCAGGTCATTCTCGAAACCCGGCCGGCAATACAGCAACAGCTCGTTGGGCACCAGCGTCGCGGCCGGCTTGGGCGGCTTGTTGCGGGATGAATTCGGCGGCATGTCGGCTCCTAGGGCCTGTTGATGTTTCGGCGTGAGCCGCGTTGCTGCGCCAAAGGCCGCCAGGCAAGGCGCGGGACGCAGGTAATGGTTGTTCCCTTATCAAGTCCCGCAACGCCGCATGGCGGTCTTTCTACGCGCACCCCAAGGGACGGGTCCATTTGCGCGCAGTACTGCGTTACTCGTCGCTCATTGGGAATAACCAAACTACGCTCCTCACGCCTTGTCCTGCACCAAATGAACCTCTGTCGCGACCGCGACGGAACATCAACAGGCCCTAAGAAGGCCCGCAGTCTAGCCGCGGGGCTCTTATTGGACAACCCGCCCCGGCGCTATTGAACAACCCGCTCCTGCGTTGTTGAACAACCCGCCCCTGCGGCGTACTCGTGCCGGCCGAAGTCGTCGCGTAAACTGAGGGGTTTCGCCATCAGACGCTCAGCATGCTCGACAATATTCGCATCGTCCTCGTCCAGACTTTCCACCCCGGCAATATCGGCGCCAGCGCTCGTGCCATGAAGACCATGGGCCTCACCCGGCTGACGCTGGTCAACCCGCGCTGCTTTCCCGATCCTGAAGCGACGCGGCTGGCCGCCGGTGCCGCCGACGTGGTCGAGCAGGCTCGGGTCGTCGCCAGTCTCGAGGAGGCGGTCAGCGATTGCGTGCAGGTGATCGGCGCCAGCGCGCGTCTGCGCAGCTTGCCATTGCCGCACTTCGACGAGCCCGACGAGATGGCCCGCACGGCGATCGCCAATGCCGAACAGGGCCCGGTGGCGCTGGTCTTCGGCCGCGAGCGCTACGGGCTGACCAATGACGAGATCCGCCACTGCACCCACCAGGTCAGCATCCCGGCCAACCCCGATTACGGCGTCCTCAATCTGTCCCAGGCGGTTCAGGTGCTGGCTCATGAAGTCTATGGCGCCTGGCGTCGTCAGGCGGACACAGCCGCCCGCAGCCGCGCCGACACATGGTCCATTGCCATCCCAGCAGCAGCTCGCCTATTTCCACGAACACCTGCAACGGGTCATGGAGGGCTCGGGCTTCATCAACCAGCCTCATGCGCGGACTTCGGATCACCTGCACGCGCTGTTCGCCCGCGCCCAGCCCAACCGCAAGGAGCTGTCCCTGTTGCGCGGCCTGCTCAGCTCGCTGGAAGCGCATCTCGAGCCACCCTCCAGCTGAGCCACATCATGCCGGCGGGGAGCGCTGCTTCCTCCCTGCCAGCTGACTACCCGCAACCCGCCGAGCGCGCACAAAAAAGCCGCGACCTTAAGGTCGCGGCTTTTGCTTGCTACTTGCTATCTACCATCTAACGCCAGGCGTCTTTCAGCCGGCGCTAGACTGGCGGACGATCAGTCCTGACCCATCTGCTGCTTGATCAGGTCGCCGATGGTGGTCGGGCTGGACTCGCTTTCCTGCTCGCGCAGGCGACCCATGTTGCGGCGGGTATCCGCCTGGTCCTTGGCCTTGATCGACAGGTTGATCACACGGTTCTTGCGATCGATGCTGATGATCTTGGCTTCGACTGCTGTCGCCTTCGTTCAGCACGTTGCGCGCATCTTCGACGCTTGTCGCGGCTGATTTCGGAGGCCTTCAGGATACGGCTTCCACTTCGTCGTTCAGCGCGACGGTGGCTGCCTTGGCATCAACTGCGACGACACGTGCCGCGTGACGATCGAGCCCTTGTCGTTCAGCTGCACGAACTCGGCGAACGGATCGCTCTCGAGCTGCTTGATGCCCAGGGAAATACGCTCACGCTCCGGATCGACCGACAGGATGACGGTTTCGACCTCGTCGCCCTTCTTGTACTGACGCACGGCTTCTTCACCGGTCTCGTTCCAGGAGATGTCGGACAGGTGAACCAGACCGTCGATGCCGCCGTCCAGACCGATGAAGATACCGAAATCAGTGATCGACTTGATCTTGCCGGCTGATCCGGTCGCCCTTGTTGTAACTGGCGTGAGAACTCTTCCCACGGGTTGGGGTGGCACTGCTTGATACCCAGAGAGATACGACGACGCTCTTCGTCGATATCCAGGACCATGACCTCAACTTCGTCGCCGACCTGAACGACCTTGGACGGGTGGATGTTCTTGTTGGTCCAGTCCATTTCGGAAACGTGAACCAGACCTTCAACACCCTCTTCCAGCTCGGCGAAGCAGCCGTAGTCGGTCAGGTTGGTGACGCGTGCCGTGACCTTGGTGCCTTCCGGGTAACGACCCTTGATGTCGACCCAGGGATCTTCGCCCAGCTGCTTCAGACCCAGGGAAACGCGGTTACGCTCGCGGTCGAACTTCAGCACCTTGACGTTGATCTCGTCGCCAACATTGACGATTTCGCTCGGATGCTTGATGCGCTTCCAGGCCATGTCGGTGATGTGCAGCAGGCCATCGACGCCGCCCAGATCGACGAACGCACCGTAATCGGTCAGGTTCTTGACGATACCCTTGATCTCCATGCCTTCCTGCAGGGTCTGCCAGCAGCGCTTCACGCTCGGCGCTGTTCTCGGCTTCCAGAACGGCACGGCGGGAAACGACCACGTTGTTGCGCTTCTGGTCGAGCTTGATGACCTTGAATTCGAGTTCCTTGTTTTCCAGGTGCGTGGTGTCGCGAACCGGACGCACGTCGACCAGCGAACCCGGCAGGAAGGCACGGATGCCGCTCAGGTCGACCGTGAAGCCACCCTTGACCTTGCCGTTGATCACGCCCTTGACGACTTCGTCCTGCTTCGAAGGCCTTCTCCAGCTCTTTCCAGGCTTCGGCACGCTTGGCCTTCTCGCGGGACAGACGGGTCTCACCGAAACCGTCTTCGACGGCGTCGAGTGCCACCTCGACTACGTCGCCGATGCTGATGGTCAGTTCGCCGTTTTCGTCACAGGAACTGAGCCACGGGGATAACGCCTTCGGACTTCAGGCCGGCATTGACGGTAACCCAGTCATGTCGATATCCACCACGGTCCCTGGACAATGGAACCGGGTTGCATGTCAATTTCTTTCAGGCTTTCTTCAAAAAGTTCTGCAAAGCTTTCGCTCATTGTGTATCCTATGTGATCAACGGTAATGGCAGTTGTCGCCTTCTCCACACCACCAGCGAGTGCGGGCCTACTTTACAAATCCCCGGGGATGCTTGGCGCTGGTTCGACCTGATCCGGCTCTCAATCGCATGTGGTCAGGTTGCCGGAGCACGTCATTACATCTTGCCGAGGCGCCGGAAGCGTCGTCGCATCGGGACTTCACTTCAGATCGAGGCGATCAGACTTGATCCTCAAGCAGCCTCTGAATGTGATCCACCACATCCGGTATCGACAGCTCGGTGGTATCCAGCTCAACGGCATCGTCGGCCGGCTTGAGCGGAGCCACGGCACGCTGCATATCGCGTGCGTCGCGAGCCTGAATCTCTTTCAAAAGACTCGATAGACTAACACCCACACCCGCTTCCTGCAACTGAAGGTGGCGTCGGCGGGCGCGCTCCTCGGCGCGGGCGGTGAGGAATATCTTCAGCGCCGCGCCGGGAAACACCACCGTCCCATGTCGCGGCCGTCGGCGACCAGCCCGGGCGGCTGCTGGAAATCGCGCTGACGCGCCAGCAACGCCTGGCGGACCGTCGGCAGCGCCGCGACCTGGGAGGCGCACTCGCCCATCGCCTCGGTACGGATTGCCGTGCTGACGTCTTCGCCCTCCAGCAAGACTCGCGTCTCGCCGCCTTCGGCGATGAAGGCGACATCCAGCGACTCGGCCAGGCGCGCCAACGCCGGCTCGTCGTCGAGCGCCACGCCATGCTTGCAGCGCCGCCTGGGCGGTCAGCCGGTAGAGCGCGCCGGAATCCAGCAGGTGCCAGCCCAGACGCTCGGCGATCAGCACGGCTCACCGTGCCCTTGCCGGCCCCGCCGGGACCGTCGATGGCCAGCACCACGGCGGACAGCGGTATTGGCTCATGACGCCCTCCTCAGCGCACTCTTCGAGTTCCAGCCCGACCTTGCGCGCCAGTTCGATGAAGCCGGGGAACGAGGTCGCCACGTTGGCGCAATCGTCGATCTCGATCGCCTCGCGGGCACGCAGCGCGGCGACGGCGAACGCCATGGCGATGCGATGATCGCCGTGGCTGTCGATGCGCCCGCCACCGTAGCTGGGCCCATCGTCAGCTGACCTTCGCACGGCCGACGATGTCAATGCCATCAGGCGTAGAGCGTGACGTCGACACCCAGCGCGGCCAGGCCGTCGGCCATCACCTGCATGCGGTCGGATTCCTTGACCCGCAACTCCTCGGCACCGCGCAGCACGCGTCGTGCCTTCGGCACAGGCCGCAGCGACGAACAGCACCGGGAATTCGTCGATCGCCAGCGGCACCTGATCCGCGGGAATCTCGATGCCCTTGAGCGGCGCTGTAGCGCACGCGAATGTCGGCCACCGGCTCGCCGCCCACTTCGTGCTCGTTGCTCAGCGTCGATGTTCGGCGCCCATCAGCCTGCAGGATATTGATCACCCCGATCCGGGTCGGATTCATGCCGACGTGCTCGCAGCGTCAGGTCCGAGCCCGGCGCGATGCTGGCCGCGACCAGGAAGAACGCCGCGGAGGAAATATCGGCGGGCACGTCAATCGGCGCCGGCGGTCAGCGTACCGCCGCCGCTGAGCCAGGCGAGGTCGCCGTCGCGGGATACCGGATAACCGAAACCGCTGAGCATGCGCTCGGTATGATCGCGGGTCGGCGCCGGCTCGCGCACCCGAGGTCTCGCCCTGAGCGTACATGCCCGCCAGCAGCAGGCAGGACTTGACCTGGGCACTGGCCATCGGCATGTCATAGTCGATGCCCTTGAGCGTCTGGCCGCCCTTGATCCTGCAGCGGCGGTCGGCCGCCCTCGGCGGTCTCGATCACCGCACCCATCGCGCGCAGCGGATCGGCCACGCGGCCCATCGGGCGCTTGGTCAGCGAGGCATCGCCGGTCAGTTCGGTATCGAACGCCTGCCCCGCCAGCAGCCCGGCGAACAGGCGCATGGCGGTACCGGCAGTTGCCCACGTAGAGCGGCCCGACCGGCGCCTTGAGGCCATGCATGCCGACCCCGTGGATGGTCACGCGGCCCTGGTCCGGGCCTTCGATCGCCACGCCCATCTCGCGGAACGCCTGCAGGGTGGCCAGGCTGTCCTCGCCCTCGAGAAAGCCCTGCACCTCGGTCACGCCCTCGGCCAGCGCGCCGAGCATGATCGAGCGGTGCGAGATCGACTTGTCGCCGGGCACGCGGATCGTGCCGCGAACGCTGCCGCCGGGCTGCACGCGGTAGCGAATGTTGCGTTGTTCCATCGCCTGATATCTCGTCTGATTCAAAAGAGTGTCGAAATAGTGCCGAGCATGGCTGGCCCGATCCAGCGTCGCCAGCATGGCATCGCCGTCGCCGCGCTCGACCGCCGAGCGCAGCCGCGCCACGCCGGCCTCGAAGTCGTCGAGCGCGGCGAGCACCGCATCGCGATTGGCGGTGAACACGTCGCGCCACATCACCGGGTCGCTGCCGGCGATCCGCGTGAAGTCGCGAAAGCCGCCAGCGGCGTAGCGGAAGATCTCCAGGCGTTCGTCCTGGCGCGCCAGCGTGTCGACCAGCGAGAAGGCCAGCAGGTGCGGCAGATGACTGGTGCGCGCCAGCACCTGGTCATGGCGCTCGACGGCCATTTCCAGCACCTCGGCGCCACAGGCCGCCCACAATGCGCGCACCCGCGCCACCGCCTGCGGGTCGTTGCCGGGCTCGGGGGTGAGAATCACCTTGTGACGGCGATAGAGCGTCGGATTGGAGGCCGCGACGCCGCTCTTCTCGGAACCGGCGATCGGGTGACCGAGCACGAAGCGCGGTGGCAACGCGCCGAACACCGCTTCGGCGGCGGTGCGAATCGCCAGCTTGGTGCTGCCCACGTCGGTGATCACCTGGTCGGTGAGCAGCGGGCGCAGCGTTGCCAACACCGCCTGCATGGCCATCACCGGCACCGCCAGCACGATCAGGCTGCTGGCCTCGACCCACGACGGCAGTTCGGTGCCGCCGTCATCGATCACGCCCATGGCGATGCCGCGGGCGATCTCGTCGGGGTCACGGTCGCAGGCGACGATCTCGCCGCGATAGCCGCCGGCCTTGAGCGCCGCGGCCAGCGAGCCGCCGATCAATCCCAGGCCGACGATCAGGATGCGCGGCTCGGCGATTTGCCGGGCGCCGTCGTGGCTGCGCTCCACTGCGTTGTGGTTATGTGCCACCACCTACAGAACCCCTTGCGGGTAGGAGCCCAGCACCTTCATCTCGGCGGCGCGCAGGCGCACCTCGTCAAGCAGCGCGGCAACCTCGGGCTGATCGACATGACCCTTGAAGTCGATGAAGAACACGTAGTTCCACACCCCGCTACGCGACGGCCGGGTCTCGAGGCGGGTCATGTCGATCTGATGACGGTGGAACGGCTCGAGCAGGTCGTGCAGCGCCCCCGGCTGGTTGCGCATCGCGACCACCAGCGAGGTCTTGTCGGTGCCCGACATCGGCACGTCCTGATGGCCGATGATCAGAAAGCGCGTCGAGTTGTCGGGACGGTCCTCGATCTTCTCGGCGATCCGCTCCAGCTCGTAGAGCTTGGCCGCCATGTCACCGGCGATCGCCGCGCTGTGCCACTCGCTTTTGATCAGCCGCGCGGCCTCGGCATTCGACGACACCGGCACACGCTCGGCATGCGGGTAATGGGCGTCGAGCCACTTGCGGCACTGGGCGAAGGACTGCGGATGGGAATAGATCCGCGAGATCTTGTCCTGACGCGTGGTACCGGCCACCAGCAGGTGATGATGGATGCGCAGCACCACTTCGCCGCTGATCT
Organism: uncultured Gammaproteobacteria bacterium; assembly: GCA_963773565.1. Taxonomy (GTDB): domain Bacteria; phylum Pseudomonadota; class Gammaproteobacteria; order Pseudomonadales; family Halomonadaceae; genus Modicisalibacter. The sequence goes on along the minus strand of CAVZBU010000016.1, from coordinate 53,198 downwards.
TCATGGACGAGTCCATGAACGAATCCAGGGTGTGATTGACCACCCCCTCGGTGGAGTTCTCGACCGGCACCACGCCGTAGTTGACGGCACCCGCCTCGACCTCGCGAAAGACCTCGTCGATCGCCGCCATCGGCAGGCTCACGGCGCTCTCGCCGAAATGCTTGAGCGCGGCCTGCTGGGTAAAGGTGCCTTCGGGGCCCAGATAGGCGACCTTGACCGGCTGCTCGAGTGCCAGGCAGGCGGACATGATCTCGCGGAACAGCCGGGCCATCTCCTCGGCGTCCAGCGGGCCGGGGTTGAGCGCCATGATGCGACGCAGCACCTGGGCCTCGCGCTCGGGGCGATAGAACACCGCCTGCGGGTCGTCGGCGCTCTTGACCTGGGCGACCCGCTGCGCACACTGGGCGCGCTCGCTGATCAGTTGCAGGATCTGGGTATCGATCTCGTCGATGCGCTCGCGCAAGGCATCGAGGTTGACGGGTGACTCACTCATCGCATTCTCCGCGCTGGGCTTGCGGCCAGCCGCTAGCCGTGACGTTGTTCGAAATCGCCCATGAAGGCCACCAGCGCATCGACGGCCTGCTGGCTGACGGCGTTGTAGAGGCTGGCGCGCATGCCGCCGACGCTGCGGTGGCCCTTGAGATTGAGCAGCCCCGCCGCCTCGGCCTCGTCGAGGAAGGTGTCGTTGAGCGCCTCGTCGGCGAGCACGAACGGCACGTTCATGAGCGAGCGATTCACCGGCGCGATCGGGTTGCTGTAGAAGTCGCTGGTGTCGATGGCGTCATACAGCGTAGTGGCCTTGCGCCGATTGAGCGTCGCCATCGCTTCGAGACCACCGACGTCGTCCTTGAGCCATTCGAAGACCAGCCCGGCCAGGTACCAGGCATAGGTCGGCGGCGTATTGATCATCGAAGCATTGTCGGCATAGACCTTCCAGTCCAGCAGCGAAGGCGTCTTGGGCAGTGCGCGGCCGAGCAGGTCGTCACGGACGATCACCAGGGTCAGGCCGGCCGGGCCGATGTTCTTCTGCGCACCGGCGTAGATCACCCCGTAACGGCTGACGTCCAGCGGCGCCGAGAGCAGCGACGAGGACATGTCGCAGACCAGCGGCAGCGTCGCGTCGGGCCTATCGACGTCAGGAACATAGTCGTAGGCCAGGCCGCCGATGGTCTCGTTGTGACAGTAGTGCAGATAGGCTGCGTCCGCGGACAGCGCGATCGCATCATTACGCGGCACCTGGGCATAGCCGCTCGCCCGACTGGTGGCGGCGAGATGCGAGCCGGCCAGATGCTCGGCCTCCTTGATCGCCTTGCTCGACCAGATGCCGGTATCGAGATAATTGGGCGTCCCGCCGCCACCCAGCAGGTTGAGCGGGACACAGGCGAACTGCATCGTCGCCCCGCCCTGCATGAACAGCACCCGGTAGTTGTCGGGTATCTGCAGCAGCGTGCGCAGGTTGGCCTCGGCGGCCTCGGCGATGGCCACGAACTCGGGGCTGCGGTGACTCATCTCCATGACCGACAGGCCACGGCCCTGGTAGTCGAGCATTTCATCGCGGGCGCGCTCGAGTACCGGCGTGGGCAACGCGGCCGGCCCGGCGCAGAAGTTGTAGCGGCGTGTCATCGGCGTCGTCTCTCGCAACTTTCGATTAGGGTTGTCGCTCGGGGCTGATCCGTCGACAAGCCTGCAAGGAGGCGCTATGAATACTTCCATGTACGCTACCGACGCCATCCATGGCGTCGGACCTCCTCTCCGGCTTGCCCCCGGCGCCCCTCGTCAGATCCACTGTGATAACCCTGCGATTAACTGCAGTCGCAAGGATGGATCAGCACGGCCTTACTGCGAATCTTCCGGCCCCGGCTGGTTGCCATCGATGACATCGCCCGGCGAGGCGTCGCCCGGCGAGGCGTCGCCGGAACCGTGTCGCCCGGAACCGTGTCGTCCGGAACCGTGTCGTCCGCCACTTCGACCGCCTCCTCGGCGGGTTCGTCGACGCGTACGGTCTTGACCAGCGACTCACCCTCGCCCAGGCGGATCAGCATCACCCCCTGGGTGTTGCGCGAGGTCGCCGAGACCTCCTCGACGCGGGTCCGCACCAGCGTGCCGCGATCGGTGATCAGCATCATCTCGTCGCAGGCGTGCACCTGGATCGCCGATACCAGATCGCCGTTACGCGCGCTGGTCTGCATGGCGATCACCCCCTGGCCGCCGCGCCCGCGCAGCGGGAAGGCTTCCAGCCGGGTACGCTTGCCGTAGCCACGCTGCGAGGCGGTCAGGATATAGATCTGTTCATCGCCGGCGTCGACCGCTGGCCTCGACCTGGGCTTCCAGCGCCTCGCTATGGCCGCGCTCGCGTCACTTTCGTCATCGCTCGCGTCGCTGTCGTCGATCTGTGTCGAGCGCGGGATGATCAGGCTGATCACCTCGGCGTCGCCCTGCAGGCGCATGCCGCGCACGCCGCGGGCAGTACGCCCCATGGCGCGCACGTTGCCCTCTTCGAAGCGAATCGCCTTGCCGTTGGACGACAGCAGCATGACGTGATCCTCGCCATTGGTCACCGCGGCGCCGACCAGCCGGTCGCCCTCGTCGAGGTCGATGGCGATCAGCCCCACGCTGCGCGGCCGCGAGAACTGATCAAGCGTGGTGCGCTTGACGGTGCCGTTGGCGGTGGCGAAGAAGATGTAGCTGTCCTCGCGATACTCGCGCACCGGCAGCATGGCGTTGATCGACTCGTCGCCGTCCAGCGGCAGCAGGTTGACCAGCGGCTTGCCCCGCGAGCCGCGGCTGGCCGGCGGGTATCTCGTAGACCTTGAGCCAGTAGACCTTGCCCTTGTTGGAGAACAGCAGCACGGTGTCGTGGGTCGAGGCCACCAGCAGGTGCTCGATGAAGTCCTCGTCCTTCATGCTGGTCGCCGACTTGCCGCGTCCGCCGCGGCGCTGGGCCTGGTAGTCGGTGATCGGCTGGGTCTTGGCGTAGCCCGAGCGCGAGATGGTGACCACCATGTCCTCTTCGTTGATCAGGTCGGCGATGGTCAAATCGAGGCGGCTGGTCTGGATGACCGTCTTGCGCGCGTCGCCATATTGGTCACGCACCGCGATCAGCTCCTCGCGGATCACCTCGAGCAGACGATCGGCGGAGGCCAGGATCGCGCTGAGCTCGGCGATCTTTTCGAGAATGCCCAGGTACTCGTTGAGCAGCTTCTCGGTCTCGAGCCCGGTCAGGCGGTGCAGGCGCAGCTCGAGGATCGCCTGGGCCTGGGCCGGCGACAGCCGGTATTCGCGCTGGTCACCGGAGAGCCCCAGGCCCTCCTCGAGGCCCTCGGGCTTGCAGGACACCGCCCCGGCGCGCTCGAGCATGTTCGTCACCTGACCCGGCTGCCAGGCCTTGTCGATCAGCTTTTCCTTGGCGTCGGCGGCGCTCGGCGAGGCCTTGATCAGCTCGATCACCTCGTCGATGTTGGAGATCGCCACCGCCAGGCCTTCGAGGATATGGCCCCGCTCGCGGGCCTTCTTGAGCTCGAACAGCGTGCGCCGGGTGACCACCTCGCGACGGTGGCGAACGAACGCTTCGAGTATCTGCTTGAGGTTGAGCGTCCTGGGCTGGCCATCTTCCAGCGCCACCATGTTGATGCCGAACACGGTCTCGAGCTGGGTATGGGCGAACAGGTTGTTGACCACCACCTCGCCGGACTCGCCGCGCTTGACCTCGATCACCACGCGCATGCCGTCCTTGTCGGACTCGTCACGCAGCTCGGCGATACCCTCGATGCGCTTGTCCTTGACCAGCTCGGCGATCTTCTCGATCAGCCGCGCCTTGTTGACCTGATACGGCAGCTCGGTGATGACGATGTGATCGCGGCCGCTCTTGTCGTGATGCTCGACGGTGTACTGGGCACGCACATAGATGCGCCCGCGCCCGGTGCGGTAGGCCTCGAGGATGCCGGCCTTGCCGTTGATGATCCCGGCGGTCGGGAAATCGGGGCCCGGGATGTATTCCATCAGATCGTCGATGGACAGCGTGTAGTCGTCGATCAGCGCCAGGCAGCCATTGATCACCTCGACCATGTTGTGCGGCGGGATATTGGTCGCCATGCCCACCGCAATGCCCGAGCCGCCGTTGACCAGCAGATTGGGCACCCGGGTCGGCAGCACGTCGGGGATGCGCTCGGTGCCGTCGTAGTTGTCGACCCAGTCGACGGTGTCCTTCTCGAGATCGGCCAGCAGCTCATGGGAGAGCCGCGCCATGCGCACCTCGGTGTAACGCATCGCCGCCGCGCTGTCGCCGTCGATCGAGCCGAAGTTGCCCTGACCGTCGACCAGCACGTAGCGCATCGAGAAGTCCTGCGCCATGCGCACGATGGTGTCGTAGACCGCGCTATCGCCATGCGGGTGATACTTACCGATCACGTCGCCGACCACACGGGCGGACTTCTTGTAGGGCTTGTTCCAATCGTTGCCCAGTTCGTGCATGGCATAGAGCACACGACGGTGAACGGGCTTGAGCCCATCACGCACGTCCGGCAGCGCGCGGCCGATGATCACGCTCATCGCGTAATCGAGGTACGACTGCTTGAGTTCGTCCTCGATATTGACTGGCAGAATCTCTCTGGCGATGTCACCCATGTGTCGTCAAATCCTTTGCACTGCGACTGATAAGCGCTGGCATAACAGCAAGCGATTCACCTCCGCTCCCGTCCGGCTGGCACCGATGAGGCGACGCGGCGAAGGCTGTGTGCCCCGCAGGGCGACACAATCGGACGATTATACCATTGCGCGGCGCATTAAGGCAGCGCCAGGGATGCTGGCGCGGCACGGCCCGCACCTCGCCTCAGTCTAGTCGTCTGCGTCTCGCCGAGCACATAGGGAAGCAGGGTATCGCGCAGCTCGCCGTCGATCGACAGGGTCTTGCCGGTGTTGGTATCCAGCAGCACGAAGGTGAAGTCGGCATCGGCGATCCGCTTGCCGTCGCTGAGCCGGTTGATCTCCTGATGGATGATCGCACTGCGATGATTGAGGCTGGCCAGCGAGGTCAGCACTTCCAGCTCGTCGTGGATCACCGCGGCACGCCGGTAATTGATGTTGAGGTTGACGGCGACCGCGGCCAGCCCCTGATTGAACAGCGCGGCAAGATCGAACTGCTGCTCGAAATAGGCCCAGCGCCCCTCCTCGAGAAACTCCAGGTAGCGGGCATTATTGACGTGGGCGTAGCCGTCGAGATGAAAGCCGCGCACGCGCAACGTGGAACGGGCGATTCGTGAATCCATGGCGAGCGATCCTTGGGGTATTAGCGAATGACTTAGGATGTAGCGAATAATAAAGTGCGATGAAACACCTTGATTCTAACCAGCCCCCAGCAGGCTAACAAACGGGAGTTTAAAACTGTTTACGAGCCAACGGGCAGTCCAACGAAGTCGCTCGCCCTATGGCACCCAGCGGGACGATTGGCCATAATGTGCCCCTTTTGCAACGGAACGACGCCATGTGGTTCAAGCACTTGCACCTCTATCGCGTGCATGACGCCCCGCAGCTGACAAGCGACGAGATGACCACCGCGCTCGATGCCCAGGCCTTTCGGCCGCTGGGTGGCAGCGAGGCCCGGCGGTTGGGCTGGAGCGCCCCGGCGGGTCGCGCCGGCGAGCAGCTGCAGCACGAGCTTCACGGCCACCGCCTGCTGTCGGCACTGCGCCAGGAGCGCCTGCTGCCGGCCTCGGTGGTCCGCGAGGAAGTCGAGTCCCGCGCCGCCGAGCAGGAAACCCACGAAGGCCGTCCGCTGCGTCGTCAGGAAAAGCAGGCGCTCAAGGAGCAGGTCTATGAAGAGTTCCTGCCGCGCGCCTTCGTGCGCACCCAGCGCTTCGACCTGTGGTGGGACACCCAGCGCCAGCTGATCGGCGTCAACGCCTCGAGCCGCGCCCGCGCCGAAGACATCCTCGACCTGCTGCGCCAGACGCTGGGCAGCCTCAAGGTCACGCCGCTGGCGACCAAGACGACGCCGACCCGCGCGATGACCGAATGGCTGACTCAGCCCGACAATCGCCCCGCCGCGCTCGAACTCGGCGATCAGGTCGAGCTCAAGGCCACCAGCGGTGACGAAAGCGTGCTGCGCGGCCGTCAGGTCGATCTTGACGGCGAGGAGATCCAGACTGTCCTCGCCACCGGCCGCCAGGCCACACGGCTCGCCCTGTCGATCGACGAAGCGGTGTCACTGGTGCTGCACGACGACCTGGCGACTCAAGTCGCTGCGCTTCGCCGATGCGGTACTCGACGAAGCCGCCCAGGTCGAGGACGACGACGACCCGACCCTGCGCCTGGAAGCCGATTTCGCGCTGATGACGCAGGTACTCAGCAACGCCATCGAACAACTCATCGACTGGCTGGGTGGCGAAGCCAACCCCGCCGCGCCGACGCCATGACACCGCCATGACACAACAGCCTTCAGCGGACAATTTCGACAGCATCCGCCCCTATTACGACGCGGAAGTGCCCGCGGTGCTCGATCGCCTCGCCCATGACCGCGAATTCCTCGACGCCATCACCCGCTATCGCCTGCCGCGGCTATCGCGCCATGCGCCCGGGCTGGCCCGGGCGCTGGCCGGCTACAAGCTCAAGCGGCAGATGCGCGGCGTGAAGAGCGTGCGCGATTTTCAGAATCACATCGCCTATTACATGCGCCGGATGCTCGCCAACAGCACCGACGCCTTCGAGGTCGAGGGCCTTGAAAAGCTCGACCCCCAGCGCGGCTACCTGTTCATCGGCAATCATCGCGACATCGCCCTCGACCCGGCTTTCGTCAACTACGCGCTGTATCAGGCCGGGCGCGACACGGTACGTATCGCGATCGGCGACAACCTGCTGCAGAAGCCGTTCGTCACCGATCTGATGCGGCTCAACAAGAGCTTCATCGTGCCGCGCAGCGCCAAGGGCAAGCGCGCCATGCTGGCCGCCTACCAGGCGCTGTCGGGCTACATTCGCCACTCGATCACCCAGGACAACCATCCGGTGTGGATGGCCCAGCGCGAAGGCCGCGCCAAGGACGGCATCGACCGCGCCGACCCGGCGATCATCAAGATGCTGACCATGGCCCATCGCCAGCATGACAAGAGCGCCAGCCTCGGCGAGGCGATCCACGAGCTGCGCATGGTGCCGGTATCGATCAGCTACGAATACGATCCCTGCGACACCCAGAAGGCCCGCGAGCTGCACGCCGTGCATACCCAGGGGCGCTATCAGAAGGTCGAGTTCGAGGATATCCGCTCGATCGTCGCCGGCATCACCGGCGCCAAGGGACGCATCCGGCTGAGCTTCGGCGAGCCGCTCAGCGCCGACTTCGAGACTCCCGAGCAGGTCGCCGCCGAGATCGATCGGCAGGTGCTCGGCAACTACCACACCTTCCCCAGCCATCAACTGGCGCTCGAGGCCACCGGCCAGGCTCCCGAGCTGCTCGATTTCAGCGAAGTCACCGAGGCCGACCGCACGCGCTTTGCTGCGCGCCTGGCGGCCGTGCCCGAGGAGTTGCGCGACTGGTGGCTGGCGCAGTACGCCAACCCGATCCTCAATCGCGCCGGACGGATCAGCGAAGAATAATCGCGTGAGAGACTTCGCGCCTCAGCCCGAGAACTTGGCGAGCAATGGCCAGGCAAGGCAAAAATCAGCGAGGACGCGGACTGGGCTCGCACACGAGTTTACTGGCTGTTAAATGAGCAGTCCGACCGGGCTCGCGCACGAGCTGATTTTTAACGACGCATGGCCGCGCGCAGCCAGTTCTGGTCACTTCTTCCAGAACATCGGCGTCAATAGCACCAACACGGTCAAAATCTCCAGCCGGCCCATCAGCATGCCTATGCAGAGCAGCCACTTGGCGGCATCGGGCAGGCTCGAGAAGTTGCCGGCCGGGCCGATCACGTCACCCAGCCCCGGGCCGACGTTGGCCACCGCGGTGGCCGCGCCGGACAGCGCGGTAACCAAGTCGAGCCCCAATAGCGCAAGCCCCAGCGCCAGCCCCGCCACGGTCAGAAAGAAGAAGAACGAGAACGCCACCACGCCGCGCACGATCTCGTCGTTGAGCAGGCTGGCATTGTAGCGCTGGGCGAACACCCCATTGCTGTGAACCAGAAAGCGCAGCTGATTGCGCAGCATCAACAGCGCGATCTGGAAGCGGAATATCTTCATCCCGCCGCTGGTCGAGCCACTACAGCCGCCGACGAAGGTCAGATAGAAGAACGCCACGATCGCCAGCGGCCCCCACAGCGTGTAGTCGTCCGAGGCAAAGCCAGTAGTAGTGACCACCGAAATGACGTTGAAGGCCACCTGGGTCAGCGCCTCGAAGGCCGGCGTGCCGCTCATGATCCGATAGCCCGTCAGCATGACGATCGCCAGGCCCAGCAGCATCAGCATGCCGCGCACCTGCTGGTCGCACCACATCGCCGAGGGCGCGCCACGCAGGCTGCGAATGTAGAGCACGAACGGCAGCGCCCCGCTGAGCATGAACAGCGAGCCCAGCCACAGGATCAGCGGCCGATCGGCATAGGCGCCGAACGAGGCGTCGGAATTGGCGAAGCCGCCGGTCGCCAGCGAGGTCATGCCCATCACTACCGCATCCAGCGGCAGCATGCCCGCCAGCCAGTAACACACCACCGCCAATGCGGTCAGCCCCAGGTACACCTACATGGTCGCCTTGGCGATGCCGCCGGTGCGCGGCATCACCTTGTCCGACCAGTCCGAGGATTCGGTATGAAACAGCCGCATGCCGCCGACCTTGAGAAACGGCAGGATGGCGATCGCCATGACGATGATGCCGATGCCGCCCAGCCACTGCATCATGCCGCGCCACAGCTTGAGCCCGTCGGACAGCCGCTCGATGCCCACCAGCACCGTCGAGCCGGTGGTGGTGATCGCCGAGACCGACTCGAAGACCGCATCGGTGAACGACAGTTGCGGCGCGCCGAGCACCAGTGGCAGGCTGGCGAAGCCGCTGACCGTCACCCAGCTCAACGTGGTCAGCACGAACATCTGCCGCGGCTTGAGTTCGATTTCGGTACGCCAGGTCATCAACAGCGCGCACCGCCACCGTGCCCACCACGATCGCCAGCGACAGCGCGAACGCCTTTGCATCGGCGTTGCGCTCGGCGATCAGCACCAGCCACGGCACGACCATGAAGGCGGCCAATACCAGCCAGAGGATGGCCAGCACCTTGAGTACCGGCGCCCAATCGCGCTGACACCAGACGCGGCACTGCTGCAATCGAAGCCATTGAAATCGTTCCCTTGCGTTTTCGACCCAGGGTTCAGACCCTGCATTCCCGGCCTTGCGCTGACCCTCGCTTCCTCGACAAAGGGCCGCAACTATAGCGCATAAATTTCTTTCAATCGCGGACCTTACGAGAGATGCCAACCGCTCCTACCCAGCAGCAACAGGATACGCGCCTTGCCCATCGTGTCACCGTCATCGGCAGCGTCCTGAACACCCTCCTTGGCGTCGCCAAGATCATCGTCGGCCTGGCGGCCGGCTCCGCGGCGCTGGTCGCCGACGGCATCCACTCCTTCTCGGATGTGGTCACCGATCTCTTCGTGGTCGTCGCCACCCACTTCGGCCGCCAGGAGCCCGACCACGACCACCCCTACGGCCACGGGCGCATCGAAACGCTGGGCACCCTGCTGCTGGGCAGCGTGCTGCTGTTCGTCGCCGGCGGCATCGCCTGGGCCAGCCTCAGCCGGCTGCTCGAGGGCATCCAGACGCCGCCCGCCGGTGCCGTGGCGATCGGCCTGGCGGTGATCGCGCTGATTGGCAAGGAGTGGCTGTTCCGCTACACGCTGCGTGTGGCTCGATACATCAACTCGCGGCTGCTCGAGGCCAACGCCTGGCACCACCGCAGCGATGCGCTGTCCACGGTCGCGGTGCTGGTCGGGCTGATCGGCAGCCAGCTGGGCGCCGGCTGGCTGGATGCCGTCGCCGCGGTCGTCGTCGGCGTGCTGGTCGGCAAGATCGGCGTCACGCTGCTGTGGGACGCCGGCAAGGAACTCGTCGACACCGCCCTGCCCGAGGCCGACCGCCAGCGCATGCACGACATCGCGCTGACCGTGCCCGGCGTGCGCGATATCCATCAGCTGCGCACCCGCACCGTCGCCGAGCAGGTGCTGCTCGACCTGCACCTGGTGGTCGGCCCGCGGCTGAGCGTCTCGGAAGCCCACGAGATCGGCAACGAAGTGTGCCGCGAGCTCTACCGTGCCTATCCGCAGCTCACCGACATCACCTTCCACATCGACCCGCAGGACGACTCCCACGACGAGGTGCCCGAGCGTGCGCTGACCCTGCCGCTGCGCGGCGACGTGGAGGACGAGCTGGCCCGGGTGTGGGGCGAGCTGCCCTGCTGGCGAGCAGCGCATCGCGCTGGATCTGCACTACCTCGACGATCGCATCGACGTCTCGCTGTACACCGCCGAGGAGCCAGGCGCGCCCCGATCTTGACCGCCAGGCCGGCCGGCTGCGCGAGGCCGCCGATACGCTGCCCTGGCTCGGCCGGTTGCGGCTCTGGCAAGGCCCCGGGCGGGCCTGAACGCAGACGTTCCTTACACAAGGACGGCAACTGCAGCAGGCCGAGACTGGCGTTCGTGGAGCGAATTTATTCGCGATGCTTTCGAATGAGACCTTGAGTCCGGGTTCATCGGGAAGGAATTCCCTCCCACGCTTAGCCCTCGACCTGCTTCAGTACGCTTTCAATGTGCTCTTCAAAATAGCGCAGCTCGATCTGCGCCTTGTCGATCTGCTGCTGATAACGCATCAGCCGCCGGTCGGCCAGCTTGCTGCGCGCCGCCTCGGGCAGCCTGGCGATATCCAGCGTGCCACTCTCGATCAGCGCCTCGAGCAGATCCTCGAGCACGCGAATCAGTTGCTGGTCGGATTCGTACCACTGCATCTGGGTACCGCTCTCTTCGGCCAGAAACGCACGCCACTCCTTGGCATCGGCTGGACAGATACTCGGTACAGTCGGGCGTCAGATTGCGGCTGACCAGTTCTATCTCACCCTTGGCATTACGCTTGACGAACATGGGTTCCCTCTAGGGCCTGTTGATGTTTCGGCGCATAGCCGCTGAAACGGGCCCCACCCACGCTCTGTGGCGTTTTGGGCGGTGCCGTCGGCGTTATGGTCGGCTCCATACGCCTAGCCTTGCGCACACATTTACAAAAGCCCCTGCATACCGGCCACGCCCGAAGCACCCTGGCAGGCGACGTCGGGCTGAAGCTAGAGGAAAGTGTAAGCCAGCAATCGCTAGTCTGGTAACAATAATTTACCCCGCGAGGCACAACAGTTGCATCACGCTACACTACGTATGCCTTGCAGGGGCATGCCTTGCAGGGCGCTCAGCCAGCCCACGAGCCCGCTGACGCGCGCGGCGCGGCCATGCTATCGTTTATGCAGATCGCATCAATGGATGGAGAGACAGACCATGGCCAGCTCGGAAATGCAGAAAGCGCGGGTGATCAGCGAACTGCGCGCCTTTATCAAGAAGCTGTTGCAGGACCCGCAGATACTCGAACAGTCGCTCACCGTCGCCCGCAAGCATCTCGGGCAAGGCAACGACCGGGAGGTGATGACGCGTATCGCCAACGAGATCAGCGACACCACCAGCGTGCATATCTCCGACGACCCGGCGGAGTTTTCCGAGGCCGATCGGCTGTATCTGGAGTTATTGAAGGAAGTGGTGAGTGAGGAGCAGGCACTATATTAAATAAGCCGAGAAGCCGCAGTCGCTTAGCTCAGCTAGCTATTACATCAAAGCGTTAACTTGTTTGCTTAGTACAAGACTCGACAAGTAGTTTCTGGAACACCATAGCTACTTGCTGTGAGCACTACCATGTATATGAACCTTTATCAGCATTTGTTGCAGTTTAAGTTATAGTACTGTCTGCCAGGCCGCTTGCAACCTCAGCACTAGCTATTTTAGCTGTATATTGGCAACCCCTGGTGTCCTTGCATGTCTGCAGTGGTTATCACTTTGAACATATCTATCCTGAATATTAGCAGAGGCTTTTGGTAACCCACTGACCGCTGCGTCAGCATTAGCAGGGCATGAGCTAGATTGCGCAAATATCTCGCTAATTGAAGTTTTATCTGCCCCACCAAAGTCATAGCCTCCGCCACTTGTCGATCTTGCCACATAATCCTGATACGCGGAATCGCAATTGCCGCGAGAATCCCGATAATCGCCACCACGATCATCAGCTCGATCAGGGTAAAACCGCCCTGACGACGCGCCGCCTGAAATTTTGCCTGGTTCATTCTTGTTGCTCCCCTTCGAAGCCTTGTCTTGCTCTCATTTAGAATGTTTCCCCGAGTACCGCCATGCCTGTATACCAGCCACGTCATCGGGAAGCTATCACATGGGTCATGCGGATGCATGAGGCGATCGTTTCAACGCTATCCTTTGGCTGAAAACTGGCTGCGCTCGTCCATCAGCGTTAAAAAGCGTCTCAAGGTACTCATTTACAGCCCTAAACTCCGCTCTTTCGACGCTTTTTGCCTTTTCTGGACTTCGCTCGCTGCCTTTTCATACCAAAGGCTCGGCCCCTGCATCCGCCCGTGTTGCCCAGCATACCCAGCGCTCGATGAGGCGATGCCTCGAATAGCGCCGACTTTCGCGGGTTATTGCGCGTCAAACGTTGGTTTGAGGTAAGGTACAAACATCAGGCGGCCCATACCGGGGCCCGCTTTCCTGACTGCTTTTGATTACCCTCTTCATGCCGAGCGCAGCTCAACGAGGCCAACGATCCAGCCATGTCCTCCTACCAGCCCCCTCATTCCGTCGGCTCAGATGCCGATAATTCACCGCTGGCACGGGTCGCGCAGAATGCCGCCGGCGATGGGCTGCGCGGCCTGTCGCGGCGGCTGCTCGCCGAGGGCCTGGTCGATGCGGCGACGCTCCAGCAGGCCGAGCAGGAGGCCAGCCGCCAGGAAACCTCGCTGCTAAAACACGTCATCGACACCGGCCTGGTTTCGGCCCGCGAGGCGACCCAGGCGGCGGCCCACGAATACGGCCTGCCGATCGTCGATCTCGACGCGCTGCGCAAGGAGATATTGCCGCCGCACCGCGACATGCCGGAACAGGTGCTGCGACGCCACTGCATCCTGCCGCTGATCCAGGTCGGCCACCGGCTGACGGTGGCGGTGCCCTACCCCTCGTCGTTGGCGACGCTCGACGAGTTGCAGTTCGCCACCGGGCTCTCGGTCGAGGGCGTGCTGGCGCCGATCGACCAGCTCCAACCGGCGGTCGAGAGCTACCTGGCCCAGGCCGACGCCGACAACATGCTCGAGGCGCTGGACGAGGAAGAGGGTCTCGATGGGCTGGAGTACGCCAACGTCGACGGCGAGGACGAGGACGACGACGGCCCCAACATCAGCGCCTCGAGCGACGACGCGCCGGTGGTCAAGTACGTCAACAAGATCCTGCTCGACGCCGATCCGCCGCGGCGCCTCGGACATCCACTTCGAGCCCTACGAGACGACCTACCGGATTCGCCTGCGAATCGACGGCATCCTGCTCGAGATCGCCCGCCCGCCGTTCAACATGCGCACGCGCATCGCCGCGCGCCTCAAGGTGATGGCGCGGCTGGACATCTCCGAGCGCCGCCTGCCGCAGGACGGCGCGATCAAGCTCAAGCTCTCCAAGAGCCGCTCGATCGACTTTCGCGTCAACTCGCTGCCCACCGTCTACGGCGAGAAGATCGTGCTGCGTATCCTCGATTCGGCCTCGGCCAAGCTGGGCATCGACGCGCTGGGCTTCACCCCGACCCAGAAGGCGATCTACGAGGCGGCTCTCGGCCAGCCGCAGGGCATGATCCTGGTCACCGGCCCCACCGGCAGCGGCAAGACGGTGACGCTGTACACCGGGCTCAACATCCTCAATACCGACGAGCGCAACATCTCCACCGCCGAAGACCCGGTGGAGATCAAGATGCCGGGCATCAACCAGGTCAACGTGCTGCCCAAGATCGGCCTGGACTTCGCCTCGGCGCTGCGCGCCTTCCTGCGTCAGGACCCCGATGTGGTGATGGTCGGCGAGATCCGCGACCTGGAAACCGCCGAGATCGCCGTCAAGGCCTCGCAGACCGGCCACCTGGTGCTGTCGACGCTGCACACCAACTCGGCGGCGGAAACCCTGACCCGGCTGCGCAACATGGGCATCGCGCCGTTCAACATCGCCAGCTCGCGTGTCGCTGATCATCGCCCAGCGGCTGGCTCGCAAGCTGTGCAGCCATTGCAAGAAGCCCGCCGATATCCCCCGCGAGGCGCTGCACGAAGAAGGCTTCAGCGACGATGAGCTCGCCGGCGCGACGATCTACCGGCCGGTGGGCTGCAACCAGTGCACGCTGGGTTATCAGGGCCGGCTGGGCATCTACGAGGTGGTGCCGATTCGCGCCAGGATCGGCCGGCTGATCATGCAGGAAGCCAACGCCATGGATATCGACGAGGCCGCGCGCCAGGAGGGCTACCCCGATCTGCGCCGCAGCGGCCTCGAGAAGGTTCTCGAGGGCCTGACCAGCCTCGAGGAGATCAACCGCGTCACCAAGGACTGAAACGCTCCGTAGAGGGCACCTATCAAGACCGCGCTCAGAACGGTCGATAGACAGATAAACGCACGGGCGCCCACGATGGCGCAGGGAACCGACAATGGCTATTACTTCAAGCACCGCCGCCAAGCGCCCGCAGTCTCGCAAGGCGCGCGACGGCCGTGAAAAGACTCAGCTCTACCGCTGGCGCTGGAAAGGCAAGAACAGCCGCGGCCTGGTGGTCGACGGCGAGATCGTCGCGGCCGTGCGCGGCGAGGTCGAGCGCGAACTCGCCAAGCAGGGCGTGATCGTCTCGAGCATCCGCAAGAAGAGCAGCCTGTTCGGCGGCTCCGGGCGCATCAAGGCCCGCGACGTGATGCTGTTCTCGCGTCAGATGGCGACCATGATTCGCGCCGGGGTGCCGGTGCTGCAGGCCTTCAACGTGGTCACCGAGAGCCTCAAGAACCCGGCGATGCGCAACCTGGTGCAGAAGCTCGCCGACGAGGTGGCCGCCGGCTCGAGCTTCTCCGACGCGCTGCGCCAGCATCCGCGCCATTTCGACCGGCTGTTCGTCAACATGGTCGACGCCGGCGAGCAGTCCGGCGCGCTGGATCGCATGCTCGAGCGCGTCGCGACCTACAAGGAAAAGGTCGAATCGCTCAAGTCGCGGGTGCGCAAGGCGCTCTACTATCCGGTCGCGGTGCTCGCGGTGGGCGTCGGCGTCACCGCGCTGCTGCTGGTCAAGGTCGTGCCCCAGTTCGAGAGCCTGTTCGCCGGCTTCGGCGCCGAACTGCCGGCGATGACGCGCATGACCATCCATCTCTCGGAATTCGCCCAGGCCTACTGGCTACCGGGCCTGGCGATCGTCGTTGCGGCGATCGTCGGCCTCGTCCAGGGCACCAAGCGCTCGCCGGCATTCGCCTACCGGGTACATAAGTTCGCCCTCAAGCTGCCGGTGATCGGCGACATCCTCGACAAGTCCGCGGTGGCGCGTTACTCGCGCACCCTGGCGACGACCTTCTCGGCCGGCGTGCCGCTGGTCGAGTCGCTGGAGACCGCCTCCGGGGCGACCGGCAACTACGTCTACGAGCGCGCCATCCTGCGCATTCGCGACGACGTCTCCAATGGCCAGCAGCTGCATTTCGCGATGCGTACCGGCAACCTGTTCCCGACCCTGGCGGTGCAGATGGTCGGCATCGGCGAGGAAGCCGGCTCGATGGACACCATGCTCAACAAGGTCGCCGACTTCTACGAGGAGGAAGTCGACAACAAGGTCGACGCCCTGACCTCGCTGCTCGAGCCGTTCATCATCGTGGTGCTGGGGGTGCTGGTCGGCGGGCTGGTGGTGTCGATGTATTTGCCGATCTTCGAGCTGGGCAACGCCATATAAGAGGAAATCGCTGCGCTCGGCCATGCTTTGTTAAAAGCCAGCTTAGAATGCCCATTTAGCGCTGCTAAACTCCGCTTCTGCGCTGGCTTTTGCCGCGCCTGGCCATCGCTCGCAGATTCCCGTGGCTATCGGCTGCCCTAGCCCCGCCTGGGTACCTTCTGCGCCACTGTCATCAACGCCAATGGCGCGATCATGTCCACCTGACCAAGGAGCTTCCTCTTGCCTCTCGCATTTCCCCCTTTATTGTTATGGCCGCTGGTCGCGGTGCTGGGCCTGTGCCTGGGCTCGTTCGTCAATGTGGTGATCGCCCGGCTGCCGCCGATGCTGATGCGCCAGTGGCACGAGGAGGCCCGCGCCGCGCTTGAGATGGATGCCGACCCGGAAGTCGCCGAGCTGCCGAAGGTCAACCTGGCCACGCCGGGCTCGCACTGCCCCAACTGCGCCGCGAGCATCGCCTGGCACGACAATATTCCACTGCTCGGCTATCTCAAGCGCCGCGGACGCTGCGCCCACTGCCAACAGTCGATCAGCGCTGCGCTATCCGCTGATCGAGCTGGCCGGCGGCGTACTGGCGGTGGCGGTAGTCGCCATGCATGGCGCCACGCTGGCCAGCCTGGCGTTGGTCGGCGCCTGTTTGACGCTGCTCGCGCTGGCGGTGATCGACCTGCGCACCCAGCTATTGCCGGACGTGCTGACCCTGCCGCTGCTCTGGGCCGGGCTGCTCTACCAGTTGTTCTTTCAGCCCTGGCAACTGCCCAGTGCGGTGATCGGCGCCATCGCCGGTTACCTGGTGCTGTGGGCCTTCTACTGGCTGTTCAAGCTGATTACCGGCAAGGAAGGCATGGGCTACGGCGACTTCAAGCTGCTCGCCGCGCTGGGCGCCTGGCTGGGCTGGCCGATGCTGCCGCTGCTGTTGATCCTGTCCGCCGGGGTCGGCGCGCTGGTCGGCTCGATCGTTCAATTGACCACGCCCCGGCTACGCGGCATGCCGCTGCCCTTCGGGCCTTTCCTGGCCATGGCCGGCTGGATCGCGCTGCTCTATGGCGAGCCCCTGATGGCCGCTTACCGGTCGCTGTTGCTAGGCTGAGCCCGATTAGCAGTCATTGCCGTCATTACGCCATGAGGAACTGATCGTGAACCGCCCCCTGACCATCGGCGTGACCGGCGGCATCGCCGCCGGCAAGAGCGCCGTCGCCCGGGCCTTCGCCACCCACGGCGTGCCGTGGATCGATGCCGACGACGTGGCCCGCGAGATCGTCGAGCCCGGCGAGCCGGCCTTGGCCGAGATCGCCGCGCATTTCGGCGATCAGGTGCTCGACGCCGATGGCCGGCTCGATCGGCGCCGGCTGCGCGCCATCGTCTTCGCCGAGCCCGACGAGCGCGCCTGGCTGGAATCGGTGACCCATCCGCGGGTCCGCGAGCGCCTGCTGACGCACCTCGAGCGCATGCGCGACAAGCGGCGCGCCCTATCATCTGCTGGTCTCGCCGCTGCTGTTCGAGTCGGGCCAATATCGGCTGGTCGATCGCAGCCTGGTGATCGATGTGCCCGAGGCGCTGCAACTGGCGCGTACCACCGCGCGCGACGGGGTCGACGAGGCCCAGGCCCGCGCCATCCTCGCCGCGCAGATGCCCCGCGACGCGCGCCTGGCCAAGGCCGACGACGTGATCGACAATGGCGGCGATCTCGACGCGCTCGCCGCCCAGGTCGCGCGGCTCGATGCCCATTATCGCCAACTCGCCGCTACCATCCACCCGCCCATCCGGTGACTCATCATGACTCAGGATTCACGCAACGATGCCTCCCGCGACGGCGCGGCAAATGACCGCCCGCTGCAAGTCGCCTGCCCGCAATGCCGCAAGAGTGTCGAATGGACCAGCGACAACCCCTACCGGCCGTTCTGCTCCAAGCGCTGCCGACTGCTCGATCTCGGCGCCTGGGCCGATGAATCGCATCGCATCGCCGGCGAACCGGCGATGGACGAGGCCGACCTGGATGCATTGATCGACAAGCTGGAGCGCGGCGGGCACAACCGCTGAGCCGCTTGCGTAGCTCTTGAATCAACAGAATCGCGAACAAGTCCACTGACCACGCGGAACGCCGTCTAATTCTCGCTAGTGTGCGCCGTCTGCGGCGCACCATGGAGTGGCCTGTTAGCAGATTCCGCTTGCAGGCGCTCCACCAACCACACCTTGATGATCGATTGGCGGGTAACGCCAATGCGCGCAGCTTCACGATCCAGCGACTCCACAACCCAAGCTGGAAAATCGACGTTATTCGCTTTGTCCTATTAACGCGAGCGCCGTGGGGCGCTTCTTGCGTTTCAGACCGACGTATCGATCAGATCACGAACAGATCCATGAACTCGATCGACGGCGGTTGCTTCCAGCGCCTGTCTGATCCTTGCACAGCGTCGAAGATCTGCTCGCTGCGCGCGGCCGGGAAGCGTGTCGCCAGGTTGGTCTGGAACTTGTGCCTCCAGCAGCGGGATGCCCTCCTCGCGACGGCGGCGATGGCCGACCGGGTACTCGACTGGCGACCTGCTCGGTCTTGCTGCCATCGTTGAAGAATACCTGGATGGCGTTGGCGATCGAGCGCTTGTCGGCTTCCATGTATTCGCTGCTGTAGCGCTCGTCCTCCACGATCTCCATCTTGGTCCCGCAGCTCGTCGATGATCGGATGGTCGCGTGGAAGCTGTCCTCGTAGTGCTCGGCGACCAGGTTGCCGAAAGCCAGCGGCACCGCGGTCATGTACTGCAGGCAATGGTCACGGTCGGCGGGGTTGGCCAGCTCGCCGACCTTGGAGATGATGCGGATCGCCGACTCGTGGGTAGTGATGACGATGCGCTCGATCTCGTCCAGCCGGTCCTTGACCTGCGGATGCAACGGTCACCGCCGCCTCGCCGGCGGTCTGGGCATGGAACTCGGCGGGAAAGGAGATCTTGAACAGCACGTTTTCCATCACGTAGCTGCCATACTCCTGCGACAGCTGAAGCGCCGCTGGCCCTCGGGCTTGATCTGCTGATCCTTGTTGGTCTTGGTGAACAGCACATCGTAGAAGCCCCACTGCGGCGCGCGTGAGCACCCCCGGGATGCCCATCTCGCCACGCATGGCGATATCGGCCAGGCGTACCGCCCGCGAGGTGGCGTCGCCCGCCGCCCACGATTTGCGCGAGCCGGCATTGGGGGCATGGCGATAGGTACGCAGCGACTGGCCGTCGACCCAGGCGTGCGACAGCGCCGAGAGCAGCTGCTCACGGTCGGCGCCCATCAGCTTGGCGACCACCGCGGTCGAGGCCACCTTGACCAGCACCACATGGTCGAGGCCGACGCGGTTGAAGTAGTTTTCCAGTGCCAGCACGCCCTGGATCTCGTGGGCCATGATCATCGCTTCGAGCACGTCGCGCATGGTCAGCGGCGCCGCGCCGACGCGCCACCCGCTGCTGCGAGAGATGATCGGCGACGGCCAGGATCGCGCCCAGGTTATCCGACGGATGGCCCCACTCGGCGGCCAGCCAGGTGTCGTTGTAGTCCAGCCAGCGGATGATCGCAGCCGATGTCCCAGGCCGCCTTGACCGGGTCCAGGCGCAACTGGGTGCCCGGCACCCGCGCACCGTGGGGCACCACGGTGCCTTCCACCAGCGGCCCCAGGTGCTTGGTGCATTCGGGAAAGCGCAGCGCCAGCAGACCGCAACCCAGGGTATCCATCAGGCAGTTGCGGGCGGTATCCAGGGCTTCCTGGCTGTCGATGCGATAGCCGAGCACATAATCGGCGATCTTCTGCAGCTCGGGATCGTAATCGGGGCGTTGATTCTGTTCGACGTTGGCGCTCATGGCGTTTCCTTGAAGTTGTTACTTATCACCGGCTTGGCCGAGGCCGCCGCAGGCCTCGTGGGTTGTTCTCAGTGGCGTTTCTCGATGGGCAGCCATTCCTGCTTTTCCGGCCCGGTGTAGTCCGCATTGGGGCGGATGATGCGGTTGTTCTCGCGCTGCTCGAAGACGTGGGCGCACCAGCCGGTCAGCCGCGAGCAGACGAAGATCGGGGTGAACAGCTTGGTGGGGATGCCCATGAAGTGATAGGCGCTGGCGTGGAAGAAGTCGGCGTTGCAGAACAGCTTCTTCTCGCGCCACATGACTTCCTCGACGCGCACCGATACCGGGTAGAGGCGCGTATCGCCAGCATCCTCGGCCAGCTGCTTGGACCAGTGCTTGATGATCGCGTTGCGCGGGTCGGACTCGCGATAGATCGCATGGCCGAAGCCCATGATCTTGTCCTTGCGCTCCAGCATGCCGAGAATCTCGCGCTCGGCCTCGTCGGGGCTCTGCCAGTCCTCGATCATGTCCATCGCCGCCTCGTTGGCGCCGCCATGCAGCGGCCCGCGCAGCGAGCCGATCGCGCCGGTCACGCAGCTATGGATGTCCGACAGCGTCGAGGCGCAGACCCGGGCGGTAAACGTCGAGGCATTGAACTCGTGCTCGGCATAGAGGATCAGCGAGACGTTCATCACCCGCGCGTGCAGTTCGGAAGCCGGCTTGCCATGCAGCAGGTGCAGGAAATGCCCGCCAACCGACTCATCGTCAGTCTCGGTATCGATGCGCACGCCATCATGAGAGTAGCGATACCAGTAGTTGATGATCGAGGGGAACACCGCGAGCATGCGATCGGACTGGTCCTGCTGCTCGTCGAAGCGCTCCTCGGTTTCGAGGTTGCCGAGCATCGAGGCGCCAGTGCGCATCACGTCCATCGGGTGGGCGTCGGCGGGAATCTGCTCGAGCACCGCCTTGAGCGCATCGGGCAGACCGCGCAGGGTCTTGAGCTTGGCGACGTAGGCGTCGAGTTCAGCCTGGGTCGGCAGCTTGCCCTTGAGCAGCAGGTACGCGACCTCCTCGAAGCGCGCATGCTCGGCCAGGTCGTGAATGTCATAACCGCGGTAGGTCAGCCCCGAGCCTTCCTTGCCGACGGTGCACAGCGCGGTGCTGCCGGCGCTCTGGCCACGCAGGCCGGTACTGTTGGGTGTCTTCTCTGCCATGAACGTGTCTCCTTGGCGTGGATTGTTAGCTTCGCCGCTTATGCTTAGATAACGGCGCCGGGGACAAGGCGGAGCGAGGGTCTTTTGCCATGGCCGGAAAGTGCTTCCTTCCATTCCGGCATTCCCGCCATCCATGGCGGTCAGATAGCAAAAGTAGCTTCCAGGGAAGGATTTACAGCGCCCTCGCGAGTCCACCGGCTTGTCGCCGACAAGTCGTACCAGTCTTCACTTTTCCTGATCGAACAGCGCATCGAGCTTGTTCTCGAAGGCGTGGTAGTCGAGAAAGTCGTAGAGTTCGTCGCGGGTCTGCATCAGGTCCACCACGTCGTGCTGATGGCCCTGCTCGTGAATGCTCTGATAGACCTTGAGCGCGGCGGCGTTCATGGCGCGAAACGCCGACAGCGGATAGAGCACCATCCGGCAGCCGACCTCGCCCAGCTCGGCCTGGGTGAACAGCGGCGTGGCGCCGAATTCGGTGATGTTGGCGAGAATCGGCGCATCGACGCCCTCGCAGAACGCGCGGTAATCGTCGAGGCTATGCACCGCCTCGGCGAAGATCGCATCGGCGCCGGCCTCGACGCAGGCGTTGGCGCGGGCCACGGCCGCTTCCAGGCCTTCCTTCTGGAAGGCATCGGTGCGCGCGATCAGGTAGAAGTCGGGATCGAGCCGGGCATCCGCCGCAGCCTTGATGCGATCGACCATCTCCTGCTGCGAGACGATCGCCTTGTTGGGACGGTGACCGCAGCGCTTCTGCGCCACCTGGTCCTCGATATGCACCGCCGCCACCCCGGCGCGGCCCATCTCCTTGACGGTACGGGCGATATTGAAGGCCCCGCCCCAGCCGGTGTCGATGTCGACCAGCAGCGGCACATCGGTGGCTCCGGTGATGCGATGGGCGTCCTCGACCACGTCGTTCATGGTGGTCATGCCCAGATCGGGCAGGCCGAACGAGGCATTGGCGACGCCGCCGCCGGAGAGATAGATCGCCGGATGGCCGACCTTGTCGGCCATCAGCGCAGTGTAGGCATTGATGGTGCCGACGATGGGCAGCGGCCGATGGGCCTCGAGCGCGGCGCGAAAGCGCGCCCCGGGAGTCATTCGGGTCATGACGATTTCCTCTGGATGGGAGTCACGGTCGTATCGGCTTCCTGCTCGAGGACCGCTGCATAGCGTTGCGCGACGTTCTCGCGGGAGGCACTGACATGGCGGCGCATCAGCAATTCGGCGAGTTCCTCGTCGCCGGCCTCGATGGCATCGACGATGCGATGGTGCTCGACGAACGCCCGCTGCGGCCGGGCGCCGCTGGCGCTGAACTGGGTGCGATACAGCCGCACCAGGTAGTACAGGTCGTCGCACAGCAGCGTCATCAGCATACGGTTGTGGCTGCCGAGCACGATGCGGTAGTGAAAGTCGAGATCGCCCTCGCGCTGGTAGTAGGCTTCGCCGCGCGACAGGTCGCTCTGGCGCTCGTGGACCGCCAGCACCTCGCGCAGGCCGGCGATCTCCTCGGCGCTCATGTGGCGGGCGGCCAGCCGCGCGGCCATGCTTTCCATCGCCTCGCGCACGTCGAACAGCTCGAGCAGTTCCTTCATCGATAGCTTGACCACCCGCGCGCCGACGTGGGGCACCCGTTCGATCAGACGATGGGTCTCGAGTCGGCGCATCGCTTCGCGCAGCGGCCCGCGCGAGATCCCGTAGGCCGCGGCGAGCCCCGGCTCGGTGATCTTGGTGCCGGGCGCCAGCTCGCCACGCACGATGGCGTCCTGCAGCTGGTTGAAGACCCGCTCGGCGAGGGTGCGGACTTCGGGTACGTCGCTGTCCTGCATGGTTTCGCTTACCATTGTCGACAATCGAGGGAGAGTAAGCACTCTAGCCAGCAGCCGATAGTCCGTCAATGCCGCGTATAAATAAACCGCTACACCTTTCGGCGTATATCGCAGGCAGGGTCGCGCGAGAGGTTGTCGACAATAACTTTAAAAGACCGGCAAGTGTTCGACCAACAGCTCGCCGATACGCCGCGGCTTCTGGAACGGCAGCGAATGATCGGTGCCCGGCACCTCGACGAAGCGCCAGTCGTCGCGGGCGCTGTCGAGCGTGGCATGGTACGTCCTTCATCGGTTCGAGGCTCTTGCCGCCGACCAGGCTGATCACATTGCGCTGGTCCGCGAGCAGCGCCTCGCGGTCGAGTTGATGAACCGCCCGGGTCACGCAGTCCAGGGCATTGGCGAACCCCAGCGGTCGCCGCGCCAGGCGCCGGTGAGAAAGTCGCTCGGCGCGCGGATTGCGGGTCCGGTTGGGCGCGATCAGGTCGAGGAAGGCGGCGACGCCGGCGCCGGGATCGTCGCCGCTGCGCAAATGCCTGGCGGCCTCGGCGTAGTGCTCGCGCACCTCGACCATCGCGGCGTGATCGGCGCGCTCCAGCAGCGCCGGCTCGAGCAGGCCCAGGCCGCCGATGCGCTCGCCCAGACGCTGCTTGAGACGCATCGCCACCAGCCCGCCGAACGAATAGCCGACCACCGCCAGACGCTCGATGCGCTGCGCGTCGAGCAGTGCCAGCACGTCGTCGACCACCGCATCGAGCGCGAAGGGCCGCTCGGCGTGGTCGGGATCGTGGGTCTTGCCCGTGCCGCGCAGGTCGGGGATCAGCAGACTCTGCCAGGCACTCAGGTAACCGACCATTGCCCCCCAGGTCAGCTCGCCGGCCACCCCGGCCCCGTGCAGCAGCAGCAGCGTGCCGCGCCCGCGACCGTCGGCCCGCTCGAGACGACGCCAGGCACAATGCTGGTCGGAGCGGCGCAGCACGCCCTGATGCAGGATGAAGTCGGCATGCATGAGTCAGTCCCTACCCGGGTGTATTGAACGAGCCGCCATTATCGCCGCGCCACGATGCCTCGACAAACGCACGGCAACGCCGGCCGACTGATAGAATGGGCCGTTCGTTCACCGCGGTTATCAGGCATGACGTCCCGACTCGACATCGTCCCGCTGCCCTACCTGGGCGATCCCACACAACGCTTTGCCGCGCTGAGTCAGCGCCCCGGCGCCGTATTGCTGGACAGCGGCCGCCCCGATGCGCCCGGCGGGCGCTACGACATCATGGCCAGCGATCCGTTGGCGGTGCTGGAGATCGCCGCCGATGGCGGCCATTCGCTGCGATCCGCCGATGACGCTGCCCGACGGCGCCGTTCGACGCCCAGCAGGCATTGCTCGATAGCCTCGACATCGAGGTCCCGGCCAGCGAGCTGCCGTTTCTCGGCGGGCTGATCGGCTACTGGGGCTACGATCTCAATCGCCAGCTCGAAGCGCTGCCCGGCCACGCCCAGGCGGTCACTGCCCTGCCCGCCTGCCGCCTGGGGCTGTACGATTGGGCGCTGATCGAGGATCACCACACCCGCCAGGCCTGGCTGGTCGCCACACCCGAGCGCCGCGTCAAGGTGCTCGCCTGGCTGGCCGAAGCGCCCGACGTGGAGGATGCCTTTCAGCTGCGCGAGGCGTTTACCGCCGAGCTCGATCGCGCCGCCTACGGCGAGCGCTTTCGCCGGGTTCAGCGCTATATCCATGCCGGCGACTGCTATCAGATCAATCTCGCCCAGCGCTTCAGCGCGGCGTATTCCGGCAGCGCCTGGCAGGCCTATCTGCGCTTGCGCCACGCCACGCCCACGCCTTTCGCCGGCTACCTGGCGTGGGGCGACAAGGCCGTGCTGTCAGTGTCGCCGGAGCGTTTCCTGGCGGTCGCCGACGGCCGGGTCGAGACCCGGCCGATCAAGGGCACCCGCGCGCGCGGCGCGACACCCGCCGAGGATCGCGCCCTCGCCAGCGATTTGCAGACCAGCGCCAAGGACCGCGCCGAAAACGTGATGATCGTCGATCTGCTGCGCAACGACCTGGGACGGGTGTGCCGTCCGGGTAGCGTGCGCGTGCCGCAGCTTTGCGGCCTGGAAAGCTACGCCAACGTGCATCATCTGGTCAGCGTGGTCAGCGGCGAGCTGTTGGACGAGCATACGCCGCTCGACCTGTTGGCCGCCGCCTTCCCCGGCGGCTCGATCACCGGCGCGCCCAAGGTCCGCGCGATGCAGATCATCGACGAACTCGAGCCCAGCCGGCGTAGCCTGTACTGCGGCAGCCTCGGCTATGTCGACGTGCGCGGCCGCATGGATACCTCGATCGCCATCCGCAGCGTGGTCGCCGATGCCGGCCGGCTGCACATCTGGGGCGGCGGCGGGCTGGTCGCCGATTCCGATGAGGAGGCCGAGTATCAAGAGACCCTGGCCAAGATCGACCGGCTGATGGACGCACTCGCCGACCCCGATAAAGCCGCGCTCGATAACAACACGCCGCCTGACGACGGCGCGTCCGGCGCCTGTGAAGCTAGCTCATCGGGTTCTAACTGAGCTCTTAAACCTTCGGTTTGGATATATAAGGTTCGAACCAAACGGTATTGGGGAGACGCCCCGGCGCTCTGCTACCGTGGACGCATTTCGGGGGTGACCCCGTGCGATTCCAGGAGACGGCATGGACCTGAATATCGACGCGATCAACGAGCAGCTAGGCAACGACCCGCAAGGTCTGACGCGCTGGGCGCTGAGTCTCGACAAGCGCGCCATCTGCACCACCAACTTCCGGCCCTTCGAGGCGGTGATTCTGCACATGGCGACCCAGGTGCAGCCGGACATCCCCGTGGTGTGGATGGATTCCGGTTACAACACCGAGGCGACCTATCGCTTCGCCGATGAAGTCGCCAAACGGCTGTCGCTGAACCTGACGATCTATCATCCGCGCCGCTCGCGGGCGCACCGTGAAGCCGTCGACGGGCCGCTGCCGGATATCAATGATCCACGCCACGCCGCCTTCACCGAGGAGGTCAAGCTCGAGCCGTTCACGCGTGCGCTGCGCGAGATGGACCCGCAGGTCTGGCTTACCGCGCTGCGCGCCGAGGACACCGCCGAGCGCTCGCAGATGCAGCCGGTCTCGGTCAACGCCGCCGGGCTGATCAAGGTCGCGCCGGTGCTGCACTGGACCGCCAAGGACATGTATCAGTATCTGCAACGCCATGATCTGCCCAACAACTTCGACTACTTCGACCCCACCAAGGTCGAGGACAAGCGCGAGTGCGGCCTGCATCTGCAGCACTGAGCGAGCCAATTTCCTTCAATTGAAAACCCCGCCGCGGCGGGGTTTTTCATGACCAGTCAGCGCTCATCGGCCGGCTCGACGATCAGCGCACCGGCAGTTCGACGTTGTTAAACAGCTCCTGCTCGTGACGCGGCCCGGCGGCCAGGGCGGCATCGACCAGTTCGCGGTCGAGATGCGGCGCGAAGCGCTGGATGAAATCGTACATGTAGCCACGCATGAAGGTGCCGCGACGGATGCCGATCTTGGTCGTGGAACTGGCGAACAGGTGGCTGGCATCGAGCGGCACCAGGTCGTCGTCGGTCTCGGGATCGATCGCCATGTGGGCGACGATACCCACGCCCATCCCCAGGCGTACGTAGGTCTTGATCACGTCGGCATCGGCGGCGGTAAGCACCACGTTGGGCGTCAGCCCCTTGGCGCGGAAGGCATCGTCGAGCTGCGAGCGGCCGGTAAAGCCGAACACGTAGGTGACCAGCGGATATTCGGCGAGCCGCTCGAGAGTCAGCTCGCCCAGCTTGGCCAGGGGGTGATCCTCGGGCACCAGGATGCAGCGGTTCCAGCGGTAGCACGGCAACAGCACCAGGTCATTGAACAGCTCCAGCGACTCGGTGCAGATCGCGAAATCGGCGAGTCCCTCGCTGACCATCTGGGCGATCTGCTTGGGCGTGCCCTGCTGCATGTGCAGGGCGACATCCGGGTACTTGCGGGTGAACTCGCTGATCAGCGGCGGTAGCGCGTAGCGCGCCTGGGTATGCGTAGTGGCCAGCGACAGACTGCCGCGGCGCTCGTCGCTGTGCTCCTGGGCGACCTGCTTGATGTTGTCGACGGTGCGCAGCACTTGGCCGGCCAGCTCGACGATCGACTCGCCGGCCGGAGTCACCCGCGTCAGGTGCTTGCCGCTGCGGGCGAAGATCTCGACACCCAGCTCGTCCTCGAGCAGGCGGATCTGCTTGGAGATGCCCGGCTGCGAGGTAAACAGGCTCTGTGCCGTCGCCGAGACGTTGAGATTGTGTCGGGTGACTTCCCAGATATAGCGTAATTGCTGCAATTTCATGCCGAATCCCTGATTGCTACTGACGGCTGCTGCTGACCCGCGGGTAACCCCTACTGCGCCTACTGTGTGACCTGCACGACATTCCCCAAGGAACTAAAACTCTTTAAACCAATTACTTTATGACATATAAAAGGGCATCATAATCGGCACACCTGCCGGGGGCAAGACGGCTCGGCCGTCCATAGTCCATGCCTATCGGGCTTCAGGGCATGGTGTATTTGCCAGCCCGGGAGCCGCCAGCTACCATCGGTCGACTACGCTAGAGATGAGCGCAAGCAATCTGGAGAGATACATGGCTAACAACGTCGATGTCACTACTGCCAACTTCGAGCAGGAAGTTCTCGGGGCCGACAAGCCCGTCCTGCTGAAGTTCTGGGCGCCCTGGTGCGGCCCGTGCAAGATGATGGCGCCAGTGATCGAGGAAGTCGCCGACGAGAAGGCCGATGACCTCAAGGTGGTCAGCGTCAATGTCGATGATGCACCGGACATCGCCGCCAATCATGGCGTACGCGGCGTCCCCACCGTCATGCTGTTCAAGTCGGGCGCCAAGGTTGCCTCGCTGGTCGGGGCGCAGTCCAAGTCACAGCTGGTCCAGTTCATCGACCAGAACGCCTGATTCGGACTCACCCCTCGTCATCGCCCCGTTCAATGCGGGGCGATGACCTCGTTGTACCCCCGTTACCGTACTCGCGACGTCCACCCAGCATGCGCGCCAGCCAACGCGTTTCAGGATGACTGTTCAGCGCAATCTTCAGGGTCATCGTCAGCGGCACCGACAGCAGCATCCCCACCGGCCCGAGAATCCAGCCCCACACCACCAGCGACAGGAAGGCGACCAGGGTCGATAGCCCCAGCGTCTTGCCCATGACCCGTGGTTCGATGAGGTTGCCGATCACGAAATTGATGACCAGATAGGCGCCGGCCAGCATCCCCGCCTTGCCCAGCCCACCGTCGGGCATTACCAATGTCAGCAGCACGGCGGGGATCGCCGCCAGGGCCGAGCCGATGTTGGGAATGTAATTGAGACTGAAGGCCAGCGTTCCCCACAACAGCGGAAATTGCACACCCAGCAGCAGGCAGGCGATGGCCACCAGCGCTCCGGTCACCAGGCTGATCAGCGTCTTGATCGCCAGGTAGCGCTTCAGGTTGTAGCTGAACTCATTGAAGCGGCGCAGGCTCGGCGCCGGGTTTTCCAGCGATTGCGCCACCTTGTTGCGAAAGTCCAGGGTCTCGAAGAGCATGAAGATCACCAGCAGGATGATCAGCACGCTCTGCGACAACAGGCTGCCCAGACTGCCGAGGAAGGTTGGCACCATCTGCGTGGCACCGGTCGGATCGAGCCACTCGGACATCCGCTGGGGCTTGATGTACACACCCAGGCCCGACAGCCAATTGAGCAGGTTCAGGTAGTGCTTGTGCAGCTGGTCCTCGAGCTTGGGTAACGCCTCCATGAAGGTCGCCAAGCTGCTCGCCAGCAGCGAGCCCAGCAGTACCAGAAAGACACCGGCAATCAGCAGCGTCAACAGCACGGCGCTGCGCCGCCCCACCCCCACGCGATAGAGCCAGTGAACCGGCGAGGTGCAGATTACCGCGATGAACAGCGACAGGATCAACGGTACCAGCAGGTCGGCGCCGAGTTTCATGCCGCCGATGATGATGACCAGTGCCGCCAAGGCTAGCGTCAGATTGAGGGGAATGCTGCGCTTGGTCTCGTCGACATCGTGATCCATGGGGCCGTCCTGGCGTTTTCGGGTGCGCCCATGATGGCCTGATCCGAGGACGACGACAAACACCCCGCTGTTTCCGCCAGCCACCTGTTTCCGCCACGCAGTTATTCCGGCCTGAACGGGGCGACCGATAGCCCTTCCCTAGCGACGCAGCGCGCACACCGCACGACCTAGGCCGCGGCGCGCGGGCGCAGACCCGCCGCCGGCGTCTCCCGAATCGGCCAGTGCAGCGCCATGGTCACCAGGCTCAGCGCCACCCCTGTCCACCACACCACCTCGTAGGTGCCAGTGGTCTCATACAGCCAACCACCCAGCCACACCCCGGTGAAGCTGCCGATCTGGTGGCTGAGAAACACCACGCCATAGAGCGTCGCCATGTAGCGGGTTCCGAACATGGTCGCAACCAGCCCCGTGGTTGGCGGTACGGTCGCCAACCATAGAAAGCCCATCACGCAACTGAACGTCAGCACCGTGGTCAGGCTCAGCGGCAACATCATGAACAGGGCGATGGCCACGGCACGCGCGCCATAAATACCGATCAGCACATGACGCTTGGGCACCCTGCTCGAGACCACGCCGGCCAGAAAGGCGCCCATCACGTTGAACAACCCGATCAGGCTGATCGACCAGGCAGCGACAGACGGATCGAAACCGGCATCCATCAGGAACGGCGGCATGTGTACGGTGATAAACGCCAGGTGGAACCCGCAGACGAAGAAGCCGGCGGTCAGCAGCCAGTATGAGGCATGGCCGCGAGCCAGCTTGAGCGTGTCACGCAAGGCTTGGGGCGAAACGATCTGGCCCACGGAGGCGGCGGACCGGTCACTGGCTGCCAGCGGCATGGCCAGCAGCGCCATGGACAGCGATATCAACGCCATCACATTGAGCGCACCGCTCCAACCCAGCCAGTCGATCAGGGTCTGGGCCACCGGGGCGATCAGGAACTGGCCCATCGAGCCTGCCGCCGTGCCAATGCCCAGTACTAGCTGTTGTCGGGATTCATCAACTGCACGTGCCATGGCCGGCAGCACGATACCGAACGCCGTGCCTGCCACCCCGGCACCGACCAGCAGTCCTGCCCCGGTATTCAATACCCATACGTCACTGACGCCTGCGGTGAGCCACAGGCCCAGCGCATACAGCACCGTACCGGCCAGGATGACGCGCACGCTGCCGAAGCGATCGGCCAGGCCGCCAGCGATCACGGCGATCACGCCCCAGGCCAGATTCTGGAGTGCCAGGGCCAGGCCAATGACGTCGCGCCCCCAGCCATTGGCCGCATCGAGCGGCTGCACGAACAGCCCGAAGCTGGAACGCAACCCGAACGACAGCATCAGGATCGTGCAGGCGCTCAGGATCAGCCACCAGGTGGCGGCAGGCTGGCGGGTGGGCGGCATGACAGCCATCTCCATGTCGATAGCGGAATCATCGCCATGCTCAGCGTTTTCCGATAAACCGGCAAGCTAGGAATTCATCCCATGGCCGAGAAAAGCCCAAAGGCGCCGTATAGCCCACCCGCGGTCGCGGCTGACCACGCAAGCTAGCCTCGCGAGAATTACAAAAAAGGCGGGCCGAGAGGCCCGCCTGCAAAGGTCAGAGCGCCTGACCTAGAGACATCGTTACCTGTTGAGCGCTTCAGATCTCGAAGCCAAGCCCGAACTCTTCGGCACTCAACGCCATCAGCGAGGCGCCACCGGCGCGAATCATCTCGGCATGGCCGCGGGTGCGCGGCAACAGGCGCTGGAAGTAGAAATCCGCGGTCGCCAGCTTGGCCCGATAGAATGCCTCGTCGCCGCTGTCCGCGGCGAGCGCCCGGCTGGCGGTATCCGCGGCACGCGCCCACAGATAAGCCAGCGCGACATAACCCGAGTAAAGCAGGTAATCGACACTCGCCGCACCGACCTCCTCGCGATCGTGCATGGCCTTCATGCCCACCGCCATGGTCAGCTCGCCCCACTCGGCGTTGAGCCTGGACAACGGCTCGATATACCCCTTGAGCGCGCTGTTGTCGGCCTGTGCCTGACAGAACTTGTGAATCTCCTTGGTGAAGACCTTGAGCGTTTCACCCTGGCTCATCAGCACCTTGCGGCCCAGTAGGTCGAGTGCCTGGATGCCGGTCGTGCCTTCGTAGAGGCGGGTGATGCGTGCATCACGGACGAACTGCTCCATGCCCCACTCGGCGATGAAGCCGTGTCCACCGAACACCTGCACGCCCTCGTTGGTGGCCTCGAAGCCCAGCTCGGTGAGGAACGCCTTGACGATCGGCGTGAGCAGACCCAGCAGCGTCTCGGCACGTTCGCGCTCGGCGGCGTCCGTGGCGTGCTCGGCCAGATCGACCAGCTGGCCGGTATACATCACCAGCATCCGGCCACCCTCGGCCAGCGCCTTCTGGGTCAGCAGCATGCGTCGCACGTCGGGGTGCACGATGATCGGATCGGCCGGCTTGTCGGCGGCCTTGGTGCCCGACAGCGCGCGCATCTGCAGGCGATCGCGGGCGTAGGCCAGGGCATTCTGGAAGCTCGCCTCCATCAGCCCCAGCCCCTGGATGCCTACACCGATCCGCGCCTCGTTCATCATCGTGAACATGCACGCCAGGCCCTTGTGTTCCGGCCCCACCAGATAGCCCTTGGCGGCGTCGAAGTTCATCACGCAGGTGGCGTTGCCATGAATGCCCATCTTATGTTCCAGCGAGCCGCAGCTCACGCCGTTGCGCTCGCCGACGTTACCTTCGGCATCAGGAAGGAACTTGGGCACCACGAACAGCGAGATGCCGCGCGAGCCTTCAGGGGCGTCGGGTAGCTTGGCCAATACCAGGTGAACGATGTTCTCGGTCAGGTCGTGCTCGCCGGCGGAGATGAAGATCTTGGTACCGGTGATCCGGTAGCCGCCATCGTCTTCGGGTACCGCGCGGGTCTTGATCAGACCCAGGTCGGTACCGCAATGCGGCTCGGTCAGGCACATGGTGCCGGTCCATACGCCTTCGACCAGCTTGCTCAGGTAGGTAGCCTTCAGGGCATCGCTGCCGTGATGGCGCAGTGCATCGGCGGCACCGTGGGAGAGGCCGGGATACATGCCCCAGGCCAGGTTGCTCGAACAGATCATCTCCGACAGCGCCAGGTTCAGCGAGGCCGGTAGTCCCTGGCCGCCGAACTCGGGCTCGGCCGCCAGTCCCGGCCAGCCGCCGTCGACGTACTGGGCATAGGCTTCCTTGAAGCCCCGCGGGGTCTTGACCTCGCCGCCCTCGAGTACGCAGCCCTCGCTGATCGCCGCGCTGGTTGAGCGGCAACAGGACCTCGCGCGCGAAGCGCCCGCCCTCCTCGAGAATCGCCGCGATCACGTCCGGCGAGGCGTCTTCGCCGCCCGGCAAGGCCGCGTAGTGGCCGGGATAGCCCAGCATTTCATCCATTACGAAGCGCAGATCGCGCAGCGGAGCCTGATAATCGGGCATGACGAACACTCCTGAAAACACGCCGGAATCGGTCGATCGGGCGACCCGGGCCGCCCTCAAACATGCGTTTGAAACTATCCCGGCGCCGAGTGCAAGTCAAGCGTTCGTTTGAGTCTCGAAAGGCGCGCCCGCTGCCTTCCGGACGCTGCCCCGAAGCTAGCCGGGCAAGCCGCCCGGCAGAGCTGCATCACTGCATGCGGATGCCACCATCGAGGCGAATGGTCTCGCCGTTGAGCATCGCGTTGGTGACGATCTGTTCGGCCAGCGCGGCGAATTCCGTGGCCCGCCCCAGGCGCTTGGGAAATGGCACCGCGGACGCCAGCGCGGCGACCGCATCATCGGGAATGCCGGCCATCATCGGCGTCTCGAACACGCCCGGCGCGATGGTCATCACCCGGATGCCGTAGCGTGACAGCTCGCGGGCCAGCGGCAGCGTCATGCCCGCCACCCCGGCCTTGGAGGCGCTGTAGGCGGCCTGCCCCACCTGACCGTCGAAGGCGGCGATCGACGCGGTGTCGATGATCACCCCGCGCTCGCCATCCTCGCCTTCGGGTTCGTTGCGGGCCATCGCCGCCGCCGCCAGGCGCAGCACGTTGAAGGTACCCACCAGATTGATCTGAACGGTGCGCGCGAAGGCGTCGAGATCCGCCGGCTTGCCGTCGCGGTCGAGCAGCTTGGCGACGCTGACCACCCCGGCACAGTGCACCACACCGTGCAGCCCGCCCTGGGCGACCGCGAGATCGACCGCTGATTGCATGGCAGCGCCATCGGTGACGTCACCACGACACGCCAGTGCCGCCTCGCCCAGCCGTTCGGCGAGCGCGTCGACCGCCTCGCTCAAATCGCAGAGCACTACCCGGGCGCCGCCGGCCACCAGCCGCTCGGCGGTCGCCGCCCCCAGCCCCGAGGCGGCACCGGTGATCAGAAAGGTACGTTGGGTCAATTGCATTCAGCGAATCTCCGTGGATGCGGCCCTGGGCGCGTAGCTTGAAGCGCTGGATCTTGCCGCTGGGGGTCTTGGGTAGCGCGTCGACGAAATCGATCTCGCGCGGGTAAGCATGCGCGGACAGCCGTTCGCGTACGCGCTGGCGGATCTCCTCGGCCAGCTCGGCACTCGGCTCGTAACCCTCGCGCAGCACCACGAATGACTTGATCACTTCACCGCGAATCGCATCGGCCATGCCCACCGCCGCCGACTCGGCCACCGCGGGGTGGCTCATCACACTGTTCTCGACATCGCTGGGACCGACGCGATAGCCCGAGGTGGTGATGATGTCGTCGTTGCGTCCGGCGAAGCGAAACGTGCCGTCGGATTCACGAATCACCACGTCGCCGGTCAGGTAGTAGCCGTTGGCGAAGGGCGTCTTCTCCTGCCAGGTATAGCCGGGAAAGAAGTGCATCGGCGAGGCCTCGATATCCACACCCAGCACGCCGGGCTCGCCATCGGGCAGTTCGTTGTACTCGGCGTCCAGCACGGCGAGACGGTAGCCCGGCAGCGGCTTGCCCATGCCGCCGGAGGGCTCGGCATGGGCCAGCGCGTGATGGTTGCAGCAGGTCATGCCGGTCTCGGTCTGACCGTAGTGATCCTTCACCAGGCAGCCCAGCGCGCCCTCGACCCAATCGACCACCTCGGGATTGAGCGGTTCGCCCGCCGAGCTCGCGGCGCGCAGCGACAGCCCGGCGGCCGCGTCGTCGAACAGCCCCGAGGCCTTGATCAGGCGATAGGCGGTGGGCGCGGCGGCGAAGTTGCTGATCGCATGGCGACGCAGGAAGGCCAGTGCACCTGCGGCATCGAACGGCGCTTCACAGAAGTGCGTGGTGGCACCCAGCAATAGCGGCCCGGTGATGGCGTAATACAAGCCATAGGCCCAGCCGGGGTCGGCCATGTTCCAGAACCGGTCCGCCACGCGCAGATCAATGGCCAGCTCCATGTATTGCGCGAAGGCTGCCAAGGCGGCCAACGGTACGGCGACGCCCTTGGGCTTGCCCACCGTGCCCGAGGTGAACATCTGCAGAAACGCCGCCTGCGGGTCGAGGCGGGGCGGCGCGGCCATCAGCGGCGCATGCGCAAGCGCCTGCCGCCAATCGCTGTCGCCGCCATCCACGGCAGCGCCCACGCAGAGCACAGGTGGGCAGTCTGCGAGGCCGGCGAACTTGCTCCGGTTGGCGGTGTCGGTGATCACCAGCCGCGCATCGGCACGCGCCAGGCGGTATTCCAGCGCGTCGGGGCCGAAGGCCGTGAACAATGGCTGATAGACGGCGCCGATCCGCCAGGTCGCGAGTACCGCTATCAACAGCTCGGGGGTACGCGGCAGCATGCAGGCGATCCGATCGCCCTGCCCCAGGCCGGCCGCCTGTAGCCAGCCGGCGAGCCGCGCGCTGGCGGCGTCGAGATCGGCGTAGCTCCAGCGGCTGACATGCCCGGCGCCGTCCTCGTGGATCAGCGCGATGCGCGCGCCGTGCCCGGCACGCAGATGCCGGGCGCAACAACTATCGAAGGCATTGAGTCGGCCGTCGTGCTGGTCATCCAGCGAGTCGATCACCGCGGCGGGAGAGAAACTATCGAGATAACTGGCGTAAGTCGGTGGCGTTGTTGTCATTGTGGTTCATCCTTGTCGTTAACGTAAACGTCACGCTACGGACAAACCGAGCGAGCGCTTGGTTTACACCCTAGCCAGACCGGACGGGCCGAACAAGCCGCGTCGGCTGAGACCAAGGTCGCAACCGCCCGCCTGCTATCCGGTAACGTATCCTGTGGCGATCAGGCGTGACCCACGGAATCGGCCTCGAACGCCGGGCCGCTCAGCATGGCGATGAGTTCGCCGGCCAGCGCCTCGGGCGAGCGTGGCCCCGCCGGGTCGTACCAGCGCACCGTCCAATTGAGCGCGCCGAGCACGAAGCGCCGCACCAGCAGGCGATCACCCCGGATCAATCCGGCCTCCAGCGCTTCGTCGACCACCTTCTGCCACAGCGATTCGTAGGCGTCGCGCAGGTGAATCAAATGGTCACGCGAGGCGTCGTCCAGCCGGCGCCATTCGTAGAGCGCCACGACATGCGCGTTGCGCTCAGTCAACAGCGTCTCGAGGTGCGCCCGCGCCAGGGCATCCAGACGCCCTTCGGGCGCGCAGCCGGCATCGGCCAGCGCGGTGCGCGCCAGCGTCAGGGCATGCTGCATGCCGGTCTCGATCACCGCGCAGAGAATCGCCTGCTTGTCGCTGAAGTGATGGAACAGGCTTCCCGACTTGATGCCCATCGCCTGCGCCAGCATGCGCACCGTGGTGCGATCGAAGCCCTCTTCGACGAACAGACGAGCGGCGATCCGGACCAACTCCTTGCGACGGGGTGAGGCGTTCACTAAAGTCATTGGATTAACCCGAGCGCTTGCTTGGTTTTTACCGAGCAAAGCATAGGGCCACGCTGCGGTCAACGCAGGCCATGCCGGCCCACAGAACGATGCTCACAACAACGCTTGGAACGACCGCGTACAGAACAACGAAATGGAGAACGCCATGCCCGCAGCGAACGATATCGTCATCCTGGGGGGCGCACGCACCCCGATGGGCGGCATGCTCGGCAGCCTGTCGAGCCTGACCGCCCCCCAACTCGGTGCCGCCGCCATCCGTGCCGCCATCCAGCGTAGCGGCATCGAAGCCGACGCCATCGACGAAGGCATTCTCGGCTGCGTATTGCCCGCCGGGGTCAAGCAGGGCCCGGCCCGCCAGGCGATGCGCCAGGCCGGAATCAGCGATGCGCGCGGCGCGACCACCGTCAACAAGCTGTGCGGCTCGGGCATGAAGGCGACCATGTTCGCCCACGACCTGATCCGCGCCGGCAGCGGCGAGATCCTGCTCGCCGGCGGCATGGAGTCGATGTCCAACGCCCCGCACCTGCTGACTCGCGCGCGCGGCGGCTATCGCCTGGGCCATGGCGAGCTCAAGGATCATATGTTCCTCGATGGCCTCGAGGATGCCGAGACGGGCCAGCTGATGGGCGCGTTCGCCCAGCAGGTCGCCGATGACCGGGGCTACTCCCGCGAGCGCATGGACGATTTCGCCATCGCCTCGCTGGAGCGCGCCATGGCGGCCCATGAAGCCGGTGAACTGGGCGGTGAAATCGCCCCGGTCACGGTCGCCTCGCGCCACGGCGAGAGCGTCGTCGAGCACGACGAGCAGCCGTTCGCCGCGCGCCTCGACAAGATCCGCACGCTGCGCCCCGCCTTCAGCCGCGACGGCACCATCACCGCCGCCAACGCAAGCTCGATCTCCGACGGCGCCTCGGCATTGATTCTGGCCAGCCGTGGCGCGGCCGAAGCCGTCGGCGCCACGGTACAGGCCACGATTCTCGGCCACGCCACGCACTCCCAGCACCCCAGCGAATTCACCCTCGCCCCGGTGGGTGCGATCGGCAAGTTGCTCGAGCGGCTCAACTGGTCGGCCGATGACGTTGATCTTTACGAGATCAACGAAGCCTTCGCGGTGGTCACGCTGATCGCCATCGACGAGTTGGGGCTGGCCCACGACAAGGTCAACGTATTCGGCGGCGCCTGCGCGCAAGGCCACCCGATCGGCTCCACCGGCTCGCGGATCATCGTCACGCTGATCAACGCCCTGCGCCGGCGCGGCGGCAAGCGCGGCATTGCCAGCCTGTGCATCGGCGGCGGCGAGGCCACGGCGATCGCCGTCGAACTCACCGACTGATACCTTGCGCCCGCTGTCGATGGCACAGCGGGCCTTCGCCTCGGCAGCGTCCTGCATGCCGATGTCACTTCAGTACGCTTTTATTTCAGTAGCCCCGCCAGTTGGCGCACGAGCCCGAACGTCGCCATGCCCAGCGCGGCCATGCCCAGCGAGCCGGCGACGTGCAGGGCGATACCCGCCAGCGTCATGCCCCAGCGGCCCGCCTGGATATTGGCAAGCATTTCGATGGAAAACGTCGAGAAGGTGGTCAGCGCCCCTAGAAAGCCGGTGATAACGAACAACCGCCACTCCGTGGATAAAGACGGCAGTTGAGCGAACGACGCGAAGGCCAGGCCGATCAACCAGCTGCCCAGCAGGTTGGCGATAAGCGTGCCGGGCGGCAGCGCGGGGAACAGCGCATTCAGCCAGATACTCAGCAGCCAGCGCAGATTGGCGCCCAGCGCGGCGCCGGCGCCGATGGCGAGAACCGATAGCCACATAGTTCAGTCGTCCTGTTGTCTTGGCAAGTCGTGTATACGTAGCAACAAGGCGACACGGACGAGGGGGTAGGACACGATGCCTGCTACGCCCCCGGCGTATCGCAGGCATCATTAACCGCCATGAGAGGGGGCGGTGGTTCGGTCGTCAGGACCCGGAGGAATGCCATCTCCGCAGCCAGCAGGTTTATCACGCCCGCCGGCTGCGGTTCAACACGCGTGCCGCAACCCGCTCAGCCGTAACGGCCGGTGATGTAGTCCTCGGCCTTCTTGGTATAGGGGTTGGAGAACATCATCTGGGTATCGTTGTATTCGACCACCTCGCCGAGATGGAAGAACGCCGTGTAGTCGGCGACGCGCGCCGCCTGCTGCATGTTGTGGGTGACCGTGACGATGGTGAACTGCTGCTTGAGCTTGTCCATCAAATCCTCGATGGTCGCCGTCGAGATCGGGTCGAGCGCCGAGGTCGGCTCGTCCATCAGGATCACATCGGGCTGTACGGCGATCGCCCGGGCGATGCACAGCCGCTGCTGCTGGCCGCCGGACAGCGAGGTACCGGGCTGCTGCAGCTTGTCCTTGACCTCGTTCCACAACCCGGCGTCGGTCAAGGCGCGCTCGACCAGCTCGTCCTGCTCGGCCTTGCGACTGACCAGATCGTGCATGCGCGGCGCATAGGCGACATTCTCGTAGATCGACTTGGGAAACGGGTTGGGCTTCTGGAAGACCATGCCCACCCGGCGACGCAACGCGACCTCGTCCATCCGGGCTTCGTTGACGTCGTGGCCGTCCATCTCCACCAGTCCGTCAAGTCGCACGCCCTTGATCAGGTCGTTCATGCGATTGAGGCAACGCAGGAAGGTCGACTTGCCGCAGCCCGAGGGGCCGATCAAGGCGGTCACGTTGCGCTGATAGATATCCATGTCGATATTCTTCAGCGCCTGGTTGTTGCCGTACCACAGGTTGAGATCGCGCACGCGGATGCTCAGTTCGTGATTGGCCTTCTCGTTGCGGCTTACCGGCTCGCCGCGCGCCGGCTGTCGCTGGACACCGCGCGGTTTCTCGCGAGTTTCGACAATCTGCTCGTTCAACATGATCCTGTCCTCTACAAAGTGGTAGCTGCCCGCAGAGAGTGATGGCTCACCAGCGCCGTTCGAATTTCTTGCGCAGCCACACCGCCGTGGCGTTGAGCGAGATCAGCACCGCCAGCAACACCAGGATGCCCCCGGCCGTCTTCTCGACGAAGGCACGATCGGGCTCCCCGGCCCAGGTGAATATCTGCGCCGGCATCACCGTCGCGGCGTCCGTGAAGGAGCCGCCGACGTCGGGGATGAAGGCCACCATGCCGACGATGATCAACGGCGCGGTCTCGCCCATCGCCTGGGCCATGCCGATGATCGAGCCGGTCAGGATACCGGGCAGTGACAGCGGCAGTACGTGGTCGCGCACCACCTGCCAGCGCGAACAGCCGATGCCGAACGCTGCCTGACGGATGCCTTCCGGCACGCTGCGCAGCGCCGAGCGGGTGGTGATGATGATTACCGGCAGCGTCATCAGCGCCAGCGTCAACCCCCCGACCAGCGGCGATGAGCGCGGCACGCCGAAGAAATTGATGTAGATCGCCAGGCCCAGCAGCCCGAACAGGATCGACGGTACCGCCGCGAGATTGTTGATGTTGATCTCGATGAGCTGGGTCAGCCGGTTGTCCGGGGCGAACTCCTCCAGGTAGACCGCGGTCATCACCCCGACCGGGAAGCACACCAGCATGGTCACGATCAGCGTCATCACGGTGCCCACCGCCGCCGAGGCGATGCCCGCCAGCTCGGGCAACTTGGAGTCGCCGTTGGTGAAGAAGGTGGTATTGAAGCGCAGCTCGGCGCGCCCGGCCTCGACCAGTCGTTCGACCACCCGCGCCTCGCTGGCACGCAGGGCGTCCTCGTGGCCCTTGAGGTATTGGTCCACCGCACTGTCGGCGAGCACCCACTCCATGCGCGTGGTGCCCTGCAGTTCGGGGTTGTCGCGCATGCGCCCGGGAATCAGCCGCAGATAGCCGCGACTGACCAGCGGCGCGCACGTCTTCGCCGACCGCCGCCGGCGGGATCTTGCTAGCCTGCTCGGTGTAGTTCACCTCGACCTGAATCTGGGCCTGCTGGAAGGCCGGCAGCCCCTTGACCAGCATGTCGCCGATGAAACACCAGCAGAAACGCCGCCGCCAGGATCAACGCGCCCATCGACATGTACTTGAGGCGCGCCGAGCGGCGGTGACGCCGCTTGAGCTGGGCGGTGATCTCGTCAAAGGATTGGCTCATGAGCGCAACATTCCTCGTCGTGTCACAGGGTGTTGACGCGGTACTTGTCGCGGAAGCGACGAATCATCAGTACCGAGATCATATTGAGAATCAGCGTGACCACGAACAGCACCAGGCCCAGCGCGAACGCCGACAGGGTTTCGGCGCTCTCGAACTCCTGGTCGCCGGTCAGCGCGGCGACGATGCGCACCGTCACGGTGGTCATGTCCTCGAGCGGGTTGGCGGTCAGGTTGGGACGCATGCCGGCGGCCATCACCACGATCATGGTCTCGCCCAGTGCCCGGGACACTGCCAGCAGCGAGGCGGAGATGATCCCCGGCAACGAGGCCGGCAGCACCACGCTGCGGATGGTCTCGCCCTTGGTCATGCCCAGCGCCAGCGAGCCTTCGCGCATGCTGTCGGGCACCGAATTGATCACGTCGTCGGACAGCGACGAGATGAACGGGATGATCATGATGCCCATCACTATCCCCGGCGCCAGCGCGTTGTTGTAGGACGCATCGAGACCGAACAAGCCGGCCACGTCGACGATGATCGGCGCGATGGTGATCGCGGCGAAAAAGCCATAGACCACGGTGGGAATGCCGGCGAGCACCTCGAGTACCGGCTTGGCCAGGTCGCGCACCCTGTGGCGGCGCGAATTCGGCCATGTAGATGGCCGCCAGCAGTCCCACCGGGATCGCCACCAGCATGGCAATCAGCGAGATCAGGAAGGTGCCGGCGAACAGCGGCACCGAGCCGAACTGTGCCCCGCCGCTGCCTTCGCCGGCACGCCCGGCGGACGCCAGGAAGCTGTCGCCTGGCGCCCAGGTGGTGCCGGTGATGAAGTCCCACAGGCTTTGCATCTGGAAGAAGCGGATCGCCTCGGAGACGATCGACAGCAGAATGCCGAAGGTGGTGACGATCGACATAACGCCGCCGTGGCCAGTGCCAGGCGAATGACCTTCTCGATCGCCTGACGGGCGTGAAAGTCGGGACGCACCTGCGCGAGCCCGACGAACAGGCCGATGGCGGCGATCACCACGCTGGCCGTCAACAAATAGCGCCACGGGAATCTCGGCGCCCAGCAGCAGCATCACGAAGGCGCCCAGCGCGCCAGCCAGGATCGCCGGGCCGGCCGTGGCGAGCACCGAGAACCAGGCGTACTGATCGGGCTGGGCGAACATCGCCGCACCCGAAGCACGCGTGCGGGTCGCCTTGGTGCGCGCCAGGAAGAAGGCAACCAGCCCCAGCGTCAGCAGCGCGCCACAGAAAAACAGATAGATCAGATTGGTCGACATAACGCTCTCTTGGCAGAGGCTCTCTTGCGGACTTTCTTTATAGGGCCTGGCCCCGCAGGGCCACCCTGCATGCAGACGGGCCGGCAGCTTGCGCCACCGGCCTCATCGTTTCATGCAGCGACGCGATTACTTGAGATCGGCCAGTTCAAGCTGCTCATGGCTCTCGACCGCCTGGCGCTGTTTGCTACGCATCTGTTCGGGCAGCGGAATCAAGCCCAGGCCTTTCAAGTAACCCATCGGCCCGATCATCTGCTCGGTCATGAACAGGTTGGCGTATTCGTACATCGCCGGCACGGACTCGGCATGCTGGTTCTTGACGTAGAAGTACAGCGAGCGGGATACCGGGTATTCGCCGGAACTGATCGCTTCCGGGGTCGGCTCGACGCCGTCGATGCTGGCGCCGATCAGCGTGTCGGGGTTCTCCTCGAGGAACGAATAGCCGAAGATGCCGAAGGCCTGGGTGTCCTCGGCCAGCCGCTTGACGATCAAGTTGTCGTTCTCGCCGGCATCGATGTAGGCACCATCGGAGCGGATGTCGGTATAACCTTCACCGCCGTAGCCTTCCATATCTTCGGAAGCGGCTTCCATGACCAGCTCCTCGAAGGCGTCACGAGTACCGGAGGTGGTCGGCGGGCCATAGACGGAGATCTCGCGATCGGGCAGCGAGGAGTCGATATCGCTCCACTTCTGGTAGGGGTTGTCGACCAGCTTGCCATCCTGCGGGACCTTGGCGGCCAGCGCCAGGAACAGCTGTTCGCGGCTCAGGTCGATCGGCTCGTTGCTGCTGGATTCGGCGAAGGCGATGCCGTCATAACCGATCGTCGCCTCGGTAATGTCGGTCACGCCGTTTTCCTGGCAACGCTCGAATTCGGAAGTCTTCATGCGACGCGAGGCGTTGGTGATATCCGGCGTATCGTCGCCGACACCCGCACAGAACAGCTTCAGGCCGCCACCGGAACCGGTAGACTCGATGACCGGAGTGGCGTAATCGGTGGTGGCACCGAACTCCTCCACCACGTAGCTGGCAAACGGGTAGACCGTGCTCGAGCCGACGATGCGCAGCTGCTCACGCGCCTGGGCAACGCCCGCCACGCCCATCACGGCTGCGGCGACTGCGGTCGTCTTCAGAACGCGGCTCTTGAGGATGCGGTTCATGCGGGTAACTCCTGTCGATGAGAGTGTTCAACCTTCGCCCGACACACGATGCCTAACGAAGATGACAGCTTCATGACATGGTTCGCCAACCGTCCACGAGCGCGGCCAGACTTATCCGCCAGATTTACTCCGCCAGACTTACTCCGCCGCGAGTTTATGAGCGCGCAGCGCCCGGCCGGAAAGCACCCGCACCCCCAGGTTGCCGATGATCGAGGCGCCGATCATGGTCAGCACCATTGGCCAGGCGCTGGGGATCTCGAAGGCCCCGACCAGCACCCCGGCCAATGCCCCGCAGGAAAACTGGATACTGCCCTGCATCGCCGTGGCCGTGGCGCTCATCCCGGGGAAATGATCAAGCATCGAGGACATCGCGTTGGGCCCGATCAGCCCCTGCATGCCGACGAATATCATCAGCAGCGGCGCCACCGTGTAGAGCGAATCCAGCCCGCTGGCGAACAGCAGCAACAGCAACAGTCCCGCGGCGAACTGAATGCCCAACCCCCACAGCAGGTTGCGCTGCGGCGACGAGCGCTTGAGCAGGCGAATGTTGAGCCGATTGGAACTCGCCATGATCAGAATATTGGCGCCGAAGACAAACGGATAGACCGCCGGCGACAGGCCGAAATATTCCATGTACAGGAAGGGCGAGCCGGTAATGAAGGCGAACATGCCGGCAAATGACATCGACACCGCACAGATGTAGCCCATCGCCTCGCGATGGCGCAGCACCGTCAAATAATTACCCAGGACCTGCGTGAAGCTCGGCGCATTCGGGTCGCG
The DNA here is from genome assembly GCA_963773565.1 of uncultured Gammaproteobacteria bacterium. Taxonomy (GTDB): domain Bacteria; phylum Pseudomonadota; class Gammaproteobacteria; order Pseudomonadales; family Halomonadaceae; genus Modicisalibacter. Next base: position 10,183 of record CAVZBU010000016.1, on the reverse strand, counting down.
GCCGTGGGTTTCAGGCAGATAGCGTCCCAACAGCCACAGCACGAACGCCGCATAGAGCGCCAGGAAGGCGAAGATCAGCCACCAGTCGGCGAGATACAGCAGCAGGCTGCCCAGTGCCGGTGCGACCAGTGGCGCCAGCATCAGGATCATCACCATGGTCGAGAGTACCTTGGCCGCCTCGCGGCCACTGAAGCAGTCGCGCACGATCGCCGCTGAGTTGACCACCGAAGCGCCACCCCCCAGCGCCTGCACGAAGCGCAGCGCCCATAGCATCTCGAGGCTTTCCACCTGGGTGATCGCCAGACTCGACAGCAGAAACACCACGACGCCACCGAGCAGTACCGGCCGCCGGCCCAGCCGGTCGGACAGCGGACCGAAGATCAATTGGCCAATCGCAAAGCCGAACAGGAACAGGCTGACCGACAGCTCGGTCAGATGCACACTGGCGCCGACTGTCTTGGCCAGCGCCGGAATGGCCGGCAGGTAGGCATCGATGGCCAGCGGCGCCAGCGCCGTGTTGGCCGCCACCAATAGCGCAACGCGGCGCGCATTGAGCTGCAACATAACGCTCCTTGTCATGACGGACGAATAACCGGGAGGAACCCAACGGGCCGCTAATGGTAGCAGGTATTGCTGAGGCAGTCGGCGGCCACAGCGAACGGTGGGTCATCGCCAGCCGAAATACGGGATCAGGGGGTGGGAAGCAAGAGCGGTTCAGGAATCGTTGCGCTGCTGCTGGGCCTCGAGCAGATCGACCAGCGGCTGGAACTCCTCGCGATTGTGCTCGTTCATGCGCATCAGGATACGGTGGGCCTCGAGAATGCGCTCCTGCAGACCTTCCTCGTCGGCCTGCACCGCCGGCAATTCGGCCAGCCCGCCCGGCTCGGCGATCGGCGCCTGGACCAGCGTGAAATAGCGCGAAAAGCCCATTACATCGAGCATCCGTCGCACATCGGGATGGTCGACGAGGATGGTTGGCGAGTGCTCGAGCCGCCCCTTGACCGCCAGTGCGACCTTGGCCAGGAAGCCCAGTGCCGTGGAATCGACGTTGGTCGCCTCGCGCAGATCGACGATCACCGTTCTCAAACCCGGCATGTCTGCCAGGCGCTGGGCTTCGTTGTCCAGCGTGGCACACAGGGTCAAGCGAACATCCCCGCATAACTTGAGCACGAAAACGCCGGCATCGAACGCCGCCTTCAGTCGCCCATCATGCGTTGTCATGATCGAATCCGCTTAGCGTCATAATAGTCAGATCATCCGGTCGTTCATCGCCACCCGTAGTGGCACCCTCATCACCCGCCGTCAAGGCGGCACGCAAGGTCGCCAGGTCATCGCTGGCGACGATGCGTCGCTTGAGATCGTCGAGTCGCGCCGTCAGCGTCCCTCCGGGCAGGCCTTCCAGCACTCCGTCGGAACACAGCCACAGGCGAAAGTTCGCCGGCAACGACACCCGATAGGCGGGATAGTCGATATTCGGGAACAATCCCACCGGCATACCCTCGCCACTCAGCACCTCGACCTCACCCCGGCTGCTGTCACCCAGCAACGGCATCGGCAGTTGCGCGCCCAGTGAATAGTGCAACACGCGCTGGTCATGATCGATCACCCCGACGAACAGGGTCACGTGCTTGCCAATGCCGGTGTCGAGCAGTTCGCGATTGAGCTGCGTCAGCCAGCGTGGCGCCAATTCCTCCGGTCGCTGCCCGTCCCATTCGCCCAACCAGCGGTTGCACAGATAGCGCAGCAGCACCGTGACAAAGGCCGACGACGCACCATGACCCGAGACATCGGCGAAGTAGAACACGCTGTAACGCGCGTCGAAACGCTGATAATCGAGAAAATCCCCCGACAAATAGAGCGATGGCTCCAACCAATAGTCGCAGACCACCCCGTTGATCGTCAGCGGCTGCGGTGGAAGCATCTTGCGCTGGATATGCCAACCGGCCTGCTGGTCGAGGCGCAGCAGTGCCAGATGAGTTTCCAGGTTCTCGTTGAGTTCGGCCAGCCGTGCGCGATCGCGGGCATGTTCCTCGGCCAGTTGTCGATGCTCCAGAGCTCGGGCCACCAGACGCCTGAGCACATCGGCATGGCGCAAAGGCTCGACCAGATAGTCGACCAGACCGGCATCGACCGCCGGCAGCAGATCGTCGTCGAGGCGGGTTTCGGTGATCACGATCGTCGGTAGCCGACGCGCCAGCTGTGGCCAGTCGTCGCTACCCACCGTGCGAACGTGGGCGACGACCAGCGCGGTCTCCTCGGGCAACTCATCGAAGCGCTCGGCGACGGCCACGGCAAAGTCGCCTGAAGCGAGTTCCGCGGCCAGCGCATCGCGCGCCTCACCGGGGCGATCGAGAAGACCGATCAACATACGCGACTTGACCATGAAGTCCGGCTCTCACTCTGCGAAAGCATCCGCATCGAAATCGAAATCGTCGTCGGCAAAGCTGTCGCGTCCCTGCTGGCCATCGTTGACCTTGAAGCGTCGCTGCTGCAGGTAGGTATCACGCAGGAAGCTGTAGCGATCGCCCTGGATCAACTTCTCCTGATCGAGAACGCTGGCCCGGTAATTGATCAGCTCGAGCCCGCGCAGGCCATAACGCGTGGCGTCGTCCTCGACGTGGGTGACCGGGTCGGTATACCAGTCTGCCGGCAGCCCACTGGCATGGCGCAGGGTGCGCCCGCCGAGCACCGGCAATACCACGTAGGGCCCCTCGTCCACGCCCCAAACCGCCAGCGTCTGGCCGAAGTCCTCCTCGTTCTCGCTCCAGCCCATCTGGGTAGCCGGATCGAGGATGCCGCCCAGCCCCAGCGTGGTGTTGACCACAAAACGCCCCGAGGCGACCCCGGCATTGGCCCACTTCCATTGCAGGGCGCTATTGATGATCGTGCGCAGCTCGCCGAGGTTGCTGAAGAAGTTGCCGACGCCATCCTGCACCGGCTGAGGGGTGATGAAATCATAACCCTGCGCGGCCGGCTTCAGCGCATAACGATCGAGGGTCTCGTTGAAGGCGAAGACACGACGGTTGAAGCCTTCCCACGGGTCCGCCGGGTTGGCAGCCTGCGGCGAATGGCTGGCACAGCCGGCGAGCGTGGCCGCGGCAACGACCCCCAGTATTCCCTTACCTAGCTTTTCCATCAGCTCACCTTCCGTAACATGATACTGCCGGCACTGTAGCCGGCTCCGAAGGAACAAACCACCCCCAGCGCGCCGGCGGGCAGGTCGTCGCGGTGCAGATGGAAAGCGATGATCGAACCCGCCGAACTGGTATTGGCGTAGCGATCGAGAATCACCGGCGCCTGTTCGATGTCCGGGTCGTGGCCGAGCACGCGCCGGGCGATCAGGTCATTCATGTGGCGATTGGCCTGGTGCAGCCAGAGTCGCGACAGCTCGTCGGCGGACAATTCCAGTTCAGCGAGGTGATCGACGATCAGCTGCGCGACCAATGGACAGACCTCCTTGAAGACGCGACGTCCCTCCTGGACGAACAGCTTGTCCTCGGCCAGCGGATCGCTGTCGGTGATGCGGTTGAGAAAGCCCGCATTGTTGCGAATGGCGTTGGAGTAACGGGTGGTCAATTTGCTGCCGAGAATCGCGAACCGCGAGTCCGCGCGAGCGACATCGTCGGCCTCGATCACCAGCGCGGTGCAGGCATCGCCAAAGATGAAGTGGCTGTCGCGGTCACGAAAATTGAGATGCGCCGAACAGATCTCCGGGTTGACCACCAGCGCGCGCTTGGCGCTACCGCTACGCACCGCGTTGGCGGCCACGTCGATGGCGAAGGTCGCCGAACTGCAGGCCACGTTCATGTCGAAGGCATGGCCACCCGCGCCGAGCGCGGCCTGCAACTCCACCGCGACCGCCGGATAGGCGCGCTCCAGATTCGAGCAGGCGACGATCACCAGGTCGATCTCCTGGGCCTCGACCTGGGCCCGCGCAAGCGCCTCGCGGCTGGCCGCCAGCCCCATCTCACACTGAATCGAATGGGCGTCATTGGCTCGCTCGTCGAGACGCGGGCGCATGCGCTCAGGATCGAGAATGCCCTCGGCATCGAGCACGTAACGGCTATGGATGCCCGAGGCCTTGACGATGAATTCGCTGCTCGAATGCAGCAACGCCTCGCGTTCGCCACGCTGGATGGCCTCGGCATGACGGCTGTTCTCGGCGTCCACCCAGCGGTTGAAGGCCGTCACCAGCGCTTCATTGTCGATGACGTGGGGCGGCGTGTACAGGCCGGTGCCGGTAATCACGGCGTGTGTCATGGCGTTCTCCTCACGGCGGCTGAGCCGCTTCTCGTCTGATAGGGCCTCAGGCCTCACGGCGACCGGTGATCTCGGCCCAGCGGCGTTCGAGGCGCTTGGCGGATACCGGCATGTGCGTACCCAGTTGCTGGGCGAACAGCGATACCCGCAATTCCTCGATCCACCAGCCGAACTCGACCAGTGCCGGTTCCTCCCACCCTTCGCGACGCTCGGCCTGACGACGATTGGCCAGCCGGGTCTCGAAGTCCTGGGCTTGCTGCATCAGCATCTGGTCGCGCATGCGTTCGCGCGGCGCCTTCTCGAGACGGATACGCGCCGCCTCCATGTAGCGTGGGTACTCTTGCAGCCACTCTCCAGCTTCGCTGACGAAACCGGGATGGACCAGTCGCTGCATCTGCGCCTTGAGATCGTTATAGACCAGCGCCAGCGACAGGCTGAGGTTACCTTTGAGTGCCTGGGTCACTGCCAGATGGCCTTCCAGCGCGCGCTGCAGCGTCGCCACCAGACCCTCGCCATAGGCCACCAGCTCGCCGCGACGCGCCTCGAGGCGCTCGCTCAGCGCCTGCCGCGAACGGGGCAGCGGGTCGAAGGCGATCTCGTGGAGAAACACCGCCTCAACCAGGTCGTCGGCGAGTTGCGCCTTGCTGCCGACCTTGGCGAACAGCAGCGCACAACGCTCGAACCCCGGCAGGCGCTTGAGTGCCTTGACCTGATCGGGCAGGCGCTGCATCGCCAGGCGCTTGATGCCATGGCGATGCGCCTCGTGCGCCTTGGCCGGGTGATCGAAGAGCTCCACCGCCAGGACCCCGGCGTTGGCTTTATCGTCGCGCTGGGCGTCGTACTTGGCATTGCGTCTGACGTCGCCCTGTTCGACCAGCGCCGGGTAGGCGGCGACCTTGATGCCCGCCTGGGTCGTACTGCGCGACTCGGCCAAGGGCGTCTCGGGCAGGTCATCGACCGCCTGGTGTGTGTCGCCGGCCGCGTCCAGCGCCTGGGCACCGGCGTTGGCGGCCGCGGCGAAGCGCCGCTCGAGCGCCTGTGGATCACGCCCCTGCCCCAGCTCCTTGCCTTCATGGTCGACCACCCGCAGGTTCATCACCAGGTGCGGATCGAGTTGCTCGCTGCGCCAATCCTCGCGGTTCAGGCGCAGCCCGGTCTTGACGCGCAGGAACTCGCCGAGCGCTTCGCTCAATGGCACATCGTCAGGACTCAGCGTCTCGAGCGCGGCATCCACCCAATCGGGAATCGGCACCACCTGGCGGCGTACCGCCTTGGGCAACGACTTGAGCAGGGCGATGCACTTCTCGCGCAACAAGCCCGGCACCAGCCACTCGAGGCGCTGGCGCGGCAATTGCGAAAGCATCGCTGCGGGTACGGTCAGAGTCACTCCGTCATCCTCGGCGCCCGGCGCGAAATGGTAACTCAACGGGTAGCGCACCCCCTTGAGAGTCAGCGTGTCCGGGTAGTGCTCCTCGCTGACTTCATCGGCCTGGCGAGCCATCAGGCTGGCCTTGTCGAGCTTGAGCACGTCGGGGTCGTCGCGTTCCGCCTGGCGCCGCCAATGCTCGAACCCCTTGCCGTTGATGATGTCGCTCGGCAAGCGCTGATCGTAGAAATCGAACAGCGTTTCCTCATCCACCAGAATATCACGCTTTCGCGCCCTGTCCTCAAGATCCTCGACTTCGTCGATCAAGGCCCGGTTGTGGGCGAAGAAGCTTGCCTGGGTGCGGTACTCACCCTCGACCAGCGCACGCCGAATGAACAGCTCGCGGGCTTCGGCGGGCGCGATAGGCCCGTAATGCACCTTGCGCCGGGCAACGATCGACAGGCCGAACAGCGTGACCTGCTCGAAGGCCACCACCTGGGCACGTTTCATCTCCCAGTGCGGCTCGCTGTAGCTGCGCTTGACCAGATGGGTGGCGAGCGGCTCGATCCATTCCGGCTGAATGCGCGCCACGTCGCGGGCGAACAGTTTCGAGGTCTCGACCAGTTCGCCGGCCATCACCCACTTGGGCGATTTCCTGGCCAACCCCGAGCCCGGATGAATAAAGAACTTGCGGTTGCGCGCGCCCAGATATTCACGGTTTTCGGTGAGCTGACCGATGTTCGACAACAGCCCGCTCAGCAGCGCCTGATGGAAGGACGCCTGCTGCCGACGCACGGCTTCGCGGGTGGCCGAGCGAGCCGCCTCGTCTTCCTCGACAGCCGGGGAAACCGGGGCTGCGGCCGGTACGTGGATATCCATGTCGCGCAACAACTGACGCAGTTGCCTGAAGGTATCGTGCCATTCGCGCAGCCGCAGGTAGTTGAGATACTGCTCGCGACACCAGCGCCGCAGCTGGTTGCCCGAGAGCGCCTCGCGAGCCGCCTCGAAACCGTTCCACAGGTTGAGCCAGGCGGCGAAGTCGGACTCCGGATCGTTCCACTGCTGATGCTTCTGGTCGGCGGCCTGGCGCTTGTCGGCCGGCCGCTCGCGCGGGTCCTGAATCGACAGCGCACTGACCACCACCAGCACGTCGCGCAGGCAGTCCTGCTCAGCGGCGGCCAACACCATGCGCGCCAGACGTGGGTCGATGGGCAGCCGCGCCAGCCGCCGGCCGAGCGGCGACAGGCGGTTGCCCTCGTCGACCGCGCCGAGTTCGAACAGCAGCCGGAAGCCGTCCTTGACGAAGCGCGAGTCCGGCGCGTCGACGAACGGGAAGGCCTCGATGTCGCCGAGCCTGAGCGAGAGCATCGACAAAATCACCGAGGCCAGATTGGTACGCTGGATCTCGGGCTCGGTGTAGGCCGGCCGGGCGAGATAGTCCTCCTCGCTGTAGAGGCGGATGCACACCCCCTCGGCGATACGCCCGCAGCGGCCCTTGCGCTGGTCGGCGCTGGCCTGGCTGACCGGCTCGATCGGTAACCGCTGGATCTTGGCGCGATAGCTGTAGCGGCTGATGCGCACCAGCCCCGGGTCGATCACGTAGCGGATCCCGGGCACCGTCAGCGAAGTCTCGGCGACGTTGGTGGCAAGCACGATGCGCCGTCCGGCATGGCTCTGGAACACCCGGTTCTGCTCGGCGTTGGAGAGCCGCGCGTAGAGCGGCAGGATCTCGGTGCCCCTGAGATCGGCGCGCCGCAATGTGTCGGCGGTCTCGCGGATCTCGCGTTCGCCGGGCAGGAAGATCAGCACGTCGCGCGGGCCGCTGAACCAGCGCTTGTCGCGCTCGATCGCCTCGATCTCCTCCACCGCGTGGAGGACGCCCTCCTGCAGGGTGCGATCCTCCTCGTCGTCGGCGTCACGTACCAGCGGCCGGTAGTGCAGCTCGACCGGGTAGGTACGCCCCGATACCTGAACTACCGGCGCGGGGCGCGGCTCGCTCTCCACGTCCTGCGCTGGCTTGGCGAAATGCCGCGAGAAGCGTTCGACGTCGATGGTCGCCGAGGTGATGATCACCTTGAGATCCGGACGCCGCTGGGTCAGCCGCTTGAGATAGCCGAGCAGGAAATCGATGTTGAGGCTGCGCTCGTGGGCCTCGTCGATGATGATCGCCTCGTAGCGCTCGAGATCGGGATCGTGCTGGGTCTCGGCCAGCAGGATGCCGTCGGTCATCAGCTTGACCAAGCGTGGCATCGTTGGTCTGATCGGTGAAGCGCACCTGGTAGCCGACCTGGGCGCCGAGCGGCACCTCGAGTTCTTCGGCGAGGCGCGTGGCCACCGAGCGCGCCGCCAGCCGCCGCGGCTGGGTATGGCCGATCAGCCCGCGCCGGCCGAGGCCCAGCTCGAGGCACAGCTTGGGCAGCTGCGTCGTCTTGCCCGAACCGGTTTCGCCGGCGACCACCACGATCTGGTGCTCGCGCAGCGCGGCAAGAATGTCCTCGCGCTTCTCGGCGACCGGCAGGGCCGGCGGATAATTCAAGGTCACTGGCTGCGCCTGGCGCTTTTCGAGCAGTGCCTGTGATTTCGCCAGCCGCGCGTCGAGCTCCTGCAACGCACGATCGATCGGCTTGCCGGCCTTGGCCCGCTGACGCAGCTTGGCCAGCCGCCGCCCCTGATCGCGAGCATCGCGCAACAGACAGGCGTCGAGTTGGGCCTGGCGGTTGTCCAGGGCTTTTAGAGCATCGGGCTTCGAAGCGGTAGCGCGCAAATCGTCCTCGCTGAATTCAATAAACGACCGGCCCGCCACGGTCGTACCGTGGCGGGCCGGTTATTATATCGCCTTGCTGCACCTGCGAGCCAATCGCCGCAGATGCCCTAACGGCGCGATGCCCGTCAGCTGTCGCGCAGCTCGCGGCGCAACACCTTGCCAACGTTGCTCTTGGGCAGCTCGTCACGGAACTCGACGAACTTGGGGACCTTGTAGCCGGCCAGTTCCTTCCTGCACCAGCTACGCAGGGTCGCCGCGTCCAGCGATTCGTTGCGGGCGACGACGAACAGCTTGATCGCCTCGCCGCTGTCCTCGTCGGGTACACCGACTACTGCCGCCTCGAGCACATCGGGATGGCCGGCGACGACGTCCTCGACCTCGTTGGGATAGACGTTGAACCCGGAGACAATGATCATGTCCTTCTTGCGATCGACGATACGGATATAGCCGTCTTCCTGAAGCACGGCGATATCGCCGGTACGCACCCAGCCCTCGGCGTCGAGCGCCCTGGCAGTGTCCTCGGGACGATTCCAGTAGCCCTTCATGACCTGCGGTCCCTGAACGCACAGCTCGCCGGCCTCACCCAGCGCCAGGTCGTTGCCGTCGGCATCGATGACCTTGACCGAGGTGCCCGGCACCGGTTTGCCGATGGTGCCGAGCTGGATCGCCGACGGCGGATTGAACGAGACGATCGGCGACGTCTCGGTCATTCCGTAGCCCTCGGCGATCGGGCAGCCGGTGACCTCTTGCCAACGCTTGGCTGCAGCCTTGGTCAGTGCCATGCCGCCCGAGATGGTCAGCTTGAGCGAGGAAAAGTCCAGCGCGCGGAAATCGTCGCGATTGCACAGCGCATTGAACAACGTATTGAGCCCCACGAAGCCGGTAAAGCGGGTCTTGCGCAGAGTCTTGATAAAGCCGTCGATATCCCGCGGGTTGGGGATCAGCACGCTGTGATTGCCGGTTTCCATCATGAACAGGCAATTCACCGTGAACGTGTAGATATGATAGACCGGCAGTGGCGCGATCACCGTCTCGCAGCCTTCGCCGAGCACATCGCTGATCACCGCCCGCGCCTGCAGCATATTGGCGACCAGGTTGCGGTGGGTGAGCATGGTGCCCCTGGCAACACCGGTGGTACCGCCGGTGTACTGCAATGCGGCGATGTCATCGCGACTGCGCTCGACCGGGCGAAATTCTCGCTTGGCGCCACGCGCCAAGGCTTCACGGAAGCCCAGCGCACCAGGCAACGAGTAGTTCGGCACCAGTTTCTTGACATGGCGCACGGCGAAATTGACCAGTGCGCGTCTGGGGAAGCCATGCAGGTCGCCGAGTTCGGTCACCAGCACGTGGCGGATCTCGGTCCGGTCGATCACCCGTTCGAGCTTGTCGGCCATGTTGGCGAGAATCACGATCGCCTTGGCCCCGGAATCGGCGAACTGATGGCGCATCTCGCGCTCGGTATACAAGGGGTTGGTGTTGACCACCACCAGCCCGGCACGCAGCGCGCCGAATACCGCCACCGGAAACTGCAATACATTAGGCAGTTGGATGGCGATGCGATCGCCCGGCTCGAGTTCGGTCTCGTGCTGCAGCCAGGCGGCGAAGTCCTCCGCCAGGCGATCGACGTCGCGATAGCGCAGTACCTGACCCATGCAGCTGAACGCCGGCTTGTCGGCAAAGCGTTCGACCGAGGTCGCGAAGACATCGGTCACCGTGGCGTAATCGTCCAACCCCTGCAGGGGCGGACCGGATACGAGAGGCGCAGGGGCGTGGCTCATGAGCTGATCTCCGCT